>NZ_JABZEO010000005.1 GCF_013385175.1 Allochromatium humboldtianum | reverse complement strand
CCTGGCCCAAGTCGAAGCCTTGCGCGCAAGCCGGACGCCTTGAGCGACCCCAACCCGGCCAGGTCAGTGCTGATCGGCCTCGCGCAACGCCCGATGATCGCTCGCCGTCTCAATCCCGAACACCCCGCTCAACGGACTGCCGATCGCCGCCAACTGTTCCGGCCCATAGGCCCCTTCATTGATCAGGTAATAGCGCAGATGCGGCTGATAGGACTCCCAGAACGCCGGCAGCTTCGGACGGATCAGCGCCCGGATGTCCGTCGCCGCCGACCAGCGCCCCGACCCACTGTAGAGCACGATCGGCAGGATCGGCGGCAACCTTACAGCCTCGACCCTGCCCAACACGTACTCTACACTCCGCATCAGTCCAACCCCGGAAACATCGATCAGGATTCCCCATGGGCCTCGCCAATCCGACCTTAGAAGATGTATGGCAGCTATTCCAGGCAACCGACCGCCGCTTTCAAGAAACCGAGCGCCTGATCAAAGAAGCCGCTCAGGAAACCGAACGTCGCTTCCAAGAAACCGAACGTCGCTTCCAGGAAACCGACCGCCGCTTCCAGGAAACCGACCGCCTCGTCAAACAACTGTCGAAAAACCTGGGCGATCTCGGCAACCGGCTCGGTGAATTCGTCGAACACCTGGTCGCCCCCGCCGTCGTGCGCCTATTCCGCACCCAGGGCATCGAAGTGCACGCCGTCTATCCCAGCGTCTCCGCCAAACGCAACGGCGAGGCCCTGGAGATCGACCTGCTGGTCGTCAACGACGGCGCCCTCGTTGCCGTCGAATGCAAAAGCAAACTCATCGAAGAACACATCGACCGACACCTGGTGCGGCTCGAAAAGCTCAAGCGCGTCCTGCCACTGTACAAGGATCATCGCGTCATGGGCGCCGTCGCCGGGATGGTCGTCACCGAGGACGTCGCCGAATACGCCATGGAGCGCGGACTGTACGTCCTCGGCCAAAACGGCGACCAGATCGAAGTACGCAACCCCAGTGGATTCAACCCAACCGTCTGGTGAGACGCCGCCGCTGTCGCCTAGCGCAACGATCGCCCGGAACGGATCGGCGCAGATGCGGCTGATAGGACTCCCAGAACGCCGGCAGCTTCGGATGGATCAGCGACCGGAGGTCCGTCGCCGCCGAAACGTGCTGATAAAGCCGTGGGTGACGGCCAACAGGTCATCGAGCGGCAGGTGTGGATACAGGACGCGCCACACTCAGGCGGACTTCTCCGAATCGGGCAACCGTAGACGCTCGACCACACGCCCGGCTTTCAGGTGCTCGCTCAGGATCTCTTCCAGATCCCGCTCATCGGCGTATGTGTACCAAACGCCATCGGGATAGACGACGATGGTCGGGCCATCGACACAGCGACCCAGACAGCCGGCCGTGTTGACGCGCACGCCGCTCGGACCCGACAGCCCCTCCTCCTTGGCGCGGCGCTTGAGATAGTCGCGCATGTTCGAGGCGTTGGATTGGGCACAGCATTGGCGACCGTCCTCGCGCCTGTTGGTGCAGAAGAAGATGTGATGACTGTAGCGCGCCATGGTCGAACTCGGGTCGTCGTGGTCGATGGATTGGGAGAGTGATTCGGTCGGAATAACGGCTTATAGAGTATCATGACGCCCCGAACACCGCTCCTTACATGACACCGAGCCGCGCCCGCGCGCTGATCGGGTGCTCCCGTCGAACGTCGTCCATCACACTTCACCGCCAAGAATCCGCCTTGAATACTCCGGTCAACCTGTCGGCCGCCCGGTCGACGCCCCGTCTCTCGAATCAGGATCTGCTCAGACTCGCCGATCAGTGCGTCAAATGCGGACTCTGTCTGCCGCACTGTCCGACCTATGCCAAGACGCGCCACGAGGGTGACTCTCCGCGCGGGCGCATCGCGCTGGTCCAGGGCTGGCTGACCGGCCAACTGGATATGACGCCCGGACTGGCTGCACATCTCGATGGCTGTCTGCTCTGTCGCGCCTGTGAGTCGGCCTGCCCGTCGCTGGTCGCCTATGGACGTCTGCTCGACGGCGCGCGGACGCAGCGCGTGGCCGAGACTCCGGCTTGGCGGCGATTCTGGACCGGACGCCGGCTCGGTGCGTTGTCGAACGCTCGGGTCATGGACGCGCTGGGACGGTGGGCCTCTGTCTATGTCGGAGCCGGACTGGCGCGGCTCGTCGAGATCGCCCGCCTGATCCGTTTCCGCTCGATCGCGACCCATCATCGTCTTCTCGGAGCGCTGGCCGTCACGGCACGCCCGGTCGCAGCACACCAGATCGACGACGCCGACCTGGATCTCTTCGTCGGCTGCTCGGGCGCGAGCGCGCAAGGCGAAGCGATCGCGGCCACGCGCATCCTCTGCGAACGGCTCGGACTCCGGGTCCGGATCGCGTCGGACGCTGTCTGCTGCGGCGCCATGCAGCGTCACAATGGTTTCCCGGAGGCCGCCGATCGTGCTCGCGAACAGTGCGCGCATGTCCACGGCGGTCGCCCGCTGGTCGGCGTCTCCAGCGCCTGTATCGCCGAACTGCGCGAGCATCCGGCACTCACCCAAGCGCAGGAGGTCTGCGATTACCTCGACCGCCGGAGCTGGCCCGAGACGCTCGTCCTGGCGCCGCTCAGACAGCGTGTGCTGGTGCACGAACCCTGCTCGCACCGGCGCCTGCTCGGGGGCAACGCCGCCGTCCATCGGCTGCTGGCACGGATTCCGGACCTCGAGGTCGCCCCCATGCCGGACAACGATCGCTGCTGCGGCGCGGCCGGAACCTATCTGCTCCAGCAGCCGGCGATGGCCGCCGCGCTGCTCGACGACAAGCTGCACCACATCCGGGACTTGAAGCCGGATATCATCGTGACCACCAATCCAGGATGCGCGCTGCATCTGCTCGCCGGGGTGCGTGAGTCCGGTCTCGACATCGAGGTCCGGCATCCGGTCGAGCTGATCGTGCGTCAGCTCCCCTCCTCCACCTGATTTGCGAGTCTTCGAATCGATGATGAACACTCAGCACGACAGCCGCCGCTATACCCCGATCGACCAGTTGCTCATCGGCGCCGATCAAGCATTACGCACGGTGTTCGGACGCCCGCGCATCACCGAGCGCAAGAATCCGGCCGCCGACCTGATGGAGGCCGAACTGCGCGAGGATCAGCGTCGGCATGTGGCACGCCTGATGCGCATCAACCACACGGGCGAGATCTGCGCCCAAGCGCTCTATCAGGGTCAGGCGCTCACCGCCAGGCTGCCCGAGACCCGTCAGCGTCTGGAGCGCTCGGCCAAGGAGGAGAACGACCATCTGGCCTGGTGCGAGGAGCGGCTGGAAGAACTCGGCGACCGCAAGAGCCTGCTCAATCCGCTCTGGTATGCCGGCTCCTTCGCGCTGGGCGCGCTGGCGGGTCTGGCGGGCGACAAATGGAGTCTCGGCTTCGTGGTCGAGACCGAACGTCAGGTCGAGGATCATCTCGACGACCATCTGACCCAGATCCCGGCCCATGACGAGAAGAGCCGCGCGATCCTGGAACGGATGAAGGCCGACGAGATCCATCATGCCCAGGTCGCCAAGTCGGCGGGCGGGGCCGACCTGCCCGCGCCCATCCGTCAGGCGATGAAGCTGACCTCGCGCGTGATGACGCGCACCGCGTACTGGGTCTGAGCGCGCTGCTCAGGGCGCCTCGCGGATCTCGAAGTCGTGTGTGACGGCAGCTGTCGCCCCAAGCATGATCGAGGCCGAGCAGTATTTCTCGGCGCTCAGCCGGATCGCCTGCTCGACCCGCTTGGGGTCGAGCCCGCGCCCGGTGACGATGAAGTGGGCGTGGATCCGGGTGAAGACCTTGGGATCCTGCTCGGCGCGCTCGGCCTCCAGCTCGACCACGCAGTCGGTGACTTGCTGACGCCCCTTGCGCAGGATCAGGAGCACATCGAACTGAGTGCAGCCGCCCATGCCGAGCAGCAGCATCTCCATCGGACGCACCCCGACATTGCGTCCCCCCAGCTCGGGCGGGCCGTCCATCACCACGCCATGCCCCGAGCCGGATTCGCCCAGCATGGCCACCCCATCGATCCACTTCACCCGTGCCTTCATCGCTCGCCCCTCATTGCCGTTGGTTGTGATCCGATTCGTCTCGACCGCCCGCGTCGGCGGCGGGGCAGGCTAGCATAAGTTCGACAAGACTACCCAGCCTGCCTAGAATCCGGTTCAGTTCCGCCCACCCACGCCACAGGTCGAGCGATGAGCACTCAGAGAGCACTGAAGGAAGAGCCCAGGTGGCTGAAGCCCTTTCTGGCGCAATGCCACACCAAGAGCTATGACAAGAACGTCGATTTCATCCGCCAGGGACAGGCCGCCGAGAGCCTCTACTACCTCATCGAAGGGTCGGTTTCGGCCCTGATGTTCGACGAGGAGGAGCGCCGCGAGCTGATGCTGGCCTATATCAACAAGGGCGAATTCATCGGCGAGATGGGGCTGTTCGTGCCGCAAAACACGCGCAGCGTCATCGTGCGGACCCGCACCCGCTGCAAGGTCGCCGAGATCAGCTATCAGCGTCTCGACCGCCTGCTCGACGACGAGCTGGCCGATGTCGCCAAGGACTTGCTCTACAGCCTCGGCGCGCAACTGTCGATGCGCTTGCAGACGACCAGTCGCAAGGTCGGACATCTGGCCTTCCTCGACGTCACCGGGCGCATCGCCGGCACCCTGCTCGATCTCTGCAAACAGCCGGACGCCATGACGCACCCGGACGGGATGCAGATCCGGGTGACGCGTCAGGAACTCGGGCGCATCGTCGGCTGCTCGCGCGAGATGGCCGGACGGGTGATGAAAACCCTGGAGGAGCAGGGTCTGGTGAGCGTCAAGGGCAAGACCATCGTGGTCTATGGCGCACGCTAGAAGAACAGCCGCGCCAGTTCGACGCCGGGATCGGGCGCACGCATGAACGCCTCGCCGACCAGGAAGGCGTTGACGCCCTGACCACGCATCCGCGCCACGTCCTCGCGGTTCAGGATACCGCTCTCGGTGACGAGCAGACGGTCCTCGGGGATCGCATCCAGCAGGCCGAGCGTGGTCTCCAGCGTCACCTCGAAGGTGCGCAGATTGCGGTTGTTGATGCCGATCAGCCGTCCGGGTACGGCGAGCGCCCGCTCCAGCTCGTCGGCGTCGTGCACCTCGACCAGCACGTCCAGCCCCAGTTCATGCGCCAGCGCGTTCAGCTCGCTCATTTGCGCATCCGACAGACAGGCCGCGATCAGCAGAATGGCATCGGCGCCGATCAGACGCGCCTCGCGCACCTGATAGGGGTCGATGATGAAGTCCTTGCGGATGACCGGCAGGGCACAGGCCGCGCGCGCTTCCTGGAGATAGGCGTCGGCGCCCTGGAAGAAATCCACATCGGTCAGCACCGAGAGACAGGCCGCGCCGCCGCGTTCATAGCTCGCGGCGATCTCGGCGGGACGAAAATCGGCACGTAGCACGCCCTTGCTGGGGCTGGCCTTCTTGACCTCGGCGATCACCGCCGGATCGCCGGCCGCGACACGCGCCTGGAGCGCGGCGGCGAAACCACGCACCGGCCCGACATCGGCCAGGGCGGCGCTCAGTTCAGCATCCGACCGGCACGTGCGACGTTCGCTGACTTCCTCGATCTTGCGCTGGACGATCTTCTTCAGGATATCCGGGGTATCAGTCATGGGCGTTTGCGTCATCTCTGAGAGGATCAATCGAAGCTCTTGGTCAGGTCGACCAGACGTTCCAGACGCCGCTGCGCCTCGCCGCTGTCGATCACCTGAGCAGCCGTCGTCACGCCCTCGGCGAGCGAATCGGCACGCCCGGCGGCATAGATGGCGGCACCGGCGTTGAGCCGCACGATGTCGCGCGCGGGTCCGGCTTCACCGGCGAGCACGCTCAGCAGCAGCGCCAGACTCTCGGCAGGGCCGGACACGCGGATCGCATCCAGCGGCGCGCGCTGGAGTCCGAAATCCTCGGGCCGCAGGCTGTAGACATGGACTTCGCCGTCGCGCAGTTCAGCGACATCCGTGCTGTCGGCGATACTGATCTCGTCGAGTCCGTCGCGCGCATGGACCACCAGCACATGCCGGCTGCCGAGCCGTTGCAGCACCAGGGCGAGCGGTTCGAGCAGCTCGGCGCTGAAGACGCCCAGCACTTGATTGGGCACCCGCGCCGGATTGGTCAGCGGCCCCAGGACGTTGAAAATGGTGCGCACGCCCAGCTCGCGCCGAGGCGTGACGGCATGCTTCATGGCGCTGTGATGACCGGGCGCGAACATGAAGCCGACCCCGACCTCGCGCACGCAGCGCGTGACCTGCTCGGGCGTGAGATCGAGCCGGATCCCGGCCGCTTCCAGCACATCGGCCGCGCCGGACTTGCTGGAGACCGAGCGGTTGCCGTGCTTGGCGACACGACAGCCGGCGGCGGCGGCGACGAACATGCTGGTGGTCGAGACGTTGAAAGTCCCCGAACAGTCGCCGCCGGTGCCGACGATATCGACCGTATGCTCGAGTCCGGAGAGTTCGACCCCGGCGGCCAGCTCGCGCATCACGGCGGCGGCGGCGGCGATCTCGGTCACGCTCTCGCCCTTCATGCGCAGCGCGACCAGAAAACCCGCGATCTGGGCCGGGGTGGCCCCGCCGGTCATGATGGTGCGCATCACCGCCGTCATCTCGTCGCTACTGAGATCACGTCGCTCGATACAGCGCGTGATGGCGTCCTTGAGCTCCATGTCAGCGATCCTCCAGGAAGTTCTGGAGCAGGCGATGGCCCTGCTCGGTGAGGATGGATTCGGGATGGAATTGCACGCCCTGGATCGGCAATGTGCGATGCCGCACCCCCATGATGCACTCGCGCGAGCCGTCCGGGTTCCGGGTCCAGGCCGTGACCTCCAGACAGTCCGGCAGGGTCTCGGGCGCGATCACCAGCGAGTGATAGCGCGTGGCCTCGAACGGATTGGGCAGAGCATTGAAGACGCCCTGATCGGTGTGATACACCGGCGAGGTCTTGCCGTGCATGACCTCGGGCGCCTTGACGATGCGCCCGCCGAAGGCCTGCCCGATCGACTGATGCCCCAGACAGACGCCTAGGATCGGCACCTCGTCGGCCAGACGCTCGATCAGGGCCACCGAGATGCCGGCCTCGTGCGGCGTACAGGGTCCGGGCGAGATCACGACCCGCTCGGGCGCGAGCGCGACCGCTTCCTCGACCGTCAGCTCGTCGTTGCGGACGACCCTCACCTCGGCGCCCAGCTCGCCGAAATACTGCACCAGGTTGTAGGTGAAGGAATCGTAGTTGTCGATCATCAGCAGCATAGACAGGGCATCCAGGAATTCTTGGGCGACGGCGCATTCTCGCCGAAACGCCCTGCGAACGAAACCGGCGTGATACGCCATTCGCCCGAACGCCCGCGATTCATGGTTCAATAGCGGCTCGACCCGAGTTCCATTCCGCAAGCGTGAGAACAATCGATGGATGTCGAACTGATCGAGATCCAGGAATTCCTGGCCAGTCATCCGCCGTTCGATCAACTGCCCGAGGAGACGCTGGCCCGTCTTCCGCGCCGTCTGTCGGTGCGCTATTTCCGTCGCGGCACGCCCTTTCCGCCCGAGGCGACCGACTCGCCCTGTCTCTACATCCTGCGCCGCGGTGCGGTGGAGCTGCGCAATCCGCGCGGCGATCTGGTCGGCAAGCTGGCCGAGGGCGATCTGTGCGAGCAGAACTGTCGCGCCGAGGCCGATGAGCCGCGCTTCCAGGGCAATACCGCCGAGGACACACTCGTCTATGCCCTGCCCTGCTCGGACCTGACCGAACTGCGCGCCGCGCATCCGTCTTTCGCCGAACACTTCGATCAGTCGACCTCGCGCCGACTGCGCAAGGCGCTCGACGTCGTCACCGAGTCACCGTCCAGCGGCACCGGACTCATGACGGTGCGGGTGCGCGACATGGTCCGACGCGGCCCCATCGCCACCGGCCCGGAGACCAGCATCCGCGAGGCCGCGCGTCTCATGTCCGAGCATCATGTCTCCTCGCTGCTGATCATGGACGGCGAGCGACTGGCCGGCATGATCACCGACCGCGATCTGCGCAACCGCTGTGTCGCGGCCGGACTGGCGACCGACCAGCCGGTGCGAGCGATCATGACCGAGAAGCTGACCACGGTGGACATGGACACCCTGGGCTTCCAGGCGCTCATCGCCATGACCCGGCTCAACATCCATCATCTGCCGGTGGTGGAGAACGGGCGGGTCGTGGGGCTGATCTCCTCGACCGACTTCACCCGTTTCCAGAGCGCCAACTCGATCTATCTGGTCGGCGACATCCATCGCGCCGACTCCATCGAGACCCTGGCCCAGATCGGAGCCAAGATCGCCGAGTTGCAGGTGCATCTGATCCTGGGCGGAGCGACGGCGACCCAGGTCGGACAGGCGATCAGCGCCATCACCGATGCCATCACGTTGCGTCTGATCGAGCTGGCCGAGGCCGATCTCGGCGCGCCGCCCGTGCCCTATGCCTGGCTGCTGGGCGGCTCGCAGGCGCGGCGCGAGCAGTCCGCACACTCCGATCAGGACAACGCGCTCCTGATCTCAGACGAGGCCAAGCCCGAGGACGACGCCTATTTCGCCGCCCTGGCCCGCTTCGTCAACGATGGACTCCATGCCTGCGGTTTCGTCTACTGTCCCGGCGACGTCATGGCGAGCAATCCCAAGTGGCGTCAGACGCTGCGGATCTGGAACAAGTATTTCTCCAACTGGATCCTCAAACCCGAGCCGATGGCGCTGATGCTGTCGAATGTCTTCTTCGACATGCGCTCGCTGCATGACCCCAACGGACTGTGCGAGGAGCTGCACGAGCGCATCATCGAGAAGTCGCGCGCCAACCGCATCTTCATCGCCTACATGGCGGCCAATGCGCTCAAGAACCGTCCGCCGCTCGGTTTCTTCCGCAACATCGTGCTGATCCAGGGCGGCGATCACGACCACACGCTCGACATCAAGCATCGCGGCCTCATCCCCATCATCGATCTGGCGCGCGTCTATGCGCTCTCGGCCGGGATCATGGAGAACAACACCAACGAGCGCCTCCAGACCGCCGCCGAACGCGGGGCGCTCAGTCGCGACGGCGCGGCCAATCTGATCGACGCGCTCGAACTCATCGCCACCCTGCGCATGCGCCATCAGGCCCAGCAACTGCGCAACGGCGAGAAGCCCGACAACTTTCTCGCGCCCGACGCCCTCTCGCCGCTGGAGCGCGGGCATCTGAAGGAGGCCTTCGTCTTGATCAACACCATGCAGGAGTCGCTCGGCCAGCGCTATCAGACCGGGCGCTTCGCCTGATCGCCAGAGACTCGACACCATGCCGATCCTGAGCGACTGGAGACGACGCTGGCGTCACCGGCGCACCCCGCCCGGCCCGCTGCGCGACTATCTGGACCAGCCGTTGCCGAGCCCGCGCGCCGACTATCGCGAAGTCGACTATCTGGCCATCGACCTGGAGACGACCGGACTCGATCAGCGTCAGGATCTGATCCTGAGCGTCGGCTATGTCGTGCTCCACGGTCCGGAGATCGATCTGTCGACCGCGCGCCATCATCTGGTGCGCATCGATCGCTCCATCCCGGAAGCCAGCGCCGTGATCCATCAGATCACCGACGATCAGGCCGCCACCGGACGCGAACTGGAAGACGTCCTCGGCGAAACCCTCGCCGCGCTCGCCGGACGGGTGATGATCGCGCACCATGCCAGCATCGAGCAGGGCTTCCTGTCCAACGCCTGCAAACGCTGCTGGGGGCAGGCACTGCCGCTGCGCATCGTCGACACCCAGACCCTGGCCCATCGCACCCTGGAGCGACGCCAGATCCCGTTCAAAGCCTCGGATCTGCGCCTGCACGCACTCACCAGCCGCTACAATCTGCCGCGCCACGGCGCCCACAACGCCCTGAGCGACGCGCTCTCGGCCGCCGAACTCTTCCTGGCCCAGGCCGCCTATCGCGACGACGGACGCCGGCTGCGTCTGTCGGAATTCCTGTGCTGAGGGCCGCGCATTCGTCGACTCGGCTGGATCGTCGCTCAGTCGACGGTTTACTATTGTCGCGTTTCGACCCTGGGTCGGCGTCGTCGAGACTCCGTCGTCGGCGTGACTCCGACTCGTGCAACACACCATCGAAGAGATCGAGGAGATCAGATCCATGTCGGAAGAAAAGGTCTATCCGGTTCCAGCGGCGATCGCCGCCAACGCCCACATCAACGCCGAGCAGTACGCGGCCATGTACCAGCGTTCGATCGACGACCCGTCCGGCTTCTGGGCCGAACAGGCCGAGCAGTTCGTGACCTGGAGCAAGACGTGGGACTCGGTCATGGACTACAGCTACCAGGCCGAAGACCTGCACATCAAGTGGTTCCAGGGCGGCAAGCTCAACGTCTCTTACAACTGCCTCGATCGTCATCTGGAGACGCGCGGCGATCAGGTCGCCATCATCTGGGAAGGCGACGATCCGAACGTCGATCGCAAGATCACCTATCGCGAGTTGCACGAGGAAGTCTGCCGTCTGGCCAACGTCCTCAAGTCGCGCGGCGTCGACAAGGGCGACCGGGTCTGCATCTATCTGCCGATGATCCCCGAAGCCGCCGTCGCCATGCTGGCCTGCACCCGCATCGGCGCGGTGCACTCGATCGTCTTCGGCGGCTTCTCGCCCGACTCGCTGCGCGACCGCGTGCTCGACTCCGAGTGCAAGCTGGTCATCACCTCGGATGAGAGCGTGCGCGGCGGACGTCACATCCCGCTCAAGAAGAATGCCGACATCGCCATGCGTGAGTGCCCGAACGTCGACACCGTGATCGTGGTGCGTCGCACCGGCGGCAACGTCGACTGGGTCGAGGGCCGCGACATCTGGTACGACGAGTCCATCGCCGCCGCCGCCACCGAGTGCGCCCCCGTGGATATGGACGCTGAGGATCCGCTGTTCATCCTCTACACCTCGGGTTCGACCGGCAAGCCCAAGGGCGCCCTGCACACCACCGGCGGCTATCTGGTCTATGCCGCCATGACCCACAAGTACACCTTCGACTACCAGGACGGCGAGATCTACTGGTGTACCGCCGACGTCGGCTGGGTCACGGGTCACACCTACATCGTCTATGGCCCGCTGGCCAATGGCGCCACCTCGGTCATGTTCGAGGGCATCCCGAACTATCCGGACATGTCGCGCTTCTGGGACGTGGTCGACAAGCACAATGTCTCCATCTTCTACACCGCGCCGACCGCCATCCGCTCGCTGATGCGCGCCGGCGAGGAGCCGGTCAAGAAGACCTCGCGCAAGTCGCTGCGCATCCTGGGTTCGGTCGGCGAGCCGATCAACCCGGAAGCCTGGGAGTGGTACTACCGCGTGGTCGGCGAGGAGCGCTGCCCGATCGTCGACACCTGGTGGCAGACCGAGACCGGCGGCCATCTGATCACCCCGCTGCCGGGCGCCACCGCGCTCAAGCCGGGTTCGGCCAGCCGGCCCTTCTTCGGCGTGGTGCCGGCGCTGGTCGATGCCTCCACGGGCGTACCGATCGAGGGCGAGGGTGAAGGCGCGCTGGTCATCAGCCGGCCCTGGCCGGGTCAGATGCGCACCGTCTACGGCGACCATCAGCGCTATATCGACACCTACTTCAAGCAGTATCCGGGCTACTATTTCACCGGCGACGGCGCGCGCCGCGACGCCGACGGCTACTACTGGATCACCGGCCGTATCGACGACGTGCTCAACGTCTCGGGCCACCGTCTCGGCACCGCCGAGATCGAGTCGGCGCTGGTGCTGCATCCGCATGTCGCCGAGGCGGCCGTGGTCGGCTATCCGCACGACCTCAAGGGTCAGGGCATCTATGCCTATGTCACCCCGATGGCCGGCGTCGAGCCGACCGACGAGCTGAAGAAGGAACTGGTGTCCCTGGTGCGCGGTGAGATCGGCCCGATCGCCATCGTCGACATCATCCAGTGGGCGCCGGGTCTGCCCAAGACCCGTTCGGGCAAGATCATGCGCCGCATCCTGCGCAAGATCGCGGCCAACGAGATCGACTCGCTCGGCGACACCTCCACCCTGGCCGATCCGACCGTGGTCGAGGATCTGATCGAGAACCGCGCCGTCAAGTAAGGCGCGCGCAGCACACGGCCCGGCTCGTCCGGGCCGCGTCTTTCGTCTCGAAGGGACTGGGTCGCAAGACCAACAGGGATTGCAATTGATTGACTTATGAAACGCTTCAAGCCGCGTCTCACCAGCCGTTCGGCTCGGATACGAGACCGTGAAACTGGACGGTACCGTTTTTTCAGCATTGGACGCGGTTTGAACCCATCATCTCCAGAGGTTCACTTTGTCTTCGAGTTTTCGAGTTGGAGTCTTCGTCGACGCCGAAAACGTGCGTTACAACGGCGGCTATCAGATGCGTTACGACATCCTGCGCCGTTTCGCCGCACGCGAGGGCGGCGTATTACAACGTCTCAACACCTACATGGCCTATGATGCCGAGCGCGCGCGCGAGGACTTCGAGTACAAGAAAAAGGCTCATGCTTATCAACAGATGGTGCGCGACTTCGGCTGGAAGATCACCGCCAAGACCGTGCGCCGCTACACTGACGACAAAGGCAACATCACCACCAAGGCCAACGCCGATCTCGACATGGCGGTCGATGCCATGCTCCAGGCCAATCGGCTCGATCAGGTGCTGCTGGTCACGGGCGACGGGGACTTCCTGCAGGTCGTCGAGGCGCTGCAGAATGCCGGCTGCCGGGTCGAGCTGATCGGCTTCAAGAATGTCTCGCGTCTGCTCCAGCAGCGGGTCGATGCCTTCTATTCGGGCTTCGTCATCCCGGACCTGCTGCCCGTCCACTATGAGCCGCGCAACGAATGGGGCAAGCCCGGTTCCTGCGTGCGCGGGGTCTGCACCAAGTGGTTCCCCGACAAGGGGTATGGTTTCCTGCGATTCATGAACCAGATCTCGAACAATCTCTGGATCACGGACCCGCGCGAGCCCGACTCGCCCTATGTCAGCGTCTTCTGTCATGCCAACGAGGTCGCCGACGAGGTGACGGAGGATCTGCTGATGAATCGCGAGACCATCCTGGAGTTCTATGTCAACGAGAGCGAACAGAAGGACAACGGGTTGGTCGCCAACAACGTGAGACTGGCGTTCTCGGTCAACCGTTAGCGGATACGCGCCATAAGGGGCCGCCGATGCCGAAGGATCAAGCCATGCTCAAACCCTCCGGACTAGCCTGGCGACTAGTCAAGGACCAGCTCATCTCCGAGTCCCAGATGCAGGCGGCCTATCAGGATGCGCGGTCCAAGGGACGGACTTTCGTGCAGCATCTGGTCGAGGAGAAGATCCTCGACAGCCGCCGCATCGCCATCGTGGCCTCGCAGGAGTTCGGCGTTCCCCTGCTCGACCTGGAGGCCTTCGATATCTCGAATCTGCCGCCCAATCTGGTCGAAGAGCGCCTGATCACCAAGCATCGCGCACTGCCGCTCATGCGGCGCGGCAACCGGCTCTTTCTGGCGATCTCCGACCCCACCAACGATCAGGCGCTCGAAGAGATCCGCTTTCACACCGGATTGGCCACCGATCCCATCCTGGTCGAGGACGGCAAGCTCGGCGCGGCCATCCATAAGGCGATCCAGGCCCAGGATACGAGCACCGTCGGCGACTTCGCCGACGCCGACCTGGAAAAGCTGGAGGTCGAGGGCGGCGAGGAAGAAGACACCGAGAACCTGGAAGCAGCCATCGATGAAGCGCCGATCGTGCGCTACGTCAACAAGATCCTGGTCGATGCCATCAGTTCTGGAGCTTCGGACATCCATTTCGAGCCGTTCGAGAAATTCTTCCGCATCCGCTTCCGTCAGGACGGTCTGCTGCGCGAGGTCGCCAGTCCGCCGCTCAACATCGCCAATCGGCTGACCTCGCGTCTGAAGGTCATGTCGCGCATGAACATCGCCGAGCGGCGCGTGCCCCAGGACGGACGCATCAAGCTCAAGCTCAGCCGCAATCGCGACATCGATTTTCGCGTCAATACGCTGCCGACCATCTATGGCGAGAAGATCGTGCTGCGGATCCTCGATTCCAGCTCGGCCCAGGTCGGCATCGACGCACTCGGCTTCGAACCCGAACAGCGCGACAACTTTCTCAAGGCCATCAAGAAACCCTATGGCATGATCCTGGTGACAGGGCCGACCGGCTCGGGCAAGACGGTCTCGCTCTACACCGCGCTCAACATCCTCAACGACCCCGAGATCAACATCTCCACGGTCGAGGATCCGGTCGAGATCCAGGTGCCCGGCATCAATCAGGTCAACCTCAACCCCAAGAGCGGCCTGACCTTCGCCGCCGCGTTGCGCGCCTTCCTGCGCCAGGATCCGGACATCATCATGGTCGGCGAGATCCGCGACCTGGAGACGGCCGAGATCGCGGTCAAGGCCGCCCAGACCGGACACCTGGTGCTCTCGACCCTGCACACCAACGACGCGCCCCAGACCCTGACCCGTCTGGCCAACATGGGCGTGCCGCCGTTCAACATCGCCTCTTCGGTGCTGCTGATCATGGCTCAGCGTCTGGCACGGCGACTGTGCGTGCACTGCCGTGAAAAGGTGGATCTGCCGCGCGCGGCGTTGCTGGAAGAGGGCTTCACCGAACAGGAGATCGACGAGGGTCTGACCATCTATGGTCCCGTCGGGTGCGACAAGTGCAACAAGGGCTATCGCGGGCGTGTCGGTATCTTCCAGGTGATGCCGATCTCGGAGGAGACCTCGAGTCTGATCCTGGAGGGCGGAAACGCCATGCAACTGGCCGCACAGGCCCGACGCGAGGGGATCGCCGATCTGCGCGCCTCCGGACTGCGCAAGGTCAAGGCCGGACTCATCAGCCTGGAAGAAGTCAACCGGGTCACGACGGAATAACCTTCCACGGAGCGCACCATCATGGCACTCGCCACAGCAAGCAAGGTCAAACCGAAGCCCAAAACAGAGGAAGCCAAGGTCTTCACCTGGGAGGGCACCGACCGGCGCGGGTCGCGGGTCAAGGGTGAGTCGCGGGCCGCCAACATCAATGCGGTGCGCGCCGATCTGCGCCGCCAGGGCGTCAACCCGACCAAGGTCAAGGCCAAGCCCAAGCCGCTGTTCGGCGGCGGCAAGAAGAAGATCACGGGGCAGGATCTCTCGATCTTCACCCGTCAGCTCGCCACCATGATGTCGGCGGGCGTGCCCCTGGTGCAGGCCTTCGACATCGTCGGACGCGGACACGAGAACCCGGCGATGCAGGACATCATCCTCGCCATCAAGCAGGACATCGAGAGCGGCACGGCGATGTCGATCGCCATGGCCAAGCATCCGCTCTATTTCGACGATCTGGTGTGCAGTCTGGTCGCGGCCGGCGAGCAGGCCGGTGTGCTCGACGTGCTGCTCGACAAGATCGCGACCTACAAGGAGAAGACCGAGTCGATCAAGGGCAAGATCAAGAAGGCGCTCTTCTATCCGGCCGCCGTCATCGTGGTGGCCGTGGTCGTCACGGTCGTCATCCTGCTGTTCGTCATCCCGCAGTTCAAGGAACTGTTCTCGAGTTTCGGCGCGGATCTGCCGGCCTTCACGCTCATGGTCATCGGGCTCTCGGATTTGATCCGTGAGTGGTGGTGGGCCTTCTTCGGCGGCGTCGGAGCGCTCGTCTATGCCATCGCCTATGTCTTCAAGCGCTCGCGCGCCTTTCGCGAGATGATCGACCGTGCCAGCCTCAAGATCCCGATCATCGGCGCCATCCTGAACAAGGCGGCCATCGCCCGCTTTGCGCGCACGCTCTCGACCATGTTCGCCGCCGGTGTGCCCCTGGTCGAGGCGCTGCAATCGGTCTCGGGCGCGACCGGCAACGTCGTCTATCAGGACGCGGTGATGAAGATGCGCGAAGAGGTCGCCACGGGTCAGTCGCTGCAACTGGCCATGCGCCAGCGCGATCTCTTTCCGCACATGGTCATCCAGATGACCGCGATCGGCGAGGAGTCGGGCGCGCTCGACGACATGCTGGGCAAGGTCGCCGACTTCTACGAGGAACAGGTCGACAACGCGGTCGACAGTCTGAGCAGTCTGCTGGAACCCATGATCATGGTCGTCATCGGCGGTCTGGTCGGAAGTCTGGTGGTGGCCATGTATCTGCCGATCTTCAAGCTGGCCGCTGTCGTCTAAGCCGTTTCAGGAGCCTTGCCAAACACCATGTCCACACCCGCCTGGCTGGAACTGCTCCAGACGAACCCCTGGCTCTTGTATACGAGCGCCGTGCTGCTCGGACTCATCCTCGGCAGCTTTCTCAACGTCGTCATCCTGCGTCTGCCGCGCATGATGGAAGCCGGCTGGCGACGCGATTGCGCCGAACTCCTGAGTCCGGACGGGACGGCGCCGGAGACCGATGAGCCGCCGCTCAGTCTGTCGAAACCGGCCTCGACCTGTCCGAGCTGCGGGCATCGGATTCGCGTCCACGAGAATATCCCGGTCCTGAGCTATCTGTGGCTGCGTGGACGCTGTTCGGAGTGCAAGACACGGATCAGCCTGCGCTATCCGCTCGTCGAAGCCTTCACGGCACTCCTGACCCTGATCGTGGTGGTTCAGTTCGGTCCGACCTGGCAGGCGGCGGCTGCACTGCTCCTGACCTGGTCGCTGATTGCGCTCGCCGTCATCGATCTCGACACCCAGCTCCTGCCCGACAGTATCACCTTGCCCTTCCTGTGGCTGGGGCTGTTCCTGAGTCTGTTCGGGCTCTTCACCGACAGCCAGAGCGCCATCATCGGCGCCGTCGCCGGCTATCTGAGTCTGTGGGTCGTCTTCCAGTTGTTCCGGCTCGCCACCGGCAAGGAGGGCATGGGCTATGGCGACTTCAAGCTGCTGGCGCTGCTCGGAGCCTGGCTCGGCTGGTCGGCGCTGCCGCAGATCATCCTGCTCTCGGCGCTGGTCGGCGCTCTGGTCGGGGTCGGGCTGATCCTGAGCGGCCGGCACGAGTCGGGCAAGCCGCTGCCTTTCGGTCCCTATCTGGCCGCCGCCGGCTGGATCAGTCTGATCTGGGGCGAGACGATCAATGGCGCCTATCTGCGTCTGAGCGGGCTGGCGTGAGCGGTGTAGGTCTGGTCGTCGCCCTGACCGGCGGCATCGGCAGTGGCAAGACCACGGTGGCCGACCGGCTCGCCGAGCTGGGGGCCGGGGTCATCGACACCGATGAGATCTCGCGGGCGCTGACGGCGCGTGACGGCGCGGCCCTGGAACCCATCACCGCCGCTTTTGGGCCGGACATCCGGCTCGCCGACGGCACGCTCGATCGAACGCGGCTGCGCCGGATCGTCTTCGCTGACCCGAGCGCACGCGCCCGGCTCGAATCCATCCTCCATCCGCTCATCGAAGCGACCATGCTCGAACGGCTGGCCGGACTCCAGACCGAATATGCCGTGCTGGTGATCCCGCTGCTGTTCGAGACCGGGCAGGAGCGTCATGCCGATCGCGTGCTGGTGGTCGACGTGCCCGAGTCGGTCCAGATCGCGCGCGTCATGCAGCGTAGCGGTCTGTCCGAAGCCGAGGTGCGGCGCATCATCGCCAGCCAGATCCCACGCCAGGAGCGCAACGCCCGCGCCGACGATCTCATCGACAACAGCGGCGAGCGCGCGGCGCTGGAACCCCGTCTCCACGAACTGCACATGACCTATACCCGGATCGCCGCCGGGCGATAGCCTTCCATACACGTCGAAATGCTCGAATCAAGCGACAGACGTGCTTTTTACCTCGAAAACCTTGCCTGATGTGTAAAATTCATTGTATAAATGCGCCAGCGTCATACACGATAAAAACGTGACGCCACCCGCTTGCAGCACATTCTGTTTTGCGAATTCCGCTAAAACTCCACAAAGACTGTAAAAGCAAGCATTCGCCCCTGAAACGGTATTCGAATCGGTTCCGAGCCTGCATCGCATCAATCACGAATCGAGCTTCAATCAAGACCTTTCCGGCACGGCAAAGACCACGGTTCGAAGGGAGACTCAACGATGCACAGATCACGGCCCCTGATTGCCCAACCCGCTCTGCTGACTGCCGCGCTTCCGCTGCTCGCCCTGACCTGGCAACCCGCCATGGGCGCTTCCGAGTGCAAGGGACTGGCACAGGACGTCTGCGTGACCAATGAGAACTGTCGCTGGATGGACGGCTATACCCGCAAGGACGGCATCCAGGTATCGAGCCACTGCCGTCTGTCCAAGCCACGCAAGAAAGACGCGGCCGAGATCCAGGCCAAGGCCGATACGCCGGTCGACACAAAACCAGAGACCGTGACCGCAGAGGTCAAACCTGAGACGGTCACAGCGGACGTCAAGCCCGAGACGATGAAGGCAGACGCCAAACCCGAAACGGTCGCGGCAGATGTCAAACCTGAGGCGGCGACGACGGACACTCCAACCGAGACCGCGACCACGACCAACTGACCTCGACCCAGGTGCCCGTCTCGAACGGCGGGCATCTGAAGCCATCTCGTACAATGTCTTCTGTAGTCAATGTCGAACCTCCACCGCCTCGTCGAGCAATTCGAGCCAATGCACGACGGGCGTTCGCGCCCCGCCGGCCAGATGGAGCTGACAGCCGATGTTGGCCGTGGCGATGATCTCGGGCGCGTCCGATTCCAGTGCCGCGACCTTGTTATCGCGCAGTCGCGTCGAGAGTTCGGGCTGGGTGATCGAATAGGTTCCGGCCGAGCCGCAGCAGAGATGGGCATCCGGAACCGCCGTGACGACGAAGCCGAGACGCTCCAGGATGGGTTCGACCACCTGCTTGAGCCGTTGACCATGCTGAAGACTGCATGGCGAGTGAAAAGCAACCCGACGCCCAGCGCCCGGCATTCCAAGTGCTGAAAGATCCTCCGCCCCCAACACCTCGACCGGATCACGCGCCAGTGCTGAGACACGCGCCGCCCGATCGGCATAGTTCGGGTCGTGCGCCAGAAGCTCGCCGTACTCCTTGACCATGGCGCCACAGCCGCTGGCATTGACCAGGATCGCCTCGGCACCCGATTCGATCTCGGGCCACCAGGCATCGATGTTGCGCCGCATGGCCGACAGTCCCGCCTCGCGGTCGTCGAGATGATAGGCGACCGCGCCGCAGCACCCCGCCTTGGGTGCCTCGACCAGATCGATCCCGAGCCGCGACAGCAGACGCGCGGCGGCGGCATTGGTGCGGGGCGTGGCCACCGACTGCACGCATCCGGCGAGCGCCAGCATCCGGCGTCGACCGGCGGGCGGCGGCCAGTGACCGGCCTCCTGACGTATCGGCAGTTTGGCGCGCAGGGCGGCCGGGAGCAACGGACGCATGAGACGTCCCAACCGGACCACGGGCGCCAGACGCCGTGGGTAGGGCACGATCGCGACCAGCAGCCGACGCAACCAGCGTTCGTTCCAGGGCCGCTCGACCCGTTCATCGACATGATGCCGCCCGATGTCGACCAGACGCGCATAGCGCACACCCGAGGGACAGGTGGTCTCACAAGCGCGACAGGTCAGACAGCGGTCGAGATGGGTCTGAGTGACGCGCGTCGGCGCCTGTCCCTCCAGCACCAGCTTGATCTGATAGATCCGCCCGCGCGGACCGTCCAATTCGTCACCAAGTAGCTGATAGGTCGGACAGGTGGCGGTACAGAATCCGCAGTGGACGCAGGCCCGCAGGATGGCATCGGCCTCCTGACCTTCGGGAGTCTTCAGGAATTCGGGCAGGATCTCGGTTTGCACGCCGGACCTCTCGTGGCTCAAAGATTGGCGTAGAGACGGCCCGGATTGAGCAGGCCATGCGGATCGAAGGCGGACTTGACCCGTCGATGTAGCTGCATCAGCGGCTCGGGCAGGGGATGGAAGACCTCGCCCGTGCGATCCCCACCGCGAAAGCGCGTGGCCTGTCCGCCCAGCCGCTCGGCCTCGGCGCGGATGGTCGCCTCCGACGCCTCGCTCCTGAGCCAGCGTTGCGAGCCGCTCCATTCGATCCATTGCGGCCCCTCCAGACGCACGGCGGGTGCGCCCTGGGGCAGCGACAGACGCCAGAGCGGAGCTTCGCCCTGGCTGAAAAAGGGGAATTCCTGTTCACGCAACCGACGCCAGAATGCCTCGGCCTCGGCGTCCGCGACCGGCTCGCCGCCGATCTGCTCGGCCGCTTCCGCAACACCCTGAGCCGTCCCGGACAGACGCACCCAGAGCCGCTCGCCGTCGAAACAGGTCGCGCTCAACGGCCAGGGCCGGGCGCCCCAGCGGTTCATCCGCTCCAGCGCCTCGTCCTGGTTGCAGCTCAGCACCCGCGTGCGGGTCGCGGCCGGAACCGGCAGCACCTTGAGACTGACGTCGAGCAGAATACCGAGCGTCCCCAGTGCACCGACCATGAGCCGTGAGACGTCGTAGCCGGCGACGTTCTTCATCACCTCGCCGCCGAACCGCAGCACCTCGCCGCGCCCGGTGAGTATCCGTGCGCCGAGCACCAGATCGCGTGCCGCGCCCCAATAAGGCCGCGCCGGACCCGAGAGACCACAGGCGACGGTTCCGCCCAGGGTGGCGTCCGGTCCGTCCGACGCCGTGAAATGGGGTGGTTCGAAAGGCAGCATCTGGCCCTGCTCGGCCAGCGTCGCTTCCAATTCCGCGAGCGTCGTCCCGCAACGGGCGGTGACGACCAGCTCTTTCGGCTGATAGTTGAGGATGCCTGTATGCCCGGACAGACCGAGCGGCTCACCGCCGCCCGCGCGACCGATGAACGACTTGGTATCGTTCCCCAGCAGTCTGAGCGGCGTCGCGTCGGCCAGGGCCGCGCGCACGCGCTCCTGGAGTTCCTGTGTCAGATCAGTGCTCACCGTGTTCCTCGCGGATCATCCGGGATTGGCTTGAGGCGAGCCTTGTAGATAGGGACCGACAGGCCGATCGGCAATGCGTCCTGGAGCCGATCTTAGGACGCGCGTGCCCTGGTGAGCGTTCGAAGCGCGGCCTCATAGTCGAAGGACTCGATCCGGCGTTCCAGTTCGACCGCCGCCTCGCCGAGCGCGGCGCGCAGCAGTCCGCTGTGATCGCGCATGACCTGGGCGGCGCGCACATTGTCCTCGGCCAGGAGCGTCGCGAGTTCGGCCAGGACGGCGGCGGACTGCTCAGGATCGAACGCGACCGCCTCCGGGACGACGGGCGCCGGCAACGCGCGACCGATATCCGCGACCAGCGCGTCGAGTTCGGACTCCAGACGCCGGATCGCCGGCTCCAGCTCGGATTCTGGCGCGGCCTGCTTGAACAGGCGTTCCAGCTCGACGGCCAGCCCCGGCAACCGTGTCGCGCCCAGGTTGGCCGCCACGCCCTTGAGCGTGTGGACCAGACGACGCGCCGTCTCGGTCTCGCCATCGCGCAGACTCTGTCGCAGGCGCTCGCCGTCCTCGCCATGATGCTCGGCGAAGGTCCGTAGCAGACGCGCATAGACCTCGACGCGCCCCCGCACGCTACGCACTCCGAGTTCAGGGTCGATCCCCGAAATTTCGCTCAAAGCTTCCACGCCAAAGGATTGCTGGTCGGGAATGGTCGGCGACTCCGTCCGGGGCCGATCGGTCACACGCGAACGCTCGCGCTTCGGCAGCCACTTCAGAAGCGCGGCGAAGAGCGCCTCCGGTTCGACCGGCTTGCCGACATGATCGTTCATGCCGGCCTCCAGGCAGGAGGCGCGATCCTCGGCGAAGGCATTGGCGGTCATGGCCAGGATCGGCGTCGTCTCCCAGTCCGGCAGACGCCGGATGGCGCGCGTGGCCTCCAGGCCGTCCATCACCGGCATCTGCACGTCCATCAGGATCAGGTCGTAACGCGACTCGCGCACCCTGGCCAGCGCCTCGGCCCCGTCGTCGGCGAGATCGACCTCTAGCCCGGCCCCCTGGAGCAGCGCCAGGGCCACTTCCTGATTGATGCTGTTGTCCTCGACCAGCAGCAGCCGGGCGCCGCTGTAGTGCTCGACCAGACGACGCTCGTTCTCCGAACGCTCGAAGTCGTCGCCGGCGCCGGTCGTTGCGGATTCGGCACCCGTCTCAGGCATCGCCGGGACGCGCGGAGCCGGCGCGGCGAGAGTGGCCTCTGCCGGCGCCCGCTCAAACCGCACGCTGAACCAGAAGGTGCTGCCGACACCGAGCCGGCTCTCGACACCATCCGTGCCGCCCATGAGTTCGATCAGACGGCGATTGATGACCAGCCCAAGTCCGGTGCCGCCATGCCGGCGGGTCGTCGAGTCGTCGGCCTGGGCGAAGGGCTGGAACAGCCGCGCCCGATCCTCAGCGGTCAGCCCGATCCCGGTGTCCTGGATCTCGAAACGTAGCCGGCAATCTTCGTCGCCGGCGGCTTCGAGGCGACTACGCAGCCGGACGCTTCCCTGCGCGGTGAACTTCACCGCGTTGCTCAGATAATTGACCAGCACCTGGGTCAGGCGGGTCGGATCACCGCGCAGACGCAAACCGCCCTGGAGTTCGGCGTCCAGATCCAGGATCAGCTCCAGCCCCTTGACGCGCGCCTGTTCGCCGATGAGATCCTGAACGCGCTCCAGGACGCCGGCGAGGTCGAAATCGATCCGCTCCAGCTCCAGCTTACCGGCCTCGATCTTGGAGAAGTCGAGGATGTCGTTGATGATGGCCAGCAGATAGTGCGCGGCGGCCATCATGCGATCCAGACGCCCGCGCTGCTCGGGATCGCGACTCGTGCGGCGCAGGACATGGGTCATGCCGACGATGGCGTTCATCGGGGTGCGGATCTCGTGGCTCATGTTGGCCAGGAACACGCTCTTGACCTGCGACAGACGCTTGGCCTCGGCCAGTGCGGCCTCGCGCTCGGCCTCAGCCTGTTTCCGGATCGAGATGTCGATGAAGCTGACCACGGCGCCCAGGATCTCGCCGTCGCGGATCATGGGCTGGATGGAATAGATCACCGGGATCGGCCGGCCATCGGCGTGCCAGAAGACCTCGTCGTCGACGCTGACCTTCTGACCCTGCTCCAGGGCGAAGCGGGTCGGACATTCATGCAGCGGATAGTCGCGCCCGTCGGGATAGCGATGATGGAAGAGGGTGTGACTGACGCGCCCATAGAGTTGCTCGGGCGAATAACCCAGGATCTGTGAGACGGCAGGGTTGGCGAAGGTGATGCGTCCATCGCGGTCGAGTCCGTAGAGTCCGCCGGCGCTCGAGTCCAGGATCAGGCGCAGATGCTCTTCGGTGCGGCGCAGCGAGAGCGTGCGGATCTCGGCGATGTCCTCCAGCTCGGCCTGATACGCCTGACGCTCAGCGTCGCGGTCATGGATGTCGGTGATGTCGCGCACCGTGCAGATCATTCCAGCGAAGACGCCGCGCTCGACCATGGGAATCAGCCAGCCGGACTGCCAGCCCTCGCGTCCGGCGGGCGTGACCAGATGGATCTCGTATTCGCGCGGGATCAGCGAGGCCATGACCTCCAGATAGAGCGGACGGAATTCGAGCAGAGTTTCCTCCGGGAAGTCCTCCAGCACCCAGCGCTCCAGCAGATGATCGACCGGCACGCCCGAGATCCGGGCCATGGCCGGATTGACATAGACGATCCGGTGCTTGGCGTCGCCGACCCAGATGCCGTCCTGCACGCGATCCAGGATGCGTTCGTAGAAGACGCGCTGCGCGCGTCTCCGCTCCTCGCTCTCGGTCAGGTCGCGTTGGGCGCGACGCACCCGCACCAGCGCGCTCGTCAGCACCAGGATCACCAGGGCCAGCAGGGTCAGCCCCGTCAGCCCGCTCCAGACCAGCGTGCGGTTGAGGGTGTAGAACGATAGCGGCTGATTGACGATCAGGCTGTCGGGCGGCAGGTCGGCGAGCCGAATACCGAACCGCTTGAGCTGGTCGGCGTCGAACGCGGGCTGAGACTGACTCGACTCGACCGGGAGGCGCTCCGGCGCCTCGCCGGCCAGCACGCGCCGGGCGAGTTCGGCCACCTGAGCGCCATGCCGATAGCCGTCCAGGAGCAGACCGCCGAGGATGCCCTGACCGAGCAGGAGCTCGTGCGTGGCATAGACGGGCACGGCGCTGTTGGCGCTGATGAGCCGCGCGAAGTCGGTGCGATCGAGGCTCTGTCCTGTGCGATCGACGGCATAGGAGAGCAGCAGCACGAGGCTGTCGTCCTCCAGCTCGGCCAGTCGCTGGAGCAGTTCATCGAAGGGTAGATCGGGCGCGAATTCGATCTGCAAGTGCCCCTGGAAGTCCGGGATCAGGCGTTTGATCCTGTCGCCCATCGCCCGTCCGGTCGGGGTGCGGTCATGGATCACCCAGACACGACGGGCTTTGGGATGCAGACGGTGCAGGAGTTCCAGTCCGCCGGCCAGATCATGGGTCTGGACCACGCCGGTCATGTGCGGACGCTTGGCCAGCCGCTCGGGTCGAGCGTCGTTGATCCCGCCGAAGACGACCGGAACCCCGGCGAACAACTCGGCCGAATCATCGAGCAGCAGCTCCAGGGCCGAATCGTCGAGCGCGATGATCAGATCGGGCGAGCGGTCCTGATATTTCTGAGCCAGATACTGCTTGAACCGCTCCAGATGCTCGGACTCGCGGAAGCGCTTGGCGTCCAGGTACTCGATCGCCGTCAACAGTTCGGGGCGCGCCTGACGCAGCGTCTGCTGGACGCCGGCCAGTTCGCGATCGGACCAGGCCTCGCCCGGATGATAGGAGACCAGGATCAGCACCTCGGTCGGATCGTCCGTAGCGCCTGCCTGCACGGGCATCAGCCCGGCCAGGAGCGACAGCATCAGCAGCACGAAGCGCACCAAGCCGCCCTCCCGGCACGGGTCGATCGCCATACGGACAGGATTCGAGGTTTCGCCCAACGACCGCTTCAGCATCCGCCGGACTCCAGGGGACGACCGAGATCCCGGATCTCGACGCGATCACGGCCGGCCTGCTTGGCGCGATAGAGCATCTGGTCGGCGGCGTCGAGCAGGCGTTCGAGGGTCATGGCCGGTCCGTCGTCGACAGCCACCACGCCGAGCGAGAGCGTCACCGAGACCGGACCGCTCGGGGTCTCGATGCGTCGTTTCGCGACAGCCACTCGCAATCGCTCGGCGGAGGCGCGTGCCGTCTGCCGGTCGGTCTCGGGCAGGAGGATCACGAATTCCTCGCCGCCATAGCGGGCCAGGATGTCGACCTGACGCAGATTGTCATGCAGCGTCTGGGCGACGGCGCACAACACTGTGTCACCGATCAGATGGCCATATTGGTCGTTGACCTGCTTGAAATGATCGATGTCGATCATGCACAGCGCCATGGGGTGATGGTAGCGGCGGAAGCGCTGGTACTCCTGATCGGCCCGGGTGAAGAAATAGCGCCGGTTGAAGAGCTGCGTGAGCGGATCGAGGCGCGTGAGCTGACGCAGATCCTCCTCCAGGCGCTTGTGCTCGGTGATGTCGATGGTGTAGCCGGCGAGCAGCGTGCGCCCTCCCTGGACGATGGGAAACTTGAGGCTGGTGTAATGACGTCCGTCGAGATCCTCTTCGAGCGTGAGCAACTCGCCGCTGGAGACCACGCGCCAGTCGTCGGCGCTGATCTTGGCGGCGAACTCGGGCGGAAAGAGTTCGTCCATGCACCGGCCGGCCATGTCCGAGCCGCGAATGCCGATCATCCGCTCGAAGTTGTCGCTCGCCTGCAGGACGCGGCTCTGGGTGGGCGTCACCTCCTTGATGTAGGCGTAGATCGGCGAATGGCGGATGAAGAGCGCGAGCACTTCTTCACTCCGACGCAGCGCCTCATCGGCCTGCTTGCGTTCGGTGATGTCGCGGATGATCTCAATGGCGCCGACGACCTGTCCGGCGGCGTCGCGCAACGGGGCGACCCTGGCCAGGATCCAGGCGCCACGACCATCATGGAGCGCATTGCAGAACCCCTCGGCCGTGAAGGTGTCGCCCTCGCGGGTGACGCTGGCATAGCGCCGCTCCAGTTCGGCGTCAGGCATGAAGACCAGATCCATCAACTGCGGGCGCCGCTCGCCATAGAAGGGGACGGTGTAGGCGTAGTCGCCTTGCCCGAGCATGACCTCCGGCGGGATGCCGGTGATCTTGGCGATCGCCTTGTTCCAAATGATGACCCGCTTGTCGCGGTCGATGGCCAGCAGGGCATCGGGCAGGAAGTCGATAACGTCGGCCAGTTGGCGCCGGCTGTCGTGCAGTGACTGCTCGATCCGCTGATGGTGTTGGGTGATATCGCGCGCGAGGCTCTGGACCCGGACGAGTTCGCCGTCGCGGTCGCGCTGCGGGATATGGGTGATCTCGTAGAGGCAGGGCACGGACTCGATGGTCAGCCGGCTCTCGTGCGAGCAGATCTCGCCGCTTTGGAGCTTCGACCAGTCGGGTTGCCAGAGCGCCGCCGTCCAGGCTGGCCCGAGCACCTTGTCCAGAGGCTGTCCGATGATCCGAACGCGCTTGGTCGCCGTCAAACGCTCAAAGGCCGGATTGGCGTCGAGACAGAGACCTCGCGCGTCTTGCAGCCAAACCAAGTCGCCGATCACGTCCATAGAGCCTGTGCCACCTCGGAGAGGAAGGTCTGTAAAAATAATACGCCAAATACGACCAAATCTCTCTCGGGGCAACGGTCCGGACGGCGAACGGCCGGCTCAGACCGGATTCACGGAGCGCAACGCGGCACGGATGATCTCCTCGGCGGTCTTGGCCCCATCGTCGACGGCGCGCGCCATGCGGTTGGCGTCCGGCGGCTTGTAGCCGAGCGCCACCAGGGCGCTGACGGCATCGGCGAGCGCCTGATCCTCGGCGCCCTTGCCGACCGTGCCCGACTCGATCGCTGCTTGGCCGGTCGCGGACGGCAGCGCCGCGCCGGGCGCGATCATCACCCCGCCGAGCCGGTCGCGCATTTCGATGATGAGACGCTCGGCGGTCTTCTTGCCGATGCCCGGCAGGCGCGTCAGGGCCGTGGAGTCCTCCTGCTCGACGCACCGGGCGAACCGTGCCGCGTCCATGCCCGAGAGGATGGCCAGCGCCATGCGCGCACCGACGCCCGTCACCTTGATCAGCGCCCGGAAGAGTGCGCGGTCGCGCTCGCGGATGAAGCCGTAGAGGGTCCAGGCATCCTCGCGCACCGCCAGATGGGTCAGAAGCGTGGCCGTCTCGCCCACGGCCGGCAGGTCGTAGAAGGTGGACATGGGGGCTTCCAGCTCATAGCCAACGCCGTTGACGTCGAGCAGCAGTTGCGGCGGGTGCTTGGCCAGGATCCGGCCTTGAAGTCGTCCGATCATGCGTCAGGGTCTCCAGTCGCGCCAGGAGGCGGCGGCGCGCTTGCGGGCCGGGATGCCCATGGAATGGGCGTGACAAAGGGCGATGGCGAGCGCATCGGCCTCGTCCTCGCCTGGGGTCTCGGGGAGCGCCAGCAGCACGCGCACCATGTGCTGCACCTGCGACTTGTCCGCCCCGCCCGAACCGACCACGGCGAGCTTGACCGACTTGGGGCTGTATTCGTGCACGATCGCTCCGCCCTTGAGTCCGGCGCAGAGCACGGCGCCGCGCGCCTGACCGATCTTGAGCGCGGCGGTCGGATCGCGAGCGAAGATGAGTTGCTCGACCGCCATCTCGTGCGGCTGGTATTCGGCGACGATGGCCGCGACCCGGTCGAAGATCAGCCCCAGCCGGTCCGGCCAGGGATGCTCGCCGACACGGATGCAGCCGCTGGCCACGCGCACGCTGTGGTGCCCGTCGCTGTCGATGACGCCGAAGCCGGTGTTGCGCGAGCCGGGGTCGATACCGAGGATGCGATGGCGTGGGAGACGGGGATCAGTCATACAGGATTCATCGAACACCTGTCAGAGAATCAGTGACGATCCAGATTCAAGCACACATTGTCTATGAGCCGCGCCCGCCCGAGATAGGCCGCCGCCAGGATGACCAACGCCCGATCCTCGGGACCGGCCGGGGCCAGATCCTCGGTGCGGCGCACAGTCAGATAATCGGGGCACAGTCCGGCCGCTGCCAGTACCTCCAGCCCTGCCTGCTCGGCGCGTTCGATCGGCTCACCTGCCCGCACGGCCTTGGCAGTCGCATTCAGCACCCGATACAGCGCCGGCGCCAGCACTCGCTCCTCGGGCGTCAGATAGCCGTTGCGCGAACTCATCGCCAAACCATCGGACTCGCGCGCGGTCGGTACGCCAACGACCTCGACCGGCAGCGCCAGATCCTCGACCAGACGGCGGATCACCAGCAGTTGCTGGAAATCCTTCTCGCCGAAGAGCGCAACATCGGGCTGAACCATGTTGAGCAGCTTGCAGACCACGGTCGCCACGCCGACGAAGTGCCCAGGCCGGCTCGCGCCGCAGAGGATGTCCGAGATCCCCGGCACCTCGACCCGCGTATGGGTGTCCTGACCGCGCGGATAGATCTCGCGCACGCTCGGGGTGAACAGCAGGTCACAGCCGGTCTCACCGAGCTGGCGACGGTCGGCCTCGAGCGTGCGCGGGTAGGCGTCCAGATCCTCGCCCGGCCCGAATTGCAGCGGATTGACGAAGATGCTCGCCACCACTCGGTCGGCGCGGGCGCGTCCCTCGCGCACCAGACTCAGATGGCCGGCGTGCAGATTGCCCATGGTCGGCACGAAGGCGATCCGCTCGCCGGCCGCGCGCCAGGCGCGAACCTGTGCGCGCAACTCGGCGACGCGTTCGACTTGGATCAGGTTTGATGGAGCGTGCGCTGTACTCGGCATGGTCTCGATCTCTCTATCTACCGGCTCAATAGGGTGTCTCGGCCGCAGCGGGGAAGCTCCCGTCACGCACCGCCTCCACATAAGCGGCCACCGCCTCGCCGATCGACCCGCACCCCTGCATGAAGTCACGGCTGAAGCTCGGCGGACGACCGGGGTTCAACCCGAGCATGTCGTGCAGCACCAGCACCTGACCATCGCATCCGGCCCCGGCGCCGATGCCGATCACCGGGATGCTGAGCGACCGGCTGATCTCGCCGGCGAGCGCCGCCGGCACGCATTCGAGCACCAGCAGACTGGCGCCCGCCTCTTCCATCACCCGCGCCTCACGCCGGATGCGCTCGGCGGACGTCTCGTCGCGCCCCTGGAACCGATAGCCCCCGAGCCGATTGACCGACTGCGGCAGCAGCCCCAGATGGGCGCAGACCGGCACGCCCTGTTCGGACAGACGGCGGACGGTTTCGGCCAGCCACTCGCCGCCCTCCAGCTTGACGACCTGGGCGCCGCCCTCCTGCATCAGCCGCGCGGCACTGTCGAGCGCCCGCTCGGGCGTGGCCGCCGCCATGAACGGCAGATCGACCGCCAGCAGCGCCCGCTCGCGCCCGCGCGCCACCGAGGCGCCGTGATAGGCCATCTGCTCGACCGTCACCGGCACCGTGGTCGCGTGTCCCTGCAACACCATCCCCAATGAATCCCCGACCAGCAGCAGATCGACGCCCGCGCGGTCGAGCAGATGCGCGAAACAGGCGTCGTAACAGGTCAGACTGACGATCCGCTCGCCGCGCGCCTTCATGGCGGACAGCGTGGCGACGGACACAGGTGCAACGGACATCGTCGGCTCCGGAATGCTAGAGGGAGTGGATCGCGTCAGCCGGCGGACTCGCCGCTCGAACCGGACGGCTTGCGACGGCGGCGCGGACGGCGCTTGCGGCGCGCGGACGGCTCGGTCATGCGGGCGCGCTCCTGACTGCTCGCGTCCTGGAAGCGCGTCCACCAGTCGGCCAGTTCGGGATCGGCCTCACCGGCCTCGGCGCGCAGCACCAGGAAGTCATAGGCCGCGCGGAAACGCGGATGGGTCATGAGCCGATAGGGCCGCTTGCCGTCGCGCTGCTCCAGACGCGGCTGCAAGGCCCAGATCTCGCGCATCGGCAGCGAGAAGCGCTTGGGGATGGCCACCAGCGGCTGTTGATCGACGCAGATCTCGGAGGAGGCCAGCAGGATCGCCTCGATGGACGCCATGCCATGCGCGACCAGTTCCTCCCAGCGCCGCCGCACCGGCTCCCACAGCAGGATCGCATAGAGAAAGGCGGGCGTGACCGGCTTGTCCTCGGCCAAGCGCTTGTCGGTATTGGCCAGGCCGCGACTGACGAAGGTGATCGGGAAGTCGTGATCCTCGCGTGCCAGACAGGCCTCGGTCGCCGGGAACAGATGACCGAAGAGTCCGTAGTGACGCAGCTTCTCGAACACTTCCAGCCCATAGCCGGAGTGGAACAGCTTGAGCAGCTCGTCGAACAGGCGCGCGGCCGGGATGTCGCGCAACAGCCGGCCAAGCTCGAACAGCGGCTGCTCGGTCGCCGGCTCGATGCTGAAACCGAGCTTGCAGGCGAAACGCACCGCGCGCAGCATCCGCACCGGATCCTCGCGATAGCGCTTGACCGGATCGCCGATCAGCCGCAGTCGTCCCGCGCGCAGATCGTCCAGTCCGCCCGCATAGTCGATCAGGGCGAAGTCGGCGATGTCATAGTAGAGCGCGTTGATGGTGAAGTCGCGCCTGAGCGCGTCTTCCTCGATGGTGCCGTAGATGTTGTCGCACACGATCAGACCGTCGCGCACTTGGCGATCGGCATCTTCACCGTCGTCCGAGCCGCTGCCGCGGAAGGTCGCGACCTCGATGATGTCGCGGCCGAAATGCACATGCGCCAGACGGAACCGTCGCCCGATCAGGCGACAGTTGCGAAACACCTGGCGCACCTGTTCGGGCGTGGCGTCGGTGGCGACGTCGAAGTCCTTGGGCTCATGGCCCAGGAGCAGATCGCGCACCCCGCCGCCCACCAGGTGGGCCTGGAAGTTCTCCTGCCGGAGCCGATAGAGCACGCGCAGCGCCTGCTCACTGATGTTGGCGCGCGAGACGTTGTGCTCGGGACGCGGCACCACCCGAGGCTGGCCGGGACGGATCGGAGCGGAATGAGGGTCGGAATCCTGCATGGATGTCTTCGTAGATGGTCCTTGTCATCGATCGTTCAAAAGCCGCTTGTCTAACGCGGCGAGCTGCGTATAATACGCCATTCTTGAACGAAGTACCGCTCTCTTCGTCTAGTGGTTAGGACGCTGGCCTCTCACGCCGGTAACAGGGGTTCGAATCCCCTAGAGAGCGCCAAACAAATGAAGGGCTTGGACGAACATCCAAGCCCTTTTTTCATGCCATTCCGAAAGAAGTCCGGATGCCTTGGCACCCGGCTTCGCAATCAGGCCGCGAGCATCTGCGGTTCGTGCGACAGACAGCCCTTGGGGCAGACGCGCGAGCAGGACTCGCAGCCGATGCAGTCGAGCGTGTCCTTGAGGTTCATGACCATGCCCGGCGCCTCGTCGTCGAAGGCGTCATCGTCGTCCATGTCGTCCAGATCCAGATCGTCGCGATCGATCAGCTCAAAGACGTCACGCGGACAGACCTTGTAGCAGCGGCCGCAGCCGATGCATTTCTGTTGATTGAGCGCGACGACGAACGACGGCGTCCAGGACGCCCCGCCGCGTGTGACTCCCGTGATGACAGACATGTTTGGTTCTCCGATATCGAAATTCAGCGGGGCACGCTTGGCGTACCCTCGTCTCTCTATCCAGCCGCAGCGGCCTTGAGTCGAGCATTGGCCTCGGCCCAGGCGCGACAGGCGTCATAGGTCGCCTGAGCGATCGCCGGCAGCTCCTCATAGGCGGCGGGCAAGCGGTCCTCGACCAGATCGTGCAGTTCGCTCGCGCGCTCGCTGGCAATGCGCTTGGCCTTGCTGACCGCCTTTTCCAGTGACTTGAGCTCTTCGGGCGTCATCGATCCCTCCCCTGGGGTCAGAGACCCGCGACCTTGGAATGCTCACCGATGAGCTCGAGCGCGACCGAAAGGATCTTGTCGGCCTCGTCCTTCATCTTCGACAGACTCGGAAAACCGAAGCGATGGACGTCGCGCAGGGTGCGGTCCATCACCACCAGCTTGCCGACCGTGATGAGCGCACGTCCGAAGCCTTCGTGGGTGAGATTGATCAGCGGCACGGCCATGAGCCCGCACTCGGATTCGATCATGGCCGAGATCGCGTTGTAGAACGCCTTGACCCGCGCTACCACCAGTTCGTCCGGATCGCCGATGATGGGGATCTCCTGTTTCTTCTCCTTGGTCAGGACGAAGGGGTCGAGCAGTTCGACGGTCGAGAGCTTGTCGTATTGGCCGTAGGAATCGATGGCGCGCATCTGGCGCACCATCTCGACGATGAAGACCGATTGCAGGAGTCCTTCGTTTTCAATGTTCAGTGTCTCGCTCATGGAATTGACCTATTGAATCATTGGGGAAATTTCAAATTCCTTGATCACTCGCTCCAGCCCTCGGCTTCCATGACATCGAAGCGATTGGCGCCCCCGGGATTCCGGCGCTCGATGGCGCGTGCGAGCCAGACGCTCGGGCCGGTGCGCAGTTCATCCTGGAGTGCGCGGATCAGCTGATTCAGCGGGGTGCGTGCGGCGACCTTGATCGGCTGGATGCCGCAAGGACGCAGTCGGCTGATCGCCGAGGTGCCGATGGCCTGGCAGTAGACGGCAACACAGCCGTCGAGCGCGGCGATCCTGGCTTCGAGCTTGTCCTCGTTGCCGTCCATGTCGCTTGGGCCGAACTGGACGACTTCCAGCAAGCCGGCCGTCTCGGCATCGATCGCGTGGATGGCGAAGGATTCGGCGGCCCCGAAGTGCTGGTCGATTTCCTTGAGGTTCGAGGTCGCGAAGGCGACCCGGATCGCCGTGTTCATAGATCTGGTCTCGCTCAGGTCACTCAGAAGGCGCAGGCGGCGTTGCAGTGACATGGTGGCTGATTCTGTCCTGGCGGCTTGGGTGGTCGTCATGCGAAATGCATGAATCGTGCCCCTCATGACAAAGACCTTTAGTGACTTGATTTGATTAGACTAAAGACATCGAAACAACTGCTTTCGATAGCTTGACCGGGCGTTGCCGGCTGTCGGGGTCGCGACAATCGGCGGCCTTGTCGCAACCCCGACATGGATCGCGCTTCGATCCTGTTTGACGCGCGTTGCGATGGCCGCTATCATTGCGCGTCTCATCTGGCTATGTAGCTCAGTTGGTTAGAGCATCGCACTCATAATGCGAGGGTCCCCTGTTCGAGTCAGGGCATAGCCACCATCGAATTCATCAAAGAGCCGATATCAGCGACTGTTGATATCGGCTCTTTCGTTTGACCATCGGGCGCGCGACTGATAGAAACGGCGCCTCCAATCCGTCCGATGGCGATCTCCATGGTTTCTCTGCTCAAGCCGGCTCTTGCGCGCCTCCCGATCCCGCCGGCACTGCTCGCGCTCGGCGCGGGTGCGTTGACAGTCCTCAGCTTTGCCCCCTTCTCGCTGTCTCCTGTCGCCGTGCTCGCCATCGCAGCGTTCTATCAGTCGCTCACGGAAGCCAGCCCACGGGCCGCCTTCCAGCGCGGCTGGCTGTTCGGCATGGGCCTGTTCGGCTTCGGCGTGTTCTGGATTCGGATCAGTCTCAACGAATTCGGCAACATGGACGCCTGGGTCGCGCATCTGCTCACGGCGCTGTTCATCGCGGTCATGGCCCTCTACAGCGGCGCGTCCGGCTGGCTGGTGCGGCGTCTGGACGCAGGCGCTCCGGTCTGGGTTGGGCCGCTGCTCCTGCTTCCAGGAGCCGTTGTGCTGCTCGAATGGATACGCGGCTGGCTGTTCACCGGCTTTCCCTGGCTCAGTCTGGGCTATGGACAGATCGCGGGACCTCTGGCCGGCTATGCGCCGATCCTGGGCGTACATGGCATCAGTCTGCTGGTTGCGTTCTCGGGCGGGTTGCTGTGGTGCGCGATCCACTGGCGTGACCGCGCGCGGATCGGCGCCGGGGTCGCGCTGGCGGCACTCTGGATCGGCGGGGCCGGACTGAGCGCCGTCGACTGGACTCAACCGGCCGGTCCACCGCTGCGCGCCAGCGTGCTCCAGGCCAATATCCCGCAGTCGATCAAGTGGGATCCCGAAGCGCGACTGATGATCGCCGAGACCCATGTCGATCTGACCCTGGAACATCTGGACTCGGACCTGATCGTCTGGCCCGAAACCGCCCTGCCCGACTTCCTGCACCAGATCCGTGCATCACTGCTCGATCCGCTCGCCGAACGGGCGCGCGCTGAAGGGACCGAGATCGTGCTCGGGCTACCTGCGATGGATCTGGAGAGCGGACGCTATTTCAACGGGCTGCTGGCGATCGGAAGCCGGGAGGATCTCTACGCCAAGCGCCATCTGGTGCCCTTCGGCGAGTTCCTGCCCTTCAAGTCCTGGCTCGGGCCGCTGGTGGATCTGTTCGAGGTGCCGATGTCGGACTTCAGCCCCGGCGACAATCGCCGTCCGCTGCTGAACGTGGGCGCGCATCAGGTCGGCGTCTCCATCTGCTATGAGGATGCCTTTCCCATTGAGGTGATCCAGGCTCTGCCCGAAGCGGCCTATCTGATCAACGTCAGCAACGATGCCTGGTTCGGCGACTCGCTCGCCCCGCCGCAGCATCTGGAGATTGCGCGGATGCGGGCGCTGGAGACCGGGCGCGATCTGCTGCGAGCCACCAATACCGGGATCTCGGCCATCATCGACCATCGCGGTCGCCTGATCGACACCCTGCCCTCCTTCGTGCGCGGCGCGGTCACGGCCGAGATCCAGCCGCGCCAGGGCGCCACACCCTTCAGCCGGTTCGGCCACTGGCCGGCGGTGAGTCTGGCGCTCGTTTTGACCCTGCTCGGCGGCCGGCGCCAAATTCGACGCCTGATTCAGTCGACCTTCAACAAATGGGCGCGATAGTGGCGCAGTTCGTCGATGGATTCGCGGATGTCGTCGAGCGCCAAATGGCGTGATTCCTTCTTGAAACCGCTCGCCACCTCGGGCGCCCAGCGCTGGGCGAGGATCTTGAGCGTGCTCACATCCAGGTTGCGATAGTGGCAGTAGGCTTCCAGACGCGGCATCCAGCGCGCCAGGAAGCGTCGATCCTGACAGATGCTGTTGCCGCACAGGGGCGAGGCGCCGGACGGGACGTATTGAGCCAGAAAGTCGAGCGTCGCCGTTTCGGCATCGCGCACGCTATACGGACTCAGACGCACGCGCTCCAGCAGCCCGGACGCACCGTGGTGTTCGCGATTCCAGTCGTCCAGATCCGCCAGAATGGCCTCGTCCTGATGGATCGCCATGACCGGCCCCTCGGCCAACACCTGGAGCCGGCTGTCCGTGATGAGAGTCGCAATCTCCAGGATACGGTCGCGGTCGGGATCCAGTCCGGTCATCTCCAGATCCATCCAGATCAGGTTGTGCTCGCTCTTGCTCATGTGCCTCAGGTCCGTTCGATTGTTCGGTTTCGCGCACATTGTCGCATCATTGCCGGTCGAGCCACGCGCCTCGTGCACCAGGTTCGCACATCGACCGCTCGCGCGAAGTGTCGCCTTGGCTCAGAAAACGCCACCAAAGAACGGAAACCCAAGGCACGCCTGAACCCTCATTGACGTTGGCCTTGAATTTGCTGTCTGATCTGCGTTATATCGTCTTGGATATAACACCCGACTCGGAGACCGACCGTCATGACGCACAGCCTCGAACAGGGCCTGGAGACCAGCGGCGCGCTGCGACTGGAGCTGAATCACCAGAAGTTCGCCGGTCATGGCCGAATCGATCTGTTGCGCCGCATCGCGGAGACCGGATCGATCTCGCGCGCGGCCAAGTCACTGGGCATGTCCTACAAACAGGCCTGGGACTCGGTCGATGCCATGAACAACCTTTCGCCCGAGCCGCTGGTGCGGCGTCAGGTCGGCGGGCGGCATGGCGGCGGGACCGAACTCACCGAGGAGGGACGCCGCCTGATCGCGGTCTACGAGGCCGCCGAGCGCGAGCACCGGCGCTTTCTGGAGCGTCTGAGCGCGGGCATTCAGGATTTCGATCATTTTCACGCACTCTTGGGAACATTGAGCATGAAAGTCAGCACACGCAATCATCTGCGCGGGATCGTCTCCGCGATCAAGCCCGGCGCGGTCAATGCCGAGGTCACGCTCGACGTCAACGGCGATCCACTGGTCGCCATCATCACCAACGACAGCGTCTCTGCGCTGGGTCTGACGGTCGGCGCCGAGGCCTTCGCCCTCATCAAGGCGTCCTTCGTCATCCTCGCCACCGAGGACGGCGGACTCAAGACCTCGGCGCGCAACCGGCTGTGCGGCGTCGTCGAGCGTATCGTCACGGGCGCGGTCAACACTGAGGTGGTGCTGGCGCTCGACGGCGGAACCCGACTCACAGCCATGATCACCAATGAGAGCGCCACAGATCTGGAGCTGACCGTCGGCGAGCGCGCCTGCGCCCTGATCAAGGCCCCGCACGTCATCCTGGCCGTCAAGGATTGAGCGGTTGGTTGTAACGATTCGTTGTTGCGCCAGCCGTTATATCTTTATGGATATAGCCATCCACTTCATCCGCGTCAGAAGATTGCAGATCAGGAGAACCCGCATGAAAACCATACCCAAGACACTCACCGCCCTAGCCCTGCTCGCCGGCGCCTGTGCCGCGCAGGCCGAGACCGTTCAGGTCGCGGTCGCGGCCAATTTCACCGCCCCCATGAAGGTCATCGCCGAGGCCTTCGCCCAGGACACCGGCCACAAGGCCGAGGCCGCCTACGGCTCGACAGGCAAGTTCTACGCCCAGATCACGAACGGCGCCCCCTTCCAAGTGTTCCTGGCGGCCGATGACACCACGCCCGCCAAACTGGAAGACGAGGGCATGACACGGCCCGGAACCCGTTTCACCTATGCCACGGGCACCCTGGTGCTGTGGAGCGCCGATCCCGCGCTCATCAAGGATGGCGCCCGCGTGCTGGGGCGCAACCAGTTCCGCAAGCTCGCCATCGCCAACCCCAAGACCGCACCCTACGGCACCGCCGCCGTCGAGGTCATGAAGGCGCTTCAGGTCGATCAGATGCTCGCGCCCAAGCTGGTCCAGGGCGAGAACATCGCTCAGACCTATCAGTTCGTCAGCACCGGCAACGCCGAGTTGGGCTTCGTCGCCCTGTCACAGGCGTTCAAGGATGGCCAGATCACCGGGGGTTCGGCCTGGGTCGTCCCGGCCGAGATGCATGAGCCGATCCGTCAGGACGCGGTGATCCTGAAGACTGGCGAAGGCAACGCGGCAGCGAATGCCTTCATGGATTATCTGAAGAGCGACAAGGTCAAGGCCATCATCCGCTCCTTCGGCTACGAGATCTGATCGGACGGGCGCGCCATGGGCTTCTCCGATGCCGACATCCAGGCGATCTGGCTGACATTCCGTCTGGCCGGCCTGACCACACTCCTGCTGCTGCTCATCGGCACGCCCATCGCCTGGTGGCTGGCGCGCACCCGCTCGCGCTGGAAGGGGCCGGTCGGCGCCGTGGTGGCGCTCCCCCTGGTGCTGCCGCCCACGGTGATCGGCTTCTATCTGCTGGTGGCCATGGGGCCGAATGGTCCCGTGGGCCAGCTCACCCAAGCGGTCGGGATCGGCCTGCTGCCCTTCACCTTCTGGGGGCTGGTGATCGCCTCGGTATTCTATTCGATGCCCTTCGTGGTGCAGCCGATCCAGAATGCCATCGAGGCGCTCGGCGAGCGCCCGCTGGAGGTGGCCGCGACCCTGCGCGCCGGCCCCTGGGATCGCTTCTTCAGCGTCGTGGTGCCCCTGGCGCGACCTGGGTTCCTGACCGCCGCCATCCTGGGGTTCGCCCACACGGTCGGCGAATTCGGCGTGGTGCTCATGATCGGCGGCAACATTCCGGGCGCCACGCGCGTGGTCTCGGTGCAGATCTACGACTATGTCGAGGCCATGGAGTACGGTCAGGCCCACTGGCTGGCCATGAGCATGGTGATCTTCTCGTTCCTGGTGCTGCTGGCGCTCTATACCCTCAACCCCAACCAACGCCGTTTCTGACCCCATGACGACCGATCACATCCAGGCCCGCTTCCATCTCGACTATCCGGAATTCACGCTGAACGTGGATCTCGAACTGCCGGGACGCGGGGTCACGGCTCTGTTCGGGCATTCCGGCTCGGGCAAGACGACCCTGCTGCGTCTGGTCGCCGGGCTGATCCGTATCCAGGATGGCCGTCTGAGCGTCAATGGCGAGGTCTGGCAGGATGACCGGATCTTTCTGCCGACCCACAAGCGCCCGCTGGGCTATGTGTTCCAGGAGGCGAGTCTCTTCCCGCATCTGACCGCGCGCGGCAATCTGGAATACGGCATGAAGCGCGTCGGCAACGCCATGGATGGCGCGGCGCTGGAACAGGCCGTCGCGCTGCTCGGCATCGGTCATCTGCTCGACCGGCGCCCGCATCAGCTCTCGGGCGGCGAACGCCAGCGCGTGGCCATCGCCCGCGCCCTGGCGGTCCAGCCGCGACTGCTGCTGATGGACGAGCCGCTGGCCGCGCTCGATCTCAAGCGCAAGCAGGAGATCCTGCCCTATCTGGAGCGGCTGCACGACGCGCTGGAGATTCCGGTGCTCTATGTCAGCCACTCGCCCGACGAGGTCGCGCGGCTGGCCGATACCGTGGTGTTGGTGGAACAGGGGCGCGTGCGCGCCCAGGGGCCGGTGAACGAGCTGTTCAGCCGGCTCGATCTCGCGCTCGCTCAGGATCAGGAGGCGAGCGCCATCATCGAGGGCGTGGTTCTGAGTCATGACGACGACTATGCCCTGACGCGGCTGGAGATCCAGGGCGGCCATCTGAGCGTGGCGCGACTCGATCGCGACATCCATGAGCTGGTGCGGGTGCGTATCCATGCGCGCGATGTCAGTCTGGCCCTGGACGAACCGGGAGCGTCCAGCATCCTCAACATCCTGCCCGCGCGCATCCTGGAGATGCGCGAGATCGAACAGGCACAGGTGCTGGTCAAGCTCTGCACGGGGGCTGGCGAGAAAACACCGCTGCTGGCCCGCATCACCCGCCACTCGCGCGACCGGCTGCGGCTGCATGAGGGCCAGAGCGTCTTCGCTCAGGTCAAGGCGGTGGCCTTGATGGATTGACGTCGGAAGACACCGGCACTCCCAACGCGAGAATGCCGGCCACTGATCGGACGGGATGGCTCAGGCCGGGACGCCCAGGATGACGGACGAGGCCTTGAAGACCGCCGTGGCGGGGCTGCCAGGTTCGAGTCCCAGCTCGTCAGCGGCGTTGTGGGTGATGGTGGCATGAACCTCGGCGCCGCCGGTCAGGGCAATGGTCACTTCGGCGCTCACCGGACCCGAGGTGACGGCCTTGACGGTTCCGGCCAGACAGTTGCGCGCGCTGAGCCGAATACCCGCCTCGTCGGTCATGACCAGCACGGACGACGCCTTGACGAGCGCCACAGCCTCTTTGCCGGCCGCCAGCCCGAGCGCTTGGGCACTCTCGTTGGTGATCATGGCGACCAGCTTCTCGCCGCCGGACAGCGTGAGATCCACCTCGCTGTTGACGGCCCCGGTGCGAACGGCGTCGACGGTTCCACGGAAGATGTTGCGTGCACTGATTTTCATGTCGGATCTCGCTTTTTCTGAGGACAGGGAACAACGGACACCGTCCCTTTAGGGCTTCGGCGAACCGTGTCCTGACTGTAGGGCGAGGCGGTTGGTATTTGCCACCATAGCGCTGGCGGCGAAGCTGGCATGCATCGATTCACTCTGACCCTAATCGGCGCTATAGTTTTTCAAACATAGCGATTCCACGATCAATGCCTTCCAACGCCATCGCACCATTCAAGCTGTTGACATCCTCCCCCGCCTGAAGGTGGGGGATTCCTACGGCGCTCAAACGCGGCTTTGAGCCGTGCCGGAGTCGCTTCGGTGGGTTCCTGCTGCTGGCGGCCTGACAGCACCGCTCACTTCACAGGCGAACCGGGCGTGTCCCGCCCTTAACACATTGATCGCGCCGACGAGATCGGCGTGTTCCTCGAAACCACATTCCACACAGGCGAACCGGGCTTGCGTCCGGCGGTTGTCGGCCGACACATGACCACAACACGGACAGGTGCGGCTGGTGTTGCGCGGTGGCACGGCGATGAGCCAGCCGCCCTTCCAGGCCAGCTTGTAGTCCAACTGGCGGCGGAACTCGTACCAACCTTGGTCGAGGATGGACTTGTTCAAACCGGATTTGGCCCGAACGTTCCGGCCTGGCTGCTCGGTGGTGCCGGCCGCTGATTTGGACAGATGGCGTACCGGCAAGTCCTCGATACACACCATCGCGTGGTTTTGGCTGATCGTGGTCGAGGTCTTGTGCAGGTAGTCGCGGCGGGCATTACCAATCCGGGAATGAATCTTCTGGACGCGGGCTTTCGCCTTCTTCCAATTGCGGCTGAACTTCACCTTGCGGCTCAGTGCCTGCTGCGCCTGGCGCAAGGCCGTTTCATGGCGCTTGAAGCTGTTGAGCGGTGCGTAGAACGTGCCGTCGGAGAGCGTGGCGAAGCGGACGATACCCAGGTCGAGGCCGACGGCGCCGCCTTGCGGGATGGGCGGATCGACCGCGCGCGCGGTCTGAATCGACACGAACCACTGGCCGCCCGACCGGCTCACGGTGACGTTCTTCACCACACCGAGCACGTCCCGACTGTGGCGATAGCGCAGCCAGCCGAGCTTGGGCAGAAAGATCCGGCGGTTGGCCTGATCGAGCTTGATCTGCTTGGGGTCCGGGTAGCGGAAACTGTCGCCTTGCCCTTTCTTCTTGAAGCGGGGAAACGCCGCCCGCTGGGCGAAGAAGTTGGTATAGGCCCGCTCCAAGTCCTTGAGCGTCTGTTGCAGCGGATGAACCGGCGCCTCGGCCAGCCAGGCCGTCTCCGGGCGGTTGCGCCAGTCGGTGAGGCACTGGCACAGCCCCGCGTAACCGAGCTTCGGCTCGCCGTGCTCATAACGCGCCTGCTGCAACGCTAGCGCCCGGTTGTAGACAAACCGGCACGATCCGGCGAAGCGGCGCAACTGCCGCTCCTGCTGACCCGTGGGCCGGAGTGCGTACTTGTAGGCTTGAAGGCGTTGCATGGCTCGATCATACCTGAAACCCAAGGACGGCTCCGCCCTCCGCGCTATCCTTCCCCGCCCTGAACTGGGTCAACAGACCAGATGAAAACCGCCAACCGCCTGCATCCGAACCGTTCTAACGCCGGAACACCCGCTTGGCCGCCTTCATCCTCACCATCGTTAGCGGTGCGGAAAACGGGGTCGGCCTCACACATCCACTAGATCGGCCAAACGCTCTGCCATATCGGCTTTGCGCGCAATCATCTTCTCGACCAGCTTGCCGCTGCCGCCACTGTCGATGATGACCCGGCGAATCCATTCGTCGGGGAGGCCAACCACGATCCTGATAGCCCGCTCGATGTCATCCGGACCCATATCCGCGAAGAGCTTGATGGCATGCGGGTTGTCCTGGTCGCTCCGCAGGACATCGAGCTCGTCCACGCGGGTGCCGAACGCTCGCCCCTTGGGATCGCCGTGAGCCCGGAACGCCAGCGCGCCCCCCACATCGAGCGTCAACACGGTTCCAGCGAGGACGCCCTGATTGTCGCCCACGAAACCCGCCGCGTCCCAATTGGCCGTCCAGGCATGCACGCCGAACCACCGCTGCGCCTGCCGGCGCTCGTGCTCGGTGAAGTGCGCCACGCATGTCTTGTCGAGCTGAACCCATTGCGTGGCGATCTGGTCGGGAGCCGTGGTGTGCACATACGTCAGGGTCGGGGCGCCCGCCAGGCGGTAGAGCCGGGCCGCGATGGTTTCATTGCGCGCATGCGCGGCAGACTCTAGCGTCTTCACATAGTAGCGTCGCCCGCGCGCGTCCTGGTAAATGCCGGCGGGATTGGTGCCCAGCTGTCCGCCGACGCGCTGCATGGCGGCCGTATCGATCACGGGCATTCCAACGCTCATCACGGCGACTCGGCTCAGGGAAGCGGAACGATACGGCGCACCAGGGCGAGTTGCGCGGGCGTTTCGATGGCGCCCCGGCGCGCGCCGCGCACGGAGCGGATCGCCTCTTCGGTGTCCACGCCCAGCTCGACGAGCAGCCGCGCCGCGATCATCCCCGCCCGCCCCAGTCCGCCCCGGCAATGCACGAGCACGTCATCGCCGTGGCGCAGTCGCTCGCGGATCGCACAGCCTTGCGTGACCCATTGGTGCTCGAACGCCTCGGTTGGAACGGAGTAGTCGGCAATGGGCAGATGCAGCCACGCGATGCCTCGGCGCTGAATCTCCTGCCCGAGAGACGGAACCTTGAGCGCCACGAGTTCGGCCGGCTCCAGCAGGGTCAGCACCAGCCGCGCGCCCCAAGCTGCGATGGCATCCAAATCGCTGCCGAGATCGCGCTCCCAGGCTCCCGTGTGGGCAAAGGGGTCATGCTTGCCTGGACAGAAGGTGATCCCGATCCGCCCGTGCGACGGCGTTGCGCGGACTTCCGCGATCTGTAGAGGATGGGTCTGGCTGGTCCGGGGTGTTGGCATACGGGTCTGGCCGACGAGAAAGGTTTCAGCTCGCATACAGTGGCCGATAGCCGAGGCGATCGCCAGGTCGCAGTATCCGGCAGCACACCTCGCGCTGTCGACCTCCGGCTGCCAGGCGATGCCGTCGTGATCGCTCGCCTGCGGGCGAAGCGCCATTTCCCGCAGAGCACTACACCGATCATGGGCGTGTCGTGGTCATCGCCATCCGGCCCGATGGACTGCGTCTCGGCGACGCGCTGGGACTGGAGATCGAGATCACCCGCGTCATCGCACTGGACGACGACCGGACACTGCTGGGCCGCCTGCCCGATCACACGGCCATCCAGATCCGGCTCGACAGCCGGACCCCGACACCGAGGCCCGGCAGTCGCACCCGACTCGGAATCCCGCACGCAGCGATCATCCCCTTGTCGGGACGCGCCACGGACACCGAGGCGACGCGCTTCGACCCCTGTTCACCCTGAACCGCCACCGAGATCATCGCCATGCAGAACAGCGATCAATGCCGCTACGGCAAACGCCCCGTAACCGGCGAGATGGAACTACGCGCTACCTTGCCGCTTGATCTGCTCACGCGCATGGTGAACCCGCGCTTCTCTCATCTTTTCGGCGGCATTGGCGATCTCGAAGAGAAAATAGGCGCTACCCTCGTAGAGCACATCATTTTTCAAGGCGCTCCCGACCTCTTCATAATTGGGGATGCCCCGCATGACCGCCTTTTTCCCCACACGATGCGCGAGGGACTCGGTGTGATAATTGCCGATGATCAGGTCGTAAGACTCGCTCATGTTTTCGGCGTCTTCGAGATCCCCGACGATCACCTGATCCGCATCGATCTCAGCGAGGATCGGCGAATCGACCGTCGCGATCGCCAGGGTGACTTTGCCCCCGACCTCGCGCAGGGACGCGGCCATGGCCGCCAGATGATCAGGCTCCGCAGCGAGCAGGAAACGGGTCTGCCCGATGGAGAAATGGCTGTCGAGCATGGCGTCCTGAAGCCGCTTGCGCCAGCGTTCGACCGCTGCCGGAGGCGCATCCCGACCGCTCACTTCGAGCAGCCAGGCCACCAGCGCGTCGGTTCCCTCCAGACCGCTGACATGATTGAAGTGCCGGTGCCGAATCGCCGGATTCTTGGCCTGCAAGGTCGCGCCGACGGGCTTGACGGAACCCCCGACCGTGACGACGAAGGCCGCATCCGCCAGCTGCCTGAGTTCAGCGACCGTCACCCCGCCGCTGCTCAAGGATGCCTGTTTTTCACCCAGATGGTTGTCGAGCGAGGAGGACAGATCCGGCACGGCAACGACCGTGAAGCCGAATGATTCGATGACCTCCCGGAGCTTCTCGACCTCGATGGGCAGCAGACTGACATGAGGGACCAGAACCATCTTCTGCGCATCGATCCGGTCGCCGGGCTCGGTGAGCTGATCGATCAGCGCCTGGGTGGTCAGGGTCCAGCCGCTCTCCAGGCCGCCTTTGAAATCCGGGGTGTTGACATAGACCAGAGGCACGTCGATCTTGCCGGCGATGCCTCGGATATCGTCCCCCTTGGTCTCGGTCAGCCCGGTGGTATGCAGCCCGATCAGCTCAGGGGCGACCTTGTCGTGAATGTTCTTGATCGACTCGACGATACTGTAGTCGCCGCCATCGAGCACGGCGATCACGTCGTTCACCGCCGTCGTCTGCAGGGCGACGGGCTCGCAGAAATGGCGGGTGAACATCACCTTGGCGAAACTGGCGCAGCCCTGAGCGCCGTGCATCAGGGGCATACAGCGGTCGACTCCCAGGAACGCCATGGTCGCCCCCATCGGCTGTGACAGCTTATGGGGATTGACCTGAAGCGGCTTGCCCGACTTGCGTTTTACTTCTGCCATGGCGCTTTCCTGTCGACCAGTTCGAAAACCGGATTCTGCAATGAATTCTTGAGGTCTTCGGCGAGGACCAGGAGCCCGTCGTAACCGCCGTAGCTCTTCTTCTTTTCCTGATTGACGTCGGTAAAGGCGATCCGCTTTTTGATCGCGGTATAGAGTGAACGCCCGCCGGCCAGGAGCAGATGGGCCCCTGTCTCGTCGATGACCTTCGCCTGCTGAGTCGCCGGATTGGTCATCAGAATGGCCTTCTCGCCGAGGTATTGCCGCGCCTTGGCCTTATCCTCCTCCGTCGACTTGCGCACCGATGTCGCCACGACCTCGATCCCCAGATCCTGGAGCGCCGAAGCGATGGACCAGGCCTTGTTGCCGCCGGTATTGAGCACCGCCTTCTTGCCGGCAAAGACCTCCCGGTACGGGATGAGCTGCTGTTTCAGACGCGCCTCTTCGCGGGCGATCAGCGCGCGGGTGCGCTCGATCAGATCGGCATCGCCCAAGGCTTCGGCGATGGCCAGGAGGCCAGCCGAGGTATCGGTCATGCCGTAGAAGGAACAGGAGATCCAGGGGATGCCGTACCGCTCCTGCATCTTGCGGGTCATGGACACCAGGGATTTGGCGCAGACGATCACGTTGAGCCTGGCCCGGTGGGCGGTGCGGATCTCGGCGATGCGGCCATCGCCGCTGAAGGTCGAGAGCACGCGGATGCCGAGTTCTTCGAGCAGATGCCGGTAGCGCCAGAGCTCGCCGGTGTTGTTGTGCTCGCCGATCAGGTTGATATCGAAGGGGGTCGTGTACTCCGGTTCCTTGGTCCCGATCAGGTGTTGCAGCACGGCTTCGCCGGCGATACGGCTGCCGAGGTTCTTGGCGCCGACGAAACCGGGCGCATGCACAGGCACGCAGGGGATGCCGTGTTTCTCGGTTCTGTGCTTGCAGACGGCGTCGATGTCATCCCCGGTCAGGGCGGGGACGCAGGTCGAGTAGACGAACACGGCCTCGGGCGCATAGTTGGAGACGATATGGTCGATGGCGGCGGCCAGCTTCCGCTCGCCGCCGAACACCACATCGTTGTTCGTGATGTCGGTGGCGAAACCGGTCTGGGTCAGGTCGCGCCCGGCCCAAGAGGTCGGCGTCAGGCGCGTTTCCCAGGCCCCGCCGATGCAGGACATGGGGCCATGGATCAGATGAGCGGCATCGGCGAAGGGAAAGAGGGCGATCTGAGCACCGTCAAGCGCACAGCCGCCGGTGGTGGCTCCGGGCGTGGGAGCGTTACAAGACTTTTTTTTGTCTTTGTTGTGCTCGCAGGCGCTCTCGACGAGCAATTCTTTGATTTTCGGTTTGGATGACACGACGTTTTCCGCTCCTCATCTAACAGTCATGTCCTGCACTAGCAAGAAAGCTGCCATCCTTGGCCGCCCGACTGATCCGCTGATACCGACACGCGAGCGCCATGGCCGAAGATCGCTCACCCGGCCAAGGGATGTGGCGTTATGCACAAAAAGCATAGCGGCGTGTGCGATTTGCTCCACGCACCCTTTCCAGGCGGCGGACGCCATCCTCGACGACTGACGCTGGCCCTGACCGTCATGGTCACGCTCAACATGATTCCGGCCGCCTGCATCGGCCGCCGACGGGCCGGACTCTCGTTGGGCCGGCGCCAAATCGGGATGTCGCCCGGCGATCAACGCTCGAAGACGATCCGCCCCCCGAGCAGCGTCCAGCTCACCCGTCCGCGCAACTCGTGCCCCATGAAGGGCGTGTTGTGTCCCTGACTGATCCAGGTCGCCGGCGACGGCGTCCAGAGCGCTTCAGGGTCGAAGACACAGAGATCCGCTGCGGCGCCGGGCGCGAGGCGTCCTAGGTCGCGCTCCAGGATGGCGGCCGGCCCGACCGTGAGCCGCTCGATCATGCCCATGAGATCGAACACGCCCTCTTCGACCAGCCGTAGCGCCAGCGGCAGCACGGTCTCCAGGCCCGAGAGTCCGGGCGCGGTCTCGGGGAAGGGACCGAGCTTGGCATCCGGGTCGTGCGGCTGATGGTCCGAGCAGACCGCCGTCAGCACACCTTCGGCCAGCGCCGCACGCAGTGCGTCGCGATCGGCCGGCGTGCGCAGCGGCGGGACGAGATGGCAGTTGGCGTCGAAACGCTCCAGGTCGTGCTCGCTGAGGAAGAGCTGATGCAGCGCCACGTCTCCGCTCGCCCGCACCCCGCGCGCGCGCGCCTCGGCCAGCATCTCGACCCCGCGCGCGGTCGACAGACCACGGAAGTGGATGCGCGCCCCCGTCTGCTCAGCGAGCGCCAGATCGCGCGCCACGGCCACGGTCTCGGCCGCCTCGGGGATGCCGGGCAGCCCGAGCCGGGTGCTGACGACGCCCTCGTGCGCGCAACCGCCCGCGCTCAGCTCGGGATCGAGCGGCAGCAGGAACAGGGTCAGCCCGAAGGTCGCGGCATATTCCAGTGCGCGGCGCTGTACCTGGGTGTCGCGGATCGGGCGATCGGCCTGACCGAGCGCCGGACAGCCGGCGAGCTTGAGCGCCGCCATCTCGGTGATGGACTGGCCCTCCAGTCCCACGGTCATGGCCCCGATCGGCAGCACGCGGGTCAGACCATGACGCTTGGAGATCTGATGGATCAGCCGCGCCACCGCCGGGTTGTCGATGACCGGGCGGGTGTCGGGCGGACAGCAGAGCGTGGTGACGCCGGACGCGGCCGCCGCGCGTCCCTCGCTGGCGATGGTCGCCTTCTGTTCGAGACCGGGTTCGCGCACCCGCGCGCAGAGATCGACGAAGCCAGGACAGACCACCTGCCCGCGCGCATCCAGCGTGCGGTCGGGCTGAAAGCCGCTGGGCGCGGCGCCGATGGCCAGCACCCGGCCCTCGGCGAGATGGATGTCGGCGACGGCATCGTGCCCGCTGGCCGGATCGATGAGCCGTCCGTGACGAATGCTGAGACGGGGTGCATTAAGCATGGGTCGCTTCTTCCTGACTCTGGCTGCCGAGATGCTGATTGCCGAGACACATGGACATCACCGCCATGCGCACCGCGATGCCGTTCGTCACCTGCTCCAGGATCACCGAGCGGCGCCCGTCGGCGACCTGCGAATCCATCTCGACCCCGCGATTGATCGGCCCCGGATGCATGACGATGGCATCCGGGCGCGCGGTCGAGAGCCGCTCCTCGGTCAGCCCGAAGAGCTGGAAGTATTCGTGCTCGCTCGGCAGCAGCGCGCTGTTCATGCGCTCGCGCTGGATACGCAGCATGATGACCACGTCGGCGTCGCGCACACCTTCGCTCAGATCGTGATAGGCCCTGACCCCGAACGCCTCCTCGACCCGTGTCGGCAGCAGGGTGCGCGGGGCGATGATGCGCACGTCGGGCACGCCGAGCGTCCTGAGCGCGAGCATCTGCGAGCGCGCCACGCGCGAGTGCAGGATGTCGCCGACGATGGCCACGCTCAGCTGGTCGAAGTCCGGCTTGTGGCGGCGGATGGTGAGCATGTCGAGCATGGCCTGGGTCGGATGCGCGTGGCGTCCGTCGCCGGCGTTGACGATGCTCACATGCGGCGCGGCATGGGCGGCCATGAAGTGTGCGGTGCCGCTTTCGGCATGGCGCACGACGAACATGTCGACGTGCATGGCCTCCAGGTTGCGCAGGGTGTCGAGCAGGGTCTCGCCCTTGGCCGTGGACGAGGTCGAGATGTTGAGATTGAGCACGTCGGCCGAGAGCCGCTTGGCGGCCAGCTCGAAGGTGGTGCGGGTGCGGGTGCTGGTCTCGAAGAACAGATTGGCCACGACCTTGCCGCGACACAGCGGCACCTTCTTGACCGCCTGCTGGGCCACGCCGAGAAAACCCTCGGCCTGATCGAGGATCTCGATCAGGAGTTCACGGCTCAGTCCGTCGATGGTGAGGAAGTGCTTGAGCCGGCCTTGGGCGTCGAGCTGTGGATTGGGCGTCGTCATGGTATTTCAATACGGGTGGATGGGCTGAGCCGGACTGTGTCAGCGAATCGGATTCACGCCCCGGCGGGCGCGCAGCATGAGCAACGGTTCGGGCCCGCTGAGCTTGATCTGTTCGTCGGCGCCGAAACCGGCCTCGAAACCGGCGACATCGGCGGCGATCGGCAGCTCGCGTCCGTCGCGCTCGAGCAGCACCGCCAGCGTCACCGAGGCCGGACGGCCATAGTCGAACAGCACATTGTGCGCGGCCCGGATGGTGCGTCCGCTCTGGAGCACATCGTCGACCAGGATCAGATGCCGGTCGTCGACTCCGACCGGCAGATAGGACGGGCGTACCTGTGGATGCATGCCGACCCGGCTGAAGTCGTCGCGATAAAAGGAGATGTCCAGATGTCCCAGCGGCTCGGCCAGCCCCAGCCGCGCGTGCAGCCGCTCGGCGACCCAGACCCCGCCGGTGTGGATGCCGATCATGAGCGGACGCTCAATGCCGCGCCGCTCCAGACGCTCGCGCAGCCGCTCGGTCATGGTGTCGATGGCCGCCTCGATGGCGGCGGCGTCCTTCCAGATGTCAGACTTGCTCACAGAGCCAGGTTTCCAGGATCAGGGCCGCCGCGAGCGCGTCCACGGCTTCCAGCGTGGGCGTGCGCCGATCGCGCTCGGCGAGTTGACGATGGGCCTCGCGCGAGGTCAGACGCTCGTCGACCAGATGCACGGGCAGGCGATAGCGTCCTTCCAACTGGCGGGCGAAGCGGTGCACGCGCGGCGACCACTCGACCTCCTTGTCGTCCATCTGGAACGGCAGACCGACGACCAGGGCGCTCGGCTGCCATTCGCGGATCAGGGCCTCGATGCGCGTCCAGTCGGGTTTCTCGCCCTGACTGCGCAGCGTGGTCAGGGGTGTGGCCGAACGGGTGATCGTCTGACCCACGGCCACGCCGATCTTGCGCGGGCCGAAGTCGAATCCGAGCAGCGTCATGATCGGTCCGGGCGCGTCAAGCGTGCCCGGCCTCGCCGCTCATGAGGTTCAGATCCACGCCGAGCAGCTGGGCGGAAGCCATCCAGCGGGCGCTCGGGTCCATGCGGAAGATGATCTCGTTGCTCGCCGGGCCGTTGAGCCAGGCGTTGGCGCTCATTTCCTGTTCGAGCTGACCGCTGCCCCAACCGGCATAGCCGAGTGCGATCAGCACCTGATCCGGCCCTTCGCCCCCGGCGATGGCCTCCAGGATGTCGCGCGAGGTGGTGACGCTGATGTCGGGGGTGATGCTGAGCGTGGAGTCGTAGCTGTAACCCGCCGTGTGCAGCACGAAGCCGCGGTCGGTCTGAACCGGACCGCCCTGATAGACGGGCGTGTCGGCCACGCCGGGACGCAGGGCCGGGATCTCCAGTTGATCCAGGAGTGCGCCGAGCTTCACGTCCAGCGGGCGGTTGATCACGATACCCATGGCCCCCTGCTCCGTGTGCTCACAGATATAGGTGACGGTGCGCGCGAAGTTGGGATCCTGGAGACCCGGCATCGCGATCAGGAGATGGTTGGTCAATGAAGTACTGAAAGGCATGGGCGTTAGTATCCTGATCGGCTCATGATGAGGCAAGCGCGACGAGCCGTCCTCGGGACGCGAACCGCGTCCGGCCGGCCCCAGTTCGATAGGACGATCATACGGCCCTTTCGTCCCGCTGTCCCAGAGAACCGCATCCTCAGCGCTCCCATCCGAGCACGTCGCCGCGCATGAACTGCCAGGTGCGCACGATGTCGAGCACGTCGGTCTCGGCGGCGATGTCGGGCGGAAAGGGCGAGAAGGGCGCGGCCAGCTCGACGATCCGGATCGCCGCCTGATCGAGCAGGTCGAAGCCGGAGGAGCGCACCACGCGGATGTTCTCCAGACTGCCGTCGGCGCGCACGGCCACGTGCAGGATGAGACTGCCGTAGAGACGCTGATCGCGCGCGGCCTGCGGATAGTTGAGATTGCCGATGCGCTCGACCTTCTGCGCCCAGGCCGCCAGATAGCTGGCGTAACGGAACTCGCGCGTGCTGGCGCTGATCGACTTGCGTCGCGCGCGTTTGGCGCCGTTGGCGGCGCCGGCCGCCTGACGCGAGGTCAGACGCGCGACCTCCAGCCCCTGGCTGGAGAGGATCTGAGCGGCATCGACGACCGTCTGGCGCGGCGTGAGCGGGTCGACCTCCGGCCGGGGCGGGGCCTCGGCCTCAGTGGCCAGGATCGGCGCGGTTGGCGGCTCCCGCAGCGGCAGCGTCATGGCATCCGGACGGGCCAGGGGGTCGGTGTGCGGCGGCGCCTCGGTCGGCGTGGCTTCGTCCGCGCGTTCGGGGGGCTCGGCCGGATGCACGGACTCCGTGGCCGGTCCATCCGTCTCCGCGCGCGTATCGGACGTCTCCTCGGGCGCATCGCCGAAGGTCGGGATCGCCGCGTCGCCGAGCGGCGATTCACCCACCTGATCGCGCTGGGCCAGCACGGCCTCAGGTGAGCGGTTCGGGGCCTTGGCGCCGACCTCCTTGAGCAGGACCACCTCCATCGCCGACTCGGGCGGCGGACCCGGCTCCGGCCACACGAAGGACACGGCCAGGATCAGCAGCAGATGCAGCCAGCCGGCCCCGGCCAGGGCGGCGACGAAGGGCGTGCTCGGCGCCCTGGCGCCCTGGATGATCAGTTCACGCGGCAGTTCCAGTGTCCCGATCCCTCTGGCGGTCATGGCCGTCGCCCGTCCTGCGCCACGGGCGCCGGCCATTCGGGCTCGACGATCGTCACCGGCTCGTCGGCATCGACCAGTTCGAGACGCTCGGCCATGGCGGGTGTCACATGCAGACGTCCCTCGGCGTCGACGAGCAGTGCCTGCCGCACACCCAGACGCCCGGCCAGACGCCGCCAATCCGTGGGACCGGCGACGAAGAGCGCCCGGGCCGCCGCCGCCGCGTGCGTGGCATCCGCACTCAGGACCGTGACCGAACGCGCCCCGTCGGCCGGCCGACCCGTGCGCGGATCCAGGACGGCGTGATAGAGCCGGCCGCGATCCGTGAAGGAGCGATCGTGCTCGGCCACCGTCGCCAGGGCCTCGTCGCCGCGCAGGGGCGCGATCGCCAGCACGGCCGAACCGCTGGGACGCAGCACGGGGATGCGCCAGGGCTGGCCGCTGCGCTCACCGAGCGCGCCCAGCTCGTCGCCCGCCTGAATGAGCGCGTTGCGCACGCCCAGATCCTTGAGATGCCGGATCGCCAGATCGATGGCCTGCCCTCTGGCGATGGGGGTCAGGTCGAGACTCAGGGCGGGGTTGCTGCCGCGCAGGGTCAGCCCCTCGATCGTGATCGCCGACATGGACGGCGCGGCTGCGACCAGGGCCGAGATCCGTTCGCGCTCCGGCGGACGACGTCCGGCGGTGGTCGCCGCGTCGAATCCCCAGAGTCGCACGAGCCGTCCGATGCTCAGGTTGACCAGCCCCTCGCTCTCGACCTCCAGCGTCTGACCGAGCCGGACCAGACGCAGGACGGACGGCGGCGGCACGAAGGGCTCACCCTGGGCCAGGAGCCGGTTCACGCGCTCCATGGCCTCGCCGTCGCTCGCCCAGTCCCGCTCCAGATAGGCGAAGTCCTGGGCGACGAGCGCGGCGGCCCGCTCGGCCTGCTCGCGGGTGACGGCGACCAGACTCACGTCCACCTGCGTCTCGAAGGCCGTGAAGCGCGAGAGCATGACCGGCGCCTTGTCGCGACAGCCGGCGAGTGTCAGCGACAGCACGAGCAGCAGCGAGAGCGCGTGCGCCGGTCGGACCAGGGTCGAGGGGGACAGCACAAACCCCATGATGATGGCTCCCAGGTTGAACCTCGTGCGCGCGCCCCGTTTTCGATGGCACGCCTGGTTTCAAGGACAGATCTCTCAGGATGGACGTCGCTGATCGGCGCGATCCGCACGCTCGCCCAACCGGGCCGCGATGCAATCCATGAGATCGCCCGCGATGTCCAGGTCATAGGCGGCGTCCAGCTCGCGAATACAGGTCGGACTGGTGACATTGATCTCGGTGAGATAGTCGCCGATCACGTCCAGCCCGGCGAAGAGGATACCGCGTGCGCGCAGTTCGGGACCGACCTGTTCGGCGATCCAGCGATCGCGCGCGCTCAGCGGCCGCGCCTCGGCCGAAGCGCCGGCGGCCAGATTGCCGCGCGTCTCGCCGGGGGCCGGGATGCGCGCCAGACAATAGGGCACGGGCTCACCGTCGACCATGAGGATGCGCTTGTCTCCGGTCTCGATCTCGGGGATGAAGCGCTGGACCATGCAGAAGGCCCGGCCATGCTGGGTCAGGGTCTCGATGACGACGCTCAGATTGGGGTCGTCCGGACGCAGACGAAAGATCGAGGCCCCGCCCATGCCGTGCAGCGGCTTGAGCACGATCTCGCCGTGCTCGGCCTGGAAGGCGCGGATGTCGCGCGCCCGGCGCGTGACGAGCGTCGGCGGCGCGCACTGCGGAAAGGCGGCGGTGAAGACCTTCTCGTTGGCGTCGCGCAGACTGCGCGGATCGTTGACGACCAGACAGCCGGCCCGTTGGGCCTGTTCGAGCAGATAGGTCGTGTAGACGTATTCCATGTCGAAGGGCGGATCCTTGCGCATCAGCAGGGTGTCGAGCCAGTCGAGCGGCCGTTCGATCTCCTCGCCGAGCCTGAACCAGCCGAGCGGATCGTCGACGACCTCGACGGCGCGCATCCGCGCCATGGCCTGACCGTCGAGCAGTGACAGATCGCCGACTTCCATGTACCAGAGAGACCAGCCGCGCCTTTGGGCGGCGAGCAGCATGGCGAAGGTGCTATCCTTCTTGATCCGGATGGAACCGATCGGGTCCATCACGAAACCGATTCGAATGTTCATAAACCCCGCCTTAGAGTGAAAAACCGGCTAAAGTGAAAAACCGAGTCGAGTCGCTTGCATGGGAGGACGCTTGACCCTAGCATCCCAGTCCATTCCAGGCATCAGGAATCCCCACCCGAGTGCAGGAACTCCAGCATCGATGACCACGGCGCCCAGTTTCGAGAACCCCGATGGCCCAGGTCCGGCCGCCCCACCCCGGACGGCCCGGACACGTATCCGGCCATGTCACCACCAGGAGTCGGCATGCCGGACGAATTAGATCTGCGCGGCGCCAGGATACTGGTCGTCGACGACAGCAAGACCATCCGCCGCAGTGCCGAAGTCCTGCTCACCAAGGCCGGCTGCGAGGTGCAACTGGCCGAGGACGGCTTCGAGGCGCTCGGCAAGGTCGTCAGCTTCAAGCCGGATCTGGTCTTCGTCGACATCATGATGCCACGGCTCGACGGCTATCACACCTGCGCCCTGATCAAGAACAACCCCCAGCTCAAGGACACGCCCGTGGTGATGCTCTCGAGCAAGGACGGTCTCTTCGATCGCGCCAAGGGACGTCTGGTCGGCGCGCGGCTCTATCTCGCCAAGCCCTTCACCGCCGACGAGCTGATCGGCGCGGTGCGCGCCAGTCTGAGTCCGGCTCCATCCACGGAGTCGCCCTGAAGCGAACGCCAGCGCCCATGAGTCGACCCCCGAGCCACTCAGCCATGCCAGCGTTCGATCCCAAGCGCGATCGTTGCGCGAGGATATCAAGCACTCGAGTCCCGAGCACGCCATGAGACGTTTCCAAGACAAACCGAATCCGCACCGGGATCTGGGCGCCGCCGCGACGACCCTGGAGACGCCCCCGACCGTCCTGATCGTCGACGACTCGCCGACCGAGACCCACATCCTCTCGACCACGCTGAAGAAGGCCGGCTATCGGGTCGAGACGGCCTGTAACGGCGAGGAGGGCGTCGCGCGGGCGCGGGAACTGCGACCGGACCTCATCCTCATGGACGTCATCATGCCGGTGCTCAACGGCTACCAGGCCACGCGCCTGCTGAGGCGCGACGCCGAGACCGCCGACATCCCCATCATCATGGTGACGACCAAGGATCTGCAGACCGACCGGACCTGGGGTCTGCGCCAGGGCGCGACCGACTATCTGACCAAGCCGGTCGACCGCCAGCTCCTGCTCGAACGCATCCGTGAACTCCTGGACGGTCCGGCGAGCCATGGCTAAGACCCAGCGCACCCGCACCGATCTGCACGAGCTGATCCAGAAGCTCGACGCCCGCTGTCGCGCCCGCGCCGCCGGTCTGCCCGACGAGGCCCGCCCGCCGGACAGCTGGGCCGCCGTGCTGTTCCGGGTCGACAGACAATTCCTGCTCGCGCCGCTCGAACAGCTCGCCGAGGTGCTGGAGCTGCCCTGGGAGATCACGCGCGTCCCCGGCACCAAACCCTGGCTGCTCGGCGTGGCCAACAACCGCGGCACGCTCCTGCCCATCTATGATCTGGCCTCCCTGATCACGGGTAGCCCGCCACGGATGCGCAAGCGCTTTCAGGACGGCGCGCCCGAACGCCGACGCGAGCACGTCCGGGGCCGCGAGCGCGTGCTGGTCGTGCGGCAGGACGATCTTCCCTGCGGTCTGGTGGTCTCCGAGGCCGTGGGCATGCGCTACATCCAGAACAGCGACCGGGTCGCCGGGAACGTCGACGGCTGGGGGCCGATCGGCCGCTATGTCGAGACGGCCTATCGGCTCGACGGTCAACCGCGGCCGGTGATCGAACTGACGGCCATGATGGCCGATCCGCTGCTCAACGCCGCGCTCACCTGATCCCGGCACATCACATCTTAAGCAGTCGAACCCTGTCGGTCCCGACATCCGGACATCGGGTCGACCTGGGGTTCATCGAGGAGTCGGTACGAGATGGCGACACGCTTCAAACTCAATCTTGGCAAGCCCGCGCTGGATGGCTCGCATCTGCTGATCGCGATCGCCTTTGGGTTCGGCGCGCTGTTCTTCGCGATCCTGGCGCTGTTCAGCTATCTCGAACTGGCCCAGCTCGACGAGCTGAAAGCGCGCCAGGGCTTCATCGCCGCCGAGCAGAAGATCCTGACCCAGCAGTTGCTGCGCTCGGCGCACGAGTCCACGACCGGCGAGGCCGAGACGCTCGACCGTCTGCGCCGCGAGCGCCAGCGCTTCCAGGCCACGCTGGTAGATCTGACCCAGGGCATCGAGGAGTCGGCCACGCAGGAGGCGACCGGCCTGCTGCGTGGCGATCTGCGCAAGATCGAGCAGTCCTGGACCCCGCTCGCCCAGGGCCTCGACGCCATCCTGGCCGCGCGCGAGCCGATCCTGGCGGTACGCAAGCTGACGGGCGAGTCCCGCGAGCAGCTCCCGCGTCTGCGCGAGACCATGACCAAGGTGGCCAAGCGGCTCGCCGCCGAGGGCGCCGCGCCGGCCCTGGTGCTGGAGGCCGGACTCCAGCTCTCGCGGCTGGAGCGGCTGGAGTCGGCGCTGGATCGCTATCTGCTCGGCGGCGTCGCGGCCGGTCAGGCGCTCGAAGAGTCGGTCAAATCGATCGAGTCCTTTGCCGAGGGGCTCTCGACCCTGATCGCCGGTGTGCGCGGACGCAGCGAGGCGGCCGGATCGCGCGCGGCGCTCGAAGAGATGACCGAGCAGTTCGCCACGCTCGAGACCCGCTCAACCGAGATCCTGCGACGCATGGACGGCGTGCGCGCGGCCATCGGTCAACTGCCGGGCATCCAGACGGCCGCCGGGGGCGTCGAGTCGGCCCTGTCGGAGCTGTTGACCCACTATCGCGAGGCCGGACGGCGCTTCATCCTGCTCGGTCTGCCGATCGGCACGGGCGCGGTGCTCGTGTTCGCGGCCCTGTCGCTCCTGAGTCTCGCCGCCCTGGTCCTGATCTTCCTGCGCGACTCCAAGACCCGCGAGGCGGCCTACCGGGCGCAGACCGAGCGCGACGAGCGCGCCATCCTGCGTCTCCTGGACGAGCTGGGCGATCTGGCCGACGGCGATCTGACGGTCGAGGCCACAGTCACCGAGGACAAGACCGGCGCCATCGCCGACGCCTTCAACTATGCCATCGAGGCCCTGCGCGGACTGGTGGCCACCATCAACCAGACTGCAACCCAGGTCGCCGGCTCGGCGCAGGAGAGCCGCTCCATCTCGCTGCGGCTGGCCGAGGCCAGTAGCGCCCAGTCGCTCCAGATCACTCAGGCCTCGGCCGCCGTGCAGTCGCTGACGGTGCAGATCGACGAGGTGGCGCGCAACGCCGGCGAGTCGGCCGAGGTCGCCTCGCGCTCGGTCGAGGTCGCCGGACGCGGCGCCCAGACGGTGCGCGACACCATCCAGGGCATGGACGCCATCCGCGAGCAGATCCAGGAGACCTCCAAGCGCATCAAGCGTCTGGGCGAGTCCTCGCAGGAGATCGGCGAGATCGTCGAACTCATCGACGACATCGCCGACCAGACCAACATCCTGGCCCTAAACGCGGCCATGCAGGCGGCCATGGCCGGCGAGGCCGGGCGCGGCTTCGCGGTGGTCGCCGACGAGGTGCAGCGTCTGGCCGAGCGCTCGCGCAACGCCACCAAGCAGATCGAGGTGCTGGTGCGCACCATCCAGGCCGACACCAACGAGGCCGTCAGCTCCATGGAGGCCAGTACCGCCGGCGTGGTCGAGGGCGCGCATCTGGCCGAGAACGCCGGCGAGGCCCTGCGCGAGATCGAGAACGTCTCGGCCTACATCGCCGAGCTGACCAAGCGCATCGCCGACTCCTCGCAGCGTCAGTCGCGCCAGTCGGCCGAGATCAACGACACGGTGCAGGCCATCCGCGCCATCACCGAAGAGAACACCGACGGCACGCGCAAGGCCGCCGAATCGGTCGAGGTGCTGGCCGGTCTGGCCAGCGACCTGCAGAAATCGGTGGCCGGCTTCCGGCTGCCGGGTTGACCGGCGGATGTCATCGCGAGGGATGAGCCAATGGCGGACAAACAGCTGATCGGTGGCCTGAAATGGGTCAAGGGCGAGATCGGCGCCACCCTGCGCCCGGTCCGCGATCTGGTCGAGGCCGGCGCCGACTTCGATGTCGAGGCCGAGCTGGCCCTGGTGCTCAAGTCGCTCGATCAGGTCCAGGGCGTGCTGCTGGCCCTGCGCCTGACGACGCCCGCGCGCCTGGTCGAGGAGATGCATCGGCTCGCCGAGTGTCTCGAAGAGACCGAACCCGAGCACTACACCGAGGCCGGCGTCGTCCTGGGGCAGGCGCTCGATCAGCTCGCCAACCATCTCGACCGGCTGGACGCCGGATTCGAGGAGCCGCCGCTGAGCCTGTGGTCGATCATCAACGCCCTGCGTTCGGCCCGTGATCAGCTCCCGCTGACCCGCTCGGAGCTGCTGAGGTTTGCGATCTCCGATCAGGACGGCCGCTCGCAATGGATTCCCGAGGAGCTGGACATCCTGGCCGAGGTCATCCGCCAGGTCCGCCCCCAGTTCCATCGTCATCTGGTCGGCTGGTACCGCAACGACACCGAGGCGCTCATTCAGCTCGGGCGGATCTTCCATCAGCTCCACGACTACCTCAAGGACGGAACCCTCGCCGATCTCTTCGGACTCGCCGAGATCTTCACCACGGCGCTCCAGGACGGACGGCTCGAATGCAGCCCGCGCGCGCGTACCCTCATGGGGCATATGGACTGGGCGCTCAAGCCGCTGACCCAGCGTCCGCCCGTCTGGCCCGAGGTCGATGCCAAGGCGCTGATCGAACAGTTGCTCGAGATCCTGGTCGCGGCCGGTATCGAGGACGACGCGCTCACCGAGGCGCGCATGACCTATGGTCCGGCGCCTGCCGCGCCGGTCGAAGCCGAGACCCAGGCCACGCTGGAGGCCGAGGCGGCGCTCGCCGGACTGGCGAGCGAGCTCGTCACCGAACTCGCGGATCTCAAGGCGACCTTCGATCGACTCACACTCGCCGAGCGCGCCGACCCGGATCTGATCCAGGGGTTCAGCGATCGTCTGCGCCGACTGGCCACGCGACTCGACGAGGTCGAGGTCGGCAATCTGCCGGCGCGTCTGCGGGCGCTCGCCGATCGCTTCCAGACACTCGATGCGACCGATCTCAAGGGGCAGGCCGCGCGTCTCGAGTCCTATGCGATGGAGCTGCTGGGGATCGAGTCCGTGCTGCTGGCCCTGGCCGACCGGCGCGACGCGGGCGCCGGGCGGCTCATCGCGCCCGACATGGATCTCTCGGACCTGACCGCCGCCACGCTCCGCGAGGCCGGCTACGAGCTGTCGCGGGTCAAGGAGGCCATCGCCGACTGGCAGAGCGACCCTGAGTCCCGCGAGATCCTGAACCCCATTCAGGGCTATCTGGCGGGCGTGTCGGGCGCGCTGCGCATCCTGGGCGAGAATCCGGCCGCCGATCTGGCCGAGCTGGTCGCGAATCTGGTGCAGGCGGCCTATGTGCGCCACCAGCGTCTCCCGACCGACAGCCAGATCGACCACTTGGCCGACGCTATCGCCGGACTGGAGCTCTATATCGGCCATCTGCAGCAGCCGATGCCGCTCGGCGAGACCCTGATCGACCGTGCCGGGCGCGGCATCTCGGCGCTCCAGGCCGAACTCGGCGAGCTGGGTGAGCCGCCCGCCGTCCCCGAGGCGCCGGGGGCCGCCGCAACACCTGAGCCGCTCATCGAAACCGAGCGCCCCGAGCCGGCACTCGAACTCCCGCTCGAACCTGAGCCCGAACCCGAACCTACACGTCCGGCCGACGAGTCGGATCTGGAGTCCGATGACGGCGAGACCGAATTCCTGGACATCTTCCTGGAAGAGGCGCGCGAGGAGATCGACTCGGCCCGCACCCAGTTGGCGCGCTGGCAGTCCGATCCGTCCGATGCGGACGCACTGGCCACGCTGCGCCGCAGTTTCCACACGCTCAAGGGCAGTGGGCGACTGGTCGGCGCGCTCCAGGTCGGCGATTTCGCCCAGGCCATGGAGTTCCTGCTCAACCGGCTCATCGAGACCACGTCCAGGCCATCGACGCCGATCCTGGACTGCATCGCCGAGGCCGTGCGCGTCCTGCCCGAGCTGGTCGAGTCCGAGGCCGAGGGTCGCCCATTCGACATCGAACCCCATGTCGTGCGCGCGACCCGACTGCGCGAGGACATCGGCGCCGGGGGTCCGTCGGAACCCGAGCCATCCGTCGAGCTCCAGCCGCTGGCTGAGCCAGAGCCGCTTGCCGAACCCCTGGTCGCGGAGGCCGGAACGTCGGCGCCCGTCGAGGAGAGCCTCGACCACGACAGCCTGTTCGCCGCCGACGCGGAGCTGCTCGACATCTTCCGCACCGAGACCCTGGAACACCTGAGCGTCGTGCGCGCCTTCCTGGAGGGCGACGCGTCCGGCGGCGAACGACCGCTCGACGAGTCGATCGAACGCGCGCTCCATACCCTGACCGGCAGCGCCCGCATGTCGGGCATCGAGTCCATCGCGCGCGTCACCAAAGCCATGGAGCTGTGCATCAAGCCAAGGCGCGCGAGCGGCGAACCCCTGAGCGCGCCGCTCGTCACGCTCTTTCGGCGCGCCGCCGAGGCCATCGAGCAGCGGGTCGCGGAACTGCCCGCATCGGGCGCCGGCGCGGCCGCGCTCGCCACCCTCTGGTCCGAACTGAACTCGGCGTCGCTCCAGACGCCGGAGCCGGAGCACGGGCCGGCCGTCGAGGTCGAGCCGCTGGAATCCGAAGCGCCGGACCTCGCCCCACTCGAACTGGAACTGGATATCGCCTTCGAGGACGAGGACTCGCCCGAATCCTTCGTGGCCATCGACGAGAACCTGACGGAGTCATTCGTCGACCTGGAAGAGCCGCTACAGCTCGACGCACCGATCGACATGGAGATGCCCGAGCTGGAGCTCAGCCCGGAAGCGGAGCCGAGTCCGACCGAAGAGCCACTGGTCGCAGACGTCGAGGGTGTGCCGGGGCCGGAGTCCGCGCTCGAATCCGAGCCGGAGCCAACGCCGGAACCAGAGCTGGAACCCGAGATCGAGCTGGAACCCTTGCCCGAACTCGAACCGGAGACGGCCCAGGCCGATGTGCTGGAAGCCATGCGGGAAGAACCTGAGCCGGACAGGGATTCCACGGGGATCGACATCGAGGAGACGACGTCGGCACATACCGAGACACCCCAGCCACCCGCCCCGGTGGTGGAACAGCCGCCCACGTCGGAGCCGGAGCGCGAGTTAGAGGTAACGCCGGAGCCTGCTCCTGCGGAGATCCAGGCCGCACCCGACCCCGAATTGGCCGCGCTCTTCCTGGAGGACGCACGCGACCTGCTCGACAAGCTGGATCGTCAGTTCCGCGACTGGCTGCTCGCCCCCCAGGACAGCGCCGCGCTCGCCGGTGTCAACCGGCTGCTGCACACGCTCAAGGGCAGCGCCCGCCTGACCGGACTGCCGGCGATCGGCGACCTCAGCCATGCGCTCGAGACCCGACTCAAGGCGCTCGACGAAGACCAGACCGGCATCAACGACCTCACGCTCGAACTGGCTCAGCGCGCCGTCGACATGCTCTCGCTCCAGGTCGACGCGCTCGAACAGGGTGCGGCCATCCCGCGCATGACCGAGCTCGTCGACGATCTGTCGCGCACACCGCACGGCGAACCGACGACGGAAGCCGCCACGCCCGAGGTCGCCCTGATGCGTCCGGCGGAGACGGCCGAACCCAGCGCGCCGGCCGCGATGGAGCGGCCGCTCCCGACACCGGCGGCCGCTCCGACCGATGCCGCCACCCGCGAGGGAGCCGGGGCCATCGCCGCCGTCCCCCAGATCCGGGTGCGCTCCGACCTGCTCAACCGTCTGGTCAACCATGCCGGCGAGATCAGCATCTATCGCGGCCGTCTGACCCAGCGCAACGGCCAGCTCGGCTTCGGACTGGGCGAACTCGATCAGACCGTGGTGCGACTGCGCGAGCAACTGCGCCAGCTCGAGATCGAGACCCAGGCCCAGATCCTGAATCGCTTCGAGCGTAGCGGCGAGTCCTCGGAGCGCACCGAGTCGGCCGCGGACTACGACGCCGAGTTCGACCCGCTGGAGTTCGACCGTTTCTCGCGTCTCCAGCAGCTCTCAGGCTCCCTGGCCGAGACCATCAACGACCTCATCAGCGTCAAGGAGATGCTGGCCGGCTATCAGCGTGAGATGACCGACCTGCTGACCCAGCAGGCGCGTCTGGCCGACGACCTGCAGGACGGGCTGCTGCGCACGCGCCTGGTGCCCTTCGTGCAGGTGGTGCCGCGACTGCATCGTCTGGTGCGCCAGACCGCCGAGACGCTCGGCAAGTCGGCACGGCTGGAGGTCATCGGCCCCGAGGTCGAGCTCGACCGCACCATCCTCGACCGACTGGTCGCGCCGCTCGAACACCTGCTGCGCAATGCCGTCGATCACGGACTGGAGGACACCAAGACGCGCGTGGCGCGCGGCAAGCCGGCGACCGGCATGGTGACGCTGGCGCTACGGCGCGAGGGCAACGATGCCGTCATCAGTCTGGGCGACGACGGCAAGGGTCTGGATCTGGAGGCCATCCGCAGCAAGGCCATCGCGCGTGGTCTGATGACGGCCGATTCCAAGCTCCCGGACGAGGCCGTGCTGCAATTCATCATGGAGCCGGGCTTCACCACCTCGGGCAAGGTCACGCAGATCTCGGGGCGCGGCGTGGGTCTGGACGTGGTCGCCTCCGAGATCAAGGCGGCCAACGGCACCATGAGTCTGGAGTCGGTGCCCGGCAAGGGGGCGCGTTTCACCATCCGTCTGCCGCTGACCCTGGCCATCATCGATGCCTTCCTGGTCTCGGTCGGCGACACCGTCTATGCCGTGCCGCACAGCACGGTCGAGGGGCTGGCGCGCATCAACCGCGAGGAGCTGCTGGCCATCTATGCCGATCCGACCAAGACCTATACGGTGCGCGGTCATCGCTATCGCGTGGCCTATCTGGGTCAGGCGCTGGAGGCGAACGGACCGGAACCGGAACTCGGCGAGCGGCGCTGGTTGCCGGTATTGCTGGCGCGCATCGGCGATCAGCGCGTGGCGCTGCAGGCCGATACCCTGCTGGAGAGTCAGCGCATCCTGGTCAAGCCGCTGGGGCCGCAGTTGGCGGGGGTGCGCTGGCTGAGCGGCGGAACCATCCTGCCGGACGGGCGGGTCGCGCTCATTCTCGATGCGCTGGCGCTGGTGCGTTCGGGCGCCATTCGCGAGCAGGCGCCGGTGCTGATCGCACCCGAGCCGGCGAGCGAATCGGTCTGCGTCATGGTGGTCGACGACTCGCTGACCGTGCGGCGTGTCACCAGCCGATTGCTGCGTCGGCAGAACATGGAGGTGCTGACCGCGAAGGATGGCGTCGAGGCGCTGACGCTGCTCGACGAGCGGATTCCGGACGTGGTGCTGCTCGACGTCGAGATGCCGCGCATGGACGGCTATGAACTCACGCGCCACATCCGGCGCTCGGAGCGGTTGAAGGATCTGCCGATCATCATGATCACCTCGCGCACCGGGGCCAAGCATCGCGACTATGCGACCCAGCTCGGCGTGAACCGCTATCTGGGCAAGCCCTATCAGGAATCGCAGTTGCTCGAAGAGATCGGCGCCCTGGTCGGCAAGCGGTGATGTTTACGCCGCCATCGACCCATCGCACTCGTAGGATGGGCAGAGCGCAAGCGATGCTAATCTTCCCCAGCTGAGCGAAGATCGCGGATTCAAGCGTCGCGGAAGTCGCCCCAGAGCGCCTGGATCACGGCGATGGCGGCCAGCGGCGCGGTCTCGGTGCGCAGGATGCGCGGACCGAGACGCACGCCCTGAAAGCCCTGATGCCGCGCGGCTTCGAGTTCGCGCGAATCGAGTCCACCCTCAGGCCCGATCAACAGCGTCAGACCCGATTCGGGCGTCGGCAATGCCGGCAGCGCTCGCTCGGCGAGTGGGTCGAGCAGCAGTCCGCGCGTTCGGCCCTCCCCGAGCGCCGTCCCCAGCCAGGATTCCAGATCCGCTGCCGTCTCCAGCACCGGCAGGCGTCTGCGCCCCGATTGTTCGCAGGCTGCGATGACCACACCTCGCCAGTGCTCCAGCCGCTTGTCGAGTCGCGCCCCATCGAGCCGCACCTGAGCGCGGCGGGTGAAGAGCGGCGTGATCCGGGTCACGCCCAGCTCAACGGCTTTCTGAATCGCGAAGTCCATGCGCTCGCCCTTGGAGATGCCGAGCGCCAGATGGATGTCGAGCCTGGATTCCGGTTCCGGATCGCCGCGCGATTCGATCAGGACACGCGCCCGATCGCGCCGCACCTCGATCAAACGGGCCGGATAGTCGTGTCCATCGCCATTGAACAGCACCAGGGGCGCGTCGCGTTCGAGCCGCAGCACCTGTACGGCGTGCCGGGCCTGGGCGCTCGGTAGATCGAACTCGGCGCCGGGCGTCAACTTTAGGTCGACATGAAGACGGGTCAGGCGCATGGGTCTCAGTCCGGATTCATGGAGCCGGGCTGCCCAGACGGGCCGCCCCCACGGCCAGCAGCGCCCAGGCGAGGATGAGCAGGACACCGCCGATGGGCGTGATCATGCCCAACTGGCGCAACCCAGTCAGAGTCATGGCGAACAGGCTGCCGCTGAACAGGCAGACGCCGACGAGGAAGGCCCAGCCGGCCCAGTTCACCAGCCCGGCCTCAGGCCGATGCAGCAGGGTCAGACCGCAGGCTAGGATCGCCAGGGCGTGCAGTCCCAGATAATCGGCCGCCGTGTTCCAGTTGGCCAGGAGCGCCGGATCGACCCGACCCTTGAGTCCGTGCGCGCCAAAGGCGCCGAGCGCCACCGTCAGCAGACCGCCGACGGCGCCCAGAGTCATCCAAAGCGATGCGGGAGACATGGTTTTTCCTCGCTGAAGCGTCGAAAGACGCGGTTCGAGCGGCATTCTGCAACAACTCGCCGACGATGACGAGGATCGGGTTTTTGGTTGCGTCGATTTTGACCACTGTGTTAGAGTGCGCGGTCTTTAGCACTGAACAACGCCGACTTGTAGGGATTCCCGCCATGTCCAAGGTCTGTCAGGTTACCGGTAAGCGACCCCTCACCGGCAACAACGTCTCGCACGCGAACAACAAAACCAAACGTCGTTTCCTGCCGAATCTGCACGAAAAGCGGTTCTGGGTCGAGGCCGAGAAGCGCTGGGTGAAGCTGCGCCTGACCACCAAGGCCATGCGCACCATCGACAAGAAGGGCATCGATGCGGTGCTCGTCGACCTGCGCGCCGACGGCGTCAAGGTCTAACCGGAGGATTCCCCCATGGCCAAGGCCGCACGCGAAAAGATCCGCCTGAACTCCAGCGCTGGAACCGGTCACTTCTACACCACGACCAAGAACAAGCGCAATCAGCCCGGCAAGATGGAGATCAAGAAGTTCGATCCCGTCGTCCGCCAGCACGTCATGTACAAGGAAGGCAAGATCAAGTAAGCCTGATCGCGATCGGCGATGTCGTCGATCTTCCTTGTCCGTGGCGCAATGAAGCCCGCTTCCGGCGGGCTTCGTGCTGTATGGGGAAATCACAGACTAAAGGAGCCCTGTCATGACCGACGGCGCCCTGTTGTTCGAGAGTTTCATGCTGATGCTGATCGGCATGGGCATCGTGTTCGGCTTTCTGCTGCTGCTGGTCGGCATCCTGCGTCTGATGTCGACGCTCATCCTGCGCCTGGCGCCCGCCGAGGAGCTCCAGCCTACGCCGTCGCCGGCCGCCGCGCCGCTCCCGGCGGACGGCTCCGAGGATCTGATCGCCGTGATCTCGGCGGCCATCACGCGCTATCGTGCTCAGCGCTGACCGGACGCGCGCACCCGACTTCCAACCGAGAGGCCCGAGCCTCCATCGACCCGGCCCGGCTCGCGCGTCCCGGACGCCCGAGCGGGCGCGAACAGCGGGAATAGACCCATGACTCAGAAGACCCCACTCGGCATCACCGACGTCATCCTGCGCGATGCGCATCAGTCGCTGCTGGCGACCCGTATGCGCACCGAGGACATGCTGCCCATCGCCGCCAAGCTGGATCAGGTTGGCTACTGGTCCGTGGAATCCTGGGGCGGCGCCACCTTCGACGCCTGCATCCGTTATCTGGGCGAGGATCCCTGGGACCGTCTGCGTCAGCTCAAGGCCGCGATGCCGCGCACGCCCCAGCAGATGCTGCTGCGCGGTCAGAATCTGCTCGGCTACCGCCACTATGCCGACGATGTGGTCGAGAAGTTCGTCGAGCGCGCGGCCGTCAACGGCATCGGGGTGTTCCGCATCTTCGACGCCATGAACGATCTGCGCAATCTGGAGCGCGCGGTCCATGCGGCGCTGGCCACCGATGCCCACGCCCAGGGCACCCTGTCCTATACCGTCAGTCCGGTGCATGACATCGACTACTGGGTCGACATGGGCCGGCGGCTCGAAGACATGGGCTGTCACTCCATCTGCATCAAGGACATGGCCGGACTGCTGCGTCCCTATGTCGCTGAGGAACTGGTGACGCGACTCAAGGCGACCTGCGCCATCCCGATCGCCATGCAGTGTCACGCCACCACCGGCCTGAGCACGGCGGCCATCGTCAAGGCCGCCGAAGCCGGGATCGACATGGTCGACACCGCCATCTCCTCGATGAGCATGACCTATGGTCATTCGCCGACCGAATCCGTGGTCGCCATCATGCAGGGCACCGAGCGCGACACCGGATTGGATCTGAATCTGCTGGAGGAGATCGCGGCCTATTTCCGTGAGGTGCGCAAGAAATACGCGCGCTTCGAGGGCTCGCTCAAGGGCGTCGACTCACGCATCCTGGTCGCTCAGGTGCCGGGCGGCATGCTGACCAACATGGAGAACCAGTTGCGCGAGCAGGGCGCGGCGGACCGGCTCGACGAGGTGCTGGCCGAGATCCCGCGCGTGCGCGAGGAGCTGGGGTTCCTGCCGCTGGTCACGCCGACCTCGCAGATCGTCGGCAGCCAGGCGGTGCTCAACGTGCTCATGGGCGAGCGCTACAAGACCATCACCACCGAGACCGCCGGCGTGCTGCGCGGCGAATACGGCGCCACGCCCGCGCCGGTCGATCCTGATCTGCAATCGCGCGTGCTCCAGCCGGGCGAAGAGCCCATCACCTGCCGTCCGGCCGACAACCTGACGGCCGAGCTGGACCGTCTGACCGAGGAGCTGGAGGCGATCGCCCGCGAGCGCACGCTCAAGCTGGTCGATCCGGTGATCGACGACGTGCTCATCTATGCCATGTTCCCGCAGGTGGGACTGAAGTTCATCGAGAACCGCGACAACCCGGCGGCCTTCGAGCCGCGTCCCTGGGAGATCGCCGACGCGCCCGCCGCTCTGACTCCAACCGCGGCGGCGACTCCGGCCGGTGGTCCCGAGCACTATCGCGTCGAGGTCAATGGCCGCGCCTATGATGTCACGGTCTCGCCGCAAGGGGCCATCGAGTCCGTCACGCCGTCCGCGGCCGGTTCGGCGCCGACTCACGCTGCACCGGCCGCGCCGGTCCAGGCCCAGACGATCGAATCCCCGCTCGCCGGCACCATCGTCAAGATCCCGGTCGGTGTCGGTCAGACGGTCAACGCCGGAGACGTGATCGTCATCCTGGAGGCGATGAAGATGGAGACCGAGGTCCGCGCGCCGTCGGCCGGTCGCGTGACCGAGATCCGCGTCAAGGAAGGCGACGCCGTGGCGCTCGGCGCGCCGCTGATCGCATTGGGCTAACGTCATGGACAAGCTCGAAATACTCTGGCTGTCCATGGGGATCGCCAATCTGGATTGGACGCAGGCGCTGATGATGGGCGTCGGCTGTCTGCTCATCTATCTGGCGATCGCCAAGAAGTTCGAACCCCTGCTGCTGCTGCCGATCGGCTTCGGCGCCATCCTGAGCAACATCCCGATCGCCGGCATCGGTGGGCCGGACGGGCTGCTCGGAATGGTCTATGCAGCCGGCATCGAGACCGGGATCTTTCCGCTGCTGATCTTCATGGGCGTCGGGGCGCTGACCGACTTCAGCGCCCTGATCGCGCGGCCCTCGACCCTGCTGCTGGGGGCGGCGGCGCAGTTCGGCATCTTCGCTACCCTGATCGGGGCGATTGCGCTCAATCTGCTGCCGGGGTTCGATTTCACGCTGGCCGACGCCTCGGCGATCGCCATCATCGGCGGCGCCGACGGTCCCACGGCCATCTTCCTGGCCTCCAAGCTCGCGCCCGAGTTGCTCGGGGCGATTGCGGTCGCGGCCTATTCCTACATGGCGCTGGTGCCGATCATCCAGCCGCCGATCATGCGCGCTCTGACCACCAAGGCCGAGCGTGCCGTGGTCATGCAGCAGATGCGTCCGGTCTCGCGCCTGGAGCGGATCATCTTCCCCTTCGTGGTGCTGATCCTCTGTGCCTTGCTGCTGCCCTCGGCCGCGCCCCTGATCGGGATGCTGACCTTCGGTAATCTGCTGCGCGAGGCCGGTGTGGTCGAGCGTCTGAGCCGTGCGGCGCAGAACGAGATCATCAACATCGTCACCATCCTGCTGGGTCTGGCGGTCGGCTCCAAGCTCTCGGCCGACAAGTTCCTGACCATGGAGACGCTGGGCATCCTGCTGCTCGGGGCGCTCGCCTTCTGCATCGGCACGGCCGCCGGGGTGATCATGGGCAAGATCATGTGCCGGGTCACGGGCGGCAAGGTCAATCCGCTGATCGGGGCGGCCGGCGTCTCGGCCGTGCCCATGGCGGCGCGCGTGGTCAACAAGGTCGGGCTGGAGGAGAACCACCACAACTTCCTGATCATGCACGCCATGGGGCCGAACGTAGCCGGCGTCATCGGCTCGGCGGTCGCCGCCGGTGTGTTGCTGGCGCTGGTGGGCGGTTAGCCGCCACAGCCTTGAGGAACCTCTGGGTCCGACTGCAACGGTCGACCCAATCCATCGACGAAACGCTGGGTGCTGTAGTCGGCGCAGGGAAGCGCCCGAACCTCGGGCGGCGTGGCGAGGATCGGATCACCGGGCGCCGCGCCTCCCAGATCCTGCTGCAAATGGTCGATGAAGCCCTGCGCGTAATCGATGAAGGTGTCGGTGGCTCGTCCCTCCCCACTCGCACGCTTGAAGATTGCATAGCCATCGCCGCCACCGGCCAGGAAGCTGTTGGTAACAACGATAACGTCCTCCGCATCCTCCAGTAGCCGCCAGTCAGGCGCACCGCGCCGCCGGATCTCGACGCGGCTGAAGCGTTGTCCGCGCGGCCGGCTCAAATCCAGCTCCCAGCGCAGATTGGCCGCCACCGGATAGGCGCCGCCCGATCCGTCCGCATGATCCATGAAGCCGGCGACGGCCTCCTCCAATGCGTTCTTGATCTCGGCGCCGGTCAAACGCAGCTCGACCAGGGTATTGGCGAAAGGCAGCAGGCTGTAGACATCACTGACGCTGATTGGCCCGGCCGGGATGTCGATGCGCGCCCCGCCCGCGTTCTGGATCGCCACGTCCGCCTCCGGAACACGCGCCAGATAGGCCGCCGTCACCAGTTGCTGGATGTCCCCGCCATGCGCCTGAGTCGCGCGCACGTCACAGATGGCACTCAAACCCTGTCCCGGCACCCGTTCCAGACAGAGATCCTGAACCGCCACCCCGACGATGGTCTGTTTGAGCCGCTCGACCTGCTCGGAGTAGCGCGCGATCAGCGCCTGAGTGGCTGGATCGGGCGTAACGATGCCAAGTTCAGGCGCCGCCGCGATGACATCGAGCACCGCCTGACGCGCCTCCCCTTCCAGTAACCGGCCATCGCGCGCGAATCGCTCGCCGTGCAACAGATGCGGCGTCCCTTCACAGCGCGTCACATGCCCGTCGGCGTCGAAGCTCAGATGCAGCTCGCCGACGACACTCGCATACTGCCAGGCCTGCACGACGCAGACGCGGTTGCCGTCCAGATCGCGCGTCTCGGTCGGATAGGGACCGCTCGGATTCAGCCCCCAGCCCGCGAATGCCTCGCCGAGCAGACTGTGCGAATCACCGCCGATGATGGCATCGACCCCGCGCAGACGCAGCGCCATGTCGAGATCATTGAGATACTGCCGATGGGTCAGCAATAGGATCTTGTCGACACCCTGAGCCGTGAGTGCATCGATCCGCTGCTGCGCGGTCGTGAGTTCGTCGAGGAAGACCGTCGAGTCGAGCGGACGCGACGAGCGTCGGGTCTTGCCCGAGATGTCGAGTCCGATGATCCCGATCCGCTGCCCATCGACCGTCAGTACCGCCTCCGACCGGATCAGGCGTTCACCCGCGCGGGGATAGAGCGGCGTGCCCAGTTCCGGGACGACATTGGCCGCCAGCACCGGAGTCCGACAGCCGGCCGGATCGCCCGCGAGCATTCGGAGAAAGCCCGCCAGTCCCGCGTCGCCGTCGTCGAACTCGTGATTGCCGAGCGCATAGGCATCGAAACAGACCCGGTTCATCGCCGCCGCGTCGGCCTGACCCTTGAACAGGGTGTAGTAGAGGGTGCCGGTGACGGCATCGCCCGCATGCAGGGCCAGGCTGTTCGGGTAACGCGATCGCAGTTCCCGGATCTTGGCCGTCACACGCGCAAAACCGCCCAGTTCGACCTCGATGGAGCCAACCGGCTCAGCGAACTCCAGCCGTGCATCCAGAGTGGGTTCGAGGTGCGAATGGTGATCGTTGATGTGCAGGATGGTCAGCCTGAAGGCATCCGTGCCGGCCTCGGCAGCGACAGCGCTCGCGCCCAAGACGATGCACGCCAGCCCGACGAGTATCGCAACCGCCGGCCTGGGACTGAAAGCGAAACGAACCATACGGGCCGCCTTGGTGGATTCCGAGTCACGAGTAGAGCCGGCGAGTATATATCGATCCAACATTCGCCGAGCTTGACTCGATCGGCAAGACACTCAATGCTTGATCGATTTTGCAAAAGCGCGCCCAAGCCGTAACGACATGAGGGGACACGACCAACCATGCGCATGAATCTGCCCGTCACCGCCACCGAGCATGTGATGCGTGACGACCAACTGATCGTCTCCAAAACCGATCTCAAGGGACGAATCACCGACTTCAACCGGGATTTCGTCGACATCAGCGGCTTCACCGAACAGGAGCTGATGGGCGCCCCGCAGAATATCATCCGTCACCCCGACATGCCGCCGGCGGCCTTCAAGGACATGTGGCAGACCATCCAGTCCGGCCGTCCCTGGACCGGGCTGGTCAAGAACCGCTGCAAGAACGGCGACTTCTACTGGGTCGAGGCCAATGTCTCGCCGCTACGCGAGAATGGCAAAGTCACCGGCTATATCTCGGTGCGCCGCAAGCCCACGCGCGAGCAGATCGCCGAAGCCGAGGCGATCTATGCACGGCTGCGCGCGGGCAAACCGGCCCAAAGACCGCTACGCCGGATCATCGCCAAAATCAACGACACGTCGATCGGCTGGGCCTTACCGGGCGGTCTCTTCCTCATCTCCGCGCTCTTCGTGCTGGCGCTGGCGCTCTCGCTCATGAGCCTGGATCGTGCCGCCGCGCAATTGCAGCACATCAACGATGAAACCCAGCTCCTGGAACAGGCCTACGACGGCATGCTCGGCGAGGGTCTGCAGATGGCCGCCGCCATGCGCTATCTGCTGCTCGAACCCAGCGACAAGCAGGCGCGCAACAATGTCGAAAAAGGCAGCCGGCAATTCGCTCAGCATCTGGAAACGGCGCGCCGGCTCTCGGCCGATGACCGCGAGGCGCTCCAGGTACTCGAACGCATCGAGCAGGAACGCGAGCGCCACAGCGGCATCCAGGGTCAGGTGTTGATCCGGATCAGCACCGGCGACCTGATCGGCGCCAAGGAGATCTATGACACCCAGGACAATGTCGTCTGGCGTTCCTACAAGGATCTGATCATGGACGCCGCCGGCAAGGTCAGCCGTGCCGCGCAAGCCGAGCGCGACGCCGCCATTGCGTCCGCGAAGCTGGCCGAACGCCAGGCCATCGCCTTCTCACTGTTGGCGCTGGTGACGGCCATCCTGCTCGGCGTCTGGCTGGTGCGTAAGATCACCCGTCCGCTACGCAAGACGCTCGGCTATCTGGAAGCCCTCGCCAACGGCGACTACAGCAGCCGCATCCAGGCCGAGAACAAGGACGAACTCGGCGAGATGATGCTGGCGGTCAAGTCGGTCCAGGCACGGCTGGACTTCGACATCCAGGACGCGCGACGAATCGCCAACGAGAATCTGCGCATCCGGACCGGACTCGACAATGTCACCCTGCCTGTGACCATCTCCGACGACCGCGGCCAACTGGTCTACCTCAACGCCGCCGCGCAGCACGTCTGGCAGAAGATGGAGGCGGATGTTCGCCTGCGCCATCCCGGATTCACGGTCGCCGGCATGATCGGCACCAGCCTCGCGACCTATTTCGAGGATCAGACGGTCGCCGAGGTCTATCGCGGCCAGTTGGACCGGACCCGGCATTTCGACATGATCCAATCGCGGCGCAATCTGCGCATGACCGCCACCCCGATCAAGGGCGAGGATGGCGTCTATCGCGGACGTGTGACCCAGTGGCAGGATCGCACCGCCGAGGTCACGGCCGAACATGAGATCGCCGAGCTGGTCCAGGCGGCGGCCAACGGCGACTTCACGCGCCGCATCGAGCTCCAGGGCAAGGACGGCTTTTTCTTACAGTTGGGCGAGGGACTCAACCGCCTGATCGAGATCATGGCCCGGGGGCTGGCCGATGTCGCCGCCGTGCTCAATGCCATGGCTTCGGGCGATCTCAACCGCACCATCGAGGCCGATTACAGCGGCACCTTCGGTCAGGTCAAGGAGGACACCAACACCACGGTCGCGCGTCTGCGCGAGGTGGTCGGGCGCATCCTGGAAGTCTCGGAGGCCATCAGCACCGCTGCGGGCGAGATCGCCTCGGGCAACCAGGATCTCAGTCAACGCACCGAGGAACAGGCCGCAAGCCTGGAAGAAACGGCCAGTTCCATGGAGGAACTCAACGCCACGGTCAAGCAGAACGCCCAGAACGCCGAACAGGCCAACTCACTGGCCCAGCACGCCAACTCGATCGCGGCGCGCGGCGGCGACATGGTTCAGCGTGTCGTCGGCACCATGAGTTCGATCCAGGAATCGAGCCGGCGCATCGCCGACATCATCAGCGTCATCGACGGCATCGCCTTCCAGACCAACATTCTGGCGCTCAACGCGGCCGTGGAGGCGGCGCGTGCCGGCGAGCAGGGGCGCGGCTTCGCGGTGGTCGCCGCCGAGGTGCGTAATCTGGCCCAGCGCAGCGCCCAGGCGGCCAAGGAGATCAAGGAGCTCATCACCGACTCGGTGGGCAAGGTCGAGGGCGGCGCCGAGCTGGCCGCGCAGGCCGGCTCGACCATGTCCGAGATCCTCGACAGCTTCCGCCAGGTCACGACGCTGGTCGATGAGATCAGCGGTGCTTCGCGTGAGCAGAGCTCGGGAATCGAGCAAGTGACCAAGGCCGTCGCCCAGATGGACGAAGTCACCCAGCAGAATGCCGCTCTGGTCGAACAGGCGGCTGCGGCCGCCGAGAGTCTGGAGGATCAGACGCGGGTGCTGGCGCAGGCCGTTTCCATCTTCAAGCTCTCTGGAGCCGGCTCCACGGGTGCGCGCCCGCCGGCCAGGAGTCAGGCTCAGCCGCGTTCCGGCATGACCGCATCGGCCGCACCCAAGACGATGGGCGCCCAATCCAAGTCTCCCGCCAAAGCGAGCCAATCCTCCTCGCTCAGCAAACGGCCCAAGTCGATGCCGGCCACGGACGATGGCGAACACTGGGAAGAGTTCTGAACGAATCGATTCCCGCAAAAACAGCGGGGCAGCAGGATGCGCTGCTCCGCTGGAGGGATCTTTTTTTCTTGACCGGCTCAAGGTTGACGGACGAGTTGTACGTAAGACGATCTTTTTACGACTATTCCTTGTGGTCTAGGTGCTTCATATGAAAATAGCGGATTTTGAGCCGTCATGCCGCCCATTTCAAATGGTTGATCGCCAAATCCAGAGTCAGCTCGAAAACAGTGTCCCTTTTCTGGAGAAATAGGTCTTTGTCGTAGCTTTCCACTGGAAGGTATTTGTCCAACACGGCCTCGACTTCGTTTCGAACGGTGAGGCGTGTCTGGCTATCCTTGAACCAGTCCTGGACGAGAATCTTGGGTGAGGTTTCGGTCAACCGTTTAAGCAGGGCCTTGGCCGCCAGACGGACCTTCTGTTCTTCGGCCTGGGTCATCCGGTCTTTGCGAAGGAGGTCGTAGAGTTCCAGTTCGTCTTCGTTCAGTCCCAGTTGGACGTGGCGTTGCTCTTCTTCGCCAAGCTGTTGGGCGAATTGCAGGAGATCGGCAAAGTCGGCGTCTACGGAGCTACTGCCGGAGTTGTAGCGGTCGATGATTGCCTGCAGGCGTTCGGCGAAGCCGCGTCGGGTGTTGTTCTGGCGCAGCATGTCGGCCAGTTTCTTGTCGAGAACGGCGCGCAGATCCGTGATGGCGATGTGCTTGTACGGTGTTTGGCGGAAATCTTCATTGAGCTGGTCGAAATCGATTCGGCTGAGATCCCAAGTCTGTCCGGTGTGCGAGATCCGGTAGCGACTCCCCTCCTCCTTGGCCTGCTTGAAGGCGTCATCGTCGACCACGACGCTTTCGTCGAGCAGCGCGCTGATCTGTCGAACGGCTGAGTCGACATCCTGCCGTTCGATCAGGCTGTCGATCACACCACGCAGATATTGAAACACGGACACCGTTTGCACGACGGGTTGTCCGAGGATCTCCGGCTTGCTCGCCTCATAAAGCGTGTTGATGGTGTTGGCGTAGACTGTGAAGCTCTTGCGCCGGTCGTCGCGGGCGAGCAGCCTGTCGGCCCAGTCCTTGAACTGCGCGATGTGCTTGAAGGCGTCACCGCCGCCTTTGACCTGGTCGATGTCGATGTCATGCTCGGCGCAGAAGGCGCGGCCTTGTTCAATAGCCTCGTCGAGCTGCTTGAAGAGTTCTTCTTTATCCCGGACCGGTGGATCGTCCATGCCCTCGCCGCCCTGGCCGTACTCCTTGATCGCTTTCTTCAGCCGTTTGAAGACGCCGTAGTAATCGACGATTTCGCCGTTGGTCTTCTCGACCCCGTTGATTCGGTGCGCGCAGACGCGGTTGGCGCGCGCGATGGTTTGCATCAGGGTGTGATCTTTCAGCGGCTTGTCGAGATAGAGGGTGGAAACCGATGGCGCGTCGAAGCCGGTCAGCCACATGGCACAGACGAAGACCAGTTGCAGCGGGTGCTCGGGATCTTTGAAGTTGTATTCGATGTCGTGTCCGTTGGCGTCGACCTGCTCCATGCGCTTACGGTGCGGGCGGATATCCAGACCCTGTTGGTCGAATTTCTCCTCCTCGCCGTTCTCGGCACTGACGACGACCGCCATCTCCACCCCGCGCATGTAGGTGAGGCGGCGTTTCAGGCGCTGGCGTTCCAGCTCGTCGGTCGATGCTTTGATGGTTCCATGCAGGTTTTTGATCTCCTCCTTCCAGAGCCGTTGCACCTGGTCGTACATCCTGACCGCTGTGAATTTATCGACGGCGACGAAGAGGCCCTTACCGAGATAGCCGCGACGTGGGAAATGGTGCACCACATCCTGCGCGATGGTCTCCAGTCTGTCGGGCCGTTTGATCACCTCCAGTTCGGTGGCAAAGCGCTTCTCCAGCTTGGCCTGCTGGGCCTCATCGAGGTTCTCGTCTTCGAGGATCTCGTAGAACTCCTCGCTCAGTTCTTCGTTCTGGTTGAGCACCGTCGGCACACGCTTTCGGTAGAAGAGCGGCACGGTCGCGCCGTCGTCCATCGACTGGCTGAAGTTGTACTCCGAGACGTAATCGCCGAACCAGGCGTTGGTCTTGCGCTCGCGTCCGAGCAGCGGTGTGCCGGTGAAGGCGAGGTAATGCGCGTTGGGTAGACCGGCGCGCATGTTCTCCGCCAGTGTTTCGTACTGGGTTCGATGGGCCTCGTCGACGATGACGATGATGTCATCGCGCTCGGAGAGTCGGGGGTAGGCTTTACCCTTGGGCCAGCGGAATTTCTGAATCAGGGTGAAGACGAGGCGTTTGTTCTGCCCGAGAAACTGGCGTAGTTGTTCGCTGTTCTTGGGCTGGGCGGCATCGGCTTTGCTGACGGTGCCGGTGTCGAGGAAGTTGCGGTAGATCTGTCCGTCGAGGTCGTCGCGGTCGGTGACGACCAGAAAGCTGTAGTTTCCCGCGCATTGGCGCAGGATCTTGCGGACGTAGAAGATCATCGAGAAGCTCTTGCCCGAGCCTTGGGTGTGCCAGAAAACGCCGAGCCGCCCACCACATTCGCTACGCCGGAGAAATTGCTCGAAGCCTTTGTTCACGCCGATGAACTGGTGGTTCTGGGCGATGATCTTCTGGGTTTCGCGGTGGTAGAGGATGAAGTTCTCGATGTAGTCGAGTAAGCGGTCCTTGGGGCCGAGTCCCCGGAGAAAGCGTTCGAGGCTGGTGCCGTCCTGGGTGATCTGCTCGCGCTTGATCTTTTCCTGTTCGTCGTCCGGACGTAGCCAGTGGAAGAAGTGTTCCCAATGTGCAGTCAGGCTGCCGAGGCGGGTTTCGAGGCCGTTGGAGAGAACGCACAGGGCATTGGTGAGGAAGAGTTGCGGGATGTCGGCCTTGTAGTTGGTGAGATTGTCGTCGTAGGCCGTGCGCAGTTTGACGTTGGCGTTCTTCAGTTCGGCGAAGACCAGCGGCAGACCGTTGACGTAGAGCAGGACGTCGGGGCGGCGGTAGGCGGCCTTGGCGGCGGTGCCGGTGCTCTGGATCCAGAGTTGGGTGACGACGAGGAATTGGTTGTGCGGTGAGTGGGGGTGGTCGAAGTCGATGACGCGGACCCGTTCGGTGCGGGGGCGTCCGCGTGCGTCCTTGAAGGTGACACGGACGCCGTCGCGGATCAGGCCGTAGAGTTCGCGGTTGGCCGCAATCGGGGTCATCGTCTGCCGCCGGTCGCAGAGCCGGTTCAGGGCGTCGTCGATAGCCGATTCGGGGATCTCGGGGTTGAGGGCGACAGCGGCGGCCTTGAGGCGGTCGCGGAGGATGACGTCGCGTTTGTCGGTGCGTCCGGAGCCGTCGTTGAAGTCGGCGGGGTCGGCGGTGTAGCAGTCCTGAACGTCGTAACCGTGGAGGTGCTGCAAGTGTTGCACCATGGCCTGTTCAAGATCGTCCTCTGAAATGAAGTTTGGCATGGCGGTACCCGATCCTGTGAGGCGCTAGGACATCGCGCGGGCCTTGAGCGGGAAGCGTTCTGGATGCTCGATGATGTCCTGCGTCAGGTCGACATCCAGGTCGGGCCAGTAGAAATGTCCTGGGGACGGTTCTTCGACGTGGACGATGGCCTCGATGGTCTGTGCCTTGAACCATGGAAAGTCGTCGTAAGCCATGAACAATTCCTTTCCGTGCGCCAGCAGCCACACTCCATGGGCTGAGATATTGGTGATCTCAACGTCCGAAATGCTGTTTCCAAACGCTAACGAGTTCATCATGGTGAACCTCGATCAGTGATTCGATATTCTTCAGTTGTTTTCTTGAGTGACCGTGATTTCTGGCCAGTTCGATTTCGGGTTCGAGCCAGAATTTGGCTTCGCCTTCGCTGGACATGATGTGCACATGCATGCGCTCCTCTTCCCTTGAGAAGAAGAAAAAGCGATAACCAGACTCCTTGAAGACGGTTGGACTCATGGCGTTTTATCCAAGCGATCGTCCGCCTCGCTGTCATCGCGCATACTGAGCGGAAATTGGATGTCGAGGTCTTCGACAGAGAGCTTGCCGGAGATCAGGCGTGGGAGGAGGAGATCGCGGGTTTCAGCCAACTTTCGCTGGATGAAGTAAAAATCATGAATACTCGTGAGAATTGGAGCTACGATTTTTTCAAAATTGATCAATATTTCCTTTTGAGGCAAAAAAACCTTCATACGTTCCATTGCTTTATTCCAAACGACATAAGGACGATCTGATCCATTGCATATTAGGGTTGCATATTCGACAGATGAGTCCTGAAAAAGGTTCAGGTAGCAGTATGCATGGAGGTAATCTTTCTTGGGCCGAATCACGAACATCGTTGTTCTTGTTACGCCGTTGAACGGCGCAACAATTATTTTATGTTGATAGGGACGCATTGCGCCGAAAAGAATATCGCCCTTCTCAAATAGTGCCAAGCTGCTCTGGGCGGATGTATAGTCGTAGTGATCGATTGGCAGCATTTGCCTAGATGCCAATAAATCAAGGGGGAGGTAAAATCTATCAGACAAATGTTCCCCCGACTTCGTACTTTTCGATGCTTCATCGCACACTTCTCGAAGCTCAACCTCTTTCCACCCCTCTGGCACACCTTTAAAAAATTTGGTGTTTTTGTGGCCAGGAAAACGCATACGAACGAACCATTCGCGATAGATTTCCTCGGCCATCTTTTCAAGCATGGCTATTCGGCGGTTGTTGATATCGATCAGATCGTCATAAGCCGTTAGAATCGCTGCGATTTTGCGTTGGACCAAAAGATCTGGAATCTTGAGGGTGGTGTGTTTTTTAAAAGATGAATATTGAAACCGAGCCACACCTGTATGCTGAGTATGAAAAACCCCCATGTACCCTGAACGGTGCAAAGTTTGAAGAAAATAGTAAACAAATTCCGGACAGAATTTGGAGGCATCAAGACGCAAATGACGACTGAAACTAGCGCATAGTATGGGTAATGGCGCATTGCGCTCAAAGACTCCAGGTTTCAACAAAGCGCTTCTACCTGTAGATTGCGTGGATGTTCCTCCCGCCATCTCGAAAATAATGTCTCCAGGTTGAAGCCTCTTGCGTTCGACCAAATGATCTTTTATCCAGCGATGCGGCAAATTCTGACCTGGATTATTTATGCTGGAGAAGTCGGTACCGCGAACGACGACCGCTTCAGTATGACCAACTTCCGGCTGACTCAGCCCCCACTCGCCATCTCGGCTCTCGACAAGAAGTTCATCGAAAGGCACGTCTTTCCAGTTTTTCATGTACCCTCGGAAATCTTCGAGATGTTGGATTCAATCACTGAGGAAAGAATAGCTGCCTCAGAGTTCAGAGTCGCAAGCTGTTCGTTAAAATCTAGAATGGTTTGCAAAAACTCCTCCTCCGTCTTTCCGTCCTCCTCGATCACCACCCCCACATAGCGCCCCGGATTGAGCGAATAATCCTGCTCCTTGATCTCATCGAGATCCGCCAGCTTGCAAAGTCCGGTGACATCCTCGTAGCGCGCTTCGGGGAAACGCTCCTGCAACCACTGGATATGCCCAAAGAAACTCTCGGCGTTCTTCACCTCTGCATGTAAGGCTTCGAGCGCCGTCTTGAGCTGCTTGGTTGCACGATCAACCACCTGGCGCTTGCCCGCTGCCCGTGCCTGCTCCGCCAAGGCTTTCTCGTGACGACGCACTGCCTTGTCAATCTGCTTGAGGCACTCATGCAACTGAGCAAAGAACGGGGCGAAGGTCGCGCGTAGCTCGCGTTGGGCGGTGTTCCTGGCCTCGATGTCGCTCACCTCTGGAGCCTCTCCCAGAGAGACAGGCGGGTTCTGCTGCTGATAGGCGGTATAGGCCTGCTCCAGGGGGACCAGTTCGTTCCAGGCGGCTTTCAGACGGTCGATCGCCTCCGCATCGGCCTGTTCATCGAGGACTTCGAGAAGCTGCGTCGCGACCGGTTCCACCTGCGCCCGGTTCTCGACCAAACGCTCCATGCCCGAGGCGAAATAGCGATCGATCAGCGCCAAAAACGCCTCGCGCCGCCCCTTGTGCAACCGACTGATAACCGCGATGTTCTGGATCTGCTCCTCGGAGAACTCACGATGGGCGCGATCAATCGGCGTAAAGATGTTGCGGGCATCGATGAACAGTACGCGCTCATCGGTCTTACCCTTGTCGAAGAACCACAGGGTCGCTGGCAGCGTCACCGTATAAAACATATTCGACGGCAGCGTCAGCATGCCGTAGATCAAGTTTTTCTCGATCAGCGTCCGGCGAATATCGGCCTCCGTGTTGCGCGCGTCCGACGCCGAATTGGCCATCACCAGCGCCGCGCGTCCGCCGGGAGAGCTGTCGCTCGGTTCCTTGAGCGAGGTCGCGAACAGATTGATCCAGAGATAGTTCGCGTTGGGGACGGTCTCCTTGCCCTGCTCGGACTTCTTGGCCTTGGTCTTGTTGCGCGGGATGCCGTAGGTGTTGAAACGGCTGTCCTTCTCGACCGCCGAGAGCGAGACATCGTCGACGTTGAACGGCGGATTGGCGAGCACATAGTCGAAGCGACCGAGCGAACCGAAAGCGTCGCCATAATAGGTGTTGGCGGGTTCAATCTCGCCGCGCAGCCCGTTGACGGCTAGGTTCATGCGCGCCAGCTTGACCGTCTCGCCCTGCTTCTCCTGTCCGTAGACATAGACACTGGTGTCCCGTCCCTGTGATTCCAGTTCCTGACGATGACGCCGAATGAAGTCGGCAGACTGGACGAACATCCCACCCGAGCCGCAGGCCGGATCGAAGACCGTGCCCCCGTGCGGCTCAATGATCTCGACCATGAGCTGCACCACCGAGCGCGGGGTGAAGAACTCGCCTCCACCCTGCCCCTCGGCCAGCGCGAATTTGCCGAGAAAATATTCGTAGATCTGCCCAAAGATGTCGCCCGTGGCATCCTCGGGGATGTTGTCGAACTGGCGTAGCAGCGCGAACGGAAGGTGCCGGGTCTCTTCAGCACTCTGGGTGAGCCGGTGGTACTCGTGCTTCGGCAGACTGCCCGCCAGCTCAGGCTTGTACGCCTCGATAGCGTCCATCGCCTCCTCGATCGCCTTGGCGATGTTCCGGTCCTCTGGAAGGTCGAGCAGATAGCTGTAACGCGCGTGGTCGGGAAGATAGAGACCGCACTTGGCAAGCGCGATCTCGTGTAGCGGACGTTCGCGGCGCGTTCCCTTGAGCTGCTCGAACTCAGCCTGGATTGTCGCTTCGTGACGGCGGTAGTTGATATCGGCAAACTTGAGGAAGATCAGGCCAAGGACCGGCGTACTGTATTCGGACGCCTTGAGGTCGGAGTTGGCGCGGAGAGTGTCGGCAGCGGCCCAGAGATCGGCTTCCAGTCGCTTCAGTTGGTCGCGGGTCATCGCTTCGGGTTCGGTCCTGTGATCGTGGCACGCTGGCTGACGCCCGGCAGTTCAGGCAAGACGTGTGTGAACCCTAATCTTATCCGCAACTAGCTCTTCCTGGAACATGCTGTACGTGGCTGCACCCAGAATACGCCCGGAACCCAAAAACAAAGGGCCTAGCCTTGCGGCTAAGCCCTTGTTTTGTTTGGCTGGGGAACTAGGATTCGAACCTAGATTGACGGAGTCAGAGTCCGAGTCCGGCACTTTTGAACGCTTCGGGGCACCATTCAACGCCATAAAAATCAGCGGCTTATCTGTTTGCGCTAGTGCTGAATGGTGCCGTTTTGCGCGTCAACGCGGCGGGCAGTGGACTCAGATTGGACTCAGGGGTGAATCAGGTCAGCTTTTCGAAACTCCGTTGACCGCTTCCTCGAATGCCCTGGGGTGGGGTTCACGGCAGATCGGCGATCAGGGCCGTATCCCACAGCGCGGCCTAGACGCGCCCATGAAAAACCCGCCAATCGGCGGGTCTGGGATCATAGCTTTTGGGTCTCGTCTAGACTATTCCGCTCATCTTCATCAGTGCGCCGATGATAAGCGTAGTCTGAAGGAATCCTGCCCCAACAACCCAGCGGATCAGCTCGGCCTTGCTCTCGGCGATGCGCGCGTTCGTTTCCGCGATGTCGCGTTTCACCTCCAGACGCAGTGCCTCGATGTCGCGCCTGAGGTTATTCTCGCGGGCCTCGACATCCCCCTTGGTGGCTATCTGCCGGTCAATGATCTCTGCCAGGGCGTGGGCTTGGGTCGCGGCTTGCTGTTCACTGAAGCCACCGGACTTGAGCTTTTCAGCATAGGCCAGGGTGTCGAGAACGATGGTGGTCATTGGGTGTCTCTCTCGGGTTGTTGGTTGTCTCGAAGCATAACGATCTATCCCTGAGCCACCAGGGGGCGTCGATCCTTCTATGGTGCGGCGGTCATCTCAGGATACCAGAGCTTAGCGGCCTGATCGGTGATGGGTGTTCCGCTGGATCAGCCATCCTGCTCTAGCGCTTCGACCTCGGCCACCAGGGCGGTGTGCGTCTCTCGCGATGCTGTCTGGCACTCGCGCCGGCCGAAAATCCGGGATCTTCCCGGATTTGCTAAGCCGGCTCCGCGCGCGCGAGGAAATGCGCCGGCCAGTCAGATCCCTGCACTGGATGAGGCGGCCGGCTCCGCGCGCGCGAGGAAATGCGCCAGCTGAATGACCTTGTCGCCCGGCGCATAGGGCCGGCTCCGCGCGCGCGAGGAAATGCGGGAGTTGGACGCCGATGCTCAAATTTGTCCATCGCCGGCTCCGCGCGCGCGAGGAAATGCGCCCATGGGGTGGTGAAATACCACCCAGCCGATTATCCATCCTGCTCCAGCGCTTCGACCTCGGACACCAGGGCGGCGCGCGTCTCTCGCGATGCTGTCTGGCCCTCGCGATGGATGCGGCTCAGGTTGGAGCGGTCGATCTTGTGCCCGGCGGCGGCCATAGCACGGGCGATGTCGGTATAGGTGCCGAACCGGTCGAGCAGCAGACCGACCAGGTCGGCATCACTGCGCGGCGGTGCGTTCCGCTCCAGGGCCGGTGCTGGCGTCACTGTGTCGCTTTCCAGGGGCGTCCGCCCTTTTCCCCTTTTTGGGGGTAAATTCGGCTTAATATCTGTCACTGTGTCGGTATCTTCGGACTCATTTTACGTTACAGTGACGCCATTATCAGCCGCCTTATTCGTCACTGTGTCGCCTTTCGGTATCCGCTCCAGATGCACCACATAGGTGTGATCGTCACTGGAGCGCGCATTAAGCCGCCCGAACAGTTCCTCGACGCCGTAGAACAGCGCGCCGGGCCGGTCTTTTCGATACGCCAGGGCCACGGCTTCCAGCAGCAGTTGGTCGGGTAACGTGGTGATGTTGCCCTCGGGATCGTCCAGGGCGAACCGGACGCGCTCCCGAGCCTGCCGCATCCGCTCAGCCGATGTCAGAGCCGGACGCGGGCCTTTCGGGCGGCCGCGCTTCTTCGGTGTGGCGGTGGTCGTGTCGCTCATTTCTCGTCACCGTGTCGGTTATAGGTGACTTGAATATAGCGCACAGTGACGAAAATACAAGGATATTTCGACACTGTGACGAATCGCGCAGAGACCGCGTGAAAAGAGACGGCTCGACCCTCGACCTGGGTGGTCGGCTCCAAGTCATCATGCGGATGATCCTCAGCCAGGGCGGTCGGCTCCAGGCTGTCAGTGGATGACCCTCGACCTGGGTGGTCGGCTCCAGGCTGTCAGTGGATGACCCTCGACCTGGGTGGTCGGCTTCATGGCTCGCGCGGACATCCGGTGCCCGGTGTGGCTCATAGGAGGGAAAGCGAAGGGTGCCGGCTTTTGCTCGCGACCAGCCGGCGGGCCGAAACCTCGCGCGGGCAGATCTACCGCGCGTCGAGCAGGTCGGAGCGAGCCGGATCTCGCTCGACCGGATTCATTGTGGGTTTCAAGCGGTTCCGATCAGCGCGACGATGGGGCCGGCTTCCGTCGCACTACCGACGCCAGGGGAGACATTCAGGTCGAAGCGCTCGCTACAGATAACCTTCGTCTGCTGATAGCTCGACAGGCTGTAGGGGTCGACGCGCAGCGTTAGGGTTTGACGGTCGCCGAAAATGGCACCCAGCCGCAAATCACCGAAGATCAGCATCGCCTCATCGCTCAGATCGCTGAAGCTCGCCGGCATGGCAGGAGTGGTGACAATCTCGAAGCCGGCATACTCAAGAGAATCCGCTTCAGCCAGCGTCGCCGCTGTATTACCGCCGGCGGCGTCCATCAGGCGACCGAACACCAGTTCGCGCGCCTTTTTCGAGCACAACCAGACGGGCGTCATACCTGGATAGTCGGGCAGACGCCCCATCAATGCTCGAAGGTCGGTCGTGTCGATGTCGCCAAGGGTGGAATGCCCCGATGCGGCGGAGACGCCCCCGGCCTTGCCAAGGATCGCCGAGCGCAGACCGACGATACCGCCATAGGTGCTCGTTCCATCGCCGTCGATCAGGCACTCGTCCTCCTTGCGCGCGAAGGCTTGAGCCATCTGCTCGACGACATATTCAGCCAGATCGACCAGGGTCACGTCCTGAGCATAGTCGTTCGAGATCCGCGTTTCGGCGGCCAGATTGAGGGCTGTCAACGTGATCGCATCCAGCGTTGGGTCACTGGGTGACGGCGGCGCTTCGCGACCGACGAACCAAGCGGGTGTGTCGCCGGTGTCGTGTGGGATCGTGGCTGTTCCGCTGGCCATCGGGTGGCGTCGACACAATCGCCGGACCACACCATAAGACTCGCGCAAGCGGATGATGGGGCCGACCAGTTCGTCGGGAACGATGGCGGACTGTCCAGGGCCGATGCCAGTCAGGGCGCGCTGCATTCCGTTCTCACGGCACCAGTTGCGCGCGCGCTCGTCGCCGAAAACGGCTGCTCTGAGCCAGGCTCCGGCGCGGTGGGCGGCGTGCTCGGCTTGGCGCCGGCCGCCGGCATACAGGGCCGGGTCGAATGCGCGCAGCTCGCCGGGTTTGCGCATCGCGAACGGCTTGAAGTTGTGGCGGACGGTTCTCATGAGCGGCGGCTCCTGGATACGGGGCGCGGGGCGCGTGCCTGAAGGTCGGTTGGGTTGGTGTAGTGCAGCGTGCCGGGGCGCTGGCTGATCCGGCGGGCCTCGGAGTCGGAGACATGGCGGACGATGGCGCCGGTCTCGGGGTGACGCAGCGCGAAGCGCTGGCCGTCGAGCCTGACCAGTTCCAGCGCATCGCCGCCAACGCCGGTGCGGCAGACGATCTCGGTCATGACAGTCCCTCGGGTAGGTTGACCAGGTGGGTGACGATCAGGCGGGCGTAAGCGTCGCTCAGCTCCGTCGAATCCGGGAGACCCAAGAAGTCGCCCACGAAATCGCCGAAGCGCAATCCGGTTGTGGATGTGATCTCGGTGGCCTGGATCTTCCGCCCCCACAGATCGGCCGCGAAGGCTTCGAGCAAGCGGGACCGCAGGCCGTCGAAATCGCCCACGTTCGCGCGACCCAGTTGGCGGGCGAAGGTGTCGCGTGCAGCGCGTAGCGCGTGGTAGGCCTCCTCGGCGCCGATCGGCTTGGCTTGGCGGAAACGCTCCTCCAGTTCGGCGAGGAGCTTGACTTGCTGTTCGAGGCGCGACACCTCGGCGTGGCGCTGCTCGATGGCGGTCAGCTCAAGCTTGCCGGCCAGGTGCTCGTCGAAGGCTTCGTTTGCGGCACGCTTGGCGTGCTCCAGCGCGTGACGGGCGGATTCGAGATCCTGACTGGCCTTGAGCGTGCGCTCCTTCAGTTCATGGGCGCGCGCCTTGCTGTCGCGATAGCGCTCGAAGGCGTCGATCAGGTCTTGGCGCGCGATCGTCAGGGCTTCGTGGGTCTTGGGATTGGTGGACACTGCCGGCTCCGGTGGGTTTTGGATGCGTGCATCCTGAACCCAACGGAGTGCAATCGATAGGGTCAATGCAGTGCAGTGCAAATGCTGTGTAGCTGGCGGAGTTTGGGCAGTGTCTCGCCGGTTTGAAGGGCGCGGAAGATGGCACAGCGGACGGCGTTGAAGTTCGCCGGTGGGTCCGATCGGTGCCGAAGGCTGGGCCAGAGACTCTCGACGCGCCGGCACTCGCGCTCCAGGGCCTCGGAGCGCTCGAACGGTCCCAACTCGCCGGGGATCTCAAGCCAGGCTTGGTGCAGGAAGTGATCGCGCCGGCGGCGCAGATAGCGCGTCCGGGCGGTCGGGCGCCCTGGGGCGCCGCTCAGTCCAAGGGCCTCGTCGAGCGCGGCGCCCTGGAGATAGTCGCGGATCGCACGCTTCAGCCAGGGCGCGGACGCGATGTCCGCGACCCGCAGCAGGGCTTCGATGGGGCATCGGTTGGACTCCACGGCGACCGGGTCTGGCTCAAGGTGCTGGATCGTCATAGCCGTGTGCCTCTTGTGGGGGATCGCACCTCGCCGGCCGTGCAGCGATCGGTGATCGGTAGCGGCTCGGCGGCCGCGAGCCGAGACAGGATCGGGTCGAGCAGAGCACCACCATCGGGCGGACTAGTCAGGATGAGCGTCGTGTTCGGCGGGTTCCAGGTCGACCACGCCGGCAGGGGGCGCGCACTCCAGCCGTGATCCGAGCACCAGGACTGCGCGGCGTCGGGACCGCCATACGGTTCGGTGCACAGCACCAGGCCGCCATCAAAGGTCCAGGTCGTGACGTGATCGAATCCGTCATCGTGCAGGCCGCCGAGACAGGCGCGCGACTCCCGAGCGGGTTCGAGTCCGCTGGCGTCCGCAAAGCGCACGGTGCGGGCGATCGTGTCGACCAGGGCGCGGGCGGCGTCCAGCGTCGGCAGGCGGCGACCGGACAGGAAGTCACGGACGCGGGGGAGGCGATCGTAGTAATCGAGCCGGGCGAAGCGCGCGGAGATCTGGCGCATGAACAGCGCTCGATCGCGGCGCGGGCCGAACTCGGCGACGATGGTGAGCGTGGTCATGTGGGGTCGGCCTCGGTGGTGGTCTCCCTGAGGGCGGTGGCGCCCCCCTTCGCGTTCAACAGCCATTCCGGAAACTGAAACCGGATCGCGTCCGAGACCTCGACCAACTGGGCATATTCGCGTTGCGCTCCCTGTCGCTCTTGGTATTCGAATGATGCAAGTGCTTGATTTTTCATACCCATAAGTCCACGTTTCTAGCCGAATTCCGCGCCCTTTGCGTCCGCATCCCGGACGCTCGGGAAAGAACCTATGCATACCCGGACGCATGACGCCGGAGCACGGCCGTGACGCGCTCGCCGCTCAGCTTGCGGTGTCGCTGGAGCAGTGCGGCCATCTCGTCGAGTGCGCGGCGGTGGTCGCGCAGTCGCTCCAACACTTCGGTCAGTGTCTCGGTCATCAGGTGTTCGGGGTCTTCATCCAGCTTGCTGGACGCTTGCCCGACGATCGCACGCGCCAAGGCCAGCTCGTCGACACCCGCACCGAGCGCGGGCGATCCGCTCAAGGCCAGCTCGGCGAAGGGGCCGGCCAGGAGGATCTTGGCCTCGACCAGATCGGCGAGTGGATGTGTCCATTCGTCGATGTAGAGCCGACCGGCCGCGCGCGTCATCCCGAGCCAGAATCCATCGCGCTCGAAAATCTTCACGGAGCGGACGCGGCGGCCGTGGTCCAGGTACATCACCACATGCCCAGCTTCGTGCAGCGCGGCGGCACGGCGGGGGCACGCCAGGGCGGCCGGACCTTGGGCGCTCAGGGCCAGGCTCAGCAGGTGACGGGCGTCGGCTTCCATGGCGCGGCGGGCGTCTGGGTTGGTGAAGGTCAGGCGGTCGATCGTATTCACGGTAGGGTCTCCAGAGCGGCCGGGTCGCTGGTCGCCTCGGTCGGCGGTTCGTCGAGATCGGCCAGCAGCGGCAGCGGCTCGCCTTCCAGTGCCTCGGTGATGGCCTCGCACAGCGCGGGTGGTGGTGGCGGTGCGAGATCCGGGCGGACGGCGGCGACCAGGGCGGCCAGCGCTTCGTCGGACTCGACCAGGTGCTCGAATAGCCCGGCGTTGCTGGTGGATGCCGCGCGGGTGAATGCGCTGTCCAGCGAATTGGAGATTTCATCGTCGTAGCTCTCGCCGAGTACCGGGTCCAGTTCCTCGAGTAGCAGGTCTAGGCGGCGTTCGGACTCCAGGAGCGCGCGCGTCAAAGGGGTGATCAGCTTGCGCAGTTCGGCCAGGCTGGTGGTCGCTTGGGTGGCGGCTTCCTGTGCTTGTTGGGCGCGCGCGTGGGCTTCGTCGATCTCGTGACGGATGCTGACGAGGAAGCGAAGCCGGCCGCCGTTGGGTTGGCGGCGCAGGAGTTCGCGGACGGCGCGATCAGGATCGATGCGGCCGTTCCGCTCAATCGGGACGACGCCCTTATCGACCAGCTCCGTGACGTAAGCGCGCGAGCACCCCAGCAGCTTGGCCAGATCGGCGCGGGTGATTCGGAACCCCAAGCCGGTCTGTTCCAGGGGGAGCGAAGCTAACATCTTCGATGCTGAGCCTGTTTTTTGCTCAGGTTTGGCCATGTTGTTTGCTCTGTCGGTCGGTTGTCAGGAGGGGTTGACCATGAATGGCGTACACCAACTAGCTAAATCTCGCGAGTCTCGCACCCGCAGTACGAGTGCTCAGGAAGAACCTACCCGCCGGGCGCCAAAGTCTCGGCAGCCTGGACCGCAGGTCGGCGATACATACCGTCTCCCGTATCCCACACAGCGACCGCATCGCGTGGCGTAGCCATCCCGCATGGGCCGCGCGCGCCACAGTTGATGCACTCCACCTGATACCCCTTGGCATGGGTCGATGCGTTCGGGGTCGTCCTTGGTCCGAGCACTTGGGTAGAGAGAAACCCACAGAAGGGGCAGGAATTCCTCGGGCGTGTTGTCTTCATCTTTACGTGTCTCACTGCTTGAGTGCGTGCAAAGTATTGCGCGGGTATGTCGAAAAATGTCGGAAATGTCGGAATGTCGGAAAAGCCTTTAGGATCATTGGCTTTGGCGTTCCGACAAAGTTTTGCGTGTCGGAAATGTCGGAATTTTCAGGCCGGTGGCGGTGATCTTTTCCGACACTTCCGACAGGGTTTAGCCAAAATCGGAACTCCTAACCTTATTGATCCTCAATGGCTTTTCTCTTGATTTCCGACATTTCCGACATTTCCGACAAAATCTAATAGTGGTCTCAACTTTGACGACACACGATAGAGCGAAAGGTGTAAGCCGATTCATTCTCCACCCTCCACCAGCTTGGCCATCGGCAGGCACCAGACGCGCGGCGGGGTGATGCCGCGTCGACCATGGCGATACCCGACATTGCGACCCTCGCCGGAGCGCAGATAGCCCTTCTCCACCAGCGCGCGCCCAAGTCTGGCCTGGGTGCGCAGGGCGCCGGCGTTCTGATCTCGGGCGATCCGGGAGACGACGGAGTAAGCGGCGTCCGGCATCAACCAGACCTCGCCCCGCGTACCCTCGACATAGCCGATCAGCTCGCCCTGCTCTTCGTAACGCGGGCCGTCGTCGGGGTCGTCCTTCTGTCGGATGCGACCACGCCAGCCGAGCAGAGCCGCGTGCATGGTGGGCGGCCGCGTTGCCGGCCAGTGGGCCGCGTCGACCAGGTGCGCGCGGCCGGTGGCGAGTGCGGCGCGCAGCATCTCTATGAAGCGCGTCGCGTCCTCTGACTGATCCTGGATGTCGGCTTGATTCTTGGCTTGAGCCTGGAGCGCCCCGACCAGCCGGACGAGCAGCGCGTGGGCCTGATCAGATTCGAGCGCGCCGACGTCGACGGCAAAGGTGACGAAGGTCTCCAGAGCGACGGTCAGGCCGGCCAAGTTGGATGGGATGCGACCATGCGCGCGTAAGGCTTCAGGGGCCTGGGTGCGCAAGCTCTCATAGCGCGTCGGCAGCTTCGCGCCCAAGTCATCCGCGCGCCCGGCGAGCCATTGCAGGTATCCGGCCAGGCTTTGGCGATAGACGCCCTGGGCCGCGTCGCGCTGGCAGGCGGTCAGCTTGGATAGGTCGATCGACCCCACGTCGAGTTCGACCGTCCAGAGTCGGGCGCGCAGACTGCGACCAGGGGGCAGGTCTTCGCCGGACGCAGACACCAGGCCGCGCGGGTGCTGTCCCTTGCGTAGACGGATATCGGCGGTCAGGCGCTCGCGTCCGGCCGCATTGGCGGCGCCCCGAAAGACCCGATCGGCCTTCTTCGCCAACTGGGCCTGATCGTGGGCCGCCCCGCTCGGGTTGAAGTCGTCGATCTCGAACAGCGCATCCTTGACGGCGTGGGCCTGAAGCAGCAACGCGCCCTCGGACGATTCCCATGATCCGGGCAGCGCGCGGGCGTGGAACTGACCGTAGTGGGCCATCGCCAAGGCGGCCAGCTCGGTCTTGAGGCAGCCGGTGCGCCCGACGACAAACACGCCCCAATCGAGCCGCACCCACGGCGCCAAGGGTGGGGCCGCGATGCGTGCCAACTGGACGGCGCCAATGCCTGGCTGAGCCGTGGACAGGTCCACCAGGCGCAAGGTCGCGCGCACGGCCTCCCGCAACTCGGGGGGCGCGGGGGGAGCCGGCAAGTGATAGCGCGGGTCGGGCAGGTCAACGGCGAGATCGTCGCGCGCTCCATGGGCGGTGATCGCCCCGCCGGCGTGCAGGTAGTGGAGTTCGCCGCCGATCTTGCGCCATCCGCTGTGGGTGTAGACCCGTCGCGTCTGGACCTGGAAGTGGGCGGAGAAGGTTTGAATGCAGGCGCGCAGATGGTCGCGGATCGAGTTGCCGGCCGTGACGACGAAGTGATGCCCCAGCTTGGGGGTGATCCAGGTCAGGCCGGCGAAGCGATCGGTTGGGATCTCGACCAGGGTTTCGGTGATGCGTCCCCCGCGCGGCTGGAAGATCGTCAGCAGCGTGGCATTCTCGACCGTCTCGCCGTCGTCGCGCTGGCGTTCCTCGGTGACGATCGCCGAGAAATTGGCCAGCTTGGTCGTGCTCTCGGTCGGACTGGCGTCGGCTCCACGGCCAACCGAAACGCGCACCAGGTAGAACTCGCCACCACGCCAGAGGTATTGCCCGAGACGCAGGTTCTCCGGGGGCAGACTCGGCGGCGCGCTGTCGTCCAGATCCTCGGGGGGCGCGGGGGGTGGTGCCTCAATGGGCGGCTCATGGCGTGACTCGCGGCGCGATGATCCGCCCCGGCTCAGCCCCAGCAACCGGGCCGCTTCCCGCACGGCGGTTTTCTGGTCGCCCCCATGGGCGAGGATGCGGTACAGGTCGAACGCATCGTGGGGGTGCCCATCGGCCAGCGGATCGCCGCCATGATCGGAGTAGACCTTGCCGGTCTCCGACAACAACCGGACTCCGGGCATACCCGACGAAGACGCCGGGTGCAGCCAGCGACCCCGACCCTTCGGGATGTAGCCATGCCGGGTCAGCAGCTCGCCGGGGTCATGGGCTTCGTTGAAGGCGGTGATGACAGACGGGCCGTCCTGGGGCGTCGAGTGGGCGGGCGGCGGTGCTTGGCTGACTGCACGAAGCATGGCCTCGGCGTGCTGGGCGGCTTCGAGCAGGCGGTCCACGTCGAGCGGTTCGCCCTCGACGGCGCGGGCCTGGAAGTGTTCAAGCCGCTCCTGGGGGCAGCGCGGCAGATACAGTAGGCGGGCCGGTTCCAGGCATTTGGCGTCGACACACTCGCTCAGACCCAGCACGGCGGCCAGGTGCAGGCCCAACGGGCGGATCTCGGCGGGGGCCAAGGGGCGCGAGAGCGCGAACACCAGCCGATAGCGGTGGTGTTCGCGGTCGGTCGGCTGGATCGTCGGGTCCAGGTGGCTATGCGTGGTGTGACCGATGCAGCGCCAACCGCTCGCCTGGAGTTCGTCCAGGATCTCGGCGAGGGGCGGCGGTTCGAGACCGACCACGGTCTTAGCCGCGCCGGTGCCGTGGGTGGTGGCTTCCACGTCCAGCGGGAGAACCGACCACGCGCGGACGCGCTCGGCAGAGCGTGGGCCTGGATCGATATCAGCGGGCAGCCATGCCGGGCCGTCCTTGGGGCCAGGCTTGGTGTGTGTCAGGCGCTCGACCAGGGCAGACCAGTTCACCAGCTCGCGCTGTTCGACCGCGCCAAAGCGATTGGCCACGGTCGCGATGGGGAAGCCAGATGGAGGGAAGGAGACCGGCGGCGGGTCGGTGTGCAGCCGAATCCCGCGCCGGGCACGTTTCGTCGGGGCCGAAGCGGCCCCGTCCTTGGGGCTGCTGGTCATCGCTTCGACTCCTGCTTCTCGGCCTGCTTCAAGCGGCATTCGAGGATCGGCCTCAGTGCCCGCGCGACGGCTCGACGAAGCTCATCATCCAATTCGAGATCGCCATAGCTGGATGCGAGCGTGTGGGCCGATGCCAATTGCTTGCTGAGCGCGTAGCTCAGTTTGAAGGACTCGGGATAAGTGCTCATTGGTCGGCACCCTCCAGTTCCTCAAGCGCGCCCTCGAAGAGGCTGGCGAGCGCCAGCTTGAGATTCCCGTCGTAACGCTCATCGGCCAAGCGGCGAAGCGCCCGGTGCTGGGACGGACTCAGATACCAGTCGAGATCGGCGAGCAGGTCACAGACGGATTCCGGCTCGGTCGCCTTCGGGGTGTCGGTGGCGGGTACCGGTGTTGGCGTGGGTTCCGAGTCGCGCCATTCAACGGCGACATCAGCCAGGATCGCGGCGCCAGTCACAAGCCAAACGGCGTGGTCTCGGTTTTCGCTCGTCAATGAGCATTCGCTGAGCCGGCTATCCAGTTCGCGGATGACGGCGCGGCAGGCGTCCAGGGCGTAGCGGCGTTGCTCGATCATTGCGCACCTCCCGTCACCGCATCGGCATGGCGATGCAGCGCGGCAGCCAGCAGCCGGCCGGCGGTGCGGGGCAGGTCGGCGCCCTCCTGCTCGGCGAGGGAGCGAAGCTGGGCCAGCTCGGCGTCGGACAGGTCCAGATTCAGGGGTTCGGGACGCTCACCCTCCTTGGCCTGACGCTCGACATCATCGGCGACGGCGCGCAATGCCTCGGCAATGCGGCGCTGGCGTTCGGGTTCGGCGGCGGCTTTGGCCTCGGTTTCCTGCTCAGTCAGGATCTCAGCCGCATCGATCGCGGCATTCAGGGCGGCGGCGATATGGCCTTGATGCGCTTCGCTGGCCAGTGCGCGAAGGCGCTTGGAGTCGCCGGCCGAGAGCGTGATGCAGCCTTCCTCGCGTCCTGCCGCGCATTCCAGGGCGCCCAGAATCGGGTTGATGACGCTGTACAAGCCATCTTCGGCGGCCTTATCAGACAGGCGCTCGACATCGATGGCCATGAGCCAGCGCAAGGCGCTGGCACAGTTCAGCGCGGTCTCGTACAGGCTGGAGCCGACAAGCGGATTCAGCTCGGGATGGGAGTCGACATTGAAAGTCGGGAACATGGGTACGGTCCTCATGTGGAACATGGATGGACCGACCGCAAAGACGGCGGGCAGGCGAGCGAGCGCGCATGGCAGACAGACCCCGAACGGGGTACAATCGCGCTTGCCGGTGCACCATTGGCTTCACAGGTCGGTGCTTAAATGTCCCCTTTGGCCTGGCAGGGCCGGGGGGAACGGCTTTAACGATACGCCCAAATCGGACTGCTTTGCAACGCCTCGACGGTCGCGCGTCGGGGCGTTCTCATTTGTGGCCCACTTCCGGGCCTGCTTCTCGCGCCGTTCTGCGCGGATCTTCTGTGATCTTCTCGGCATCGTGACGACTCCCTGTCAGGCGGCGTGCTGGTGGCTGTTGGTCAGCCACTCGACGAAACGGGGCCGGACCACGAACAGCAGTGCGCGTTTGCTTTGCGGGTTGGCGCGCTTCTCGACCACGGCGCCGGACGAGAGCAATCCATTCTCGCGCCGGTAGCGCATCCACCACTGCAACGCGGTTCGCGTGGCGAGCTTGCGCTTTTCGGCCTCACGGCAGAAATCGGCGAAGGGGACGATATCGGACAGGTCCAGGGCGGATTTGCCCGGATTGGTGTCGATCGGTGCAGGCATGTCTAAAACCTCCGGTTGCTTGGGAGGTTTTAGGGTCGCGCAGAGCAGTCTTGGCCGCGACGAAGATTCAGGATTTTTTTCGGAGTCGAATCTTCGGATTCTCAGAGTTTTTCGACATCGCAAGCCGTCAGCTTGCATGGTTCCTTATCCGGTAGATCCTCAGCCAGCTCGGCGAGCACAGCCAGATTGACGAGATCAGCAACGGCTTGATGATGCGGCCTGCGGTACAGGTGCGCGAACTCGCGTTTGAGAACGCGCGCTTTTCGTAGCGCCATCGCGCGGCGGCCTTCCTTCTTGCGGGACTCATAGTATTCGAGCGGCGGCGGGGGCAGTTCGCATTGCCGGACCAGCTCCGCTAAGAGTTGGTCGATCGTCGCCACCAGTCGCGTGGAGTAGTCGAGCCGCCCTCGCCGAGCTGGGGGTAGCTCCTGATTTTGCTTCTCTTGAAGCGCTATCGTATTCAGCCGTTTGAGCTTGTAACTCAGTGAGTGCGCGGCTTTCACTGTGCTCTTGAAATCCTTATTGAGCGCAGACCAATCGAACTTATCGCCGAATACGCCATTCGTCGGCATGGACGCCACATGGAGCACACCTTCTAGGGCTTGCTGGGCCGGAATGCCCGGCAGAGTGTGCGCGGCCAGCAATGAATTGACCACAGACTTGAATTCGGCGTCACGCATCATGCGTTGCAGGGTCTCGCGATGCGGGCCATTGATGACGTATCGGTCGATGAAGCCATGAGAGAGACCACGATAACCACGCCCCGCCTTCCAGGCGGCCAGTATCTCGCGATGGTGATGGTCGTCCGTCGTTCGAACTGGCTGCATGTCAGGCTCCCTCCCCGATCTTTCCGCGCAGTGCCGATTCCATGATCTCGCGCGAATCCTCGGCGACCAGATGCACATAGCGCGCAGTCAGTCCGGGGCCGGATCGGTGCCCAAGGATCGCGGCGATTTGGAACGCGGACGCGCCGGCCTTGGCGAGATAGCTCCCGCAACTGTGACGCAAATCATGCAGACGCAGATTCTCGACCTGGGCGTCCTGCTTGGCGGCCGACCAGGCTTTGTCGACGGGCGGGTTGGTGTGTGTCTTGGCCGATGGGAACACGCGCGGATCGTCCAGGCGCCGGACCTTGGCGTGATCGGCGAGCAAGGCGCGGACCTCACCGAGCAGCGGGACGCGGCGATCCTCCCCGTTCTTGGTCTCGCGCAGCAGGATCGATCCGCCCTTGAGATCCACGTCACGCCATTCCAGCCCGACCAGCTCGCCTCGACGCGCGCCGGTCGCCAGCGCCAAGCGAACGAACAGCCCGAGATCCCGCCACACAGTCGAGCGGTCGCACGCCTCCAGCAGCCGGGCGCGTTCGTCATCCTCCAGGCAACGGCCGAATCGGTGCCCGCTCTCCTTCCTGTCGCGAATGCCGGTGAAGGGGTTGACCTGGAGACCGAACCAGCCGCGATCGATGCCGGTCTTGAATGCCGCACTCAGCGCGGCCTTGTAGCGGTTGATGGTCGCATTCGAGCGCGTGGTCGTGAGCGTCGTCACCTTGCGCCCTCCCCGGCTTGCCGGCTCGCTCTCCATGATGGCCAGCGCCTCGCGGACGGTGTCCGTGTTGAACTCCGAAAGCGAGCGGTCGCCAAAGCGATCCTTCCACCAGCCGAGCCGGGCCGTCAGGGTCGGATCCTTGCCGGTCCAGATCGTGATGTAACGCTCGATCAGCTCGGCGAGCGTATGGCGGCGCAGCTCCCCGCCAAGGATCTTGGCCCAACGGTCGAAGTCGGCTTCCACCTTGGCGGCGAAGGCGTCGGCCTCTTTCTTGGTGCGGAAGTATTCGATGAAGGTCTGGCCCTTGCGGCGAATGCGGACCTGCCAGGGCTTGGTGCGGTTGTCGAGCTTCTGAATCGACGCCACGGCGGGGACTCCTTACGGCCTTGTGTGGCGTGGAGTGTAGCGCGGTTTTTAGCGGTGTGGACTCATATTGGACTCAGCACAAAGAAAAAGGGCCTACCGTTTTCGGTAAGCCCTTGTTTTGTTTGGCTGGGGAACTAGGATTCGAACCTAGATTGACGGAGTCAGAGTCCGCTGTCCTGCCGTTAGACGATTCCCCAGGAAAACTGTCTCGAAGCGATCAGCGCTTGGAGTACTGCGGACGCTTGCGCGCCTTGTGCAGACCGACCTTCTTACGCTCGACTTCGCGTGCATCGCGAGTCAGGAAACCGGCGCGGCGCATGGGGCTGCGCAGTTCCTCATTATACTCGACCAGTGCGCGAGCGATACCATGACGGATAGCGCCGGCCTGTCCGGTGTTGCCGCCGCCGCGAACCGTGATCTTGACGTCGACACGCTCGGCCAGACCGGCGGTCTCCAGCGGCTGACGCACGACCATGCGCGCGGTCTCGCGACCGAAGTACTCATCCAGCGGACGGTTGTTGACGGTGATGTTGCCCGATCCCAGCGACAGGAAGACCCGTGCGGCGGAGGTCTTGCGACGACCAGTGGCGAGTTGTGTCTCCGACATGAGTCTGATTCCTACACGTTGAGTTCGAGGACTTGCGGCTGCTGGGCCTGATGTTCGTGGTTGGGGCCGGCGTAGACACGCAGCTTCTTGAACATGGCACGACCGAGCGGACCGCGGGGCAACATGCCCTTGACGGCGATCTGAATGGCACGCTCAGGCGCGGTCTGCAACAGCTTCTCCAGATTGGTCGACTTGAGGTTGCCGACATAGCCCGTGTGGCGATAGTACATCTTGTCCTGAAGCTTGTTGCCGGTCACACGGATCTTCTCGGCATTCACGACCACCATGTAGTCGCCCGTGTCCACGTGCGGGGTGTACTGCGGCTTGTGCTTGCCGCGCAGGCGGCGTGCCAGCTCGCTTGCCAGACGCCCCAGGGTCTGGCCTTCGGCATCAACCAGGTACCAAGCGCGGCGAACCTCGGCGGGCTTGGCGCTAACAGTCGTCGTCATGTTCCATCGCTCCGGGAGGCCGCGCACGGTGATCAGCGCGCTGGCCGTGTAAATCGTTTGTCCACTACGGGAAAGACCGCGAAATATACGCGACCGGATTCAGCAATGCAACCCCCCCAAAGTCAAAGGACTCAATCCGCCTCGGCCACGCGCAACACCTCCTCGATGGTGGTGCGCCCGTCGAGCGCTTTGCGCAGTCCGTCCTGATACATGGTCTCCATGCCTTCCTCCATCGCGATGCGCTTGATCTCGGTAGCGGTGGCATGGGCCAGGATCGCCTGACGGATGGTCTCGGACATGACCAGCACCTCGGTGATGACCAGCCGGCCGCGATAACCGGTGCCGTTGCACTGCTCGCAACCGACGGCGCGCTGGAGATCGACTTCACCGGCCAGTCCGCTCAAGCCTTTGATATGGGCAAAGCGTGCGGCCAGTTCGGACTGGGCGCGATAAGACTCGCGACAGTGCGGACAGAGCCGGCGCACCAGCCGCTGGGCAAGGATGCCGTTGATGGTCGAGGTCAGCAGATAGTCCTCGACGCCCATGTCCAGCAAGCGTGTCACGCCGCTGGCCGCGTCGTTGGTGTGGAGCGTCGAGAGCACGACGTGACCGGTCAGCGCCGACTGCACGGCGATGCGCGCCGTCTCCAGGTCGCGCATCTCGCCGACCATGATGATGTCCGGATCCTGGCGCACGATGGCGCGCAGCGCGCCGGCGAAGGTCATGCCGATCGAGGACTTGACCTGGATCTGGTTGATGCCGGGCAACTGGTATTCGACCGGATCCTCGACCGTGATGATCTTGCGCTCCTGGGTGTTGAGCCGGCTGAGCGCCGTGTAGAGCGTGGTGCTCTTGCCCGAGCCGGTCGGCCCCGTGACCAGCAGGATGCCGTAGGGTTGCTCCAGAATGGTGTTCAGACGCCGGCGCGGCGTGCCGTCGAAACCGAGCGCATCCAGATCGAAGCGCACGCTCTCCTTGTCGAGCAGACGCATGACCACGCTCTCGCCGAACATGGTCGGCACGGTCGAAACGCGCAGATCCAGCTCCTTGCCCTGGATGCGGATCGGGATGCGTCCGTCCTGCGGCAGACGGCGCTCGGCGATGTTGAGCTTGGACATGATCTTGACGCGCGAGATCACGGCCGCCGTGGAACGCACTGGCGGGGCGTCGACTTCTTTCAAAATCCCGTCGACGCGATAGCGGACCTTCAGCTCATCGGCGAAGGGTTCGATATGGATGTCGGAAGCGCGCGACTCGACGGCGCGCTGGATGAGCTGGTTGACCATGCGGATGACCGGCGCCTCACTGGCCAGATCCTTGAGGTGCTCGATGTCTTCCTCGTCGAAGTCGCCGAAGTCAGTCTCGGACTCGCCGGTCTCGGGCGTCTCCTCGACCTTTTCGTAGAGCCGCTCGATGGCCGAGTCGATCTCGCTCGGCAGGGCGACCACGGCCTCGATCGGTCGGTCGGCGGCCAGCGCGACGGCGGTCCGGACGAAGTCGTCGACCGGATTGGCGAAGGCGACGCGCAGATGCTCCGTCTGCTCGGCGAGCACCAGGACGCGCGCATCCTTCATGAAGCGCAGCGTGAGCAGATCCTCGCGCACCGGCTCCTCGGGGAAGTCCGACCCGCCGGCCAGCGACAGAGCCAGCACCTCGGACATGGCCAGCGCCATGTCGCGCTCCGACACCAGCCCAAGACGCACCAGCAGGGGCAAGAGCGCCTCGCCCGCCTCCTCGGCCAGACGCCGGGCGCGCGCCATGTCGGCGGCGGTCAGCTTGGACTGGGCGATCAGATGACCGGCGATCCGGGACTCGGCGCTCGGCTCGGGCGCTTCGGCCACCGCCTCCGGGATCGGATTCGCCGATGCGTCCGGCAGCGATTCGTCCAGCTCGTCGCGCCGCGCGCTGATCGGCGGCGCGTCCTCTACTAGGATGGCGTCTTCTTGCATTGGATCAGCCCCTGGTCTCGTTGGAGTGAACGGTTTCGGAACGCCGGCCGGGAAGCACGCTCATGACGAGCCTCTGGCCCGTCCCCTCGGCGGCGTCGAGACCGAAGCGCCGCCAAGAGGCGAGCATCCAGGCCATCGGGATGCTCGGCAGATCGTACTTCAAGGCGGCGGTGCGCGAACTTAGCCGGTCGACGGGCGGATTCATGCGACGTCCATCCGGGCGCGACGCTCGACCAGCCCGACCTTGAGGTGGATGACCCCATAGATTACGGCCCAGCCCCCGAGCAGCATCCATTGATCAGCTGGAGTGAGTCCGGGTGCCGCGATCGCGCAGGCGCCCACCGCCGCCATCAGTCCATAGGCGCGCAGCACCGTTCGTCTGTGACTCCAGCCGGCCAGCACCAGACGTTGATAGTGATGCGAGCGATGCGCCTCCCAGACCCGCTCGCCGCGCGCCAGACGCGCCAGCAGCGTCCAGGTCGCATCGACGATGAAGGGCGAGAAGACCAGCCAGGCGACCCAGAGCGGAAAGAGTCCGAGTTTGGCGCCCCAGAGCGCGAGCGCGGCGGCCAGCAGCCCCAGGCTCGACGAGCCGACGTCACCCAGGAAGATGCGTGCCGGCGGAAAGTTGCTGACCAGAAAGCCGCCGGCGGAGGCCGCCACGCCGAGACAGACCAGCGAATAGACCGCCTCCCCGCCGTGCCAACCGAACCAGGCCAGCGCCAGGAAGCCGAACACCGCCATGCCGCCGGCCAGACCGTCCATACCGTCCATGAAGTTGTAGAGATTGATCATCCAGACCACGAACAGCAGCGTGAGCACGAGCGCGAGCCAGCCTGGAAACGCCAGCGTGAAGCCGGGCAGATCCAAACGGCTCCAGCCCAATGCGCCGAACACGAGCAGGCCGGCGGCCAACCCATGGGCCGTCAGCCGCACCAGTGGGGAGAGATGCCCGAGGTCGTCGAGAAAGGACACCAGCGCGACCAGCAGCAGCGCGCCTCCGATCCAAGCCAACTCAGTCTCCATCCAGCCCAGCCCGAGCGCGGCCAGGAGCGTCAGGATCACGCCCGCCAGCACGCCCAGCCCGCCCGAGCGCGGTACCGGCGTGGCGTGCAGTGAACGCTCGTTCGGATGATCGAGCGGACCGAATCCCGAACCCGCCCGCGTCGCCAGCCGGCGCGTGAGCAGCAGGCTGAGAACCAGGGCGGCCATGGAGACGAGGACGAGCGGTGTGAGGCTGGGCGACATGGGGCGGCGGTCGTTGAGAATGGAGGTGGAACGTCTCGATCAATGCGAGCGGATCAGGGCCGACTCGACGGCCTCGCGCCGCTCGCGTCCGGCGAGCGACTCGATGAGCGCGAGCGCGAAATCCATGGCCGCTCCCGGTCCGCGTCCGGTGACGACCCGGCCATCGATCACCACGGGTTCGTCGATCAGGTTCAGACGCGGGAAGTCCTCCGGCTTCACGCTGCCCGGATAGCAGGTCGCCCGTTTGCCGTCGAGAAGCCCGGCGCTCGCCAGCACCTTGGGGGCGGCACAGATCGCCGCCGTGTAGGCGCCACGCTCGGCGTGACGACGCAGGATGGCACACAGACGCGGATCCTCTTCCAGATACCGGGCGCCGGGCAGCCCGCCGGGCAGGACGACCATGTCGAAGTCCTGGTCCACGACCGCGTCCAGCGTGGTGTCGGGCAGCAGCACAGTGTCACGGCTGGCCCTGACCGGACCCTCGGTCAGACCGGCGGTCACGACCTCGACCTCGGCACGGCGCAGTAGATCGATGATGGTGACGGCTTCGAGTTCCTCGCAGCCCTGGGCGAGTGGGACGAGTACGCGCATGACGGATCCTCCGGCATCTTGATGGTTGGCTCAGGGTTTGGCCGCCGCGCCGAGGATGTTCAGTCCCTTGAGCACGTTGAGCGCCTCGGAGAGCTGGAAATCCTCGACGGCGAGCGGCAAGGGGTCTGGTGTGGGTTCGGCCGGCTCCTCGCCCGCCGGCGCCTGTCCGTCGAGATGCCGAACCAGATTGGACTCCTTGAGCGAACCGAGTCCGGAATCGGCCAGCGGCTTGAACTCGCCGCGCTCCAGGGCAATGTCGGGCACGATGCCGTTGGCCTGGATCGAGCGCCCGGACGGAGTGTAATAGCGCGCGGTCGTCAGCTTCAGGGCCGAGTCCTCGTCGATCGGCACGATGGTCTGGACAGATCCCTTGCCGAAGGTCCGGGTGCCCATGACGATGGCGCGCCGATGATCCTGGAGCGCGCCGGCGACGATCTCGGAGGCCGAGGCGCTGCCGCCGTTGACCAGCACCACGATCGGTGCGCCGTCGAGCACGTCGTCCGGACCGGCCTTGAAGCGCATCTGGCTGTTCTTGACCCGGCCCTCGGTATAGACGATCAGCCCGTCGGCCAGGAAAGCATCGCTGACGCCGACCGCGCCATTGAGCACGCCGCCGGGATTGTTGCGCAGATCCAGCACCAGCCCCTTGAGCCGGCCCTCGCCGGCTTTCTTGAGTTCCTCGATCGCCTTGAGCATGTCGTCGGTGGTATGCGCCTGGAAATGCGTCAGACGCACATAGCCGAATCCGGGTTCCAGCATCCGGCTCTTGACGCTCGCCACCTGGATGACCGCGCGTTCGAGGACGACCTCGAAGGGCTTCTCATCGCTCCCGCGCAGGATGCTGAGCCGGATCTGGGTGCCGGGCTTGCCGCGCATCAATTGCACCGCCTCGTTCAGACTCAGACCCTTCACCGGCTTGTCGTCGATGCGGATGATCATGTCGCCGGCCTGGAGTCCGGCGCGCTGGGCCGGCGTGTCGTCGATCGGCGCGATCACCTTGACGAAACCGTCCTCCATGCCGACCTCGATGCCGAGTCCGCCGAACTCGCCGCTGGTGCCGACCTGGAGGTCGCGGTACTCCTCGCCGTCGACATAGGACGAATGCGGGTCGAGTCCCGACAACATGCCGCGGATGGCATTCTCGATCAGGGACTTGTCCTCGACCTCCTCGACATAGTCCTCCTTGATGCGTCCGAAGACATCGGCGAAGGTTCGCAGCGCGTCGAGCGGCAGATCCTGGGGCGTTTCAGCGGCCGGAGCGGTCTGGACCGGGGCCGGCGCGATGGGGGCCGGCTCCTCGGCGCAGGCGACGGCGCCGACCAGAAAACCAAGACACAGCGGAAGGACGAATTGAAGAAGGCGCATCATCATGAATCCCTAGCGGACGGTGGCTAGCATTGTGCGAAAAATGGAGTTGGACACAGTGTCATGAAGGATCGCATGTTTCGCATCGATTCGACAGATTCGGCGAGCGGACGATCAGGGCGCCAGCCTCCAGGGGGCTGGCGCCGGCGGGCTGGGCCTGACTGGAACGCCGATCGTATCGGCCCTGATTCGCGCACCAGACCGCCGGATCCTGGGGACGCCCATTGTGCCGGATGGCGAAATAGAGCACGGGTTCCCGGCGCCCGCCGCTCTTGCCGCTGAGCGCAATGGGGTCGCCGGTCGCGACCCACTCGCCGACCTCGCGCAGCAACGCCTCGTTGTGACCATAGAGCGTCATGTAGCCGTCGCCGTGGTCGATCACGATCAAGAGACCGAAGCCGCGCAGCCAGTCGGCGTGGATCACGCGCCCGTCCTTGACCGCGCGCACCTCCTCGCCCTCGCCGGCCGCCAGCAGCACGCCATCCCAGTCGATCTCGGTCGCCTCCTTGCGCGTGCCGAAGGCGGCGAGGATGCGATTCTCCAGCAGCGGCCAGGCGAGCCGCCCCTTGAGCTCAGCGAACGGATCCTGCTGGATGTCGAGTTCGGCCTGGATCTGGGCGTGCTGACGCAGATGTTCGACCAGCAGCTTCAGGGATTCGGCGTCGCGCTTGAGCGTCTCGAGGGTCTCGGCACGGCTGGTGATGCTGGCCTCCAGATCGCGCAAGACCTGGGCGCGGCGTGTCCTGGCCTCTTCGAGCCGCAGGCGCGTGGCCTCCTGACTGCGCGCCAGCTCGGCCAGTCGGCGCGCCTCGTCCTCGGCGTCGCGGGCGAGTCGTTCGAGTCGCTCGGCGCGTTGCTGCACGGCCTGGATGCCCTTCATGCGTTCGCGATTGAAATAGGCGAAATAGGACATGACGCGGCTGGCGCGGGTCGGATCCTGCTGGTTGAGCAGCAGGCGCAGACGGTCGGCGCGCCCCATGACATAGGCCGTTCGCAGCAGATCCGCGAGCAGGTCGAGCTCGATACCCAACGCCGCCTGCTCCTCGACCTGCCGCGTGCGCAACTCACCGGCGATACGATTGTGCTCCGCGACCAGACGCTCCAGTTCGCGATTGGCCAGCGACAGCTCGGCGACGTTGCGCTCGCGCGCCTCCAACTCCGCGATCAGGGCGCGCCGGTCGGCGTGCCTGTCGCTCAATTCGCGCCCGATGTCCTCGAGCGAGCGTTCGACCGTGCTGAGATCCCGTTGTCGCGCTTCCAGCGTCGGATAGGCGTCCGACTGAGCGAACGACGGACTCGATGACGACAGAAACCCGGTCAGGAACACGACCGTGCATCGGCTCCACAGGGATGCACGTCCGGACGAACAGCACCATCGGAGCGCCGCTGGAGTTCCTCGCTGGAATCTCGGATTGGATCCGTGAAGGGTACTAGGCATCGATGGTGTCCGAGTTGATGGCGTTGCGCGCTTCTCGTCCAGGCGCTTCGCAGCCGGTCGGAAAGCGTTTATCATTGTACGTTGATAAATCGATCAGATGCGATCCAATGGCAGGCAACTCGAGTCATCCCGTCCGTCCGGTACTGAATCTCCCCGAGAGCGCGGGCGAGGAGATCGATCTGTTCGCCGACGATGCCGACATCGAGCGCGCCTCGCGCTCGCTCAAGGCGATGTCGCATCCGTTGCGTCTGAAGATCCTCTGCACGCTCGGCGACCAGGAGATCAGCGTCCAGGAGATCGTCGAGCACGTCGGCACCTCGCAGAGCAACATCTCGCAGCATCTGGCGATCCTGCGCGACAAGGGCATCCTCGCCTCGCGCAAGGATGCCAATCGCGTCTACTATCGCGTCAGCGACAATCGCACCCTGCAACTGATCGGGATGATGCGCGAGGTCTTCTGTCATCACACCCGCTAGGGCGAGCCGCCCAGCCCGATCCCCATTCCGAACGAGACGGCTCACACCATGTCACAACTCATCGAGTTCATCGGTAATCACTGGTTCCTGTTCCTGGCCCTGATCGTGATCCTGGGCCTCCTGACCCACAATCTCATCGTCGGCGGCAAGGGCAGCGTCGGGCCGCTCCAGGCCACAGAGATGCTCAATCATCGCGAGGCGGTCATCATCGACGTGCGTCCGGCAGCGGACTATGCGCGCGGGCACATCATCAATGCCCTGAACATCCCGATGAACGGCTTCAACAATCAACTGGCGACCCTGAACAAATACAAGGGCCGGCCCATCATCGTCAATTGCCGGTCCGGCGCCCAGTCCTCGGTGGCCTGCGCGCATCTGCGCAAGGCCGGGTTCGAAGAGGTCTACAACCTCCAGGGCGGCATCATGGCCTGGGAGTCGGCGAGCCTGCCCCTGACGCGCAAAAAACGCTGATCCCATGGAGATGAGCGCCCCGCGCGCCATCTCTCGAACCCTATTCATCACGACACACAGACTCTAGGTGCCGGCATGACCGAAGAACAGCAGAACAACGAACGTCAATTCTCCGTCCAGCGCGTCTACACCAAGGACGTCTCCTTCGAGTCGCCCAACGCGCCCGAGATCTTCCGGGGCGAGTGGAAGCCGCGTCACGAGCTCAACCTCAACACCAAGATCAACCAGCTCGACGCCACCGTTTATGAGGTGGTGCTCGCGGTCACGGTGACGGTCAAGGTCGAGGACAAGACCGCCTTCCTGGTCGAGGTGCAGCAGGCCGGCATCTTCACAGCCCAGGGCTTCTCCGAGGAGGATCTCGGGCCGCTGCTCGGCGCCTACTGCCCCAACCTGCTCTTCCCCTATGCGCGCGAGGTCGTCTCGGATCTGGTGGTCAAGGGCAGCTTCCCGCAACTGGTGCTCCAGCACGTCAACTTCGACGTGCTCTTCGCCCAGCATCAGCAGCAGGCCGCCGAACAGGCCGGCGACGCCAAGCCGGTCCAGCACTGACCATGTGCACGCCGGCCCGGATCGCTCTGCTCGGCCCCGGTTCCTGGGGCACGGCCCTGGGGCTGCAACTGTGCCGCAACGGTCACGAGGTGCGGCTGTGGGGGCATGAGACGGCTCAGATCGAGGCGATCCGCCGCGATGGCGAGAATCGTCACTTCCTGCCCGGTCATCCGCTCCCGGCCGGGATGCACCCGACGGATTCGCTCGACGAGGCGCTCGACGGTGCCGGCGACTGTCTGGTGGTCGTGCCGAGCCAGGCCTTCCGTCTGGTCGCGCGCCAACTGGCCGAGCGTCTGCCGGCGGATTTCGGCGTCGCCTGGGCGACCAAGGGCCTGGACGTGGCCAGCGGTCAGCTCCTGCACACGGTCGCTCAGGAAGAACTCGGCGAGCGCCCGCTGGCCGTGGTCTCGGGTCCGAGCTTCGCCGGCGAGGTCGCGCGCGGACTGCCGACGGCGGTGACGGTCGCCTCCAACCAGCCGGAGTTCGCCACCCGCTTTGCGACCCTGCTGCATGGGGCGACCTTCCGCGCCTATACCAGCCCGGACATGGTCGGGGTGGAGATCTGCGGCGCGGCCAAGAACGTGCTCGCCATCGCCACCGGCATCGCCGATGGTCTGGGCTTCGGCGCCAACACGCGCGCGGCGCTCATCACCCGTGGTCTGGCCGAGCTGATCCGGGTCGGGACCGCGCTCGGCGGTCGACCCGAGACCTTCACCGGACTGGCCGGACTCGGGGATCTGGTGCTCACCTGTACCGACGATCAGTCGCGCAACCGGCGCATGGGTCTGGCACTGGCGCGCGGCAAGTCCGTCGACGAGGCCAAGGCCGAGATCGGGCAGGAGGTCGAGGGCGTCGTCACGGCGCTGGCCGTCCATCGTCTCGCCGCGCGGCTCGGGATCGAGATGCCGATCAGCGAACAGGTCTATCGCGTGCTCCACGAAGGCGTCTCGCCGGCCGAGGCCACGCGCGCCCTCCTGGAGCGCGAGCCCAAGCCGGAGTTCGGCTAGTCTCCCATTTCAGCCGCGCCGGCGAATCCCTGCTGGCGCCAGGCCTCGTAGAGCACCACGGCCACGGCGTTGGAGAGATTGAGACTGCGGTTGCCCGGACGCATGGGGATCTGGAGACGGTGCTCTTCGGAGACGGACTCCAGCACGGATTCCGGCAACCCGCGGGTCTCCGGGCCGAACAGAAAGGCATCCCCCGGCTGGAACTCCAGATCGACATAGGGCACGCGCCCGCGTGTGCTGACGGCCAGCAGCCTGGGCCGCTCCAGGGTCGCGAGACAGGCCGCCAGCGACGCATGTGTCCGCACGTCCGCCCACTCCCGATAGTCCAGTCCGGCCCGCCGCAGCAGCCGGTCGTCGAGCGAGAAGCCGAGCGGCTCGATCAGATGCAGACGCGCGCCGAGATTGGCGGTCAGACGCATGACATTGCCGGTATTGGGTGGAATCTCCGGCTCGTAGAGGATGATCTCGAACATATCGGGAGGCTTTACATCTTTTCCTAGGCGCGTGCTATATTAATGCATCCGCATTTACTGAAACCACAAGGCTCGACAGCCAATCCCAGACCGGGGGACACCTTCCATGACCGACATCGCGGCGCTGAAGAAAGAAAAGCAGGATCTGATCGACAAGATGCTGGAGATGCAGAAGCAGTTCATCGAGTACGAGCACCAGCACGGTGTCACCGGCAAGGACTACTGGGCCTCCTCGGACGGTATGCTCGCCAACTATCGTCAGGAATACATGGACATGGCCAATCGCGTCGTGGATCTGGCGCACGAGATCGTCGGTTCCTCGCGTCTCTGAGACGAGTCGTCCGGACGAATCCTGTGAAACCCGCCCGAGTGCGGGTTTCGTCGTTTCGGCGGCCCCCGTCGCTCACTCATCCATCACAGCGGCTCTGAACCCTTCCCGCACCCTGGGCACATTCGGATCGACGCAGATCAGGCTGGCGGTCAGCCGATGCCGGCACTGAATGTCCAGATAGATCCAGACCGGCCGATCGACCGCCTCCTGGGTCCAGGCGATGGTCAGGGTGCGAATCTCACGCTCGTCCTGCTGAAAGGCGATCAGCAGTCCGGGTCCGAGAACCTCACCGTCCCGGTCCGAATGCGCGCGGACATAGCTGACGGCACGCTCCCAATAGGCATGGCACTGCTCCCGATCCCGGCAACTCACCAGGGTCGAGCCATTGCGCTCAGGCCTGGCCGCCACGGCGGATTCATCCGGCGCCGGCAGGCGCCTGAGCTGTCTGAAACGCGCGATGTCGCCCTCGAATTCGTCCTGAACGCTCTGCTTGCGCGCTTCGTTGTCGACGATCTCGGTGTAGCCATTGCGGATGTTCGTCATTGATGAGTCGATCCGGCTCATCAGATCGAGCGGGACGGGCTTTTCCGCTTTCTGGAGCGTCCGCATCTCCTCGTAGAGGGCGATCAGTGTTCGCGTCTCGTCGCGCATGTCATCACGCTTGGCCTGGATGCTCGCCTCGATCGCGGCGATTCGGCCATCACGGGCCAATTCCAGTTCATCGACCGTGCGGTAGAGTTTCAACAGACGCTCGTCCTTGGCCTGACGCTCGGCGCGGCGCCGCTCCTCCTCGGCTTTTTGGCGCGCCAGCTCCCTGGCGCGTTCCAACTCCTCTCCGGTCGGCACCGCCGGCTGGGTCTCGACGGCGATCCCCTGCTCCGAAAGGCGGGCGCGTGCCTTGTCGGCCTGCGCAGGCGGCACCTGATCGGTATAGTGGACCTCACCCTGGTCGTCGACCCAACGGTAGAGCTTCTGGGCCGACGCAGTCCAGGACGCCAGCCCAAGGACCGGCATCAGCATCAGGATCGCCAGTCGTCGAGCCGATACGGGCCGCTTGGATGGGGCCGAGCGGCTCATGGTTCAGATTCCGTAGCGCGTGCGATAGGCGCGCATGGACTCCAGCAGGGCGGCATCCGTGCCCTTCTCTTCGAGGTAGAGGATGAGATCGGCCATGGTCAGCAGCGCCCGGACCGGCAAGCCGAATTGGTCCTCGACTTCCTGTACGGCCGAGCGCTCGCCCTGACCGCGCTCCTGGCGGTCGAGCGCGATGACGACGCCGGCGGGCGTCGCGCCGGCCGCGCGGATGATCTCGACCGACTCACGCACCGAGGTGCCGGCCGTGATGACGTCGTCGATGATGAGGATGCGCCCGTCGAGCGGCGAGCCGACGATCAGCCCGCCCTCACCGTGATCCTTGGCCTCCTTGCGGTTGAAGGCATAGGGCGTGTCGCGGCCATGCTCGACGGCCAGCAGCACGGACGTGGCCGCCGCCAGCGGGATGCCCTTGTAGGCCGGGCCGTAGAGCACGTCGAAGGCGATCCCGGCGGCCTGGATGCCATGGGCATAGGCGCGTGCCAGACGCGCGAGCCGCAGGCCGCTGGAGAAGAGTCCGGCATTGAAGAAATAGGGACTGCGGCGTCCGGATTTCAGAGTGAAGTCACCGAAGCGCAGGGCGCCGATCTCGGTGGCGAAGTCCAGCAGTTCACGTTGATAATCATGCATCGTCAGGGTTCCTGTCCGCACGGTCGGAAGTCGGTGGAGCCTCGCGGTCGTGTCTGATCGAGTTCGGATCCGGGAGGTTCCACGATGGAAGTTTCTCAGCCGCAAGTGTACTTCACGGCCCTGGCCGTCGGGCTGTTGGGCGGCGTGCATTGCCTGACCATGTGCGGCGGGCTGGTCGCCACACTGACGCTGGGAATGACTCCCGAGATCCGCCGCGATCCCTGGCGGATGCTGCCCTATCAGCTCACCTATAATCTGGCACGCATCAGTGGCTACGCGGTGGCGGGCGCGCTCTTCGGCGGGCTGGGCGCCGCGCTGATCGAGTTGGAGGCCCTGCCCGCAATGCAGCACCTGCTCCAGGGACTGGCCGGCCTGACCATGGTTCTGCTGGGACTCTATCTGGCCGGCTGGTCCGCCGCGCTCGCCGCCGTCGAGCGCCTGGGTGCGCCGCTCTGGCGTCGGCTGGAACCCATCGCGCGGCGTTTCCTGCCGGTCCGACGCCTGGGACAGGCCGCCGTCATCGGCTTCCTCTGGGCCTGGCTGCCCTGTGGCCTGGTCTACAGCGTGCTCATCATAGCGATGTCGAGCGCCGATCCGCTCGCCGGGGCGCTGATCATGCTGACCTTCGGCCTCGGCACCCTGCCGAACCTGCTCGGCCTCGCGCTCCTGGCCGGCGCCGTGGCGCGTCTGGCCGAGCGCCCCTGGATCCGGCATCTGGCCGGACTGCTGGTGATCGGCTTCGGGCTGGCCATGGTCGTGTGAGGCGGTCGCCCGGTCTCAGTCCCGATTCAGGGACTCGACGATCTCGCACAGGAAGTGCCCCAGTATCAGGTGCATCTCCTGGATGCGGGGCGTCTCGCGCGAGGGGACAGCGAGCACGATGTCGGCCTGGGGCGGCAGATCCTCGTGCCGGGCGCCGGTCAGCAGCACGCTCAGCATTCCCTTGTCGGCAGCCGTCTCCAGGGCGCGGCGCACATTGGGCGAACGCCCGCTGGTCGACAGCGCCCAGAGCACGTCGCCCGGGCGGGCCAGCGCGGCGAGTTGACGCGCGAAGATCTCATCGAAGGAAAAATCATTGGCCACGGCCGAGGTGGCGCTGGCGTCGAAACCGAGCGCGATGGCCGGCAGCGGACGGCGGCCCTTGTCGAGAAAGGGACCGATCAGCTCGCCGCTCAGATGGGTCGCCTCGCCCGCACTGCCGCCGTTGCCGCAGATGAAGAGTGTGGCGCCGCGCGCGATCGATTCGGCGGTCCGGGTCGCGGCCTCCAGCGTCGCCGCCAGCAGCTCCTCGTCGGCGCGCACACGCCCGAGCAGATCCAGGGCGGCATCGAGCCGGTCGTGCAAGCGTTGCGAAAATCCCCGGTTCCGATCCATGGAAGGGGTGGACGCCAAATCAGTCATCATGCATGGGCCTCGGGGGTCGCCATTCCGCGGCACGCCGATCGAGCCGCTTTTTTCGTGCTATATACTAATGGTTCCTTGCACGCCGTACTCCAAAATCCAATGGACCAAAGATCATGAACACACTAGAGGAAAGACAACGGCAAGCCCTCGGGCAGATCGCCGAGATCAAGCGCATCTCCTGTGCGATCGATCATGCCCTGCAGAATCGGACACCGGCGGCCGTACTGGTCACGAGCGCCCTGCATGGCGAGGGCAAGAGCCTCTTCGCCTCAGCGCTCGCGGCGACCACCGCGAGCCTGGGCAAGCATCGCGTGGCCGTGCTGGATCTCAACTGGTATCGGCCCTCGGTGCACCGCTGTTTCGGCCACGAATTGAATCAACCGATGGAGCGCATCATTCAGGCCGATCTCAATGAACTCGTGGCCAAGAACGGAGATCAGTCTCCCGATCTGCTGGTCGCGCCCATCGATCATCAGGATCATACGAAGATGAATGGCGATGTCTTTGGAGTCGTCAATCGTCTGATCGAACAGGCCAAGAAATCCTATGACCTCGTCATCGTCGACAGCGCCTCCATCTTCCCGACCAATCGCATGATGATGGATCCGGTGATGCTCTCGGGAATGGTCGATGGCGTCGTGATGGTGGTCCAGACCGGGGTCACGCCGAAACAGCAGGTCAAGCGGGCCTATACGATCATGCAGGCGGCCGGAGCCAACGTGATCGGCGTGACCATCAATCAACACCGTGAGCCGGCCACCAAACAATAACGAGTTCGAAATCTTCGCACAGCGGTCATCTTCGATTCATTCTACAAGGTAGGACGACATGGGCTTCTATATCAAACGCTATCTCGCGGCTTTCCAGGAGCGCAAACATTGGACACTCATGGCCCTGGTACCCGTCATCCTCTATCTGATCGTCGCCGCGCTGCGTGTCGACAGTTTCGCGGTCACTCAGGATTTCACCTATTCCGGCGACCTGCGCATCGCGGCCACCAATAGTCCGGTCAATACGCTGACCCTGGAGACCCTGCTGGCCGATCCGGATCAGCTCTTTCTCGATACCTTTGCGTTGAGCCAGTTGCAGCAGAGACTCGAACTCCAGGACAGCGCCGGCATACTGCCGACCGGTCAGGAACTCAGACGCACGGCCCATGGATCCATGCGGCTCGCGAGCGACTCCGGCTCGCGACTTCGTCTGACCTATGAGGGTTCCAATGCGCGTCTGGGCGAGGCCATGGTCGACTTCTATGGTGAGCGGCTCGCCCAACGCATCGAGGATGGCGCGGCGCGACATCCAGCCTCCGAGGCCGCGGCGCCCTACAGCTTCCAGGCCGATGGCGGTCTGAGCGTCGTGGGGATGACGACGCCCTGGAGTGCGGAGCGACTGCCGCGCGTGGCGCTCATCCTGGTGCTGTCGCTGCTGGCCGTGCTGCTCCTGATCGGGATACTGGAGTTGTCCGATCCTTCCTTCAAATCCGAGCGCCAGATCGCGCGCTATCTGGATCTGCCGGTCCTGGGTTCCATGCCGGACGCGACCCGGCTGGCACACCACCTCAAGGAGAGCTGATCCGCTGCGCGTCCGATTCTCGGCTCGCTGCCGACGAGAACCTCCAGGCGCGGTTCGAGTGATTTCGAATCATTCGAACCGCGTCGATGGGGCCAGAGCAAAGCCATCCCGCCTGTTTGCACGCCTTCGGTCGGCCCGTGCCGATCCTCACAATGGACTGTGATCGCCACTGTCGCGATCCTCACAAAGACGCCTGCCCTCGGATTCTAGTCATCGAATAATCAACGATCTAGCGTCAAAAAAAGATTTGGCGCACGCTTTGCATTCACTCCTCCAGAGATTCGTTTCACCGGGGCCGGCGCCCCTGATTCACTGGAGGCCGCATGCTGGAGTTGAAAGTACAGACCCAAGGGGGTTGCGCGTCGAGCGGCTGTGGCGGTAGTGCCGACCGGCTGGCCCATCTGCCTGAGGCGATCCGCGCCAAGGTCAACAATCATCCCTGCTTCTCCGAGGACGCGCATCATCACTATGCGCGTATGCATGTCGCGGTCGCCCCGGCCTGCAACATCCAGTGTCACTACTGCAACCGCAAATACGACTGTGCCAATGAGTCGCGTCCGGGCGTCGTCTCCGAACTCCTGACGCCGGATCAGGCCGTCAAGAAGGTGCTGGCGGTGGCGGCGGCCATTCCGCAGATGACGGTGCTCGGCATCGCCGGTCCCGGCGATCCGCTCGCCAACCCCGAGCGCACCCTGGAGACCTTCCGTCAACTCGCCGAGAAGGCGCCCGACATCCGGCTGTGCGTCTCGACCAATGGTCTGGCCCTGCCCGATCTGGTCGACGAGCTCTGTCAGTACAACATCGAGCACGTCACCATCACCATCAACTGTGTCGACCCCGACGTCGGCGCCAAGATCTATCCCTGGATCTTCTGGAACAACCGTCGCATCAAGGGGCGCAAGGCCGCCGAGATCCTGATCCGTCGCCAGCAGGAGGGCCTGGAGAAGCTGGTCGCGCGTGGGGTGCTGGTCAAGGTCAACTCGGTGCTGATTCCGGGTGTGAACGACGAACATCTCAAGGAGGTCAGCCGGGTGGTCAAGGCCAAGGGCGCCTTCCTGCACAACGTCATGCCGCTGATCGCCGAGCCCGAGCATGGCACCTTCTACGGACTCATGGGCCAGCGCGGTCCGACTTCGGCTGAACTCCAGAGCCTCCAGGACGCCTGCGCCGGCGACATGGCCATGATGCGTCACTGCCGTCAGTGCCGCGCCGATGCGGTCGGGATGCTGGGCGAGGATCGCGGTCAGGAGTTCACGCTCGACAAGATCGAGCATCTGGAGATCGACTACGCGGCGGCCATGCAGAAGCGCGCCGAGGTCCAGGCCGAGATCGAGGCCAGGCGCGCCGCGCAGCACCAGCAAACCAAGGTGGCCCTCGTCTCACTGGCTTCCATCGAGCGCGCCCGCCCTCAGCCCAAACAGCCCGAGTCCCGCCCGGTGCTGATGGCGGTCGCAACCACGGGCGGCGGCGTCATCGACCAGCACTTCGGCCATGCGCGCGAGTTCCTGATCTACGAGGCTTCGGCCCAGGACGTGCGTTTCATCGGGGCGCGCAAGGTCGATCTCTATTGCACCGGCAGCGAGACCTGCGGCGAGGCCGAGACCCGCCTGGAGCAGACCATCCGCGCGCTCGACGGCTGTGAGGTGGTGCTGTGCGCGCGCATCGGCTACGAGCCTTGGGGAAAGCTGGAGGCCGCCGGTATCGCGCCCAACGGCGAACATGCCCTGGAGCCGATCGAGGACGCGGTCGCCGCCGTCTATCGCGAGCTGCTCGACGCCGGTCGGTTGGAGTCCGTCACCGCCGAACCCGAGCGCCTGTCGGCCTGAGTCAGTCATCCACCGGGAGCCAACACCCATGGCCTTCAAGATCATCGAGGGTTGCGTCAACTGCTGGGCCTGCGAACCGCTGTGCCCGAGTCAGGCCATCGTCGCCGCCAAACCGCATTTCCTGATCGACGCGCACAAGTGCACCGAATGCGAGGGCGAGTACGCCGATCCACAGTGCGCGAGCATCTGCCCGGTCGAAGGGGTCATTCTCGATAGCCTGGGCATGCCGCTGAATCCGCCCGGCTCGCTGACCGGCATTCCACCTGAGCGTCTGGCCGCCGCCAGAGCCGAGATCCGGGCGCGCTGAACCTCGCGATCGGTTCGTCCGCGCGCCCGTGGTTCCCGACGACCGATCACTGACGACCGACCATTCAAACTTAGGAGTCCGACATCATGGCGAAAGCCAAGATCACCTTTACCGACATCGGCCAGACCGTCAACGTCCCGGCCGGCACTCGCGTCATCGAGGTGTCCGAGAAGATCGGCGCCGGCATCATCTACGGCTGCCGCGAGGGCGACTGCGGCACCTGCATGATGCATGTGGAGGAAGGCTGGAACAATCTGACCGAACCCTCGGTGCTGGAAGAGAAGGTGCTGCGCGAGAACATGGCCAGCCGCCACGATCGCCTCGCCTGCCAGGCTCAGATCCTCGGCGACTGCCGCGTCAAGCCGGCCTGACGGCCTGATCCCACCCCGATTCGACGGAGAACCCCCGTGGCCCTCGTGACCTTTTCCAATCCAGACTACAAGGACAAGACTGTCTACGCCGTGGCCGGAAGCCACACCGAGACCATCCTCAAGATCGCCAAGGAAAACAAGATCCCGGTCAAGCACGACTGCCAGGACGGCGAGTGCGGAAGCTGCATCGTGCGCGTGACCAGCGTCGACGACAAGCAGCGCATGGGCTATCACCTCACTGACAAGGAGATCACCGTACTGCGTCAGCTCGGCAAGCTGACCCAGGAGGACATCGACCGGCTGGCGCTCGATGACATGCCGAGCGAATGGCGTCTGGCCTGTCAGATGATCGTGCGCGACGAAGACATCCTCGTGGAGTACTGATCATGTCGACCCTGGCCCGCGACCTGACTCGGGAAGTCGACCACGTCTTCGCCCGCCTGATGGTCCGCGCGGCCGGGGACGGCAACGATCGCGCCTTCGCCGGCATGATCGCCACGCGCGCGGCCGGCGGCGGCGCCCTGCCCGCCTGGCTCGGGCTGGATCAGGCCGACTTCAAACGCCTCATGGCGCATCATTTCCCTGGCGTCTCGCCGGACGTGCTCGGTTCCTCCGATGGCGCCAGCCCGCTGCTGGGCAACCGCCTGGAGGAGCGCGAGGAGCTGATCGAACTGCTGCTGACCCATCGTGCCGGCCGTTCGCCGTCGGAAGCCTGGATGGCGCGCGTGGTCGCCAGCGGTTGCCTGGCCAACGATCATCTGTGGCACGATCTCGGACTCTGGAACCGCGCCGAGCTGACCGAGCTGATGCGGCGCAACTTCCCCGAGCTGGCGGCGCGCAACGTCCATGACATGAAGTGGAAACGCTTCCTCTACAAGCAACTGTGCGAGTCGGAGGGCATCTATGTCTGCCGTGCGCCATCCTGTGGGGTCTGTGTCGACTATGCGAACTGTTTTGGGCCTGAGGATTGACCGGGGCGCGAGTAGCGACGCCCGGTTACGTGATCGCGCCGTTGCGGCCTATCTGGGGCTGGCGATCGGTGATGCACTCGGGGCCACGGTCGAGTTCATGACCCCGCGCGAGATCCGCGAACACCATGGCATCCATCGCAACATCCTCGGCGGCGGCTGGCTCCGACTGCCCAAGGGGCGCGTGACCGACGACACCGAGATGAGTCTTGCGCTCGGGCGAGCGATCCTGGAGCGTGACGGACTCGACGCCCCGGCCATCGCCGAAGCCTTCAGCGACTGGATGCGCGGCAAGCCGGTCGACATCGGTCATACGGTCCGGCGCGGCATCAGTCTCTACCGGCGCACTGGAACGACCGAGGTTCCGGAGCACGAATACGATGCCGGCAACGGGGCCTGTATGCGCTGTCTGCCGGTCGCGCTCTACACGCTCGGCGCCGAACCCGAGGCGGTCGATCGAGCCAATCGGCTCCAGGCCCATGTCACCCATCACAACGCCCTGTCCGATCTCGGAACCCTCAGCGTCATCCGAATGACTCAGACCGCCCTGCTCGGCGGATCGCTGGAAGATTTGCGTCTGCTCGCCGATGCACTCGTCGAGGCGGAACCACGCTTTGCCTTCGACGGCGAGCGCCGTCAGGACAACCCCGGCGGTTATATCGTCGAGACCCTGCGCGCGGTCTTCCAAGCGCTGTTCGCCACGGATGGCTTTGAATCGGCCCTGATCGATGTGGTCAATCGAGGCGGCGATGCCGATACCACCGGCGCCATCCTCGGCATGATCGCCGGCGCCCTGTATGGATTCGAGGCCATTCCCCGGCGCTGGCTCAAAGCCCTGGATCGGGAGACGGCCCGACTCTGTCGCCGGCAGGCGCTGGAGCTATTGAGCAGATCCAAGCGATGAATCAGCCGCCCTCTCCCGCGAGTGGAGAGGGGCTTGCATCGGCTGATAGCGCGATGCCAGACGACGACCGAAGGTGCGCGCCGGATGCTCGACCAGGTGATGGCCCAGCAGGGCCAGCACCAGCACCGCGAGCGCACAGACGATGAAGGCCAGGACTCCCGGCAGCGCCAGGTCCGACCGTTCGTAGAGCCGCAGCACCAGGATATGGAACAGATAGACGCCATAGCTCAGGTTGCCCAGGAAGAAGGCCGACCGTCGAGCGCGTCCGTCCAGACCGCGCAACAGCCCCAGTAGCCCAAACAGCATCAGCCCATAGCCGATGGCGCACAGCAGGCTGAAATAGGACTTCAACCACAGATGAGCGCTGATCCCCGGATCGCCATGGCGCGCAAAGAAGAGTCCCAGGCTCAGCCAGAGCGCGAACCCGCCCGCCCCGGCGAGCATCGGCCACAGGCGTCGCCCTGAGTCGCTCCAGTGCTGATGCGCCACATGGACGAAGACCCCGATCAGGAACTGGATCAGGATGCCGGGCAGATGGACCCGCAGGATCGACAGCCAGTTCGGATCCGGACTCGCGAAGGACGTGGCTCCCAGCACGATCCCGAACCGCACGACACAAAAACCCCCGAACAGCGCCAGCACCACCCACAGCCGGCCCGCGACGATCAGCGCCAGCAGCGGCAGCAGCAGATAGTATTCGACCTCGACCGGCAGGCTCCAGTAGGCCGGATTGAAGAAGAAGGCTTCGTGCGCGCCGCTGGTGGTGCCGAGAAAGACCAGATGCCTGAGCAGATAGAGGAGCTTGTCGGGCGACTCGGGCGCGATCAGGTAGTACAGCGGCAGCGAGACCAGATAGAGCGGATAGAGACGGAAGACGCGCCGGATCGCATAGGGTCGGATCGCAAAGCCGCCCGACAGCAGCAACGGGGCGAACACGAAGCCGCTGATCACGAAGAACAGGTCGACTCCGGTCCAGAGAAACTTCAGAAAAGCTGGATCAGGCGTGAGCAGATGGGCGGCATGGGCCGTGAAGACCATCCAGGCGGCCAGGCCGCGGACCAGTTCGATGACGGGGTTCAGATCGGCTCCTCGACACTGTCGCGCTGTGGCGGTGTCTAGGCCGCCGTGGGTTCCGGTGTCGAGGATACCGCGAGCAGGTCCGCGATGTCGGCTTTCAGGATCTCGATGCCGCGTTTGTCGCAAAAACGACGTTCCTTGTCGGTCGGCTCCGGGATCAGCGCCCAGCCGGTCGGTGCGCCCGCCCCATAGGTCATATCCGAGAGCACCATGCGCTCGGTGTCGCGCAGAAGCCTCAGGCCGAGGAAGACATATTGTTTGCCGGCGCGCAACGTCTTGACGAAGCTCGGAATGGCGAATCCGCCCATCAGCTCGGTGATGTAATCGACATAGTCAGCGTCCGAGGCGATGTAGGTCGCGTCCGGGCGCGGGCTGCCCATGGGTTTGAACAGGATCGGGAGCGCCGGATCGACTTCGGCCTGATCGACCTCGGTATAGCGCTCGCCGTCATAGGCGTGGATGCGAAAACGATAGTCGGTGCCGCCGGTGCGGGCGATGCCCCGGACGAGGGTATGGGGGCGCCCGGCATAGCTGTCCTGGAGCTGGAGATCGCGGTTGATGTCGATCACATAGGGCGGTTGGATGTGCGCGAGCCAGTCGTGCAGCGGCGAGCGGGTCCAGGTGCGCTCGGCATAGGTCGTGTTCAGAAAGCGATGGATCGCGCCGCGACCGCGCTTGAGTTCGACGTTCATGGCCGCGCGCGAGAACTCCCACATCAGCCGCGTCGACATCGGCTGACCATTGTTCATGGCCAGGATCAGACTGTCGCTATCGGCGGGGATCGGCTCCCCGGTCTGCGGATCGACCGCACCGGCCAGGGCGCCCGCCCCCAGATAGGGCGCCAGATCGCCGCCGGCCAGACCGGCGGCGAGTGTTTCGAGGTTGACTGACATCTTCGTGACTTCCGATACAAGGAGGGTTGTTCACGAAGATGAAGCAAATAATCCGCCAACTATCCAGTGATCTTGCTCAATCGCGGAATTTACGTCCCGAGCCCGGACCGCGCTTGCCGCCGTCGTTGCTCTTGCCCGAGCTCGGCCGGCGCGGTGCATAGCCGTCGCGGTCACGGCGCTGGAAGTCGCCTCCGGCGCGCGGCGGTCTCGCCTCACGCTCGCGCGGCGGACCCGAGCGGTCGCGGCCCGAGTCACGGCGTCCTTCCCAGGCTCCGCCCCGCCCGGCTCCGGCGCTCTCATCGGCCGGCGTGATCCGCAGCGCCTGACCGCGCACATAGACACGCTTGAGATGCTGGAAGACCTCGTTCGGCATCCCCTTGGGCAGGTCGACGACCGAGTGATCGTCACGGATGTCGATGCGGCCGATATAGCGCCCTTCCAGGCCGGATTCGTTGGCGATGGCGCCGACGATCTCGCGCGGACTCACGCCGTGCTGATGGCCGACCTCGATGCGGTAGCTGGTCAGGTCGGCATCATCGCGGCGCGGTTGACCGCGTTCGGGGCGCTCCGGACGCTCCGAGCGTTCGGCCCGATCGAAACGCGGCCGGCGCTCGTCGCGATTCCCGTCGCGCTCCTCGAAACGCTCGCGGCGCGGCGGACGATCCTCCCAGCCGCCCTGACGCCGATCCCCATCGCGCCCGCGTCCACGCTCGCCGCGCTCGTCGAAGCGCTTGGGCGGGCGCGGCGGATCTTCCTTGACGTTCAACGGCCGCTCACGCTGATTGAGATAGGCCAGCGCGGCGGCGATGTCCAGCATCTCGATCTCCTGCTCCTGACTGATGCGGGCGAGCAGGCGATAGAAGAAATCCAGATCCTGTTCCGACTGGGCCTTACGGATCTCGTCGACGAAGCGGTCGATGCGCGACTCGCTGAGCGCGGCGGCCGAGGGCGGTTCCATCGACGGGATCGGACGCCGGATGACGCGCTCGATCGACTTGAGCAGCCCACGCTCGCGCGGCTCGACCAGCAGGATCGCCCGTCCGGCGCGTCCGGCGCGTCCGGTGCGACCGATACGGTGCACATAAGCCGAGGGATCGGTCGGGATGTCGTAGTTGACCACATGGCTGATGCGCTCGACGTCCAGACCGCGCGCGGCGACATCGGTGGCGACCAGCACATCGAGCTGACCCTGCTTGAGCCGCTCGACGGTGCGCTCGCGCATCTCCTGGTTCATGTCGCCATTGAGCGGCTCAGCGGCGAAACCGTGCGCCTTGAGCTTGTCGGCCAGTTCGGTCGTGGCGTTCTTGGTGCGCACGAAGATCAGCAGCCCGTCGAACGGCTCCAGCTCCATGATGCGGGTGAGCGCATCGAGCTTATGGAAGCGGGTGACGATGCAGTGATGCTGCTCGATGGTGTCGACCGTCTCGGAATTGGCGGCGATCTTGACCTCGACCGGATCGACCAGTCGCGTCTGAGCCACGCGCCGGATGGCCGGCGGCATGGTGGCCGAGAACAGCGCGACCTGACGTTCAGCAGGAGCCTGGTCGAAGATCCAGTCGATGTCCTCGGCGAAGCCCATGTTGAGCATCTCGTCGGCCTCGTCCAGCACCAGGGCGCGGATCGCGTCCAGCGCCAGGGTGCCGCGACGGATGTGGTCCATGACCCGCCCCGGCGTGCCGACGATCACCTGTGGATTGCGCTTGAGTTGCGAGAGTTGCAGCCCGTAGCCCTGACCGCCATAGATGGGCAGGACATTGAAGCCCTTGAGATCCGTGGCATAGCGCTGGAAGGCTTCGGCGACCTGGAGCGCCAGTTCGCGCGTGGGCGTGAGCACCAGCACCTGAGGTTTGCGCAGATCCGGATCGAGACGGCTGAGCATCGGCAGGGCGAAGGCCGCGGTCTTGCCGGTGCCGGTCTGGGCCTGGCCGAGCAGATCGCGACCGGCCAAGAGATGCGGGATACACTGGCTCTGGATCGCCGTCGGGGATTCGTAGCCGAGGTTCTGGACCGCTTGCGCGATCACGGGTGAAAGACCGAGCGCGTCGAAGCCGACGCTCGTTTCGTCTGGGGTATCCATGATGGAGGGGCCTCTCGGAGGGAGGTAAGGGCGAACCCTTGGAGAAGGCCGACCGGCCAGCCTAGAGGGGAGTCGCGGAATAACCGGGCATTATCAATAAAATCTCGCGACTACACAAGCTGGACTTTGGACAAAAACACGCTCCTTCCCAGCGCCCAGCAGGCCTTCTTGAAACGTGTCGTGGAGCCATAACTGGACGTAGGTCAGGCATATCGACGGCGACTTCCGCACCTTCGCCACCGATTGCGGCTCGGTCGAGTTCGCCGAAATCGCCGAACGGTACTTGTCGGCCCAGGGCTATGAACCCTATCCTTGCGCGACGGAAGACGAGGCCCACGGACTCTGGACGCGCGCTGAACGGGTCGCCTCTTCCATGACAGACTGCCCGATTTCGAGCACCGCGACACCGGGCGCTATCTCGACGACAGGATGTGATGTTGTACTGTGCAGGATATGAACACGGATATCGAGACTTTCGCCGACGCACTCGTCGACATGATCCGGGCGCGCTATGCGACCCGGGACTTCATCCCGCTCCATGCCCCGCGCTTTACGGATCGTGATCGCGCCTGCGTGCCCATGCACACCTGCGGCCATCCGGTCCGGCCCGACGCCCTGGCCGAACACCATGCCGTCTGGTTCGCGACCCGGGATCGCGTCTTCATCCGCGAGCCGGACGGCGCCCGGTCCAACTACTGGCTCAATGCCTTCCCGACCCGCGATCTCGAAGAGCGTGATCCGCTGATGCGACAGTCGCCTCGACGACTCGATCCGGCACAGGCTTTGTCGTCCCGATGAGCCTGTGGTTACAACGCGCCCGCTCGCGCCTGCTGGTGTTCCTGCATGACATGCTGATGATCCCGGCGGCCTGGGGTCTGGCCTACTGGATGCGCTTCAACCTGGGCTATGTGCCGCCGGAGTTCATCGAGGAGGCCGTCGACACCCTGCCGCTGGTGGTGCTGGTGATGGGCCCTGTCTACTGGGCCTTCGGCCTCTATCGGGGCGTGTGGCGCTTCGCCTCGCTGAACGACCTGGTGCGCATCGCCCTGGCGGTGCTGGTCGGCACCACGCTGCTGCTGTTCGTGCTGTTCGCGCTCAACCGCATGGCCTATGTGCCGCGCTCGCTGCCGGTGCTGTTCGTGATCTTCCAGCTGATGCTGCTGGCCGGGCCGCGGCTGCTCTATCGCTGGCTGAAGGATCGGCGGCTGGACTTCAGCGGCGGCCGGCGGGTGCTGATCGTCGGCGCCGGACGTGCCGGCGAGATGCTGGTGCGCGACCTGTTGCGCGATCGGCAGTGCGGCTATGTGCCCGTGGCCTTCGTCGACGACAAACCGCATCGTCAGGGCGGCGTGGTGCACGGCGTCCCGATCCGGGGCACGGCGGACGACATTCCGCGTCTGGTCGAACTGTTCGGCATCGATGTCATCCTGCTGGCGGCGCCCAGTGCCTCGGCGCACCAGATGCAGCGACTGGTCGAACTGTGCGAGACGGCCGGACGCCCGTTTCGCACCGTGCCCCAGACCAAGGAGCTGATGGCCGGGCGCGTGGCGGTCAATCAGCTCCGGGCGGTCTCGATCGAGGATCTATTGGGGCGCGATCCCGTGACCCTGGACTGGGACGCGGTCGAACGGGGGCTGGCCGGGCGCGTGATCCTGGTCAGCGGGGCGGGTGGTTCGATCGGCTCGGAACTCTGTCGTCAACTGGCCCGCTGTCGCCCCAGCCGACTCATCCTGATCGACCACAGCGAATACAACCTCTATCGTATCGAGACCGAGTTGCTGGATGGACCCGAGCCGCCGCCCTTGTCGCGTCATCTGATCGATGTCGCCAATGCGACGGCGCTCGATCGGCTCTTTGCACGGCAGCGTCCGGACGTGGTCTTCCATGCCGCGGCCTACAAGCACGTTCCGCTGTTGCAGGATCAGGTGCTGGCGGCGCTCGCCAACAATGTACTGGGGACGCGCACCATCGCCGCCGCCGCCGACGCCTGGGGCTGCGAGCGTTTCGTGCTGATCTCGACCGACAAGGCGGTCAATCCGACCAATGTGATGGGCGCGACCAAGCGTTTCGCCGAGCTGATCTGTCAGGATGTGCAGCGGCGCTCGGCCTGTCGCTTCATGACGGTGCGCTTCGGCAATGTGCTGGGGTCGGCCGGGAGCGTGGTGCCGCGTTTCCAGCAGCAGATCGAGCGCGGCGGGCCGCTGACCGTGACCCATCCCGAGATCGAGCGCTTCTTCATGACCATTCCGGAGGCCTGTCAGCTCATCATGCAGGCGGCCGTGATCGGTCGGGGCGGCGAGACCTTCGTGCTCGACATGGGCGAGCCGGTGAAGATCCGCTATCTGGCCGAGCAGATGATCCGGCTGTCCGGACGCGAACCCGAACGCGACATTCGCATCGAATACACAGGCCTGCGTCCGGGTGAGAAGCTGTACGAGGAGCTGTTCTATCCGACCGAGGGTTTCGCCGATACGCCGCATCCACGCATCCACATCGCGCGCTGTGCCGAGACCCTGGAGACCGGCGTGCTCGCGACGGCGCTCAGTGAGCTGGAAGACGCACTGAACGCACAGAACGAGCACAGCGCCATGGCGCTGCTGACGCGCTTGGTTCCCATTGGGGCCGCCGACGATCGAGCGCTCGATCATTGACGGACCGATCTCTGTGGGCTCCGGAGATCCCGGATTTCAGGGTTTGGCAAGACGGCTGAGACCGGTTATCTTCGCGCGACCATGGAGACACTCCTTCGCGTCACCGATCTCAGCCGCGACTTCGGACGCCATTCGGCCCTGTCCGGCGTCGATCTGTGCCTGGAGCGCGGGCAGGTACTGGGGTTGCTCGGGCCGAACGGGGCGGGCAAGACCACCTGTCTGCGGCTCCTGAGCGGACTGCTCGCCCCAACCTCGGGCCGCATCGAGATCCTCGGTCTCGATCTGGTGCGCCGACCGCTGGCGGCCAAACGCCATCTGGGCTATCTGCCCGAGCGCCCGCCGCTCCATCCCGAACTGCGGGTCGACGAATATCTGACCCATTGCGCCCATCTGCACCGTCTGCCCCGACGCGCCATCCCCGAGGCCATCGCCACCGCCAAACAGCGCTGCGGCCTGGAGGATCAGGGCCGGCGGCTGATCGCCAAACTCTCCCGAGGCTACCGCCAGCGGCTCGGTCTGGCCCAGGCGATCCTGCACCGCCCGCCGCTCCTGATCCTCGACGAGCCGACCGAGGGACTCGACCCGGTGCAGATGCGCGAACTGCGCGGACTCATCCGCGATCTGGCGCAGGACAGCGGCATCATCCTCTCCAGCCATCTGTTGCCCGAGGTCCAGTCGGTGTGCGATCGGGTGATGATCCTGCATCAGGGACGGGTGCGCTTCGATGCCGAGACACGCACGGCACGTCCGACCAATCTCTGGCGGGTGCGTCTGGGCGGCGAGACCCATGTCATGCATCTGAACGATCTGGCGCCGGTCGCCGGCGCGCTCGCCATCGGGCCGAATCAGTTCCAGGTCGATCTGCGCGCCGAGGCGACTTCGGCCGATCTGGCGCGCGCCATCCTGCTGGCGGGTCTGGAACTGTTCGAGCTGACGCCCGAGCGCAGTGATCTGGAGCGAACCTTCTTCGATCTCATCGGCGCGGAGGAACACGCATGATCGGGACCATCGCCGCGCGCGAGATCCGCAGCGGACTGGTGACGCCGCTGCTCTGGGTGCTGCTGGGCGTGGGGCAGGTGGTCCTGGCCTGGATCTTCCTCCAGGTCGTCGAGGACTTCAGCGCTCTGGATGCCGGGGAGCGTTCGGCCTCGCTCACCCAGGAGCTGTGTGTGAACCTGTTCGGATTCGCCGCCGTGCTCGCCATGTTCGCCGCGCCGCTGCTGGCCATGCGGATGCTGAGCGCGGAGTTTCGCGACGGCGGCTATGACCTGCTCGCCGCCGCTCCGGCCCGCCTGATCGAGATCCTGCTCGGCAAGTTCATCGCACTGGCGGTCCTGATCACCCCGCTCTGTCTGCTGCCGGCGGCCAATCTGGCGCTCTTGAGCGGCGCGGCCACGCTCGATCTCGGTCAGGTCGCGGCGGCTACCCTGGGTCTGTGGCTCGCGGCCCTGTTCTTCGGCGCCATTGGCCTCCAAGCCTCCAGTCTCACCGAACAGCCGGGCGCGGCGGTGTTGATCGCCTTCGGCCTCCTGCTGCTGTTCTCGATCATCGGACGCGCCGAGTCGCTCACCGCCCAGACGCTCTCGCTCTTCGGCTGGCTGTCCTGGAACGAGCATCTGTTCCGCTTCCTGCTCGGGGCCGTGCGTCTGAGCGACCTGGCTTATTTCCTCTTCTTCACGGGCTTCTTCCTGGCCCTGGCCCACCGGCATCTGGCCAATCGGCGACTGCAATGAAGACGCGCGCACAGGCGATCCGAGTCCTCGTCCACCGCTTCGAGCGCGCGCTCGCCGACACGCTCTTCGCCCTTCTGCTGCTGGGCTGTGTCGTCACCGCCGGCTGGCTGGTGGCGCGACACGACCGGATTTGGGACTGGACCCAGTCCGAGAGCCATCGGCTGACCCGCGAGAGCCGCGCCATCCTCGAACGGCTGGAGGCGCCACTGCGTCTGACCGTCTTCGCCGATCCGCAGACACCGCTGGCCAGGATGATCGGCCAACTCCTGGAGCGTTACGCGCACGAATATCCCGAGTTGGAGATCCGCTATCTGGATCCGCGACGCTTCCCCGAGCAGGCACGCGAGGCCGAGGTCTCGCTCCAGGGTCAGATCCTGCTCGAATACCGGGGGCGACGCGAAACCCTGGCCGAGATCGGCGAGCGGTCGATCTCGGCGGCCATCGCGCGCCTGACCCGTCCGCGCCATGCCTGGGTGGCGATCATCGAGGGGCATGGCGAGCGCGCCATCGCGGGTGAGCGCGACACGGATCTGGGCCGGCTGGGACGCGAGCTGCTCGAACTAGGCCTGATCGCGCGTCCGCTGGATCTGGCCACCACCAGCGCCGTCCCGGACAACACGCGGCTGGTGGTGCTCAGCCAGCCCCGACTGCCGCTTTTTCCCGGCGAGATCGAGGCGTTGATCGACTTCCTCGATCGCGGCGGTCATCTGCTGTGGCTGATGGACCCTGGTCCGCCGAGCGGTCTCGAACCCCTGCTGGAGCATCTGGGTCTCGCCGTCCTGCCCGGCCAGGTGGTCGATCCCGAAGCCGAGCGGCTCGGATTCGGGACGACCGCCGCAGCGGTGATCGACGACTATGCACCGCACCCGCTGACCGAAGGGCTCGCTGCACCGGCGCTGCTGCCCGGCGCCCTGGCCTTCGAGACCCAGGTCGCGCCGGGCTGGGCGCTGGCGACCTATCTGACCAGCCGCGCCGAGAGCTGGAACGAGACCGGCACACTCAGCGGCCCGCTCACGCGCGACGAGGTGATCGGCGAGCGCGCCGGTCCATTGCCGGTCGTGCTGGCGCTCACGCGCACGCTCCCCGAGCGCGAGCGTGAGCAGCGTCTGGTGGCGGTGGGCGACGGTGATTTGCTGTCCAACGCCCAGTTCGGTCTTCAGGGCAATCGCGCGCTCGGTCTGGCGCTGCTGCGCTGGCTGAGCGAGGGCGAGGATCTGCCCGAACTCCCGCCCCCGCCGACGGCGGCCGAGCCGTTGGAGTTGGACGAACGGCACCGGACCCTGATCGGTCTGGGGGCGCTGGTGCTGCTGCCGGGCGTGTTCCTGATCGGCGGTCTGGGGATGCGCTGGTGGCGCTGGAGGGGCCGATGAGCGGACGCTGGCTGGTCAATGGGGCATTGGCGATCCTCCTGGTCGCGCTCGGTCTGCTGATCCGCGCCGAACTCCAGCGCGCGCACGTCGTCCCGACCCTGACCGATCTGGCCGCCGCCGATCTCTATCGCGTCGAGATCGATCGGACGGGCGAGCCGACTATCACCCTGCTTCAGACCGCGATCGGCTGGCGTCTGGAGACGCCCTTCCAGGTGGACGCTGACAACGGTCGCGTCACTCAATTGCTCGGTCTGTTGGAGGCCCCGGTCGAACGCAGCTTCCCGGCTCAGACTGTCGACCTGCGCGAACTCGGACTCTCGCCGGCGCGGCTCCGACTGCGTCTGGACGCACGTGAACTCCAGTTCGGCGATACGGACCCGGTCGGTCGGATGCGCTATGTCGCAGGCGAGGGACTGGTGCATCTGATCCAGGATCGCTTCCATCATCTGCTGATCGCGCCGCCCATCCACTATGTCTCGCCGCAACTGGTGCCGCGCGGATTCGGGCCGGTCTTCGGGCGGCTGGGCGGCATCCCGCTCACACCCGAGACCCTGAACGATCTGGTGGGTCTGCACGCCGAGCGCGTCGAGATCCTGGCCGAGACGCCGAGCGGCGAGCCGGTCGCGCTCAAGTCGGCTGATGGGACCACGCTGCGCTTCCTGATCTCGGAAGACCGGCGCCGCTGGGCGCGGCTCGACCAGCGGCTGCTCTATGTCCTGACCGATGCGCCCGAGCTGACGCTCGATCCGAACGCGGTCGACCCCACGCCGCCGGAGCCTCAACCCGAAGCCTCCATACCGTCCCCGTTCGGCGGATCACCCGCGTCCGTACAAAGCCCGTCCATACCGCCGGTCATGGACTCGCCACCGTTCGGACCGACGATGGATCCAGCCCCATCGGACGAACCGATGGCGTCCGATGCCTTCGCTCAGCCGGACGAGCCCTTTGCGGCGACTCCGGAACGCCTCGTTCCGGCCGATGGGCTGACGGGCAAACCGCCCGTGGTCCGCCTGACCCCGGACGGCCAAGCCATACCCGTCGAGGTTCCGGACGCCGAACCGGCCAGCTCCGAGTTTCCACTACCGGGCGAGCCGGACAAGATCGCACCCAGCGGTTTCGGTCAGGATCCCTTCGCGCCCGATCCGGCCATGTACAGCGATCCAGCCAACTGATGCCGGAATTACCCGAGGTCGAGACCACGCTGCGCGGCATCCGGCCCCATCTGGAAGGTCGCCGAATCGCACGCCTGATCGTGCGCAATCCGCGTCTGCGCCAGCCGATCCCGCCCGAGATGCCCGAACGGGTCGCCGGTCAAACGATCCGCTCCCTGAGACGGCGGAGCAAATATCTGTTGATCGGGCTGGAGCACGGCAGCCTGCTGGTGCATCTGGGCATGTCGGGCAGTCTGCGCGTCGTCACGGCCGGGAGTCCGCCCCGAACTCACGATCATCTCGATCTGATACTCTCGGACGGCGGAATCCTGCGCTTTCACGATCCGCGCCGGTTCGGGATCTTTCTCTGGATATCGATGTCGCCCGAGATCGCGCTCGTCGAGCATCCGCTGTTGTGCAGGCTGGGACCGGAACCGCTGGAGAACGACTTCACCGGCGAACATCTCTATCGTTCGAGCCGCTCACGCCGGGTCGCCGTCAAGTCGTTCATCATGGACTCGGCGGTCGTGGTGGGTGTCGGCAACATCTACGCCAGTGAATCGCTGTTTCTCGCCGGTCTGCATCCGGCGCGCGCCTGCAACCGGATCGATCAGGGCGGCTACGAACGCCTGGCCGAGACGATCCGACTGGTGCTCAGGGCATCCATCGAGCAGGGCGGCACCACGCTGCGCGACTTCGTCAACGAGTCCGGTGCTCCGGGCTATTTCGCTCAGTCGCTGCGGGTCTATGGGCGCGCGGGCGAATCCTGCCGGATCTGCGGCACACTCATCCGGCAGCAGAAGATCGGACAGCGATCGAGTTTCCATTGTCCGCACTGTCAGCCACAAGCGATCGACGCCGGATCAGCCGCATTCTTCGATGAGGAGTGAATAGACCATGTCCAAACACAGATCCCGAATCCTCGCCCTGTCGCTGGGCGCCCTGCTCTCCCTACCGCTGCTGGCTCAGGCGAGCGAGAACACGGCGCAGACCGAACAAGCCACACCTGCCGGCAAGATCCTCGGCACGCGCCAATCGGTCCACCCGGACTGGTTCAAGGACAGCTTCCTCGACATCGACGAGGACATCGACGAAGCGACACAGCGCGGCAAGCATGTGATCCTGCTGCTGGAGATGAACGGCTGCCCCTATTGCGCGCGCATGGTCGAGGAGAACTTCGCTCAGGCGCCCTATCGCGACTTCATCCAGGAGAAATTCGACGTCATCGTGCTCAATGTCCAGGGCGATCGCGAGGTGGCGCTGGATGCCGAGACCAGCCTGCCCGAAAAGGAGGTCGCCCGTCAGCTCGGGGTGCGTTACACCCCAACCGTCATCTTCCTGAACGCCGGCGGCGAGCCGGTCGCGCGGGTCGATGGCTATCGCAACGCCACGGACTTCAAGCGCGTGCTCGATTATGTGGCCACGCGCGCCTACGAAAAGCAGACCCTGGCCGAGTTCATCGCGGCCGACGGCGCGAGCGATTACGGTTTCCGCCCGCATCCGCGCCTCCAGTCCATCACGGACCTGAGCACGGTCAAGGATCAGCCGCTCGCCGTGCTGTTCGAGGATGCCCAGTGCGCGGCGGCCTGCAACGCCCTGCACGACGGTCATCTGGCCGCCCCCGAGGTCGATGCCGCCCTGGCGCCTTTCGTCCTGGTCCGGCTCGACGCACAGGCCGACACGCCCATAACCACGCCCGACGGACGCCAGACCACTGCGCGCGCCTTCGCCGACGAGCTGGACGTCGACTACCGCCCAACCCTGGTGCTCTATGACCAGGGTCGTGAGATCGCCCGTATCGCCAACGAGCTCTACCGCTATCACTTCATCGGAATTCTGGAATACGTCGGCCAGCGGCACTATCAAACGTATCCGGACAGCCCCTTTGATTACATCAACGCCAAGACCGCCGAACGGCTCGCGGCCGGTCAGGACGTCCATATCGCCGACGATTGAAGTCAACTTTTGACAACGACCCTCATGATCTGAAACAATCCGTTAGCCAACGCTAATATACATTTCGGATAAACGAGGTATCGATGTACAGCAGTTTCAACCCGGAGCGACCCGTGGGCCTCATGGATTTCGTGGCCTCGGCCAAATCGCGCATTCAGGAGATCGCGCCCGAGGCGTTGAGCCAGACGCTCGACGCGCGGCGGTCGGATCCTCTGATCGTCGACGTGCGCGAGTCCTCCGAACACGAGCAGGGACATATCGAAGGCGCCCTGCTCGTGCCGCGCGGCATCCTGGAGGCTGCGGCCGATCCCGCCTACTCCAAGCACATGCCGGAACTGGCAGCAGCGCGTGAGCGCCCGGTCGTGCTCTATTGCGCCACGGGCGGACGCTCGGCCATGGGCGCCGCCGTCCTGCAAATGATGGGCTACAAGGATGTCCTGAGTCTGGCCGGCGGTTTCGCCGGCTGGGAGTCCGCCGGCCTGCCCGTCAAGCGCGAGGCGCGCTACGTCTGATCCGACGCGGGCGCGATGTCCTGAGGCGTCTTCAGGGCCTCGCGCACGCGGCGCGCCTGTTCGAGCGCGTGCCCATCGTCGAGCGGTCCGGTATAGACCTTGGGCAGGCCCTCCGGGCGACGACGAAAGCGCTTGTAGGGCCAGAGATACTGCTCGGGACAGACGCGCACGCACTGCTCGATGCCGCGATTGAGTGCCGCGGCCGCCACGCCGTCGTCCTCGCTGTCGATGCCCTCGGGGGCCGGTAGACAGTGGATGACGAACCCGCTCCCGTCGGCCAGCCGCTCGGCGAACAGGAAGATCACGGGCGCGCCGGTGCGCCGCGCCAGACGGTTGACCAGTAGCATGCTGAAGGCCGGTATCCCGAAGAAGGGCGCAAAGACCGCTCCCTTGTCCGCTTTCGGCTCCTGATCGGGCAGGATGCCGACGCAATCCCCCCGCTCCAGCGCCTCGACCAGCACCCGGATTCCGCGCGCCGTGATGGGCGCCAGATCCGCGCCGGTGCGCGCGCGCGACTCGCGGATCAGATCGTCGAGATAGCGCTGCGGCTTGTAGAAGATGGCCGTGCGTCCCTGGGCCGCCAGATAGAGTCCGGCCAGCTCCCAGGCGCCATGATGGGGTGAGAGCACGATCAGGCCCTGCCCCGGCCGGCGTTCGAGCCATTCGGCCCCGCGCACCTCGCGCACCAGCGACAGGACATGATCGACCGGCCGCAGCCAGAGATAAGCGATCTCCAGATAGGTCTTGCCGAACTCGCCGAGATTGCGGTCGCGCAGACGCCGCTGTTCTTCAGCCGTCAGTTCCGGAAAGCAGAGCGCGATGTTGAGCAGCGCATTGCGTCGCTGCCGATTCGGCCAGCGCGCCACGATCCAGCCCACGACGGCGCCCAGCCGATGAATCAGCGGCAACGGCAGATGCGCCATCATCCGCATCAGCCCACGCAATCCACGCTCCTTGAGCGCCTGTCCGGGACGTGACACATCCCCGGCCCCCTTACCCTGGTTGGAGTCCCGCTTCGCTTGGCGAGTCAAGGCAATCGCTCCCACCGCTCCCTCGAAATCCGAGTGGCGCGGTTTGTTTTCATCGATTCAATAGATAAATTCAAGTCACCCGCCAGGGTGCTCGTGATGACAGACGGCGTGCAATGGTTACACTGAAGACTCGGCTCCAGACGGTCCACTGACCGGCATGAGCCGGCACGGCACGATAACAACCAGACGATCACCAACCACCAAAACGAGGCCTCACACCATATGAGCACCACGACCGAAGACCTGCCGACCGGCCTCTCGCCCCGCGAAGCCTTCGAAATGATCGAATCCCATCCGCAGGCCATCCTGGTCGATATCCGCTCGTCCATGGAGTTCCTGTTCGTCGGGCACCCCAAGGGCGCAGTCCATGTCCCCTGGATCGACGAACCCGACTGGGTGGTCAACCCCGACTTCGTCACCGAGATCCGCAAGCTGGTGCTCGGCGGCGCGGTCTGCGAGCAGCGCCAGGGCTGCGCACCGATCATCCTCATCTGCCGCAGCGGCAAGCGCTCGCTGGAAGCCGGCCGGGCCTTGATCCGCGAGGGCTTCAAGTCGGTGTTCCACATCGACGAGGGATTCGAGGGCGAACTCGACGAGCAGCACCATCGCAGCACCCTCGGCGGTTGGCGTTTCCACGGACTGCCCTGGGAACAGTGCTAGCCCGACCGCGTCCGGTCCGGACTCAGGCCGGACGCGGCCTGAGCCGTTCGGCCTGTCGCTCCTCGGTCTCGCGCCGGCAGCGGGCGAGTCCCTGGAGCTGACGCACGACCTCGCGCGCAGCGCTCAGATTGTGCGGCGTGGGATCGGCGAAGAGTTGGTGCAGTTCCTTGTCGAGCGCCGCGCCGCGCTCGGCCAGACGGGTCAGCACCTCGGACAGGGCCGCGCCCGGATCGGAACGGTTGGTGGCCGCGACCAGAGCCTCCTGGCGCTCCATCTCCTCGACGAGCGTGGTGCTCGCCGGGTCGTCGTCGCCGCCGGTCTCGGTCCCCTCCACGCCATAGAGCCGGAAGAGATACTCGGCACGCGCCAGCGGCTCGGTCAGTGTCTGATAGGCCAGATCGATGCGTGCCAGCGAACGGGTGGTCTCGTCTTCCTCGTCGCTGAGGAAGTCGGCCCGCACCGCGCGCACCAGGGCGCGATAGCGCTCGGCCAGCACCCCGGAGTCGAGCGCGAAGCCGACCGGCAGGTCGAAGAGTTCGAAGTAGTTTTTCTGTGAGTTCAACACGGCTCGTGCCGTCGCCGGATCATCCGGACCAAAGGTGCTCAGGCGCCGAGGCGAATCCGCTGGACGTCGAGCTTGACGTCGACCGCCGCGCAGGTGGTCGGCGGACGCTGCCCCAGGCTGTCGCGCTGGTCGACCAGGGTCTGAAGATCGATCTGGTTGAGGTAATCGTAGATACGATCGCTCAGGTCGTGCCAGAGATCGTGGGTCAGACAGGGTCCGTTGTTCTGACAGTTGTGTGCCCCGCCGCAGCGGGTCGTGTCCACGCTCTCGTCGACGGCGCCGATCACCTCGGCGACATGGATCTCGGCCGGCGTTCGGGCCAGATTGTAGCCGCCGCCCGGACCGCGCACGCTCGTCACCAGTCCGCGCTTGCGCAGCTTGGCGAAGAGTTGTTCGAGATAGGAGAGCGAGATCCCCTGCCGCTGGGCGATGTCGGCCAGGGCGATCGGACCCTGCCCCTGATGGATGGCCAGATCCAGCATCGCGGTGACGGCATAGCGGCCTTTGGTCGTCAGTCTCACGGGCAACCTCTCTTGCGTGACGTACGTGCGGCATCATACGTTACCCAAGCAGGACGATCAATTATCCCCTAGCGCCTGTCGGGTCATCCGTCGGCGGGCTATCCGATCGGGTGAGGTCGGGCTGGGTCGCCGGCTCGATCGCCACGGCGTCCAGATCGCCATCGTGGTCGAAGTGCGTCATGAGTCCATGCCGCTCCAGGATGCGCGACATGGATTCGAGCCGCTGGTCCATGTGGTGGATGTGATCGAGCATCCGGTTGATGGCATTGGCGACTGGGTCGGGCGCGTCGCGCGTGGCGCCATAGGCGTCGAAGCCGATGCGCTTGGCGGTGTCGGCGCGGCGGCGTGTGGTCGCGTCGCGCTCGGGCTCGATGATGCGTCCGGGTACGCCGACGGCGGTCGCCCCGGCCGGGACCGATTTGACCACCACCGCATTGGAGCCGATGCGCGCCCCGTCGCCGATCTCGATCGGGCCGAGCACCTTGGCCCCGGCGCCGACCACCACGTCACGCCCGAGCGTCGGATGACGCTTGCCCTTCTGCCAGCTCGTCCCGCCGAGGGTGACGCCGTGATAGAGCGTGCAGTCGTCGCCGATGACGGCCGTCTCGCCGATGACCACGCCCATGCCATGGTCGATGAAGAAGCGCCGCCCGATCACCGCGCCCGGATGGATCTCGATGCCGGTGAACAGGCGCGCGACGTTCGAGAGCAGTCGCGCTGGCCACTTGAAGTCGCGCCGCCAGAGCCGATGGGCGAGGCGGTGCACCATGACGGCGTGCAGCCCCGGATAGGTGGTGAGGATCTCGAAGGCGTTGCGCGCGGCTGGGTCACGGTCGAAGACGCAGAGGATGTCTTCTCGGATGCGATCGAACATGGATGTCCCGATACCTCGTGGGTTCAATCCGGTTGCGGGGCCTCGTCCGAACGGGCGAAGCGTTCAGGGGTCTTGCGCCCCTGGGCGGCGCTGAGGATGCCGCGCAGGATGTTGAGTTCGACCCGGTCGGGCCGGGCGCGGTTGAAGAGGCGGCGCAGGCGGCGGGTGAGCGTGCGCGACTGCTCGGGGTCGCTGAAGCCGATCCGGACCAGCGTCTCGGTCAGATGGGTGTAGAAACCTTCCATCGCCTCGGCGGTGGCCAGGTCGCGCGGGGTCTCGGTCAGTCGCTCACCGGCTGCCAGACGGGCCGCGCGGCGGATCTCATAGGCAAGCACTTGGGCGGCGGCGGCGACGTTGAGCGAACTGAAGTCCGGGTTGGTCGGGATATGGACCAGGAAGTGACAGCGCGCCAACTCGTCGTTGGTCAGGCCGGAACTCTCGCGTCCCAGCATCAGGGCCACCTCGCCCTCGCCGGCCTCGGCGAGCAGACGCGCCGCGCACTCGGGCGGCTCCAGCAGCGGCCACTCGATCGAGCGCAGCCGCGCGCTGGCGCCGACGACCAGCCGGCAGCCGGCCAGGGCATCGGTCAGATTCTCGTGGATGCCGGCGCGTTCGAGCAGGTCATCGGCCCCGGAGGCACGGGCCAGGGCCTCGGCGTCGGGCCGCTGACGCGGGGCGACCAGCTCCAGGCGCGACAACCCCATAGTCTTCATCGCTCGCGCCACCGCGCCGATGTTGCCGCTGTGTGTCGTCTCGACCAGCACGAAACGGATTCGCGCCAGCGACTCGGTCATTTGGTCTATCATGGGCGACTCAATCATCAAGTCTCTCGCTGTTTCGATCCGACTATGATACAGCGACCGTCCCGGATATCCCGCAACCGATGCACCCAAGCCTCAATATCGCCATCCGTGCCGCCCGCAGTGCCGGCAAGATCATCCTGCGTTTCTCCGACCGGGTCGATCAGCTCAAGGTCGAGACCAAGAGCCGCAACGACTTCGTCAGCGACGTCGACCGCGCCGCCGAGGCGGCCATCGTCCAGGAGCTGCGCGGGCGCTTCCCCAGCCACGCCATCCTGGCCGAGGAGAGCGGCGAGCAGGCCGGCAAGAGCGACTTCCAGTGGATCATCGACCCGCTCGACGGCACCACCAACTATTTGCACGGCTTTCCGCAGTTCGCCGTCTCCATCGCCCTGCTGCACAAGGGGCAGCTCGAATGCGGCGTGGTCTATGATCCGCTGCGCGAGGAGCTGTTCACCGCCGCGCGCGGTCAGGGCGCTCAGCTCAACGATCGCAAGATCCGGGTGGCCAATCGTCAGTCGCTCGACGGGGCGCTGATCGGCACCGGCTTTCCGTTCCGCGACCAGCGCCACATCGACGCCTATCTCGGCATGTTCAAGGCCATGACCCTGGCCACGGCCGGACTGCGCCGTCCCGGCTCGGCCTCGCTCGATCTGGCCTATGTGGCGGCCGGGCGCACGGATGGGTTCTGGGAGCTGGGACTCTCGCCCTGGGACTGCGCGGCGGGTGCGCTGCTCATCAAGGAGGCGGGCGGCACCGTGACCGATCTGGCAGGCGGTGAACGCTTCCTCGACACCGGCAATCTGGTCGCCGGCAATCTGCGGGTGCATCGCGCCATGCTGGACCTGATCCAGCCGTGTCTGAACGATCAGCTCAAGGCTTGAGCCAGACACTCCAGCTTCGTCTTGCTCCCGTTCATACACCACGCAGGAACTCACCATGTCCGCACTCTTCTCCAGCTTCAAGCTCAAGGACATCACGCTGCGTAACCGCATCGCCGTCCCGCCGATGTGCCAGTACAGTGCCGAGAACGGCCTCACCAACGATTGGCATCAAGTCCATTACGCGAGTCTGGCGCGCGGTGGAGCCGGGCTGGTGATCGTCGAGGCGACCGCCGTGGCCCCGGAGGGTCGCATCACCCCGGCGTGCCTCGGACTCTGGAACGAGACACAGGCTGAAGGCTTGGCGCGCATCGCAGCCACGATCAAGGCCAGTGGCGCGGTTCCGGGGATTCAGATCGGCCATGCCGGACGCAAGGCCAGCGCCAATCGCCCTTGGGATGGCGATGACCACATCCCCGAAGGGGATCCGCGTGGCTGGACACCGCTGGCACCATCGGCCATTGCCTTCGGCGCCAATCTGCCGCGCGTACCCAAGGCTATGAGCCAAGAAGAGATCGACCGCGTTCGTGGCGACTTCGTGGCCGCCGCCAAACGTGCCTGCGAGGCCGGATTCGAGTGGCTCGAACTGCACTTTGCCCACGGCTATTTGGGACAAAGCTTCTTCTCCGTCCACTCCAACCAGCGTACCGACGATTACGGCGGCGACGCTGCCGGACGCGGCCGTTTCCTGCGCGAGACCCTGGCGGCCGTGCGTGAGGTCTGGCCGGAACGCCTGCCGCTGACGGCCCGCTTCGGCGTCATCGAGTTCGACGGACGCGACGAGGAGACGCTCGCCGAGTCGATCGAACTGGTGCGCGACTGGCGGCGTGGCGGTCTGGATCTGCTGAGCGTCAGCGTCGGGTTTTCCACGCCCACCGCCCAGATCCCCTGGGGACCGGCGTTTCTGGCCCCCATCGCCGAGCGCGTTCGCCGGGAAGCCGAGCTGCCGGTCGCTTCGGCCTGGGGCATCGATGCGCCCGCGACCTGCAACCGCGTCATCGAGCAGCAACAGATGGATCTGGTGATGGTCGGACGCGCGCATCTGGCCAATCCGCACTGGCCCTATCAGGCGGCCCTGGCGCTGAACGAAGACAAGGCGTCCTGGGTATTGCCGGCACCCTATGCGCACTGGCTGGAGAAGTATCGGCCGAGTGCTTGAGTCGCGCGGGTGAGGCGGGCGACACGGACTGTCCGCCTCATCGAAAACCACAAAGCTTGTCACTTCCTGCCCCACTTGCGACACAGCAGCGGCGTGAAATGGGCGACGACGGAAGACGGTGCCGCGCACTCGCCATGCGTTCGCTGACCGTCTCCGACCGTACCGCCCACTCAATCGCAAGAGGTGCCTCACTGATGGCCAGCCTGAACGAATTGCGTGCGCATTCCCCTTCTTAGGCGAAGCCAACAGGGCGTCAAGCACGCCGCGCGCTTTTGCGCGCATGTTCCTCGGTGCCCTGGGATTGCACATAGGCGCGCACTGTTTCCAGGGAGGCATCGCCGACGCTGGCGACAAAATAGGCCCGGTGCCAGAACAGCGGCTTGCGATAGAACCCCGCCAGGTGTTCGCCGAAGCGGTTGCGCGCCCGCCGGGCGCTCGCCGTCTTGAGGTTGTTGATCAGCACCGAGATGTCCAGCGCCGGATGGATGTCGATGAGCAGATGCACATGGTCGGCCTCGCCGCCGAACTCCAGGAGCCGACATCGCCAGCCGGCCAGGATTTCCGCGAAGGCCGATTCCAGGTACGCCAGTAGCTCCGGGTTCAGGGTCGGACGCCGGTACTTGGTCACGAAAACGACATGCAGCTTAAGGTTAAAAACGGCGTGAGAGCTTGATCTGTTGGCGTTATCCATCTTGCGGCCTAATGCGTTTTGGGGGTATTATAGCCGACATGGACGGCTTTCGCTTTCGCTGCTATCCCACCGAAGACCAGGCGCAGATTTTGCGCCAGTGGATCGGCTGCCAGCGCTTCATCTACAACGCCAAGGTGGGCGAGGACCGCTATTTCCGCCGCTTTGCCGCGTCGGCGCTCGCCCTCACCGGCACGCCGATCCCGATCGATCAGACCTACGCCCAGTTCAAGACCGACCTGACGCCGTTTCTGGCCGACGTGCCGGCTGTGGTCTTGCGCAACGGGGCGGTCCGCTGGAAGCAGGCCTACCAGCGCTTTTTCAAAGGGCTTGGCGGTCGGCCCACGATCAAGACCCGCCATGGCCGTCAATCGGTGTGGCTGACGCGCGAACTGTTCGCGTTCGAGCCGATCGAGGCGGCTCCCGGCCACTACCGGCTCCTGATCGGCTGTGGCAAGTTCCCCGTCGGCAAACTGGCCTTCACCGCGCACCGCGCCTTTGAGCCGCCGGCCTCGCTGCACATCAGTCTCGACGCGGGACGCTGGCATGTCAGCTTTTCCAATGAGACCGCCACGGAGACGCCAAGCGAGACGGCCATCGCTGAACGCTTGCAGCGGTTGCCGATCGATCAACTCCAGGCGGCCACCGTGGGCCTGGATCGCGGCGTGGCCACGCCGGTGATGACCAGCGACGGGCAGCGCCTCGTCGCCTCCCCGGCACAGCAACAGCGTCTGGCCCAAAAGGAGCGTCGCCGCAAACGCTGGCAGCGCAAGCTCGCCCGGCGCCGCCAAGGCGGCCAAAACCACGCCAAGGCCCGTGCGCAGGTCGCGCGCACCTACCGCTACGCCTCGGACGTGCGCCGGGATCTGGCGCACAAGGCGACGCGCGTGCTGGTCGATGACCCGCGCTATCAGGTCTACGCCCTTGAGGCGCTGCGCGTGCAGTCGATGACCCGGCGGGCTACGCCCAAGCCCGATCCCGAACGCCCTGGGCACTATCTACCGAACAACGCCAAGGCCAAATCCGGCCTCAACCGCTCGATCCTCGCCTCCGGCTGGGGACAGTTCAAAACGATCCTCCACTACAAGGCCGCCCGTGCTGGCAAGCTGGTGGTGGAGGTGCCGCCCGCCTATTCCTCGCAGGAATGCGCCCGCTGTGGGCACATTCACCCGGACAACCGCCCCAGTCAGGCGCGGTTTGTCTGCCAAGCCTGCGCCCATCACGCCCACGCCGACCACAATGCCGCGCAGGTCATCGCGGCGCGCGGCGCACGATTGGTGGCAGACGGACAGGTGGTCGAAAAACCCAAGAAACGCTGTGCGCTCAAGCGCACGACGGTAGGTCCGGGAGAGGCCGAACCGGCGGGATTGATCCCGCAAACGCCTGTTGAGAACGCGCTCAGACGCGGTCGTGGTAACACGACCGCGCCGCGTTCGACGAAGCAGGAACCCCGTGCTACAAGCCAAAGGCTTTAGCGGTGGGAGACTTCATCGCGCCCGCTCTTGTACTGACGCCCCATCAAGCCGCTGGCATCGAGCACCAGGCCGACCCGCGCACGCAGTCCCTGCAATCCCTGCTTCCCCAGACTCAGCCGCGCCGTCTTCACCAGACTGACCAGTTGCGGTGCCTGCTGTTCGACGCGCTTTTCGAGCGACAGCCGCGCCGGTTCCGGTGCCGGCGGGGGTGCAGCTGGTGTCGGCTCGGCCACCTCACCGCCGAAGTGAAGCACCAGGGCATCCAGACCGCCGTTGAACCGTCGCTCATCACAAACGACGCCACATCCCCTATCATCGTTGTTCCCTGCGTCACGCTTGCCGGCCCCTGTCGCGCAAAGACCGAAAACAACGATGAAAAGCCAGGTGTTGTACAAAATCGCGACCGTGTTGGTGCTGACGACGCTTTGGCTGAGTGATGCCCTGTCCGCCCCCCTGGTGCTGGAGGATCGCCCCCAAGGCCAGCGCACCGAGGGCTATCTCTCCGTGTTGCGCGACCCCGGCGGTCGACTGGACTTCGACCAGATACGCGAACGCCCCTTCACGCCGCTCGCGGGACAAGCCGGCTTTGGATTCACCCGTGATGTGATCTGGCTGAAGCTCGACGTGCACGAGCACGCCGGGGCCTTGAAGCCGGGCGACGGCCACTGGTGGCTGGAGGTGGCTCTGCCGTCACTGGACGATCTGCGTCTCTATGTCCCGGAGACCGATGGCCGTTACCGGATGACGCGCTCGGGCGATCACCAACCCTTTGCCGAGCGCCCGCTCGCACATCGACTGTTCCTCTTTCCGCTCGAACTGCCCGGTCCCGGCACCTACAGCCTCTATCTGCGCGTGGCGACCGGCGACAGCCTGGCGGTTCCCGTCAGGCTGTGGGGGCCGCAGTCGTTACGCGAGCGCATGGCGCATGAAAACCTCTGGCTGGGCATCAGCTACGGTCTCATCCTCGGGATGCTGATCTACAACGCGGTTCTCTGGAGTGTGTTGCGCGATTCGCTCTATGGCGTCTATGTGCTCGCCGGCCTGACCTCGCTGGTGGTCATTCTCGAACTCAACGGCCACGCCTACCAGTACCTCTGGCCGACGAATCTCTGGCTGGCCGATTACCAGCATGTCCTGATGCCCGCGCTGCATTTCATCGCCCTGTCCTGGTGGGCGCGTCGCTTTCTCGATATGCCCGGACAGACGCCGTGGCTCGATCTTGCATTGCGCGGGATCATGCTGGCCGCGCTGGGCATGATCGCCCTGGCGATCGCCGGCCAATACACGCTGGGGAATCAACTGGCGTTCTGGGTCGGCACCACCATGACGCTGCTGGTCTTCGTCGCGACGCTGCGCGTTCTGTGGCGCGGTTATCGACCGGCGCGGTTGTTCCTGCTCGCCCAGTTCGCCCCGCTGGCCGGCGCGCTCGTCACCCTGGCACGTGCGCTCGGGATCGCCCCGGATGCACTCTGGACCGAGCATGCGTTCCAGATGGGCGTGTCACTGGAAGTGATGCTGTTCTCGCTCGCCCTGGCACAGCGGATCGAATTGCTGCGGCAGGAGAAGCAGCAGGCCCAGCAGCGGGCCGAGACCGATCCGCTGACCGGACTGTTCAACCGCGATGGGCTGTCGCGAAGGGTCGAGGAGCTACGGGATCGACAGATCCCCCATGCGCTGATGGTCGTGGACCTCGACCGCTTCAAGCCGGTCAACGACCAACTGGGGCATGAGGCCGGCGATGCCGTGTTGATCGCGGTCGCCGAGCGGATGCAGGCTCTGGTACGCGCCGAGGGCGATATCGTGGCGCGTATCGGCGGGGATGAGTTCGTGCTGGTCCTGCGGGGCGTCACCCAGCCGACCGACGCCGGAGCCGTGGCGTCGAAACTGCTGACGAGTCTGGCCGCCGCCATACCGACGCCAGCCGGCGAGGCCCGCATCGGCGCGAGTATCGGCATCGCCCTGGCGCCCAGGGATGGGCATCACTTCGCCCGCCTGTTGCAAGTCGCCGACCAGGCCATGTATCGATCGAAGCAGGACGGCCGCAACCGCTGGTATTACGGCGGCGACCGCCATGGCCACCCGGTCGAGCCTCCAGCCGCCGGCTGACCCTCCGGCGCGTCCTTGGGTCGATCAGTCCAGGGAGTCGCGCAGGAACCGGAACAGCTTGCGCGGCGCATCCGGCTTGCCGCGTTCGGTGTCGCGCTGAGCGGCGCGGACCAGGGCGCGCAATTGCTGGCGGTCGACTTCCGGGCAGGCTTCGATGAATTCGGTCACGGCCCCATCGCCTTCGGTGATCAGACGTTCGCGCCAGCGCTCCAGCGCATGATGGTGCGCGGTGGCGGTACGCTCGCGCTCCTCGGCACCGTCGATCAGCACATGGACGGCTTCCATGTCCTCGCGTTCGAGCAGATTGGCGATGCGCTTCCAGTGACGCTTGCGCGCGCGCAGATCCTTGATGCGCGGCGTCTCGTCGAGTGCGACCCAGGTCGCCTCGCTGAGATTGAGCCGCTCCAGCTCATGGCGCGGCATCGACGCCATCCGCTCGGCGAGCGCCTGGAGCGCTAGCTTGTCGCGCTTGATCTGGCTCTTGCTCGGGCCTTGCGGCTGATCGTCCTCATCGTCGTATTCCAACTCATCATCGTGTAATTGCATTCAATTCAACCTGTCTTGTCACATCTCCACTGGGTCGGCCAGATGATCGACCAGCAGTTGCAGCGATTGCCGCCCGCGATAACTGTTTATGTCCAGTCGATAGACCAGACGCACCGCACCGTGCGCAGCCTCGATCCGCTCGCCGAGACCGAAGGCGATGGCTTCGATCACGGCCCCGCCCGGCGGCGCGACCCTGAGTTTCAGATGCCGTCGGTCATCGCCGACGAGGCGCGCCTCGACGACCTCGAACACGTCATCGAAACGCGGTTCGGGGAAATCCTTGCCCCAGGGACCGCCGAAGCGCAGCGCCTCGGCGGTCTCCAGCGTCAGGAGTTCCGCTGGCAGGGCGCCGTCGGAACGGATCTCAGGGGTCGGCGGAATGTCGCCGAGCTGTACTCTGACAGCCTCGACGAAGGCGTCTCGAAACGGCTCCAGACAGCCGGGGCGCAACGTCAGCCCCGCCGCCATCGCATGTCCGCCGAAATACTCGATCAGCCCCGGATGTCGCCGGTCGACCCAGTCGATGGCATCGCGCAGATGCAGTCCCTCGATCGAGCGTCCCGAGCCGCGCAGCCGACCATCACCGGCGTCGGCGAAGGCGATGGTCGGGCGATGATAGCGTTCGCGCAGACGCGCGGCGACGATTCCGGATACACCCTGATGCCAGTCCTCACCGAACAGGCAGAGTCCGGGCGGCAGTGACTCGCCATCGAGGATCAGGGCGTCGAGCACGGCCTCGGCGGCCTCTTTCATGGTGCCCTCGATCGCCCGGCGCTCGCGGTTGAGGGCATCGAGCTGCTGGGCCATCGCGAGCGCCCGGTCCGGGTCGTCGGTCAGCAGACACTCGACACCGAGCGACATCTCGGTCAGGCGTCCGGCCGCGTTGAGCCGGGGTGCGACGAAGAAGCCGAAGTCGGCCGCCGTCGCGCGTGCCGGATCGCGCCCGGCCACCTGGAGCAGGGCCAGCACCCCGGCACAGGCGCGTCCGGCGCGCACTCGTCTGAGTCCCTGCTCGACCAGGATACGGTTGTTGCGATCCAGGCTGACCACATCGGCGACCGTGCCGAGCGCGACCAGATCGAGCCGTTCGGCCAGATTGGGTTCCGGTCGGTCGGTGCCGAACCAGCCGCTCTCGCGCAGTCGTCCGCGCAACGCGGCGAGCAGATAGAAGACCACGCCGACCCCGGCCAGATGCTTGCTTGGGAAATCGCAGCCCGGCTGATTGGGATTGACGATGGCGTCGGCCTCGGGCAGCGCGTCGCCGGGCAGATGATGATCGGTCACGACCACGCTCAGACCCAGCTCGCGGGCGCGCGCCATGGCCGCATGACTGGAGATGCCGTTGTCGACCGTCAGGATGACATCCGCGCCCTGCCCGCAAGCCGCCTCGACCACGGCGGGACTGAGACCATAGCCATTGGAGAAGCGGCTCGGCACCAGGAACGACACCCGGCGCGCGCCCAGATCGCGCAGCCCGCGCACGGCGAGCGCGCTGCCGGTGGCGCCGTCGGCGTCATAGTCGCCGACCACCAGGATGGACTGGTCCGACCGGATCGCCTCCACCAGCCGATCCACGGCGGCCTCCATGCCATGCAGGGACGTCACGGGCGCGAGCGTTCCGAGTCCGGGCGCGGCCTCGGCCGGATCGCTCAGGCCGCGATGGGCATAGAGGACGCTCAGGAGTTCGTCCGGGTGGCGGGCTTGGATGGGAGCGTCCTGGTCGGGGACGCGGCGAATGCGGATGGCGGTCACGGCGGTAGCTGGGATTCCTGAAGTCGAGCGAGTATCAGTCTGCGTCCAGGCCGGAGTGGACCGGGCGCTGAGACAGGCCGAGCAGTGTGTCGGGAAACCGCGACGCTATCAACCCGCGTGCATCCCTCTTGACAGCGCCATTTTTGCGATTACATTGTTAGCACTCGCGCCGCAAGAGTGCTAACAAACTCAACCCGATCGATCCACACTGACCTTCCTCAAGGGAGATCCAAGATCCATGAACCTCCGTCCTTTGCATGATCGTGTCGTCATCCGTCGCAGTGAAGAGGAGCGCACCTCCGCCGGCGGCATCCTCATCCCCGACAGTGCGACCGAGAAGCCGAGCCAGGGCGAAGTCGTCGCCGTCGGCAAGGGCAAGATCCTCGACAACGGCGATGTGCGCGCGCTCGACGTCAAGGTCGGCGACCGCGTGCTGTTCGGCAAGTATTCCGGCACCGAGGTCAAGATCGGCGACGAGAAGCTGCTGGTGATGCGCGAAGACGACCTGATGGGCGTCATCGAATAAGCCCCTGAGCGCATCTGATACCGAAACATCCCGAATCCAAGTCGAGAGGCTCATCGAGCAATGACTGCCAAGCAGATCTTCTTCAGTGAAAACGCCCGTGTCCGCATGTTGCGCGGCGTCGACGTCCTGGCCAATGCGGTCAAGGTCACGCTGGGGCCGAAGGGCCGCAACGTCGTGATCGAGAAGTCCTGGGGCGCGCCGACCGTCACCAAGGACGGCGTCTCGGTCGCCAAGGCGATCGAACTCAAGGACAAGTTCGAGAACATGGGCGCGCAGATGGTCAAGGAGGTCGCCTCCAAGACCTCCGACATCGCCGGCGACGGCACCACCACCGCGACCGTGCTGGCGCAGGCCATGGTCCGCGAGGGCCTGAAGTCGGTCGCCGCCGGCATGAACCCGATGGACATCAAGCGCGGCATGGATCAGGCCGTCGAGGCCGCGATCAAGGAGCTGCAAGCCCTGTCGCGTCCCTGCTCGACCAACAAGGAGATCGCCCAGGTCGGCACCATCTCGGCCAACTCCGACGACTCGATCGGCAACATCATCGCCGAGGCGATGGAGAAGGTCGGCAAGGAAGGCGTCATCACGGTCGAGGAAGGCAAGTCGCTGCACAACGAGTTGGATCTGGTCGAAGGCATGCAGTTCGACCGCGGCTACCTGTCGCCCTACTTCATCAACAACCAGCAGAGCCAGAAGACCGAGCTGGACGATCCCTTCATCCTGCTGTACGACAAGAAGATCTCCAACATCCGTGATCTTCTCCCCGTGCTGGAAGGTGTCGCCAAGGCCGGCAAGCCGCTGCTGATCATCGCCGAGGACATCGAGGGCGAGGCGCTGGCGACCCTGGTGGTCAACACCCTGCGCGGCATCCTCAAGGTGTGCGCGGTCAAGGCGCCGGGCTTCGGTGATCGTCGCAAGGCCATGCTTCAGGACATCGCCATCCTCACCGGCGCGACCGTGATTTCGGAAGAAGTCGGCCTGTCGCTGGAGAAGGCGACCCTGAACGATCTGGGTACCGCCAAGCGCGTCCAGGTCGGCAAGGACGACACCACCATCATCGACGGCGCCGGCTCGCACGACGACATCAAGGCCCGTTGCGAGCAGATCCGCGCCCAGATCGAGGAGACCAGCTCCGACTACGATCGCGAGAAGCTCCAGGAGCGTCTGGCCAAGCTGGCCGGCGGTGTGGCCGTGATCAAGGTCGGCGCGGCCACCGAGATCGAGATGAAGGAAAAGAAGATGCGCGTCGAGGATGCCCTGCACGCGACCCGCGCGGCGGTCGAGGAAGGCATCGTGCCCGGCGGCGGTGTCGCCCTGGTGCGCGCACTCACCGCGATCAAGGATCTCAAGGGCGTCAACGACGACCAGACCGTCGGCATCACCATCGCCCGTCGCGCGATGGAAGAGCCGCTGCGTCAGATCGTCGCCAACGCCGGTGAAGAGCCGTCGGTCATCCTCAACAAGGTCGCCGAGGGTTCGGGCAGCTTCGGCTACAACGCCGCCAACGGCGAGTTTGGCGACATGATGGAGATGGGCGTCATCGATCCGACCAAGGTCACGCGCTCGGCGCTGCAGAATGCGGCCTCCGTGGCTGGTCTGATGATCACCACCGAGGCCATGGTCGCCGACGAACCGAAGAAGGAGAAGGCTCCGGCCGCGCCCGCCGGCGGCATGGACGACATGGACTACTGAGGCGCCGCCTCCCGCTGAATCGCCCCAAGCGGGCTGATGCCAAAGACCCGGTCGAGTCCCTGCTCGGCCGGGTCTTTGCGTTTCAGGGCGCGCTCAAAATCTATCGCGATCCTGCCCCATCATTGCATTCTTGCAGATGGCTTCACGGTTTCGAATGACGGTTGCCCCTATGCTAGGGATGTATCCGCCTGGATTCATCGTCGTAACGACGGGGCGATTCACCCGATGGTGGATCACTGTCGAGTCCAAAAGGCGCTAAGATTAATAATAAATAGCGACCGACTTCGGTTGGTATGGGATGTCAACGAAAAGACGCCATTTTCAGCGGGATCATGAGCTTATGAACACATTTCTCAACCTTGCTCGCCGAGTCGGACTTCTGTCCATACTGCTGTGCCTGAGCATGCCCCTGCTCGCGGCGCAGTACGTACTGGAGTGGGATCCTGTCGACGACCCGCGCGTCGTCAATTACCGGGTCTATTATGGTCAGACTCACCGCGACTACGATCAATGGGTCGATGTCGGCAATGCGACGACCTACACCGTACAGAATCTCGACCCGAACACCGTCTACTACTTCGCCGTGAAGGCCGACGACGGTGCCGGCGAGTCGTCTGACTTCTCCAACGAAGTCACCAGCGGAAGTTTCAGATATGTCTTCGGCCTGGGCGCCTATCCCAACAACGACGGCCAGCTCGAACTGGCCAACATGAACAAGCTCTTCGAGCAGACGCTCCCGGCCGGATGGGCCGAATACAACGCTCTGAGCGGCGCGACGCGGATCGCCACCGGCGACATCGACGGCGACGGCAAGCACGAGATCGTCATCGGCTTCGCGAAGGCCGGATCTGGATTGCCGGGCGGACGTTTTCAGATCCTGGACGACGACTTCTCGCATCTGGCCTGGGGGCAGGTCGACTGGGCGGATTACAACTCAGCCAATGGCGAGACACGCCCGGCCGTGGGTGACGTCGATGGCGACGGCAAGGCCGAGATCTTCATCGGTCTCGGCGCCGAGGGAGGCGGTTCTCTCCAGATCTTCAGTTATGCCGGCGGTTCACTGCAATCGCTCGGCTGGACCGATATCAACTGGCCTGGTCAAACTTGGCCGGCGATGGGTGACATTGATGGCGACGGACGCGCCGAACTCGTCGTCGGGCTCGGGACTGGCGGCACCTTCCTGATCAAGAAGGGCTTCGACAAGACATTGCTCGCAGCCGGTCAGGATCCCTGGCAGACGGAGCTTCAGGGCGATCTGTCCTGGCCTGAATATGCCGCGCAAGTCGGCGAGACTCGTCCGGCGTTGGGCGACCTGAATGGCGACGGTACGCAGGAGATTGCGATTGGTCTTGCACCCTATGGCGGCGGCTATGTCGAGGTGTTCGACTATCGTTTGTCCTCGATCCTGTCGATGGCCAAGTTAACCGTTGGCTGGAGCCAATACAACGACTTCAACGGCGAGACACGTCTGGCCATCGGCGACGTCGATGGCGACCAGCGCGGCGAGATCATCGCCGGTCTCGGCGAGGGCGGCGGCGGCTATGCCGAGTTGTTCGAGGATGCCGGCTCCGGTTTCGCCAATGCCGCCAATCTGATGGGGCCATTCGGGAGTTCGGCCTATCTGAGTTCGAATGGGGCGCTGTGGCCGGCGTTCAAGCTGGAGCGTGTATCGTCGACGGGGGGTGAGCCGATCACCGCGACGGGTTACTGGCTCGACGTCCTCAAGACAGGTACGGGTTCGGGGACGGTCGGCGGCGGTGGCTATTATGCGGCGGGCACGACCGTCACCCCGACGGCCACGGCGGCGAGCGGCTCGACCTTCGCCGGCTGGAGTCCGAGCAGCTGCGGCAGTTCCTTCAGCCTGAACGCTGACACCGCCTGTACCGCCACCTTCACGACGGCGCCGGTCAACTACACGCTGACAGTGACCAAGACGGGTACGGGTTCGGGGACGGTCGGCGGTGGTGGTACCTATGTCGCCGGAACCACAGTCACGCCGACGGCTACGGCGGCGAGCGGCTCAACCTTCGGCGGCTGGAGTCCGAGCAGTTGCGGCAGTTCCTTCAGCCTGAACGCCAACACCACCTGTACCGCCACCTTCACGGCGGCGCCGGTCAGCACGGTTCAGTATGCACTGACGGTCAAGACCACGGGCAGCGGCACGCTGAAGAGTTCGCCCGCCGGAATCGACTGCAGTGGCTGCTCGGCGAACTATACCAGTGGAACCAAGGTGACGCTCACCCCGGTTCCGGGTAGTGGTTTCGCGTTCACCGGCTGGAGCGGCGCCTGCTCGGGTGCGGGTGCCTGCAGCGTGACGATGTCGTCCGATCTGACGGTCACGGCCAATTTCAGAAAATCCAAGTAAACCCCAAGCTCGTCATTTCACTCCGAACGCGGTTTAATAGCCGCCCTTGATCCCCCGGTGCCGCTTGGTGGTCTTCACCAAGCGGTTGAACGGGAAGCCGGTGCCTTCGTCCAGGGTGAACGAGGAAAGCCGGCGCTGCCCCCGCAACGGTAGACGAGTCAAGACGCGACAGACGGCCACTGTGAGCAACAGGCTCATGGGAAGGCGTCGCGTCGGGGTGTCCAAACACCCCGCTCGTGAGCCCGGAGACCGGCCAGGGGATCGGAGCCGCGCCAGATTGAGAGGCCGGCTCCATGAACGGGGTCGCGTGGGGCGACGACCGTGCGCCAGCGTCCCCGGCTCGTCCGGCGGTTCAGTGTGCGTCCATTCGGCTCCCCATCGCGGCCCTCCCCTGTCGAGTCAGGCGGGTGTGCCTGACTCAATGCACGGAGTCGAAACAACCATGTCCCATCCCTGGATGCTGGCGGCGCTGATGCTACCGCTGGCCGGTCTCGTCCTGGCCGACGAGACGCCCACTCAACTCGAATCTGTGGTTGTCACCGCCACCCGGACCGCCGAACCTGAGAGTACGACCCTGGCCTCGGTCACCGTCATCGACCGCCCCGAGATCGAACGTCGTCAGGCGCGCTCGGTGCCGGATCTGCTGCGCGGTCTGCCCGGCGTCAGCCTCACGCGCACCGGCGGCCCCGGCCATCAGTCTTCGCTCTTTCTGCGCGGCACCAACTCGGATCACGTGCTGGTGCTGGTCGACGGCGTCAAGATCGGCTCGGCGACCTCGGGTACGGCCTCGCTGGAGGATCTGCCGATCGAGCAGATCGAGCGCATCGAGGTCGTGCGCGGACCGCGTTCCAGTCTCTATGGCTCGGAGGCCATCGGCGGCGTGATCCAGATCTTCACCCGGCGCGGCGGCGGCGACTGGTCGCCACGGCTGACGCTGGGGGCCGGCACCCTCCACACCGCGCGGGTTGCCGCCGGACTCTCTGGCGGCGGCGAACGCGGCTGGATCGATCTGGGCGCCAGCCTCGATCGCACCGACGGCATCGATGCCTGTTCCGGGCGCTCCAGTCCCTTCGCTGGTTGCGGCGTCGAGCAGGACGACCGCGATCCCTATCGCAATCTAGGGCTGAGTCTGCGCGCCGGTTACAGCTTCAGCGAACAGGCCGAACTGGAGTTCAATGCACTGAGAACCGAGGGGCGGCTCGACTTCGACGGCTCAGCCTTCGCCGGCAATGTCTCGCGCTCCGAACAGCAGGTGTTGGGCGCGAAAGCGATCCTCAAGCCCCTCGAACCCTGGACCCTGACGCTGGCTGCAGGACAGAGCCGGGACAACTATCGGTCTTTCTTCGACGATCCGGACACAGCCGACGGCGAGCGCTTCATCGATCGCTTCGAGACCACGCGCGACAGCCTCTCGCTGCAGAACGACTGGCGTCTCAACGAGGCTCAGCTCGCCACAGTCGGCCTGGACTATCGCGTCGACCGTGTCGACGGCACCGTCGACTACAGCCGCGACACCCGCGACAACCTGGGCGTCTTCGGCGAATATCAGGCCAGCCTCGGCGCGGCGGATCTCAAGCTCAGTCTGCGCCAGGACGAAGATGGCGATCTGGGTGGACACGGCACCGGCAATGCCGCGCTCGGCTATCTGTTCGACACCGGACTGCGCGTCTCGCTGGCCTATGGCACCGCCTTCAAGGCCCCAAGCTTCAACGATCTCTATTATCCCGACTACGGCAATCCGGACCTGGACCCGGAGCGTTCGCGAAGCTGGGAGCTGGGGATCGCCGGTGAGCTGCCGGTCGGTCCAGGGATCGACGGACGCTGGGATCTGAGTCTCTATGAGACCGACATCGACGATCTGATCGCCTATGATGCGGCAAGTTCGGCCGCCGCCAATGTCCGGCGCGCGCGCATTCGCGGACTGGAAGCGACGACGAGCGCCGACTATCGCGACTGGAGCCTCAAGACCAGCCTGACCCTGCTCGATCCCGAGAACCGCTCGCCCGGCGCCAACCAGGGCAACCTGCTGCCGCGCCGTCCCGAGCAGAGTCTGGAGATCGACCTGGAGCGGCGCTTCGACCGCTGGTCGCTCGGTGGCACGGTCTTCGTCGCCGGCCGGCGTTACGACGATCTGGCCAATCGCGACCGGCTCGACGGCTATGCCCTGCTCGACCTGCGCGCCGAATACCGGATCAATCCGGCACTCCGTCTTCAGGCCAGTCTCGAAAACGCACTCGACGAAGAGTACGAGACCGCCTATCTGTACAACCAGCTCGGGCGTTCGGTCTATCTGACGCTCCGCTACCAGCCCTGAGATCGATGAACATGACGCTCGACTGGCTCAAAGACCCCTGCCGCCCCATCGACCACCAGGCCGCTGCGGCGGCTCAGGCGCGTCAGGACAAACTCACCAAACCGCGCGGCTCGCTCGGTCGCCTGGAAGAGATGGCGATCCGGCTCGCCGGGATGCAGGGCACGGACGCGCCCACGCCCGACCCGGTGCGCATCCTGCAATTCGTCTCCGATCATGGCGTTGCCGTCGAGGGCGTCTCCTGCTTCCCGCGCGAAGTCACGCTCCAGATGCTGCATAACATCGCGCGCGGCGGCGCGGCCGTCTCGGTGATGGCCGAGGCGATCGACGCCGTGATGGAGATCTTCGATCTGGGCATCGCCACCGACCCCGGCCCGGTCGCGAACGTGCGCTCCGAGCGGCTCGGCCCCGGCACCGGCAACATCGCCCGCGAACCGGCCATGACCGAGGATCAGCTCGCGCGCGCGCTCGACATCGGTCGCACGGCGGTCGAGCGTGCACTCGACGAAGACGCGCGACTCCTGATCTGCGGCGAGATGGGCATCGGCAACACCACCCCGGCGACCGCGCTGGCCTGTGCCCTGCTGGATCTGGAGCCGTCGATCCTGACCGGCCCCGGCACCGGACTCGACCGCCAGGGCGTCTCGCGCAAGGCCCAGGTAGTTGCGGCGGCCCTGAATCTCCATGCCCGCCCCGAGCACGGCCCCGTGGAACTGCTACGCCGTCTCGGCGGCTTCGACATCGCCGCCAGCACCGGCGCCTTCATCCGCGCCGCGCAGCTCGGATTGCCGATCCTGGTCGACGGCTTCATCATCAGCGCGGCGGCGCTGGTCGCCACCCGGATCAACCCCGGCGTGCGCGACTGGATGCTGTTCTCGCACGGCTCGGCGGAACCCGGACATCGACACATGATGGAGGCGCTCGACGCCGATCCCTATCTGCATCTGCGGCTGCGGCTCGGCGAGGCCACGGGCGGCGCGACCCTGGTGCCACTGTTGCGCATGGCCTGTGTCGTGCATCGGAAGATGGCCACCTTCGACGAGGCCGGGGTCAGCGAGGCTTGAGCAGCTCTGGAGCTGAGCCGCTCATCGAGCTGTTGCGTCATGGCGATGTCGAGGGCGGCGCCTGTTTTCGCGGCGAGCGAGACGATCCGCTGAGTCCGCTCGGCTGGGAGCAGATGCGGCGCGCGACGGCGGATCGGTCGGACTGGACGCGAATCGTCAGTTCACCGGCGTGCCGGTGCGCCGAGTTCGCGCGCGAACTGTCCGAGACGCATGACCGACCCCTGGACCTGGTGGACGCTTTTCGCGAGCGTGGTTTCGGCGATTGGGAGTGCCTTGCCGTCGCCGAGATCCCGGCCGATGAACTCCAGCGCTTCTGGAACGATCCGGTCGGCTATACGCCGCCTGGGGCCGAACCCTTCGTCGATTTCCGCGCGCGGGTGCTGGCGGCCTGGCGCGATCTGCTCGACACGCGCGAACCCCGGACGCTCCTGATCACCCACGGCGGCGTCATCCGGGTGCTGGTCGCCGAGGTGCTGAGCATGTCCGATGCCGGATTGCTGCTGCTCGAAGTCCCTCATGCCTGTCTCACCCGACTGCGGATCTATCCGCCGCCGGGGCGTCCGAGTCTGATTGCTCACGGTTCGATCGAATGACACGACTACGCCCGCTCTGGATCGCCGGACGATTCCTCTCCCGGCTGCCCTTCCCCGACCCCGGCTCGACGCAACCGCATGAGACCGGGCACTCCGTCCCCTGGTATCCGTTCGTCGGCCTCCTGATGGGAGGACCGGCGGCGCTCGCGGCACTCGCGCTCGCCGGCGCGCCGATCGACGTTGCGGCCGTTCTGGTACTGATGCTCTGGGTCTGGTCGAGCGGCGTGCTGCATCTGGATGGGCTGGCCGATAGCGCGGACGCCTGGATCGGCGGGATCGGCAGTCGCGAGCGCACGCTGGAGATCATGAAGGATCCGCGCAGTGGTCCGGCCGCCGTGACGCTCATCGGGCTGGTGCTGCTCGCCAAGTGGGCTGCGCTGAAGACGCTGATCCTGGCCGGCGTCATCTGGCCGCTGCTCGCCGTTCCCATGCTGGCGCGGGCGCAGTTGCCGCTGCTGCTACTGACCACGCCCTATGCGCGTCGGCAGGGTATGGCCGCCGATCAGTTCAATCATCTGCCTCGGCGGGCGGCCTGGCTGAGCGTGACGGCGGCTGGAGTCGTGACGCTGGCGCTCGGCGGCTGGTCGGGGCTGGTACTGATCCTGGCGGCGCTGGCGCTCTACTGGATCGCGCGGCGAGCCATGCTCGCTCGGATCTCCGGCTTCACCGGCGACACCGCCGGCGCCCTGGTCGAGCTGACCGAGACCCTGGCGCTGCTGCTGTGCGCGATCCTCATCGAGTGATCGGCACATTCGAGCCACTGTCGGCACACACACGCCACCACAAGACGCTCGATCGCCTCAAGGCGGCCGCGACGGATGATGCGTCCACAGCCGTCCGGCACGCTCGCGCCGGCCCTGCGGCTCGTCGATCCAACCGTCCGGCCCCAGCCTGAACTGAACGGCGCCGTCGAACGCCGTGTTCAGGGTCTGAATCCCGCGCTCGGCCAGACGCTCGCGCACCACAGGCGCCGGAAAGCCGAACTGATTGGCATAGCCGGACGAGAACAGCACCCACTCGGGCCGAGTCACATCCAGCAGACGCGCCGACGTCGAGGTCGCGCTGCCGTGATGTCCGGCGATCAAGACCGCAACCCGCCAGTCGGCCCCGAGACGCGCGACCAGACGCTCTTCGGTGCGGGCGCCCACATCACCGGTCAGCAGGATGGATCGCTCGCCGGTGCGAATCTCCAGCACACAGGATGCCTCGTTGCCCTTGAGGTCGGCGCGTTGCGGATGCAGCAGCCGAAAGTCGACGCCTGACCAGTTCCAGGTCTCGCCGGCCAGACAGGGTTCGGCGCCGGCCAGTCCCAGCCGCTCCGGTTCGCCGCTGAGAATGGTCTCGGCGGGCGCCAGCGCCAACAGACCGGAGGCTCCGCCCGCATGATCCCGGTCGGCATGGCTGACGACGAGCCGATCGATACGCTCGATCCCGCGCGACCGGAGAAAGGGCGCGACCATCATCGCGCCCGTGTCGAAACCGCCCGGATAGGCCGGCCCCGCGTCATAGACCAGAATGCCGTCCTGGGTCTCGACCACGACGGCCAGCCCCTGCCCCACGTCGAGCAGACTGAACCAGACCTCGCCCCAGCCGGGCGCATCCGGGCGCGCGACCGCCAGCGGCAGCATCAGGATCAAGCCCTGCCAGCGTCCCGGCAGACCGCGCGGCGCAAGCAGCAGCACCGCCCCCAACAGCGCCGAGGCCCAAGCCCACAGCGGTCGTGCCGGCAGGTGAACGGCGGCCCAGGGTCGAGCCGCGAGCCAGTCCAGACCGTTCAGACACCAGCCGAGCCCCTCGGCGACCAGACGCAGCGGGACATCGAGTCCAGCGAACGGAACCAGGCTCAAGAGACCGGCGATCAACACCAGCGGCAGGATCAGCACACTGAACAGCGGCACCGCCACCAGATTGACCAGCGGCGCGATCAGCGATGCCTGACCGAAGAACAGAAACAGCAGCGGCAGCAGTCCCAGACCGACCGCCCATTGCGCCCGCCCCCAGCGCGTCCAGAGATCGCGGCTCGGCAACCGCTGTCCCAGATGCAGCAGCAGCAGGGCTACGGCTCCGAACGACAGCCAGAAGCCATACGACAGCACGGCCCCCGGATCCCAGACCAGCACCCCGACCAGCGCCAGCATCAGCGCCTGATAGGGTCGCAGCGTGCGCTGCCAGAACAGCGCCCCCAGCACCACCGCCAGCATGATGAGCGCGCGCTGGGTCGAGATGGCGAATCCGGCCAGCGCCGCATAGCCGAACCCGGCCAGCAGACTGAAGACCGCCGCCGCACGCGGAGCGGCCAGAAGCAGGGTCAGACGCGCACTCAGCGACCACAGCCGGCGCGCCAGCCAGAAGACGCCGCCGGCCACCAACCCGACATGCAGCCCCGAGATCGCGACCAGATGATTGGTGCCGGTGCGGGTGAAGGTGTCCCAGGTCTCGCGCTCCAGGGCGCCGCGTTCGCCCAGGGTCAGGGCCTGGATCAGCCCGAGTTGCGGCGAGCCGTCCAGCGCTCCGGCCAGATGCTCGGCCAGCCGCTGACGCAGGCGGGTCAGCCAATAGGCCCCCGGCCCCGCGTCCAGACGCTCGAACGCTTCCCGACCGCGCGGATAGCCGGTCGCCGCGATCCCCTGCTCGAACAGCCAGCGCTCGTAGTCGAAGCCGCCCGGATTCAGCGAGCCATGACGCGGCTTGAGACGGACGTTGATACGCCAGCGCTCACCGGCCGACAGTGCGGGACAGTCGCGATAGCAGGAGATCCGAACCCGGCCGCTGAAATCCAGCCCGGTTCCGTGCTCGTCCCAGGTGTGCCCGACGTCGAGCAGAAAGCGCGTTCGATGCGTCTCGACAGCGGGGATCGAGGCCACGCGCCCCTCGACCACCAGAGGCGCGCGCGCCAGTTCATCCGGAAAGGGCGTGCACAGCCCTTGACAGGCGTGCATCCAGGCCCAACAGAATCCAAGCGCGAAGGCGAAGGCCCAGCTCGCACGCGGCCGGACCCAGGCCGCAACGGCCAACGCGGACAGGAGCACGGCTCCCGACCACCAGGGCGGCATCTCAGGCAGCAGATGCAGCCCGCCGACACCCAACGCGAAGCCCAATCCGACATCAAGCCGCATCCCAAGCCGCCTCTGGCCTTATACTCGCGCCGCGATTCCAATCGAGAGAGTACAACGCGTGAGAAAGTGGCTCAAACGGGTCATGCCAACCCAGGCGCAGATGCATGGCAATCGCTTCGTGGGGATCTTCGGCACCCTGCTGCACGATCCCAACCTCTGGCACCTCAATCGGCGCTCAGTGGCCAATGCGACGGCGGTCGGCCTGTTCGTGATGTACCTGCCGCCACTGGGCCACACCTTCATCGCCGCTGCGCTGGCCATCTGGCTGAGGGTCAATCTGCCGATCGCGGTCGCCCTGGCCTGGATCTCCAATCCGCTGACCATGCCGGCCATGTACTACCTCGCCTATGTCCTCGGCTGCTGGGTGCTCGGCCTCCAGCCCCGCGGCTTCGAGGCCGCCTTCTGGCTGGATTGGCATCACTGGTTCGAGATCCTCGAACCCATGCTGATCGGCTGTCTGATCTGCGGGAGCGTCTGCTCGCTCGTCGGCTATGTGACGATCCGGATCCTCTGGCGCTGGCGCGTGGCGCGCCAGGTCGAACGGCGCCGGGCGCGCTATCGTGCGCTGTTCGAGGCGCTGGACAAGACCCCGTCGTCGAGCCGCCAGATCTGATCCAGACGCCCGGCCAGCTCCGGATCATGGGTGACGATGACCAGACTGGTGCCGATCTCGCGGTTGAGTTCGAGCATGAGCTCGTAGACCCCGGCCGCCGTGTGCCGGTCGAGGTTGCCGGTCGGTTCGTCGGCCAGGAGACAGGCCGGACGTGTCACCAGAGCACGGGCCACGGCCGCGCGCTGGCGCTCGCCGCCCGAGAGTTCACCCGGCTTGTGCGTGACGCGATGGCCTAATCCAACGCGCTCCAGCAGTTGTGTCGCCCGCTCGCGCGCCTCGGCCGGCGCGGCGCCGCCGATCAGCAGCGGCATGGCCACGTTCTCCAGCGCCGTGAACTCCGGCAGCAGATGATGGAACTGGTAGACGAAACCGAGATGCCGGTTGCGCAGCCGTCCGAGCTTGGCCTCGCCGAGCCGGCCGATGTCCTCGCCGCGCCACCGGATGCTCCCCGACGTGGGACGCTCCAGCCCGCCGACCGCATGCAGCAGCGTGCTCTTGCCCGACCCGGACGCGCCGACGATGGCGATGCGCTCCCCGGCCTGGATGCGGAAGCTCACGCCTTTGAGCACCTGGACCTCCTGCGGCCCCTGACGGAAGGTCTGGACCAGATCCCGGACCTCCAGCACTGACGTCGACTCATTCATAACGCAGCGCCTCCGCCGGTTGGGTCTTGGCCGCGCGCCAGGCCGGATAGAGGGTCGCCAGGACCGACATCAGGAAGGCGCCGCCGCCGATGCTGAGCACGTCCGCCAGATGCACGTCCGAGGGCAGCTCGCTGATGTAGTAGATGTCCGGATCGAGGAAATGAATGCCGAACAGGCTCTCGATCCCGGCCACCACGGACTCGACATTGAACGCGAGGATCACGCCGGCGACCACACCGACCAGGGTGCCGATCAGGCCGATCGCCGTCCCCTGGACCATGAAGATGCCCATCACCCGCGCCGGCGAGATACCGAGCGTGCGCATCACCGCGATGTCGGACTGCTTGTCGGTGACGACCATCACCAGGGTCGAGACGATGTTGAACGCGGCCACGGCGACGATCAGAAACAGGATGATGCTCATCATCCGCTTCTCCATGGCCAGCGCGCTGAAGAAATTGCTGTGGACCTGGGTCCAGTTGACCAGACGATAGACGCCGCCGAGTTCATAGGCGATCTCGCGCGCCAGACGCGGCGCCTGCCACATGTCGTCGAGCTTGAGCCGCACCCCGCCGACCGCATCGCCCAGACTCATCAGGCGTGCGCCGTCGGCCAGATGGATGAAGGCGGCGTTGCGATCGTAGTCGGCCATGCCGACGGCGAAGATCCCGCTGACCGTGAAGCGCTTCAGACGCGGCATGACGCCGACCGGGGTGGAGCTGACCTGGGGCGTGACCACCGTCACCTTGTCGCCCGGCCCCACGCCGAGATAGTTGGCCAGATCCTGGCCCAGGATGATATTGAACGCTCCGTCGACCAACGCGTCGACCGAGCCGCTGACCATGTGCCGGCGCAGATCCGCGACCTCGTCCTCCTCGATTGGCTCGATGGCACGCACCACCGCCCCGCTCACCTGCGCGCCGCTGGCCAGCATCCCCTGGATCTCGACGAAGGGCGCAGCGCCGACCACGTGCGGATTGGCGCGCACCTGATCCAGCACCTCGCGCCAGTCGGTGAGGCCGCCGCCATAGGGATCGGACAGGGTCGCATGCGAGGCCATGGCCAGGATGCGCTGCTGGATCTCCTTGTGGAAACCGTTCATCACCGACAGCACGACGATGAGGGCGACGATCCCCAGCGCGATCCCGACCATCGAAGTGCCCGAGATGAAGGAGATGAAGTGATTTCGGCGCTTGGCGCGGGTGTAGCGCAGGCCGATGTAGAGTGACAAGGGATGGAACATAGGGTTGGCATTTAACCACAGGCACGAAGTGGAAGACGATCCGCCGTTGCGATCCGGGCGTACATCTACGCTTGGATCGCGCGGCATGATACTGAATAATCGATCACATCCTATCGGTCTTTACAGTCGGTGCTCGTCTCCGGACAGCCGTCGGCCCACACTCGATGAGGAACCCGCGATGGACGATCCACTGCTCGCGCCGCCCATGCCTGCCCTGGACTGGGTCAGCGAGGCCACGGCCTGCGTCACCCGCCATGAACACGGCCTCCTGCGTCTGGAGGCGGTCGCGCCCGACATCCTGCGTCTGCGTTTCGCGCCCAGCGGACGTTTCGCCGCGCCCCGTCCCTGGAGTCCGGTCCTGGAGCTGCCGCCGGCCGGACTCTCGGTGCACGAGGAGGACGGCCGGCTTTGGATGGAGACCGAGCGTCTGAGCGCCCGACTCGATCTAAGTTCCGGAGCCGTCAGCTTCGCGACACCCGACGGACGCCCCTTCGCCGAGGATCTCTGTGCACCCGGCTGGCGTGAGGTCGCCCTGGAAGAGACCGGCCTGCAACATCTGCCCGACACCGAACTGCCCCCCGGCGAAGCGCGCATCGGGGTCGGGGTGCGCAAGCGCATGGCCCAGGACGAGGGCTATTTCGGCTTTGGCCAGCGCGACGGACGGCTCGACCGCCGCCATCGGCGCCTGACCCACTGGACGGTCGATCGTGCCGCGCCCGGTCATGGTCTGGGCGAGGACAATCTCTATCAGGCCCAGCCGACCTTCATGGCCGTGCGTCCGGGGCTGACCTGGGGTCTGCTGCTGAACTCGACCTGGTTCAGCGGCTTCGACGTCGGGCGCGAGTACGAAGACGTGCTCACGCTCTTCACCCTGGGCGGCGAGCTGGACTATTACATCCTCGCCGGACCGACCCCGGCGGCGGTCGTCGAGCAGCTCACACGCCTCACCGGCCGCCCGCTGCTGCCGCCGCTGTGGGCGCTCGGCTTCCATCAGTCGCGCTGGAGCTACGGCACCGATCGCGACGTGCGCGCCCTGGCCGAGGATTTCCGCCAGCGCGCCATCCCGCTCGATGCGATCCATCTCGATATCGACTACATGGACGGCTACCGGGTCTTCACCTGGGATCGCGAGCGCTTTCCCGAACCGGCGGCGACGGTCGCGGCGCTCCAGGCGCTCGGCATCCGCACCGTCACCATCGTCGATCCGGGCGTGAAGCACGATCTCGGCACGGGCTACGGCGTGGCCGAGTCCGGCGTGGCGGGCGACTATTTCCTGCGCCGGCCCGATGGCGAACTCTTCAGCGGCTGGGTCTGGCCTGATGAGTCGCTGTTTCCGGATTTCTGCAGCGAGCGCACCCGCCATTGGTGGGGCGATCTACACGGCTCCCTGATCGAGATCGGCGTCGACGGCGTCTGGTGCGACATGAACGAGCCGTCGATCGTCGACCGTCCTTATCGCGAGCCGGGCGTGACCGAGTTCCCGATACCGCTCGCGGTCCGTCAGGGCGACGAGGGCGAGGCGCTCCATGCCGAGACCCACAATCTCTATGGACACCTGATGGCGCGCGCGACCTGGGAGGGGCTGGAGCGATTACGCCCTGCACGCCGCCCCTGGGTGCTGACCCGCTCGGCCTTCGTCGGCACCCAGCGCTGGGCGGCGAGCTGGATGGGCGACAACAGCGCGCGCTGGGAGGATCTGGAGACCAGCCTGCCGCAACTGGCCAGTCTGGGTCTGTGCGGCGCGCCGCACGTCGGCGTGGACATCGGCGGCTTCTACGGCCACAGTTTCGGCGAGCTCTATGGCCGCTGGATCGAACTGGGCGCCTTCTACCCCTTTATGCGCGCCCATGCCCATTGCGACAGCCGACCGCAGGAACCCTGGTCGTTCGGCCCCGAGATCGAGTCCATCGCCCGCCAAGCCATCGAACTGCGCTACCGGCTACTGCCTTACTTCTACACACTGGCCCATCGTGCCCATCGCAGCGGCGAACCCTGGTGGCGTCCGTTGCTGTTCGACTTCCCCGATCAGGCCGATCTCTACGCGATCGAGGATCAGATCATGATCGGACCGCAGATGATGATCGCCCCGATCCGCGCGCCCGGACTCAGACGGCGTCTGATCGAGCTGCCGCCCGGCTGCTGGTACGACTTCCGCTCGGGCGCGCGGCTCGGTGTCGGCCCAGCTCCGCTGGTGATGGACGCCCCGCTCGGGGCCATGCCGATCCTGGTGCGCGGCGGTTCGGTCATCACCCTGGGCAACGTCCGCCAGTCGACCGCCGAACCGCTCGGTGAACTCATGCTGGAGATCTACCCGGACGACGAGGCGGAAGGCTTCTGGACGCTGATCGAGGACGATGGCGAGAGTTTCGATTATCAGGACGGCGCGCTCGCCGAGACCGATTGCCGCATCGCGCCGCTGTCGCAGGGGGCGGTGTTCACGCTGGCGGCACGGCGCGGCGAGTACCGGCCGGCGCCGCGCACCCTGATCCTACGGCTGCATCTGCCCGAAGCCCCGGCTGGCTTGACGCTCGACGAGACGGCGGTCGAGGACTGGCGCTGGGATGCGGAACTCCGGGCGGCTGAAGTTCGGATCGACGACGATGGTCAGGGGCATCGTCTGGTTCCTGCCTGAACCGTTCAGAGACGGCGCGTCGTGCGTGGGTGACGCAGACGCAGACCCTCGATGCGCTGCCGGATGTCGCGCAGACTCAGACGCCCGACCGGCTGACGACTGGCCGCGCGCGCGGTATCGGCGGCGTCGACGCGCTCCTTGACGATACGCGCCAGCCGTTCGGCCAGTTCGGGCCTGTTGGCCAGCAGTGTGCGCACGACCTCCAGATCGATGCGGATCAGGCTGACGTCACTGCGCGCGCGCAGCTCCAGGAACGACGGCTCGTTGGCCAGCATGGTGGTGATGCCGAAATGGCTGCCGGGCGCCAGCACCTCGGTCACGGTACGGGTGCGATCAGGGAGCGTGATCGCCGCCTCGACCAGTCCGCCGACGATGACATAGAAGGCATCGCTCATCGCGCCCTCGGCCAGGATCACATGCCCGCTGTCGAAGTAGGCATAGACGGCACGCGCGGCGATCTGTTCGAGTTCCTCATAGGTCAGCAAGCCGGCCATGTCGAGTCCCTTGAGCGCCAGCAGGATGGTCGGCGGCTCGGTCTGGACCTCCGGAGCGCGCTTGGTGCGCATCTCATGCACCTCGGGCGCCAGACCGATCCCGGCGCGCTGCAAGGCCCAGTGGATCTCACGGAACAGCTCCTCGCGCCCGCGAAACATCGCCGGATAGTTGCGCAGATGCACCCAGACCATGTAGCTGTAGGGCACCGTGGTGGCATCGGCCAGACGCACGATGGGATGCGGAAACTTCAGGACCGACTCGCAGCGCATGGCCGCATCGAGGATCAGCGCACTGGCGAAACGCGGATCGACCTCGGCCGGGATCTTGACGAAATACCAGGGCGCGAACAGATGCTGATCGTCGTGGAGATTCTTGAGCGACTCGCTGGCCATGCGCGAGTTGGGGATGACATGAGTGGCATTGTCCCAGCCGCGCAGCCGCGTGGCGCGCCAGTTCAGATCGATGACCTGACCGACGGTGCCGTCCGACAGCTCGATCCAGTCACCCAGACTGAACGGGCGTTCGATGCCGAGCGCGATGCCGGAGAACAGATCGCCCAGGGTACGCTGCAGGGCCAGACCGAGCACGGCCGCCGCCACGCCGGTCGACAGCCAGACGCCGGTGAAGGAGACATCCTGGCTCCAGAGAAACAGCGCCAGCCCGACGAACATGAAGGCGCCGTGGATCAGCCCCATCATCAGCTTGGGGATGCGCTCGGACAGCGCCTCGGTCCGGGCCGCCAGGATGGACTCGATCAGACGCGCGACCAGCCAGCCGCCGGCGACATAGACCACTGCCAGGGTCGCGGTGCGGATCGATGCCGTCGCGCCATCCAGCCCCAGGGTGCGCGCCGCCAGATCGGTCAGGGCGCCCAGTCCCAGCAGCACCAGAGGAAACAGCGCCAGATCCAGCACAGCCGCGCCGATCGGCAGCCGCTCGGCGAGCCAGCGTCCCTGGAGCGACCCGGTGCCGAGACGCCAGAGAACGAACAGCAACATGGCCGTCAGCCAGATCCACCAATGCAGCTCGACGAGGGATTCGAAAGACATCGTTCAGATTGGTCGCTATCCCAGGACGCGGACGTAAAAAAGGCCGATCACGCAGGCGTAACCGGCCCCGCCATAAGCCCCAGTCGGGGGGATGAGGCTCATTGGACTTGTAAACTCAGGAGAAGGACTCGGCATCGGGCCGCCGAACACCGGAGCGGATGCCGGGGGATCGGGCGCGCCGTCAGGCCAATGGCGGCGGTGCGCCCGAACGAGGGTGGATCGACGATCAGTACTCGGCGTTGATCTTCACGCGACGCTGCTCGACCGAGTAGATGTCGACGCCCGGCAGCATGTCGGACCTGCCACGGCTCTCGACCGAGACGATGTCCTCAGCCGGGATGCCGCGGCTGATCATGTAGTCCTGAACGGCCTCGGCGCGACGCTGACCGAGCTGATAGTTGTAGGCATCCGAACCCTTGGCGTCGGTGTGGCCGGTCAGCGAGATGCGCTCCCGCACTTCGGAGTTCTTGACCTGGGCGATGTAGTCATCAAGACGACGCAGCTCGCTGTCGTTGACGACGTTCTCTATGCGGTACTTGTCGAACTCGAAGTTCAGACGCACGGTGAATTCCTTGGGAGCCGGAGGCGCGGCGACGACACAGGGCTCCAGATCACCGGGGCCATGCAGGCTCTGCCAGCACTCGCCATAGCCAGTCACCCAGGCCGTGCCTTCGGGCTGGGCCGACCAGAAGTGCTCCATGTTGTAGTCGTTGGCGCTCACGGCCGCGGGAGCCGACAGGGCAGCGGCCACCGCAAGCGGGGCGGCCAGGGCGGCCAGACGTTTGAAAAGAGGTTGTTTGCGCATCTTTTTGGCTTCCTGTTGAGGTGGTGGAGATGATCGAATCGGAGAACGCATGGTCTAGCCGAACTACGGGTCAGTTGCAAAGATCGCTCATGATCCCTAACGCTAAACCATCTTTCCGCCTCGGGAATCTCACTGGCGAAATGAGCGTAGCGCGAGCGCGGTTCAATGAAGCCGCGCGCCTTGACACAGACATTTTAGCCCACAAAAGGAGCAAAAGTGCAACTTTATTTATGAACTCGCGACATATTTACAACGTTTGCCATATGGAAGCAACACTTTTTAGCCAATAGGCAAGCAATGATCGTATGAAACAAGTTTTCATCACATCCAGCGCGTTACATATTTGCAACATACAGACCTGTCGAGGCCGCCCGCCGCTCGCCTCCGGCGCGCGATCTGTATGTATCCGGCACCATCCGCCATCCACGGCGCATCAGGAGTGACCATGTCCAGAGAGATCGACCAGCCCGGCGGCATGCTCGGTACCGATGCGGGACGCCGGACGCTCGCGTACGGACCGGAGATCGCCGCGATCAGCGCGGACATGGCCGCCCAGGCCCGACGCGAGCTGCTGATCTACGGCCCAACGCTCGACCCGGCGCTCTATGACCAGGCGTCCTTTCTGGAGGCCGTGCGGCGTCTGGCGCTGGCGCGTCCCGGAGTCTGCGTGCGCGTCCTGCTGTTCGACCCGCGCGCCGCAACCCAGGGCGGTCATCGGCTCATCGAGCTGGCACGCCGCCTGACCTCGCGCATCGCCATCCGGCGTGTCGCCGACGAGGATCAGGAGCGTCTCGACGCCTTCCTCATCGTCGACGAGACCGGCTATGTCCATCGCCGGCTGGCCGAGCGTCTGGAGGCGATCGCCGACTACGCCGATCCGCCGGCGGCGCGCCGGTTGCGCCAGGACTTCGAGCGGCTCTGGGAGCGCGGCAGCGTCGACAGCGAGCTGCGACAGCTCTTCATTTGAGATCCGGCCGACGCCGCTCGTGCCAGAGGCGATAGAGCACCGGGATCAGGATCAGGCTCAACAGGGGCGCGGTGATCATGCCGCCGAGTATGGGCGCGGCGATAGGGCGCATGACCTCGGACCCGACCCCGGCGCCGATCATCACCGGCAGCAGGCCGGCGAGGATGGTCGCCACCGTCATCGCCTTGGGCCGGATGCGCAGCACGGCGCCCTCGATGATGGCGCCTTCCAGCCCGCCGGGACGGTCGAGCCGCCCCTCGGCGCGCCAGCGCCGCGCCGCGCTGTCCAGATAGACCAGCATCACCACGCCGAACTCGGCGGCCACCCCGGCCAGGGCGATGAAGCCGACGCCGACCGCGACCGAGAGGTCGTAGCCGAGCAGATAGACCAGCCAGACCCCGCCGACCAGGGCGAAGGGCAGCGAGAGCATCACCAGCAGCGCCTCGCCGAGCGAGCGGAAGGTCAGATAGAGCAGCACCAGGATGACGGCGAGCGTGACCGGGACGACCTGGGCCAGCCGCTCCTGAGCGCGCTGCATGTATTCGTACTGACCGGACCAGGTGATCGAATAGCCGGGCGGGAGCCGGACCCGATCGCGCACCACCCGCCGCGCCTCGGCGACATAGCTGCCGAGATCGCGTCCGCGGATGTCGACGAAGGTCCAGCCGTTCAGACGCGCGTTCTCGCTGACGAGCATGGGCGGGCCGTCGACGATGACGATCTCGGCGATCTGGCCGAGCGCGACCTGGGCACCGCTCGGGGTGACGATCGGCAGATCTCGCAGCTTCTCGGGATCGTCGCGTAGCTCGCGTGGGAATCGCAGGTCGACCGGATAGCGCTCGCGCCCCTCGACCGTCTCGGTCACGGTGGCGCCGCCGAGACCGGCCGCGACGATCCGGTTGATGTCGGCGATGTTGAGCCCGACGCGCGCGGCGGCGACCCGGTCGGGGCGGATCTCGATGTAACGCCCGCCGGCGACGCGCTCCGAATAGGCCGAGGCGGTGCCTTCGACCTCCGGCAGGACACGCTCGATCTCGCGGCCGATGCGCTCGATCTCGGCCAGATCCGGCCCCGCGATCTTGATCCCGACCGGGGTCTTGATGCCGGTGGCCAGCATATCGATGCGGGTCTTGATCGGCATCACCCAGGCATTGGTGAGGCCGGGGAAGCGGACGGTCGCGTCCAGCTCGGCGATCAGATCCTCCAGCGTCAGCCCAGGTCGCCACTGGTCGCGCGGCTTGAGCCGGATGACGGTCTCGATCATGCTCAGGGGCGCCGGGTCGGTGGCGGTGTCGGCGCTGCCGGCCTTGCCGAACACTCGCTCGACCTCGGGCAGACTCGCGATCAGACGATCGGTCTGTTGCAGCAACTCGCCGACCTTGCCGATCGCGATCCCCGGTAGGGTGGTCGGCATGTACATCAGATCGCCCTCGTCGAGTTCGGGCATGAACTCCGAGCCCAGGCCGCGGTGCCAGTCGCGCAGGACCGGGACGTCGCGGAAGGTCTCGCGCCAGCCCGCGGCCAGACCCGACTGCCAGGACTCGACGCGCGCCAGCAGTGGACGCTGGGGGCCGTCCGGCCAGACGAGCCCGACCGCCTGCATGGGCCATTTGAGCGGCGCCAGCAGACCGCCGACGCCTGCCAGCGGGATCGCGGTGCTGAAGAGGACGAGGAGGGCGATCAGGATCGTCAGCCGTGGCCGGTGCAGGGTCGCGCGCAACACCGGACGGTAGACCCGGATGAGTGCGCGGCTCAACGGATTGCGCGACTCGCTCGGGATACGGCCCCGGATCAGATAGCCCATCAGCACCGGCACCAGGGTCACGGCCAGCCCGGCGGCGGCCGCCATGGCATAGGTCTTGGTGTAGGCGAGCGGGGCGAACAGCCGTCCTTCCTGCGCCTGCAGGGCGAAGACCGGCAGGAAGCTCAGGGTGATGACCAGCAGCGAGAAGAACAGCGCCGGTCCCACCTCGACCGCCGCCTCGCCGATCACCTGCCAGTGGCGCGCGGACGAGAGTCCGGGTCCGGCACGCTCCAGATGCTTGTGGGCATTCTCGGTCATGACGATGGCCGCGTCGACCATGGCGCCGATGGCGATCGCGATGCCGCCGAGCGAGAGGATGTTGGCGTTGATGCCCTGCCAGTCCATGACGATGAAGGCCATGAGCACGCCGAGCGGCAGACTGAGGATGGCCACCAGCGACGAGCGCAAATGGAACAGGAAGGCCACGCATACTAGGGCCACCACGATCAATTCCTCGATCAGCTTGCCCCTGAGGTTGTCGACCGCCGCCAGGATCAGCCGCGAGCGGTCGTAGGTCGTGACGATCTCGACGCCCTCGGGCAGACTCGGACGCAGTGCCTCCAGCCGGTCCTCGACCGCCGCGATGGTGGCGAGCGCGTTCTCGCCGTGGCGCATGACGACGATGCCGCCCGTGACCTCGCCCTCCCCGTCCAGGTCGGCGACGGCCCGGCGCATCTCGGGGCCGATCTGGACATGGGCCAGGTCGCGCAGCAGGATCGGCGTCCCCTGCTCGGACAGATCGACCGGGATGGTCTCGATGTCCTCGACGCCGGTCAGATAGCCGCGTGCGCGGATCATGTACTCGGCCTCGGCCAGCTCGATCAGCGAGCCGCCGACCTCCTCGTTGCCCTCACGCACCGCCTCGACGACCCGTGACAAGGGAATGCCGTGGGCGCGCAGCTTCTCGGGATCGACGACGATCTGATACTGCTTGACCATGCCGCCGACGGTCGCGACCTCGGCCACGCCCGGCACGGATTGCAGCTCGAACTTGAGGAACCAGTCCTGGAGCGCGCGCAACTGCGCGAGATCGTGGCGGCCGGAGCGGTCAATCAGGGCATAGCTGTAGACCCAGCCGACCCCGGTCGCATCCGGTCCCAGACGCGGCTCGGCCCCCTCCGGTAGCCGCGAGGTCGCCTGACTGAGGTACTCCAGCACCCGCGAACGCGCCCAGTAGAGGTCAGTGCCGTCCTCGAACAGTACATAGACGAAGCTCTCGCCGAAGAAGCTGTAGCCGCGCACCGTCTTGGCGCCGGGGACGGCCAGCAGGGTCGTGGTCAGCGGATAGGTCACCTGATCCTCGACCACGCGCGGCGACTGACCGGGGAAGTCGGTGCGCACGATGACCTGCACGTCGGACAGATCCGGGATGGCGTCTACCGGCAGACGCTGGAGCGAGACCAGTCCCCAGAGCGTCAGCAGGATCGCCGCCATCAGCACCAGAAAGCGATTCTCGATCGACCAGAGGATGACGCGCTTCATGGTGTCTCTCCCTGAAAAACCATGACATTCCCTGCATCGACAGCCATGTTTTGCGATTGGGACTCAGTGGTGCGCATGTTCGCCTCCCGGCCCGACCGCCGCCTCGGGCGCCGATCCCAGGCGACCGAAGGACGCCTGGAGACTGGATTCGGAGTCGATGAGGAACTGGCCCGAGACTACGACCTGATCGCCCTCGTCCAGACCCGACAGGATCTCGACCGCGCCATCCGCGCGCATCCCCGGCACCACGTCGACCGGCTGGAAGCGCCCTTCGCCGAGCGCCTTGACCACGCTGGATCGCGTTCCGGTCCGGATCAGCGCCTCGGCGGGGATGCTGAGTGCATCCCGCTTGGGTCCGCCGAAGACGACCACGTCGGCGAACATATTGGGCTTGAGTGCGCCGTCCGGATTGTCGAACACCAGTCGCACGCGCAGGGTGCGCGCCTTGGGGTCGAGCGCCGGATAGAGATAGTCGACCCGCCCTTCCCACACTCGACCGGGACGGGCCGGGACGCGGATCTCGGCGCTCAGGCCCGGCCGCAGCCAGTCGATCTGATGCTCGAAGACGTCGGCCAGCACCCAGACCCGGCTCGGGTCGGCGATGCTGAAGAGCGCGTCCACCGCGCTCACGTACATACCCTCGCGCGCGGTCATGGCCGTTACCACGCCATCGATCGGCGCGAGCACCGGAATGGTGCGCTGGGGTTCGCGGCTCTGCTCGATGGCGCGGATGCTGTCCTCGGGTACGTCGAGCAGGCGCAGCAGGTTGCGCGCCTTGTCCGCCCTCACCCGCGTGCCGCCCTGGGGCTGGGGATCGAGTGCCAGCAGGAAATCGACTTGGGCGGCGAGGATGTCGGGCGCATAGAGCCGTGCGAGCGTCTGGCCCCGGCGCACCGGCTCGCCCTCGGCGCGCAGATCCAGCCCCTCGATGAACCCGGACGCGCGCGGGTGGACGTGGGCGAGCCGGGTCTCGTCGTACTCGATCCGCCCCAGGGTGTGGATGTGTCGCCAGAGCAGGCCGCGCTCGACCGGCGCCAGACGCATGGCCATTTTGTGCATGGTCGCTTCGCTCAGCGTCACCTCGGGAGCGCGGCCGTCCGTTGGCTCGACGCGCCTCTCGACCAGGGCCATGCCGCAGATCGGGCAGGTGCCGGGCTCGTCGCGGACGATCTGGGGATGCATGGGACAGATGTATTTGGAGTCCAGGTGCTTGGCGGCATGTTGCAGAGCCGTGTCGCGCTGAGCCTCTTCCAGGGATTCGGTCGGTTGATACAGGGATCCCGTCTCGTCGCCACAGCCCGTCAGGAGTGGCGGAAGCAGCAGGAATATCAGGGCGTGCAGGTGCACAGGACCACGGGCGCGGGCTGGCCGCCACCGAGCCGTGCCGCTCGTTGGGTTGCGCATGATGATGACCTCCGGCGCCGTTCGTTGGGCGCCATGCTGGATTGAAACGCCGTCAGGGTGGTTCGGTCAGACCGAACCCGGCTGGGGAGGTCGGAGTTCAGGCGCGAGAAAGCGCTGTGTATGGATGGGATCGAGACTCGGCCAGTCGGCGAGTCTGGGAGGCTGGACGGCCTGGATCGGTGCGAACGGTGGGGCGTGTAGTGTCCCGATCGCAACGGCCAGGGTGCATTTGGCGCAGTCCTGGCGGATATTCGGATCCGTGTCGGGGGCTGGCGGATGGGAGGCGTGACTGGGGCAGCCGGCGATCGTCTCGGGCTGGTCGACGTGCGGACAGGGCAGCCAGGAGAGCGCGAGCACCTGCGCCTGAAAGACGAGCAGGCAGATCAGGAGCAAAGGCTTGGTGGCTGAACTCGGCTGATACATGGTGTGCAGATGGAGCCGACCCTGACCAGAGACAAGTCCCAGGCCATGGGGGCCAGGGACGACAGCCAGCAAGCGGGCCGCGCGCACCTCGGCACGCGACCCGGATGGTGGGCTGACTTGGCTTAGGATCGTGGCGTCATGTGCAGCATCCAGGCCGGCATCGGCCGCTTGACGGCGGCTGGTTCAGCGACCGGAGCGGTCTCCTCGACTGCCGGAGCTTCTTCAGCGACCGGAGCGGTTTCCTCGACTGCCGGAGCTTCTTCAGCAACCGGAGCAGTCTCCTCGACTGCCGGAGCTTCCTCAGCGACCGGAGCGGCCTCCTCGACTGCCGGAGCTTCCTCAGCGACCGGAGCGGTTTCCTCGACTGCCGGAGCTTCCTCAGCGACCGGAGCGGTTTCCTCGACTGCCGGAGCTTCCTCAGCGACCGGAGCGGTTTCCTCGACGGCTGGGGCTTCCTCAGCGACCGGAGCGGCCTCCTCGACTGCCGGAGCTTCTTCAGCGACCGGAGCGGTTTCCTCGACGGCTGGGGCTTCCTCAGCGACCGGAGCGGTTTCCTCGACGGCTGGAGCTTCCTCAGCGACCGGAGCGGCCTCCTCGACTGCCGGAGCCTCTTCAGCGACCGGAGCGGTTTCCTCGACTGCCGGAGCTTCCTCAGCGACCGGAGCGGTTTCCTCGACTGCCGGAGCTTCTTCAGCGACCGGAGCGGTTTCCTCGACGGCTGGGGCTTCCTCAGCGACCGGAGCGGCCTCCTCGACTGCTGGGGCTTCCTCGGCGACCGGAGCGGTTTCCTCGACTGCCGGGGCTTCCTCAGCAACCGGAGCGGCCTCCTCGACTGCCGGGGCTGCCTCAACGGCGGGTGCCGGCGCGGCTGGCGGCGCGGTCAGCGCCACAGCGCCGATCGGAGCGATATTGGCTTCAACCTGAGACTGCGGCAGCGGCGGTGCATCGCCATAGAGCGCTTCGGTGGAGACCACATAGAAGGTTCCAGCCGCCACGATGATGGACATGCCACGCACGATGAGCTGACTGTTGTCGCTGGCCCCCAGCATGGCTCGCAATTGCGCGAGGCCAGGCAATTCTTCACTCATTTGGATCTTCCTCTCGGTTCGAGTATCGACTGGATCGGTTTGGATACGGCTAGGCGCGCCTAGGCTGCCTGAACGGACCCGCTGGTTCAAGACAAGAATGTGGTGTCCGCGCCAGAAGCGACTCCAGGCGCGCAACGGCAACCGCCAATCCAGTGCGGTTCAATGCTCAGGATTGATGGACTCTCGGGACGCACCCTGTCTGGCTGGGGTATATTTTCTAGATTATTATGCGGTCATTGCAACCGACGATCACCCGTTCGGGGCGGCTCGACCCGATCCCCCACCGTGGCCCACGCCGACTCGCCCGCCTGGATGGGTCCAGACTCCGCTGGACCGCACCGCCCGGATACCTTTGAAATACAGACTTTTCCAAAGACTGGAGTAGCACAACGATGACCGACTACGTCCGCTGGCTGAGCGACCTCGGGATGGACGATGTCCCCGTCGTCGGAGGCAAGAACGCCTCTCTCGGCGAGATGATCCAGAACCTGACCCATCTCGGAGTGAGCGTTCCCGGCGGCTTCGCCACCACCGCTGACGCCTATCGCGAGTTCCTGGCCAAGGATGGACTCGACGAGCGCATTCAGACCGTACTCGATGAGCTGGACGTGGACGATGTCGCCGCACTGGCCGAGGCCGGCCCGCGCATTCGCGGCTGGGTGATGGAACAGCCCTTCCCCGCCGGCCTGGAAGCGGCCATCGATGAAGCCTACGCCAAACTGACCGCCGAGGCCGGAACCGACGACGTCTCCTGGGCGGTGCGTTCCTCCGCAACAGCCGAGGATCTGCCGGACGCCTCCTTCGCCGGCCAGCAGGAGACCTTCCTCAACGTCCACGGGCTCGACAACATCAAGCACCGGATCAAGGAAGTCTTCGCCTCGCTGTTCAACGACCGCGCCATCGCCTATCGCGTGCATCAGGGCTTCGAGCACCGTCACGTCGCCCTGTCGGCCGGCATCCAGCGCATGGTGCGCAGCGATCTGGCGGCCTCGGGCGTCATGTTCACGCTCGACACCGAGTCGGGCTTCCGCGATGCGGTCTTCATCACCGCCAGCTATGGTCTGGGTGAGATGGTGGTCCAGGGCGCGGTCAACCCGGACGAATTCTATGTCCACAAACCGACGCTGACGGCCGGCCGTCCGGCGATCCTGCGCCGCACCGTCGGCGACAAGGCCATCCGCATGGTCTACAGCGATCCCGAGCACGATGCGCATGTGAAGACCGAGCCGGTTCCGGAAGACCTGCGCCCGCGCTTCAGCATCACCGACGACGAAGTGCAGGAGCTGGCCAAGCAGGCGATCCTGATCGAGCAGCACTATGGCCGTCCGATGGACGTCGAGTGGGCCAAGGACGGAACCGACGGCAAGCTCTACATCGTCCAGGCGCGTCCCGAGACGGTCCAGAGCCGCACCGGCAACGTCATCGAGCGCTACATCCTCAAGGGCAAGGGGCCGGTGCTCACGACCGGGCGCAGCATCGGCAACCGCATCGGCGCCGGTGTCGCGCGTATCGTCGAGAGCATCGCCGACATGAACAAGGTCCAGCCGGGCGACGTGCTCGTCACCGACATGACCGATCCCGACTGGGAGCCGATCATGAAGCGCGCGGCGGCGATCGTCACCAACCGGGGCGGACGCACCTGTCATGCGGCCATCATCGCCCGCGAGCTGGGCGTTCCAGCCGTGGTCGGCTGTAACGACGCCACCGACAAGATCGTCGACGGTCAGCCCGTCACCGTGAGCTGCGCCGAGGGCGACACCGGCTTCATCTACGACGGCCAGCTCGAGTTCGAGTACAAGACCGTGGAACTGTCGGCCATGCCCGAGATCCCGGTCAAGATCATGATGAACGTCGGCAACCCCGACCGCGCCTTCGCCTTCGCGGCCACGCCCAACGCGGGCATTGGTCTGGCGCGGCTGGAGTTCATCATCAACAACATGATCGGCATCCACCCCAAGGCGCTGCTCGAATTCGACCAGTTGCCGGCGGATCTCAAGGCGCAGATCGCCCCGCGCATCGCCGCCTATGCCAGCCCGCGCGAGTTCTATGTCGCCAAGCTGGCCGAGGGCATCGCCACACTCGCCGCCGCCTTCGCGCCAAGCGCCGTCATCGTGCGTATGTCGGACTTCAAGTCCAACGAATACGCCAACCTGATCGGCGGTCCGCGCTATGAGCCGGAGGAAGAGAATCCGATGATCGGCTTCCGTGGCGCCGGACGCTACGTGGCCGAGAACTTCCGCGACTGCTTCGAGATGGAGTGCGAGGCGCTCAAGCGCGTGCGCAACGACATGGGTCTGACCAATGTCGAGATCATGATCCCCTTCGTGCGTACCCTGGGTCAGGCCAAGGCCGTCACCGAGGCGCTGGCGGCGCAGGGTCTGGAGCGCGGCAAGGATGGACTGCGCCTGATCATGATGTGCGAGCTGCCGTCCAACGCGGTGCTGGCTGAAGAGTTCCTGGAGTATTTCGACGGCTTCTCGATCGGCTCCAACGACATGACCCAGCTCACGCTCGGTCTGGACCGCGATTCGAGCCTGGTGGCCGAGCACTTCGACGAGCGCGATCCGGCGGTCAAGAAGATGCTGTCGATGTCGATCGCCGCCTGCCGCGCTCAGGGCAAGTATGTCGGCATCTGCGGCCAGGGGCCGTCGGACCACAAGGACTTCGCCGACTGGCTGCTCAAGCAGGGCATCAGCAGCATCTCGCTCAACCCAGACACCGTGATCGACACCTGGCTCTATCTGGCCGAGCAGGCCAAGACGCTCTGATTTGAGACGTCGATTGCCGTAAAACAAAAATCCCCCGTCTGGGGGATTTTTTATGGACTCATCTCACGGCGTCAGGCGTTTCAGGCCGAAATCGAATCGCTCTTGCCGGACATCGATTTTCGGTGCAAGCTCGCCGCTCGACAGCACTGCAACATGACATTTTCTCACCCTAACCAGGGTTCAGCGAGCGAGTCTATCCGTCATGCCAGATCACCCATCCGCGAGACGTCCGCTGAAGACCCGCAGTTCAGGTCTGGCCATCGCCCTGGCACGGCTGCTCACGCGCTGGCGCATCTCACCCAACGCCATCTCGGTTGCCAGTCTGGCATTCGCCTCGATCGGGGCGCTGGTCATGCTCGCCGCCGTTCCGGACGGACCGCCGGGGCTACGGGCCGCACTACTCGTGACAGCGGCGGCCTGCATCCAATTGCGTCTGCTCTGCAACCTGCTGGACGGCATGGTCGCGGTCGAGGGCGGCTTGGGTACCAGGACAGGCGCCGTCTTCAACGAACTGCCCGACCGACTCGCCGACCCCTTGCTGATCGTTCCCGCCGGCTATCTGACCGGCGTGGCGTGGGGGCCGGAACTGGCCTGGAGCGCGGGTCTGCTGGCCCTGCTGACCGCCAACATCCGCCTGCTCGGCGCCTCGCTCGGACTGCCGCAGGACTTCCAAGGCCCCATGGCCAAGCCGCATCGCATGGCCGCCCTGACTGTCGGGCTGCTCATCGCCGCACTCTGCACGCCGCTGTCCCTGGATGGCCCGGTCCTGCTCATCACCCTCATCCTGCTCCTGATCGGCACCGGCCTGACCGCCATCCGCCGCACGCGAACCCTGCTTCGAGACCTGGGATCGCCATGAACACCGCCACGCTCGCGGCCACGCTCCTGGTCGGCCTGACCCGGCTGATCACGGGAGTCCGCGCGCAGTGGATCGATCGCACTCCCCCGGTCCCTGGGATTCAGCGGGTCTATTTCGCGAATCATGCAAGCCATCTCGATACCCTGGTGATCTGGTCGTCGCTTCCGCCGCCGCTGCGCCGTCAGACAAGCCCGGTGGCGGCGATGGACTACTGGAATCGCCCCGGCCCGAGACGCTGGCTGGCCGTGTCCGTGCTCCACGCGATCCTCATCGAGCGTGGAACCGGCGGGGCACGCGAGTCACTGCGGCATCTGATCGCGGCGCTGGACGAAGGGCGATCGCTGATCCTGTTTCCCGAAGGCTCGCGTGGTGACGGGGAGCACATCGGCGAGCTGCGCGCCGGCCTCTACCACATCGCACGGGAGCGCCCCGACGTCGAGCTGACCCCCGTCTTCCTCGAAAACCTGAGCCGCATCCTGCCCAAGGGCGAGTATCTGCCGGTGCCGCTGATCGCCACAACCCGCTTCGGCCGACCGATTCGGCTGGAGCCGAACGAGGAGCGACAGGTCTTCCTGGAGCGTGCCCGCCAGACGCTGCTCGCCTTGGGAGGTCGCGCATGAACGTCACCTGGGACCACGAGATCCTGCTGCTGCTCGGCGGCATCCTCGCCCTGCTCGTGGTCGCGAGCGTGACCGGCTGGTGGCTGGCGCAACGCCTCCGCAGCGAGACAGGCCGCGCGGTCATCGCCAATTTCAACGCCCGCACCAAATCCTGGTGGATCATGACCGCCGTCTTCGTGGCGGCCATGGCGACCGGCGGGATCGGGTCGGTGCTGCTCTTTGCCCTGCTCTCGTTCGTCGCCCTGCGCGAACTCATCACGCTCACACCGACCCACCGGGCGGACCACCGCACCCTGTTCTGGGCCTTCTTCGTCTTCCTGCCCGTCCAGTATCTGCTGGTCTACGACGGCTGGTACGGGCTGTTCGCGATCTTCATTCCGGTCTATGCCTTCCTCTTCATCCCGGCGCGCAGCGCCCTGGCCGGCGATACTCAGGATTTCCTGGCGCGGACGGCCAAGATCCAGTGGGGTCTGATGATCGCGGTCTACTGCGTCAGTCACGCGCCCGCGCTCCTGATGCTGGAGATCCCGGGCTATGCGCATGAAAACGCCAAGCTGCTGCTCTTTCTGGTGGTCGTGGTCCAGTTGAGCGACGTGCTGCAATACGTCTTCGGCAAGACGCTGGGACGGCGGCGCATCGTCCCGAGCGTGAGTCCGAACAAGACCTGGGAGGGAACCATCGGCGGCATCGCCGGCGCCAGCCTCGTCGGCGCGCTGCTGTGGTGGTCGACGCCGTTCGGCTTCTGGGCGGCGTTAGCGATCGCGCTGACGATCAATCTCGCCGGATTCGCGGGCGGATTGTGTCTGTCGGCCATCAAGCGGGATCTCGGGGTCAAGGACTTCGGCACCCTCATCGAGGGACATGGCGGCGTGCTCGACCGCATCGATTCGCTGTGTTTCGCTGCCCCCCTGTTCTTCCATATCACCCGCTACTTCTACACCTGATCCATTTCCGCCGTGTTCTGGCACGAGCCCGATAGGGATAGGGGCTTGCGGCGAGGATTGCGGCAATCGGCAGTCACTTTCCAGTCCTTCCCCCGCCCTGTGGCTGGATCCAGCCGCCCGCTTCAACACACAAATCGATTGGCGCCCTAGGAAAAATATATCTTTGGGTATAGCCAAAATCTATCGCTCGATCGATTGGCGATCGCGCCTCCACAGCCACAATAGTTGACAGAATCGATAAACCATAACGCGGATCTCCACGGGGCTTTCTTGCTAGCGCCTCACATCGAGACCCTCATTCAACTGGAGGCTGCCATGGCTCGTTCCATAACGTTCACGGTCAACGGTCCTGTCGATACACTCATCAAAATCGAGGAATTGTTGGATGGCACGCTCCGCTTCGATGTGCAATTGCTAGGCGCTGGCCTGATCACTGACCTACGCGGCCTCTTTTTCGACCTTGCAGGCGTGGACGCCTCGACTGCTGGCCTGTCCGTGACCGGCATCGATGGTAGCGAGCACTTCATCGGTCAGAGCGTCTTCGGTGAAGAAAACGTGGACAGCGTCCGCGGGGACATCAACGTCAAAGGCGCCGTCGCGCGTGAACAAGGGCAATTCGACGTAGGTATCGAGTTCGGGACATCAGGCCTCGGCAGGGACGACATCGATTCGGCGCGCTTCATTCTCTCGGCCGATGACCCCCTCTCGCTCGACAGCCTCGACCTCGCGGATTTTGGTCTGCGCTATATCACGGCCGGCAATGCATCCAAACGCAGCGACGGCACCAAGATCGCCGGGGATGCCAGCGGTGTGGCACGCAACGACGCCTGGGAGGTGGATGAAAACGCGGCCGGCACCATCGACCTGCTGGCAAACGACACCAATGGCGTGCAGCCCGACGGTACTCGCAAGACCGTGATCAGCGTCATTGATGCCGAGGGCGATCTCGACCCCGTCAGTGGCGGCTTTCAGCGAACGGTCGAGATCGGTGGACTCGTACTGGGTACGCTCTTCGTCAGCGATGACGGTTTTGCAACCTTCACGGCGGATGGCGCCGACGTGGACAAGCTGGCCCATGACGACATCCGCACCTGGTCCTTCACCTATGAGACCCAATCCAGCGAAGGCAATCTCGCCACGGCCGACGTGGTGCTGACGATCGATGGTCAGAACGATCAGCCCATTGCCTTCGACGTAGCCCTGACCGTCGACGAGGACGATGCGTTCGATACGGTTCAGAGCAGCCAGTTCGACCCGCTGACCGGAGACGGCGTGACCGGCAACTTCGTCGGCACCGACATCGATATCGGCGACGTCCTGACCTTCGAGATCATCTCGGCGCCGACCGATGCCTTCGGCAATCAATATGGTGAAGTCGTCAACAACGGTGACGGAACCTTCACCTTCAACCCCAAGGACGAATTCCAGTTCCTCGATGCCGGCGAGTCACGCGCTGTCACCTTTCAATATGTCGCCATCGACGACAGCGGAGTCGGCAACTCGCCCAGCGGCACGGAAGAGAGCGATACGTCCGTACCGGCAACGATCACCGTCACGGTCACAGGTTCGGACGATGCGCCTGTGGGCTTCTCCGATGAGTTGCTTTTCGAGACCCAAGACCAATCAATGTTCGGCACCGGGGAGGCGCTCATCCTTCAGCCGGAACTGCCCTTCTTCGGTTTCGACACGGGCACACAGAACCTCAGCGCCCAAATCGTTCCCAGCTATACCTTCGAGGGTGATGTCCTGAGCGGTATCCTCAATGGAATCGAGGCACTGGCGGACTTCTTCGCCGGACTCTTCGGTGAAGATGTCGAGCTTCCCGACTCGATCATCACACCCGGTGTTTCCACCCAGGGTTCATTCGCCGCCAAGGTCGGACTCCAACCCTATTTCTACTTCACATCGGGCGATGTCGATAGCCAGATCCCCGTCGACGTCTACTTCGAAGTACCACGCCAGGTCGAGAACGGCGAGACCTTCAGCATCTCCAGCGTCTATTCGGTCGATGGCGGAGCCACCTTCAACACCATGTCGCCCAATGTGAATTTCGGCATGGATTTCGTATTCGATCTCGATACCGATCTCGATTTGCTGCTCACGGCCTCAACCTTTGGTGGCGGCTCCACGATCGACGTCTGGGATATCGACACCGGTAATATCGCTGGTTTCAATGGGGTCCAGGGCGAGCCAGGCTTCAATATTTTCGACTTCTCAGCCGAGGATGACCTCGAAACCTCGATAGACCTGGCCGGTCTTGCAACCCTGGATTTGAACTTCCCGGTCATCGAAACCACGGGGACGCCGGATCCAGTGGGATCCAATACACTGACGAGCGAAGGCGAGGACGATGTGGCCGTGCTCGACATCGACGTGGACGCCGTGGTCGCGCAGTTGATAGAGGCAGCTACCGGCGTGCCGATCACTTTCGGCGAAAGCGACAGCTTTGGACTGAACATCGACATCGCCGGCGCTGGCGTGAACCTGTTGTCCTTCGAATATACTTGGGATCTCGTTGCCGCGAACCTGATCACGACACTGAAAGCGATCCAGGAATTCTCGCTGGAGGTCATGGATCTGCCGCTCATGGCCATGCTCGAAGATGGATCGACCATCACCGGGTTCTCACTTGGAGACGCTATCACCATCGACACACCCGATGACAGCACGTTCGATGCGGATATCGACGGGGACGCCGATGGACTGATCGACTTCGGCGTCGCGGTGGACATGGACGCAGTTTTCTCGAATCTATCCTATCTAGGACTCGATCTCGATTTCTTCGTCGGACTTCTGCGCCTGCAGGGCGGCATCACGTCCGACTTCTTCAGTGGACCCAGCGTCAGCCTCTTCGATGGCCTCATCCCATCGGTCGACGGCAACAACGACGGTTTCCTGTGGGGCAACACCTTCTCGCTGCTCGATAACGTACCGCTCGCCACACTGTTCGACGAAGAATTTCCGATCGAGGGCTGGAACACGGCCACCACGGATACGAACATGTATTTCGACGTGGCTTGAAACGCCGTACTCCGCGATCCCCCGGCCTTCAGGGGCCGGGCTCCGCTCTCAGGCGCCTGCATGACGTTCAAATCAACCCATTCTCACGCGCATAGTTCGCCAGCGCCACCCGCCCCCTGACCCCGAGCTTGCCATAGACGTTGTGCAGATGGATCTTCACCGTCCCCAGACTGATGTGGAGCTGCTCGGCGATCTCGCGATTGCTGATTCCACTGGCGACTTGCCGCACCAGCTCGATCTCGCGCGGCGTCAGGGAGGCCAGCTCGGGCTTCGCGTCCAACCCTCGACAGAGCAGACGGTCCAGGGCGCGACTGACCGAGCGTTTTTCGAACCACTCCTCGCCGGCGTAGACCTTCCGGATACACTGGATCAGCAAGGCCGGCGCCATGTGCTTGAGGAGAATGCCACGCACACCAAGCCGCATGGACTCGAGCGCTTCGTCTCGATTGAGTTCGGCGGTGAGCAACACGATCTTAGTCGGGATGTCGTGCTCTTCGCGTAGTTTTCGCATCACGCCCAGACCATCGAGACCGGGCATCTTGAGGTCGAGCAGCAGGATATCCGGTCGATGATGCCGGACGGCCGTCAAAGCCTGTTCGCCATTGATGCACGAAGCCAGGATGGCGAAATCGGACGACGTGGAAAAGAGGTATTCGAGCCCCCTCAGGATGAGACCATGATCATCGGCTAGAACCAGGCTGATGGGCATCCCAGGCTCCTACCCGAAACAGGGCTTATCGCTTTGAAGAAACAACGGCCGTATGCGGCCAACGCACTCCCATCGCATGTCTAGCACGACACGCAGACAAACGAAAGCAGCGCTGATAGCCAGAGACTACCAGCGCTGCTTTCATAAGCCAAGACCTCGAACGCTACCTATCGCTAGACGGCTTACGCCGAGTGAGCGACGCGAGGGCTGAATTCGCCCAACGAGCGATCGAGTATCTGATGCCTTACTGCCAGCCGAGACCGACCGAGAAGACGACCGCGTGGACGGCGATGGCCAGAACCAGCAGGGCGTAGAAGATGGGCATCAGCCAGGTAGCCGGGTTCACGACCAGCCAGATCTTCCAATCGTCTTCGGGGTTACGCGGCTTTGCGACGTTGCTCATTGCATTGACCTCTGTGAAGAAGGTTTAAAACCGTTTTACCACCAAGGATTGGCGGCGATGACGAACAGGTGAGCCAGAGCGGCCAGACCGACGAACGCGGTGTAGGTCGTCTTGAACTGCTCGTGGAATTCTTTGGCTTGCTGATCGGTCAGACCGGAAAGACTTGCCATGGACTTGGTCTCCATTGTGGGTTTGGCGCTACCGCCGCCCTTGGTTTGGGCAACTGGTTTCTTCTGTTCAGCCACTGAGTTGATGACTCCGAAGGAAATCGAAACTACCGCCTTCGTGACGCGCGGATGGAGGCGCGAATCGCGTTCAACGCTGCCTCAAGCCTCACTCGAACGGCTGACGCTTGGTTCAAGGGGTTCCGCTGCTCGGCAGGTGTCATCTTAGCTTGACACCGAACAATGTCAACAGGAATTTACAAAAATTGTGCGCGGGTCGCGCTCAGGGAATCCCGAGCCACTTGTGTGTCTGGAGACTCAGACGCCAGCGCGGATGGGCCTTGCAGTAGTCGACGGCCAGACGGGTGTTGGCGACGCGATGCGGGCCGTCCATGGGTTGCAGGAAGAAATGGCGGAAATCCAGCCCCGCGAAGCGCTCGGGTTCCAGACCGGGCTGCGGATAGATCAGCTTGAGTTCGTCACCTAGGATCAATACCGTGGTTGTGCCCGCCTTGGGGCTGACGCAGATCCAGTCGAGACCGGGCGGCGCCGGACGGGTGCCGTTGGTCTCGACGGCGACCTCGAAGCCTAGCCCGTGCAGCGCATCGATCAGGGGTGCGTCGAGTTGCAGCAGCGGCTCGCCGCCGGTGCAAACGACATAGGGTCGACCGCTCGCATCCGCTTCGGCCGACCAGAGGGTATAGAGGTGTTTGGCCAGTTCGTCGGCATCGCGATAGCGTCCGCCGCCCTCGCCGTCCGTGCCGCGAAAGTCGGTGTCGCAGAAACGGCAGAGGGCGCGATCGCGATCCTGCTCGCGACCCGACCAGAGGTTGCAGCCGCTGAAGCGGCAGAACACTGCCGCGCGTCCGGTCTGAGCGCCCTCTCCTTGCAGACTGTAGAAGCTTTCCTTGACCCAGTAGCTCATGTCGGCAGCGCCGGACCCAGTTCGCCCCAGCACAACGAAGCGCCGCAACCAGGCGTCGGTTGCAGATCGATACGGTCGAGTTCGGGCAGATCGTCGCGGATGCGCTCACGAATCCACTGGGTCAGACTCCCCGGATCAGCCGACTCCAGCCCGTCGAGCGCATCGAGCCGATGATGGTCGAGCCGGTCATAGAGCGGTTTGAACAACCGCTTGACGTCGCCATAGTCGACCGTCCAGCCGAGCACCTGATCGAGCGGCGCGGTCAGATGCAGCCGCAACAGATAGCTGTGTCCATGCAGACGCCGACGCGCATCGCCCTCGGGCGCCCGATCCAGACGCAGCGCGGCCTCGAAGCGCTGTTCCTTCCAGATGCGATAGTGAGTCCCGTCGAAATGACAGCCGGCAGTCGCCGTCTCGTAGACCGTGACCCAGGACAGCGCCGGTAGTTCGGGCTTGAGCCGTGCCCAGATCCAGCGTGCCAACAGCTCGCTGGTCGGATTCTGCAGACCGGGGATGTCGTTGAGACAGACCTGATGCAGCTCAGCGTACAGCGGCGCCCAGAGCGCGGCCAGCCGGTCGAAGTCGATGCCCATGTCCTCGCCGTCCAGATCCTGATCGGCGTGGAGGATGACCTCGAAGCCGTGGCCATGCATCCGCCCGCAGGGATGGCCTTCGGGGACGTTCGGCAGCCGATGCGCCGACTCGAAGCGGAAACGGCGCCAGAGATGGGCGTGATCGGCGCCGTCGAGATCCGCGCCCTGATCGCGCGTGCTCTGGATGCCGACGGAGGCGATGCCGGGCACGTCGAGCCGGTCGCGCACCCAGCGCGCCAGATTCTCGTCGGTCGGGATTGGCAGGACGGTGTTGAGATCGCGATAGTCGAGCGGCTCGACACAGCGCGCGAGCGCGGCCTGGAGGTCGTCGCTCTCGGCGCCCGGAAAGCCGGCCCAGCCCGACGGCGGCTCGGCGCGCACCCGCGCCAGGAAGCTGTGACCATGCAGACGCCGGCAGCGATGTCCCTCGGGCAGGATGTCGACCCGACACGCGGCCTCGAAGGGGACGGCGGCGAGATGGAAGAGTCGGGTATTCATGCACCCACCTCGAAGCGAGTCAGGAGCGGATCGGCGCTGCCCGCCTCGGCAAAGCCCTTGGCACGCAGTCGGCAGGAATCGCAGGCCCCACAGGGGCGACCATCGGGGCCGGGGTCATAGCAGCTGCTGGTCAGCCCATAATCGACCCCGAGCGCCAGCCCGGCACGGATGATCTCGGCCTTGCTCATCTCGATCAGCGGGGCATGGATGCGATAACGCTGACGCCCCTCGACACCGGCGGCCGTAGCCAGATTCGCCAGTGTCTCGAAGGCGGCGATGTACTCGGGACGGCAGTCCGGATAGCCGGAATAGTCGAGCGCATTGACTCCGATGAAGATGTCGCCCGCCTCCAGCACCTCGGCCCAGGCGAGTGCGAACGACAGGAAGACGGTGTTGCGTGCGGGCACATAGGTCACAGGGATGTCATGATCCATTTCGCTCGGATCACGTCCCTTGGGAACGGCGAGATCCGCCGTCAGGGCCGAGCCGCCGAAGCGGCGCAGATCGATCTCGGCGATCACATGCTCGACCACGCCCTGGGATTCGGCCACGCGCGCGGCCGCTTCCAGCTCGACGGCATGACGCTGACCATAGCGGAAGGACAGCGCATAGGGAGCGAAGCCTTGGGCGCGGGCGATGGCGAGCGCCGTGGTCGAATCCAGACCGCCGCTCAACAGGACGACAGCGGGCTTCATCGCCCGACCTCGCGCCCCGGAGCACGCGCGCACTTGGCGTCGACCGCCGGATTGGGCGACACTTTAGCCACCCATCCCTCTCTGGTACAGGAATGATGCAGGAACATCGAATCAAACTCTGGGATCTTCCGACCCGTCTCTTTCATTGGTTGCTGGTGTTACTGGTCGCACTGGCCTTCGTGACCGGACTGACGGGCGGACCCTGGATCGACTGGCACGGCTTGATCGGACTGGCCATCTTCGGATTGATCGTCTTTCGCCTCGTCTGGGGCTTCGTCGGTTCGACCTATGCCCGCTTCGGCCAGTTCGTGCCCGGCCCACGAACGATTCTGACCTATCTGCGCGGACGCTGGCACGGCATGGGGCACAATCCATTGGGGGGACTCTCGGTATTGGTGCTGCTGGCGCTGATGCTGTTCCAGAGCCTGACCGGACTCTTCGCTAACGACGACATCGCCTTCTCAGGACCGCTCAAATCTCTGGTCTCCAGCGAGACGAGCGGCTGGCTCAGCAGTCTGCACCGTCAGGCGATCTGGATCATCGGCGGTTTCGTCGCCCTGCATGTGCTGGCGACACTCTTCCATACCTGGGTGCGGCGTGACAACCTGATCCGGCCCATGATCACGGGCTACAAGATGACGCGCGAGCCGATGGCGCACTCGGCCAGGGGCGGCGGGCCGATCGCCTTCGTTCTGGCGCTCGCCATCGCGGCCGGCGCGGTCTGGATCGCCAATGGCGGACTACTGCCGCCACCGCCTCCCCCACCGCCGGCGGGAAGCGTACCGGATTGGTGAGGAACGAAAAAGGCCGCCCAGTGAATCGAGCGGCCTTTTTCGAGCGATCAGGCGACGTTCGGGGATTACTTGGCCCGATACTTCTCGTGGCACGACTTGCAAGCCGCGCCGACATCGGCGAAGGCGGCCTTGACCGCCTCGGCCTCACCCGTGGCGGCCACTTCAGCCAGCGTGTTGGCCGCACCGACGAACTCTCGTGCGATCTTGCCGACGTCTTCCATGTTCTGGAAGAACTCGGGCTTCACACGGGTCTTGACGTCGCCGACGTTCTTGTCGGTGCCTGGGCCATAGAGCGCGCCCATGCCGGAGTTGGCGATGGCGGCGATGACGTTGGCGGCGGCCTCGACCTGAGCGGCATTGTATTCGCCTTCCAGATTCGCCTTGATCTTGCCCATGTTCCAGCCCATGAATTCGTAGCCGGCCTGACGGGTCTCGATCTGCTCCTCGGGCGAGAGGCCGGCAGCGATAGCGGAGCTGGCGAGGCCAAGGGCCATGAGACCGGCGGCGGTGCTGGCTAGCAGGTGTTTCATCGGGACAATCTCCATTGTTGGTCGATGGATGTGGGTTGATAAAGCTTGAGTCTGGCGCCCTTCATTCCGAAGGAGTGCAGAAGGCCCCTAGATCGGGGCGACACCCAACCGATTCAAGTCGAGAACCGGCAACGGTGTCCGCAGTGTGGCACAGATGGCGCGCAAAAGTTCCAACTCGGCCGCCGCGACCCGACCATCGGCGAGCACCGTGGTGGTCATGGCGCCGAGCAGACGCTGTTTGTCGGCCAGCCGCAAGCGGGCGAGCTTGACGGCGAGACGTTGGCGTCCGGGTCACATCAGACTAGACTGCCCGCAACCAGGATGATAGCGAGCGAAACATGCACGAACTCTCACTCTGTCAGGCGCTCATCGATCAGGTGACAGGCATCGCCCGCGAGCACGGGGCGAGCCGTGTCGATCGCATCCGGCTCAAGGTCGGACCGCTCGCCGGGGTCGAGCCGATGCTGCTCCGGCAGGCCTATCCGCTCGTCGCCGTGGGCACGATTGCCGAGGACGCCGAACTCGTCATCGAGCCGGCCGAGATCCGGGTGCAGTGCAATCTCTGCGGCGCCGAGACCCAGGCGCGGGCGAACCGGCTGCTGTGCGGCGCCTGCGGCGCCTTCCAGACCCGGCTGGTCAGCGGCGACGAACTGCTGCTCGAAAACCTCGAACTCACGATCCCCGATTGATTTCAGGCTTTTTGCCCACTCAATGGTAACAATCTCAATGTCGTCGTTCGCGCCGCCCCATCCGCCCATCTTCGATGTCCACTACGAGGACTTTCAAACCCAGGTCATCGCGGCCTCGTCCGAGCAGCCGATCCTGGTCGATTTCTGGGCCGACTGGTGCGGTCCCTGTCACGCGCTCACGCCGCATCTGAAGCGCGTCGTCGAGGAACACGCGGGGCGTCTGCGACTGGCCAAGGTCGAGGTCGACGAGGGCGAGAACATGCGTCTGGCCGGACACTATCGGGTGCGCGGCTTCCCGACCGTGATCCTGTTCCGGCACGGCGAGGAATGCGGCCGTTTCAGCGGCGCGCGTTCGCGTATCCAGATCAACACATGGCTCCAGGAGCATCTGCCGGAATGAGCGCCAACCCCCGTGTTTCGCGTCGACGCGCTTCCATCTTTGCGGCTCTCTGCTTTGGAATCGCCGGCTCGGCCCAAGCGCTCTCGCTCGTCGTCGAGGACGGCGAGATCGCGGGTGTGTCCGGGCTGGACATCCAGGGCCGACTGTACGACGTCAGCTTCCGGGACGGCGCCTTCAATGCCGTCTATCCGGCCGAACTCAGCGGATACGGGCCGCTGGCGCGCGCGGTCGCCCAGGCGCTGCTCGCCGCCAATCCGTCCATCCAGGCCGCCCCCGGCTGGCAGGCCAATCTGCGACCACGCGGCTGCCAGTCGGCCGATTCCTGCACCATCCTGATCCCGGAGCATTCCGACGGCGCAGCCCCGAATACACGTCTGACTCACGCGGTGGAAGCCATCTACACCAAGGATCGGTTCAGCAAGGTTCCCGAACCGCTCTGGCCGTTCGATGCCTCCACCGACACCCAGTACATGCCGGACATGCTGTACGCCATCATCACGCCGGCCCGTTAGCGCCGCCCGAAACGATTCGGCATGATTTCCGATCCCGATCAACGTCGACGTCTGCTGGAGACCTTCGCCTTTTTGCGCGCCGCTTCGGCCGAGTTCCAGCGCGAATTCTTCGATCAGATCATGCGCGTGCGCCTGCCCGCCGGACAGGCCGTCTGTCAGGCGGGCGCTCAGTGCGCGCATCTGCCGCTGGTGCTCGACGGCACGGCGCGGGTCTATCAGCTCGGTGAGAACGGCCGCGAGATCACGCTCTACCGCGTGCATTCGGGCGAGAGCTGTGTGCTAACCGCCTCCTGTCTGCTCAGCGCGCGCCCCTTTCCGGCCTTCGCCGTATGCGAGACGGAGGTCGAGGCGGTGGTCGTGCAGCCGGCGAGCGTGCGCCGATGGTTGGGGAGCAGCGAGCCGTGGCGCGAATATCTCTTCGGCCTCATCGCCGGCCGGCTGGTCGAGGTCTTCGGCGTGCTCGACGCGGTGCTGTTCCAGCGCCTCGACCAGCGGCTGATCGACCATCTGCTACGCCAGGCCGAGCGCACGGATTCGTCCGAGATCCAGGCGACCCACCAGATACTGGCCGCCGAACTGGGCTCCTCGCGCGAGGTCATCAGCCGGGTGCTCAAGGGGCTGGAGGAGCAGGGGCTACTGCGGGCACGGCGCGGCTGGATCGAACTGCTCGATCGCGCGGAATTGCGACGCCGCACGCAGGACGATTGAAGTCAGGTATGACGCGAAGCTTCAGTGTGACAAAGTCACCGACAGGGTCGGCGGCGACCATTAGAGTGCGTTCCATAGTCAACGTCCAAGCGGCCTCCAGCCGCCCGCACTCGAACGGAGATCCTCACATGACCCAGAACCTCGGCACACTCGATCGCGTCGTCCGTGTCCTCATCGGCCTGGCCCTGGCCTTCTGGGCACTGAACACCCAGAACTGGTTGTTCGGCGCCCTGGCCCTGATCCCATTCGGCACCGCCCTGATCGGCTGGTGCCCGCTCTATCTGCCCCTGAAGCTCAATACCAAGCGGGCCTGATCCATTCTCATGCCCGTTCCGCTCGGAGCGGGCGCTCTCGGAGTCATCATGGAGAACATGTCTCACACTGAACATCGTCTGGCCAATTTTCCCGTCTCCTTCTTCTCGATGATCATGGGGCTGTCGGGATTGACCATCGGTTGGGAGAAGGTCCAGTCGCTCCTGAACCTCGATCTCGGACTCACGCCCTGGCTGCTGGGCGCCACGAGCGCCATCTTCGGCCTGCTCGTGCTGCTCTATACGTTCAAGCTGCTGCTCCATCGCCAGTCGGTGGTCCGCGAGCTGCGCCATCCGGTCAAGATCAACTTCTTCCCGACCATCTCGATGAGCCTGCTGCTGCTGGCCATCGCCTTCCTGCCGGTCTCGTCGGCCGTCAGTGCGCCGCTGTGGATGATCGGCGCCGGACTGCATCTGCTGTTCACGCTCTACATCGTCAGTGTCTGGATCCATCACGAGCATTTCCAGATCCATCACATGAACCCGGCCTGGTTCATCCCAGCGGTCGGTAACGTGCTGGTGCCCATCGCCGGCGTGTCCCTGGGCTATGTCGACCTGTCCTGGTTCTTCTTCAGCATCGGGATCCTGTTCTGGCTGATCCTGCTGGTGATCGTCTTCAACCGGGTGCTCTTCCATCATCCGATCGAGTCGCACCTGATGCCGACGCTCTTCATCCTGATCGCGCCGCCGGCCGTCGGCTTCATCGCCTATCTGAAGCTGGTCGGCGAGTTGGACAGCTTCGGGCGCATCCTCTATTTCGCCGGGCTCTTTTTGACACTCCTGCTGTTCACCCAGATCCGGCGCTTTCTGGGGCTGCGCTTCTTTCTGTCCTGGTGGGCCTATTCGTTTCCGTTGGCCGCCATCGGCATCGCCAGCCTGACCCTGTTCGCCGAGACCGAGCAGGCGTTCTATCTCCAGCTCGGTACGGGACTGGTCACGCTGTTGAGCGGGGTCGTGGTGGTGCTGCTGACACAGACGGCCATGGCGATCGGGCGTCGGGCGATCTGTGTCGCCGAACACGCACCAGCAACGGCGCCGGCGGCGCATCCGCCCGTGAACCCGCCGACGGGCCGTGTCGTCCGCTGGCTGATCGTCATCGCACTGGTGCTGACGTTCGCGGCCGGAGTGTGGCTGGCGATGTCTTTCGCACCGCCCGTTGCGTCGATGTAAGGCGCGACTCACTCCGCGCCTTTGCGCCGCTTGAGCCTGGGCACCGGTCGCCTGGTGTCGATCAGGTGCCATAGGCTCAGGATCGGATGCGGCAGGATCATCCTCGGTCCGGCGTAACGCATCACGGCCCGCACCCGTTCGCGCCGACCGGCCGAGTAGCAGTGTACCTCGCAGCGATTGCAGGCCGGTTTCTCTTCCTGGAAAGGACAGCGCTCCAGCCGACGCCGGGCGTAGTCGAGCAGTCCGGCGCAGTCCTCGCACAGCTCCCGTCGTCCGCCATGATGGTCTCGGCAATAGATCGCCAGCATGGCGGCGATGGTCTTCTGCTCGCGTTCGAGTCGTTGTCCGGATGGCATCGTGGTTCCTCGTCGTGTGTCATGCGGTCCAACATAGATCGCCGGGGCGCATCTTGGCCGATCCGTGATGACAGTCCTTGATCCGCGTCAAGCCCAACGCTGGGCGTCGCTGCATGATCCGCCATGCCTCCCATCGCTCAGACCTGAAGACAGAATGAGAATTCATTGCATTAGCATGGATATTCAAATAGGATAAGAATCATTCTTGTTGCTATTCATTGGTGCATCCCAGATGAATCTTGCTCTCTCACTGCATCCAGGCGATATCGGTGATTCCTTCCCCCCGGCGGCACGGGTCGATCGTTGCAAAGATCAACCGGCGGTCAAGACCTTCCCGCTCGCCATGGCCGGCGAGGGCGAGCGGGTGCGCATCCGGACCCTGCAAGGCGGCAAGGGGTTGGCCAGGCGTCTGACCGAGCTGGGTCTGAATCCAGGCACCGAGGTGCGCATCGTAGCGCGTCAGGGCTGCGGCCTGGTGGTGGCGCGAGGCGAGACGCGTCTGGCGCTCGGGTGCGGCATGGCGGTCAAGATCCTGGTGGAGGCGATCGACGGATGAACACGACACTCAAGGATTTCAAGGCGGGGGACCAAGGGCGCGTGCTCGGTTTTCAGGCCGGCGGCGGAGCCTATCGGCGCAAGCTACTGGCGATGGGGCTGACGCCCGGCGCCGCGCTGGAAGTGATCCGGGTCGCCCCGCTGGGTGATCCGGTCGAGATCCGGGTGCGCGGCACCTCGGTCAGTCTGCGCCGCGACGAGGCGGCGGTACTCGAAATGGAGCGCGCGTGATGAGTCAGGTCGAACCCCAATCCAGGCCGCATTACTGCATCGGCGTCGTCGGCAACCCCAACTGCGGCAAGACGACGCTTTTCAACGCCCTGACCGGCTCGCGTCAGCAGGTCGGCAACTGGTCGGGTGTGACGGTCGAGCGCAAGACCGGACGCTATCGGCTCGGCGAGGCCGAGTTCACCCTGGTCGATCTGCCCGGCACCTATTCGCTCGACGTCTCCGACCCCTCGGTCTCGCTCGACGAGCGCATCGCGCGCGATTTCGTCCATGCGCGCGAGGCCGACGTCATCCTCAACATCCTCGATGCCTCCAGCCTCGAGCGCAACCTCTATCTGACCACCCAGCTCATCGAGATGGGCCGACCGCTGGTGCTGGCGCTCAACATGATGGACGTGGCCGAGTCGCGCGGCCTCCAGATCGACATCGCGGCGCTCTCCAAACGGCTCGGCTGTCCGGTGGTGCCGCTGGTGGCGGCCAATGGTCAGGGACTGCCGGAACTCAAGCAGACCCTGCTGGAACAGGCCAGATACGTCCCAGGCCGCGCCATCGCGCCGCCGGTCCGGATTCCGTTCGGTCCGACGCTGGAAGCAGCGATCAGCGCGCTCGAACCGCGTCTGAGCGCAATTGCTGTCGCTCAAGGCGATCCGCCGCGCTGGCTGGCGGCACGGCTCATCGAGGGCGACGATCTGGCGCGCCAGTTGGCAGGCGCGGCGGTGACGGCGGACGAAGTCCGAGCCCTGCTCGGCGACGAGGCAGACGACGTCGATATCCTGTTCGCCGACGCACGCTATGGCTTCGCGCACGCCGTCACCCAGGCGACCATCCAGCAGTCCGGTCAAGCCTCGCGTTCGCTCTCCGACCGGGTCGACCGGGTGGTGCTCAATCGCGCGCTCGGCCTCCCGATCTTCCTCGCCGTCATGTATCTGATGTTCATGTTCACCATCAACATCGGCGGAGCCTTCATCGACTTCTTCGACATCGCCGCCGGGGCCATCTTCGTCGATGGTACGGCCGAGCTGTTGGGTCGGATCGGCACACCCGAATGGCTGATCATCGGCATTGCCGACGGACTCGGCGGCGGCGTGCAGGTGGTGGCGACCTTCATCCCCATCATCGCCTTCCTCTATCTGTTCATGTCGGTGCTGGAAGACTCGGGCTACATGGCGCGTGCCGCCTTCGTCATGGATCGTTTCATGCGCGCCATCGGCCTGCCGGGCAAGTCGTTCGTACCGTTGCTGGTCGGTTTCGGCTGCAACGTGCCGGCGGTGATGGCGGCGCGTACCCTGGAGAATCCGCGTGACCGTATTTTGACGGTGCTGATGGCGCCCTTCATGTCGTGCGGAGCGCGGCTGCCGGTGTATGCACTTTTTGCCGCCGCCTTCTTCACCGCCGGCGGGCAGAACGTGGTGTTCGCACTCTATCTGATCGGCATTCTCGCCGCCGTGCTGACCGGTTTCATCCTCAAGCGCACGCTGCTCGAAGGTCAGGTCATGCCCTTCGTGATGGAACTGCCGCCCTATCACCTGCCCACGCTCAAGGGCGTGCTGCTGCGCACCTGGGATCGCACCAAGGGCTTTGTCGTGCGAGCGGGTGCGGTGATCGTGCCCATGGTGCTGGTGCTCAACGTGCTCAACACCACGGGCACCGACGGCAGTTTCGGCAACGAGGACAGTGAACAGTCAGTGCTCGCCGCCATCGGGCGCACCATCGCTCCAGCGTTCTCGCCGATGGGGCTGAATGCTGAGAACTGGCCGGCGACGGTCGGCATCTTCACCGGCATCCTGGCCAAGGAAGCCGTGGTCGGTACGCTGGACGCGACCTATTCGGGTCTGGCCGCCGCCGACGCGGGTGATGAGTCAGGCGTCGAAGAGGACGTGCCCTACAGCCTGAGCGCCGGCTTGAACGAGGCGGTGGCGACCATCCCGATCAATCTGGTCGATGCATTGGGCAGTTGGGCCGATCCGCTGGGCTTGGGCGGTGTCGCTGAGACGACCACACCTGAGGCAGCGGCGGAGGAACTGGAGGTCGGCAGCGGTACCTTCGGCGCCATGGCCGCACGCTTCGACGGCGCGGCCGGGGCCTTCGCCTATCTGCTGTTCATCCTGCTCTATTCGCCCTGTGTCGCCGCGATCGGCGCCATCCAGCGCGAGACCAGCACCGGCTGGGCCGCTTTCGCGGTGCTCTGGACGACGGGACTGGGCTATGTCACGGCGACTGTGTTCTATCAGACCGCGATCTTCAACCGTGATCCGGTCAGCGCCTCGATCTGGATCGGTGTGATGCTTGGGCTGCTGCTCACCGTTGTCATCGGGATGCGTCTCTGGGCAAGGCGCGAGCCGGCGCCCGTCAAACTGGCGGCTGAGGGGGCGGCGTCATGATCGTCAGCGAACTTTCGCGCTATCTGCGCGACAACCGCCGCGCCGCCGTGCGCGATCTGGCCTATCGCTTCGACGCTGAACCGGACGCGCTGCGCGGGATGCTGGAAACGCTGGAGCGCAAGGGGCGGGTGCGTAAGCTCCCGGCCAATACGCCCTGCGCCGGGGGCTGTTGCCAGTGCGATCCGGCGACGGTCGAGATCTATGAGTGGGTTGAGCCGATGAATTGAGCGAACGCGTCTCGGGTCTTGAGTGATCGCGGCTCGGCTCTCGACTTGCCATCGTGCCGTTCCGCTGGCAGAGTCGCGGCACTATGAATCTGTCCTTCGTCGTACTCCTACCCTTCTTCGGCGCGGTCCTGACGGGCTGGGCGTCCCATTTCGGGCGCATGAAGTCCGCCTGGACGGCTGGCGCCGTGACCCTGCTGGCCGTGCTCTGTCTGGCACCGTTTGCACCGACGCCCTTCGCCGGCGAGACGGTGCTGTGGCGTCTGGACTGGATGCCGGCGGTCGGGCTGGATCTGGCCTTCCGGCTCGACGGGCTGGGGCTGCTGTTTGCGTCCATGATCCTGGGCATCGGGCTGCTGGTCATCCTCTATGCCCGCTACTATCTGCCCGAGCGCGATGGGCTGGGACGCTTCTATGCTTATCTGCTGTTCTTCATGGGCTCGATGCTCGGCATCGTGCTGTCGGAGAACGTGATCCTGATGCTGATCTTCTGGGAGCTGACGAGTCTGTCGTCGTTCCTGCTCATCAGCTATTCCTACCGCAAGCCGGAGAGCCGGCGCGGGGCGCGCATGGCGCTCGCGGTCACGGGCATGGGCGGACTGGCGCTGCTCGGCGGTCTGCTGCTGCTCGGCGAGATGGCCGGCAGCTATGACCTCTCGGTGATCCTGACCCAGGGCGAGGCGGTGCGCGCCGACCCGCTCTATACCCCGATGCTGGTGCTGATCCTGCTCGGAGCCTTCACCAAGTCGGCTCAGTTCCCGTTCCATTTCTGGCTGCCGCACGCGATGGCCGCGCCGACGCCGGTCTCGGCCTATCTGCACTCGGCGACCATGGTCAAGGCCGGGATCTTTCTGCTGGCGCGGCTGTTCCCGGTGCTCTCGGGCACGCCGGAATGGAGCTGGCTGGTGATCGGCGCCGGGTTGGCCACGCTCCTGATCGGCGCCGGCGTGGCGCTGTTCAAGCATGACCTCAAAGGGCTGCTGGCCTACTCGACCGTCAGTCATCTGGGACTGATCACGCTCCTGTTCGGACTCGGCACCCCGCTGGCGGCGGTCGCGGGCGTCTTCCACATCTTCAATCACGCCACTTTCAAGGCCTCGCTGTTCATGGCCGCCGGAATCATCGACCACGAGTGCGGCACGCGCGACATGCGCCGTATCAATGGTCTGTGGCGCTTCATGCCCTATACCGCGACCCTGGCGATGGTGGCGGCGGCCTCGATGGCGGGTGTGCCGCTGTTCAACGGCTTTCTGTCGAAAGAGATGTTTTTCGCCGAGACCGCCGATTTCTCGACCGGCTTCGAATACGGCTGGCTGCTGCCCTCACTCGTGGTCGCCTCGGGCGTGATGGCGGTGGCCTATTCGCTGCGCTTCATCCACGACGTCTTCTTCAACGGCGAGCCGGTCGACCTGCCGCGCACCCCGCACGAGCCGCCGTTCTGGATGAAGGCGCCGGCGGCGATCCTGGTGGCCATCTGTCTGCTGGTCGGCATCCTGCCGGCGCTCACGGTCGATCCGATTCTGCGCATGACCGTCGCCAGTGTCCTGCAGGCCCCGCCGCCTGAGTTCGATCTGGCCATCTGGCATGGCTTCGGGCTGCCGGTGGTCATGAGTCTGGTGGCGCTGGTCGGGGGGCTGTCGATCTATGCCGCGCGCCGGCCACTGTTCCGGCTCGCCGCGCGGATGGAGGGCCGGATCGACGCGCGCGCCATGTATGAGTGGCTGCTGGCCGAGTTGATGCTGTTTTCGGGCTGGATCACCCGGCGGCTGGACAACGGCTCGCTGCAACGGCTGGTGCTGGTGCTGCTGCTGACGGTGCTGGTGTTCGGCGTGCTCGGTTTCGTCGGTTCCGGCTCGCCGCTGACCGGAACGCGCGCCATCCTGCCGATCGACGGTGTCAGTCTGACCATGACTGCCGGGCTGATCCTGGTGACGCTGGTGACGGTCGCCCTGCATCGGCGCCGCTTCACGGCGCTGGTGGTGGTCGGCGCACTCGGGCTGCTGGTGGCGCTGATCTTCGTCAAGTTCTCCGCGCCCGATCTGGCCCTGACCCAGCTCTCGGTGGAAATCGTGACCATCGTGCTGCTGCTGCTGGCGCTCTATTTCCTGCCGCAGCGCGGACCGGACGAGTCGAGCGCCGCGCGGCGCTGGCGCGATGGCGTGGTCGCGGGTCTGGCCGGACTCGGCGCCGGTGTCCTGACCTGGACCATCCTCACCCGCCCGCTGGAATCGATCTCGGATTACTTCATCGCCAACAGTCTGCCGGGCGGCGGCGGCTCGAACGTGGTCAATGTCATCCTGGTCGATTTCCGGGGCTTCGATACCCTGGGCGAGATCACAGTGCTGGCGCTCGCCGGACTCGGCATCCATGCCATGCTCTATGGCCTGCGGCTGCCGGGCCTGACACACGATGCCGATGGTCGCCCCTGGAACTGGGACACCCATCCGGCGATCATGGCGGCGCTCGCGCGGCTGCTGCTGCCGCTGGCGCTGCTGGTGTCGATCTTCATCTTCCTGCGCGGACACAATGAGCCGGGCGGCGGGTTCATCGCCGGGCTGATCACGGCGGTGGCGCTCATCATGCAGTATCTGACCAATGGCGTGGCCTGGACCCATCGGCGACTGTCGAGCAACATGCTGCCGCTGATCGGCGCGGGTCTGCTGATCGCGACCCTGACCGGGCTTGGGAGTCTGGTGTTCGGCTACCCTTTCCTGACCTCCAGCTTCACCCATGTGCACTGGCCGATCGTCGGCGATTTCGAGCTGGCCACGGCCATGTTGTTCGACTTGGGCGTCTATCTGGTGGTGGTCGGCGCGACCCTGTTGATCCTGATCCATCTGGGGCTGATGCATCGCGCCACCCATCCCGGAGCGGACGGTTCTCACGCAAACCAGGAGCCGGCCTGACATGGAAGCCCTGATGAGTCTGATCGTCGGTGTGCTGACCGCCGGTGGCGTCTATCTGCTGCTGCGCGCGCGCACCTTCTCGGTGGTGCTGGGCCTGACCCTGCTGACCTATGCGGTCAATCTGTTCCTGTTCGCCAGCGGACGCCTGACCATCGGCGCGCCGCCGATCCTCGATCCCGAGGTGAGTCGCTATACCGATCCCCTGCCCCAGGCGCTGGTGCTCACGGCCATCGTCATCAGCTTCGCCATGACCGCCTTCGTCATCATGCTGGCGCTGCGGGCGCGCGCCGAACTGGGCAACGATCATGTCGACGGTCGGGCGAGTGTCCGTGACAGCCGGGAGTCGGAGACATGAACCATCTCGTCATCGCTCCGCTACTGCTGCCGCTGCTGGTCGGCACCCTGTTGCTGCTGTCGCGGCGGACACTGTCGCTGGCCGCGCGCCGTAGCCTGAATCTGGCGGCGATCCTGGGGCAGATCCTGCTCGCGATCGAGCTGCTGATCCTGGTCGGGGACGGCACCGTCCTCACCTATCATCTGGGCCACTGGCCCGCACCCTGGGGCATCGTGCTGGTGGCCGACCGGCTGGCGGTGTGGATGCTGCTGGTGACGTCACTGCTGGCGTTCTTCGCGCTGCTGCACGCCATGCAGGGCGCCGACACGTGCAGCCGCCATTTCCATCCGCTGTTCCAGCTCCAGTTGTTCGGTCTCAACGGGGCCTTCCTGACCGGGGATCTGTTCAATCTGTTCGTCTTCTTCGAGATCCTGCTGCTGGCTTCCTACGGCCTGCTGGTGCATGGCGGCGGGGCGGCGCGGGTGCGCGCCGGACTGCATTTCGTCGTCATCAATCTGGTCGGCTCGACGCTGTTCCTGTTTGCGGCCGGCGCTTTCTATGGTCTGACCGGCACGCTCAATCTGGCCGATCTGTCGCTGAAGATCGCGCAGCTGCCGCCCGAGGATCTGGGACCGGCGCGGGTGGCGGCGCTGCTGCTGCTGGGGGTGTTCGCGCTCAAGGCGGCGCTGGCGCCTCTGCATCTGTGGCTGCCTTCGGCCTATGCCTCGACCTCGGCGCCGGTGGCGGCACTGTTTGCCATCATGACCAAGGTCGGCGCCTATTCACTGCTTCGCGTCGAGACGCTGCTGTTCGGCGAACAGGCCGGCATCCTGGCCGGGTTCTATGCCGCCTGGCTTTTGCCGCTGGGGCTGCTGACCCTGGCGCTCGGTGCGCTGGGCGCGCTGGCGGCGACCGAGTTGCGCCGGCAGATCGCCTATCTGGTGGTGGTCTCGGTCGGATTGCTGCTGGCCGCGTTCGGACTCGGCAGTCGTGAGGGAATCGCGGCCGGACTCTATTATCTGGTCCATACCACTTTTGCGACGGCGGCCTTCTTCCTGCTGGCGGATCTCATCACGCGCGAGCGCGGCTGGGCGGCCGATCGGCTGGCGCCCGGGCCGGCGCTGCCGAATGCCGGGCTGCTCGGCGGGCTGTTCTTCGTCACGGCACTGCTGGTCGCGGGGCTGCCGCCACTCTCGGGCTTCGTCGGCAAGTTCCTCATCCTGCGCGCGGCGCTTGAGGAATCGGTCTGGCCCTGGATGCTGGCGGTGGTCCTGGTCGGCGGCCTGCTGGGTATCGTCGCCCTGGCACGTTCGGGCAGTCTGCTGTTCTTCCATATCCGGGGCGCCGGCTCGGGCGAACCCACCCATCCGCCACCGGCGAAGGGTCTGCCCGGCGCGTCGCTGCCGACCATCGGGCTGCTCCTGCTGTGTCTGGCGCTGCTGATCGGCTCGGGTCCGGTGCTGGATCTGGCCGAGGCGACCGCTGGACAATTGCTCGATCCGGCCGACTACATCCAGGCGGTGCTCAAACCCGTCGGAATCCAGATCGCCCCCTGGGAGGCCGAGTCATGAGACGCTGGCTGCCGCATCCGATCCTCACGCCGACGCTCGCCCTGATCTGGGTGCTGCTGGCCAACAGTCTCGCGCCCGGCTCCATCCTGCTCGGGCTGCTGCTCGGCTGGCTGATCCCCATCTTCACCCTGCGCTTCTGGCCGGACCCGGCGCCCGTGCGCCGGCCGCTGACCCTGCTGCGTTTCCTGCTGGTGGTGGGATACGACATCCTGGTCGCCAATCTGGCCGTGGCCTGGCTGATCCTGCGCGGCGCCAATCACATCCGACCCGCTTTTGTGGAGGTTCCGCTGGATCTGCGTTCGGAGCTGGGTATCAGTCTGCTGGCCAACACCATCTCGCTCACGCCGGGGACCGTGTCGTCCTGGCTGAGTCCGGACCGACGCATCCTGGTGGTGCAGGGACTGGACGTGGCCGATCCCGAGGCGCTGATCGAGACCATCAAGCGCCGCTACGAGACACCCATCCGCGAGGTCTTCGAGTCATGCTGAACATCGCCGTACTCATCGCCTTTGCCCTGGTGACGGCCGCCATCGGTCTGACCTTCTGGCGCCTGCTGACCGGGCCGGACAGGCCCGACCGCATCCTGGCGCTCGACACGCTGTATGTGAACGCCATCGCGCTCCTGGTGCTCTTGGGGATGCATCTGGACTCGGCGCTCTATTTCGAGGCGGCGATCCTGATCGCCATGATGGGCTTCATTGGAACCGTCGCGCTGTGCAAGTATCTGCTGCGCGGCGACATCATCGAATAGGTGCATGATGCTGGAGATCACGCTGACGGTCCTGATCCTGATCGGGGCCATCTTCACCTTCATCGGCTCGCTGGGACTGGCGCGGATGCCGGATTTCTACACCCGGCTGCATGGACCGACCAAGGCCACGACCATCGGTGTCGGCAGTCTGCTGATCGCGTCCATGATCCATTTCAGCACTCAGGAGGCGGGCCTGAGTTTCCATGAGGTGCTGGTGACGCTGTTTCTCTTCATCACCGCGCCGGTGAGCGCGCATCTGCTGTCCAAGGCGGCGCTGCATCTGCGCACCCGATCGCTGTCCGAGCCGCCGCCGCTGGTCGACGCGACCGATCACGCGGGACGCAACAGCCCTGACTCTTTATCCTGATTGCCATTTATACAACCATTGGCCTAACCGGTCATGGTCAGGCATCCAGTGGCGGCGACGACTGTTTGCAAGAAAAACTATTATCGATTCATTTTCAAATAGCGCAGCAAAAGCAGTGACGCCAGGTAAACTTCCATCGCGCCAGTACATCAGATGGCCATCTGATGCGCGATAAGCATACAACCCATATCCATGACACGTTCGCCAACGACTCAGATCACAAGGGCGATTGACTCGAAGCATCTGTACTTGTGCATCCAGGCTAAGTAATGAGTTGGGTGAGCGAAATACGGCGACTAAAAAGTCTCGCAAGTTTTCCGCTGTGCCTGTAAAAGCTCCAGTGGCGACGCTGGAAGCGTAATTGTGATAAAGAAGATTCTCAGTAGATTCGGCTGGGTCGATTTCGTAGATCGGCTCATCGTCGTGCAATTTACCTGTGATTGCAGAACGAATATCAGAGACCTGAGCAGGCTCAAACAAGCGTTGCGCGAATACCTGCTCTAAGGGTTTCTGTTCAATACTTTCAATTATCGCTCCCAGCAAACAATAACCCAGGTTAGCATAGGCATAGACTTCTCCTGGTGTATGGTCAAGTTGCAAGTTTGCGAGTGTGTCGAGTCGTTGCGGACACCAGGGATCAGCCTGAAGCATTGGGTCGGGAGTAAGATTGCGGTCAAAGCCGGCCGTATGTTCAAGCAGATGCGCAACACGAATCTCGGCGATGTTAGGGTCTCGATAGGGTGCGGCGATCTCAAGACGCTCCACCAAGCGATCAGTCAGCCCCAAGCGTTGTTCAGCAATCAATTGCATGGCGACGGTTGCGGTAAACAGCTTGGTGAGACTGGCATAGCGTAAACGATGTCCAGATGTCAGCCGTTGTGGCCAAACACCTGTCTGCGCCCAACCTGCCGTGCACGCGCCCCGCTCGCCCTGCGTGTTGACCCATGCCAGTTGGAAGCCAAGATAGCCAAGTTCTCGCGCCAAGGCGATCAATTCATGTAAACCGGCAGGAGGAAACGGTTGGCAAGCGTAAGGCATTGGCAGCCGTAGTATCGGCGGGGTGGGGGAGTGAAATGCCAGCCCAAGCACAGCGACCATCAGCAGTGCGAGCAACAGGCGCAAGCGCCACGGGGAGATAGGGTCAGAAGAACCGAACCGCTTAATGTGCATGTCGCAGACGCAAAACCCAGCGGCGCAGACGTGCAAATAAGCCATGCTCATCGATCCAGGCGCTATACGCGGCATATTCAGGGAATCGCATCAGATGCCGTTCTTCGGTCTTTGCACGCAGCCAGTATATTAGAGATACAAACGTCAAACCAGCTAAATTGCGAGCCAAATCAAGACCGCTAGCAACGCCAACAAAAGGAATGGTATGCAACCACCAATAGATGTTTTTTGATAGATAAGCGGGATGACGGCACAAACGATATGGTCCTTGGGCAACCAGTCCGCGCCAAGTCAAATTTGAAAAGCGAAGGCCAAAACTAGCGGTTGATAACCAGTAAATCATCCAGGTTACAGTTACAAGAATTGCCCATAGCCAATAAAGCGGCTCACTCGGCGTGAGCCAGTCTGACCAAATTACGTTGTCGGTCTGCTCGCGGATCAAGTGAAAGAAAAATACCAGCGGCGGATAGCAGATCATACAAACTAACCAACCGCTAAAGGTGTCGTCAGTGCTGCGAACTTCATTGCCTAGCAGCCGACTGGCAAAGATGTAACCACCGCTGGCAATGATGAGATCGAATGCCAGGCCAAACAAAAACAGTCCAGCAACTAGCGTTGTCGGCTCCCAGCGCCAGTTGAAAGCAAGCAGTTGTTCTAAGGTCAGAACCAGGCCGCCATACATGATTGGAATAAAAGCAATTTTCACTGCCCAGGCAAGCAGATAAGGTTTATGCTCTTGGAATTTCCATCGACGTTGGCCTGTCAAAAATTGACCAAAGCTCCACTCGGCATCTTCGAGATCGTGCAAGCGTGTTTCTGCCGAGCGCAAATACCAGGGTAAAAGCAATAAAAGTATAGGCAGTATCAGTAAATAATCGAATAAAAAATAATCAAAAGGTCCAACACCAATTTTGCTCATTGCAAAAGTATAAATTAGCAATATCATTAGCCATAAAGTGAGGCTTAATCGCTTCAGGGTCAGTCGATCGGGATCTGGTGCGCTTACTCCAAAATCGCCACTCACACGCATTCGCCATAGCATTCCTAAGCCGGCTGCCCATGTGAGTGCCATCAATAATCTGGCGGTAATGCCGTACCCCAATGCGTTCGCTAGTCCAGTAAAAATGGCAGTAACGAGGCTGGTGAAAAATACTGCCAACATCCAAAGCGCCAAATGCATGATGCCTCCGAATGCTTCGCTAAATCATCCAAGTCACTAAATAAAAGGCGCCCAAGGGCGCCTTTTCAATCGTGCTCTACTTAATCAAGTAGGACAGTTGGAGGTTTTTAACCACCAGTGCCGCCACCAGCCGCGCCACCAGCCGCACCACCAGCCGCGCCACCAGCCGCGCCACCAGCCGCGCCACCACGGCAATTAGCAGGAAGGAATTTATCATCCAAGCTGCTCGTGCATGTCCATGTAACCGATCCCGTTGCATCAGTCGGTTCAAGTTCAACAGTTTCACCTCTAATGGCAGCATTGGCAGGAGCAGCATTTATAAACGTAATTGTAATAACTCCATTTGCTCCAACTGCTACATTATCGACATATGTTCCACTAATATCCGCAGCATCAGACAATCCTGCTGTCGCATTATCAGTAGGCCAATCACCGGTTGACTGCCATGTTTCAGCAACAGCTATTCTTGCTCCACCGGCTAAGCTCAATGCTTCAGAGACTTGAGCTCTGGCTGTATAATCATTGTAAGCTGGAATTGCAATTGCCGCCAAAATACCAATGATTGCCACCACAATCATGAGTTCGATCAAAGTAAAGCCTTGCTGATACTTTTTCATGTGACATGCTCCGCAATGAATAAGAAAACCGTTTGAGCGAGGAGACCAAACAGCGATTAGATTGCACCACCGTATGACTCAAGTCTCCCGCCCCAGCTACAGCAGAAGCCGTGCCAACTACGACTCGATACGCTCAAAATCACCCAAACGCCTGTGTTTACAGCCCTTCGCCCACCGCCACCCTCAGCCTGCCACATCCTCCCCGGATGACACAGGCGTTTTCTGTCGCCCCCCCCTGTGACAAAAGCCTGCCGATGTCACACCCTGCTGTGACAAATCCGCACTGAAGCCAGCAAAACGCGCGCGAAGCGCCATTCTTCACGGCCGGAAGATCGATCGCCTGTCTGCGCATTCCTTGAGCGGGTGTGGATAGATCGCGCTTGCAGCATAGACTCTTATTGCCTATATTTTTTCTCCATGAAACTGACCCTGCAAACCCAGCTACTGCCCACACCCGAACAAATCGAAGCCTTGGAAGCGACACTGCGCGCCTTCAATGCCGCCGCCGACTGGCTCGCCGGAGAAGCCTTCGCACGGCGCACCGCCAACAAGATCGCGCTCCAGAAACTCTACTATGCCGACCTGCGCTCACGCTTCGGCCTCTCCGCGCAAATGGCCGTGCGCTGCATCGCCCAAGTCTGCGAAGCCTACAAACGCGACAAATCCATCCGCCCCCAGTTCCAACCCTTCGCCGCCATGCCCTTCGATCAGCGGCTGATGAGCTTCAAGGGACCGGACCGCGTCTCACTGCTCACACTCTCCGGGCGGATCATCCTGCCCTTCATCATGGGCCAATACCAACAGACCCGGTTCAAGGCCGCCAAGGGACAGAGCGATCTGGTACGCCGCCAGGACGGGCGCTGGTTTTTGCTCGTCACCGTCGACCTGCCGGACGGCACGCCGCTGCCGAGTACCGACTTCATCGGAGTCGACCTAGGCGTGACGAACCTAGCCACCGATAGCGACGGCGAGCGTCACAGCGGCGCCGAGGTCGAAGCCTGCCGCCGGCACTACCACGACCAGCGCCGCTCGCTGCAACAGGCCGCCGCCCGGCGGCAACGTCGGGGACGCCGTCCCAAAAACATCCGGCGCAAACTCAAGTCCTTTGCCGGCCGCGAGGCGCGGTTTCGCAAGGACGTCAACCACCACCTGTCCAAAACGCTCGTGGCGAAGGCCAAAGACACCGAACGCGGAATCGCCCTGGAAAACCTCAAGGGCATTCGCGACCGGACCCGGTTTCGCAAGCCGCAACGAGCCAAGATGGGCGGCTGGGCCTTCTTCCAGCTACGCCAGTTCATCACCTACAAGGCAAAGCTCGCCGGCGTCGATGTCGTGATCGTCGATCCGCGCCACACCAGCCGGACCTGTCCGGTCTGCGGCAGTGTGGAGAAGGCCAATCGCCCATCGCAATCGGAATTCCGCTGCGTGGCCTGTGGGCACACCGACCATGCAGACGTGAATGCGGCCCGGAACATCCGTTCCAGGGCCAAGGCGCTCGTCAATGCTGCCTAAAGTCTCGGAACCGTCGCGAAGACCACAGCTGTCGCGACTCAGTACAGGGACAAGCTCCAGCCCTTCAGGCTGGAGTCATTGACACCCCCCTGTGACCTTGCCATCCCATCACCTTACATTGCAGCCCACCCATGCACCTGATCAGCCTCAACACCGCCGCTGCCCTCACCGGACTGACCAAGCGCACCCTCTGGCGCTACATCGACAGCGGACGCCTCACCGTCGCCAACCCCAACGAGCCGGGCGAAAAAGCCCACGTCCACCTGGATGAGATCCTAGCCCTGTCAGGACTCACCATCGACCCCGAATACCACCCCACCATCGTCGACGCCGACCGCGGCGACCCCATCGCCCAATGCGACCTCGGCATCCTCCTCCTCATGAATCAACGCCCCGCCGACGCCATCCCCTGGTTCCAACGCGCCGCCAACGCCTTCTACCCCGACGCCATGTGCTGGCTCGCACGCGCCTACCTCAGCGGCGAAGGCATCGAAATCAACCTGGAAACCGGCGTCCAGTGGATCGACACCGCCGCCCGCAAAGGCCACCCACTCGGACAAGCCATGCACCAATTCCTGCACAGCTTTGCCGGACAGGAACTCCTGCACGCCCAGAACCACACCGCCCTCAATAAAGCACTCGACGACGTCGAACGCCAAATACTCCTGAACACCTTGAACGCCACAGCCGACACTCCGTGAGCACCCGCATTGCTCGCCGCAACCGCCACCTGCCGCTCGCGCGCGTTCGGTGTGACTTCGCGCGCCTTATTCGCCTGATCGGCACACCGGCCCGCCCCCCCAAGCGCCGGCTTGATCTTCCATGAAATGCTGGTGACGCTGTTTCTCTTCATCACCGCGCCGGTGAGCGCGCATCTGCTGTCCAAGGCGGCGCTGCATCTGCGTGTCGAGTCGCTCTCAAAGCCGCCGCCACGAGATGGGCGCCAATCCGGCACACTTTCAGGATCACGACCGTCCGGTCGAGCAGGTCTCCTGGGAGGACGCACAAGCCTTCGTGCAGGCACTCAGGAGTCTGGTCGGATACGTGGTGGTGCGCTGGCGACGGGTCTATCTGACGGCGGGCGAGACACGCTGTCATCTGACCAGGCGATCGGCCCTGGAACGGGTTCGCTCCCGTTCGCGTCACTATGACCTTTGGCGTGAGCACTTCTATGCCGTGTTCCCGGATCCGGCGGGACTGAAGGGTGGGCGCGTCGAGTCGGCGAACGCGAGCCGTCGAGCATCGGAAACCGAAAAGGCGGTTGACAGGGGGGCAATACCGTATAAAATGAGAATTGTTATCAAATAGACCCGCCAGCCATTCCAGACCGGATCGCCACGCCGGGTGTTTCCTCAACCGCTCATCTCGGGAGAAACACGCCATGTCCGCTCTGACGCACCACCTGGAACTCGACGACCTCACGCACCTGGAGGCCGCGCACCTGCGCCAACGCCTCGCCGATCTCATCCATCAGTATGTGCGCGAGCGCTCGGTCGCGCTGGCCGAGACGATCCTGTGCCATATCGAGGCGTTATGTCTGCATCCCAGCGATTGTCGGGATGCAGAGCATCTGTGCGCCTACCGTCGGCTGGCCTGTCACTGGCGTTGCCTCGCCGAGGTGCAGCGTCTGCGCGAGCAACAGGGAGATCAGGGTTGGCGGCCTTGAGCGGATGGATCAGTTTAACGCGACCCGCTCACCAGCGCCGCGCTGCCTCCGCGTCCGTCTCACGCGCCTTGACCCAGCGCTCGCCGGTCGCGGTGAGTTCCTTCTTCCAGAAGGGCGCGCGCGTCTTGAGCGCGTCGATGAGGAATTCACAGGCGCGGAAGGCCTCGCCCCGATGCCGGCTGACGACGCCGACGAAGACGATGGGATCGAGCGGTTCCAGTGTCCCGACGCGATGTACGAGGCGGATGCCCTCCAGCGCCCAACGTTCACCGGCCTCTGCGACGAGCGCACCGAGCGCCTTCTCCGTCATGCCCGGATAGTGCTCCAGGGTCATTCGCGAGACACCCATTCCGTCGTTGAGATCGCGCATCAGTCCGACGAAGGTGACGAGCGCACCGATGCTCGGATTGTTCCGACACAGCGCCTCCTGCTCAGCGCGGATGTCGAAGGGTTCGGTCTGGATCCGGATGGCGTTCATACGAGGTCAGGGTCGATGCTTGCTTGAAGGAACGAAATTTCAGACCGTCTCTTCGGGAACGGTCGGATCGAAATGGCGAGGCGGGATCACAGAGACATCCGCCGCGAGCAACCGCTCGACCTCCTGGACCGGCATGGGCCGGTGGAAGAGAAAGCCCTGGTAGAACTGACACCCCTCCCGGCGCAGGAAGGCGAGCTGGCCCGGCGTTTCCACACCTTCGGCCAGCGTCTTGAGTCCGAGTCCGCGCGCCAGTGACAGGATCGCGGTACAGATGGCCGCGTCCTCGGCATTGACATCGCACTCGGCGACGAAGGCTCGATCGATCTTCAGCGTATCGACCGGGAAACGCTTCAGATAGCTCATCGAAGAATAGCCGGTGCCGAAATCGTCGAGGGCGATCTCCAGGCCGAGTCGTTTGAGCCGGCGCAGTGTCGCGATACAGACATCCGTATCATGTGCCAGTACGGTCTCGGTGATTTCCAGTTCCACCGCGTTCACCGCCGTCCGTTCTTCACTCAGTATGCGCTCGACCGTCTCGGCGAAGCCCAGGCGCAGAAACTGGCGTCCGGAGACGTTGACGGCGATCCGTGGCGGCCGGAGTCCGTGTTCGCACCAGACGCGATGCTGCCGGCACGCCGTTCGCAGCACCCATTCGCCGACGAGGTCGATCAGGCCCAGCTCTTCCAAAATGGGTACGAAGACCGCCGGCGAAACCATCCCCTTGCCCGGATGCCGCCATCGCAACAGCGCTTCGAGTCCGACGAGCCGGTCGGAATCCACTTCCACCTGCGGCTGATAGAACAGCTCCAGCTCGCCGCGCTCGAGCGCATCGCGCAGATCGTTCTCGAACTCCAGTCGCTCGGAGATCTCCGAGGCCAGCACGGGATCGAAGAGCTGACACTGTCCGCGGCCGTTGCTCTTGGCGCGGTAGAGCGCCAGATCGGCATTGCGGATCAACAGGTCGGCACTGGTTCCACCCTCCGGATAGAGCGCGGCGCCGATGCTGGTCGCTGCGCGGACCGAGCGTCCCGCGAGCTGGTGCGGCTCGGCCAGTCGCGCGATGATGTCGGCGGCCTTGTGCATGACCGCGTCGCGATCCTGGACACCCAACAGCGCGACGACGAACTCGTCGCCGCCCCAGCGCGCCACCAGATCCTCCTCGCGCAACACGGAGCGCAAGCGCTCGGCCACGGTACGCAGGAGCTGGTCTCCGGCCGCGTGTCCCAGGGTGTCGTTGATGCTCTTGAAGCGATCCAGATCCAGGAACAGCACGGCGATCCGGGCCGGCTCCGGGCCCATCAGATGAACGCTCAGGTTCTGGCGGAAGAACTGCCGGTTCGACAGACCAGTCAAGCCGTCATAGTGCGCCAGTTGATGCAGACGGCGCTGCACCTCGCGCTGGCGGGTGACATCGCGCGCATGGAAGTTGAACTCGGGATGCGCCCCGCTCTTGACCCGCGCGATCGTCAGCTCGGCCGGAAAGGTCTCGCCGCTGATGCGCTTGAGAATGGTATGGGAGCGCTGATTGACCACGAAGCGGCCTTCGGTGACGAACCCCTGGGCGAGCGCCTCGTCGTAGGCCGGACGTGCTTCGTCCGGGATGAGGATGTCGGCGAGGGGACGCCCCAGCACGGAGCGACGCGAACAGCCCAGGGTCCGGGCCGCCGCCGGGTTGATCTCGATCAGGCGGCCTTCGTGATCGATGGTGAGGATGCAGTCGAGCACAGCGTCGAGGATGGCGCTCTTGCGGGTCTCGCTCGCCGTCAGATCGCGCAGGATGGCCTCGCGCTTGCGGATCTCCTCGCTGACCCGCTGCAGGACATGATTGTATTGGCGGGCGATCTGCCCGACTTCCGTATGCGGTTCGGCGAAGACGCGCTGCGAGAAGTCGCCATGCCGCCGCTGGGTGTCCATTTCCGTCAGCAGATCCAGGATCTCGGTGCTGGCCCCATGCTCGGCCACGTTGAGACCGAGCCGCTCGGACTCCGAGTCGACCCGCAGCCGATAGACGCGGTCCAGGATCCAGAGCGCCGCCAGGCTGATCCCGAAGGCATAGGCGCCCACGGCCAGGATGCCCAGGGTCTGGATCTCGAGCTGCGCCAGACGCCCGCCGGTCAGCTCGAAGTCGGTCACGGGGGCGAAGAGGGCCACCGCCAGGGTGCCCCAGATGCCGGCGAAGAGATGGGCCGGAATGGCGCCCACGGCATCGTCGATGCGCAGGCGTTCCAGGGCCGCCGTGCCGAGCGAGACTACCAGTCCGGCCACGGCTCCGATCAGAGCGGCAAAGGCCGGCTCCTGCAGGTGACAGGAGGCCGTGATGCCGACCAGTCCGCCGATGATGCCGTTGAGTGGCTCGGTCACGATCAACTGGCGGCGAACCGCGTAACTGTAACCCATGGCCGTGAGCCCGCCGGCGCAGCCTGCGAGAAAGGTATTGAGCAGGATCATGGGCACCTGGGCATCGAAGGCCAGGGTACTGCCGCCGTTGAAGCCGAACCAGCCCAGCCAGAGCAGCATGACGCCGAGCGTCGTCAGCGGCAGGTTGCCGCCCCGCATGGCCCTGCCTGCACTGTCGAAGCGGCCATGGCGCGGACCGAGCCGCAGCACGGCGGCCAGCGACACCCAGCCGCCCACCGAATGGACCACGGTGGAGCCGGCGAAGTCGATGAATCCCAGGTGCGCCAGCCAGCCGTCCCGCGCCTCGTGCGGCAGACCGCCCCAGGCCCAATGACCGGTCACGGGATAGATGAGGATCACCATGACCAGAGCCATGATCGCATAGGCCAGGAAACGCATCCGCTCGGCCACCGCCCCCGAGACGATGGTGGCCGAGGTGCTGCAGAACATCGCCTGGAAGACGAAGAAGCTCAGCATCCAGGGCGATTGTCCGGTTCCGAAGAAGAAGCCGTCGGTGCCGATCCAACCGCCCCAGGTCTCGCCGAACATGAGCGCATAGCCGAGCATCCAGAAGGCGAAACCGGCGAGACAGAGATCCAGGATGTTCTTGATCGCGACATTGATGCTGTTCTTGGCGCGGACCAGCCCGGTTTCCAGACAGAGAAACCCGGCCTGCATCAGGAACACCAGGCAGGCGCAGACGAGGAGCCAGAGGATGTCGAGGGTGGCAGTCATGGAGGGGCGCGTACAGGGCCGATGATCTGTCCGAAAGGATACAGATTCCGGCCCCATCCCTTCATGCAAAATCGACACGCCACGGATGCGATCCGTTCGACCGGGCGTCTCAGGCATCTATCCGGCAGGACGGGATTCATTCTTCCAATGCCGTCCATGGCATGGCCGTCAACCGATCGGCGCCACACCCATCATGGCGCGATGCAGCCAGAACATGAACAGCAGATAGAGCCCCAGCCCGCCGACGATGGCGATGGCGTCATTGATCGGACCGGGAGGCGCGCCCTGAACCGGCGGCGCCGTGCGGTGCTTGAGCGAGATCCGGTCCGCGATCGCCCAGGCGAGGAAGGAACCGAACAGCAGCACATCCGCCAGCATCCCGTTGGCGAGCAGATGGGCGAAGGCCCAGATCTTGACCGCCAGCAGCATCGGATGCTTGACGGTGCTCTGGATGCGCCCCGGCAGATAGGCGGCGAACAGCAGCGGAAACACCGGCAACATCAGCAGCAGATTGATGTGCCTGAGCCAGGTCGGCGGCTCGTAGAGCACGACCGGCGACAGTCGGGCCTGACCATAGCCCTGGAGGATCAGCACGAAGCCGATCAGCGAGATCAGACCATAGACGGCCTGCCAGGGCACTAGTCCGAAGCGTTCGACGACCGTGGCGCGCAGGTTGGGTTTGACGATCGAGATGGAGTGCATCCCGAGAAAGAGCACGAGCCCGAGGATGAGTACAGCCATTGGATGGTTCCCTGTGGAAACGAAGACCTGGATTGGATTGTAGGTGCCCGGACGGCCGTTTCAACGTGGACGGGTGATCGAGACCAGATGCGCGCTGCCGGCGGCCAGCCGGCTCCAGTCGTCCGGCATCTCCAGACGCGCGACCGTGGCCGTGGGCAGGAGCTTGCCGTCGGCGGGCCGCTCGACCTCTTCGCCGACCAGATGCAGCACCAGTTCTTCCAGTCCCGGATTGTGCCCGACCAGCAGCACGGTCGCAGCCTCGCCGGGACAGCGGGCGAGCACATCGAGTAGCGTGGGGACAGCAGCCTCATAGATTTTGGCGTCCCAGACGATGCGCTTCTTCTTGAAATCCAGACGCTTGCAGACCTTGGTCGCGGTCTGGCGCGCGCGCTCGGCCGGCGAGCTGACCACGTGGTCCGGCACCAGCCCTTCGCGATAGAGCCAGGAGCCGACCTTGGGCGCGTCGTTCTTGCCGCGCTTGGCCAGTGGGCGCTCGAAATCGCTCGCCGCGCCCGAGTCCCAGTCCGATTTGGCGTGACGCAGTAACAACAACTCACGTGGCATGTGAAAAAAGGGATCGGTGTAACTCAAGGGATGTATGAAAACCGCCGGGTCTCGCATCATCGTCAGAACGCGAGATTGGAAATCACTCGATTGGAACACGGTTTTAACACATCCGTAATTTTGGCGTCACCTCAAGCGGTCTCGGCGAGCAGGCGTTCGATCATGGATTGGGACTGCTGGAGATAGCCGCCGCCGAAGAGGTTGAGATGATTGAGCACGTGATAGAGGTTGTAGAGAACCCGTCGCACGGCATAAGCGGGATCGAGCGGCCAGGCTTCGCGATAGGCGGCCTGGAAGCGCGCGTCGAAGCCGCCGAAGAGTTCGGTCATGGCCAGATCGGCCTCGCGGTCGCCATGATAGACGGCCGGATCGAAGATGACCGGCTCGCCTTCGGGTGTGGCGCCGATGTTGCCGCCCCAGAGATCGCCATGCAGGAGCGATGGGGGCGGCGCATGGCCGATGAGGGCGTCGAGTCTGGACAGCAGTCGCTCGCCGTCGGACTGAATGCGACCGCGATGACCGTTGGCGGCGGCGAGCGCGAGCTGCGGGCCGAGTCGACGTTCACGCCAGAAGGCGACCCAGTCAGGGTGGGGCGCGTTGAGCTGTGGGGTGGAGCCGATGGTGTTGTCGCGATGCCAGCCGAAGCGCTCGGCGGTGACGCGGTGCAGCGCGGCCAGCTGGTGTCCGGCGCGCTCGCCGTCGAGCTGTCCGCCCAGATCCAGCCGCTCCATCACCAGAAAGCTCTCGTCGCCGGCAAGGCCGACACAGACCGGCTCTGGCACCCGGATGGCCCGCGCGGCGGCGAGTGCCGCCAGTCCCTCGGACTCGGCCTCGAACATGTCGAGCCGTTCGGGTGCGTTGAGCTTGACGAAGAAGGCGCGTCCCCCGTCTTCGACGACGGCGGCGCGGTTGATACAGCCGCCGCCGACCGGACGCTGGCGTCGGACCTGGAAGGACTCGCCCGTGGCCGCGCCGATGTGCTCGGCAATCAGATCCCAGCGCGTCATGCGGCGCTTCCGCGCCCGAGACGCCGATGCAGGGGACTGGAACGCGGGAAGTGTGCGCGCAGAAAATGCATCTGGTCGGCCAGGACGTGGCGTCCCATCAGATAGACATATTCGGCATGGGTCGGGGTGAAGGGGACGGCGAGCAGTTCCATCCCCGCATCCTCGGGCGTGCGCCCGGCCTTGTGGTTGTTGCAGCGCACGCAGGCGGTGACGACGTTGCTCCAGACGTCCTGCCCGCCCCGGCTGGTGGGGCGCACATGGTCGCGCGAGAGCTGGCGTGCCGGGAAGCGCTGACCGCAGTAGAGACACATATGGTCGTCGCGCTGGAAGAGCGTGCGGTTGGAGAGCGGGGGTGAATAACCGTCGCGCGGCTGGTCGAGTGCGTGATGCAGACCATGGGTGGCGATGATCGAGTGGATCCGAAGCTGGCTCTGGCGGCCCGTGCCGGCGTTGATGCCGCCATGCAGCAGGAAGAGCGGATCGCCGCAGGAATAGGCGACCAAGCCAAGGACATGGAGTCGTGCGGCGTCGCGATAGTCGACCCACTCCAGCGGCATGCCCGCCAGATCCGTTCGCAGTACCTGTTGAGTCAGTGAAGACATAGTGGCTGGATACGGCTCGGAATGTTCGAGTCATCATACACGCTCGCTTCGGTCGCGCAACCGTGTTTCACTGCATGGTTTTCATCCTGTTGGGTGGCCGACGCCTGTCCGGTCGCTCCCATGACACCCTGGCCACGACAACCCCGAAACAGACGGTTCCACGCCCATCGTGAACGCTCCACAGCCAGACACCGCCGCTGAAGCCGTCTTGCGTATCGCAGTCGAGGCGCCGCTGGCCGACACCTTCGACTATCTGCCGCCGATCGATCCGCCGCTCGCTCGGCTGCGTCCGGGGATGCGCCTGCTGGTTCCGTTCGGGCGCGGCTCCCGGGTCGGAATCCTGATGGCGGTCGTCGATCGGAGCACGCATCCGGTCGACAAGCTCAGGCGGGTCGAGCGCGTGCTGGACCCCGAGCCGCTGCTCGACGAGCCGGATCTGAAACTGCTGGCCTGGGCGGCAGCCTACTATCAGCAACCGATCGGCGAGGCGCTGTTTGCGGCGATCCCGGCGCGTCTGCGTGATCCCGAGCCGCTGCCGCTGGAGACGACGCCCGGACTCCAGGCGACCGAATCCGGCCGGACGCTGGATCTGGAGATGCTCAGCCGTGCACCCAAGCAACGCGCGCTCCTCGACGCTCTGCGTTCCGAACCTGAAGGACTGACGCTCGGTGAACTGGCGGCACGACTCGGCGACAGCAAGGGCGCGATCTGCGCGCTCCGCTCCAAAGGATGGGTCGCCGACATCCAACTCGCACGCACCACTGATCAGGCTGCGGAGAAACCGCCGCTCACCGGCCCTGAACTCCATGCCGAGCAGGAGGTGGCTGTCGAGGCCGTTCGAGCTGTTTTCGGCGCCTTTGGCGCCTTTCTGCTCGACGGCGTGACCGGCAGCGGCAAGACCGAGGTGTACATTCGCCTGATCGAGTCCGTCATCGCCCAGGGTCGGCAGGCTCTGGTGGTGGTTCCCGAGATCGGCCTGACGCCCCAGTTGCGCGAACGCTTCCGCACCCGGCTGCCCGGCCCCATCGCCGTGCTGCATTCGGCGCTCAAGGCCAGCGAGCGCGAGCGCAACTGGCTGCGCGCGGCGCGCGGCGAAGCCAATCTCATCCTCGGCACGCGCTCGGCCGTACTGGCGCCGATTCCGCGTCTGGGACTGATCGTGGTCGACGAGGAGCACGACGACTCGCTCAAGCAGCAGGACGGACTGCGCTACTCGGGACGCGATCTGGCGGTGCGCCGCGCCCAGCTCGCCGGCTGTCCGGTGGTGCTGGGTTCAGCCACGCCCTCGCTGGAGACCCTGCGCAACGCCCAACTCGGACGCTACCGCTGGCTGCGTCTGACCGAGCGCGCCGGCGGGGCGCGACCGCCGACGATCTCGATCCTCGACATCCGCAATCAGCCATTGCGCGCCGGACTTTCACCCGTGCTGCGCGAGCACATGCAGGCCGAACTGACGGCGGGCAATCAAATCCTGCTCTTTCTCAACCGGCGCGGCTATGCGCCCGTGCTCACCTGTCACGCCTGCGGCTGGGTCGGCGAGTGTCCGCACTGCGACGCGCGTCTGACACTGCATCTGAGCGAGCGGCGGCTGTGGTGCCATCACTGCGGCTGGTCCTGTCTCCAGCCGGGCCAGTGTCCCAAGTGCCGGAGCCTGGAGCTGCGGATGCTCGGACGCGGCACCGAGCGGCTGGAAGAGGAACTGGTCGAACTCTTCCCCGAGACGCGGATCGCCCGGCTCGATCGCGACAGCACGCGCCGCCGGGGCGAACTCGGGCGCGTGCTGGACGCCGTTCACAGCGGCGAGACCCAGATCCTGCTCGGCACCCAGATGCTGGCCAAGGGACACGATTTTCCGGGCGTGACCCTGGTCGGCATCCTGGAACTCGACCAGTCGCTCTATGCCAGTGATTTCCGTGCCGCCGAGCGCACCGCCCAGCTCATCGTGCAGGTGGCCGGACGCGCCGGACGCGCCGAGCGTCCGGGACGGGTAGTGCTCCAGACTCGTCATCCCGAGCATCCGTTGCTGCAATCGCTGCTGCGCGAGGGCTATTCAGGCTTCGCGGAGGCGGCGCTGCGCGAGCGCGCCGAGGCCGAGCTGCCGCCCTACAGTCATCTGGCGCTCGCACGGGCCGAAGCGCCCGATCCCGAGGACGCGCTGGCCTTTCTGCGTCAGGTGCGCGAACTCGGCGAACGGCTCGATGACGACTCGGGCGCGATCCTGCTGCTGGGGCCGATCCCGGCGCCGATGGAACGCCGCGCCGGACGCCATCGCGCGCAACTCCTGATCCAGTGTGCCGAGCGTCCGCGTCTGCAACGCTTCCTCACCCGCTGGGTGAACGACGTCCGCACCCTGCCCAGACGCAAGGGGTTGCGCTGGTCGCTCGACGTCGATCCGCGCGATCTGCTGTAAACCATTTGCGACGCCGATTCAGGTATGCTTAGCGCTTCGGATCGGACCCAAGGGAGAATCGTTGCTGGACGTCGCCGCGACGCTTCGCATCAGCCCATCCGTTGCTTCCCCGGTCCAGCCGCCGATCATGTCATTCACTCCAGCAGATCGCTTTGCCCGACGCACCGGCTCGTGGCCGACAACCGGCCTCAGGCGTCCCCGTCCCGGCGCGAAGCGGTCGAGCCTTTATTCGCAATGAAGCCAGACATCAAAGCCATCCTGTCCGCCGCACTCGACACCCTGACCGCCGCGGGCCGGCTCACACTCACCGAGCGTCCCGAGATTCAGGTCGAACGCACCAAGGACAGCACACACGGCGATTTCGCCTCCAACCTGGCCATGCTGCTGGCCAAGCCCGCGCGTGCCAAGCCGCGTGATCTGGCCCAGCAACTGGTCGACGCCCTGCCGGCCTCGCCGCTGGTGGCGCGGGTGGAGATCGCCGGTCCCGGATTCATCAACTTCTTCCTCGCCGAGGATGCCTATCGCACCCTGGTGCCGCGCATCCTCAACGCCGGTCCCGACTATGGCCGTAGCCATATCGGCGCCGGTCAGCGGGTGCAGGTCGAGTTCGTCTCAGCCAATCCGACCGGCCCCCTGCATGTCGGACACGGCCGCGGAGCCGCCTATGGCGCCGTGGTCGCCGATCTGCTCGAAGCGGTCGGCTTCGACGTGCACCGCGAGTACTACGTCAACGACGCCGGACGCCAGATGGACATCCTGGGCACCTCGGTCTGGCTGCGCTATCTGGAGCTGTGCGGCGAGCAACTGCGGTTCCCGAGCAACGGCTACAAGGGCGACTATGTGTGGGACATCGCCGCGACACTGCACCGCGAGCACGGCGATGCCTACCGGGTCGAGGCCGAGCAGGTGTTCGCGGGGCTTCCCGCCGACGCCCCGGTCGAGGGCGAGCCGCAGGATCAGCCGGGCGACAAGGAGGCCCACATCGACGGTCTGATCGCGGCGGCCAAGCGGCTCTTGGGCGACAACCGCTATCGCTATGTCTTCGAGCTGGGTCTGAACACCATCCTAGACGACATCCGCGAGGATCTGGCCCAGTTCGGCGTGACCTATCAGGAGTGGTACTCGGAGCGCTCACTGACCGAGAGCGGCGCGGTCAATCGCGCCATCGAGCGGTTGCGCGAGTCCGGTCACGTCTACGAGCAGAACGGCGCACTCTGGTTCCGCTCGACCGCCTTCGGCGACGAGAAGGATCGGGTGGTGGTGCGCGAGAACGGCCAGAGCACCTATTTCGCCTCCGACATCGCCTATCACATGGACAAGCTCGAACGCGGCTTCGACCGGGTGATCGACATCTGGGGCGCCGACCATCACGGCTACATCCCGCGCGTCAAGGCCGCGCTCCAGGCGCTCGGGGACGACGCCGACAAGCTCGACGTGCTGCTGGTGCAGTTCGCCATCCTCTATCGCGGCGGCGAGAAGGCGCAGATGTCGACCCGCTCCGGCGAGTTCGTCACCCTGCGCGAGCTGCGCCAGGAAGTCGGACGCGACGCGGCGCGCTTCTTCTATGTCATGCGCCGCTGTGAGCAGCACATGGACTTCGACCTGGATCTGGCCAAGTCCGAGTCCTCCGACAACCCGGTCTACTATGTGCAGTACGCCCATGCGCGCATCTGTGCCGTGCTGCGTCAGGCGGCCGAACGCGGACTGACGGTCGAGCCGAGCGCGGGCACGCACAACCTGGAACGCCTCACCGAGGCCCACGAGCAGGCGCTGCTGCGCACCCTCGGCCGCTATCCAGAGACCGTCGAGCAGGCCGCGCTCAAGGCCGAGCCGCACCAGATCACGCACTATCTGCGCGAGCTGGCCAATGATCTGCACACCTACTACAACGCCCATCCCTTCCTGGTCGATGACGCCGATCTGCGCGACGCCCGGATCAAGCTGATCCTGGCCACGCGCCAGGTGCTGCGCAACGGGCTGGGGCTGATCGGCGTTTCGGCGCCGGAGACCATGTGAGATGGCCAAGGACTATTATCGCGGCAAGCCCGCGCCGCCCTCCCCGCCCTCGACGCCACCCATCCGGCGCAAGCCCAGCCGTTCCTGTATCGGCTGGATGGTCGGCGGCGTGGCGCTGGGTGTGGTCGGCTCCAACGTCCTAGCGCCCAGGGGTGAATCGCCTGAGGACACGCTTGGTGCGACGCTGGCCGGTCAATCCGTGCCCAAGCCGACCTTCACCTACGAGAAGATCCTGAGCGAGACCGAGGTCGAAATCGGCAAGGGACCACCTTTACCTCCACCGGCGCCGCGACCACAGCCACAGGCGCAACCGCCGCAGGTCGACATCGAGGCCGTGTCCGAACCGGCTCCGGCGCCCGAGCCATCGGCGCCGTCCCAGCTCCCGCCGCCGGCTGAGCCGACCAGTGGAACCTATGTGGTGCAGGTCGCCTCCTTCAGCCGTCCGGCGGACGCCGAGCGGCTCAGTGAGCGACTCGCTCAACTCGGTCTGTCGACCAGCATCCAGACCGCCACCCTGCCGAACGGCAAGACGGCCTATCGGGTGCGAACCGGCGGCTATGCCAACCGCTCGGAGGCCGAGCAGGTGCGTGCCCTGCTCAAGCGCCATGGTCAGGACGGCATGACGATCCCGATCAAGTGAGGTTCGAGCGCCGCGCCAGACGATAGGCCAGCCAGCCGACTCCGACGGTCGCGGCGCCGACGGCGACCACCAGCGGGCGCTCCTGGATGGCGTGCAGCACCATCCAGCCCATGAGCGTCAGAAAACCCAGGGTCGTGAAGGGATGGCCCCAGGTCCGATAGGGTCGGATCAGATCCGGCTCGCGCGCCCGCAGCACGAAGACGCCCGCGACCGTGAGTCCCGCGAACACCGAGAGCGTGAAGCCGGCATAGCTGATCAGGGCCTCGAAACTCGCTGTTACCAGCATCAGGATCGCCAGCGCGGACTGGAGCCAGATCGCGAGCAGCGGTCCGCCCCCATCGACACGGCGCGCGAGCCAGGCCATGGCCCGATAGTCGCGCCCCATGGCTTCATAGATACGCGGTCCGGTCATGACCAGGGCTCCCACGGTCGAGACCAGACCCAGGGCGATCAGCCCGCTCAGCAGACGCCCACCCGACTCGCCGAAGACATGGCTGGCGGCCACATGGCCGACCCGCTCGTTGGCCGCCGCCAGTTCCTCGGGCGGTGCGGCGCCCAGGAAGACCGCGTTCACGCCCAGATAGAGCAGCGTGACCGTCAGCGCCCCCACCACCAGCGCGATCGGCAGCCGGCGCCCCGGATCGCGCACCTCGCCGGCGACATAGGCGGCCGCGTTCCAGCCGGTGTAGGCATAGGAGATATAGATCAGGCCGACGGCGAAGGCCGGCGACAGCACGGCCTCCAGCATGGGCGGGCCATCCTGCCCGGCGAGCCGTTCGGGCAGGATGGCGAACAGGCCGCCCAGGATGAACAGCAGGATCAGCAGCAGCTTGAGCCATGTGAACAGATCCTGGACGCGACTGCCGGCCGAGAGCCGGACCGAGTGCAGGATCGAGGCGCCGACCACCAGTACCAGTCCGGAGGCGAGCGGCGGAAGGCGATCGGAGCCGAGCGCCAGATTGAGATATTCGCCGAACGCGATCGCGCTCGCGGCGATCGGCGCGGCAAAGCCCACCACCAGCGACACGAATCCGGCGATGAAGCCCAGCGCCGGATGATAGATGCGCCCGAGCAGCCGATATTCCCCGCCATTGTGCGGCAGGGCCGCGACCAGCTCGGCATAGGCCAGCGAGCCGCAGGCCGCCGCCAGCCCGCCGAGCAGCCAGGCCATCAGCACCGCCGGCTGCGACCCCAGATCACGCAGCAGAAAGCCCGTGGTCGTGAACACCCCGGTGCCGATCATGGTGGCGATCACGAGCAGGATCGCGGTTTGCAGTCCGACATGCTGGCTGGGATCGTTTGACATGGGAGGCGCGTCGACGATGGATGGATTCAGGGGGCGACGATTTGAACCGTAAAGGTACGCACGATGCAAAGGATTTCACCAACGCGCTCGGTGCTCGGTTCACCAAGTCTGCGCAATCCATTGGCTTCGGGTTATGCTTCAGTTTCTCATTCAACGCCGTGACCGATCGCTCCGAGCCGTACCGACCCATGTCCCAGAACTCAGATCCGCTTCGTCTCACCGATCTTCCAGACGCTATCCCCGCGCGACTCGCCGAGATCCGGGGTGGACGCCAGCTCACGCGCCGTCTGCTGGCGCTGGGGCTACGCCAGGGCAGTCCGCTGTGCATCGTCCAGCGGCGCGGCAAGGGGCTGGTGCTGGCCAGCGGCGAGCTGCGGATCGCCATCGGCACCGGGATCGCCGAGAAACTCTGGGTGAGGCCGGAGAGCGATCAGGCCGCACTCGCGATGCAAGCCGAATCTGGAGACGAGGCGGCATGAACGGAACCGATCGCGACACCGCCGCCAACGTCGTCAAGCTGCGCCCGCCACTGACGCTCGCCCTGGCCGGCAATCCCAACTGCGGCAAGTCGGCGCTCTTCAATGCGCTGACCGGCATCCGTCAGACCACGGGCAACTGGCCGGGCGTGACGGTGGAGCGCAAGGAAGGCTCGCTGGAGCTGGACGGACGCCGGGTGCGTGTGATCGACCTGCCCGGCATCTATTCGCTCGACGCCAGCTCGCTCGACGAGATGGTCACGCGCGACTATCTGCTCGGGCGCGAGGCCGATCTCATCGTCAACGTGCTCGACGCCGGCAACCTGGAGCGTCATCTCTATCTGACCGTGCAGTTGCTGGAGATGGGCGTGCCCGTCCTGATCGCGCTCAACATGATGGACATCGCACGCAAACGCGGCATCCGGATCGATACCGAGGCGCTGGCCGAGGCGCTCGGCTGTCCGGTGGTGCCGCTGGTGGCGGTCAGCAAGGAGGGTCTGACCGAGTTGCAGGCACGGCTGCTGGCCGTGGCCGAGGGACGCGAGCCGGCCGGCATGGCGCTCACGCATGGTGAATGCGTCGAGGCTGCGGTGCTGGAGCTGCTGCCCCGGCTCGAAGGCGCGGGGGACGGCGACACCGACGCCGGACACGCCAACGCCCGCTGGCTGGCGCTCAAGCTGCTGGAGTCCGACCCCATCGCCGAGCACGCCGTCGGTCTCGAGACGCTGAAGCTCGCCGAGTCACTGCGCCAGCAGATCGCCGAGCGCACGGGCGAGGATGCCGACCTGCACATCGCCGACACCCGCTTCGGCCATGCCCATGCACTCGCCCGGCGTGTGGTGCGCGAGGAGCGGCGTGTCGAGCGCACGGTCTCGGATCGCATCGATCAGGTGGTGCTCAGCCGGGTGTTCGGCATCCCGCTGTTTCTGCTGATGATCTATCTGATGTTCATGTTCACCATGAACATCGGCGGGGCCTTCATCGACTTCTTCGATCAGGTCGGGCAGGCGCTGTTCGTCGACGGGCTCGGCGAGTTGCTGGGCCGGGTCGGCGCGCCCGACTGGCTGACCCTGGTGCTGGCCACGGGCATCGGCGGCGGTCTCCAGGTGGTCGGCACCTTCATCCCCGTCATCGCCAGTCTCTATATCGTGCTCTCGATCCTGGAGGATTCGGGCTACATGGCGCGCGCGGCCTTCGTCATGGACCGCTTCATGCGCTCGATCGGGCTGCCGGGCAAGGCGTTCGTGCCGCTGATCGTCGGCTTCGGCTGCAATGTGCCGGCGGTGATGGCCACGCGCACCCTGGAGAGTGAACGCGAGCGTAAGCTGACGATTCTGATGAATCCCTTCATGTCCTGCGGGGCGCGGCTGCCGGTCTATGCGCTGTTCGCTGCCGCTTTCTTTCCGCACTCGGGACAGAATCTGGTGTTCGTGCTCTATCTGACCGGGATCGCGGTGGCCATTCTCTCGGGTCTGGCGATGAAGCATACGCTGCTCAAGGGCGACAGCTCGGGGCTGCTGATGGAACTGCCGCCCTATCATCTGCCGACCGTCAAGGGCGTGATGCTGCGCACCTGGGACCGGGTGAAACTCTTTCTGCGCGAAGCGGGCAAGATCATCGTGCTCATGGTGCTGGCGCTCAATCTGCTGGCGACCATCGGCAGTGACTGGAGTCTGGGCAACCAGGACAGCGAGCACTCGATCCTGGCCGAGGTCAGCCGTACCGCCACGCCGCTGTTTGCGCCCATGGGGATTCGCGAGGACAACTGGCCGGCGGTGCTCGGTATCTTCTCGGGCGTGCTGGCCAAGGAAGTGATCGTCGGCACGCTCGATTCGCTCTATGGTCGGCTGGCCGCCGAGTCGCATCCGATCGAGGAACCCGAACCCTTCGATCTATGGAGTGCGCTGGGCGCGGCGGCCAGCTCGATCGGCGATAATCTCGGACATCTCGGCGAGCGTCTGCTCGATCCGCTCGGGCTCGACATCGGCGAGGCGAGCGACCGCGAGACGGCCGCCGTCGAGCAGGGTGTCCAGACCGGCACCTTCGGCGCCATGGCCGAGCGCTTCGACGGTCAGGCCGGGGCGTTTGCCTATCTGCTGTTCGTGCTGCTCTATTTCCCCTGTGTGGCCACCATCGGGGCCATCGTGCGCGAGTCGGGCGCGGCCTGGGCGACCTTCGTCGGATTCTGGACCACGGGCATCGCCTTCCTGACCGCGACCGTCTTCTATCAGACCGCCACCTTCGAGCGCGACCCGCTCACGGCCGGACTCTGGATCGGCGGCGGGCTGGGACTCTTCGCTGCGGTGCTGATCGGTCTGCGGCTGTGGGCGGCGCGCGCGCCCTGACGTCTAGGCCGACAGCAGCGCGTTGCTCTCGGCCATCACGTCCTCCATCAAGACCTCCAGTTCGGCCAGCTTGATGTCCTTGAGGCCCAGGATCTGGGCCTCGGGCATGGCCGCGAGTTCGATCTCGGGATCGGCCGCCTGACCCACGCCGAGCTTGCGACAGAGGACATCCATCAGGCGGATGATGATCAGGAGCGGGTCGCCCTCGTCGAAGCGTTCGGCATGGTGATCACGGGCGATCCGGGCATAGACCTCCGGCAGTTGCCACTTGGTCATCAGCCGATAGCCGATGTCGGTGTGCAGGCTGTCCAGGATCTCGTTCAACAGGGAGTCGGTGAGCGCCAGGGAGAGGCTCTGATCCTTGCTCAGCTTCTCGAGCATCTTGAGCAGCGAGAGTTCGCCGATATCGTGCAGCAGGCCGGCCAGGAACGCCTCTTCGGCACGATCGTCGTAACCGGTCTCCTGGGCCAGCCAGCGTCCGCCGTTGGCGCAGACGAAGGAGCGACTCCAGAGCGCCGTCATGTAGGGGGCGATCGAGTCGACCTTGCTGGTATGGGCCAGCAGTTGCGATGTCACCATCGCCAGATTGACCACGCGCTCCATCCCCAGGCGCACGAGCGCCGCGCTGACGGTGTCGACCCGTTTCAGGCCGCCGTAGAACGAGGAATTGGCCAGCCGCAGCAGGTGGCTCGCGAGCGACTGGTCCTTCATGATCAGATCGGCGATGTCCTTCATGGACATCGTGCTCTCGGCCTGCAACGCCTGGCGCAATTCGAGCGCGACCGGATTGAAGACCGGCAACTTGAGACCGCCGGAGACGAACTGCTCTTCGATCAATTCCTTGATCGACTTGGATTGGCTGGGCTTGGGGGTGTCGGTGGATGGGGCAGGCACGCCGGATGTCTCGCAAGTCGTGGGTGATGGCCGGCCGGGCGAACCGCTCGCGGGGCCGGATTCAGGATTTCGGTGTCTCGCCGGCCAGACGCCAGATGTCGCGCAGCGGACGCGGACGGCTCAGGCGCGGCAGGTGACGCAGCACCTCGTGCAGACTGGTCTGCCCCAGGGCCGCCTTGCTCAGGCCGTCCTCCAGGAGCGTGATCAGGCCCGAACTCTCGATGCTCACCCGCCGGATCTCGGCGGAGGTCCGCTTGTTCAAGATCGCATCCTTGACCATCTCGTTCAACACCAGCAGTTCGAAGACGCCGACCCGTCCCGAATACCCCGTATAGTGACAGGCCGGGCAGCCACGTCCCTGGCGAAATGCGGCGCCGACCAGATCGGCCTGGGTGCAGCCGAGCCGGTGCAGATCATGGGCGGTCGGCCGATAGGGTTCGGCGCACTGCGCGCAGACGTGACGCAACAGACGCTGGGCCAGCACGGACACCACGGTCGAGGAGATCAGGAAGGTCTCGATCTGCATGTTCATCAGCCGCAGCAGACCGCCGATGCTGTCTTCCGTATGGAAGGTCGTCAGAACCTTGTGACCGGTCAGGGCCGCCTGGATGGCCGATTCGGCCGAGTGCTGGTCGCGGATCTCGCCGAGGACGATGACGTCCGGATCCTGGCGGACCATGTGGCGCAGCGTCTCCTCGAAGGTGAGGTTGATCCTGGGGTTGAGATTGCACTGGGCGATGCCGTCGATGACGTACTCGACCGGATCCTCGGCCGTGATGATGCTGCGCTCCATGTCGTTGAGATAGTTGACGCAGCCGTAGAGCGTCGTGGTCTTGCCGGACCCCGTGGGGCCTGTGATCAGGATGACCCCGCTCGGCAGTTCCAGGGCATCCTCGACGAAGCGTTCGAGCACGCGCGGCGAGAGTCCGACCTCCTTGATGTCGAGTAGCTCGGCCTTGCGACTGAGCAGGCGCAGCACGATCTTCTCGCCGAAGATGGTGGAATAGAAGGAGGCGCGGACATCGGTCTTCAGACCCTTTTGTACATCCTCGAAGCGGAAGCCGCCACCCTGGTGGCGGCGCTTCTCGGTGATGTCGGCCTGGCACAGCACCTTGAGCCGGCTGCTGACGGCCGGCGCCATGGCGAGGTCGAATTCCTTGCGCAGCATGAGGATGCCGTCCTGGCGCATGCGCACACGGATCTGCTGGCGCATCGGCTCGATATGGATGTCGCTGGCGCCGAGCGTCAGGGCATCGACGATCAGGCCATCGATGACGCTCGCCGCACTGGCCTCGTCGACCTCCACCGCGCCTTGGGGGGCATTCTGGCGGCCTTCCTCGTAGTTCCTGATGGCGTCTTCGATGGCACGCCTGGTACTGATCGCGGCGACCACCGTGCCGAAGGCCCCTTCGGCGGCCTGTCGGGCGGCGGCATCGAGCGGATTGCGAAAGGCGACGACGACGCCTTCGTCGTCGCGACGCATGGGCACCGCTTGAAAGCGTTTGCACCAGCTGGGGTTGACCTGGAACAGGAGATCACGCTCGATCTTGGCAAAACTGGGTTCCTCGTGGAGGAACCCGAGTTGATCGGCCAGTACCTCGATGAGCTGATATTCCTGGATCAGACGTTTTTCGAGCAGGATCTCGCCGAGCCGCTTGCCCTGGAATTCAGCTTCCTTCTGGGCCGAGAGGGCGGCGCGCAGTTCCTGGGGCCGGATATACCCCAGTTCGACCAGCAGATGGCCCAGCGGCACGACCTGACGATGTTCGCGCAGTGCCTGACTGAGCTGCCGGGTGTCCAGATAGTCCAGTTCCTGCAGCACCTTGGTCAGCGAGTGGGCGTTGCGGAGCTTGCCATGCACGCGGCGCGCATAGGACAGCTGCTCGGCGGTGATGATTCCACTGTCGAGCAGAATGTCGGCGATATGGTGACGGACATCCCGGGGCTGGCGGGATAGCTCGTCGGGTGACGTCTCTGCGACGGTCGAGGTGTTCATCGGGTGTGCGGGCTGGCCTCCCGGACCTGGCCTTGGCAAGATGGCCGATGATACCGCGAACGGATGTCGTCGGGAGCGCTCAGGCTGTCACGACCGCATCGCCTATCCGTTGCGCATGCGCTATAAAGGGGCGCGACACTCTCCTCCGGACCCATCATCATGCTGCTCTCCTGGCCGACCTGGGCGATCCATCTGTTCACCGTCACCGAATGGGCCGTGGCGATGGGGCTGTTCTGGCGGTATGGGCGGTTGATCCGGCGCCCTGGGCTTCAGGTGTTCGCCGTCTGCATGGGGCCGCATCTGATGTCGGGACTGCTGATCCTGGGTTTTCACCTCAGCGGCGACACGATGCGCGGGCTGCTGGAGGTCTCGCGGCTGACGAACCTGGGCGGGAGTCTGCTGTTGCTGACGGCGACCCTGGCGATGGCGCCGGCGCTGAGACGTTGGCGGCGCTGGGTGTGGGGGATCGTGCCGGTGGGGTTGGTCTGGGTCGCGTCGGCGTACTGGCCGCTGCTCGGCGAGCACAGCACGGCGGTATTGGGTACGGCCAATGTGGCCTATCTGGCGTTCCTGTTGAGTCTGATCTGGGTCTATCGCACCGATCGCGTGCCGTTCTCACCGCTGACGATCGGCGGCTTCTGGTTCCTGCTGGTCTTCGTCGCCGTCACCATTTTCACGACGCGGATCGCCACGGTCGGGCTGGGCCTGCCGAGTCTGTCGCACGCCGATGTCCTGCATGGGCTGAGCGAAAGCCTGCTATCGGTCGCCAATCTGCTCGTGGCGCTGGGCGTCTATCGTCGGATCGAAGCCCAGCGAAAACCGGGGTTATTTTCCGATACAAAAACTGGAAAAGATCCGTCCCAGTAGATCATCGGACGTGAACTCGCCGGTGATCTCGCCAAGTGCGTGTTGGGCCAGATGCAGTTCCTCGGCGACCAGTTCGGCGCCGAGTCTCTGCTCCAGGTTGGTCGCAGCCGTTTGCAAGGCACCGCGCGCGCGTTCCAACGCATCGAGATGACGACGCCGCGCGATGAAGGCGCCTTCAGGATGCGCGCTCAGCCCGGCGCGCGATTTGAGGTGCTCCTTGAGCAGATCAAGACCTTCGCCGGTCGCGACCGAAAGCGCGATCTCGACCTCGCCACCCCGCTCGATGAGATGCGCCGGTTCGCCGAGCAGATCGATCTTGTTGCGGATCCGGGTGACTGGACAGCCGGCGGGGAAGGTGGTTCGGATCGACTTGTCCGGCTCGTGATCGACGGCCTGCACCCATAGCACCAGATCGGCATCTTTCAGAGCCGCTTGGGCGCGACGCACCCCTTCCTGTTCGACCGGGTCATGGGTGTGGCGTAGTCCGGCCGTATCGACGATCCGGATCGGCAGTCCATCGACCTGAATGTCGAATTTGAGCAGATCGCGCGTGGTGCCGGGGATGTCGGTGACGATGGCGGCGTCCGAGCCGCAGAGCGCGTTGAGCAGGCTCGACTTGCCGACATTGGGCGCGCCGGCGATGACGACTGCCAAGCCTTCGCGAATGATCTGGCCCTGATGGGCGTCGGCCAGAAGCCGGTCGACGGCTTCCAGAACCGCGCTTAGATCAGCCGCGACGGTCGGCTCGTCGGCCAGATCGATCTCTTCGTCCGGAAAGTCGAGCGTGGCCTCGACATGCAGCCGCACCTGGATCAGACGCTCGACCAACTCGTTGATCCGTTGCGAAAAGACCCCTTGCAGACTGCGCCCGGCCAGCCGCACGGCGAGCGCGGTCGAGCTTTCGATCAGATCGGCGACCGCCTCGGCCTGGATCAGATCAAGCTTGCCGTTCAGGAAGGCGCGTTCGCTGAACTCGCCCGGACGCGCCAGCCGTGCGCCCAGTTCCAGACAGCGGCGCAGCAGCAGATCCATGACGATGGGTCCGCCGTGCCCCTGGAGTTCAAGCACGTCTTCGCCGGTGAAAGAGCGTGGCGCCTGGAAATAGAGCGCCAGCCCCTCGTCGATGAAGGCGCCGTCGACCTCGCGAAAGACGCCGAAGGCTGCGCGACGAGGTTCAGGAACACGCCCGAGGATGGCTTCAGCGATGGAACGCGCGCGCGGCCCGCTGACCCGCACGATGCCCACACCGCCCATACCGGGCGGCGTGGCGATGGCGGCGATGGTCTCGCCGGTCGTCGTCATCTCAGCGACGCGCCGCGTCTCAGCGCCGACGCTTGGCGGTCTCCACCTCCAGGTCGCGCGTGATCTTCCACTGCTGCGCGATCGAGAGCAGGTTGTTGACCGTCCAGTAGAGCACCAGACCCGACGGGAAGAAGGCGAAGAACACGGTGAACACGAACGGCAGGCTCATCATGATCTTGGCCTGGAGCGGGTCCGGCGGCGCGGGATTGAGCTTCTGCTGCACGAACATGGACACGCCCATGATCAGCGGCAGGATGAAGTAGGGATCAGGCGCCGAGAGGTTGTCGAGCCAGAGCACGAAGGGCGCCTGACGCATCTCGACGCTCTCCAGCAGCACCCAGTAGAGCGCGATGAACACCGGAATCTGCACCAGGATCGGCAGACAGCCGCCGAGCGGATTGATCTTCTCGGTTTTGTACAGCTCCATCATCGCCTGATTCAGGCGCTGCTTGTCGTCGCCGTAGCGATCCTTGAGCGCCTGGAGCCGGGGCGTGATCTGGCGCATGTGCGCCATCGAACGATAGCTGGTCTCCGAGAGCTTGTAGAAGGCCAGCTTGATCAAAATGGTCAGCACGATGATCGACCAGCCCCAGTTGCCGACCACGGCATAGATCCAGCTCAACAGCCAGTAGATCGGCTTTGCGATGACGGTCAGCCAGCCATAGTCGACCGCCAGTTCCAGACCAGGGGCGATGTCCTCCAGCGTGCTCAGGAGCTTGGGACCGACGAAGAGCTGATTCTCGAACACATGCGCGGTGCCGGGCGAGATGCTGACCGGCTGCGAATACTTGCCGATGATGTAGCGCGAGTTGTTCAGCGCGTTGGTGTAGAAGGTCTCGGCCACGGCGCGCGGCGGAACCCAGGCCGCGAGGAAATAATGCTGCATCATGGCGATCCAGCCATCGGTCACGGTGCGGTCGAGCTTGCCCTTGGCGATGTCCTCCAGCGAGACCTTCTTGTACTTCTCCTCCGGGCTGTAATAGACACCGCCCGTGAAGGTGCTGATGAAGCGGGTCTCGTTGGGATCGTACAGCTCGGTGCGCTGGAGCTGGTTGTAGGCGCGCGCGATCAGGGGGGCGTCGGTCTGATTTTCGACCACCTGACGCGACTCGATCAGATAGCTTCCGCGCGTGAAGGTATAGATCTTCTTGACCCGGACGCCGGCGTCATTGGTCCATTCGAGCGCCACTTCGAGCCGGTCGGCGCCGGGTTGCAGCTCATATTGGCTCTGCGCGCTGGTGAAGATCGCCTCGTGGGTCGGCAGCAGATCCGGTTTCTCGCCCAGCAGTCCCGACTGGACGACGAACATGTTCGGCGGCACGGGCTTGAGGAGCTGGAACTTGTCGTCCGGACGCTCGGGGACGACGGCATAGTCGAGCAGCCAGGCGCTGGCGATGGTCGCGCCGCGCGGCGAGATCTCGAGACGCAGCACGTCGGTCTCGACCCGGATCGGCGTCTCGTCGAGCGCCGCCGACAGGGACGCACCGTCCGGCACCGCGCCGGGCGTGGTCGAAACGGTCGGGATCTCATTGGCGGAGGGCACAGGAATGCCGGGAGCGCCCTGGATCTGCTCCTGTGCGACCGGGAGCTGGGCGGGACGGCCATAGTCCTGCATCCAAGACTCGTAGATCAGAAACAGCACCGCAGCCAGTGCAAGGAAGAGGAACAAGCGCTGGTTATCCATGAATCGTGGTCTGCCTTTTTTCAGGGACGGGATCGATACCGCCTGGATGCCAGGGGTGACAACGCAACACGCGGCGCAGGGCCAGATAGCTCCCGCGCGCGACGCCGTGGACCTCGATGGCCTCCACGGCATAGTGGGAGCAGGTGGGGTAGAAGCGGCAACGCGGACCGAGCAGCGGACTGATCAGGTATTGGTAGACCCGAATCAGCCCGATCAGGATTCGACGCATGATGATTTCTCGATGTGCGCCCAGGCTCGCTCCAGGACGTCGAACAGCCGCTGGTTCGACTCACGGGGCGCACCCTGGGCACAGAGCACCACGATATCGACTCCCGGAAGCCGCCGACCGGATCGCCGAAAGCTCTCTCGCGCGATCCGTTTGAGTCGATTGCGATCGACCGCACGGCGGGCGCATTTTTTGGCGATGGCCAGACCGAGACGCGGCTGATCGAGGCCATTGGGACGATAGAGTACGACGAAACTCTGACGACTGGCTCGATTCGCGTCGGCGAAGACGCGCTTGAACTGACTCGACTGGGTCAGGCGTCGTTCGCGTCCGAATCCCTCTCCGGAGTCGCCGGTTCGTTCCAGGGTGCTCAGGGGATCAGGCGGGCACGGCCCTTGGCACGACGCGCGCTCAGAACCTTGCGGCCATTGCGCGTGGCGTTACGGGCACGGAAACCATGGGTACGAGCCCGCTTCAGGCGGCTGGGCTGAAAGGTGCGCTTCATGAACGGTACTCCGGGAATTCGGTGGTGGGGCAGGGCCTGATGACCCAGCTATAAAAGGGCTGGAAATTTAGGCAATTTTTCATCCAAAGTCAATCGAAACGCGCGTCCGATCGGTTCAGGCTGTGGATAAGTCCGCGCAAGGACGCTAGACTTGCACGCTGGCTCAGGAAACGTGCCGCGTCCGGCGGCTCTGTTCGCCGGCTCCATCATCCAGTTCCAGTCCTTCGCAATCATCCGGGTGGCGCCGTCGCGCGCGCCGCCGTATCCGAACCGAGACGACGCATGTCGGGAAACGCCGTGGCCCTGTGGGAGCACTGTATCAATCAATTGAAGGCCGAACTGACGTCCGCCGAGTTCAATACCTGGATCCTGCCCCTGCAAGCGCGCGTGGATGGTCCCTTGCTCAGGCTGCTGGCGCCGAACCGATTCGTGCTCGACTGGACGCGCAAGCACTATGCCGACCGTCTGCTCGAACTCTGTGCGCGCCACAGTCAGGGCGAGGTCTCGGAGATCCATTTCGAGGTCGGTGAGTTCGCGCGTGAGTCCGGGCCGGCGAAAGGGAAGGGGGCCCGTACCGGCTCGAAGGCGACCGCGATCGACTCGGATCTCGCCACGCGGCGCGCGGCGGCCAACCTGAACGCTGACTTCAATTTCGATACCTTTGTCGAGGGCAAGTCCAACCAGCTCGCGCGCGCGGCCTCGATCCAGATCGCCCGCAATCCGGGCAGCACCTACAACCCGCTGTTCATCTATGGCGGCGTCGGGCTGGGCAAGACCCATCTGATGCACGCGGTCGGCAACGTCATCCTGGCCTCCAATCCGAGCGCCCGGGTCGTCTATCTGCACTCCGAGCGCTTCGTCGCCGAGATGATCAAGGCCCTGCAACACAACCGCATCGAGGAGTTCAAGAAGACCTATCGCTCGGTCAACGCGCTTCTGATCGACGATGTGCAGTTCTTCGCCGGCAAGGAGCGCTCGCAGGAAGAGTTCTTCCATACCTTCAACGCGCTGCTTGAATCCCGCCAGCAGATCGTGCTCTCCAGCGACCGCTTTCCCAAGGAGGTGACTGGGCTGGAGGAGCGTCTGCGTTCGCGCTTCGGCTGGGGGCTGACGGTGGCCATCGATCCGCCGGATCTGGAGACCAGCGTGGCCATCCTGCACTGCAAGGCGACCCAACTCGGGGTGGAGCTGCCGGAGGACGTGGCCTTCTTCGTCGGACGGCGTATTCGCTCGAACATTCGCGAACTCGAAGGGGCGCTCAGACGACTGGTGGCCAATGCGCACTTCACCGGCAAACCGATCACGCTGGAGTTCGCCAAGCAGGCGCTGCGTGATGTACTCGTGGCCCAGGACAGACAGGTCAGTCTGGAGAACATCCAGCGCACGGTTGCCGACTATTACAAGTTGCGGACATCGGATCTGCTCTCGGCCAAGCGCAGTCGCTCGCTGGCGCGCCCGCGCCAACTGGCGATGGCGCTCGCCAAGGAACTGACCAAGCACAGTCTGCCTGAGATCGGCCAGGCCTTCGGTGGACGGGATCACACTACGGTCCTGCACGCCACGCGCAAGATCAAGAGTCTGCGTGAGAGCGATGCGACGATCGAGGAAGACTACCGGAATCTACTGAGAATGCTGACGCTGTAGAGTGACTCCATTCAACTGAATCGACACACTATCCCTATACTCAATAGCCAGCACGCCAAGCTAGCGCTATCCATTTCCGCAAGATCATGGAGCCACCGATGGAATTCGTTGCCAACCGAGAAATCGTCCTGCCCGCGCTCAATAAGGTGGTCGGCGTCGTCGAGCGCCGTCAGACCCTGCCGATTCTGGGTAATCTGCTCGTCGTCGCCCGCGAAGGGCGCGTCACCCTCACCGGCACCGACCTGGAAGTCGAGGTCAAGACCAGCTTTGAGGCCGAGATCCAGCAGGAGGGCGAGACCACGATTCCAGCCCGCAAGTTGGTCGACATCTGCCGCAATCTGAGTGAAGGCGCCGAGATCCGTCTGCGCGTCAAGGATGAGCGCTGTGTCGTCACCTCGGGGCGCGGACGTTTCACGCTCGGACTGCTGCCGGCGGCGGACTTTCCGACCATGGACCTGGAGGAGGGCGGTTTCGACTTCCAGATCCAGGAGAGCCAGCTCAAGCGGCTGCTCGACAAGACGGCCTTTGCCATGGCGCAACAGGACGTTCGTTACTATCTGAATGGTCTGCTGCTGGAACTGCACGCCACCGTCCTGATCGCTGTGGCTACGGATGGACATCGACTGGCCAAGTTCGTCACCCCGCTCGATCTGACCCTGGATAACGAGCGTCAGGTGATCGTGCCCAACAAGACGGTCATGGAACTGAAACGTCAGCTGGGCAGCTCGGACGATCCGATCTCGATCCGTCTGGGCGAGCGCAGTCTGCGCGTGGTGGTCGGGGCCATGACCCTGACCTCCAAGCTCGTCGATGGTCGCTATCCCGAGTACGAGCGTGTGATTCCGGGCCATAGCGGGCGCACGGCCACGGTTGAGAAGGACGCATTGAAGCGCGCGCTCTCGCGCACCTCGATCCTGTCGAACGAAAAGTATCGCGGTGTGCGTTTGAGCTTCGATCCGGGCACACTCAAGCTGCTGGCGCACAACCCCGAGCAGGAGGAGGCCGAGGAAGAGATCGAGATGGAGTATGACGGCGAGTCGATCTCCATCGGTTTCAACGTCGCCTATCTGATGGACGTGCTCGGCGTGGTCGATGAAAGTTCGGTGATCATCCATTTCCAGGATGCCAACGGTAGCTCGATCTGGCGTGGCGTGGGGAGCGAGAGCGAGACCTTCGTCGTCATGCCGATGCGACTGTGAGGCGTCTTCGTGTGCTGACTCGAACGCCCTGATCCACGTGATCTGGAGGAATGTTCCACGTGGAACACTCGGACGTCGTTTCAGAGTCTCCCGGTCCGGCGTTTCACGGATCACGCTCGATGTTCCACGTGGAACATTCGGACGTGGTTCCGGGACCGGGACTGCGTTCACTTCGCCTCGAGTCGCTGCGCAACATCCGGCGACTCGATCTCGCCTTCGATACTCAGCCCCTGCTCCTGACGGGGGCCAATGGCGCCGGCAAGACCAGTGTTCTGGAAGCCATCTATCTGCTGGCGCGTGGCCGAACCTTTCGCGGAACCAAGGCCGGGCCGCTCACCACCCAGGGCGAGTCATACACCCGCATCGAGGGTGTCTATCAATCATCCGACCATGACGTGGTGCGCCTGCGTTATGTCAAGGAGGGCGCCACGGCTTCACGTGACATCCATCCGCCGCTGTGGCTGGAGACCAGCGGGGCGGATTGGCGCTCACCTTTGCAGGTCAAGCTAGTCGGCGAGAACCCCCAAATCCTGCTCGACGGCGAGCCGAGTCTGCGACGTCGTTTCCTGGACTGGAATGTGTTCCACGTGGAACATCGTTTCGCCCAGATCCACAAAGATTTCACGCGCGTTCTGATGCAGCGCAATGCGGCCATTCGGTCGGGTGGCGGTCAGCATGGGCTATGGGATCGCAGTTTCATCGCACTGGCCGAATCCATGGATCGCCGGCGTGCCGCGTTCCACGCTGAATGGCGTGCGTGCTTTCTGGATCTGCGTGACGACTATCCGTTTTTGCATGGTGCCGATCTGCGCTATCGACGCGGCTGGCCGGATGGCCGGGAGCTAGGCGAGACCCTGGCGTCACTGGCCGATCAGGAGTCGGCGCGCGGCTATACCCTGGCCGGTCCGTCACGCGCCGACTTTCGTGTCGAGCCGGGGGAGGGGAGACGCGGCTTTTCGCGCGGACAGGCCAAGATCGTAGTCGCGTTGCTGCAACTGGCCGCCGAGCGCGTCCATCGTGCTCATGGACGTGAGCCGGTCATCTGGCTGCTCGATGATCTCGAAGCCGAACTGGATCGCACCATGGCCGAGCGGCTGTGGAACGCCTTTGGTTCCACGGGGAATCAGGTCATCGCGACGCGCGTGGCGACCGATGGCGATCCGGGGATCTTTGGTGATACGAAGTCGCTGACGATGTTTCACGTGGAACATTCAGGCTGAGACGGCCATGGCTAGGGCTCCACGCCCAGCTTGGCGAGCTGATGATGTTCCACGTGGAACATCCGGCTGAGACGACATGGCTACGGAAACACGCCCAGCTTTGCGAACTGACGATGTTCCACGTGGAACATTCCGAGTGAAACATCGGCTCAAGAACGCTCAACCAACCTGGATGCGGTTTCCATACCCAGTCATTTCCAGATAGCCGCGCCCGATCTCGCGCTCGTCCTCGAACAGACGCATCGCACCTTCCCAATAGATGGTTCCCGTCGAGCGACGGCTGTCGAGTTCCTGGTCGTCCATCAGCGGCTGGAGGCGGTAGCGACGCTCACCGATACGCAGATCCCATTCGATTGGGTATTCGATCCCGGTGCGTGGCGATTGCCAGCGCCGAATCGGGAACCACTCGACCTGCTCGGGGCCGAGCGACTGGGTACGACCATCGGAGAAGCGCCGGGTGGCACTGGCCCAAAGCGCCGTACCGTCGGGACGGCGCATCCGAAAAGCCATGAGAGCGCCGCCATCGTCCAAGTTCAGGCCGACCCAATCCCAACCATCGGCGCCTTCGGGACTGTAGGCGCTCGACCATTCGTGATCCATCCAGGCACGCCCGCTCACCGCTTGGCGGCGACCGTCGAGCGTCACCTGGCCGTCGACCTGCAACTGTGGTCGGCTGTAATAGTAGCTGGCGTGATACGGGTCGGGCGCCTTGCGGCTGAAGCCCTGGTCGCCATTGAACATGGGCGGCCCAGTGAAGGCGAGTCGGAGGTCATAGGCGAAGTCCTCCGCGTTCACGCGGGTGACATAGTGGTCATCCATCTGCTCGAACGACCAGTCATCGAGCCGGACATGAGCCCGATCCGTGGCATATCCGGCACGCTCGAAGCCCGTGCGGGCGGCGCGTTGATCGTGACGCAAGCGACCCAACCGAGGGTCGGCGATGGCCGCATGGGCCAGCAGCAACTGGCGTGGAGCGAAGGCGCTCGGGTTGTCCTCACCGATTCCGGTGCGCACGCGAAAGAAGGTGATCTGAAAGCCGAACGGATCGCCCTCCGTCCCCTTGAGCCAACCGGTCACATACCACCATTCGGTACGGAATCCCGGGTGAGCACCCTCGTCGTCCGGGAAGCGGAGGACGCGACCGGGGAGCACGGCGTCGAAGGCGACCTTTGAATCGGTCTCCGCGCCGTTAGATCCTGCGGACGGTTCGACCGCCGCCAGGATGCGGGGCAGAGGCAAGCCGGCGAGGGCCAGCAGACAGGTACGTCGATGCATCACCAATCCTCACGCACGGCCAGCACAGCATCCTGGCGCATCGCCTGTCGGCCCGCGAGCACGGCGGCCAGACTGGCCAGACCAGCGAGCGTGCCGGCAAACACCAGGAGCGACAGCCAGGGGACGCTCAGGTCCATGCTCCAGTGAAAACTCTGACGATTCACGACCTCAATCAGAATCCAGGCGATGGCGCCGCCGACCGTCAATCCGCCGAGTATCCCGATACCGGCCGCCAGACTGCCTTCGAGGGCGAGCAGGCCGCCGATCTGGCCGCGTGTCAGTCCCAGGTGGCGCAGCAGACCGAACTCCCGGCGTCGCGCGGCCGCGAGCGCGGCGAAGCTGGCCGCCACACCCGCCAGACCGATGATGACGGCCGCGGCCTCCAGCACATAGGTCACGGCGAAGGTGCGGTCGAAGATCCGCAGACTGATGGCGCGAATCTCACCTGGAGCCGTGACCTCCAATGCACCCGAACCGCCCGCCGACTTGAGCGCTTCGGCCACGCTGAACGCATCGGCTCCGGGCGTCAGCCAGATGGCGGCGTCCTGCACCGAGCGATCACCTGTCAGACGCCGGTAGTCGGCGAGGTCCAGCATGAGACTGCCGGTCTGGCGCGCATAGTCACGCCAGATCCCGGTGACCCGAACGGACACCTCGGATCCGGCCAGCGGCAGCTGAACACGATCACCCGGACGCCAGCCCTGGAGGTCGTGCAGCGCCTCGGAGATCCAGATCGCCGTCTCGCCCTCGGCCACCGCGTGGGCCGAGCCGACCAGAGGGAGTTCGCGTCCATCAGACGACACGGGCCGGGCCAGCAGGGCGACCGGCGGTTGTCCGGGGACCAGTCGCAGGCTGTCATGGCGGGTGAACTCGACGTGGGCCACACCGGGCACGTCCGCGAGTCGCGCCTGTAACGCCTCGTCCAGGACACCGCCGCTCTGAACCCGTCCGGCGCGCAGATAGAGATCGGCGGGCAGGATCTGGCCGAGCCAGACATCGACCGAGTCGCGCAGTGAGTTGACCATGATCGCCATGGCCACCACCAGGGCTACGCTGGCAAGGACGCCGGTGGCGGCGACCGCGCCCATCCCCGGAGCTGCGCGTAGCCGGGCGGCCGCCAGCCGCACAGGGACCGGCCCCCACAGCGGCAGGATCCGAGCGAATCCGGAGGCGAGCATCGGCAGCCACAGGATGCTTCCAGCCAGCAGGCCGAAGATGGCCAGATAGCCGCCGAGCGGCAGCTCCATGATTGGCGGCAGGGCGCAGAGCGGCAGACTCATGAGCATCAGGGCGAGTCCGAGTCTGGGGTGCCCGCGCCGCTGCGACAGGGCCGAATCGTCGCTCGCCTTGAGCGCCTGAGCCGGTGCAATGTCGGCCGCGTCGCGCGCCGGGAGCCAGGCCCCGGCCACACCGGCCCCGACACCGAGCAGCACGTACAACCCACTGGCCCAGGGATCGAACCTCAGGCTCGGAGACAAGCCGGAGAAGAATCCGGCACCCAGATCACCGCCGAGGAGTTCGAGCAGACCGAAAGCGAGACCATGCCCCAGCGCCACACCGACCACGGCGCCCAGAAGTCCCACGAGCGCCCCTTCCGCCAGCAACCAGACAAAGAGCTGGCGGCGCGCCAGTCCGATCGCACGCAGGAACGCCAGCTCGGTATGCCGTCGCACGACCGACAGCGCCTGCGCCGAGAAGACCAGGAAGGCGCCGGTGATCAACGCCATGGCGGCCAGCAATGTGAGATTGACCCGGTAGGCGCGCGAGAGATTCGACGCCTGACCCTCGGCCGCTTGTGGAACCTCCAGCCACACACCCGCCGGCAGTAGCGGCTCCAGCGCGGCGCGGGCCGCCTGGACGTCGAGTCCCTCGACCAACTTCAAGTCGATGCGCGTCAATCGCCCGATCCGGTCGAAATGATTCTGAACCGCCGCGATGTCCATGACGGCGAGCCGGCGATCCTCGGCGGCTCCAGGCAGATCACCGGCCACCCGTAACTCCAGCGGCTGAGAGCCGGCATAGACGCTCAGCCGGTCGCCGGGTTGGACAGCCAGGGCGGTCTGAGCAGCGGCACTGAGAAAGACGCTGTCTTCGGCGAGCGATGTGAGGCGTGATTCGCGCTCGGCTCGATCGTCGATCTCCACCGGACGTGCCAGGAGCGCGGGCGTGACGGCACCGACCGCGAACAGATCCAGACCCAGGATGTTGAGCGTATCCGTAGTGCCGATGCGCTCGGTCCGGACCTCCAGCACGGGACTGGCCTGCGCGACCTCGGGGCGTGCAGCCAGCCGTGCATAGAGCGCCTCGTCGAAGCCGGTACGAGGACCGACGACCTGGAGGTCCGCGGCGCCGGCCAGGGTGCGCAGACCGCGACCGAACTCGGCGAGTGCGGCCTGATTGACCGCCTGCACCGCCATCCCCAGCGCGACCCCCAGCACGATGGCGGCAAAGGACAGGAGTGTCGCCGCGCGACGCCGCCCCAGTGAGCCGAGAAAAACCCAAGCCAGCCTCATCCGTGCAGTCCCTCTGGCGTGAGCTGCAACACGCGATCGGCGCTCTTGGCCGCCTCCGGCGAGTGCGTGACCAGGATGCCCATCGCCCCTGAGTCCCGAATACGCTCGCCCAGCAACTTCAGCACGCGAGCCGCATTGGTCGGATCCAGGTTGCCCGTTGGCTCGTCGGCCAGGACCAGGCGCGGCTGGTGCACCAGAGCCCGGGCGATGGCGACGCGCTGCATCTCGCCCCCGGACAGCTCGCGCGGCCAGCTCTCGGCACGGTCGCCCAAACCCACGGCATCAAGCAGGCTCTCGGCCTGACGCTCCGCCCGCCGGCCGCCCTGACCCTTGAGCCAGAGCGGCAAGGTGACGTTCTGACGCAGCGTGAGATGTGGCAGGATATGGAACGCCTGGAAGACGAAGCCGAGCTTGTCGCGCCTCAGTCGCGTCAAGGCGTCCTCGCCGAGCGTCGCATAGTCCTCGCCGTCGAGCGCAAGACGACCGCGATCGGGCCGATCCAGACCGGCGATCAGATTCAGCAGCGTGGACTTGCCGACGCCGGACTCGCCGGTGATGGCGACATACTCGCTCGGCTCCAGACGCAGTGAGATGGCCTCGAGGACTGAGCGGCCATTGAACCGGCGGTAAAGATCGGAGATTTCGAGCATGGAGACTGGAGAACCGGGGTGGATTGGCGAGGAAGGCGCTGGGCCATGAAAGCTACAGGGTGGTGCCGGGATAGGACGAGCACAAGCCTACCCGCTTTGAGAACGGCGCCCACTCGGATGTAAACGATGTTCCACGTGGAACATCGCCTCGACCGACGGTTCGGTTCCACCCCCAACGTCCGCACTCGGAACCTGGTTCGAATAAGGTTGAGAAACGGATGCAAGACTGAGTGAAGCGCCCTTTCAGGAGGCTCTTTGTGAGACGGCTGAACTGCTGCGGAGACACAATGATCGCTGATCGCTGCTCAAAGCCGGCGCACTGGGCCGGCATGCTGATTCTCATGCTCTCGACCGGACTGCCCCTGGCTGAGCCGGTCGTGCGCGACGTGCCGATTCATGGGAACCCCAGGCAGGTACCTGTTCGCCAGATCGTCATTCATGCCACGGGCGGTCCGGATTGCGATCCGTCCCGGAGTTTTCGCGGAGGCAGCCTGGAAGGGATCGTGGGGCATTTCCAACGCAACCGGAAGCGGATCAGCATCCACTACATCATCGGTCGGACGGGGGAGGTCGTGCGTATGGTGCCGGAAACCAGGGTCGCCTTTCATGTCCGAGGCCACAACGCCGACTCCATCGGCATCGAACTCGTCAATGACGGCGACGGCCGTGATCCGTTCACTGAACCGCAGATCGAAGCATTGGTCATGCTCTTGCGGGATCTGCTGGCGCGTCATCAGTTGGACGGCGCCGCCCTGAAGTCTCATGCCGAACTGGATGACAGTGAACTGGTGTGCGGCGGCCGACGTCTCAAACGCAAGGTCGACCCCGGCGCGACCTTTCCCTGGGAGCGCATCCGCGCGGCGCTGAAGGAATAGACCGTACCCTTGTGATGTACGACCGGCGGATCGAACTCACCCCATTCACAGCGCCTGTCATCATTCGACTTCTGTCGTTGCGCAATCGTCGCTGGCATTCAGCGCCGGGTGGGATTCGCCAAGCGCATCCAGCCAGATGCACAGCAGATGGTCGCGTAGCGCCTGTCCGCCGGCGGCATTTGTCATCACCACGAGCCCGGCGCGGCGTTCCGGGATGGCCGCGATGAGGTTGTGCCAGTTGGGCAGGTTGTCGCCGGGGTGATAGGCGAGTTGTCGACCGCTGTCGAGCAGGGTCAGCGCCATTCCCAGACCGTAGCGCGAGCCCTCGAGGCCCAGATCATTGTCCGATTGCGGCATCGGGGTCAGCAGGCGTTGAATCAGCTCCGGCGGCAGCAGGCCGCGACCGGGTTCTTCGCCGCAGGGACCGGGCATCAGCACCGCGAGCAGTCGGGCGAGATCGTCCGCTGTGGTTTGCAGCCCGGCGGCGGCCAGCGCGGTGAAATGCCGCGCCGGGGCGGGGCGACCCTGGTCGTCGAAGCTGGCGGCCAAGGGGGGGGATGAGGCGGGGGCGGCGGGAAAATGGCTCCGGGTCATGCCGAGCGGATTGAAGATGCGGTGGGCCGCGGCGTCGGCGAAGGGCTCGCCGGCCTGGTCGTGGATCAGCAATTCCAGCAGACTGTAGCCGCCGCCTGAGTAGCGAAACGCCTGACCGGGCGGCATCACGACCTCAAGGGGCGTGTCGTCGGCGTCCGCCGCGGCCTTGAGCGAGTCGAGCAGCGACTGCGCCGGGGTTCCCGGCGGGAAGCCGCCGTAGCCGGGCACGGACAGCCCGGCGGTATGGCTCAATACCCGCGCCACGGTCACGGCGTTGCTGTCGAAGTCGGAGGCGGGGAGCTGCCAGGCACCGGCGCTTTCCCGCACTTGGGGCATGATGGGTCGATCGAGCGCGACGCGCCCCTGGTGCACCAGACTGAGCACGGTCAGGGCGGCGACGGGCTTGGAAATCGAAGCGGCCTGGAGCAGGGTGCTCGCGGCATCGACCGCCACTCCGGGCGTTCCGTTTTCCTGCGGCGGAATCGCCCAGCCATAGCCGCGGCTGAAGTCGGGCGCGCCGTCGCGAACCAGGGCCACAGCGGCACCCGGTACCTGATAGCGCGTCAACAAGCTCGGCATGGCGGCGTCGATGCGCTGCCGCTCGACCGAAGCGGAGTCGTCCTGAGGATCCAGGGTCGCGTGACAGGCGGATTCGGCCCGCGCAAAACCTGTGATCGAGAGCGCGGACGCGGCTGTAACCAAAATCAGGATGGCGATTCGCATCGAGGATACTCCTTGATGTTCATGGTGCCGGCCACCCTGGATGATCGATCCGCGGGATTCACGGCAAAAGGACGGGCGATGGTCGCGGACCAAGGGCAAGCCGATGAGAGCACTTGGGCCGCCGGACTCCGTGGCTTCGATCGGCACTGTTTGGCGAATCCGATGGGACGCTGGGATCGAGCGGCCGTTGGCAATCATAATACCCTCGCGTTGCGCGGCCGGCGCGAGTATGCGGATCGCGATGCCGAACCCGCGCTCGGGGGCAATGGCCTCGATCATCTTATCGGACTGGGAGCGAGGACGTCCCGCGTTCAGCCAGAGTTCAGTTTGCGCCCTCAAACTGGCCGCGCTGGTCGAGCCGCCGAGCGGATGCGTCCGCGGGCGAACCGGGCTTGATCGGCATGAACCATCAATGCCGAGCGAGGCAGCCGAAGGAGGAGCCAACCGATGAAACGACAACACCTGATGACGGCCACTGGGCTTGGACTGCTGTTGGCCATGGGGAGTCCGCTGGCCAGTGAGCGACTCGACCACGACGAGATCAGCCAAGGGCGCGAGAGCGGCGCCATCCTGTCGATGGAACAGGTGATGGCCGGCGCCCGCGCCGAGCAGCCGGGTGAGATCGTGGAGATCGAACTCGAACGGGAAGACGGCGCCTATCGGTATGAGATCAAGATTCTGGCCGCCGACGGAGCCGTCCACAAACTCTATCTCGACGCGGCAACCGGCGGCCTGATCAAGCGGAAGGCAAAGTAAACCCGCTCGTCAGCGAGGCCCGGACCATCACCATGACGCCTGTTGCTCATCTATCGCGCCTCTTTCTCATCGGCTCGATGGTCTTCAACACCGGAGCCTTGGGCGATCACCTGGATCACGACAGCGTCAAACGCCTGTGCGACGAGGGCCATATCCTGTCCATGTCCGAGGTGATGCGACGGGCCGCACTGATTCAGCCGGGGCAGTTGCTGGAAGCAGAACTGGATCGGGAGGACGGGCGCTATGTCTACGAGATTCGCATCCTCGACCCGGCCGGTCGAATCCATGAACTCGAACTCGATGCCGCCGGCGGCGCCCTGATCGAATCCTCACACGACGACTGAGCCGGAGACATCGGTGATGCGCTTGTTACTGGTCGAAGACGATCCCGCACAGATCGCGGCCCTGTTGCCGGCCCTGAACGCCGCCGGCTTCGCGGTCGATCAGGCCCAGGACGGCGTGATCGGCGAGCGCTTGGGCGAGATGGAACCCTATGACGTCATCGTGCTCGATCTCGGCTTGCCCAAGCGCCCTGGCCTGGAGATTCTGCGGCACTGGCGCGCCCGTGGTCTGGCCGTGCCGGTCCTGATCCTGACTGCGCGCGATGCCTGGCATGAGCGTGTCGACGGACTCAAAGCCGGCGCCGACGACTATCTGGGCAAGCCCTTCCATGTCGAGGAGCTGATCGCGCGTCTCAACGCCCTGACGCGCCGCGCGGCGGGCAATCTGCGCCCGGCGCTCGCCGTCGGCGGTCTGTCGCTCGACGAGGATCGACAGCAGGTCACTCGTCCCGACGGCGAGATTCGCGAACTGACCGGAACCGAGTTCCGGCTGTTGCGCTATCTGATGCTCAACCCAGGGCGCATCCTGTCGAAGACGCAGCTCCTGGAGCACGTCTACGAGCTGGAGGCCGAGCGTGGCGACAATCTGATCGAAGTCTATGTGCGGCGCCTGCGCGAGAAGATCGGCCGCGACCACATCCAGACCCTGCGCGGCCAGGGCTATCTGCTGAAACGATGACGTCGCTGGAAGGCCGACTCCACCTGGGACTGGCGCTCAGTCTGGCGCTGCTGATCGGCGGCGCCTGGTGGCTCGGACACATCGCTCTGCATCACACCGCCAACGCCTTCGTGCTCGCGCGTCTGGAGCACGACACGGAGGCTCTGGTCGGCGCGCTCCGATTCGACGCACAGGGAAGACCGCGCCTGGAATCACCGCGCCTCACACCCGTCTACGAGCAACCCTACTCGGGGCATTACTTCGTCATTGCTTCGGCGACGGGCGAGTCTCTGCGTTCGCGCTCGCTATGGGATACGGATCTCGAGGTTCCGACCCTGCATCCCGGCGAGACACGACACTGGACCTTGCCGGGGCCGGCCGGACAGCCGCTCCTGGCCTGGGCGGAAGGCTACCGCTTCGGCGAGCACGATCTGGTCGTGGCCTTCGCCGAGGACATCACACTGCTGACGGCCGAACTGCGCCACTTCGAGCGTCTGTTCGCCGTCATGGCGGTGCTGGGGTTGATGGTGATCCTGCTGATCCAGCGCCTCATCGTGCGCCGCGCCTTCGCCGGCCTGCGGCCCATCTACCGCGACATCGAGCAGCTCGAACGCGGGCGCATCGTTACCCTGAGCGAGGACGTGCCGCGCGAGATGCAGCCGTTGGTGCGCAAACTCAACCGTCTGCTGATCCTGCTCGGTCAGCGTCTGGAACGCTCGCGGACAGCGGCGGGCAATCTGTCTCATGCGCTCAAGGGACCATTGGTCCTTCTGCGCCAGTACCTGAGTGATCCGAAGTTACATCTGACGCCCGAGACACGCGCCGGGCTGCTCGATCAGGTCGAGCATCTGCGCCGGATCGCCGAGCGTCAGCTCAAGCGCGCGCGTCTGGCCGGGGCGGGCGGCGTGGGTGAGTTCTTCGAGCCGGCCGCCGAGCTGCCGGTGCTCAAGCGCCTGCTCGAACGCATCCATTCCGGGCGGTCGCTGCGGATCGATCTGGAGTGCGTGATCGATGCGCCCCTCGCCCTCGATCGCGAGGATATGCTGGAGCTGCTCGGCAATCTGCTCGACAACGCCTGCAAATGGGCGCGCGAGCGCGTGCGCGCCCGGCTCCATGTCGAGGCCGGGACACTGGTCCTGCTGGTCGAGGACGATGGTCCGGGCTGCTCGGAGGACGCCATCGCCGACATCACCGAGCGCGGGGTGCGACTCGATGAACAAGTCGGCGGGCATGGTCTGGGACTGGCGATCGTCAAGGAGATCGTCGCCGGTTATCAGGGTGTCCTGGGTTTCGACCGTGAGGGTGAACTCGGCGGGCTGCGCGTGGATGTCCGGCTGCCGCTCCAGGATCGCGGACTCGACGGACGCTGATCGATCGGGTTGGAGCGATCCGGCTCGGGTGAGCGAGTCCGCCGCCTCGAGGCGGGATGCTCGGATTCAGGTTGGTTTCAGTTTGGCGCTCTAGCATGGCGCCATGGACTCACATCTCCCTCACACGCCAAAGACCGATCATCGCCGCCGAGCGCGGCTGATCCTGTTCTGCCTGCTCCTGGGCTCGACCACGGCGGACGCCGGCACGCTGGGCGAGGCGATCGACTCGGCGCTCGATCTGGAAGGCCAGCGCGCGCGGGTCGGTGCGCTTCGCGACGAAGGCGAGGCCACGCGCCGTCAGGCCGAAAGCCTGGTGGCCAGCGATCCGGGACTCCGCGTGAAACATCTGAGCGATCAGGCGACCGCCAACAATGGCGCCTACGAGTGGGAGGCGATGGTCGAGCTGCCGCTCTGGATGCCGGGGCAGCGCACAGCGCGTCAGGCCGTCGCCGCCGCGCTCGGCGAGCAAGCCGAAACGCTCACCGGACTCCTGCGCTGGGAGATGGCCGGGCGGGTGCGCGAGGCGGTCTGGAACGCGCGTCTGACCCAGGGGCGAGCCGATCAAGCGGCTCAGGCGCTGGCGAATGCACGCGCCCTGGCGACGACGGTCGACAAGCGTCTGGCGGCCGGCGATCTGGCGCGCGTCGATGCCCTGGTGGCCCATCAGGCCGTGCTCGATCGCGAGGCCGAACACCAGTCAGCGCGGATGGAGGCCGACGAGGCGCTCGCGCGCTATCGCCATCTGACGGGACAGACGACTCTGCCCGACGACAGCGATGAGGCCGTGCCACCGGACCTGAGCGACCAGCTCCCGCCCGATCATCCGCTCATGCGCGAGGCCGACAGTGCCGTCGGGGTCGCGCGCCGTCAGCGCGACCAGGCGCGCAGCGAACGCACCGGCCATCCCGTCCTGAGCCTGGGTACCACAGTCACACGGGACGCACGCGGCGCCGATCAAAACACCGCGCTCCAGCTCGAACTCTCCATTCCCTTTGGACTCGCCAGCCAGTCCGCGCCAAGCATCGCCGCCGCCGAACGGGTTTATACCGAGCAGGCCAGCGAACGCCAGAGTCTACTGCGTCAGGCCGAGGCCGAACTCATCGCCGCGCATCTCGGTCGGCGCGGCGCCGCCGAATCGCTCGCGATCGCCGAACGGCGCCAGGAGGCCGCGCGCGAGGCATTCGCCCTGGTGCGCCGCGCCTTCGAACTCGGCGAGGCCGATCTCACGACCCTGCTGCGCGCCGAGGACAGTGCCCGCGAAGCCAATGTCGCGCTGGAATTGCGACGTCTCGAACAGGGCCGCGCCCGCGCCCGACTCAATCAAGCCCTGGGAGTCATTCCACAGTGATGCCGACGACTCGATCCAAACGGGCGTTGCCCGGTCTGGCGTTTTTGCTCCTGCTCGCTCCGCTCGGCGGCCGGGCGGGCGACACCATCCCCATGAGCGCCGAACAGCAACACGCGTTCAAGATCGACTGGGCCGCGCCCCAGGCCGCCACCGAACAGCATTCGCGCCGGTATCCCGCCGCCGTGGTCGTCCCCAATCCGCAACTGCGGGTGGTGGCCGCGCCCTGGAGCGGTGTGCTCGAACGTCTGCGGGTCGCCGAGGGCGAGGTGGTCAGCGCCGGTCAGATCCTGGCCGAGCTGCGCAGCCCCGCCTTGATCGAAGCTCAGAGCGCCTATCTGGAGTCGCTGATCCGGCTCGAACTCGCCGAGCGCGAACGCAACCGCGACCGCTCGCTCCAGCGTGAGGGTCTCATCGCCGAGCGGCGATTGGTCGAAAGCGAATCCAAATACCGCGAACAGGCCACTCTGGTCGATCACAAACGCCAGTTGCTCGAACTCGCCGGCCTCTCGGCCGATGACATCGCGACCCTGACCCGGACTCGGCGTCTGACCAGCGTGCTGCCGGTGCGTGCTCCGATCGGCGGCGTGGTCCTGGAGCAGTTGGTGAGCACCGGCCAGTCGGTCGACAGCGCCACCGCGCTCTATCGTCTCGGCGATCTCGATCCGCTGTGGCTGGAGATCCATGTCCCCGCCGACCAGGTCACCGGTCTCCAGGTCGGTGCGCGGGTGTGGCCGACCGCCCAGCCGGATCTCGCCGGACGGCTCATCACCATCGGTCAGTGGGTCGACGAGCGCGATCAGGGCGTGGTGGTGCGCGCCGAGATCCACGATCCGACCGGCCAACTGCGTCCGGGGCAGTTCGTGGAGGTGCAGTTGGCGACCGCAACGGCGACCGAGACGGCAGGCTGGCGGCTGCCGGCGGCGGCCCTGGTGCGTCAGGGTGCGGAGGTCTACGTGTTCGTCGCCCGTCCCGGCGGCTTCGAGGCGCTGCCCGTGACCCTGCTCGCCCGCGAGGAACAGGACGCTGTGGTGAGTGCGGCCGCGTTGAGCGCCGAGGATCGCGTGGCCATCACCGGCGTGGTGGCGCTCAAGGCCGCCTGGCTGGGAGGCGAGTGATGCTCGCGCGTCTGATCCAGTTCGCGCTCACCCAGCGGCTACTGATGCTGCTGGTCGTGGCGCTGCTCATCGGCGGCGGCTGGCGCGCCGTTCAGCTCACGCCCATCGACGCCTTTCCCGACGTCTCGACCACTCAGGTCAAGATCATCGTCAAGGCGCCGGGCATGACGCCCGAGGAAGTGGCCGCGCGCATCACCAGTCTGATCGAGGTCGAGATGCTGGGTCTGCCGCGTCAGACCATGCTGCGCTCGATCGCCAAGTACGCGCTCACCGACATCACCATCGATTTCGCTGAGGGGACCGACATCGTCTGGGCGCGTCAGCAGGTCGCCGAGCGGCTCAACAGCGTCTGGGGCAATCTGCCCGAGGGCGTCGAAGGCGGGATCGCGCCCATGACCACGCCCCTGGGCGAGATGTTCATGTTCAGCATCGAGGGCGGTTCGCTCAGTCTCGCCGAGCGGCGCGACCTGCTCGACTGGACCATCCGTCCCGCCCTGCGTTCGGTGCCCGGCGTGGCCGACGTCAACGCGCTCGGCGGTTTCGTGACCACCTTCGAGGTGGTGCCGGACAATGCGCGGCTCGCAGCGCGCGGCCTCAGTCTGGACCAGCTGCGCGAGGCTATCGCAGCCAACAACCGTAACGACGGCGCCGGCCGGCTCGATGAAGGCGAAGAAGTCTTGCTGGTGCGCAGTGCCGGCGCCATCCAGACGCTCGACGATCTGGGCGCGATCGTGGTCGGCGGCGACACCCGCCAGCCGGTGCGCGTGGCCGATGTCGCCGAGGTCCGGCTCTCGGCCCTGACCCGCTATGGCGCCGTGACCCGCAATGGTCAGGGCGAGACGGTCCAGGCGCTGGTGCTGGCGTTGCGCGGCGCCAATGCGCGCGCCCTGGTCGACGGCATCCAGGCCAAGCTCGATGAACTGGCGCCCAGTTTGCCCGAGGGCGTCAGGCTCGATGTCTTCTACAACCGCGGCATGCTGGTCGAGCGCGCGGTCCATACCGTCTCCAAGGCGCTGATCGAGGCCACGGTCCTGGTCATCGTGCTGCTGGTGCTCTTTCTCGGCGATGCGCGCGCGGCCCTGACCGTGGCCCTGATCCTGCCGCTGGCGGCACTGGCGACCTTCATCCTGATGCAGCAGTTCGGACTCTCGGCCAATCTGATGTCGCTCGGCGGACTGGCGATCGCCATCGGTATGCTGGTCGATGCCGCCGTGGTGGTGGTCGAGAACGTCGTCACCCAGCTCGCCCGGGGCGGGTCGGGTCGGCGTCTGCCGCGCCTGCACCTGATCTATCGCGCCACGCGCGAGGTCGCGGTGCCTGTGTCCTCGGGCATCCTGATCATCATCATCGTCTTCCTGCCGCTGCTGACGCTCCAGGGACTGGAGGGCAAGCTGTTCGTGCCGGTGGCCCTGACCATCGTCTTTGCGCTCGCCAGCGCGTTGCTGCTCTCGCTCACCGTCATCCCGGTGCTGTCCTCCTATCTGCTCAAGGCCGGGCATGGCGAACACGAGCCCTGGCTGCCGCGGATGCTCGGGCGTCTCTATGCCCCGGTGCTGACGGCGGCCCTGCGTCATTCGCGCTGGGTGATCGCCGCCGCCATCCTGATGCTGGTAGTCGCCGGCTATGTCTACACCCTGATCGGCAAGGCCTTCATGCCGACGCTCGACGAGGGCAACCTGATCGTGCAGCTCGAAAAGCTGCCCTCGATCACTCTGGCCGAGTCGATCGCCATCGATCAACGGGTCCAGCGCGCCATCCTCGAAGAGGTCCCGGAGGTCGAGTCCATCGTCGCCCGCGCCGGTTCGGACGAGCTGGGCCTCGATCCCATGGGACTCAATCAGACCGACAGCTTCCTCGTCCTCAAGCCGATGGACGAATGGCGCGTGCCGGACAAGGAGGCGCTGGTCGAGTCGATCCGTCAGGTGCTCGAACGTTTCCCCGGCGTCGGATACGCCTTCACCCAGCCGATCGAGATGCGCGTCTCGGAGATGCTCACCGGCGTGCGCGGTGATCTGGCGGTCAAGATCTTCGGCCCGGACCCGGCGCGGCTCGACCAGCTCGCCGAGTCCGTGGTCGGCGTGCTCCAGGGCATCGACGGCGCCCAGGACGTCTACACCCCACGCAACGCGGGTGCGCAATATCTGAATCTGGTCGTCGATCGTCTGGAGACCGGACGGCTCGGCATCGATGCCGACGCGCTCGCCGGGACGCTGCGCGCCCAGGTCGAGGGCATCACGGTCGGCACCGTCTATCTGGAAGGCAAGCGGCGACCCGTGGTGATCCGCGGCCCCGAGGATCTGCGCCAGTCACCGGCGCGCTTCGCCGGTCTGCGCATGGCCGCGCCCGAGGGCGGCTCGGTTCCGCTGACCAATCTCGCGCGACTCGAGCGCATCGAGGGGCCGGTCGCCCTGACCCGCGAACGCGGCAACAACCTGGCGGTGGCCATCGCCAACGTCGGGGGGCGCGATCTGGTCGGCTTCGTCGAGGAGGCGCGGCGCGCCGTGAGCGAGCAGGTCGAGCTGCCGTCCGGCTACTGGCTCGAATGGGGCGGCGAGTTCGAGAACCAGCAGCGCGCCGCCGCGCGTCTGGCGCTGGTGGTGCCGATCGCGCTGGGGCTGATCTTCCTGGTGCTGTTCTCGACCTTCGGCTCGGTCAGTCAAGCGCTGCTGGTGCTCTCGAACGTACCCTTCGCGCTCATCGGCGGGGTGTTCGCGCTGGCGCTCACCGGGGAATATCTCTCGGTGCCGGCCTCGGTCGGCTTCATCGCCCTGCTCGGTATCGCCGTGCTCAACGGCGTGGTGATGCTGACCTATTTCAATCAGCTGCGCGCGCTCGGGCGGCCGATGGAGGTGGTCGTGGTCGAGGGCGCACAGCGGCGTCTGCGTCCGGTGCTGATGACGGCCAACATCGCCGCCTTCGGTCTCGTACCGCTGCTGTTTGCCACCGGCCCAGGTTCCGAGATCCAGCGCCCGCTGGCCATCGTGGTCATCGGCGGCCTGCTCAGCGCCACCCTGCTGACCCTGATCCTGTTGCCCATCCTCTATCGGCGCTTCGGTGATCGGCGGCGCGTGAAGCGCGCCGCCGTGCCGCCCGCCGCAGAGCCAGGGGCGGCCGCCACTCAGCCCGGAGCCATCGATCATGTCTGACACCGTGCTTTATCTGGTCATCCCGCCACGCGCCGAGGATCTGCTGACCGAATGGCTGCTCGAACGCGAGGACGTGCCCGGATTCACCAGCCTGCCGGTGTCCGGTCACGGTTCCTCGGAGTCCTCAATGAGTCTCGCCGAACAGGTCGCGGGGCGCAGTCGGCGGGTGCTGTTCATGCTCCATCTGCCGCTGTCGGTCGCCGAGACGCTGCTGGCGGAACTGGCCGAGGAGTTCCGGGGCGGCGATGTGCATTACTGGCTGGTTCCGGCCTTGAAGTCCGGGCGGCTCAACACCTGATGGGGCGCGTTCGACACGGATTCGCCCCTGATCTCACGCTGACGACGAACCGAGGTAAGACAGCATGCGTCTGAATCCCCACGCGATCATGTCCGGGCCGCTGGCCCTGGCCCTACTGCTCACGAGCACGACTCCGGAGGCGGCGAGTCCGAGCGCGTCGCTCAGTGTCGAGCGCTCATCGTCGAACCGCTTCACGGTCGGATTCGTCCAGGTCGACCCGGACGCAACGGCATCCACCCTGACCGTGCGCGGAACGGTCCGGCCACGGATTCCGGCGCGCGGCGCCATCCCGGGGCAGGTGCATATCACGGTTCTGGACGCCGACGGGCGCGCGCTGGCCGAAACCGACGCCAGCCTGATGCGTCGCAATCGTCAGGCTCAATCGGCGCATTTCCATGCACAGCTCGCCATCGATCCGCCGCCCGGCAGCCGGGTGCGCGTCGAGCATCGGCTCGACCGGCCTTGAGTCAGTCGGGTCGGCAAGCCATTTTGACGCCAGGGGTACTGGTGAACGGATGATCGACGAGGATGGTATGCCGACGACTAACCGGACGAAGCCGATTCACTCATTGACACTGGCCGGACTCCTGGCCGCCGCGCCGATCGTCCAGGCCGACGCGGATCTGGTGTCGCTCGGCAAGGCGCTCTTCTTCGATGCCACGCTCTCCGAGCCGCCCGGACAGTCCTGCGCGAGCTGTCATGCGCCGATCGCCGGCTGGACCAGCCCGGACAGCGCGCTCAATGCCGCCGGCGGTGTGCATGAGGGCGCGGTCGCCGGACGCTTCGGCAACCGCCGTCCACTGATGGCGGCTTACGCCAGCTTCAGTCCGCCGCTGCATCTCGATGACGAGGAAGACCACTTCGTCGGCGGTAACTTCTGGGATGGCCGCGCCACCGGCTGGTTGCTCGGTCATCCGACGGCCGAGCAGGCACAGGGGCCGTTTCTCAATCCGGTCGAGCAGAATCTGACGGATGATGCCGAACTCGTGCGGCGTGTCTGTGCCGGACCCTCGGGCGGCGCGCTGCGTGCCTGGTTCGGCGAGTCGGTGTGCGCCAATCCGACCGATGGCTTCAATGCCATCGCCCAAGCGTTGCTGGCCTTCGAATCATCGCCGGAGATGAACGCCTTCAGTTCCAAGTACGACCACTACCTCAAGGATCCGCAACGCTATCCGCTCACCGAACAGGAGCGGCTCGGTCTGGAACTTTTCGAACGCGAGGACAAGGGCAACTGTGCCGCCTGTCATCCGCACACCCCCGGACCCAACGGCGAGCCGCCGCTCTTCACCGACTTCACCTATGACAATCTCGGTGTCGGGCGCAACCCGGACAACCCGTGGTACCGGCAGAGCGAGCGCAATCCCGAAGGCGCAGCCTGGCGCGATCCCGGACTCGGCGGTTTCCTCAAGACGGTGCCGCGCTTCGCCGATCGCGCCGAAGAGAACCTGGGCAAGTTCAAGGTGCCCAGTCTGCGCAATGCCGATCTTCGACCCTCTGAAGGCTTCGCCAAGAGCTACATGCACAACGGCGCCCACAAGAGTCTGGAAGAGGTGGTCCACTTCTACAACACCCGCGATACCAAGCCGGTGTGCGAGCGGATCGATGCGCCCGAGCCGGGCCAAAACTGCTGGCCCGAGCCTGAGATCGCGGCCAACGTCAACACCGATGAACTCGGTAAGCTGGGACTGAGCGCCGAGGAGGAAGCGGCCATCGTCGCCTTCATGCGCACGCTCAACGATGGCTGGATTCCGCCCGTCGATTGAGTCGCTCAGCGCGGAATCTCAGGAGTCCATCGCCTCGCGGCCGAGACTGACCGGATCCTGATGGATGAGGATGTCGGAGTCCGGGTAACGCTCCCGGATCCGCTCCTCGACCGCGCGCGTGATCTGATGGGCCTGACTCAGTGGCAGCGCGTCGTCGAGTTCGAGATGCAACTGGATGATCAGCGACTGTCCGGACTGGCGCGTGCGCAGTCCATGTGCACCGCAGACCTCAGGTATGGCGCGCGCCAGTTCCAGGATCTGCCAGCGTGCTTCATCGGGCAGTTCGCGATCCATCAACATCTCAACGGCGTCGCGTCCGATCCGCGCGGCGCTCCACAGGATATAGAGGCCGATGGCCAGCCCCAGGAGCGGATCGATCCACGACCAGCCGAGACCGGCCAGCCCGAGCGCGACCAGGGTGGCCGAGTTGGTGGCCAGGTCGGTGGCATAGTGCAGGGCATCGGCGCGGATCGCGGGCGATCCGGTACGCCGGATGACATGGCGCTGGAGCGCGAGCAGCGCCAGCGTGACCAGTATAGCGAAGGTGATCACGCCCAGACCGACACCGATCTCGGTCAGCGGGCGTGGATGCAGGAAGCGGTCGACGGCCTGCAAGCCGAGAAACAGCGCCGAGCCGGCGATGAAGGCCGACTGCCCGAGCGCGGCCAGGGCCTGCGCCTTGCCATGCCCGAAACGATGCTCGGCATCCGGTGGCCGCAACGACCAGCGCACGGCAAGCAGCGTCAGCAGGGAGGCCATGGCATCCATCGCCGAGTCCATCAGGGAGGCCAGGACCGTGATGGACCCGGTCATCCCCCAGGCAATGACCTTGACCAGGATCAGCAGGCCGGCGGTGCTCACCGACGCCCAGGTCGCCAGTCGCAGCAGCCGGGCGGTTTCAGCCGACGTTGTCGGTGTGCGTGACTCGATGGACATGCTCAATCCTTCCAGCGTCCCAGGCCGGGGATCTCGATCTGACGCTCATCGAAGATCCCACGGTCGGCGCCGATGTGACAACGGTTGCACTGACTGAAGCTGCCGACCTCGGGGTTATCCGTGACCAGACGTGCCGGAATCCGATGATGCTTGCGGATGAAATAGGGTGTCTCGGTGATGCGCGGCAGGCCGGTGTCGGATCGCGCCGCACCGGGCACGGCGAAGGCCCGCTCGCGGATGCGCGCCGATCCGTCGGCGGCGTTGGCCATCAGATAACCCCGCAACTCGGCGACCAGCGCATCCGGCAGCGAGGCGTCATCCCCATAGTGATCGGCGAGTGACTCGGGCGCCAGGAGCCGGCTCCAGGACGCCGCCGGCAGGACGCCGGGCGGATAGGCCAGATGGCAGGAACCGCACTCCTGGAGATAGGCCGGCTGAGTGGCCGGAGCGATGTTCGGAAACATCCGCAGCCAACGGCGCCAGTCCCGAGGCTCGTCGTCCGTGGCCGCCAGGGCAGCGCCGGTCGCGACGAGCAACAGACCCATCAGCACAAACCGGGCGATGAAAGGACGGGTAGGCATGGTATCGGCTCTCCAGGTCTAATGTGTCGCGAAACGCTCACTCGATCTCTTTCCGCTTGTAGCCGCTGATCATGGCGCCGATCAGGTTCTCGTGATGCAGCAGGCTGGAGACGAGCACCCCGGCCACATGGATCAGGATCAGACCGAGCGTGAGATTGGCGAACACCTCATGGGTCTCTTCCAGGGCATCGCCCCAGAACGCCGGCAGACCACGCATCACATCAGCCAGCGGACCGGCGAATTCCTCGGCGCCATAGAGCGCCAGACCACTGATCCCGGTGGCGGCGACACTGATCAGGAGCAGCAGGATCATGGCTCCGCCGGCCGGATTGTGCCCCAGATAACGCGGTGCGCGCAGACTCACGACATCGCGCAGATAGGCCAGCACCGCGCCCGGACCGCGCACGAAGTCGCTGAAGCGCGCATGGCGCGTGCCGATCAGACCCCACACCAGACGCACGGCGACGAGGGCGAGCACCAGATAGCCGGCCCAGACATGGACGCCGAGCAGGTCGTCCTCGACGATGAAGGCGGTGGCGAATCCGGCCACCAGTGACCAATGGAACACGCGCACCAGAGGATCCCAGACGCGAATCCGCTCGGATGTCTTCGGTTCGGAATGATGGGGCAGGGTGGTCGTGTCAGTCGGATAGTCGTTCGGCATGGCTGGGTTCTCCGTACAGGATGTCATGATCGGTTCGTCGGTTCGGGCGTGTCTCCGCCCTGGACCGGCAGATTAACCAAAGGCGCCTGACTGAAGACTGGCAACTGCTGTCAGCCTTTTGTCAGGCAGTCCTCCGTAAGCTGTCGGCACAGCCTGACCCAGCTGGCGGGAACCCCGACCGGCGCCAGGCTGACCGATCACGAACGGAGAACCGACCATGAAACGACACCTCGCCACCGTCCTGCTCAGTGCAAGCACCCTGATCCTGCCGGCCACGCTCTGGGCGGCCGATCCAGCCGCCGGTGCGGCGGGTTGGACCAAGGAATATCCGCAGGCGGACGGATCCGCACCACGCAGTTGCGTGACCTGTCATGGCAGAGACCTGACCCAACCGGGACGTCAGGCCAACACCGGCAAGGTCATCGAACCCATGGCGCCCTCGGTGAATCCACAGCGCCTCACCGATTCCGCCAAGATCGAGAAATGGCTGACCCGCAACTGCCGCTGGACCCTGGGACGCGAGTGCACCGCCAATGAAAAGGCGGATTTCATCGCCTACATCAAGACTCAATGAGCCGGAGAATCGACACATGAACCCGTTTCCATTGAAATCCGTCCTGACACTCCTGCTCACTGGGGCTCTGGCCATGGGCACGGCCCATCTGGCGTTCGCCGACGATGACGACGATGATGACGACGACGAGCGCGGCCGCGAGAAAAGCAGCTTGTTCGAGTCGCGCCAGGCGCTGGCACCAGCCGTCAACGCCACCTACAGTCAGGAGTGCGGCTCCTGCCACATGGCCTACCCGCCCGGTCTGCTCCCGCCGCAGGCCTGGGCGCAGATCATGACGCCGGAGGCGCTAGCCAATCATTACGGTGACGATGCCAGTCTGTCGGAGGAACTGCGTACCGAGATCAGCACCTTCCTGGGAGCCAACGCCGCCAATGTGATGTTGCAGATGGTCCCAAGCGGTGCTAGCAACGCGGGCGCGGCCTCTAGTCTGCCGCGCATCACCGAAAGCGTCGACTTCAAGCGCGAGCACGACGAGATCCCGGCCCGTCTGGTGACGGGCAACCCGGAGGTCGGCAGTTTCAGCCAGTGCAACGCCTGTCATCGCAAGGCCGCCGAAGGCAATTACGACGAACGCTGGATCGACATTCCGGGTCATGGTCCCTGGAAGGACTGAGTCCGGACGCCAAGCACAGAACCATGACGCCAACCTCCGCGATGCGCTTCGTCATCCTCATGGGCCTCCTGAGCCTGTTCGGGCAGGTGAATGCCGATCCTCAGGCGGATCACGAGCGCGCGCGCGAGGCGCGTCTGCGTGACGAGATCCGACCGATCGCCGAGATCCTGCATCATATCGGCGAGCAGATACCGGGGCAGGTGATCGGGCTCGAACTCGAACGCGAGAAGCGCACCGGCCAGCCGGTCTGGATCTACGAAATCAAGATCCTGACTCCGGACGGGCGCCGGTTGGAAATCGAGGTCGATGCCCGTGATGGACACATCCTGGAACTGGAGGACGACGACTGATGCGCCTGCTGTTGGTAGAAGACGACGACCAGGTCGCCGAGACGGTGACGGCCGGCCTGACGGCTGCCGGTTTCCTGGTCGAACGCGCGCGCGAGGGGCGTGAGGCCTGGTTCATGGGCGACACCGAACCCTATGCCGCCGCCATCCTGGATCTCGGTCTGCCGGGACTCGATGGGCTGTCGGTGCTGCGCCAGTGGCGCGCCGCCGGTCAGCGGCTGCCGGTGCTGATCCTGAGCGCGCGCGGCGACTGGACCGAGCGCGTCGAGGGCATCGAGGCCGGCGCCGACGACTATCTGCCCAAGCCCTTCCGGTTCGAGGAACTGCTCGCGCGCGTGCGGGCGCTGGTCCGCCGCGCTGCCGGACAACCGGCGCCCGTGCTCGTCCATGGCCCCTTCCGGCTCGACACCCGACGCCAGACCCTGAGCCGCGACGGTCTGCCCATCCATCTCTCGCCCCAGGAATACCGTCTGGTCAGCTATCTGATGCAGCAGGCCGGGCGCGTCGTCTCGCAACAGGAGCTGACCGAGCAGCTCTATGCCCAGGACTTCGAGCGCGACTCCAACTCGGTCGAAGTGCTGGTCGGGCGGGTGCGGCGCAAGCTGGGGGCCGAACTGATCCAGACCCGGCGTGGTTTCGGCTATCTGATCGAGGTGGATGACGCCTCGCATACCCCATGATCGCGAACCCGGAATTCAAGCTCGCATGAGGCGCCGATCACTCCGGGCGCGACTCTGGCTCAGCGCGCTGATCTCGATCACGCTGGCCCTGCTGATCGCCTGGCTCGGGCTAGCGAATCTCTTCGAGCGCCATGTCGAGCGTCATCTCGGCGTCGAACTGGAGGTGCGGCTCAATCAGCTCGCTGCCGCCGTCGAGATCTCGCCCGACGGCTCGATCCGTCTGACCCAGGAACCCCAGTCTCCCGCGTTCGCTCAACCCCTGAGCGGTCACTATTGGCAGATCGACCGTCCCGGTCAGTCTGGCGCCCTGCGTTCGCGTTCGCTCTGGGACGAGGTGCTGATCCTGCCGGATGACAATCTGGCTCCAGGCGTGATCCATGCCCATCGTCTGCCGGGACCGGCCGGACAATCGCTCCTGGTGCGCGAGCGGCGCATCCGGGTCTCGGCGGACCCCGAGCCGGTCGAACTGCGCCTGATCCTGGCCCAGGATCGGGCCGAACTGCTCGCCGCACGCGCCAACTTCACCGCCGACATGCGCCCTTATCTGGGGCTGATCGCGCTTCTGCTCACCCTGGCCACCCTGGTCCAGATCCAGACCGGACTGGCGCCTCTGGAAGCGTTGCGCCGCGAGGTCGGCGCCATCCGCGCCGGTCGTGCTGCACGTCTGGTCGCGCAGGGCGCCGAAGAGGTCCGGCCGCTGGTCGCCGAGCTCAACGCCCTGCTTGAAGCCCGTGAACGCTCGGTCGAGCGGGCGCGTGCCTGGACCGCCGATCTCGCCCACGGACTCAAGACCCCGCTCAGCGTGCTGGCGACTGACGCCGAGCGGCTGCGCCGTGCCGGTCATCCGGATCTGGCCGAGGACTTGGACCAACTGGCCCTGACCATGCGTCGGCGTGTCGAGCGCGAGCTGATCCGCGCGCGCGTGCGTTCCGGCCATCCGCCGCATGCCGCGCGTGCCGAGGTCGTCGAGAATCTCAAGCGTCTGCTACGCACCCTGGAGCGCACTCCCGCCGGCGAACGGATCGACTGGCGGATCACGGCTCCCGAGCCGGTCGCCGTGGCGCTGATGGCGGACGATCTGCTCGAACTGCTCGGCAATCTGCTGGAGAACGCGGCCAAGTGGGCGCGTGACCGGGTCGAGATCCAGGTGTCGACCTCACCGGAAGTCGAGGGACAGGTCGAGATCCGCATCGCCGACGATGGCCCCGGAGTGCTCCCGGAACACTGGCCAAGGCTCGGCGAGCGTGGCCTGCGACTCGACGAGCGTCAGGCCGGCACGGGATTGGGACTGGCCATCGTGCGCGACGTGGTCGAAGCCTATGGCGGCACGCTCGGCTTCGGTTGCGCCGAGGCGGGCGGTCTGCTGGTATGGGTCAGATTGCCGGGGACGGAAATCGCCTGAACCCGGTCTGTCGCTCCCCCCATCGCCATCAATCGGCCCGAGTGACGGGCGCCGGTCGACGCGCGATTGCCCCGTGCGTTGACCGCCGATCCAACAGTCGCTACCCTCAAAAGCCCGGCATCCTGTCTCAGACCCTTCCGGATCGCCTGAATGTCCTACCCGTCAATCGCTGCAAGCAGCGCCCCGCCGTCCAGGTACGGAAACAGATGACGCTCAATCGTAAGGTCACGCTCCTCTTCGTTGCCCTGGCGACGAGCATCCTGGTGGCGCTGGTGATCATCTCACTCTATGCCTTCCGCTCGTTTGCGCTGACATCATCGACGGCCCATGTCAAAACCGCCGCCGAGATCGTCCGCGTGCATCTCACCGAGTCGATGATCAACGGCACCATCGGTAAACGCGAGCAGTTTCTCGAACGCCTGATGGAAGTGCAGGGACTGAGCATGGCGCGGGTGATCCGTTCGCCTCTGGTGAGCAAACAGTTCGGCGAAGGACTGCAACGCGAGATGGTCGCCGACCGCATCGAGGCACAGGTTCTGCGCGACGGCCAACCGAGGTTCAGCATCATCGATGAGATCGGCGAGCCGGTGTTTCGCGGAACCATCCCCTATATCGCCAGCTCGCGCGGCACCCCGAATTGTCTGCAATGCCATCAGGTGAACGAGGGCGACGTCCTGGGCGCCGTCACCATCGAGCTGCTGTTGTCCGGGTTGCGCAAACATGCGATGACCAGCGTGGTGAGCATCATCATCACGGTCGCGGTGTTTTCGCTGCTGGCGATCGTCGGGGCACGGCGGTTGATGCTGCCGGTCGGCGACACGGCCACCGAGATTGGCGAGGTGGTGCAACGGGCGCTCAAAGGTCAGTTCAAGGCGCGGGTCACGCAGCGCACCACGGACGACATCGGCCTCATCGCCGCCCACGTCAATCGGCTGCTGGGCTATCTGGAACAGGGGCTGGCGAGCATCGTCGAGCGCGTCGCCCAACTGACGGGACGCATGCCCAGCGGCATCGACAATCAGCTCGAAGCCACCATCGACATGGTCAACAGTCTGGCGGACGCGGCGACCTTCAAGATCACCATCGAGGAAGACGAAACCAAGGCCGAGATCTACGACCGGTTCGGTCGTCTGTTGACCGAGCGATTCGGTTTGCTCGAATACTCGTTCTACGAAACCCTGGACAATGGTCACTTGCAGGTGATCGCCGTCGATGGCGAGAACGGCCACGGCTGTCTGTGGTGCGATCCGCAGATCCTGGTGCGCGGTGAACGCTGCCGCGCCCGCCGCGCCGGGCATATGGTCGATGGACTGACTCAGGAGCACATCTGCACCGCGTTCGTTCCGGATGCGAAGGGCGGAGAGGTGCGGCGGCATTATTGTGTGCCGATCATTCAATCCGGTGTCGTGGGAGCCGTGGTGCAACTGGTCACACCCGCGACCACAGCCGCCTGTCTGGCGCTGCAAGTGCCCTATATCCTGATGTTCATCCGCGAAATGGCGCCGGTCCTGGAGGCCAAGCGGCTGACCGAGACCCTGCGCGAATCCTCGCTGCAGGATGCCATGACCGGGCTGCACAATCGACGCTTCCTGGAAGAATATGTCGAGACTCTGGTCGCGACGGCCAAGCGTCATCAAACCGGGCTGGCGATCCTGTTGCTGGACCTGGATTATTTCAAGATGGTCAACGATACCCACGGTCATGATGCCGGGGATGCGGTGCTCAAGTCGATCGCCGAACTGTTGAAACAAAATGTCCGCGCGTCCGATCTGGTCATTCGCTTCGGCGGCGAGGAATTTCTGATCCTATTGCCCGACACCGATGGGGCAGCGGCCTTGAAGGTGGCGGAAAAGATTCGCTCGGCCGTCGAACAATACAAATTCCGCATCGCCGGCGGCGAGCTGAAGAAAACGATCTCAGTCGGCGTAGCGCTGTTTCCCGAGGATAGTGAAACCTTCTGGCAGACGCTCAAATATGCCGATGTGGCCCTGTATCGGGCCAAGGACGAGGGACGAAACCGCGTGTTGCGCTTCGCGCCAGCGATGTGGCAGGACGAGAACGGCGGCTACTAAAAACGCTCCCTTGGTGCCGACTCGATAACACGGTAGAACCATGCACTGGCGCGCCATCATCCGGCTGTTCGGTCTGCTGTTGATGCTCTACAGCCTGAGCTTTCTGCCGTCGCTGGTCGTGGCGCTGATCTATCAGGATGGGCAGGGTCTGGTGTTCCTGGAGTCACTCCTGACAACCCTGAGTGCGGGTCTGCTGCTGTGGCTGCCGAACTACCATCGTGAGAGCGAACTCTCGGTGCGCGACGGTTTTCTGATCGTGGCGCTGTTCTGGGCGCTGCTCGGTGTATTCGGCGCACTGCCCTTCATTCTCGGGCTTCATCTGAGCCTGACCGATGCGGTCTTCGAGTCGATCTCGGGCTTCACCACCACGGGCGCGACCGTCATCGACGGACTCGACCGCTTGCCCAAGTCGATCCTCTACCACCGTCAGCAGATCCAGTGGCTCGGCGGCATGGGCGTGATCGTGCTGGCGGTGGCCATCCTGCCGCTGCTGGGCGTGGGCGGGATGCAGCTCTACCGGGCCGAGGCCTCGGGTGTGGCCAAGCACGAAAAACCGACACCGCGTATCGGCGAGACGGCACGCGTGCTCTGGTCGCTGTACTTCGGTCTGACGGCGGCCTGTGCGCTGGCGTTCTGGCTGTCCGGGATGACGGTGTTCGATGCCGTCGGCCATGCCTTCGCGACCGTGGCCACCGGCGGCTTCTCGACCCATGACGCCAGCCTGGGGCATTACGACAGCCCGCTGATCGAGGCGGTCGCCATCGTCTTCATGCTGGCCGGCGCCGTGAACTTCGCCATCCATTTCGTCGCCTGGCGCGATCTGGACGTCCGAGCCTATCTGCATGATTCGGAGACGCGCACCTTCGGGCTGATCGTCCTCGGCGGCTCGCTCTTCATCGCTGCCAGTCTGTACTGGGCGCAGGCCTATGCCGATGTCGGTTCAGCACTACGGCATGGCGTCTTCCAGGTCGTCTCCATCATGACCAGTACCGGATTCGGCACCGCGACCTTCGGCGACTGGCCACTGCACATTCCCCTGGTGCTGGTCATCCTGTCCTTCACCGGCGGCTGCGGCGGCTCGACGGCGGGCGGACTCAAGGTGCTGCGCGTGATGCTGCTGGTCAAGCTGGGGGTTCGTCAGTTGTTCCAGTTCGCCCATCCGCATGCGGTGCTGGAGGTCAAGATCGGCCGTCGCGTCATCAAGGAGGACGTGCTGCTGTCGGTCTGGGGCTTCTATGTGCTCTATATCGCGACCTGTCTGCTGCTGACTGTGGCCATGATGGCCGCCGGGCTGGATCTGGAATCGGCGTTCGGCGCGGTCTTCACCACGGTCAATCTCTGCGGGCCTGGATTGGGCGAGGTGGCCGTCACCTTCGCCACGGTCGACCCGGCGGTCAAGTGGCTGGGGGTCTTCGGGATGCTGGCGGGGCGGCTGGAGATCTTCACCCTGCTGATCCTGTTCATGCCGGCCTTCTGGCGGCAGTGAGTTCAGGCTGGTAGCGGTCAATGCTCGCCTTTGGTGCGCAGCAGCCCCGCCAGCCGGTTGCCCTGCTTCTGCGGACCGCCGCGCGGAAACAGCCGGTGCAGCCCCCGGTTGCCGCCGTCCTCGGCACCCCAGAGACGCCGGAAGTGCGCGATCATGTCGCGCACCGTCGCCTGGGCGCCGTGCCGGGCGAAGTGTTCGCGCAGAAAACGGATCACCTCCCAGTGCCGCTCGGTCAGGGTCAACCCCTCGTGTCTGGCCAGGGCGCGCGCGAAATCCTCCGACCAGTCGGCGGGATCGACCAGATAGCCCTCGCTGTCGGTCAGCACCTCACGCCCATCGACCGCGATCGTTTGGGTGGTCATGCTGGGATAGGCGTTGCTGCCGCTCGGAAACTCGCCGGGCATGCCCAGTGAGCTATGTTCGGATTGGGTGATCGACCAGAGCGCGATCGGAATCCGGCCATCCAGACGCCCGTGGTAGCGCTCAACGCCCGAGACCAGCACCTTGCCGCTGGCCGGCGGGAGATCGAAGCGCGCCACGCCGTCGCGATCGGTCAGGACCGGCGCGGTCTGGCTGTCCTCGGCATCGAGCCAGAGCGTGACCGGGGTCCGCTTGAGCGGCTCGTTGGTGGCTTTCATGATGACGGTGATTTCGATCATTTCGTCCTCCGAATCAGGTCAGCCCGGACGACCATCCGATCTGGCCTTCAGCAACACGGGCGCATGGGTCCAAGAGTGCGACCGTCAGCCTGTTTGGTTGATGCGTATAGATTAGATCCGCGCGCGCACCTCACCCTTGATATGGGTCAAACGGTGCGACCGAAGAACAATGCCGACCCCAAGCGCGCCCCAGTTAGTTCCACGCGCGGCGAATGTCGTACTTGCCCATCTTGTAGCGCAGCACTCGCTCGCTGATGCCGAGTCGCTCGGCGGCCTGAGTCTGGACCCAGTCGCTGTGTTCGAGCGCCTCGACGAGCAGGGCGCGTTCCATGGCATCGAGCCGCTCACGCAATTGTCCCGCGTCCGCTCCCTGGTTGCGCATGACCTCCTCGGGCAGGTCGCGCGGACGCAGGACGGAACCACGCGCCAGCGTCAGGCTCCGCTGGATGATGTGTTCGAGTTCGCGCACGTTGCCCGGATAGTCGTAGCGCATCAGCACATCGAGCGTCTCGGGCGCGAGCTGGATGGCACGCGGGGCATCGCGTGCGACGAAGTGCTCGATGAGCGCTGGGATGTCCTCGCGACGCTGGCGCAACGGCGGCAGCTTGATGTCGAGTACCTTGAGCCGGAAGTAGAGATCCTCGCGAAACTCACCGCCGGCACTGAGTGTGCGCAAATCGCGATTGGTGGCGGCCAGCACCCGCGTATCCACACTGATGTCACGCTCGCTGCCGACACGGTTGATGCGCTTTTCCTGGAGCGCACGCAGCAGCTTCGATTGCAGGGGCGGACTCAACTCGCCGACCTCGTCGAGAAAGAGCGTACCGCCGTTGGCGCGCTCGAAACAGCCGCGATGTGCGCGATCGGCTCCGGTGAAGGCGCCTTTCTCGTGGCCGAAGAGTTCGCTCTCGAACAGAGTGTCCGGGATGGCCGCGCAGTTGAGCGCGACGAAGGGCGACTCGCTCCGGGGGCTGAGCTGATGGATCAGACGGGCGAAGAGTTCTTTGCCGGTGCCGGTCTCGCCCTGGATCAGCACGCTCCAGGGGCTGTCGGCGAGTCGGCGCGCCATTGACAACGTTTCGCGCATCGCCGGGCTGGAGCCGATGATCGCGATCGGCCAGGACGTCTCGGTCAATGTCTCAGTCACCTCGACCACATCCTCGGCGATGGCCAGCTCCTGTTCCAGCCGCTCGATCTTGTCGATCAACTGGCTCAGATCGACCGGCTTCTCCAGAAAATCGTCGGCGCCCAGCTTCATCACCCGCACCGCCGTCTCAACCGCGCCATAGGCGGTGATGAGGATGGCGCGTACCAGCGGATTGATCGCCTGCAGTCGCGCCAGCACCTCGTCACCCGTCAGTCCGGGCATGCGATGGTCGAGCAGGGCCAATTGGATCGGCTCGCGCGCGAAGACGGTCAGGGCCTGTGTCCCATCGGCCGCTTCGAACACCGCGTGCCCGCGTTTGCGCAGGAAACCGGCCAGCAGTTCGCGCTGCATGGAATCATCGTCGGCGATCAGGATCTTCATGGTGGGCGTGGTCTACCTCTCAGACAGGTGGAGCAACGGGCAGCCGGAGGCTGACGCGCAAATGGTCGGGACGGGGGGCCGTGAGACCGAGCGTGCCGCCGTGCGCCACGATGACCCGCCGCGAGATCGCCAGTCCCAGGCCCGTGCCGTGGGTCTTGGTGGTGAACCAGGGTTCGAGCAGACGTTCGAACTCGTCGGGCGCGATCGTCAGGCCGCCATTGGTCAGACTGAGTTCGACGCTGTCGGCTTGGCGCCGTACCTGAATCTCCAGCACGCCCGCGTTCGTCTCGGTCTCGATGACATTGCGCAACAGATTGTCGAGCACTTGGCGCAGCAGATCGGGATCGGCCGCGGTCCAGGCATCGTCCTGCAGGCGCGTGTCGAGCCGCCAGCCGGCCGCGCTGAACGCCGCCGCATAGAGTTCGAGTTGTTCGGCGACCAGCCGCCCGAGCGCGACCGGCACCGGCCTGGGGCGAATGGGGCGCGCATAGTCGAGCAGGCCGCTGACCGTACCGTTGGTGCGCTTGAGCGCTTGCTGCACCACATCGAGCAGACGCCGATGCTCGTCGCTGAGTTCGTCGGCCTCCCAGTGCAGGCGTTGCAGTCCCATCGCCATGGCATTGAGCGGGTTGCGGATCTCGTGGGCGATGGAGGCGGCGGCGCGTCCCAGACCGGCCTCCTCGCGCTGGCGTGACAGGCGTCGTTCATAGTCCAGACGCTGACGCTCATGGGCGCGCTGATGACGATACAGGATCCAGGCGCCCACACCGCCGGCTCCGGCCAGCACCAGGATGAACCCGAGGAACTCCCACCACAGCCGTTCACGCATCCGTTGGAGCGGACCGGCATCCAGTTCCAGATGCAGGCCGGCACCAGAGACCGAGGCGTTGGCTTCGGCCACGAGCGTGCCGTCCGCCGCTTGCCGGATCTGGATACGCGGCAGTTCGGTCGGCATCGGCGTGACCGAGGCGAGACGGGCCGCGCCATCGAGCCGAACCGCACGCACACCGGGCAGGGCGGCGATGGCGTCGAGCGCTCGGGTGAGGCGGATGGCCTCCTCCAGGGCTTGGGTCCGACCGCTGTCGAGACCGACGAGCACACATCCATCGCCCTGGCTTCTCGCAACGCCGAAGAGGATGACATGTGGTTCAGGCAGACGCACCAGACGTTCCAGAGTTTCGCAGCTCAGTTCGCGTCCGGCGTCCCAGTCACGCGGTCCCTGGACTTGGATGTCGGCGCGCTGGATGCGGATGACCGCCAGGCCGGCCTCGGCGGCGAAGGCGGCGAGTTCCTCGTCCGCGAAGGGCGCCACGCCATCGAGATAATCGACGAAACGCGCCGAGTTGCCGAGCACGCGCGTCAGGAGTGCCTCGATCAGTTCCTCGGCCAGGAGCGCGCCGCGTGCATGCAGGGTCACGGCATCGGCCAGCAGCCGTGCGTGTTCGCCCGCGTCGGCCTCAAACAGATGCTGCGCCTGACGGGTCTGCCAGAAGAACCAGCCGAGCACCAGTGCGAAGAGCAGGCCGAAGACCAGCAGATGTCCCAGCCAGGGGGGCGGGAGCCGCTCGCGCTCGCGCTCGCGCGTCGGTTCAGCGTCCACCGCGTCCTCCGCCGGAACCGCCGCCCGCGCCCGATCGCGATCCCTGCATCAGACGCGCCCGTACCCCGGTGCGATCCTGCAAGCCCGAGGCGCCGCCGAGCACGTCGAGTCGCGCTCCCGCCAGGGAGCTGTTGCGCATGCCTTCGGGGCCGGGCCAGAGACGGACCAAGCCACCGACGCGGATTCCCGAGGGCTGATCACCTTCCGCGAGTGGCACGACCAGGGTCTCGGACGCATTCCCGGCCGACGGTTCGAGACTCAGGGTGACGCCCCCAGGTGCGATCGCCAGCACGCGCGCCAGCCGTGGCTCCTGCGCGTCGACCGGGCTGGATGCCAGCACCGCCATCACCAAGATCGCCCGACCCAGGCGGCGGCGAAATCGATCAGCGTAACGACCAGGAGAGGCCACACTCTGTCACCCATTGTTGGAAGGAATAGTCGGCCAGCGTCGAATCACTGTCGAGCCATGTGAGCCGGCACTGCCACTCGGCGCCATCGCCGGGCGGCGCGGCGAACCGGCGACGCAGGGCCAGACTCAGGCCGAATTGGCGATCCTCGCGTTCGCGATGACTGGGTGTCTTTGTATAAAGGGTGAGCGATCCACTCACGGCGGCTTCCACCTGCCAGTCCTCGGATGGCTCCAGTCGCAGTGATCCGCTCAAGCCCGGACGACGATAACTTTCGAGATGAACACTGGAGTCGTTCTCCGCATACGCCAGTGCAAACCGGGTCGAGAGGTCCGGTGACCAATGGCGTGTCAGATCCAGGCCGAGTTCGAGGCGTGTGTCGTCGCGATGCCGTGCCATCTGGCTGCTACGGTTGCGGCCGGTTTCGCCATGCTTCGAACCCGAGTTCGACGCCCCTCCCGGACGACCTGCCCAGGGCAGCGCGGGGTGAAGATAGTCGAGCTGACGGACATCGACGCTCAGTCCAAGGGTGTAGCGCGCGGAGATCAGGTGATCGTAACGCGCTCCAACGCCCGCCTCATCACGCTCGTCGGCAGGTACCAAGGCATCGCGGTAAGCGCTGCCGGCCAGATTGAGTCGCCACAGTCCTAGCCCTGAAGCGCTCTCGCGCGACCATTCACTGAGTAAGTTGAGGCGATAGGCATCGTTGGCGGCCTCGTAATCGCGATACCAGCCGCCGCCGCCCAGACTGAAGGCTTGGCCGGCGTTCGCTGACCAGGAACGCGATGCCTCGACGGCATAGCGTGTAAAGGCCAGGTCCGGCCCGGTGCGCGTCTGTGCCGGATTGGAGTCGAAGCCCAGCGCGATCGAAGCATCCAACTGGAGATCGTCCGCCGCACCCAGTCCTGTGCTCGTCAGCAGCAGAGAGAGGGCGCCGAGGGCATACGCGAACGGTCTCGAACCCCGGACGGCTCGACATTTCTGTCGAGTCGAAACGCGCTTCGTCGAGTCAGAATTCTGGGTCTGCATTATAAAAACAATCTAAATCAAAGGCTTGAAGCATGGCATGTCCTGTGCTCTACCACGATCACGACACTCTCGTCGAAACCCGAGCGAAAAAGGAGCCAGTCCATGCATCCGAAATACACCTTGATTCCCCTGGCCTTCAGCCTGATCCTCGCGGCCGCGCCCACATTGAGCGCCGGACCCAACGGGCGTCAAGTCGACCCGTCACCCGTCCTCACCGAATTGGACGACGCCGAGGAGGCGACCCTGCTGTTCATGCGTGAGGAGGAGCGCCTGGCCCGTGATGTCTATGTCGAGATGGGCATCGTCTGGCAAGCGCTGCTGTTCGACAACATCGCCCAGTCCGAGCAGACGCACATGGACAGCGTCAAGAATGCAATGGACCGTTATGCACTGCCCGATCCATCCGATACGACTCAGTCAGGTGTCTATGCCGATCCTGCCTTGCAGGCACTGTATGCCGAGCTGATGGAACGCGGCGAGTCTTCTTATATGGACGCGCTGCGCGTCGGCGCCCTGATCGAGGAGGTTGACATCGCCGATCTCGAGGCCGCGATCACCGAGACCGACAACACGGATTTGCAGACGCTCTACTCCAATCTGCAACGCGGCTCGCGCAATCATCTGCGTGCCTTCGTCGCCGAGATCGAACGTCAGGGCGTGACCTATGAAGCCCAGGAACTCGACCAGGACACGGTCGACGCCATCGTCGACACGCCCATGGAGCGCGGCGGCCAGGGCCGGCGCCGTGAGGGTAAGAACGGCAGATAGACGAACCTGCTCGTGCCTCAGGTCTGCGCCCGCGCTGTGACCAGCCCCTGCTTCGCGGCCCACAGCGCCACGTCCTCGCGCCGGATCGCGGCGGCCATGAGTTCCGGGAACTGGTCGGGTGTGCAGGCGAAGGCCGGTGCGCCGAGCGCGGCGAGCTTGGCCGCGAGCTGGTGGTCATAGGAGGGTGCGCCTTCGTCGCTCAGGGCCAGCAGCACGATGACCTGTACGCCGGACTGGATGAGTTCGGCAGCGCGCTGGAGCAACTGGCGCTCGACGCCGCCTTCGTAGAGATCCGAGATCAGCACCAGGATACTGTTGCGCGGTTCGCGGATCAGTCCCTGACAGTAGCCGACCGCACGGTTGATGTCGGTGCCGCCCCCGAGCTGGATGCCGAACAGCACCTCGACCGGGTCGCTCAGGTCCGCCGTGAGATCGACCACGGCGGTGTCGAACACCACCAGATGCGTCCTGACCGCCGGCAGCGAGGCCATGACCGCGCCGAAGATGCTCGAATAGACGACTGAGTTGGCCATGGAGCCGCTCTGGTCGATGCAGAGCACGACCTCGCGCTGGGTGCGTCGCGCCTTGCGGCCATAGCCGATGAGCTGCTCCGGAACCAGGGTCTGATAGTCGGCCTGCCAGTGGCGCAGGTTGGCGCGGATGGTGCGGTTCCAGTCGATCTCGGCATGACGCGGACGGCGGTTGCGCTCGGCGCGGTTGAGCGCACCGCTGACCGCCGCACGCATCGGTTCGTCCAGCCGCGCCATGAGCGCGGCGACCACCCGGGCGACGACGCTGCGCGCGGTGTCGCGGGTCTGGGCCGGGAGGATGCCGCGCAGGGCCATGAGCGTGGCCACCAGATGCACGTCCGGCTGCACCGCTTCCAGCAGCTCGGGTTGCAGCAGCATCGACTTGAGATCCAGCCGCTCGAAGGCGTCTCGCTGCATCACCTGCACCAGGGGGCCGGGGAAATAGCGGCGGATGTCGCCGAGCCAGCGCACGACCCGCGGCGAGGAGGCGCCGCTGCCGCCGCGCAGTCCGCCCGGACCGTCCGGATCGTAGAGCGCGCCGAGCGCGGCGTCGATCTGGGCGTCCAGACCCGAGAGCGCATATCCGCAACCGGCCTCGGCCGGCTCGCCCAGGATGAGACGCCAGCGCCGGAGTCGGGTCTGATCGGGGTCGCTCGGGGGCGTCGGGTTGGTCGAATCGGTCATGGTGCGAGTCCCAGGAGACGTTGCAGCAGCGGGATGGGCCGCTCGGCGCGTGCCAGATCGATGGCCGTGTCCGCCATGGCCAGGGGCGCGACGCTCGCCGGACGTCGGGCGCGTTCACCGAGCTGACGGCGCTCGGCCGGCGCGAAGGCCGAGAAAGCGCGTCGCACCAGGGGCAGCACGCGCACGAAATGCTCTTCGCTCAAGCCGGCGACCCAGTCGTCGACCAGTGCCCAGAGGCTCGGGTCGTGCAGCAGCACCAGGGCGCTCTGGTTGAGGAAACCTTCGAGCCAGGCGGCGGCCGGCGCCGGATCATTGGCGAGCGACAAAGCCAGCGACAGACGGCGCGCGGTCGTCTCCAGATCCGCCTGCTGGGCATCGAACAGCAGGCGCGCGGCCAGACCGCCGATCAGGGCATGACAGGTCGCACTCTCGGCGAGACTCATCAGCGCCTGCGACCACGCCTGCTCGAACTCCGCGTCCTGAAGCAGACGCAGCGGGCGGTCGGCGCCCTGGATGGCCGCACGCATGGCGCCGGCGGCCTCGTCGTCGAGCGCCGTGCAGGCGCCGGGCAGCGCGAGCGCGGCGCGCGGCACCAGCCCGGCGAGGACATGAGCCACCAGACCGCTGTCGGTCTGGCGCACGTTGCCGTAGCGCAGGATCGAGGTCAGCGGCGGAATGGCACCCAGCATCTGGGGCACGTCGCCGGCGACGGCGGCCTGATCCTCCAGACGGCGCGTTACCGGCACGATGGCCGCTTGCAGATCGGCGAGCAGCAGACGATCGACCAGTTCGCAGAGGGCCGGCAGTGTGTCGGCGTGTTCAGCGGCATCGATGACGCGGCGGGTGGCGGCTTCCTCGACGCTGTTGCCCCAGCGGCCGGCCTTGATGATGGCCAGCGCGTGCCGCGGCTCCCATTGCAGCGTCCAGACCTCGTGGAAGGTGCCCTTGACCGAGCGCCCGGTGCGCTGCACTTCGCCCCAGTCGATCCCGAGCAGCGACAGACGGTGCAGCAGGTGACTGCGCGCCAGATCCGTGGGTTTGCGCAGGTCGAGATCGAGCGTCTTGCGGCTCGCCTCCGGTTTCAGGCGCACCGCGCGCTGGCGCTCGGTGATGTCACGTTGCAGGGGCACGACCGGCGTCTGGTCCGGGATGCGCCCCTGCCGCTCGCCGATGACGAGCGCGCGATGGATGAGCCGCAGCGGCGCCTCCTCGCCCTGGCAGACGACCGTGCGCAACGCCTCGTCGAGTTCGTCGAGACCGGGCTGAGGACGCTCGCGCATGGCCGCCAGCGCATCGGCCAGCCGCACGGCCTCGATCAGATGGGCCGATGAGCAATCGAGATCCTCGGCGCGCAGCAACTGCGCAGCCTGGGCGACCCAGCCGATGGCCCGTCGCTCCGGGGCGCTGTGCCAGAGGTGTTCGTACCAGCCGGGGGAAGCGATGCCAGCGCCATAGCCGCTGGCGGTACTCAGATGCGGATAGGACCAGGGCACCCAGGTCGCCTCGACCGCACGCTTGGGCAGCGACTTGAGGAGCGCGTTGTCGGCGGTCGCGCTCGGCAGCTCGGCCAGGGCCGGGACGTGCCAGGCCCCGCAGACCACGGCGATGCGCTCGAAACCCTCCTTGCGCGCCTGACGCATCAGCTTGCGCATGTGCGCCTCGCGTCGGGCCTCGTGCTCGCGCCGGTGTGCCGTCCAGTGATCATCACCCGATTCTTCGCGCACCAGGGTCATGGCCTCGCGGATGGCCGCGAACAGGTGCAGACCGTCGCCGCGTTCCTCGACCAGGTGATTCCACCAGGACTCGCCATCGCTGTAGCCGGCAGCGCGGCCGAGCCAGTCGAGCGGGTCGTCGCGTCGCTGTTCGTTGTCTGGATCTTCGGTGCCGGCCTCGGAGGGTTCTTCGGGATCTTCGGCAGCGGTTTCGGAGGCTTCGAGGTCTTCGACCAGCGGTTCGCTTGAGGCGTCGAGCGCGAGCCGGTGGGCGACCGGCAGATCGAAGAAACGGGTCGGCAGACCGCGTTCGAGTCCGAAGCGCAGCGCCTGCCATTCCGGCGAGAACTCGGCGAAGGGATAGAAGACCGCCTCGCGCGCGTCCTTGGGATCGTAGACGAGCAGGGCGACCGGCGGCACCAGTTCCGGATCGCGCAGCCATTCCAGCAGCGCCTGTCCCTCGGGCGGCCCCTCCACCAGGATGCAATCGGGGTTCAGGGCCTCCAGCGCCTGGAGCAGACTGCACGCGCAGCCCGGACCATGGTGGCGGATGCCGAAGAGATGGAAGGGCGAATCGGCCATGTGGCTCCCCCGCTGTGGGCGCGGCGCGCTCAGTCGTGGTCGCGGCAGGCGCGGTAGAGATCCTTCCAGTCGCCGCGTTCCTTGATCACGGTCTCCTGGTACTCGCGCCAGACCAGCGCATCCTGCACCGGATCCTTGACGATGGCGCCGATCAGGCTCGAAGCGATGTCGCCGGCGCGCATCACCCCGTCGCCGAAGTGCGCGGCGAGCGCCACGCCGTTGTTGATGACCGAGATGGCCTCGGCGGTGCTGAGCGTGGCGCTCGGGGCCTTGAGCTTGGTCTTTCCGTCCTCGGTCTGACCGTTGCGCAACTCGCGGAAGATTCGCACCACACGCTGCACCTCTTTCAAGGCGGGCGGCTCGGCGGGCAGATCGAGCGCGCGCCCGAGTTCGGCCACGCGCTTGCTGACGATGGCGACCTCTTCGTCCGCGCTGGACGGCAGCGGCAGCACCACGGTGTTGAAGCGGCGCTTGAGGGCGCTGGAGAGTTCGTTAATGCCCTTGTCGCGGTTGTTGGCGGTGGCGATGGCGTTGAAGCCGCGCACGGCCTGGACCTCGGTGCCCAGTTCGGGCACGGGCAGCGACTTCTCCGAGAGCAGGGTGATCAGCGTGTCCTGGACATCGGCCGGGATGCGCGTCAGTTCCTCGACACGGGCGATCTTGCCCTGTTCCATGGCGCGCATCAGCGGGCTTTGTACCAGGGCCTGGGTCGAGGGGCCTTTCGACAGCAGTTCGGCATAGTTCCAGCCGTAGCGCAGTTGTTCCTCGCTGGTGCCGGCGGTGCCCTGGATGAGCAGGGTCGAGTCGCCGCAGACAGCGGCGGCCAGATGCTCCGAGACCCAGGACTTGGCCGTCCCCGGCACCCCGAACAGCAGCAGGGCGCGATCGGTGGTCAGGGTGGCGATCGCGGTCTCGATCAGCCGCCGGCTGCCGATGTATTTGGGACTGACCTCGAAGCCGTTGTCGAGCCGTCCGCCGAGCAGATAGGTCGCCACCGCCCAGGGCGACATGGCCCAGTTGGGCGGACGCTGGCGGTTGTCGCTCTGCTTGAGTGCGTCGAGTTCCTCGGCGAAGGACTGTTCGGCGTGCTGGCGCAGGATCTGATTCATGCGGATCGCCCTGTCTGAAGATGGTGGTTGAGGATCTGGCGCTGCCGAACGATGGCCAGAATTTGGGCCTGGGTCTCGGTCGCGGCAGGCGAGTCCAGGCTCTCGCGCGGCCAGCCGTTGGCGGCTTCGTCGAGCAGTGCGTCCGGCAGACAGGCGATGAAGCCGGGCAGGGCGCGGCGCAGGCTGTAGTCCTGGACCAGACGGCCTGCACCGCCCTGGCGATAGAGCCGATCGAGCAGACGCCGCGCGCCGGGCACGGACAGGCCGGGCAGACCCTCGCGCATCAGTCCCTGGGTGAAGCGGGTCAGCAACAGACCCAGGGACAGGCCGCGGGGCGGACGCTCGATCAGGGCCAGCCAGTAGGCTTCGCGCTCGACGGCCGGGAGCCGGTCGACGAGGTCCAGTGGATCGAGCGCCAGCCCCTCGACTGGCAGCCGGTTCAGGATCGCCTCGGTCCAGTCGAGTGACGGGGTGCGGGCGAGCGCCTCGCTCCAGGCCCGCAGCAGGGCGAGTTCCCAGTCGGTGCTCTTGGCCCAGCGCACGCAGTCGGCCGGGTCCAGTCCGGTCTGGCCGGTCCACCAGCCGAGCGACAGAGCGCGCGCCAGTTGGTAGAGCCACCAGGCGCGCTGACCGAGTCCCTCGCCCTTGGGAGGCGTCTCCTCGATGGCATCCAGCGTCCAGTCCGGCTCGAAGGCGGCGGGCGGCTCGATCGTCGGCACCTGTCGCAGGCGTTTGCGCGTCTGGCCGAGACAGGCACCGACACGCTCGGTCAGACGGGAGACATAGCGGCTGTCGGGCAAGCGGGCGAGCAGTGCACCGGCCTGTCGGCGCACCTCTTTGCTCCGGTCCTGTAGACAGGTCTCCAGAACGTCCTGGTCCTCCAGGCTCAGGCCGGTCTCCAGCTCAGCGAGCAGTCGGGTGCGCCCACGCGCGTCGGTTTCACCCAGGGTTTGGGCCAGTCGCTCGCGCGCTTCGGCCGGGTCGCGGCGACGCTGGGCCGCCAGGAACCGACACCGCTGGTCCAGCGTGCCGCTGTCCCACCAGTCGGGATCGGGCGGCGTTTCGTCCAATGTCAGGGCAGGCGACCACTCCGGATGGAGACGCGCCAGCCAGCGTCCGCGCTCGCCGACCACAGGCGGCAGCCAGGGACGCAGATCGGTCTGTTGAACGGCGAGCGTCAGGGCGCGTGGCAGGAGTCGCGGCGGCAGGAGATAGCCGGCGGCGTCTAGTTGACGCAAGGCCAGGACGCGCAGCGGGTCCGGCCCTTCGTCCAGGATGGCTTGCAGCGTCGTCACCAGTTCGGGTTCCGCCGCTACGGGGCGCGCGTCCTCAGTGCAGAGCGGGAGCTGTGGTCGATCCGTCGGCGGCGGTCGGAAACCGGCGGCCGAGCAGACGGCGAGCACGCCGGCCAAGCGCAGCGCAGTGGTTTCGGGCGAGGCGGTCGCGTCGGCCTGAATCTGGGCGGACAGACGACCGAGCTCGCCGTTCGCGTTCGGCCACTCGGGCGCGCGCCGGTCGGTGCCGATGAGGAGTTGGGTGGCCAGTTGGTCGAGCGGTGACATCAGCGGTCGCTCCGGGCGGTGTCGGCGGTCCAGATCAGCTCCGGAGTCCAGGCACTGAGCGGGCGCAGCGACTCGCCATCCCATTCGCCGAACAGGGTGATCGGAGAACCGCCGGCAGCCGCGACGAGCGACCAGGCCGCGTCCGTGTCGAGTTGCAGACGCAGCGTCGTGGACTCGCCGACGTACAGCCGCCAGTCGTCGCTCGTGTCGGGCTGCGGGACGCCGGAGACGCTCAGCACGCGAACGGCCGGCCAGGGATTGGCGGCGATCTGGTCGGCCAACCGTTCCAGCGCATCCGCGAGCGGGACGGACGGCCGGGACGCGGCCTCCGGGAGACGGCGCGGCGAATCGACGAACAGCGCGCGCATCGGCGCGGCACTTGGATAGAAGGCGAGGATCGCGGCCAGAGTGTCGCCGACCGTCAGCATCGGCTCGAAGTTCGCTTGACCGTGGCTGTAGTCCAGCACCAGTGCCGGGCGGTCGCTGGTTCGGCCCTGGAGCCAGACGCGGCGCATCACCAGCCGCTCTTCCTCGGCGATGTGAACGCCCAGCACCTGCCAGTCGTCACTGAGGCGCTCGCCCGTCTCCAGCACGGCGCCCTTGTCCTGGGGCAGACCCAGAGCCGCACGCAGATCGGCCTGCTCGCCGGCCGACAGGCTGTCCAGACGTCTGGCGCCGTCGATCAGGAGTTGCAGCCGACCGAGTTCGGCCAGCAGTCGGCTCGGCCAGTGCTCGCCGCGACCGACCAGCGCGCCCGCGCGTCTCAGCCGCTCAGCCAGCCCCGGAAGCTGGGCGTCGACCAGACGCGCGGCCATGGCGATCCAGATCTCCGATTGACCCTGGAGCTGGGCCAGCCCCTGACGCAGCCGATCGGCCAGCCAGGCTTCCAACTCGCCGAGACCCTCCGTCAGACGTCGTTGACGCTCGGCCTCGCGGCGCGCGGCGGCCCGAGGATCGGTCGGCGTTGAGCCGGCACCCGCGGCCGACTCCTGGCGTTTCGTCTGGCGTTCACTGCGCTGGGCGCGCGAGGCCAGCCACTCGCCGACCCAGTCGGGCGGATCGGTGCGCGTGAAGCGATCGGGATGTTGCAGATACAGCAGACCGAGCGCCAGACCATGCTTGCAGGGGAATTTGCGGCTCGGACAGCTACAGCGGAAGGCCGGACCGGAGAGATCGATCTGCGTCTGATAGGGTTTGGAGCCGCTGCCCTGACACTCGCCCCAGACCGCCGTCTCGTCATAGCCGAGCCGGGGCCATTTGGCCGGAATGACCAGTCCCTTGGCCGCCTTGACGGACGCGGCGTCAGGGGCCAGCCGCAGGAGTTCGTCGGCGCTCGGAATCAATGGCATGCGCGGCAATCACCCCAGGTTGTGCGTCGCCGGCCTTGGCGGGCGAGGGTCGGGAGAATCAGCTCATCGCACCAAGCTTAACCGAGTTCGGTACGCTGTGATACCGTCTCCCGACCGTCAAGCGTTTCCATCACCACGGGTTGCCATGACCGACACCCCACCGATCGACCGACTCATCGCCATCATGGCGCGACTGCGCGATCCCGAGCACGGCTGTCCCTGGGATCTGGAGCAGACCTTCCGCACCATCCTGCCCTATACGCTAGAGGAGGCCTACGAGGTCGCCGAGGCGATCGAGCGCGAAGACATGGCGGCCTTGCGCGATGAACTCGGCGACCTGCTGCTCCAGGTCGTCTTCCATTCACGCATGGCGGAGGAGGATGGACATTTCGCCTTCCCGGACGTGGTCGCGGCGATCTGCGACAAGCTGATTCGGCGTCATCCGCATGTCTTCGGCGCGGCCGAACTGGCGGATACGGCGGCCATCCGGGTCCACTGGGAGCAGATCAAGGCCGCCGAGCGTGCGGGCACTGAGAGCGGGGAGTCGAACGGAATCCTGGCCGGCGTCGCGCGCGCACTGCCGGCCCTGGTGCGCGCCGAGAAGCTCCAGCGTCGTGCCGCACGGGTCGGATTCGATTGGGACGAACTGTCGGCCGTCTTCGGCAAGGTCGAGGAAGAACTCGCCGAGTGTCGCGCGACCCTGGCCGAGCACGCCGATCCGACCGAGCGCGTCCACGAGATCGGCGATCTGCTGTTTTCCTGCGTCAATCTGGCCCGTCATATGGGCGTGGACGCCGAACAGGCCTTGCGCGCCGCCAATCAGCGCTTCGAACGTCGCTTCGCCCAGGTCGAGTGCGGGCTGCGCGACCAAGGGCTCGAACCGAGTCTGGAGACCCGCGAAGCGATGGAGCGTCACTGGACGCTGGCGAAGGCGGCGGAACGCGCCTGAGTTTTTCGACGAGATCCATCGGGCTGCGCGATATCATGCCGACTTTCGGTTGACTACGATAAAGCGGGGTCGAGTGAGGGCCGATGAGCAATCTGTCGCGAATGCTGTATGTGAGTCGCGCCAGTCTGGGCGTGGATGACGAGGCGCTCAAACAGATCCTGGAGGTCTCGCGCCGCAAGAACAAGGAACTCGGCATCACGGGTATCCTCTGCTGCGGGGGCGGACACTTCATCCAGGTGCTGGAGGGCGAGCAGGAAGAGGTGTTCCGGCTCTACGGCCGCATCCTCGACGACCGGCGCCACTTCGATTCAGTGCTCATCGGAGTGGCCCCGATCAAACAGCGTCTGTTCGGCAGCTGGGCAATGGGCTATCTCGCGCATCCACCCGAGATCATGGAGGCGCGGCGCAAGGATCTTCTGGCGGCCTGGGCGGGGCGAGTCGAGGCCGACGAGCTACTGACGCTCATGAAGCGCTTCGCGGCGCAGCTCAAGGTTTGAACGCCGGGTCGTTTCATGCACAGCCTCAAACTGCGCGGTGCGCGCACCCACAATCTCAAGAACATCGACCTGGATCTGCCGCGCGAGCGCCTGATCGTGCTGACCGGGCTGTCCGGTTCGGGCAAGTCATCGCTGGCCTTCGACACCCTCTATGCCGAGGGACAGCGGCGCTATGTCGAGTCGCTGTCGGCCTATGCGCGTCAGTTCCTGTCGATGATGGAGAAGCCCGACATCGACCATGTCGAGGGACTCTCCCCGGCGATCGCCATCGAGCAGAAGACCACTTCGCACAATCCGCGCTCCACCGTCGGCACCATCACCGAGATCCACGACTATCTGCGACTGCTGTTCGCGCGCGTCGGTCAGCCGTGTTGCCCGACCCACGGTGAGCCGCTCGACGCCCAGACCATCAGCCAGATGGTCGACCGGGTGCTGGCGCTGCCCGAGGGCGAGAAGCTGATGCTGCTCGCGCCCGTGGTCGCGGCGCGCAAGGGCGAGTATCAGCACCTGCTCGGCGAGCTGCACGCCCAAGGCTTCGTGCGTGCTCGGATCGACGGGCAACTGTACGAGCTGGACGCACCGCCCGAACTGGACCCGAAGAAGAAGCACGACATCGCGGTCGTCGTCGACCGCTTCCGGGTGCGTGCCGATCTGGCGCTGCGTCTGGCCGAGTCGTTCGAGACCGCGCTCAACCTCTCCGGCGGCCTCGTCCAGGTCGGCTGGATCGATGAGCCGGAGCGTCCCGAGCTGACGTTCTCGTCGAAGTTCGCCTGTCCGCTCTGCGGCTACAGCCTGCCGGAGCTGGAGCCGCGTCTGTTCTCGTTCAACAATCCGGCCGGCGCCTGTCCGACCTGCGACGGGCTGGGCGTGGAGCCCTTCTTCGATCCCGACAAGGTGGTGATGCATCCAGAACTGAGTCTGGCCGGTGGCGCGGTTCGCGGCTGGGATCGGCGCAACGCCTATTACTTCCAGCTGATCCGCTCGCTCGGCGAGCACTATGGCTTCGATGTCGAGATCCCCTGGATCGAGCTGCCCGAGCCGGTGCGCTCAGTGATCCTCTACGGTAGCGGCACGGAGAGGGTCCGGCTCAAGCTGCCGCATGCCAAGGGCAGTCCCAAGCCGCAGGTGTTCGAGGGCATCCTGCGCAACATGGAACGGCGCTATCGCGAGACCGAGTCCAACACGGTGCGCGAAGAGCTGGCGCGCTATCTCTCGCAGCGGCCCTGTCCGGCCTGCCGGGGCACGCGCCTGAACGAAGCCGCGCGTCATGTCTTCATCGGCGGGCACAACCTGCCGGCGATCTCGGGCCTGCCGGTCGGCGAGTCGCTGCGTCTGTTCGAGACATTGGAACTGCCGGGCCAGCGTGGCGCGATCGGCGCCCCGGTCATCACCGAGATCGCCACCCGGTTGCGCTTCCTGGTCGATGTCGGACTCGACTATCTGACGCTCGAACGCAGCGCCGAGACGCTTTCGGGCGGCGAGGCCCAGCGTATCCGGCTCGCCAGCCAGATCGGCGCCGGACTGGTCGGGGTCATGTACATCCTCGACGAACCCTCGATCGGACTGCACCAGCGCGACAATGCGCGGCTCCTGAAGACGCTCACCCATCTGCGCGACCTGGGCAACACCGTGATCGTGGTCGAGCATGATGAAGAGGCGATCCGCACCGCCGACTGGGTGGTGGATCTGGGACCGGGCGCGGGCGCGCATGGCGGCGAGATCGTCGCTCAAGGTACGGCGGATGCGATCGCGGCCAATCCGGCCTCATTGACCGGACGCTATCTGTCCGGCGCGCTGCGCATCGAGATCCCCGCCCGGCGCACACCCAACGACCCCGCACGCCAGCTGCGCATCCTGGGCGCCAGCGGCCACAACCTGCGCGCGATCGATGTCTCGATCCCTGTCGGCACGCTCTGCTGCATCACCGGCGTCTCGGGATCGGGCAAGTCGACCCTGATCAACGACACCCTGTTTCCGGTGGTCGCGCGTCACTTCAACGGCGCCGGCCTCACGCCCGCGCCGCATATGGCGGTCGAGGGGCTGGAGCAGTTCGACAAGGTAGTCGACATCGACCAGAGCCCCATCGGTCGCACGCCGCGCTCCAATCCGGCGACCTACACCGGGCTGTTCAATCAGGTGCGCGACCTGTTCGCCGCCGTCCCCGAGGCGCGTTCGCGCGGCTATGACGCCGGGCGCTTCAGCTTCAACGTCAAGGGCGGGCGTTGCGAGGCGTGCAAGGGCGATGGCGTGATCCGGGTCGAGATGCACTTCCTGCCTGACGTGCATGTGCAGTGCGAGGTCTGTCGCGGGCGGCGCTACAACCGCGAGACGCTGGAGATCCGCTACAAGGGCCGATCCATCGACGAGGTGCTGAATCTGACGGTCGAGGAGGCGCTCGACTTCTTCGCCCCGGTGCCGGTGATTGCGCGCAAGCTCCAGACGCTGATGGATGTGGGCCTGTCCTATGTCCAGCTCGGCCAGAGCGCGACCACGCTCTCGGGCGGCGAGGCCCAGCGCGTCAAGCTCAGCCGCGAACTCTCCAAGCGCGACACCGGGCGCACGCTCTACATCCTCGACGAGCCGACCACCGGGCTGCACTTCCACGACGTCCGGCATCTGCTCGAAGTACTGCACCGACTGCGCGACCAGGGCAATACGGTGGTGGTGATCGAGCACAATCTCGACGTCATCAAGACCGCCGACTGGATCATCGATCTGGGGCCGGAGGGCGGCGATCGGGGCGGGCAGGTGGTCGCGGTCGGCACGCCCGAGACGATCGCGGCGGACGAGCGATCCCATACCGGGCGTTTTCTGCGGCCCCTGCTGGAACGTGGATGGTAGCCGAGGAACGGCCGGGGCGAATCGGCGACTGCATCTACGGACTCAAACCCTGAGGACGCTAGCCACCTGCTGCGCACTCATCTGACCGGACTGGGCCTGAAAAGCGAGCTGGGGATTCTGGGCCATCGTTTCTCGGGCCGTCTGAGCCATGGCCATCGCCTGCTCGGAATTCAGGCCGCTGTCCGACGTGGACTCGACGGCTCCGGTCGTGGACGCGCCGGCTTGCTGCAGACGATAGGCGTCCTGCGAAATCGAGATGGTTTCGCTGGAGGAACTGACCGTTTGTGTCGGTGGCGTGGAGTTGGCGCCGCGATCCGGCGTCGACGTGGTCACACTGGGAGTGGCCGGCGTGCTTTCGGACCCGGAGTCGACGCGCGGCGGCGTATAGGCCCTGGTCGCGCTCGTCGACGGAATGTTGCTGGACAACCCGATTTCGTTCATAAAACCCTCCAGGCTCCGCGAATGCGGTGTGTCGATCACTATACCTGATCAGACAGTATAGCCGCTGACTGTTCCATTCGAATCCATTCGGCGGCGACAGCGGTCACTTCAGCGCGCAGAGGTTCCGGCGATGAGCACGGAACGGGCCTGCGCGACGAGTGCGCCGAACAGAGCGCGCTGGCGCGACAGATAGAGCAGGAACTCCGGATGCCACTGAACGCCCAGCAGAAAGCCGGCCTCCGGATCCTCGATCGCCTGGACGATGCCGTCGAGATCGCGCCCGCTCACCCGCAAACCCTCGCCGACGCGATCGATGGCCTGATTGTGCAGGCTGTTGATGTGCCGTCGGCAGCATGGCGCCAGGATCCGGCCCAAAACCCTGGAATCCTCCGTCACGCACAGCGTCTTCAGCGGCAGCACCGTCCAGCGGTGCGAGGTCTTGCGGCGGCGCGAGCGCAGTTCCTGGAACAGGGTGCCGCCCCGGCAGACATTGAGCAACTGCGCCCCGCGACAGATCCCGAGCAGCGGCACTCCCGCTGCCAGCGCCGCCCGGATCACCGCCATCTCCAGCGCATCGCGCGCCGGGTCATAGTTCGGCTCGACCTCCGGCTCGGCGGCATAGAGCACCGGCTCGACATCGTGCCCGCCGGTCACGATCACGCCGTGATAGGTCAGCCGCTCCAGGTCGTCGCCAGGACGCACCTGGAGCGGCTGACCACCATATAAACGAACCGCCAGCGCCACCAGGGCGCGCGGACCGAAGGCCCCGCGCGCCGGTCCGGTGATGGCGATCACGGGCCGATCCATTCGGCCTCCAGGATCGCCGCCCAGTCACCGAGCCAACGGTCGAGCGGGCGATCGAGATGCGCCTGATAGGCTGCGCAACAGGCGTTCAGGCGCGCCGCGTCCGCCGCCAGACGCTCGACCTCCACCCAGTCGTTCCAGGCCAGATACAGCCCCCAGTCCGGCCGATGGATCTCGCAATCGGGCAGGCGGTAGTGGAAGGTCGGACGCGCCTTGATCAGACTATCCTGCGTGACCCGCCGCACCCGTTCTTCATCGAGGAACAGGAACAGCGGCAGCAGATCGAGCATCCGGTTGCGTGTCGGGTTGTCGGCCAGATAGTCGTCGATCAGCGTGGCCAGATCGGGCCAGTAGTCGGGCGCGATCACGCGACGCACATAATCGAGCGGAAAGGGATCGACGTAGCTGGTGACGCGGCGCGTGAGATCGATGTCGGCCCGTGCGACCAGCCAGTCGGACAGACACAGAAACGCCTTCAGGCAGGCTGTGATGACGTGCGCCCCGGTGTCCGGTACCTCGGGATTGAACTGGAGTCCGAAGGCATTGACCAGAGCGTCCGAGGTGCCCTTGGCTCCGGCTGCGCGCAACCGCGCGATCAGCGCCTCGATCTCTGCCAGCCGCTGGAGCGGCAGCGGCGGACCGACCAGCTCGACCGGAACCAGCGCCTCGGCGGCCCAGGCCAGCACCTCCTCGGCCGAACGACCGAGTTCGTCGGCCAGGGTCTCGTCGGTGCGCTCCTGACGGCCGAGCCGCTTGAGCAGGTCGTAGTCGAGTTCGACCACCCAGTCGCCCGCCGGGTCGCCGTGCAGCACGCGCTCATAGCGGCCGCGTTCGCGGATGTCGAGTCCGAGGAAATCGGCCACCTCGGCAGCCAGCGCATCGAGCTTGAGACCACTCATCTCGATCTCGACGCCGATGCGCCTTGGCTGGCCCTCGGCATTCTCCAGCCAGGGCGGTGACTTCAGTGCGGTCGTGGTCGCGTGCATGTCGTGCTCCAGTGGCCGTCTGCGATCGTCGCCGATGCGATCAGGGTTGGACTTGCTCGACGAGTTGACGATAGAGCGCCTTGAAACGCTGCGGATCGGGCGCCCCGAACACCGGATCCTCGACCGCCGGCGCCGCCGCCTCGATCTCAGCCCAGTCGGCCTCGGTCAGATGTTCGAGCGCCAGCGGAAAGGCTTCGCGCTCCTCCTGGATCAGATGACCGCGCTGGTTGCCGACCAGGGCGCGACCGGCGGCTTCGACGTCCTCGCGCAGCAGCACCTCCTCGCTCAGGATTCCCAGCAGCGACTGGCGGAAATCCTTGGTCAACTGGCTCAGGCCCGCGTGCTGGCGCATGGGGATGGTGAAGACCTCGGACGGCTCGACGCCCTTGTCGATCAGACGCTGGAAGATCAGATCCTCGGTCGGATGATGGACGATGTCGGCATAGCTATCCATATATTCGAGCAACTCGTCCATGAGTTCGTAGTCCGGCTCATCGCCTTCGTGAAAGCGGTCGAGCAATTCTTCGAGCAGGTCGAGCACCCGGCGCAGTCGCGCATGGTCCTGGCCGAGTCGTGTCATGATTGCGTGCATTACTCCATCCTCTTCGTTGTGGTGATCTTTTCATCCCTCAGCCGCCCCAGCCAGTCGGCGAGTTGGCGCCAGACCGGCCCCTCGCGCGGACTCGCACCGTCGGTGACATAACGCAGCGCATGGATGTTGCACAGCACCCAGTCCATGCGCCGGCGCGCTTCCTCGCGTCCGCAGAACAGCAGGCGATCGCCCAGACCGATCGGTACGTCGAGGGCGGGCAGCGGGCGTTGTTCCTGCCCCTGGATCAACAGTAGCGGGATCGCCGGCAGGAGGCGTTCGCGTTCGAGCGGGTCGCGCAGCAGGGTTTCGAGCGTGATGGCCTGTCTACGCCGTTCGGCCTCCAGGATCGCCGGGGCCTGCGTCGCATCGATCGTCACTTCCCAGACATAGGGCTTGCGCCCCTCGACCAGGGCGATGATGCGGCTGATGAGCTGGCTAGCCCAGGCTTCGTCGCGCCGCAGACGCGCCAGCCGCGACAGGTCCGACAACAGCGGCGTGATCAGGCGCATACGGATACGGTGCGCGATGATGGTGCTCGGATTCATGATCGACTGCGCGCCGACCCGGTCGAAGAGTTCCTGATTCTGGATATGGTTCTCGCGCGCGATCACGAACAGATCGGGGTTGAGCGTCAGCGCGGTCATGATGATGGATAGATTGTCGGCATCCTGATCGGTTCCCGCCACCAGCCCGACGGCCTGCCGGATCTCGGCCTGTTCCAGGGTGACGGCTTCGGTGCCGCGTCCGTGCACCACGCCTTCGGTCGGGATGCCGGTCTTGTGCGGCTCGGCCTCGATCACCGACAGCGCGAAGCCTTGAGCCTTGAGATGCTTGTACATCGCTTTGCCGAAGCGCCCGTAGCCGCAGATGACCCAGCGCCCGTGGCGCGGCGGATACCGGGGTTCGTTCAGCTCCTCACCGCCGCGTCCCGAGAGCCAGTCGATCAGCAGGGTCTGACAGGGCGACTGGATGGAGAAGGCGATATAGGCGGCGAAGGCGTCGAAGGGGTCATAGATGTGATCGGTACCGAAGGAGGCCATGTTGGCCTCGATCTCGTGGGAGTCGGCGCGGCAGATGACCTTGACCTCGGGATGCAGCAGCTTGGCGGCGATGGCGATCTTGAGATTGGCCTCGTTGACGTTGGTGAGCGCCACCACGCCCCGGCACAGCGGATGCTTGAGACCGGCCGCCTCCAGGGCGTGCGGACTGCGGGCATCGGCACAGAGCGAGGGCACGTATTCGCGCTGGTTGTCGAGCTGGAGCAGATTGATGCGCTCGGGGTCGACGTCGATCACGACCGACTGGATGTGACGATCCATGAGACCACGCACCAGAGCGCTGCCGGTCTGGCCATAGCCGCACACCAGATAGAAGGGATCGGCGAGCCGGCGCACGCGAGTGCGAAAGCGCCGCTCGGCGATGGCGCGCTGGAGCGTGCTGTCCTGCAGGAGCGTGATCAGATTGCCGATGGCATAGATCCACACCGCCACGGTGGAGAACACCGACAGCGCGACCCAGATCCGCTGCGCATCGGTGAAGGCGTTGGGCAGCTCGCCGAAGCCGATGGTCGTCGACATGTAGCTGACGAAATAGAAGGCATGGAACAGGCTCATCGCCGTCGGATGCCCCTCTGCATCCTGGGCCGGAATGAGTGCCAGCCCGGCCATGGCGATCGCATAGACCACGATCAGCGTCAGCAGCGGCGTGCGCATACGCCGCAGAACGAGGAAGAAGATGGTGTCCACGCCGAACCTCTGTCGCTGTTCGGGCCGCGCTCAGCGCCGCAGCAGGACGGTCTCGATGACCAGCAGCACCACCGAGACCACGTTGGCGATCATGGCCCCGCCCGAGAGCGAGACGATGCTGGCCATGACCGAGGGTGTCATGCCGGTCTCGGTGGTATGGACGGCGATGGTCCAGATCAGCGAGGCGGCCAGCAGTTGCAGCATGGCCACCAGACTGGTCGCCAGCAGCACCGCGCCCATCTGGGTGCGATCGCCGAATTTGAGCACGGTGGCGATCATGTTGACGATCACTACGAAGAACAGCTCCCAGGCATGATGATGATTGGGGTTGTCGATCTCGCCGACGAAGAAGCCGAAGTTGAGCGTCAGGGCGAGCACGATGAAGAAGCCGAAGACGACTTTTTCTGGGTTCATAGTGGATGCATGTGATGGTAGCGATAAGTCGTGTCTGTAGTTTACACGCTCGTCTGATGTCATCGGGAACGGGGTGACGATTCGCGATCGTGCGATCGCGGGCCTTTGCCCGTCCCCTATTCTGGTGAATCGCACCGATCCTGTCTAAACTGATGCGCTTTGCACTCAGACGCCCGCGTTTTCCCTAACTTCTCGCCATGGAACTGCATAGCTTCATTCTTTCGGCCATCGTGCTGCTGACCGCAGCCGCGCTGTCGGTGACGCTGTTCAAGCATCTGGGGCTTGGCTCCATACTGGGTCTACTGGTCGCGGGGATCGCGGTCGGACCGCATTCGCCCGGTCCCTATGTGACGGCCCACGTCGAGGACGTGCGCAACTTCACCGAGTTGGGCGTGGTTCTGCTCCTGTTCATGATCGGGCTGGAGATGCAACCCAAGAGACTCTGGGCGCTGCGCCGCGAGGTCTTTGGACTCGGGACGGTACAGATCCTGCTCTCGGGACTGGTGATCGCGCTCTATCTCTCCCTCTACTCACCCTCCTGGCCGGTGGCCCTGCTCATGGGGCTGACCCTGGCGCTCTCCTCCACGGCGCTGGTCATGCAGCTCCTGCACGAGCGCGGCGATCTGAGCACGCGCCATGGCACCACGGCCTTTGCCGTGCTCTTGATGCAGGATCTGGCCGTGGTGCCGCTACTGGCGATCGTGCCCCTGATGTCGGACCTGGGGCGTGCGGACGAGTCGATCTCGTTCGGCCAACAGGCCATGCACCTGATCGCTCTGGTCGGGCTGGTGTTGGTCGCCGGGCGCTATGTGGTGCCCTTCGTGCTCGATCGGCTGTTGCGTCAGAACAACCGCGAAGCCTTCACCCTGGTGGTCATGCTTGCGGTCCTCCTCTCGGCCTGGGCCATGCACGAGGCCGGTCTGTCGATGGCGCTCGGCGCCTTCATGATGGGTATGCTGCTGTCGACGACCCGCTTCAGCTTCCAGATCCAGGCCCATGTCGAACCCTTCAAGGGACTGCTGATGAGCGTCTTCTTCGTCGCCGTCGGCATGTCGATCGATTTGCCGGCGATCGCCGAGCATCCCTGGCTGCTCGCCCAGCATGTGTTGGTGATCCTGGCCATCAAGCTCGCAGCGCTGTTCGGGATCGCGGTCGTCTTCGGACTACCGCGCGGCGTGGCGACGCGCGTGGCCTTCCTGCTGGCCCAGAACGGCGAGTTCGGCTTCGTGCTCTTCGGGTTTGCCAAGACGCTCGGTCTCATCGACGATGCGACCTTCGTCATCGCGCTCAGCGTGATCTCGGTCAGCATGATGCTCACGCCCATCCTGGTGCGCATCGGTGATCGTCTGGCATGCCGTTTCGAACGGCGTCCGGGACCGATCCAGTCTTTCGACGAGGCCACCACAGGTATATCGCCCAAGGATCGGGTGGTGATCGGCGGCTATGGGCGCGTGGGGCACACCATCGCCACACTGCTGGAGGTCAACCAGATTCCCTTCATCGCCTTCGACAACAATCCGGCCAATGTCGAGCAAGGCGTGCGTGATGGACGGCCGGTCTACTATGGCGATATCGGCGACATGGAACTCCTGACGGCGGCCCATGTGGAGAGCGCCGTGCTGGTGATCCTGACCATCGATCATGGATCGACCGCGTTGCGCGCCGTCTCACATATCCGTCACGCCTATCCGCACGTCCCGGTGATCGCGCGCGCGCGCGATCTCAATGCTTGCGGCAGCCTGATCCGCGCCGGCGCTACACGCGCCTATCCCGAGGCCATCGAGAGCAGTCTGAGGCTCGGCGCCGAGGCGCTACAGATGCTCGGCGTCTCGACCGAGGACGTGGATTCGCTGCTCCAGGGGGTGCGGGGACAGAACTATGCTCAGGTGGTCGAGTGAGCGTATCGTTCAAAGCCATTCGTTACGCTTGAAGGCATAGAGCATCACCCCGTATTCCGCATCCCCGCCGCCAGCGCATTGATCGAGCGCAGCAGCGGATCGAGCCATTCCTCGCGCCGGGCCTCGTCCTCCTCCGAGCGATAGCGCTCCAGCAACGCGACCTGGATATGGTTCAACGGGTCCAGATAGAGATTGCGCCGCGCCAGCGAGTGGCGCAGATCCGGGGTCTCGTCCATGAGCGCGAGCAGACCGGCGACGTTGAGCACCTGAACCAGCGTCCGCTGATATTCCTCCTCGATCAGCCCCAGAATCTGAGCCGCCCGCTCCCGATCCTCGGCCAGACGCAGATATTCGCGCGCGATGTGCATCTCGGCCTTGAACAGCGACATCTGCGTATTGGAGAGCAGGGCGCGGAAATAGGGCCACTCCTGATACATGCGCTGGAGCTTGGCCAGCCGTTCGAGGTCGTTGCCGCGATAGCGCTCGATGGCCTGCCCGATGCTGAACCAGGCTGGCAGCGTCACGCGCGCCTGACCCCAGCCGAACACCCAGGGGATGGCGCGGATCGACGACAGGGAACGATCGGCCTTCTTGCGATGCGCCGGTCGCGAGCCGATGTTCAAAAGCGCAATGCCGTCGAGCGGCGTGCATTCGTAGAAATAATCGAGGAACCCTTCGGTATCGCGCACCAGAGCGCGATAGGCCGCCTCGCCGTGACGCGCCAGTTCGTCCATGATCGCCAGATAGTCGTTGCGTTCCGGCTCAGGCGGCTCGATCAGACAGCGGCTGGCCTTGATCAGCCCGCTGATGCCCATGGTCAGCTCATAGCGCGCCGTCTCCGGGTTGGCATAGCGGTAGGACAGCACCTCGCCCTGCTCGGTGAACTTGATCTGACCATGCACGGTGTCGACCGGCTGGGCGAGGATGGCCTCGTGGGTCGGACCGCCGCCACGTCCGACCGTGCCGCCGCGCCCGTGGAACAGCCGACAGGCCACGCCCCGATCGTCAGCGAGCGCGATGACCTTCTTCTGCGCCTCGAACAGCTTCCAGCTCGACGCCAGGATGCCGCCGTCCTTGCACGAATCCGAATACCCGAGCATCACCTCCTGCTGATTGCCCGAGGCACGCAGCAGCGCCAGATAGGTCGGATCGTCGAAGAGCCGGCTCATCACCTGATCGATATGGCTCAGATCCTCGATGGTCTCGAACAGCGGCGAGACCTGAATGGTGCAGAACCAGCCCCGGTTGTCGACGCCGACCAGTCCAGCCAGACGCGCCAGCAGCATCACCTCCATCACATGACTGGCGGCATGGGTCATCGAAATGACGTACTGCCCGAACACCCGCTCGCCGACCTCGGCGCGCATCCGGGCGATGACCTCGAAGGTCTCCAGCGTCTCGCGCGTCTCCGCAGTGAGCGTGGCCTTGTCGATGACGAAGGGATGCGGATGAGCGATGGCCTCGGCGAGCGCCATCAGCCGCTGTTCTTCGTTGAACGCCTGATAGAAGGGCGCGCCGGGCTGACGCGCGAAGAGTTCGGTGACGGCCTGGGTGTGACGGGTCGACTCCTGACGGATGTCGAGATGGACCAGATGGAAGCCGAAGGTCTCGACCAGCCGGATCAGATCCTGCAAGGGACCATCGGCCGCGCTGGCGTCACCATGGTGGATGAGCGAGTCGCGGATCAGCGTGAGATCGGCCAGGAAATCGGCGGCGCCGGCATAGCCGTCCGGCAGTCCATCGTCGCTGACTCCCTCCATGCGCCGACGAATCCGGTCGAGATTGGCCTGGAGCCGATGCCCCATCATGGCCAGCTTGCGCCTGTAGGGTTCGTAGAGGAAACGCCGCTGACGCTGCCCCATGACCCCGAGCCAGTATTCCTCGTCGGCGTCGAGGCTGTCGAGAAAGGCCGGTGAGGGCTGACAGAGCGCGCTCGAATGACTGAGCATCCGGCTCAGATCCTGGAGACGCTCCAGATAGGCTTCCAGGATCAGCTCGGCATGCATGCGCACCGCCAGCTCGGTGGTCTCGGGCTTGACGAAAGGATTGCCGTCGCGGTCGCCGCCGATCCAGGAACCGAAGCGGATGAAACTCGGCACCCGGATGCCGCAGCCGGCGCCATAGTTGCGCCGCACCGCCTTCTCCAAGAAGCGATAGACCCTGGGCACGGCTTCGAACAGCGACTCGCGGAAGAAATGCAGTCCGCGCCGGATCTCGTCCGTCACCTGCGGCTTGTGGACGCGCACCTCGTCGGTCTTCCACAGGATCTGGATCTGGGTCAGGATCTCCTGGAGCTTGTCCTCCAACTCCTCCTCGTTGAGCTTGAGCCGGTGCAGATCCTGTCCGGCGAGGAAGATGCGCCGGAAGGTCTCGGAGATGGTCCGGCGGCGCGCCTCGGTCGGATGGGCGGTGAACACCGGCAGATAGATCAGATGCTCCAGCAGGCTCTGGAAGTGCTCGGGACTGACGCCGTCCTCCTTGAACCGGCGCACCGTATCGTCGAACGAGCCGACCCACAGCCGCTCGCCGGCGGCGATCACGTCCATGCGCGCCAGGTGCGCGTTCAGCTCCTCGGCGACGTTCACCAGCCCGAAGTAGAGCGTGAAGGCGCGGATGACTTCCGCAAGCGTCTGGGGATCGAGGCTCTGGATGCGCTTCATCAGTTTCTCGCGCAGCTCGGGATCTTCCTGCTCGCGCAACTGCATGAAACCGTCGCGCAGACGCTCCACGACCACCAGCACGCGCTTGCGGCTGTGCTCGCGCAGCACCTCGCCCAGCAGGGCGGTATAGAGCTGGATGTCGCGCTCCAGCGTCTGGGCTTGAGGATGTTCGTTCATCAGGAATCCAGGGTCGGTGGCGGAAGGGGAGCCGGAAATGCCGTGGATACTACCGCGAGCCTGTCCCTGTCGCCAAAAGACCGCGTCCAGTCCGTCCAGGTGCGCGGATCGATCGCTCGGCGCGACACTCCGCCGAGTACGGCTCAGTCGGCCGCTTCCTCGCGCATGCGCGCCAGATGCGGGTCGTCGAGATGGGGCAGGAGCGCCACCAGCAGCTCTTCGGCATCCTGGGGACGCTTGTCCGCGTCCATCGACATCGACCAGTCGACGGCCTTGAGCAGGAAGTCGGGATAGCGGTCCTTGAGCGCCTCGACGGCCGGCACCACCTTGTCCTCCTTCTGGCGCTCCGGTGCCGGCTGGGGCGTGCGGCCGTCCATGCAGGTGCGGATGCTGGCGCCGACCGCATAGACATCGGTCCAGGGACCGACCTGACCGGCACGGAAATACTGCTCGACCGGCGAATAGCCGGCGGTGATGACCTGCCCGCCGCGCGATCGACCGCGATTGAGCGGATGGACCGCGCCCAGATCCAGCAGCAGGGGCATGTTGCCGTGACGCAGATGGATGTTGCCGGGCTTGACGTCCAGATGGACCATGGAGCGCCGGTGCAGCAGCGCCAGCGCATCCAGCACCGGGATGAAGACCTCCAGGATGAAGGAGGTGCTCAGTCCCCCCTTGCGCTCGTGCAGATAGGCCCCCAGATTGCGCCCGCGCTCGTTGGGCATCACCATGTAGCCGGTGTCGTTGGCCAGGAAGAAGGCGAGCACCCGCACGATGTTGGGGTGCTTCAGCGACGCCAGCGCCTTGACCTCCTGGAAGAACAGCTTGCGTCCGTGATGGAGGCTCTCGGCATATTCGATGCCCGCCGGCGCCACGCGCCGGTCACGATCGCGGCGCGCGAGCTTCTTGGGCATGTACTCCTTGATGACCACTTCCTCGCCGCTGTCGTCGTCGGTGGCCAGATAGATGAGGCTGAAGCCGCCCTTGGCGATCGGCTTGACGATGCGGTAGGTGCCCACCTGGGCGCCCGGTGGGAGCGTCTCTCGTGCGGCGGCCATGATCGGGACGATGGATCTCCACGCGGACGTTGACGGGATGCGAGCGGTATACTGCGTTTCTGATTTATGATAAACCCTGTCTGGCCGGGTCGGCAGCGATTCGTCCTCTATTCGACCGCCGATCCGAGACAGGCTCCCCGCCCTCAAGAGACGCCCCTGAACCAATGATCAAGAGTATGACGGCCTTCGCCCGCGAGTCGCGGACGGGCGATGTTGGTGAATTGACCTGGGAAGTGCGCACGGTCAATCACCGCTTCCTGGAGCCTTACATCCGCTTGCCCGAGGAGTTGCGCGGACTCGACACCCAGGTGCGAAACCGTCTGGCGGCGCGTCTCCAGCGCGGCAAGGTCGACTGCACCCTGCGCTATGCCCCGGCCGTGGGCGCAGCGAACGCGATCCGGATCAACCGGCCCTTCGTCGAACAACTGCTGGCCGCCGGGCGCGAACTCGGTGCACTGACCGGCCGCGCCCAGGAGCCGACTCCGTTCGATCTGCTGCGCTGGCCGGGCGTGGTGCAGGAGACCGAACCCGATCTGGACCAGCTCAGTGCCGAGGCGCTGGCGCTGCTCGAACAGACCCTGGATTCGCTGCTGGAGACCCGTGAGCGCGAGGGCGCACGCCTGGCCCAACTGCTGCGCGAGCGTTGCGAGCGTCTGGGCGAGAGTGCCGCGCGGGTGCGCGAGCGTCTGCCCGAGGTGCTGGCCGGCGTGCGTCAGCGTCTCGCCGACCGCCTGACCGAACTGCGCGCCGAACTCGACGCGACCCGGCTGGAGCAGGAGATCGCCCTGGTCGCCGCCCGGCTCGACGTCGACGAGGAACTCGACCGGCTCGGCGCCCATATCGAGGAAGTGCTCGACGTCCTGAACCGCGACGAACCGGTCGGACGCCGGCTCGACTTCCTGATGCAGGAACTCAACCGCGAGGCCAACACGCTCGGCTCCAAGTCGGCCGATGTCGCCGTCACCCGCGAGGCGGTCGAGATGAAGGTCTTGATCGAACAGATGCGCGAGCAGGTACAGAATCTCGAATGAACGACCTATCCCGATCCGAGCCCAGAGGGCTTTTGTTCATCGTCTCGGCGCCCTCGGGTGCGGGCAAGACCAGTCTGGTCAAGGCGCTGGTCGAACGCGATCCGGGACTGGCGCTCTCGGTCTCCTGTACCACGCGCCTGGCGCGCGCCGGTGAGCAGGATGGCGTTCATTACCATTTTCTCGACCGCGAACGCTTCGAGTGCGAGATCGCCGAGGGCGCTTTCCTGGAGCACGCCGAGGTCTTCGGCAATCTGTACGGCACCCGCGCCGCCGACGTGCGCCAGTGTCTCGACGCCGGCCGGGACGTGCTCCTGGAGATCGACTGGCAGGGCGCGCGTCAGGTGCGCGAACGCTTTCCCGAGGCGATCGGACTCTTCGTGCTGCCGCCGAGCATCGAGGAACTCGAACGCCGTCTGCGCGGACGCGGCACAGACAGCGATGATGTGATCGCCCGCCGCATGGCTCAGGCCCGCGACGAGCTGGCTCATTTCGCCGAATACAGTTATCTGGTCGTCAACGACTGCTTCGAGACCGCGCTCGCGGCGCTGGCGGCGATCGTCACCGCCGAGCGTCAGCGGCTGGCGTATCAGCGCCCGCGTCTGGCGGCGTTGCTCGACCCCATCGAATCCATTATTTACATCGAATCCATTATTTAAAGGAGACCACCATGGCCCGCATCACGGTCGAGGATTGCCTCGCACACGTCGACAACCGTTTCGATCTGGTTCTGCTCGCTACCAAGCGCGCGCGCCAACTGGCCAATGGCGTCGAGCCGCTGCTGGCGCCGGAGAACGACAAGCCGACGGTCCTGGCTCTGCGCGAGATCGCCGCCGGCAAGATCACCAACGCCATGATCCAGGAGGCCCAGCGCGAAATGGACGACACGGCGGCGGCTCTGGAACAGGCGCTGGCTCAGGAATTCGCAGCCGCCGCCACGCCCGAGGCCGACGACGCGGAATCCGGAAAGGATGCCAAGGACTGACGAGGCCACCGCCGACAGACGTCCGGCCGCGTTGCCCGAGTCGGGCGCGGTCGGCTCGGACGCGCCCGTCCAAAAAGTTCAGCCACTCAGACCACTGGACTGGACGCCGCCTGTCGAACCGCCCTGGCTGGCGGGTGATACGCGCTATCTGGTCAGCGACTTCTGCGACTATCTGGCCAGCTATCTGCCGGCGGATCAGATCAAGGCGTGCTACCACGCCTATCTGTTCGGCGCCGAGGCGCACGAGGGCCAGAAGCGCAAGTCGGGCGAGCCCTATATCTATCACCCGCTGGCGGTTGCGCGCATCCTGGCCGAGATGCGCATGGACTACCAATGTCTGATCGCCGCGCTGCTGCACGACGTCATCGAGGACACCCCGGTCGACAAAGCGCAGTTGGCCGAGACCTTCAGCGAGGAGGTCGCCGAGCTGGTCGATGGGGTCAGCAAGCTCACCAAGCTCGACTTCAAGTCGCGCGCCGAGGCGCAGGCCGCTAGTCTGCAGAAGATGCTGCTGGCGATGACGCGCGACATCCGCGTCATCCTGATCAAGCTCGCCGACCGGCTGCACAACATGCGCACGCTCGACTCGATGAGTCCGGAAGCCTGCCGGCGCATCTCACGCGAGACGCTCGACATCTTCGCGCCGATCGCCAACCGGCTCGGGATCAACTGGATCCGCATCGAGCTGGAGGATCTGGGCTTCGCGCACTACTGGCCGTGGCGGCGTCAAGTCATCCAGCGCGCGCTCCAGGGACGCGGCGGTGGAACACGGGTCGAGATGGTGGGCCTGGTCGAGACGGCGCTGCGCCATGCCTTGCAGCAGGAAGGCATCGAGGGTCGGGTCGAGGGGCGTCAGAAACATCTCTACGGCATCTATCGCAAGATGCGCGACAAGTCGCGCGGCTTCTCCGAACTGGCCGATGTCTTCGCCTTCCGGGTGACGGTCGATCGGGTCGACACCTGTTATCGGGTGCTGGGACTGGTCCACAATCTCTACAAGCCGGTCCCCGGACGCTTCAAGGACTACATCGCCATCCCCAAGGCCAACGGCTACCAGTCACTCCACACCGCCCTGATCGGCCCCCAGGGCATCCAGATCGAGATCCAGATCCGCACCGAGGACATGCAGCGTCTGGCCGAGTCCGGGATCGCCGCGCACTGGATGTACAAGAGCGGCGTCCAGTCCTCCACCGCCAATCCGGCCGCGCTCGCCGCCGACTGGTTGCAGAACCTGCTGGAGATGCAGCGCGACGCGGGCAATTCGGTCGAATTCCTGGAACACGTCAAGGTCGATCTGTTTCCCGGCGAAGTCTATGTCTTCACGCCCAAGGGGCGCATTCACTCGCTCAAGCGCGGCGCGACCGTGGTCGACTTCGCCTATGCCATCCACTCGGACGTGGGCAATACCTGTGTGGCCGCGCGCATCGACCGGCGCATGGCGCCGCTGAGCACGCCGCTGCGCAATGGCCAGACGGTCGAGATCATCACCGCGCCCGGCGCGCGGCCCAATCCGGGCTGGCTGAACTTCGTGGTCACGGCCAAGGCGCGCGTCAACATCCGCGGACACCTCAAGAACATCAAGCAGCGCGAGGCCCAGGCGCTTGGTCGACGGCTGCTGAACGCCGAACTGACCCCGCTGGGCGCTGAGGTCGAGACGCTCGAGCCCCTGCGCCTGGCGGCCTATCTGGAGGAAACGGGTCTGGAGAGCCTGGAGGATCTGTTCGGCGAGATCGGTCTGGGCAACCGGCTGGCGCCGCTGATCGCGCGGCGTCTGGCGGGCATCGAGGGCGAGGAGTCCGACGCGCCTGCCGCCGAGCGGGGGGATCAGGACGTGCATCCGCATCGGCTCGCCATCCGGGGCACCGAGGGCATGGTGGTCAACTTCGCGGGCTGCTGCCGCCCGATTCCGGGCGACGCCATCACGGCCGTCTTCAGTCCGGGGCGCGGCATCGTGGTCCATCGCGCCGAGTGCCGTAATCTCGGCGGGCTGGAAGGCAAGCGCGACAAGCGGCTCGATGTCGAGTGGTCCAGGGAACCCGAGGGCGAGTTCGCCACCGAGATCCGGGTCGAGGTCAGCAATCGGCGCGGCGTGCTGGCCGTGATCGCCGGGGCGATCGCCGAACTCGGCTCCAACATCGAGAACGTCCAGACCATCGAGAAGGATGGCATGATGACGGATCTCGAATTCCGCATCCTGGTCAAGAGCCGTCATCATCTGGCGCGCATCATGCGTCGGGTGCGGCTCATCCCGCCGGTCGATCGAATCATGCGCATCACGCGATCCTGAGCCACCAAAAAAGGGATCAAATAATGGAAGCAATTCGCACCATTCAAACCGTTGAAAACGGTCAGGTTTGTCTCGATTTGCCCGAGCAATTCTGGGGACAGGAAGTCGAGATCATCGTACTTCACGCACAGCCTGACATGTCAGAACAGGCGTCGACCCGAAAAAGTTTGCGCGGTTGCCTGAAACAGTATGCCAAGCCTGAATTGATGTCTCAGGAATCGAGCGCCTGGCTGTCGGCGGTGAGTGAACCGGATGAATCTCGTTGATGCCAATGTCGTGCTGCGCTATCTGTTGGATGACCATGTCGAGCTGTCCGCCAAGGCCCAAGAGATCCTTGAGCAGCAGGTCGTGACCCTGCCGATGGAAGTCGCCTGTGAGGTGGTGTACGTGTTGCAGAAGGTCTATGCGGTCGAGCGCGCGGAGATTCAGCACCAGCTTGAGCGGTTACTGGCTGAAACATCCGTCACGATGGAGAAACCGACGGTGTTCCTGAAAGCGCTGGAGATCTATCGCGACAGCACCCTCGACTTCGTGGACGCCTTGCTCCTGGCCTATCACCGTGTGGAACAGCAAACAGTCTTCACCTTCGACGGCAAGCTCAACAAAGCCCTGCAACGCATTGGCCATAGCAGCTAAACGTGCACCGTTGAGCCAAGTACGACAACGCCGGGGCGATCGCCGAACTCGGCTCCAACATCGAGCTGGAATTCCGAATCCTGGTCAGAAGCCGCCATCATCTCGCGCGCATCATGCGCCGGGTGCGGCTCATCCCGCTGGTCGATCGCATCACGCGCATCACACGATCCTGAGCGGTTCACCACAGCGTTTGGATGCCAAAGTCATCGAACGCGGGGTTGCGGGTGACGAGTGGCACCCCTTCCAGCGCGCTTTGTGCGGCGAGCATTCGATCGAACGGATCGCGATGTGCGTTTGGATAGCGTCCGGCCTTGAGCGCATGAAGGTAGCTGACGGGCAGATGCTCGAAGCCATCGGCGGCCACCAATTCGCCGAAGCGTGCGACGACTCCGGCCGCCTCGCCGAGCTTACCCAAACGATGCTTGGTGGCGATCTCCCAGGCGCTGGCGGCGCTGACCAGCACGTCGTTCATATCGTCGCCGATCGCCGCACGCGCGGCGGCGGACAGGCGTGGGTCGTCTGTGACCCACCAGAGAAAGGCGTGGGTATCGAGCAGGATTCTCATGCCCCCTGTTCCCAGGCGGCCAACTCCTCTTCGGTGAGTGGATCGAAGAAGGTCTCGCTCAAGCGCCCCTGGAGACGGCCGGGACGCCGCCGGCCGGTGGTCGGCGCCAGGGGCATCAGGCGTGCATAGGGCTTGCCGGCCTTGGCCAGGATGATCTCCTGTCCGGCATGGGCCTGCTCCAGCAGGCGGGAGAAATGGGTCTTGGCTTCATGGACGTTGACGGTCAGGCTCATCGCAGCCACTCCTGGTTGGTTGAGTCAATGGACTAAGTCTAGACAACTCGCGCAAGATGGACAATCAGCGCCGTCGATCGCATCACACGCCTCACGCGATTCCGAGCTTGGAACTCGGTCATATCGACGCCATTTAAACGCTTGAATCGCGTCCACGACCGCAACAATCTGGATCGAGAGGCTGCCCATGACCGAACTCACACTCGACGAACGCCTGCGGCTGACCCGTCGCACCATGCAGCTCCTGGAGGACTGGGGACTGGCTGCACGCGACATCGCCGGTCTCCTGCAACTGCCGGAGACGATCAAGGCACGCCACATCGGGCGCTTCCACGATCAGGACGTCTTTCCCGACGACCCGGCGGTCAACCGGCGTGTCGCCTATCTGAACCGCATCGAGCAGGCGCTCCACACCTATTTCCCGCGCAATCCCGAGATGCGCAAGCTCTGGGTGCGACGCGCCAACAAGCAGTTCGGACGCCGCGCACCGGTGGCAGTCATGATCGAGGACGGCGAGAGCGGGCTGATCTCGGTGCTGTCGCATCTGGACTGCACCTTCGCCTGGGATCTGACCGGCTCGCGCGCCGACTATCGGCGCGCTTCGTAGCCACTGATCGCCAACGATCGCGTTTCGGGATCGCGGTGCTTTTCGATTAAGATGTCCGCAGTCCAGCGTTCGGCAGTCAAGTTCAATGGAAAATCTTCGCGGTACGACAATCCTCTCGGTACGACGCGGCGACACGGTCGTGATCGGCGGCGACGGTCAGGTCTCGCTCGGCCCGACCGTCATGAAGGGCAATGCGCGCAAGGTGCGCCGGCTCTACAAGGGGCGGGTGCTGGCCGGCTTCGCCGGAGCCACCGCCGACGCCTTCACCCTGTTCGAGCGCTTCGAGGGCAAGCTCGAAAAGCATCAGGGCCATCTGACCCGCGCGGCGGTCGAGATGGCCAAGGACTGGCGCACCGATCGCATGTTGCGCCGGCTCGAAGCCCTGCTGTGCATCGCCGACTCCACCACCTCGCTCATCCTCTCCGGCACGGGCGACGTCATCGAACCCGAACAGGACATCATGGCCATCGGCTCGGGCGGTTCATTCGCACTCTCGGCCGCGCGCGCCCTGGTCGCGAACACCGAACTCCCGGCGCGCGAGATCGTCGAAAAGAGTCTCCACATCGCCGCCGACATCTGCGTCTACACCAACCACAATCTCGTCATCGAGGAATTGGACGCCAAGACGGATTGACCGGATCCGCTCCAGCCGTCGCCCAAATCCGTGTGTTCACACTGACGACAACCGACAATCCCCGGCCGGCCCAATCGACCAGCAGCTTCCATGTCTGAAATCACCCCCCAACGCATCGTCGCCGAACTCGACAAACACATCGTCGGCCAGAGTGACGCCAAGCGCGCCGTGGCCATCGCGCTGCGCAACCGCTGGCGCCGTGCTCAGATCGAAGAGCCGATGCGCTCCGAGATCACGCCTAAGAACATCCTCATGATCGGCCCGACCGGCGTGGGCAAAACCGAGATCGCCCGCCGTCTGGCCAAGCTCGCCAACGCGCCCTTCATCAAGGTCGAGGCGACCAAGTTCACCGAGGTCGGCTATGTCGGGCGCGAGGTCGATTCGATCATCCGCGATCTGGCCGACATCGGCGTGAAGATGGCGCGTGAGCAGGAGATGGCCAAGCTCGCCGATCTGGCCGAGGCGGCGGCCGAGGAGCGCATCCTCGACGTTCTGCTGCCGCCTCCGTCCGACTTCGAGGAAGACAGCCGCTCGACGGTCAGCTCGACCACGCGCGAGAAGCTGCGCGCCAAACTGCGTTCCGGCGACATGGACGATCGCGAGATCGAGATCCAGGTCTCGGCCGCGCCGCTCGGGGTCGAGATCATGGCCCCGCCCGGCATGGAAGAGATGTCGAACCAGCTCCAGGGGCTGTTCCAGAATCTCGGCCAGAGCCGCACCAAGCGGCGCAAGCTGCGCATCCGCGATGCACGCAAGCTGCTGAAGGACGAGGAAGCGGCCAAGCGCGTCAACGACGAAGAGATGAAGCTGCGCGCCCTGGAGAACGTCGAGCAGAACGGCATCGTCTTCATCGACGAGATCGACAAGGTCGCCAAGCGCGAAGGCACCACCGGGGCCGACGTCTCGCGTGAGGGCGTGCAACGCGATCTGCTGCCGCTGGTCGAGGGCAGTACCGTCTCGACCAAGCATGGCGCCGTGCGCACCGACCACATTCTCTTCATCGCCTCGGGCGCCTTCCATCTGTCCAAGCCGTCGGATCTGATCCCGGAGCTTCAGGGCCGACTGCCGATCCGGGTCGAACTCAAGGCCCTGAGCACGGATGATTTCGTGCGCATCCTCACCGAGCCGGACGCCTCGCTCACCGACCAGTACAAAGCCCTGCTGGCCACCGAAGGCGTGAACCTGGAGTTCACCGAAGACGGCATCCGCCGTATCGCCGAGATCGCCTGGCAGGTCAACGAGAAGACCGAGAACATCGGCGCGCGGCGTCTGCACACGGTCCTGGAGCGGCTGCTGGAGGATGTCTCCTACAACGCCACCGAACTCGACCGCGTGACCGTGACCATCAACGCCGCCTATGTCGACCAGAACATGGCCGATCTCGCCGCCGACGAGGATCTGTCGCGTTACATCCTGTAGTTTCAGACCACCGACCACGGATTCGAGACATCATGCCAGTACCCATCGAGTTGAATCTGCACCGCCAATCCCGCGTGCTCGAAGTCGCCTACGAGGACGGCACCCGCTTCAAGCTGCCCTGCGAATATCTGCGGGTCTATTCGCCCTCGGCCGAGGTTCAGGGCCACAATCCTGACGAGCGCGTGCTCCAGGTCGGCAAGGAAGATGTCGGCATCGACCGCATCGAACCGGTCGGCAACTATGCCGTCTGTCTGCACTTCGACGACGAGCACAACACCGGCCTCTATTCCTGGGACTATCTCTACCGTCTCGGCGCCGAGTACGAGCAGCGCTGGAACGCCTATCTCGACGAACTCAAGCAGGCCGGCCACACGCGCAAGGTGTTCCAGTCCTGATCGAGCCACGAGCGCGCCAATCACCCACGGCGTGCCGCGACGGTTTAAGATAGGCGCCCATCGCCGTGGGCGCGTGTCCGCGCCCATGAACCCCAATTCGTCACCGGGATACAGCATGTCCGATCAGAACACCACCCATTTCGGCTATAAGCAGGTGCCGGTCCAGGAGAAGGCCAAGCGCGTGCGCGAGGTCTTCGACTCGGTCGCCACGCGCTACGATTTGATGAAATAAGGGTCCAGGTTTGTTTTCGACGCCCTCGGGCGCTGACGCCGGCGCTCGTTAGACGATTGATTGTGGGCTGTTTTGGTGCCTGGAAAATAATTCCATCTCGACTTTGGCCATTTTTGGACTCTTATACCCTCCGTAGGGGTGGAAAATTAGAGGGGGTCTGGACGCACGAACGCCGGATTTTGACCCCTCGCTATTTTTCTTGCGTCTTGTAAGTTACTGATAAAAAAAGAGTTACTGGTCAGGGAAAATGACCAAAGTCGAGTCCATCCAGGCCCCTTTAATTGTTATATTTGGGGCCTGGCCTCGGTTCTGGGCGCGTTCCCTCCCTGGCGGATCGCTGTTAATGCTCACTCATTCACTTGGAGGCCCCGGATGAAAATCGACTGGACGGTTTGTGGCGCCGCCCTGCTGGTCCTGACGCTCACGGTTCTGCCGCGGGTCGAGGCCGGTGAGGTATTGCATGGCGTCAAGGCCCGCGGCCAAGTGCGCTGTGGAGTCAGCGAAGGCGTCCCGGGCTTCTCCGAGCGCGACGCCGGCGGACACTGGCGCGGGTTCAACGTGGACTTCTGTCGTGCGGTGGCGGCGGCAGTCCTGGAAGACCCGGACAAGATCGAACTCGTGCCAGTGCTCGCCCCGGCCCGCTTCCCGGCACTGCAAACGCGCCGAATCGACCTGTTGTTGAACAACACCACCTGGAACCTCACCCGCGAGGCAGTGTTGAGGGTTCGGTTTCCAGGGATCCTCTTCTACGACGGCCAGGGTTTCATGGTTCCGGCCGCCGCCCAGATCGCGACGCTCGCCGACCTCAATGGCGCGACCCTCTGCGTCAAGACGGGAACGACGAACCAGCGCAACCTGGAGACCTATTTCGAGGCGCAAGGCTGGTCCATGAAGCTGCTGGTGAGTGAGTCGGACAGCGAGGCGGCGCAGGCGTTCTTCGCCGGCCGCTGTCGCGCCTACACCGCGGACGCGGCCCTGTTGACCGCCCTGCGCCTGCAGGCGCCCGAAGACCCGCACGCCTTCGTGATCCTGCCCGAACGCATCTCCAAGGAGCCGCTCAGCCCCGCCGTTTGGGGCGGCGATCCGGAGTGGGCCACGGTGATCCGGTGGGTGCTGAACGTCCTGATCCTCGCGGAGGAAAACGGCGTCACTCGCGACAACGTCGATGCGGTCATCGCGGAGAACAAGAACCCCCTGGTGCGGCAGACCGCCGACGAGCACGAGGTCATCGCCCGCGCGCTGGGGATCGCGCCCCACTGGGTAACACGAGCGGTGAAGGCCGTTGGCAACTACGGCGAGATCTATGAGCGCAACGTCGGGCGCGACAGCCCGCTTAAGATCGAGCGCGGCCTCAACCGGCTCTGGAATCAGGGTGGACTCCACTACGCCCCCCCCATTGACTAAGGGACGCCCGGATGACCGACTTTCAGATTTATCTCACCATCGGCGTCTTTGCCGCCGTGATCCTCCTGATCGCGTTCGACCTGATCGATATGACGGTCGCCGCCCTGCTCGGGGTCAGCGTCCTGATCGCGTTCGGGATTCTCGACGGCAACGATCTGATGCCGATCATCCACACCGCCGGCGGGCCGCTCGCCCTGCTGTTCGGCGGCATGGTGGTAGCGCGGGTGCTCGATAAGACCGGGGTCTTCGCATGGCTCGGCGAGTACATGCTCCACGCCACCGGCGGCAGCGGCAAACGGTTGCTGCTGATCATCGTCGCGCTGTTGTTGCCGCTAAACGCCTTTCTGCCCAACGCCACCGTCGTCATCCTGGTCGCGCCGATCATCATCCGCGTTTGTCAGGTGCTCGGAGTGGATTTCGTCGGCCCCCTGATCATCGCTGCGATCGTGAGCAACGCGGCCGGCATGTTGACCTTGGTGAGCGACCCCGCGACCTTTTTGGTTGGCCGGGGGATCGGGTTGTCGTTCGTCGATTATTTGCGGATGGTCAGCCTGGGCGGTTTGCTGGCCGCGCTGGTCGTTGTGCCCTTTTTCCCGCGCCTGCTGCCAGAGATCTGGAAGGTGCGAGCGACCCTGCCGCCCAGAACGCACGTCGCCATCCAGCATCCCGCCTTCCTGGGGCTGGCGCTGGTGGTGGTATTGATCATGGTGGTCCTGTTCATCATCGGCGAGTCCCTGCCAACCCACATCGTGCCGCCGCAGGTCGCGATCATCGGGGCTTCGCTGGCGCTGCTCCTGGTCTACGGCGTGCGCATCGAGCCGGTCAGCGCGGTAATCCGCGACGTGGATTGGAAGACGCTGGTGTTTCTCGGCGCCATCTTCACCCTGGTCCAGGCCTTCATCAAGACCGATCTGCTGCAAGGCCTGTCGATTCAGTTCTACGACTGGTTCGGGAACGAGTTTACGGTGGTGGCGCTCGTGACCCTGGCCAGCATCGGCACGATTGGGTTCGTGGTCGCCAATATCCCGCTGGTCGCCGCCGCGCTGGTGATGATCCAAGGCTACCTGGTGGCGGCCCAAGCGGTACCGGAGATCGCGCTCGCCCCCGGTTTCACCGATTGGCCCAACGTCACCCTGCCGGTGTTCGTCGCCATGATGTTCGGCGGCACCCTCGGCGGCAACGCCACGCTGATCGGTGCCTCGGCCAATATCGTGGCGGTCGGAATCTGTGCTGCGCATGACCGGTGCGTGAGCTTCATGCAATTCCTGCGCATCGGGTTGCCGATTACGGTAGCGCAGTTGTCGGTCGGAGCGATCTATGTCTTGGTGCTGACCGAGACTCTGGGTCACTAGATAGTGTCGTCACAAGAAGCCTCTTCCCGGTACACTGTGCAGCATGATGACCACGACTTCAAACGCTCTGCACACGCATCGACGCCACGATCTATCCGACCAGACTTGGTTGTTACTGGAACCGCTGTTACCTGGACGCCGCGGTGTCTGGGGCGGGGTGGCTAGAGACAACCGCCTGTTTCTCAATGCGGTGTTCTGGATTCTGCGCACCGGCGCCCCGTGGCGCGATCTGCCCCCGGATTATGGGGACTGGAAAAACACCCACCGGCGCTTTTGCCGCTGGCGCGACAAGGGCGTGTGGGCGCAGCTACTTGAAGCCCTGGTCACCGAGCCGGACTTTGAGTGGCTGATGATCGATGCCACCCACATCAAGGTTCATCCTCACGCCGCCGGCGCCCGGGGTGGCAATCAGGCCATGGGTCTTACAAAAGGGGGCTGAACAGCAAGTTGCACCTCGCGGTGGACGCTCATGGGATGCCGGTGCGTCTGCGGCTCACCGCCGGCCCCACGGCCGACTGCACCCAGGCCGGCATCTTGATCGACGGCTTGAGCGCCGAGCATCTGCTGTGGCCGATCGTGGCTATGACAGCGACGCCATCGTCGAACAAGCCACGAACCAGGGCATGCAGGTCGTGATTCCGCCGCGCAAGAACCGCAAGATACCCCGTGCCTATGAGGCCGCACTCTACCGTCATCGGCATCTGGTCGAGGACGCCTTCGCCATCGCCAAACGCTTGTTGGGACTGGCTTATTTCTACGGCGGGGCACAAAACGCCGTGGAACTGCAACTGTGGGCCACCTGGATCCTGTACGCCGTGCTGGTCGATTTGACCGATGCCGTGGCCGAGGCGCTCCGACGCCCGTTCGCCGAGATCTCCATGGAAATGGTCTACCGCAGTCTGTACTTCGTCGTCGCTGCCCAGCACCAGGATCCCACGCTCGACCCCGTGCGCTACCTAGCCGAGCAAGCCAAGCCACTGGGCCTCATCAAACGTCCACGCAAGCCGCCCAAACAAAAGGCTCAGGCTCCACTGGATTCTGCTTGACATGACAACCGATCCCTTAACTTGTAACTGATGGCTTTACCCCGAAGCCTGCGTGGCCAGCAAGGCGGCTCCATGCACTTCGGGCGGGACGCGCCGCATCATGTTGCCGCTTGGCGGCTTGATGGGGGCAGCGCCGCGTTTCTCGCACTCGCGCAGATAGAAGTCGAAGGCGTTCTCGAAGTGTTGCGTCCATTGCCATCACGGATCCGTTCTTCCTTCATCGCGATTGAAGCAGAGTCCGGCGAAATCACCTAAGATAGGCTCCCATCGCACTGGGCGTTCGTCCGCGCCCATGAACCCCAATTCGTCACCGGGATACAGCATGTCCGATCAGAACACCACCCATTTCGGCTATAAGCAGGTGCCGGTCCAGGAGAAGGCCAAGCGCGTGCGCGAGGTCTTCGACTCGGTCGCCACGCGCTACGATGTAATGAACGATCTGATGTCGCTCGGTATCCACCGGCTCTGGAAGCGCCACGCCATTGAACTCTCGGGCGTGCGCCGGGGCCAGCAGGTGCTGGATCTGGCCTCGGGTACCGGCGATCTGGCCTACCGCTTCTCGGGTCTGGTCGGTCCCGACGGGCTGGTGGTGATGACTGACATCAACGCCGCCATGCTCGGCGAGGGCCGGACCCGGATGCTCGATCGCGGTCGGGTCGGCAATCTCCAGTACAGTCTGGTCAACGCCGAGCAGATCCCCTTCGAGAGCGATCTGTTCGACTGTGTCACCATCGGTTTCGGTCTGCGCAACGTCACCCACAAGCAGAACGCCATCGATGAGATGTTCCGCGTGCTCAAGCCGGGCGGACGGGCGCTGATCCTGGAGTTCTCGCATCCGACCACCAAGCCGCTGAGCAAGGTCTATGATGCCTACTCCTTCTCGGTGCTGCCGATGCTGGGCAAACTGGTGGCCAACGATTCCGAGAGCTACCGCTATCTGGCCGAGTCGATCCGCATGCATCCGGATCAGGAGACGCTGCGCTCGATGATGGAAGCCTCCGGCTTCGAGCGTTGCGAATACTTCAACCACACCGGCGGCATCGTCGCCATCCATCGCGGGTACAAGCTATGAGTTCGGGCGGCCTCCAGATCCCGGATGCGCTGCTCGCGGTCGTCGAGCAGGCGCTCAACCGCTATCTCGCGCTCGATCCCGAGGGCGCGGCAGCCTTCGATCCGCTCGAAGGACGCCTCATCGCCATCGAGGTCAAGGGCTTCGGTACGCGCATCACCGTCATTCCGGGCGCGCGCGGTCTGCAACTCTTCGGCGCCTATGGGGCCGAGCCGGACTGTCTGATCCAGGGCTCGCCGCTGGGTCTGGCGCGTCTGGGCATGGCCGAGCGCAAGGAGACCTCGCTCGTCTCCGGCGAGGTCGAGATCTCGGGCGACACCGCGCTCGCCCAGGACTTCAGCGCGGCGCTGGCGCGGCTGAACGTGGACTGGGAAGAGCAACTGGCGCGTGTCATCGGCGATCCCTTCGCACGTCAGGTCGGCAACCGGGTGCGTGACGCCGAGCGCTGGAGCCGGCGCACCTCGGCCTCGATGACGGCCAATCTCAGTGAATATCTGCAAGAGGAACGGCGTCTTCTGCCGACCCGTTATGAGGTCGAGGCGTTCCTGAATCAGGTCGACACCCTGCGCGACGACGTCGAACGTCTGGCCGCACGGATCGAGCGCCTCGCCAAACAGGCTCAGGAGACCGGCCTCCAGTCATGATGGGTCCACGTCAGGCACTGCGTCTGTTTCGCATCAATTGGGTTCTGCTCCGTCACGGTCTCGACGAAGTCATTCTCGCCACCCATCTGTTCCGGCCGCTACGCTGGATCAAGTATCTGCTGCCCTGGCACTGGGTCAAGCGCGACCTGCCGCCCTATCCGGCGCGCGTGCGGCTGGTGCTGGAGGATCTGGGGCCGATCTTCGTCAAGTTCGGGCAGATCCTTTCGACCCGGCGCGATCTGCTGCCGGACGATCTGGCGGTGGAACTGGCCAAGCTCCAGGATCGCGTCCCGCCCTTCGATGGGGCCGCCGCACGTGCCCTGATCGAAAAAGCCTGGGGGCGGCCGATCGAGGAGGTGCTCGATCAGTTCGACCCGGTCCCGCTGGCCTCGGCCTCCATCGCGCAGGTGCATACCGCCCGGCTCAAGGACGGCACCGAGGTGGTGGTCAAGGTGCTGCGTCCCGGCATCGAGCGCACCATCCGTCAGGATCTCAGCCTGATGTATGCCGTGGCGCATCTGGCCCACAAGTACTGGAAGGACGGGCGGCGACTGCGTCCGATCGAGGTGGTGCGCGAGTACGAGAAGACCATCTACGATGAGCTGGATCTCCAGCGCGAGGCGGCCAATGCTTCGCAGCTGCGCCGCAACTGGCTCGGCAGCGAGATGCTCTACATCCCCGAGGTCTACTGGGACTGGACCCGGCCCAATGTGATGGTGATGGAGCGCATCTATGGCACGCCGGTCGGCGAGGTCGAGCGGCTCAAGGCGCAGGGCGTGAGCATGAAGCAGCTCGGCGAGCGCGGGGTGGAGATCTTCTTCACCCAGGTGTTCCGCGACAACTTCTTCCACGCCGACATGCATCCGGGCAACATCTTCGTCGAGCCGTCCGGGCGCTATATCTCGATCGACTTCGGCATCGTCGGCACGCTCACGACCGAGGATCAGCGCTATCTGGCCGAGAACCTGCTCGCCTTCTTCGAGCGCGACTACCGGCGCGTGGCCGAGCTGCATGTCGAGTCCGGCTGGGTGCCGCCCGGAACCCGGGTCGATGAGTTCGAGGCGGCGATCCGCACCGTCAGCGAGCCGATCTTCGAGAAGCCCCTGGCCGAGATCTCGTTCGGGCACTTCCTGGTGCGGCTGTTCCAGACCGCGCGTCGGTTCGACATGGAGATCCAGCCGCAGCTCGTACTGCTGGAGAAGACCCTACTCAACATCGAGGGACTGGGGCGTCAGCTCTATCCCGAGTTGGATCTCTGGACCACGGCCAAGCCCTACATGGAACGCTGGATGAGGGATCAGGTCGGGCTGAAGGGGCTGTTCGACCGCACCAAGCGCAATCTCTACTCGGTCGCCGATCAGGCGCCCGAACTGCCGCTGATCGCCTATCGGATGCTCATGGCCTACGACCGACAGGTACGCAGTGCCAAGTTCGATCAGGCCAAGGTGCGCGAGGATCAGGCCACGGCCTCCGGAGCCATGCTCAAGTCCATCGGCGGCGCGACCTTGCTCATCTGCGCGACCCTGGTGCTGCTGCTCGGCCCAGGTCACTGGCTGCCCGAACAGGCGGCGGCCGGCTTGATCGCGGCGGCCTATCTGGCCGGGGCTTGGCTGTTCGTCTCGGCCGCACGGGCAGCGTGAAGCCGGCCGGCGACTGGTGGCTGTCGACGCTATATCCTCCATCGATCCTGACAATAGACAGGATCGACACGATTTTCGGGATTGACGGGATTAGAATTCCCGCAGGTGCATCGTCCTGCGTTCGCGTCGGTCGAGCCTGACCATTCGGACCCAAGGCACAACACACGAAGGCCATCATGTCCGCTGAAAACGTCTTCTTCACCCCGGTCAGCAAGATCTGCCAGACGGATGTCGTGACCTGCGCGCCGGATCTGTCGCTGATCGAGGTCGCCGAGCTGATGCGTGTGCGCAATATCTCCAGCGTCGTGGTGCGCGACGGCGAGGAACCGGTCGGCATCGTCACCGACCGCGATCTGCGCAACAAGGTGGTGGCCCCAGGGATCGACCCGCGCGAGCGCAGCGCGCGCGACATCATGAACAGCCCGCTCGTCACCATCCGCGAGAGCGACTATCTGTTCGAGGCGCTCTACCTGATGAGCCGGCGGCGCATCCATCGGCTGTGCGTGGTCGATGCCGAGGGCCGGCTACGCGGCATCGTCACCGACACAGATGCGCTGCGTCTGCACAGCCGCTCGCCCCAGCAGCTCATGAAGGAGATCGAGGAGGCCGAGACCCCAGAGGAACTCAAGACGCTGCGCGAGCGCATGGAACATCTGGTGCTCCATCTGCGCGGCACCGGCGTGGCGACCCGCGATCTGGTCCAGACCGTGGCCCTGCTCAACGACCGGCTGCTGATCCGGCTCATCGAACTGGTGCGCGCGGCGCGCTATCCGGATCTCACCGACCGCTTTGCTTTTCTGGTGCTCGGCAGCGAGGGGCGGCGCGAACAGACCCTGGCCACCGACCAGGACAACGCCATCGTCCATGCCGACGATCTGTCCGAAGACGAGCTGGAGCAACTGCGCGCCTTCAGCGTCGACCTGATCGACAATCTGATCGACATCGGCGTACCGGCCTGCTCAGGCGGCATCATGGCCAAGAACGCTGAGTGGCGACGCAGTGTGAGCGGCTGGAAACAGATGCTCGACAAATGGCTGCGCACCCCGACGCCCAGCAACATCCTTTCGGGCAGCATGTTCTTCGACCTGCGCACCCTCTATGGCGACGAGTCGTTCGAGCAGCAACTCAAGGCCGACATCATCGCCAAGCTGCGCGGCAACAATCTGTTCCTGGTCCACAGTGTCGCCAATGCCGTGGCCTTCCGGCCGCCGCTCGACTGGTTCGGGCGCGTCAAGACCGAGCGGCGCGGCCCGCATCGCGGCTGTATCGAGGTCAAGAAGGCGGGGGTTTTCGCCATCACCGAGGGCTTGAAGGCGATGGCGCTCCAGGCCGGCATCGGCGAGGGCCGCACCCATGATCGGGTGCGCGGACTCCAGCAGGCCGGCATCCTGGAGGCGCATCAGGCCGACAGCTTGCTGGCAGCCTTCGACTTCCTGATCGCGCTACGCCTCCGCGCCCAGTTGCTGACGCTCGAACGCGGCGAGCCGCTGACCAACTATCTGCCGCTCGACCATCTCAACCGCATCGAGGTCGGGCGTCTGAAGCTGGCGCTGGAAGAGGTCAAGCACTTCCAGGGCTTCCTGCGTCACCGCTTCCACCTGCATCAGGTCAGTCGTTGATTCTGAAGGTTTACCATCCACGCATGGCCCGATAACGCTCCAGCGCCTCGTCGGTCGGGCCGGCGAAGACCACACGGCCATGTTCCATCAGCAGCGACTTGGAGCACATGCTGCGCACCAGATCCTCCGAATGCGAAGACAGCACGATGATGGAGACGCGCTCGGTGAAGCGCTCCAGACGCTCACGCGCTTTGTGCAGAAAAGACGCATCACCGGCTCCGATGCCCTCGTCGAGCAGCAGGATGTCGGGCACCACCGACGTCGAGACGGCAAAGGCCAGCCGCATCTGCATGCCGGCCGAGTAGGTGCGGATCGGCAGATCGAGGAAGTCGCCCAATTCGGTGAACTCGGCGATCTCGTCCATCATGGCGTGGATCTTCTTGCGCGATAGCCCGAGGAAGAGTCCGCGCAGGACGATGTTCTCGTAGCCGGTGCTCTCCTGGTTCATCCCGAGCGCGATGTCGAACAGGGGTACGGTCGAACCCTGGACCTCCACCCGTCCGCTGTTCGGTTCATAGATCCCGCCGAGCACCCGCAGCAGCGTGGTCTTTCCGGCGCCGTTGTGACCGATGAGTCCGAGCCGGTCGCCGTCTTCGAGCGTGATGTTGATGTCCTGCAGCGCCTGCACCACCGAGATTCGCTGCGAGACCGTATCAGCGCGGATCTGGCCGCCGGTTGCGCTCTGGATCAGGCGGTTCTTGAGCGAGCGCGTCGAGGCGCTGTAGACGGGAAAGGAGACCGAGACGTTCTCCAGCGTGATCGAGGCCAAGATACTCTCCCTCAAACCCAGTAAGCGACGCGCCAGCGGTAGGCCGAATAGAAGAAGAGCGCCACCGCCCAGCCGATGATCGTGATGGCGATGACCGTCAGCCAGTTGCCGAGCACCGGTGGTTGACCGAGCAACGGGGCGCGCATGATCTCGACCAAGTGGTAGAAGGGGTTGAGATCGAGCCAGAGCGCGCGTCCCGGCAGCATGTCGGGTTTCCAGATGACCGGCGTGATGAAGAACAGCACCTGCACCACGCTGCCGATGATAAGTGGCACGTCGCGAAAGCGCGCGCTCAGCAGGCCGAGGAAGAGCGCCATCCACAAGCCATTCAAAAACAGCATCAGGAGCGCGACCGGCACCCACAGCAGATTCCAGTTGAGGTCCACCCCGAACCAGAGCGCAACGCCCAGAAAGACCCAGATGTTGTGAGCGAAGGCGATCAGGGTCGACCAGAGGCCGCGATAGGCATAGATCGACAGCGGCGCGTTGAGCTGGCGGATCATGCCCTCGGCGAGGATGAAGGACTGACAGCCGTCATTGACGAGGCTGGCGATCAGCCCCCAGATGACGAAGCCGGCGGCCAGGAAGGGCAGATAGTCGTGCAGATCCTGACCGAAGATCTGACCGTAGAGCAACCCGAGCGCCAATACCATGATCGCCATCGACAGCGTGATCCAGAACGGCCCCAGTTTGGAGCGTCGGTAGCGTTGGCGCACGTCCTGGAGACCGAGCGTCATCCAGAGCTCGCGCCGCTTCCAGCCGGTCCGGATATCGTGCAGGGCACGCTCGAACTGCTCGCGCTTGAGTCCATGCTGGAGCTGGATCAGCAGGGACGACTCGCCATGTTGGGTGTCGGTCGACATCGATACTCGAACTCTAAATCGAATGGTCTCGTTCGCAGCGCGTACTATAGCACGCGGGTTTCGCAACGAAGACTGCCTGCGGCACGGTCAGCGATACAGATCCAGCGGGAAATATTCGGTGATCAGGATCACCGGACGGTGGTCGATGGTGATGCGATAGGTGCGAAACACGGCCATCTCGCCGGCGGCCGTCCGATCCAACCCCACGTCCAGCACCTCGCGATAGCTCTCCAGTCCGCTGTCGCGGATCAGCACCCCGATACCGATCTCGCGATCGATGAGCCGCCGGCGGAAATCCGGCGGGATGAGCTGGGTGCGGATCAGTGAGAACGCCTCGGCGAAACGGCGTCCGCTGTCGGTGCCGCGCAGCTGGGCGTCGCGAATCAGGCAGGGGTCGCCTCGCTCGACTCCGAGCCAGGGCACGGGTTCCAGCGCGTCCTCGAAACGCTGCTCCAGAGTATCGACCACGACCGGCTCCCAGAAATAGGCCTCCAGGATCTTGGTGACTGTGCCGTCCGTCACCAGGAGCGTGCGCAGAAAAGGGGGCAACTGGCTCAGGGCGATCCGCTCGCCCGTCGAGTCGACGACCTCGCCGGCGCGTGCGAAACCATCACAGCGAAAGGGTGGTTCGCTTGGCACGGAGGGGCTACGCCCGTAGTAACGATGCATCAAATAGATTCCAAAAATACAACAGCGTTGGTTTAAGGCATCAAATCGACTGGGCACTGAGACGGTAGATGCCCGCCAGGGTGAGCGGATGCGGAGGAGTCTCGTGGATATCGATCGACGCGGCGGTTGCTCGCGGCGGCAGACTCCGCGAGAAAAGTCTTTTTTTACAATGCGCTGCAAGCATATCCAGAGCGTGTCAAGGGGCGTGTCCGATACGAATGGAAGCAGAGATCGGCAGGCCGTTGTAAAAAATCCGCCAATCGGTATGATTGTGGGCTTGATGTCTCACTGAATTTGCCCCAAGCTTTATGCCGGATACCGACTCCTGGTTGGGATTGCAGTCCGCACCAGGGAGCGCGGGACCAGAACGAGCACGTCAAATCCTACCCGGCTCATCACACCAACCCAACGTCATGCGTCGGGTGGTTGGGCGTGGCTCGGTAGACTTACGCACCATGTGTTAATCTGTAGGCCGCAAGGCCCAAAACTTCGGAGATCCATCATGACCAAGATCGTCAAGGCTGCTTCCATCTCTGTCGCCGCTCTGCTGCTGCTCGGCGGCTGCACCACCGACCAGACCGCTCGTGACATGGCTCAGCAGGCCATGGACACTGCCAACAGTGCCCAGGCGTGCTGCAACTCCAACACCGAGCGTCTGGACCGGATGTATCAGAAGATCATGGGCAAGTGATTCGCTTGACCTGATCCGCTCCGGTGTCCCACGACCTGTGGGACACCGGAGTCTTCCTCGACGGCCCGTTTCACGGCCTCCCAATCGATCGTTACCCCCTCCGCATTCGCCAACGACTCGGGAATCACCGAGCGATAAGATTGGCGGATACTCTTCTCTCCGGTCTGCACTTCCAGATAGAGTTCGTCACCCAGCCAGCCGTACTTGTAGGGCTGATCGATGATGGCCACGGGCGTCTTGAGGCCGGCCATTCCATAGAGTTCCTCGATGCTCTCCGGATACATCCGGATGCAGCCGCCGCTGACCTCCAGGCCCATGCCCCAGGGCTGGTTGGTGCCGTGGATCAGATAGTCCGGATTGCTCAGACGCATGGCATAGCGACCGAGCGGATTGTCCGGCCCCGGCGGCACCGTGGGCGGCAGGATGTGCCCCTTGGCGGCATGGTTGGCACGCACCTGAGGTCCGGGCGTCCAGGTCGGATCCTTACGTTTCTCGATGACGTCGAAGTTGCCCAGCGGCGTGGCCATGGCATCCTTGCCCACGGTGACGGCATAGACGCGCACCTCGTTGGGGCTGTCGGGCGGATAGTAGTAGAGCCGCTTCTCGGCGCGATTGACCACGATCCCCTGACGCGGCACGTTCGGCAGCACATAGAAGGCCGGCACCAGCACCTGGGTTCCCTCGCCCGGCACCCAGGTATCGACCTTGGGGTTGGCCTGACGCATGTCGTCATAGCCCAGATTGTTCTGGCGTGCGATGTCGAGCAGTGTATCCTTGGCGCGTGCCGTGAAATAGAAGGGCGTGCCCACGACCGAGTCGTTGGGGTTCTCCAGCCGGAAGGTCTCGGCCCAGGCGCCCTGGTGCGCGCCCCAGCCGAGCAGCGATGCGCAGAGCGCCGGCACGAGCCAGGCTCGGGGGCGTCCGCCAAGTTCAAGACCTGTCATAAATCTCTCTAGCTCCTGTTGCAAAGCGATGAAAAAAACATCCCGATCGTCGCACGTTCGCAATATCGGGGTTGCCGCTCATGTGGACGCGGGCAAGACGACGCTCACCGAGCGCATCCTGTTCTACACCGGCGCCTCGCACAAGATCGGCGAGGTGCATGATGGTGCGGCTCACATGGACTACCTGGCCGAGGAACAGCGCCACGGTATCACCATCACCGCTGCCGTCACCCAGGCCCACTGGCGCGAACATCTCATCCAGCTCATCGACACCCCTGGGCACGTCGACTTCTCGATCGAGGTCGAGCGGGCGCTACGAGTGCTCGATGGTTGTGTCATCGTGCTCGACGGTGTCCGGGGCGTCGAACCCCAGACCGAGACGGTGTGGCGTCAGCGCGCGCGCTTCAAGCTGCCGGCGCTGCTGTTCATCAACAAGCTGGATCGTCCGGGCGCGGATTTTGACCGTTGTCTGGCGTCCGTCAAGCAGCGCTTGCACGCCGAGCCGGCGCCGATCACGGTTCCGGCGCCCGAGGCCGGGGGCGTCCTGCATTTGATCGACCGAACGCTGATTCGTTTCATCGGCGAACAGGGCGAGCAGTTGGTCGTCGCCCCCTGTCCGCCCGAGCTCTGGGAGCGTCATCGCGAGCGGCGCGAGGCGCTGGCGCTGGCCGCCGCCGAGGTCGACGAGTCGCTGGCCGACCTGGTGCTCTCCGGCGGGGAGCCGTCGCCCGAGCAACTGCGCGCCGCCATCCGCGCCGGAACCCTGGCCGGGATGCTCTTTCCCTGCTACGGCGGCAGCGCGCTGCGCAATCTGGGCGTACAGCCGTTGCTCGATGGCGTGATCGATTTCCTGCCGGCCCCGCTCGACCGACCCGTCGCGCTCGCCGAGCGGCCAGACGGGACGCGCGAGGAAGTCATCATGTCCCCGGACGGCCCGCTCGCGGCGCTCGCCTTCAAGGTCCAGCTCTGGGACGGGCGCCGCCACGTCTTCGCCCGACTCTATCGCGGCCGACTCGCGCCGGGCGACGCGATCGAGTTCCTGACCGCCGACGGGCGTGTGCAGCGCGAACAGGTCGCGCGGCTGTTCGAGGTCGACGCCGGCAAGAAGACCAAGCGCGATCTGGCCGAGGCCGGGGACATCGTGCTCCTGGCCGGACTGCGCTTCGTCACTACGGGCGATACCCTCTGTGCGCCGGGTCAGGTACTGAGCCTGGAGCGCATCCAGGCCCACGACCCGGTGCTCGGTCTGGCCATCGAACCGGCGGCCGGCACCGAAGAGGACAAGCTCATCGAAGTGCTGGGCAAGGTCCAGCAGGAAGACCCCACACTGCGCGTCGAGGAAGACCCCGAGACCGGCCAGCGTCTGCTCAGAGGCATGGGCGAGCTGCACCTGCAGATCGTCATCGAGCGTCTGGAGCGCGAGTTCGGCGTCGGCGTGCGCGCCGGACGGCCGGCCGTGGCCACGCGCGAGACCATCACTCAGCCCGCCGGCGCCGAGGCGCTGTTCGCCCCGCCGCCCACGCCCGATCCGCGCCAGCCCGACCTGATGGCGCGCGCCATCGTCAGCGTCCGGCCACGCGAGCGCGGGCGCGGCAACCTGATCGAACTGGAGCCACGTCTGCGCCCCGAGGGCGCTCAGCTCGACGAGACGCACGTCCAGGCGATCCGTGAGTCGATCGATGCCGCTCTGGCCGGTGGACCGCTCCAGGGCGCTCAGGTGCTGGATCTGGCGGTCTGTGTCGAGGAGGTCGAACTATTCGGTGCCGGCTCGACGCCGACGGCCACGGCGGCGGCCGTCGGCAAGGCGCTGCGCAAGGCGCTGGAGAACGCGCGTCCGGCGCTCATGACCCCCGTCATGCGTCTGGAGGTGGTCGTCCCGGAGCCGAATCTGGGCGCCGTGCTCGGCGATCTCCAGGCGCGGCGCGCCCTGATCCAGGCCACCGAGATCCTGGACGATCTGGCCACCATCCGCGCCGAGGCCGCGCTGGAGCCGTTGCTCGGTTATGCGACCACCCTGCGCGGTCTGACTCAGGGACGCGGCCAGTTCAGCCTGGAGTTCGAGCGCTTCGATCTTTGAGCGCTTTCATCAGGACTCATCGGCGTTTGATAGAGGCGGCTTGCGCTACCGTCTTGGGCAGACAGGCTGAAGTTGCAATGACAATGACGTCGCGCGACTGCCGAGCTTGGACGAGGCTTCAGAACGGAATGTCGTCGTCGAAATCGGCCCCACCGCCGAAGCCGCCGCTGTCCTGATTGCTCGGACGGACCGTGTCTGGCGCTGTTGGGCGGCCACCGCCCGAACCGCTGCCACTGCTGCCGCGCGCAGACGGTGACGCATCGTCGAAAGGCACCGAGGAAGCGCCGCCCGACCGGCTGTCGAGCATCTGCATCGTGCCGCCCATATCGACGACGACCTCCGTGGTATAACGATCCTGGCCGTCCTGGGTCTGCCACTTGCGGGTGCGCAGCTTGCCCTCGACGTAGATCTTGGACCCCTTGTGCAGATACTGCTTGACGATCTCGGCGAGTTTGCCGAAGAACACGACGTTGTGCCACTCCGTGCGCTCCTGCTTCTCGCCGGTGTTGCGATCCTTCCAGCTCTCGCTGGTCGCGATCCGCACATTGGCCACCGCGTCGCCGCTCGGCATGTAGCGCACATCCGGATCGGCGCCTAGATTGCCGATCAGGATCACCTTATTGACACCTGCCATACCTTCCTCCTGCTCGATCTTTACACGCGAGCGATGGTTGTCTCGTCAAAATTCGAACAGCCGGCCGAAGCGTTTCGCTTCAGGCGCCGGCTGAAAACGTCTGCAATCTTGCCCAATCGGTCTGACGACTGTCCACCTTGAGATAGGCCACGCCCTCGTCGAGGGCGATCACGGCCTCCTTCACGCCGGGAACCTCCAGCAGCCGCCGTTCCAGGCCGGCGACATCGAGCGTGGCGCCCGAGGCGCCGAGTGCGATCACATGACGGCTCAGGTTCTCCGGGATCGGCAGGGTCCAGACCAGCCGCAGCCAGAGCAGGGCCGTCAGCATCCCGACCAGATAGACCGCCTCGCCTCCGAATTGCTCATGCGCCAGCCCGCCGAGCAGTCCGCCGAGAAAGGCGCCGACGAACTGCGAGCTGGAGAAGACGCCCATGGCCGTGCCCTTGGTCCCGGCAGGCGCGGCCTTGGAGACCAGCGAGGGCAACACCGCCTCCAGCAGGTTGAAGATGGTGAAGACCACGGCCAGCAGCACCCCGACCAGCCACAGCGTCTGGTTGAACAGATAGAAGCCCAGCATCGAGAGCGCGAGCACCGCCACCGAGCCGATGAGCACCGAGCGCACCCGACCGCGCCGCTCGGCGAGCACGATGAAGGGCACCATGGCCAGGATCGCCGTCAGCACCGCCGGCAGATAGAGCATCCAGTGCTCGGTCACGGGCAGTCCGGCCTCGCGCAGCGACAGCGGCAGCACCACGAACAGACTGACCATGGTCAGATGCAGCATGAAGATCGCCAGATCCAGCCGGATCAGGACCGGATCGCGCACCACGCCGGCGAGCTGATCGAGCACCGGCTGGGCATCGCGATGGACCGTCGAGCGCTCGGGATCGGGCACCACCTGGGCCAACAGCAGCATCCCGGCGAGCGCGAGCAGGGCCGTGAGCCAGAACAGGCCCGAGATCCCGATCAGCCCCGTGAGCGGCGGCCCGACCACCAGTGCGGCTGCAAAGGAGAGCGCGACACTGATGCCGATCGCCGCCATGCCCTTGGTGCGTACTTCATCGCGGGTGAGATCGGCGGTCAGGGCGATGATGGCGGCGGCGATCGCGCCGCTGCCCTGGAGTGCGCGTCCGATGATGACCCACTGGATGCTGTCGGCCAGGGCCGCGACCAGACTGCCGATCAGAAACAGCGCCAGCCCGCCATAGATCACCGGCTTGCGCCCGATGCGATCCGACAACAGCCCGAGCGGGATCTGGAACAGCGCCTGGGTCAATCCATAGGCGCCGATCGCCAGTCCGACCAGCAGCGGCGTGGCCCCCGGCAGGTCGTGAGCATAGAGCGCCAGCACCGGCAACACCATGAACAGCCCGAGCATCCGGGTCGAGAAGATGGCGGCCAGTCCGGCGGCGGCTCGGCGTTCCGAGGCCAGCATGGGCACGTTCGGGATCTCGGGGTGGGAGTGGTTCGATCGGTTCACGGGCCGGCCTATGTCTGTTGTCTGTGCGAGAACGAAGAGCCGAATCATAAACCGCCGTCGGCGTGAGCGGCAGGGTTTCGGCTCGGTCGGTTCAGAGTCGCCACAGAATCAGGCCCGGCGTCGACCGCGTGCCTGGGTAGACGACTTGCTTCATGCATCGGGTTCTGGGAAGCTGCCCCCCCTCAGTTGCCGAAACCGCCATCCAGTCAGCACGATAGTTATATTTTTTCATGGAAATCAAGGCTCTTAGTCGCGTTCGACCACAGTTTACAGCCGCTATGGACCGTCTGTGGCCTGATGCCTTGGCGCAAATCGCACTGTTCCCCGAGATGCGTTACATGGGATCGAAGCGCAGACTTCTGCCTTGGATCCATGAAGTTCTCGATACGCTCGACTTCGAGACGGCACTCGACCCCTTCAGCGGCAGCAACGCCGTTTCCTACCTAATGAAAGCGATGGATCGCCGCGTCATTTCCAGTGACTTTCTAAATCTTTCAGCCACGATCGGTAAAGCACTGATCGAGAACAACGCTGTCCATGTCGATGGATCGGCTATGAAAATATTGCTGGCTAAAGCCGCGCACACATCTTCTTTTATTGAGGATAATTTTTCTGGAATATTTTATACGCCGGAAGATTTGCGTTTTCTCGATCGCGTGTCATGCAATTTAAATCGACTCGACAACGCCTGCAGGCGATCACTGGCAATGACCGCCCTGATTCGCGCGTGCGTCAAGCGCCAGCCGCGAGGCGTCTTTACGATTTCGGGCGATCTTTCAAAATACGATGACGGACGGCGAGATCTGCAATTGTCGATCGAGGAGCATTTTTTTGAGCAGATCGATATTTTGAATCAAGCCGTTTTCTCAAATGGTCGTGCGAATCGCTCATGTTGTGAAGATGTCTTCAAAGTCGATCATGGCGGTGTGGATCTGGTTTATCTCGATCCGCCTTATGTTCCGCGCTCCGATGATAACTGTTATGTCAAGCGTTACCATTTTCTCGAAGGGTTGTCTTGTTATTGGCGCGGCCTTGATATCGATTACTCGACGAAAGTCAGAAAGATCGCAAAGCGTTTTACGCCCTTTAGCTACCGATCGCAAGCACGCGATGCTTTTGCAACGCTATTTCAGCGATTCGCCGGGCAAAAAATCGTTCTTTCGTATAGCTCCAACGGATATCCCGACCTCGATCAGTTGGTTGAGATTATGAGCGAGACCAAAAAAAACATTCGTGTTTTCAAAAAAGAGCACCGCTATCATTTCGGGACGCACAGTCGTGCAAAGCGGTCGGTCGTCGAAGAATATTTGATCGTGGGGCAATGATGCGGATCGTCAAGCAAGATTTCGATGGGATCATTGAACGGCTGTCTCCGCTCGATGCGAGCTGGATGGACGATACCGCCGAGGCAATCATGGCGCGGATTCGCGGCATTCAGGCGAAAACCGAATATACGCGCGAGGATATTGAAGATTTGATCCGCGCCGATTCAGGCGATGAATTTCAGGTTTCCTTGTTTTGTGTCGGTCTGTTTTTGGGGTTCTCGAAAGACAAGCTCGCTTTCGAGTTAAAAGATCGACTGGGTTCGGGCGGAACCGGCATCAAGCGTTATCAACAAGATACCGCAACTTATCTGGATGTCCTTGAAGAGCTTGGTTTGCTGGAGGCGATGACGGCGACGGTCAATGTTAAGCCGGTTTGGAGCGACCTGTTGCTAGAACGTCTGCGCTCGGGGCGCGGTAGCGCGATTCAAGGCCAGCAGCGCGGCAGGAACCTTGAAGATTTTGCCGAAGAAACCATCAAAGAGGTGTTCGGCTCCCTGTATGAGCCGCGCTGTACGTTTCAGGGCGTGAATGGTCTGGCCAAATGCGATTTCGCGATCCCTTGCAAGCAGGATCCATATATTCTGGTCGAGGCCAAGGGATATGGAGCAACCGGCTCCAAGATGAGCGACATCATCGGCGATCTCGATGCGATCATCCGCGTCAAGCGACATGATGCCAGTTTGCTCTTCATTACTGATGGAGTGACCTGGAAAGAGAGAGCGAACGATTTGAGAAAAATCGTCCAGCGGCAAAATGACGGACGAATCACGCGGATCTATACGAAACAGATGAAAGATCAATTCCGTGCCGATCTGGAAACGCTGAAATCCGAATACGGCATTTAGAGTCAACACTCTGCATTCAAATATCCTGCATGTGATCTGCTTTTTGATTGGCCGCTCAGCGCCAAGCCTTCGCAGCCGGCCACGTCCGCCCTGGGTGTAGGCCGCGCCCTGAAGGGAATCTGCTGTGTTCACGCAATCTTCACAACGCCGTGCTTCACTCACCGGCTTCAGTCGCCCGGACATGGTGTGCTGGGCTGAACCAACCATGCCCCGTTGTTCCCTGGGAGGCGCATATTACGGGATTCCCCCAGGCACCTGAGCGAAGCTCCCGAGTCGGTTTGATGACGAGCGAAACATGGTTCTGCC
>NZ_JABZEO010000049.1 GCF_013385175.1 Allochromatium humboldtianum | reverse complement strand
CTGAGGAGTTGCTGGAGGGCGGCGTTGAACTGGAGCTTGGCGGCGTCGAGTTCGGGCAGGAGCGCCTCCAGACGCGCCTGCTGCGCGGCGCTCAGGGGCGTGGTCTCTTCGAGGGCCAACAGCGCTTGATACTCGGCGCCCAGTCGGGCCAGGTCGCGGCTGCCGGCCTCGTAGACCTGAAGCTGCTCGGCCTCGAAGGCGTTGTAGCCGGCCTGGGTCTGGCGTGGGTCGGCGTCCAGGTCGCGGCGCACGAACTCGAAGTATTCCTGCTCCTTGAGCATCTCCAGCACCTGCTGGGCTTCGGGCAGGCGCCCCTCGGCGATCAGCCGATCGGCCAAATGCTTGTAGTAGGTCTCTTTGCTTTTGAGGAAGGCCTGCTGGGTGGTCTGCTCGGCAGCGGCCAAATTTTGGCGCACGGCCTGGAGGGTGTTGACGGCCTGCTTGCCGAAGAAGATGGCCAGCGGGCGCTGGGACTGCGCGGCGTAGAAGTCGGCGAGGCTGCCCTGGACGGTCCAGAGCAGCTCGGGTGTCTGGCTGCCTTGGACGATCTGCAGCGCCTGCTGGTAGAGCGGTTCGGCTTCAGTGAAGCGACCGGTAGTTTTCAGCAACACCGCTAGGTTGTTGAAGATTCTAGCGATGTCGGGATGCCCCTCGGGTAGGGCCTTCCTAACGATCGCCAGCGCCTCGCGGTAGAGCGGCTCGGCTTCGCTGGTGCGATCAGTGGTCGCCAGCAACGCTGCCAGGTTGTTGAGACCGGTGGCAATGTCGTGATGCCCTTCAGGCAGGGCTTGCTGCAGTGTCACGAGCGCCTCGCGCAGGAGCGGCTCGGCCTCAGCGGGGCGGCCGGTGGCTCGAAGCAACTCCGCCAGGTTGTTGAGGCTGGCGGCGATGGACGGATGCCCCTCAGGTAGGGCCTGTCGAAGGATAGCCAGCGCCTCGCGGTAGAGCGGCTCGGCCTCGGTGTTGCGACCAGTGGTTCGAAGCAATCCCGCCAGGTTGTTGAAGCTGGTGGCAACTGAGGTATGCTCACGGCCATAGACTTTTTCATCGATTGCCAGCGCCTCACGGTAGAGCCGCTCGGCTTCGCCATAGCGACCGGTGGTCTCCAGCAATGCTGCCAAGCTGCCTAGACTGAGGGCGATGTCAGGATGTCCCTCTGGCAGGGCCTGTTGTCGGATCGCCAGCGCCTCACGGATGAGCGGCTCAGCCTCGGCATAACGTCCGTTTGTATAAATCAACTCGGCCAAGCCATTGAGGCCGGTAGCGATGTCAGAATTTCCTTCGGTCTGAGCCTGCTGCCAGATCGCCAGCGCCTCGCGGTAGAGTGGCTCAGCTTCGCCAAGGCGACCAGAGGCTTTAAGTAAATTCGCGAGGTTGACGAGGGTCAGGGCGATGTCAGGATGCCCCTCAGGCAGCGCCTGCTGGCGGATCGCCAGCGCCTCACGGTAGAGCGGCTCGGCTTCGCCATAGCCACCTGTGGTATACAGTAACGCCCCTAGGTTGTTGAGGCTGGTGGCGATGTCGGGATGCCCCTCTTGCAGGACAGCGCGCTGGATCGCCAGCGCTTCACGAAAGAGCGGCTCAGCTTCGGCATAGCGGCCGATGGTCCGAAGCAAAACCGCCAGGTTGTTGAGGTAGGTGACAAAGTCGGGATGCCCCTCTCGCAGGACAGCGCGCTGGATCGCCAGCGCCTCGCGCAAGAGCCGCTCGGCTTCATCGTAGCGTGCAAGCTGTTCGTACATCGCGGCTGCCTTACTGAGTTTCGCTGCCAGATCCTGCATCCGGGGGCGCCCGCTAGCTCGTTCCGCCTCAGCACTCCGACGATAGGCTTCCGCCGCTTCCAGAAAGCGTTCAGCCTGACGCAACGCTTCGCCCTGCAACCAAGCCTCATTGGCCAGCTGGGTTTGCTTTCGGAACCGTTGGTTTTTCGGTAGAGCCTGCCGGGCGGTGACTTCCAGCCAAGCCCATTCAGCTCGACACGCCTCCACCTGCCAGCCCCGTTCGATAAACAGAGCAAAAGCCGCCAGAGGTCCAGTTTTGAGACT
>NZ_JABZEO010000048.1 GCF_013385175.1 Allochromatium humboldtianum | reverse complement strand
AGCTGTCCGAGTCGGTCGGCTTTGCGCAGTTCGACGATGTTCAGTTGCAGTTCGCGTCCGAGTCGGACCTTGGGGGTGTCGCGGTCGCGCATCTCGAAGCACCACAGCGGTAATTGTCAAGATAGTTGTCGCCTGCATCGTTGTCACACCGCTCGATCTAACGGCGTGTGTTCGATGTCACGCTCCGGGTTGAGGGAGACGACCGTGATCGGTGTCCAGTTGCGCGTCGGCCCGCTCCAGCGCTCGGGGTGTTTGCCGCTGAGCCGTTCGGGCGTCAGGCGCGGGTTGAGCAGTTTGACCTCGGTGATCGGTGGCTCGTCGCGGCGCACGACGTTGATCAGGTCGACCAGCAGGTCCGGCTCTTCGGAGAAGACGCGGAAGAAGACGTAGTCGTTCTTGGGATCGAGCAGGGTGTCGGCGGGCAAGGGAGGCATGGCGTCAGTGTGGATCGAAACCGGCGTGTCGAAGGCGCTATGGTAGCATGCGTGTCGACCGCGGCCAGATTGGAGCGATCCTGTAAGATGGACGCTTAACTGCTCACACTGACCACAGTCCGTCCTGCCATGACCCAACACCATCCCCACGACACCGGCTACCGGGAGCTGTTCAGCCATCCGGAGTTCATCCAGCAGTTGCTCGAAGGCTTTGCGCCGGCGGAGATCGTGCAGATGATGGATTTCAGCACTCTGACCAATCATAGCGGCCACTACATCACGCCGCTGTTCGAAGAGAAGATCGAGGATGTGGTCTGGTCGGTGGAGGTGCAGTGGCGGAGTGTGCGGCGGCGGGTGTTCGTGTATTTGCTGCTGGAGTTTCAGTCGCGGGTCGATGCGCGGATGTCGATCCGGATGCTGCATTATGTGGCCTGTTTCTATGATCATCTGCTCAAGACCGGGGTGACGACGCTGCGTCGGGGGTTGCCGCCGATTCTGCCGATCGTGCTCTACAACGGGGGGCGGCGCTGGTCGGCGGCGACGGATGTGTGTGACCTGATCCGTCCGAAGCCGCCGGCGTTCTGGGATCCGTATCAGCCGCATCTGCGCTATTACTTGATCGACGAGGGGGCCTATGCGCCGGAGCAGTTGGCGGCGATCGGCAGTGCGTTGAGCGGGGTGTTCGAGATCGAGACGGCGGCGAGCGATCACCGGGCGTTGCAGGCGGCGGTCGAGCGGCTGGCGGTGAGTCTGCGCCGTGATCCGAATCGCGAGCGGTTGGATCGGCTGATCACGCGCTGGCTGAAGCGGCATTTGCAGCGTCTGGGGGCGGCGGTGGATCTGGAGCGCATTCATTCCTTGGTGGAGGATCAGTCGATGTTGGCGGAGAACCTGGAGCACTGGGCGCGGCGTGAGCGCGAGGCGGGGCGTCTGGAAGGGCGTGAGGCGGGGCGTCTGGAGGGGCGTGAGGAAGGGCGCGTGGAAGGCGAGCAGCTTGGAGCAGAAAAGACGCGCTTGGAAACGGCCCGCAATCTCCTCAAGCTCGGCGTGCTCAGTGATGTGCAGATTGCGCAGGTGACGGGGTTGAGCGGTGAGCAGGTGCGAGCGTTGCGCGAGGCCGATCAGCACTGAGCGAGACCGCTCGGTTGGTTGCGCCGGGCCGGCTCCGGATCTGCGCCGATCCGTTCCGGGCGATCGTTGCGCTAGGCGACAGCGGCGGCGTCTCACCAGACGGCTGGGTTGAATCCGCCGGGGTTGCGTACTTCGATCCGGTCGCCGTTTTGGCACAGGACGTAGAGGCCGCGCGCCATGGCGTATTCGGCGACGTTCTCGGTGACAACCATCCCGGCGACGGCGCCCATGAGGCGATGATCTTTAATACAGCGGCAGGACGCGCTTGAGCTTTTCAAGCCGTGTCAGGTGGCGGTCGATGTGTTCTTAGTCGTAGTTCGTGTCGAAGGCGGACCGTTGGTTGCGTGATTTGGGAAACCAGCTAGTATCAAATCCTTACCTCCCTACTTTTGGATGTCGTCATGTTAGCCAAGCGCACGAGCAAGAATCAAATCACCTTGCCCAAAGCCATCGTTCAGACCGTCGGTGAGGCTGACTACTATGATGTCACCGTTCAGGACGGCAAGATCGTGCTGACGCCGGTTCGATTGCAGCAAGCGGATGTTGTACGGGCCAAGCTGGAAGAGCTGGGGATCACGCCGGACGACGTGAACGAGGCCGTTGCTTGGGCGCGAAAGCATGCATGAGACTCCCCGTGTCGTCCTCGACACGAACTGCCTGGTTTCAGCACTGATCTTCTCGCGGGGCCGGTTCGCCTGGCTGCGAGCCGCCTGGCAGTCCAAGCGATTCGTGGCGCTTGCCAGCCACGACACGGTCAGCGAACTGCTGCGTGTCCTGAGCTATCCGAAATTCAAACTCAACCGCCAAGAGCAGGAAGGCCTACTGGCTGAATTTCTGCCTTACGTCGAGACGGTGAAGGTCGAACATCCGCCGGATGGCCTACCCGACATTTGCGATGCCGACGATGTCATGTTTCTCGTACTCGCCGCCGTTGCGAGGGCGGATGCCCTGGTCAGTGGCGATAGCGACATTCAGGCGGTCAGAGAGCAGTTTCACATTCCCATTCTCACGGTGGCCGAGTTTGCCGATTGGCTGCAACGGCATTGATGTATGCCTTTTTCGTGTATATCCGAATATTCATGCAGCGGCAGCCGGCGGTCAGTGTCCGAACCTGTTTGAACTGCTCAAGCTCGGCGTGCTCAGTGATGCGCAGATTGCGCAGGTGACGGGTCTGAGCGGTGAGCAGGTGCGGGCGTTGCGCGAGGCCGATCAGCACTGATCTGGCCGGGTTGGGGTCGCTCAAGGCGTCCGGCTTGCGCGCAAGGCTTCGATTTGGGCCAGGCTCAGTCCGGTGGCCTGGGCCATCTGCACATTGTTGAGCAGGCCGATGCCACCGGATTGAAGCGGCCCGGTATGATAGGACGCCTGAGCGATTACACCCGACCACGGCCCGACCTGCCATGACCCAACACCATCCCCACGATACCGGCTACCGGGAGCTGTTCAGCCATCCGGAGTTCGTGCAGCAACTGCTCGAAGGCTTCGCGCCGGCGGAAGTGGTGGAGATGATGGATTTCAGCACCCTGACCAATCATAGCGGG
>NZ_JABZEO010000047.1 GCF_013385175.1 Allochromatium humboldtianum | reverse complement strand
TTCCCTTCCGACTGTCAACTCCTTTTTTTTAGCCCCGGACCGCTTCCGATCCCGTTCGCTTCGAAAGCCAGAGCGCTTACCGCCTCCGCTCCGCCGCTTCCCTCAGCCCCAACTCCTTGGGAAGCCGCGCATTCTAACTGCCTCAAATTTTGTGTCAACCCCATGAACAATTTTTTTCTCCGACGTGACAGATCAGCCGGCGGCGTGAGACCACGAATCACTGACCAGATTTGCTCCAAACAGCGCCAAGATATTGATTTAATTTAAGGTAGAGACTTCATGGCGATTCGGTATGATTGTCACCCCGACAACCCAAGTTGTAGCCGGCTCGACTGCCGCCACATATCCACTGAACAGATTGAGAGACTCGACACCGATGGTGCTAAACAACGTTGGACGCCTGTGGCTGAGCATAGGTATCGCCGGTATCGGCATCGGTCTCGCATCGATCCTACTGACAGAATGGTTGCGCCTGGATCCCTGTCATCTATGCATCTTCCAACGCCTCTTGATGCTCGTGACGGGAGCCTTCGCCCTCATCGCCGCCGTGTTTGCCTGGCGTGGCCGGAATCCGCTGGTACCTGGCTTACTCGCCATGCTCACGGCACTGGGTGGCGTAGCGGTCGCGGCTCACCATAGCTGGATCCAAGCCTATCCGTCAGAGACCAACAGCTGCGTCGGCAGCACGCCTGGCCTGATCGAGTCGTTCATCGAGTGGCTGGGACAGCAGATGCCCTCGCTGTTTCTGGCGACCGGCTTTTGCGATGACGATAGCTTTCGCCTTCTGGGCCTGACCCTGGCCAACCTGTCGCTGTTGCTCTTCGTGGCACTGGCGGGTGCGGCACTCTGGACACTCAGCCGTTTGCTCCAGGCGCGTTCGACATAGCCGAGCCGATCCGCTTACATCGGCGTTCAAAATCACACCGCTGTCTCACTGGAGAACATCCTATGCCATTGACTCGCAGACACTTCAACCAGCTCGTCTTCAGCTCGCTCGCCCTCGCTGCCCTGCCAATGAGCGCTCAGGCCAAGCTCATCGAAGGAGAAGACTGGCGCGCGATCACACCACCCCAGCCGAGCGACGCGCCCGGCAAGATCGAGGTGCTGGAGTTCTTCTCCTACGGCTGCCCGCACTGCGGTTCCCTGAATCCGCTGCTCAAGCAGTGGGAAGCGACACTGCCGGAAGACGTCGTGCTGCGGCGCGTTCCCATCACCTTCGGACGTCAGGCCTGGGCCAACCTCGCGCGTCTCTTCTATGCGCTGGAAAACCTCGAACAACTGGAGCGACTCGATCAGGCCGTCTTCACCGCCCTGCATGATCAGCGCGTCAAGCTCTACACCGAACCGGCGATCCTGGAATGGCTGAGCGACAAGGAGATCGACATCCAGCGCTTCAAGGACGTTTTCAGCTCGTTCGACATCCAGACCAAACTGGGCCGCTCGGACTATCTGGCCGAGCGTTATCAGATCGACGCCGTGCCGACGCTGGCCGTGGCCGGACGCTACGCTGTGCTTGGCCACAAAGCCAAAGGGATGCCGGATCTCATCGCGATCGCCGATCAGCTGATCGATCGGGCGCGCGACGAAGGCGTAGCGGGCTAAAAAACAAAGGCCCCCCGCGTCGCTCGCAGGAGGCCTCTATCCGTCAGGGCATGCGACTCAACTCAAACCGAGTCGCACGTCCAATCAAGCGACAGCAACCGCCGTCTAGGGCATGTGATCCAGGCCGATCTTGGAAGAATCGCGTGCAACGGTCCCACCACCCTTCAGCGCCATCGGCACCAGGATGACCAGGGCGCCCGCCAGCAGCAGGATCTCGAACCCATAGACGGCGATATATCCGACCTCCGGCCCCGTCAGATCCGGCCCAAAAACACCGCCTCCGGCCATCCCGGACACGACATCGCGCATACTGCCGCCGATCGCCATGGCGAGACCATTGGCGGTTGCCTGAACCGCGCCCCAGGCGCCAAGCGCCAAGCCGCTGTGCAGACCACCATGATCGGCGCCCGCCATGTCCATGGCCGCCGTCAGGGTTCCAACCGCGAGGAACCCGCCGCCGAATCCGATCAAGGCGGTGCCGGCGCGAAACAGCGTGACCGACTCGGAGCTGGCGGCGTGGATGACCGCCGAGAAGGCCAGCAATCCACAGAGCACGCCGAGCGTCGTGAGCCGATAGGCATTACCGCCATGGGCCAGCCAATAGCCCGACAGCACGAAAGCCGCCAGGGTGCCGGTCGCCCAGAGCGCGGTCAGCGCGGTCGTCTGTGACACGGTCATTCCCAACACTTGACCGCCATAGGGTTCGAGCAGGATGTCCTGCATGGTGAAACCGGCTGTGCCCAAGCCGACGACGATCAGCAACCGGCTCGCCTGACCGCCGGCGGCGAACTCACGCCAGGTCTCCAGAAACGGCGGACGCTTGACCGGATTGGCCGCGCGTACCGAATCGATCGCTTCCTGCTTCCAGAGAGCCACCATGTTCAGCACGATCGTGGCGACAGCCGCGCCCTGGATGAGCTGAATCAGGAGCTGCTGCGAGAAATGGGTCAGTAGCCGACCGAAGAGCAGCGCACTGAGCACCATGCCGAGCAGCAGTGTGACATAGAGCAGCGCCACGACGCGCGGACGCTTGTCCGGCGGCGCCAGATCCGTGGCCAACGCCAGACCGGCGGTCTGAGTAGTGTGCAGTCCGGCACCGACCATCAGAAAGGCCAGACCCGCACCCAGCTTGCCCAGGATGTTGAGACTGTTCGAGGCATCAGCCAGCAACAGCAGGGCGAACGGCATGATCGCGAAGCCGCCGAACTGCAACATGCTGCCGAACCAGATATAGGGAACACGACGCAGACCGAACGCCGAATGGTGATAGTCCGAGCGGTGCCCGATCAGTGCACGGAAGGGCGCGAAAATCAGTGGCAGGGCGAGCATGGTCGCCACTAGCCAGGTCGGAACCCCGAGTTCGACGACCATGACGCGATTGAGCGTTCCGGTGAGCAGCACCATGGCGATGGCGACCGAGACCTGGAACAGCGACAGGCGCAGCAGGCGCGGCATCGGCAAATCCGGACTCGCCACGTCCGCGAAGGGCAGCAGTCGACGTACGAGCTCACGCCAGGCGAGTAACCGTGGATCGATGGGTTGACTCATGCCAATATTATCTCCGAGCTTGAATGAAACAGCGCGCCAGAGGGAAGCACGCTCGACGCAGGGTGAATGGCGTCGTTGCAAAGCGGCGATGGTACGCTTCCGCTGAAGTGATTGGAAGTTTCAGGGGCGACGCCGATGGGCGTCAGGAGCGGAGAGACGGCAGGAGTCGGTCTTGAAAACCACACGGCGGATGGAATGCACCCGAAAGTCGGGGATTCCATCCGCCGTGCGACGTACGGCATTGTACGTCTGGTATCGACGTCGCAGTCACCGCTAGGCGACGGACATCGATTGGCGTTCGATCACTGCCAGCCGAGGCCGACCGAGAAAACGACCGCGTGGACAGCGATGGCCAGAACCAGCAGGGCGTAGAA
>NZ_JABZEO010000046.1 GCF_013385175.1 Allochromatium humboldtianum | reverse complement strand
GAGCCTCAAGGGTTGGCTGTTTTATTTTATTGTATTCGGCATTAAGCCCAATTTCTTTAGCGTTACGATAAAGCTAGCATGGAAACGATAGGTGCAAGCAAGTTAAGGGTTGCATCGCGCATGTCAATCTAGGCTATACCCTAACTGGATGTCAGGCAAGGCCGCGCCGCTTCGTCAGAATAGAGTCATCTTTCGCATTATTTGACACATGCCCGCGAAGGTTATAGATTTCAGCCTGACAGAAACGGGGTTTGAGGCGCAACGGAACAGAAAGTGCACTTAAGCCGCCTTCAACCAAGGAGACATCGTGCAGGGGCACCGCATCGGCTACGTCCGGGTCAGCAGCTTCGACCAGAACCCGGAACGCCAACTGGAACAGACCCAGGTGAGCAAGGTGTTCACCGACAAGGCATCCGGCAAGGACACCCAGCGCCCCCAGCTCGAAGCGCTGCTGAGCTTCGTCCGCGAGGGCGACACGGTGGTGGTGCACAGCATGGATCGCCTGGCCCGCAACCTCGACGACCTGCGCCGCCTGGTGCAGAAGCTGACCCAGCGCGGCGTGCGAATCGAGTTCTTGAAGGAGGGGCTGGTATTCACCGGCGAGGACTCGCCGATGGCCAACCTGATGCTGTCGGTAATGGGGGCCTTCGCTGAGTTCGAGCGCGCTCTGATCCGTGAGCGGCAGCGCGAGGGTATCGCCCTGGCCAAGCAGCGCGGCGCGTACCGGGGCCGCAAGAAGGCCCTGTCCGACGAGCAGACTGTTACCCTGCGGCAGCGGGCGGCGGCAGGTGAGCCCAAGGCGCAGCTCGCCCGCGAGTTCAACATCAGCCGCGAAACTCTCTACCAGTACCTCCGCACGGACGACTGACACATGCCGCGTCGCTTGATCCTCTCGGCCACGGAGCGGGACACCCTGCTCGCGCTGCCGGAAAGCAAGGATGACCTGATCCGCTACTACACCTTCAACGATTCCGACCTGTCACTGATCCGCCAGCGGCGCGGCGACGCCAACCGTCTGGGCTTTGCGGTGCAACTCTGCCTGCTGCGCTACCCCGGCTATGCGTTGGGCACTGACAGCGAGCTGCCCGAACCGGTCATCCTGTGGGTGGCCAAGCAAGTCCAGACCGATCCGGCGAGTTGGACGAAGTACGGCGAGCGCGATGTGACCCGTCGCGAGCACGCTCAGGAACTGCGCACCTACCTTCAACTGGCCCCGTTCGGCCTGTCCGACTTCCGCGCCCTGGTGCGCGAGCTGACCGAACTGGCCCAGCAGACCGACAAGGGCTTGCTGCTGGCCGGCCAGGCGCTGGAGAGCCTGCGGCAGAAGCGACGCATCCTGCCGGCGTTGAGCGTGATCGACCGGGCTTGCTCGGAAGCCATTGCGCGAGCCAATCGGCGGGTCTACCGCGCCCTGGTCGAACCACTCACGGACTCGCATCGGGCCAAGCTGGACGAGCTGTTGAAGCTCAAGGCCGGCAGCAGCATCACCTGGTTGACCTGGCTGCGCCAGGCACCGCTGAAACCCAACTCTCGGCACATGCTGGAACACATCGAGCGGCTGAAGACATTTCAGCTGGTGGACTTGCCCGAAGGCCTTGGCCGGCACATCCACCAGAACCGCCTGCTCAAGCTGGCCCGCGAGGGTGGGCAGATGACGCCCAAAGACCTTGGCAAGTTCGAGCCGCAGCGACGTTATGCGACCCTGGCCGCCGTGGTACTGGAGAGCACTGCAACCGTGATTGATGAGCTGGTGGATCTGCACGACCGCATCCTGGTCAAGCTGTTCAGCGGCGCGAAACACAAGCATCAGCAGCAGTTCCAGAAGCAGGGCAAGGCGATCAATGACAAAGTGCGCCTGTACTCCAAGATCGGCCAGGCGCTGCTGGAGGCCAAGGAAGCCGGCAGCGACCCCTATGCCGCCATCGAGGCGGTGATTCCCTGGGACGAGTTCACCGAGAGCGTCAGTGAGGCCGAGCTGCTGGCCCGGCCGGAGGGCTTCGACCACCTGCACCTGGTCGGCGAGAACTTCGCCACCCTGCGCCGCTACACGCCGGCCCTGCTGGAGGTACTGGAGCTGCGCGCCGCCCCGGCCGCACAAGGCGTGCTGGCAGCCGTGCAGACCCTGCGCGAGATGAACGCCGACAACCTGCGCAAGGTGCCGGCCGATGCCCCCACCGCCTTCATCAAGCCGCGCTGGAAGCCGCTGGTGATCACCCCGGAAGGCCTCGACCGGCGCTTCTACGAAATCTGCGCGCTGTCCGAGCTGAAGAACGCCCTGCGCTCCGGCGACATCTGGGTCAAGGGCTCGCGGCAGTTCCGCGACTTCGACGACTACCTGTTGCCGGCCGAGAAGTTCGCCGCGCTCAAGCGGGAACAGGCCCTGCCGCTGGCGATCAACCCGAACAGCGACCAGTACCTGGAAGAGCGCTTGCAGCTGCTGGACGAGCAGTTGGCCACTGTCGCCCGCCTGGCCAAGGACAACGAGCTGCCCGATGCCATCCTCACCGAGTCCGGCCTGAAAATCACCCCGCTGGATGCGGCGGTGCCGGATCGGGCGCAGGCGCTGATCGACCAGACCAGTCAGTTACTGCCGCGCATCAAGATCACCGAACTGCTGATGGACGTGGACGATTGGACGGGCTTCAGCCGCCACTTCACCCACTTGAAGGACGGGGCCGAGGCCAAAGACCGGACGTTGCTGCTGTCCGCGATCCTCGGTGATGCAATCAACCTCGGACTGACCAAGATGGCCGAGTCGAGCCCCGGCCTGACCTACGCCAAGCTGTCCTGGCTACAAGCCTGGCATATCCGCGATGAAACCTATTCGGCGGCCTTGGCCGAGCTGGTCAATCACCAGTACCGCCATGCCTTCGCTGCCCATTGGGGCGACGGCACCACCTCATCCTCCGATGGCCAGCGCTTCCGCGCTGGCGGCCGGGGAGAGAGCACCGGGCACGTCAACCCGAAGTACGGCAGCGAGCCAGGACGGCTGTTCTACACCCACATCTCCGACCAATACGCGCCGTTCAGCACACGCGTGGTGAATGTCGGCGTCCGAGATTCCACCTATGTGCTCGACGGCCTGCTGTATCACGAGTCCGACCTGCGGATCGAGGAGCACTACACCGACACGGCCGGTTTCACCGATCACGTCTTCGCCCTGATGCACCTGCTGGGCTTCCGCTTCGCGCCACGCATCCGCGACCTCGGCGAAACCAAACTGTACGTGCCGCAGGGCGTGCAGGCCTACCCGACGCTGCGCCCGCTGATCGGTGGCACCCTGAACATCAAGCACGTGCGCGCTCATTGGGACGACATCCTGCGCCTGGCCAGCTCGATCAAGCAGGGCACCGTTACCGCCTCGCTGATGCTGCGCAAGCTCGGCAGCTATCCGCGTCAGAACGGCCTGGCTGTCGCCCTGCGCGAACTGGGCCGGATCGAACGCACGCTGTTCATCCTGGACTGGCTGCAAAGTGTTGAACTGCGCCGCCGCGTGCATGCCGGCCTGAACAAAGGTGAGGCGCGCAACTCGCTGGCCAGGGCGGTGTTCTTCAACCGCCTTGGGGAAATCAGGGATCGGAGCTTCGAGCAGCAGCGCTACCGGGCCAGCGGCCTCAACCTGGTGACGGCGGCTATCGTGCTGTGGAACACGGTGTACCTGGAGCGCGCCATCCAGGGGTTGGTCGAGGCCGGCAAGCCGGTGGACGGCGAGCTGCTGCAATTCCTGTCGCCGCTGGGCTGGGAGCACATCAACCTAACCGGCGATTACGTCTGGCGGCAGAGCCGCAGACTGGAAGACGGGAAGTTTCGGCCCCTACGGATGCCCGGAAAACCTTAGCGTACGATTTTTTCCGAATTCTGCGGGCTCCCCT
>NZ_JABZEO010000045.1 GCF_013385175.1 Allochromatium humboldtianum | reverse complement strand
CTCGCGCTCGGCCAAACGGCATCTGCAACGACTGCGCAAGCGCGAAGCGCGCTTTCGGCGCAACCACAACCACGTTCTCTCCAAGCGCCTGGTCAAAAAAGCCAAAGACACCGGTCGCGGACTCGCCCTGGAAGACCTCAAGGGGATTCGCGCCCGGACCACGGTACGGAAATCTGATCGGGCCAAACACAGCGGTTGGTCGTTCCATCAGCTGCGCCAGTTCATCGCTTACAAGGCGCTGATCGCCGGCGTGCCGGTGGCCATCGTCGATCCGCGCCATACCAGCCGGACCTGTCCGGTCTGCGGGTGCGTGGACAAGGCCAACCGCGTGTCGCAATCCGAGTTTCGCTGTAGCGCCTGCGGGCATACGGCGAACGCGGATGTCAATGCGGCGATCAATATCGCCGCGCGGGCCGTGTGTCATGCGTGCCCATCGTAGCGTGCGATGACGACGACGGACTGTCCGAGTACAGCTACAAGCCCCCGGCTTTAGCCGTGGGGTACATGACAGGATTCGCTACGGCGGTATCCTGGACAGGCGAAACGGTCCAGATATCGCTGGACGACATCTACCAGAAAGCCCAAGAGGCTTTCGGCGTCGAACCGTCTCGGGCGTCGTATTGATTTAACACCAAACCCCGTCGGCTTTGCTGACGGGGTTTTCTTGCGTCTGCTTTCGCTAGTATGCAGGCTGGCTCGCTTTGCTCCTGGACAAAAGGCAAATTGGAACAGTTGTGTTCCGCTTTTTTAACGCTTGACCTGTATTTGCGTAAGCCAGAGAAACCTGAAGCCCGCACCCTTGAGCCCACTCCGCAGCCGACACCAGCACATCATCTCGAGAAATGATGATGACATGCCGCGAAGCATTGCAGAATCCGCGCAAATTTTGACCAAGCTCCAAGATCAGTGCGGCATCTGCTGCGTCTGGATGACAGGGGACAACGATCGATTCGATTTGAATATGAGGATCGAAATCTCGAAGCGCTTTGACCCACGCCTCATTAGGTTTTCCGTTACTATTTCCAGCGATCGTGGCCGAAAAAACGCGATTGTTGTTTCGGTTAATATACCCAAAGAGTGAGCTTGCGACATTTGCCGACTGATTGTCGGCGTCAATGAAAAGCGAAAATTTTACGCCGCACATAACACTTCCTCATCCAGGCTGACCCGAAACAAGACGGATCAAAAGCACCACTCTTGCTTGCTTTTTCCGCATGTTTTAATGCCAGGGATCTGCCTTAAAACTGATTTGCGCTCTTTACCTGTCGTGTAACCCAATTTAACCAACAACAGTCCGACATCGCTCTTGGAGTATCCCCCGTCTTTTTTGCGCTTGCAGGTTGATCGAATACGATCGATAACCGCCTTGATTTCAAGGGATGGTGAGTCTTTTTTTGATCGCGACGAAGAGGGGTTAAGTGTTTTAGCGATTGGCAAAACACTGATAGAATTGTTCTTATTTTCTTTTTCTATTTCCTTCGAAGATCCAAGATAGGCTAGGAATATCTTTGCTCCGCATGCCTCGGCTGTTTTTGCGGCTGAAGCAAAAATTTTATCCCTTGAAACAATGATTGCATGTTGTGATTCCTGGCAAAAAACTTGAAGATCTTTGCCCAAATGAAGTATCAGCGCCGCATCGGCGGCATTAGGTTTGTTGTCGACCACAATGGATTTAATGTTAATCCCAGGGCTTAAATTTTCAAGCTCTTTAACCCAAGCGTCATTGAGCTTTCCGTGATTTTTTCCTGCAATAGTGGCGGAAACAATCTTCCCTCCAGAGGCTTTCTCGATATACTCGAATAGTGATCGAGCAAATCTCGCGGGCTGGTTATCAGCATCAACAAACAGCGAAAAATTCACGCCGCACATGCCAACTTCCTCGCTACGTCCGCCCGAAAAAAATTGGAGGTATGTTTCACTATTTGATTACCGACATCCAGCACTTCGCGCATTTGCTGAACGCTTAAGCGCTCTTTGTTGACGAATGTCAGCATGGCCCAACACATCGGATAGTCGCGATCCGGAACCGCGATCACGGCCCCGCCCCTGGCCGGTAAAAGTGCGTGGCCTTTACTGGGCGGCTCCAACAGTAGAGACGCCAGAAAGGCCGATTGCAACGACAGCAAAGCCTGGCGAGGGTGTGCGACATCAAGCCTCTGCATCGTTCGCTGAACCAGATGGTTCGTGATGATCACCGGCAGCGGTTGTGATTCGATGGTGAAGTCTTTGGCCCGCGCGCGGATGGCGTATCCGTACCACTGAGGCGTGATTTTCTCACCATCGGCAATCTCTGTGCTCGGGTAATAGACCCCATGGATGTAAAGCTCTGCATTCTTTCCGCGACCCACGAACGCGGGCGGTGCCATCGCCACCGACGAGCGATCTTTTGCCTGCATCTTGACGACCTGCCGCAGCCAAGCCGCGCGGGTGTTCGCTGGCAGAAGTTCTCCCTGGAACCCGTCCTGGATCAGCTTGCGCGTGTAGCCTTTATACAGGGCGGAAGCAATCGACTCGTGCATAGCAATCTCCAAAATTACAAGCGATTATTGAAAATAATGATACAGACAACACGCGCTTGTAAACTCAGAAATATCAATAGCCGAATACCATTTCGCGCGTTCTTGTTATATTCTTAAAATGATCTTATTCTTTCATGGAGCACGCCTGTGAAATCCTCCACAAAAGATTCCATCCGCACGATGTTTCGCTGGATTCATCCGACGAAGCGGCGCTACTACATTGCCAGTCCGATCCAGGATCTGTTCGGTGACTGGGCGTTGGTGGTGTGCTGGGGTGGATTGGATTCGCATCTGGGCGGGACGCGAACGGTGTGGGCGGCCTCAGTGTCTGAGATCGAGCGGCAGATTGCGGCCATCAGCCGGCGACGGCAGCGGCATGGGTATGTCGAAGCCCCTGCTCGCCCCCTTTCCTGACCGGCAATTCCTCCTGAAGCCTGGACCTCCGTTCAGGCATGTGAGAGGAGAACTCGATGTCTCAATCCATGCGTTTCCGACTGTTCATCAATCAGGCGGAAGGGAAGATGTGGGCGATTGGTGTGTATTCGGTTGATCCTGAATCTGGTCACACTGGATCATGGATGACAATGTGGGGGCCGCTGAATAAGGTTGATACACACATAGGAAGCGGCTACTGGTTCTCGCATATAGGAAAGCTTAAGCCGCTCGATGATTATGATGCAGTTCGCCGCCTCATAAAATCAAAGCTTGCTAAAGGCTATACGGAAAAGCGCGTTTCATTGATCGACGATTGGGAATTTGTCCCGTATCCAAAATATGGTACACAACAGGGGCGTTCAAAGATGCTGGTGGCTGAGTCAGACTTGCCAGTCAGATCCAAGTCAACGGCTCCTGTCGCAGATCATCCGACTGTGGTCCACGATGGGACTGCATTGACGCTGCCTAACGCCGAAGATCTCAACGCTGCTGGCTACGCGCAGATCTCTCTCTGAGACGCAGACCACCCGCCCCGTACTCCCATGGAGACGGGGCTTTTTTGTGCCCGACAACTCCCTCTGAAGCCGGACCTTCCGTTCGGCATTAAGAGGAAAACGAGATGTCGACTCAGCCGTTAAACATGCAGTTCAGAGTATTTCTGAATCGTTCAGAAGGGAAAATGTGGGCCGTTGGCTTCAACCATGACGACCGGATATGGACCACGCTTTGGGGTGTGATCCGTGAGGAATCAGAGTATACCTATCGCTTCACACATGAACGAGATCTAAAACCACTCAACCACCAAGGTGAAGTGGACGATATTATCGATTCCAAGCTGGCTAAAGGTTACGAGGAAGTGGGCGAAACGTATAACACCTTTCGACGGTATTGGTGCTTCGTCCGTGATCCAAACCATGCAAAAACCTTGCGCCTGTCTTTTTCGTTAGACGTCGCCCAAGAACGCTCGTTGGGTTCAGAGGCGATCGAAGAAGTCACCACCATCGCTGCGCCCGATGATACGGCACTTGATGCTGCCGGCTACGCGCCGATTGGCTTCTGACCAAACAATAGCCCTGTACTCCCATGGAGACGGGGCTTTTATCGGTATTTAAATCACGCATTCGGAGAAAATCCATGCAAAACATGCGATTTCGGGTATTTGTCAATCCTGTTGAAGAAAAAGTCTGGGCGATCGGCATAGGCGCATATTTTGAGAGCCTCGATTTCGAGAGGACCAATGAATTTTGGACGACCACGCTTTGGGATCGAGCAAATGAATCGCCTAAGCATCACTTTCATTTCAATGAAGTGAAACCATTACATCGAATGAAGGCGCGAGTGGTCTTGGATGAAATTCAGGCTAAGCGTCGTGATGGGTACTTTGAAGTTTTGCTCCCTATGATCGAGAGCAACTGGGGATTCGTCCTAGATCCAACGTCCGTTGAGCCAACACTTGTTCCAAACAGTGCGGGCGTGGAAGATGAGGAAGATGCTCTAGTGAGCAATGTCGCGCTCACGGACATCCTGGAGATCGACGAGAAAAAGCTCGAAAGGGCTGGATACATCGCGATCGACATCTAACGGATTGGCCTTGGCCGCTAAACCCCGGTTCCTATGGGACCGGGGTTTTTCTTTAATTTTTCAATGAAACCATCGACGCGCATGAGTCGGAACCGTTGGCGGAAATAGCTGCTCCAACAGTTTTTCGTTCGGTGATTGCTCACAGATTTTGACCACGCGCCGCCAGTTAGCTTTTGCAGCCCGCAGTGTGCTTTCTGGAACGCGCGACAGCACAACCGTCCAAAAACGATCGCGGAAAGGAATGTGCAGATCCTCTGCCGCTGTCCAC
>NZ_JABZEO010000044.1 GCF_013385175.1 Allochromatium humboldtianum | reverse complement strand
GAAAGAAGGGCACCTCAGAAAGATCCCGAGCCCCATGGACTGCTTGAGGAGCGGATCGTCGCGCAAGCGGTCCTTGTCGAGCCAAGGTGCGGCATGACCTTTTTCGGCATATTCGAGCAGCTTCTGATAGCCGTCTCCAGGGTTGAGGGTGTCATACCCCAGAGCCATGGCCATCGCCCCCGTACTCAACTCATCGTGCGCAGCAGAAACAGGGATGACACGCAACGCACGAACCGGACGGCCTTCTTCACGCAAGGACTGACGCAAGGACGCGATGCGCAGAAAATTCCGGCGCCCGATTTCCGGCCCCAGGTCCACCACCACGATCAGCGAACCGTCCGGATCCTCGATCGGTTCGGCGTCCAGCCCGTGCATCTCCAGCGGACGGAGTGCCTGCGAGGGACTTTCGGCACGCTCACCGCGTACCTGCCGCTCAATGACCTGACCCATGTTGCGATTTTGCTCCATGTCGATGAATAGCCCGGCCATGAGATAGCGGCCTGTTGTGTCGACATAAAGCACAAACGTCTCGCGCTGAGGTTCCTGATCTTTTTTAGAGATCGTGGCCTCGATCACGAGGGCATCCAGACCTTCGATTGGGGTCGACAGCCGTTGAATCACCTGGGCATCACTGACATCTCCCACGGATTGTCCGCCGAGCATCTGTGAGAGTCGCTGGCTGTCTCTGACCCACTCGGGAAGAGTCTCAGGGGCAACAGAGACCTCCAGAAACTCCGAGGACCAGACCGGCGATGACCATCCAAACCCCATCACCGGAGCCATCAGCAGACTCAACAGTCCGGCATATCGATTAAGCCGCCCCATGGCGCCCTCCCGCTTCGATCGCGCGACTGACGATCCCGTTGAGCAATGTCAGAAATTGCGACGTATTGCCATTAGTATGATCCGGATTGACGGCAAACCGGCCCGAGACGACAACCGTTGGTGTGGCCTTGATCTGGTAGGTGCTGATGACTTTGGCGTGATTGGGAATCCGCGACTCCAAAGCGTCCATCTCCTCACTCTCCAGGAACCCCGTGATGCGATCGGCGGCGAGGCCGGACTCGACCAAGGCGCTCAGAACATGGGAGGTGGTCAGTTCACCCACACCGGCGGACTGCCCCAGAGTGTCGCCCTGAAGGAGGCTGAAGATTGCCAGGTCGTAGCGCGGCAGCACCTTCGGATCAAGGATTTGGGCAATCAATCGACCATAAACGGCCAGTGTCTGGTTGTCATTTTCCGGGGACGTGATGATGGGGACTACGGTGAACTGAAGCGGCTTCGGAAGAGACTGCCCCCATTGGACGAGGCCGTTGTGATATTGACGGCAATAGGGGCAGTCATACGTAAAAAACAGCCGCACATGACGCGCATCGCCCGCCACAGGCGGATCGATCATGTCGTAGGGTTTGAGTTCGGAAGCAGCGGAAGGGGAGGGGAGATCGCGAGGCAGAGGCTGGATGGCGCCAACCGGTTTGGCCAGCGCGAGACCTGTCAGGAACAGCAACGCTCGCCGCCGGGACGGATCGAGCCGCGTCGGCGCATCTGTGTATCGGGACATTAGGATTTTACTCTTATACTTGATTACATTGTAGTGCAATAGTATCTTTAAGGCGGCTTTTGTCAACGCGCATCGGCCATCGCGCCCAGCTCACGCCGCACGCACCGTCGGCGTTCAGCGCCCTTCGCCGACCTTTCGACCGTCCATACCATTCCCCATTCCCTCCCCACGAGGTGAGACTGATGACCAGTTCTATCGCATCAATCGGACGTATCCACCAGGAGATCGCCCAAGAGCCGCGCGAGTTCATCTCGACATCCGCAACGGATGCCATGGCTGTTCGTTATCTCAATGAATTGTTCAGAAATGCCGCTCGTCGCGGAATCAGTGACGTCCATTTCGAGGATCGAGAAGGCGCTTGCGTGATTCGTTTTCGTCACAACGGCGAGATGGAGGAGACCGATCGCGTTAGTCTCAATTACTCGCGCGAGTTCGACGGCAAAATTCGCATGAAGTGCAAGCTTTCGCTGTCTGAGCGCATGTCCCCACTGGACGGGAAGTTTCGCTTTGAGGTTGACGGGCGCGATGTCGACGTGCGCGTCAGTATTCTGCCGCTGGCTCACGGTCAGTCGATCGTTTGCCGCCTCCTGGATCAGAAGGCGAACTTGATCAACCTGGATGATATCGACATGCCGGGCGATATCCGTGCGGCCATCGGGCACATCATCGCACAACCCCAGGGTTTGTTTTTGGTCACAGGCCCGACGGGTTCCGGCAAGACAACGACGCTATACGGCATTCTTCAACAACTGAACACGCCGGATGTGAAAATCCTCACGGTTGAGGATCCGGTCGAATATCGATTGCCCGGCATCAGTCAGGCACAAACCAATCCCAAGCTGACGTTTGCCAGTGCCTTGAAATCAATGCTGCGCCAAGACCCGGATATCATCCTGGTCGGCGAAATTCGGGATTCCGAAACGGCTCGGATTGCTACACAAGCGGCCTTGACTGGGCATATTGTCCTCTCCACGCTGCATACCAACAGTGCGCTGGTGACGCTCAATCGCTTGCTGGATCTGGAAGTCGATCCCCACGCGCTGGGGGCGGCCATGGGCGGCTTTATGGCGCAACGCTTGGCGCGCAGACTGTGTCCATACTGCCGCTGCCCGCGTTCCCTCACCGAGGACGCGCGCTATCAGATGCGCTATGCAGGGGTCACGGAAGAGCTCATGCCGCCCGAGACTGTGATCTACGAGCCGGGCGGGTGTCCGCAATGCCGGGATGGCTGGAATGGCCGGATCCCCGTGTTCGAGTTGGTTACGGCCACCCCGGATGTGCGCCTGGCCATCGAGGAGGGCAACCTCAAGGGATTGGAGCGCGCGGCTCATACTCAGCCTCAGTATCGGTCACTGGGCCGACATGCCATGCAGCTGGTTCTGGAGGGGCGGACGTCGTTGCTGGAGGCCATGGCGGTCACGGGGTCGACGCAGGTACAACTCGACGAGGCCGCTTGAGCGATCACATTTCTCGCCCCGTCTTTCGGGGCGTCGGATCCGAAAAAGGAGGTTGAGTAACAGTTAGCGATAAGCTACCATAAGCTCACTTTTGCAAACTTTTGCTTAACACATGGCCTACGTTCCCTTACGCCGGGCCGTTGCCGAACTTGGACTGCATCCCAATACGCTTCGTAAATACGCCGATGACGGACTTATCCCAAGCATTCGCAATCGCGCCGGGCAGCGCCTTTTTGACGTTGACGCCTACTTGCGGCGAGCGACCGATGCCGTCACCATCATTTACGCCCGCGTCAGCAGCGCCAAGCAACGCGACGACCTCGTGCGACAAATCGAACGACTCCGGCAAGCCGCGCCGCACGCGGAAGTCGTCCAAGACATCGCCAGCGGACTCAACTTCAAACGCAAAGGTCTGCGCGCCTTACTGGAACGACTCCTGCGCGGCGATAAGCTCCGGGTTGTGGTTGCCCACCGTGACCGACTCGCCCGGTTCGGCTTCGACCTCATCGCCTTCCTCGTCGAGCGCAACGGCGGGGAAATCGTGGTTCTCGATCAACCAGTGGATCCATCCCGAGAAGCCGAACTCACCGCCGATCTACTCGCCATCCTCCATCACTTCGCGTGTCGGACGCACGGACGGCGCAGTCATCAAGGCCAAGCGGATTCGCGTTTATCCGACGACAGCACAGAAGAACCTGTTTCGGCAGTGGCTCGGCACCTCAAGATACGTCTACAACGAAACCGTCAAGCATCTCGGTCTGCCCAAGGCGCAACGGGCGGGGCATTGGATGGGGGCGGCGAAGATCGTCCTGCCGAATCTGCCGGAGTGGGCCGGACCGATCCCCTACCAGATCAAGAAGATCGCCGTTGAAGATGCCTACAAAGCCTTCTCCAACGGCGTGCGCAACTGGAAACAGACCGGCGAACCGTTCGATCTTGGCTTCCGCTCGCGCAAAAACCCGAAGCAATCCTGCTTCATCCCGTCGTCCGCCCTCAAGGACGCGGGCATTTATCCACGCATTGCCGGGAGCCTCAAACGCGCCGAGGACTTCCCGGAGTATCCACGGGATTCGCGTCTGGTCTTTGAACAGGGCCGGTGGTTCGTGATCGTCCCCTATCGCGTGCCCATCACGCCGACCGAGAACCAAGGTCGGGTGGTGGCGCTCGATCCGGGCATCCGCACCTTTCTGACCGGCTTTGCCGAAGACCAGGCGTTCAAGATCGGTCAGAGCGATTTCGCCCGCCTTGCCCGGCTTTGCTATCACCTGGATCGCCTGCTCTCCAAGATCGCCAAGGCCAGGTGTCGGCAGAAAGCCCGGCTCAAGAAGGCCGCGCACCGGCTGCGCTGGAAGATTCGCGATCTGGTCGATGAACTGCACTTCCAGGCCATCCGCTTCCTGCTGGACCGCTTCGACCTGATCCTGCTGCCGACCTTTGAGACCAGGGAGATGTCGGCGAAATCCAAGCGCAAGATCCGGGCAAAGTCGGTCAGGACGATGCTGGGCTATGCCTTCTTCCGCTTCGGACAACGTCTGGAGTCAGCGGCGAAGCGGGTCGGCAAGGTCGTGCTGCGCGTCAACGAGGCCTACACCTCGAAAACGGCCAGTTGGACCGGCGCGATCAAATCGATCGGTGGCGCGAAAACGATCACGAGCGGCGGAATCACCGTGGATCGTGACATCAATGGCGCTCGCGGGATCTTCCTGCAAGCTTTGGTAGATACACCCTCGCTCAGACATGAGCGTGCATGTGTTGGCGCTTGTCAGCAAGCGTTAGCATAAAAGTATCGGCTAGATATGCTATAGATACACACGTTTTCAGG
>NZ_JABZEO010000043.1 GCF_013385175.1 Allochromatium humboldtianum | reverse complement strand
ACAATGGCTTAGGTCTCATTTGACCTAAGCCATTTTTCTTTGAGTCACCATAGAGTCACCAAGCGGATCGATGTTGCGTGATGCAGATCACGCTGGCACGGTCACGATTCCGCGCATGGTTCCCTCGTCAGTGGTGTTTTCAGCGATCGTCTGCCGTGACGTGTTGGCATGGCTAAACCCCGTCCAGAGCGGGATGCGTAATTTTCATGGTACGCTGGGTTTTCAGGGCGGGCCTCCCGTCGGCTCGCCCCTTCTGCCATACCTTCCAAGCGTTGTATTGATGCTCACACTCGATCTTGCCAAATGGGACCAGAGCGCAGACGATCTGCGCCAAGAGGCGATGAACGCGCCTCATCCCCGCACCCGCGAACGGTTTCTGGCCTTATACGACCTGGCCTGCCAGGGGCAGGGAGCCTCGGCCGTGGCCCGGGCGACGGGGCGCCACCTGCAAACGCTCATCCGCTGGGTACATCGCTACAATGCGTCCGGCCCGCTGGCGTTGACGTTCGAGCACACAGGAGGCGTCTCCCCTTTTTTGACCCGGTCACGGAGCCGGCGCTCGCGGCGCTGATTCGTGCCGGTGTCGCCTCGGCGGCCGCCCCGTCGGTCGAACGCGATGGGCCAACCCCGCCGCTTGTCCCCAGCGCCGATCTGGCCTCCCACACCGCCCCGGCGCGCTGGACGCTCAAACGCCTCGTGACCTGGATCGCGGCCCGGTTTGGGCGGCAGATCAGCCGCGAAACCGTGCGCCAAGCCCTCAAGCGGTTGGGCTTCTCCTGGAAGAAGGCCAAGGCGCTGCTCAATCGGGCCAACACCGCCGCACGCGAAGCGTTCGTGACCAACCTTCACGCCCTCCTGCAACGCACCCTCTGTGCCTCGCCACCGCTGGTGGTGTATATCGACGAAGCCCACATCCATCAGGAGGCCGATCTCGGATACGGCTGGGCACCGCTCGGGGAACGCCTCTGGGTCGGCTCCCACTCGCCTGGACTGGCCGCGAAGGTCAGCTTCTATGGCCTCTATTTCTACAACGCCGGACAGGTCGCCATCTGGGACTTCCCGTGCGCCAACACCGAGCACACCCTCACCGTCTTGCGCCGCCTGCGTGAGCGTGAGCCGGTGCGCGAACTCATCGTCATCTGGGATGGCGCCTCGTATCACCGCGCCAACGCCGTCCTCGAACTCGCCCAGCAACTGTCCATCACCGTGCGGCCTCTGCCCGGCTACAGCCCTGACTTCATGCCCGTCGAAGCCCTGTGGCGCTGGTTGCGCGAGGACGTCACTTACCATCATTGTCACGCCACCGCCGCCGAGCTGATCGCACGGGTTGCGGACTTCGCCCACACCATCAACGCCAAACCCAGGGTGGTGGCCGACCGTCTTTGGATGAAAACGGAGCTCGACTCAGAGGAGGAAAAATTACGTATCTCGGGCTAGGCTCGGTTTAGCATCGTGCATCAAGCGGAAGATCCCAGTACCCCTTGATCATCATCCTCGCTATGGGCTTTGCGACGCGGGCGGATCTACGGCCCTCGTAGAACCATGGATTACTCACTCCCGCAGCGTGATTGAGGCGCTGAAGGCGGCTTGATGCCGCCCGCGAAAGCCTTGTCTTCGGGTGAACGATCCTGCGCGAACTACCAAACTGGCTCTGAACGCAGTAGCGCTTCTGTATCGGCAGCGGTTTGCGGTTTGGCGAACAGATAACCCTGGCCATAATCACACTGCAATTCACGCAGGATCTCCAGGTGCCGTGGGGTTTCGATACCCTCGGCGATGATTTTCAGACCCAGCTTTTTTGCAAGGTCGACGATAGCACGCAGGATACTGAAGTCATTGAGACTGGCATCCATGTTGCGAACGAAGGCCATGTCGATTTTCAGGATGTCGACGGGGAATTTGGTCAAGTACGCCAGTGAGGAATAGCCAGTACCAAAATCGTCGATGGCTACATTCACCCCCAACGAACGACTGGTCCCGAGCACCTTCAGGGCGATGTCAAGATGCTGAATCGTTGCACTCTCGGTGATCTCCAACTTCAATGCGGAAGGAGGGAGTCCAGTGACTTGCAAAATCCGCTCGAGGTACCCGAGGGTCTCAGGATGGATGAGTTGGGGCGCCGCCAGGTTGACGCTGATCAGCAAATCGGGAAACTCGGTCCGCCAAGCCTGCATCTGGCGGCAGGCATCCAATAGTACCCAGTTGCCAATAGGGACGATCATGCCGCTGTGTTCCGCCACAGGGATAAACTTGAACGGCGGCACTAGCCCGCGCTGCGGATGTTGCCAGCGCACCAAGGCCTCGAAGCCGCTGATGCGCCCCGTCTGCAAGGACACAATAGGTTGATAGTAAACTGCGAACTCCGGTAAATGCGGCAAGTCACCCTGGCTCTTGCGCACCACGCCATGCAGCTCGCGCTCGACTTGAAATGCTTCGATTTCCTCGGCCTTGATCTCGCCGTCGACGATCTCCAGCGTGTTTCCCAAGGCGCTAGCGCGGCTCAAGGCGGCATGGGCATCACGCAACAGGTTGCCTTGATAGGATGGATTACCCAAGGCAATTCCAACAATGGCGGTTGGAAAGACCTCCTCGCCAGCAATTTCGAAGGGCTCCGAGCAGCGTTGCAGCAGGGTCTTGCCAATGGCTTGCGCCGTCTCCCGCGCATCGGCGCGGCTCATCAGCAGTGCAAATTGGGCACCATCGGCGCGCGCGGCCAGCAGATCGCCACACCAATGATGACTGGATACCTGTCCGTATTCATCGGCGACTCGGCATAAGCGCCGCGCCATCTCCACCAAGAGAAGGTCTCCACTTTGTGGTCCGAACACGGCGTTTATCAACCGGTATCGCTCCAGCTCGACCAGAATCAATGCGACATCCTGGCGTGGCCGCCGGCGCTGCAAATAACGCAGCCGCTGCGTCAGGTTGGCGCGGTTGGGCAGCCTAGTGAGTGGATCGTGCAGGCTTTGGTAGGCCAGACGACCGCCCAGAATACTCAAGCCGCCGCAGAAAAAGGCCAGCACAGCGTCCCACAACGGGATCCAGACCCCCAGCCTAAACACCAGCCAATGGCAGACAAGAAGCGCTCCTAGACCACCCAGCGCCACGGCCTGCAGCAACAGCAGACGCCGCGCCCGCCAGGCCGCCAAGGCGCCCACCGTACCCCAGAGTACCAACCACAGCCATTCCGCCCATTGCGGCCAGAATCGCAGTTGGTTCGCCGTCCCGGCGGTGTCGAGAAGTTGGCCGAGGATATGGGCATGAATCATCACGCCCGGCATTTGCACCTGCTCTCTGGCGGTTTGGCTGAACGGGGTGAAATATACGTCCTTGATGCTCTCGGCGGTGGAGCCGATGAGAACGATGCGCCCACGAATCTGCTCGGCGTCGACTCGATTCTCCAGCACATCCATGAAGCTGACTTGCTCGGCAGGCTGGGGCTGGCGGCGATAGTTCAGCAAGATTTGAAAGCCGGCGTTGTCGAGGTTTCGGTACCCTCCGGCATGTGCGTCGAGCGGCTCGATGACACCCTTGCCAAGCTCGAAGCCGGACGTACCCGCATGATCGCGCGGAGTCAGGCCCTGCTGCCGGAGGTAATTCAAGGCCAACTGCATGGCAAAGGCGGTTTGGACTTGTTGCCCTCCCTTCGCATACAAAAGGCCGCGGCGCACCACGCCATCGGCATCCAGGATCAGATCACTGAAGCCGATGCGTGTGGGTGGCACTCCCGGTGGGGCCGCGATCGTCGGGTTGGCCTCAGTGCTCAACTTGGTCACGGCGATCACTCCGGGATCCTGGAGCGCGGCGCGCAGCTCCGCATGCCCCGGCTCATGGGGGAAATCCCTGTAGATATCCAGTCCGACCATCGCGGCACCATGCGCGCGCAGATTTGCTACAGCGCGTGCCAACAGCGCATCATCGAGAGGCCATTGGCGCAGGGCCTGGATGTCGGCTTCACCGATGCCGACCACCAGCACCTGCGGATGCGGTGGCGCCATCGTTTGCGAGCCGAGCAGAACATCGAAGGTTCGCAGTTCCAGTGGCTCCAGCCAGCCGAGCTGGCGCACGGTCAGCAGGAGGGCGAACAGCGTCGCGGCCACGAGCATGGCGGGCACATGCGGCGCGCCACGGCGGCACCAATACCGCCTGAGTGGCAGGGGCCGTAAAGATTCGAGGATGTTCATGGCGAAACGAATCGCTCCAAGGCAGCTTGTTGGAACAGGCTCCTACGCCAATCGAGATAGCGCGGCTCCCGTGGCATTTGCTCGATCAGATCTTGCAGCGTGGCCAGGCTGTCATACCAGTAACCCGCACGCGCGTAGATGGCGGGTCGCGCATCAGCCGCAGCACTTGAAACTTGCGCGGCCAACTCCGTTCGGGCTGGCTGATAGAGAAGCGTGGACCGACTCATCACCTGGACCGGCTGGACATCACCCCGGGCTTCGCTCCCAGCCGGTGGCGACCAAGCGAACTCGATGCTCCAATCATATCGTGTGCCGGCCTGCAAGGCGATACCATGCTCCGCGAGTGCAAGCCGGTGGATCCCGGCGCGGACCCGCTCCAGTTGAAGCTCGAGCAACGGGGGCTGGCGGTCGAGGTCGAGCCGGTCCGCAACATTCATGATTACGAGACGGATGGGGGTGGCGATGTCCTGGGAGAGGAACCAATACAGCACGGGCTGAGGGTGGCTCGTCAGGCCCAGGGTGGGTGGGGAGAGCACAGTGAGCCGGGGCGTGAGGGTATCGGAGCGGGAGGCTCCGCCGACCAGACGGTCAGGCTGTCCGTCGATGTCTGGGGGCACATAGATCGGCCCCTCCTGGGCCTGGTCCTCGGCCAGGATCGGGGCAGTGAATGCGATGATAGGCAGTAGCAGGACCATTCGTAATAGATGACGGGTTTTCATCGGTCTGGATACCTATTCAAGTTTT
>NZ_JABZEO010000042.1 GCF_013385175.1 Allochromatium humboldtianum | reverse complement strand
GCACAGGACGGCTCAGATCCGACACGCCACAATCCGCCCTGGCTCGCCGATTTCTTTCGGGAGCCCTGGCAAAGCTGGTGCGGCGGACAAGTCCGGCGCTTCTTCGCCCATACCGCCGTGGATCCGCTGGAGGCCGGTCAGGATGCCTTGGGCATCCTGTACGAAAAACTGCGTGAACTCGACGACAGGCCCAGCGACGCCCTGGTTCGTGCCATGTATGGCAATGTGCTGCGGGATCTCTACCGGCATCATTTCGGACGTCCGCGCCCACCGACCTGGGTCCAGACACTGGGGCCGCTCTGGATCTGGCTCTGGGAGCTGGTGTGTCTGCGCTGGCTGCCCAGGAGCGAGGTGGTGCTTCAGATGACAGCGTCCCAGGCCTGTTCTCTGCATGGCCAAGTCACACCGCAGTGGGTCGAGCAGGGGATCACGCACTTGAACGCCGAGCAGGCTTGTCCCGAACGGGTGAAGCTGGTCTCCGTGGAGTCCGATCCCGAAGACGATGGAGAAAGCCTTGATCTGGTGGACGGCACCACCCTCACTGATACCCTGGCCGAAGCCGAACTCGCGATTTTACTGCGCGTGCTGGTCGGATTCGAGGATGACGCGGCCCTGTCTGCGTATAGCCGGCGGCTGGCACGGGTTGCTGCTGACGCTTGCACGGCCCTGGCACTGAGCGACGAAGAGCGGATCCTGCTACGGCTGCGTTTTCAGGAGGATCTATCCATCCCCCGTGTCGCCGCCTGTCTCAACCGACCACAGCATCAGGTGCGACGCCAACTGGAGCGCCTGTTGGCGCGCATCCGGGCGATCCTGGACGAGTATCGGATCGGCAGCCGGGAGCTGTTGACGGCTGACGCCCCATTCGCAATGAGTTCATCCGTATGAATACCTCTGCCCGCCTGTCATCCGACCCCAGACAGGAACAACTCGAAGCCCTGCTCGCTTTGACCTTGCCGACTCCTCCGCCGCCCGGTCCGACACCCACCCTGGCGGAGATCGAGGCTTGGCAGTGCGGTCGACTAACCGGCGCGCGTTCAGCCGAGGTACTGGCCCATGTCGCCCGCGATCCGGTCTGTTACCAGCAGTGGTTCGAGCTGCGCCGGCAGGCGGCCTCGCCAGTCGTCACCACAGGCGCACCGCCCGTCGCAAGCCGTTGGCGAAGATTCATGGATTCATTGCTTGACCGAATGCAGGAGGACCGGCGGCACCCGGCACTGCTCGGCGGTGGGCTGGCCACAGCACTGGTGTTGATCCTGACGGTAGGACTCTTGGCACCCTGGAGCGAGACTCCGGAGTGGGAGCGAATGCTCGAAGAAGATCAAGCACGCTGGGGAACACTGGCAGGCAGCCTATCGTATGTGGATTGGGTAGGGAATATCGGCACTACTCGTGGAGAGCCGCTCCCCACTGCGCCCTTCACCCTGGAGCAGCAGAGCTTTCAGGCCGGACTCAGGGCCACGTTGGCCTCCCGGCTCGACGCCTCCCGGCTCGACGCCTCCCCAGAGGGATCGGCGATCCTCGATGGGCTGGCGCATGAGCCGGGTCGCTGCCCGGATAGGGCGACCGAGATCGACCCGGCCTGTCATGACCGTCAGATCCTGGCGCAGACCTTCGGCCAATGGACCGCGCTGGCCTATCTGGCCTGTACTCAGGGGCAAGCCGAACCCGTGCCGCTTGGTCAGCGCCTGGACCAGTGGGCGGCTTTGACCGCCGCCCGGCAACTGGATCCCTGGCAGGCACAGCTCGATCCGAACGCACCGATGACCGCTGATCCACCCTGTGACCGGATTCGTGGACTGATCGCTACGGCACTTCAGCCGCCACCACCCTGACAGGGCCGAATGGCCGCTGACAGAAAGGCTCTAATTCGGTGCCTGAACCTCGAAGCGAACCATCGACAGCCCCCAACTGTCACTCGCTAGACGTGTCACGCTGCCGCGAGTCCGTTCCGCATGGACGGCCTCGGTCAGGAGTTGCTCCAGCGGGTTACCGACAGCTCGGGTGGGGTCGTAGCCGTCCTGCTCCAGCAGATAGGGATTGATCGGCTGACCGGATGTCAGCACCAGCAATTGCTCCTCGCCCGGTTGATCGAGTTGCAGGGCAATGTCCTCGCGATGCAGATCGAGCCGTTCGCCTCCTCGCAAGCGTGCCTGATCCGCAACCATGTCTTGCGCCGGAAAGAGCACGCGAATCTGACCATCCGGGGCCATGTTCAGCACATAGACAAAGTGATCGCGCCGACTGTCGTTGGTCAGCACGAAGCTGACCAGATCGGCCGGCTGAAAGCGCCTCTCGTCGAGTGTGGCGAGCGGGCGCGCCTCGGTCGGACGATAGCTGTCTTCACCGCTCCCGTAGCATCCCATATGCGGTTCCATGCAACGCTCATAGGCGATCCATTCGATGTGGACCGAGTTGGCCGGACCGGCGGCTTCTTCAGCCAGGCGCTGGATCTCGCGCACGCGACGATAGCGCTCCAGGTTACGTCGCAGCGCCGTGAAATCGAGGGCCGGCTCGGCCAGGGGGAGTTTCAAATGCTCGTGCAATAGCTGCTCGCCCGGAGTCAGCACCCAGAGTTCGAGTGCGGCTTCTGGATCTTCCTCAGGGAGACTGGCGCGGCGCCCATGAGGATCGATCGGGTAGTGTTCATGCCCAGCTTGGTCACGCCTGGGCCGCAGCAGCGCAAGCACCAGGTCCGCCTGACGCTGATGCTCGATGCGCTCGAAGCCAGGCATCCGCTCCTCGATGTCACGCTGGAGCGCGGCCTGATGAGCGCGATCGGACTCAAGGGTTGGCGGCAGCACAAACAGCCGGGTGGGGCCGATCCGGTAGGCATGCTCGGTCTCGACCAAAAAGTCGCCCGGTTCGAGCATGCCTTCTTCGATCTGCGCGCGACTCCAGGTGGCCTGTGTTTCGACGATACGAACATGCGCAGGCGGATTGGCGCGACTGTAGCGCGAGTCGAGGGTCACGCCGGACAGCGTGCCCGCATCGAGCGTGATCCGGTTGCGTTCACGATCCACATCGCGCACCAGCACCGAGGCGCGTCGCGGTGACGCTTGCCCCCCGGCCATCGGGCGGTCGGCCGACACACCGCTCAATTGCGGATGCTGCGCCTGACCATAGGTGCGACTCACACCCAGACGGGCGCGCTCGAAGAGCTGCCGCCAGGTCGCGTCCGGATCGGCCTGGCGCAGGGCACTGGCCCAGTGCCAAGTGAAAACGCCATACGATCGCCCCTGCGCGTCGGTGGTTTCATGGGCACTTTGATCGTCGCGCGCTGCTGCAATCACAACCGCATTTTCAAGCGGATGCGGCTGGAAGCGGACCCGGCTCAGCGGATGCTCACCGACCGTGGCGGGAGGAGCCGCGCGGATCACTGCCGCCTCGGTTCCACGGGTGTTGGTGGCGGAGTGGCAAGCATCAGCGACATAGACCAGCTCACCCGCCCGCGCGGCAATCGGGGCGAGCCACTGATTGAGTTCGTCGTCCAGGATGTCGAAACGGTCCAGGTCGGCGGCCTCTACTGCGACTGGGGTCTCGGGTGCTGGAGGACGGCGCGCGCCGAAAGTCACCCAGGTTTGGTCGTGACCGCCACGCCGTTCGTCATCGTTTTCGTCAGGCAGGAACGACCCATGACCCGAATAATGGATGTAGACGAAATCCCCTGGCGCCACACGTTCCGACAGTTGCGCGAAGGCGCGGGCGATGCCCTGATGCGTCGCCTGCGCGTCGAGCAGGACATGGAGATGGGTTTCAGGGATCCCCAGGCGCTCACGCACGATCTCGCGCATGAGGCGAATGTCCTCGCGCGCGCCGGGCAGATCGTGTAGACCGCTAGTCGAATAGTCGCTGATTCCGATCAGCAGTGCATGACGCGCCGGTTGAGCGTGCGCGCAGAGGGTCGGTACCAATCCTGACAGCACTAGGGCGGCGGCGAGCCACCCCAGGTATTTCATTCGAACACGCTTGTCTTGCATGGGCGGAATATTCCGTTAATCTTTTGGTGTAAATGCCTGTAGCCATCGCATGGATCGGCAGACACTAACGATGAGGTCGTGTCCCTGCAAGGTCGAGTCTGGCTCCGGGCCGTCTTGATCATGAATACGGACATAAGGCTGGACTGCGACATCTCCGACGTCCCATCGGGCGGTTGCTGTCGTCTCGTTCGTGCGGCTGTCATATCGCTACACGATGTCCGTCTATCGCTTCAGGAGGTTTTACGAACCTTCGAACGGTTGACGAAAATCCGCTTGTTCGATTGCGGCATCGACGAAAAAGGTGAATCAAATGAGAGATTCTTGTGGAATTTGCGGTGAGTCTTGGGATGACGAAAATCTGAGCAATTGCAGGGAATGCGGCAGGAGTTTCTGCTACAAGTGCGGCCATACCTGGCTCTGCGACAGATGTCGGGCAAAACAGGCAGCCGCCGCCCAACAGGCAGAGCAGACCGGCGATCCACAACAGGAGCCTGGGAGTGGACCGGGGTGATGGTTTCCCGGCAAGAACAGGAGGTTGGCGGTCTCATCCATCGTTTCTTGTCAATTCTGCGCGCCAAGACCCTGAACGGTTTTCAGACTCGTTGACCTTCATTGGTGGATGCCCATGAACCGATCCGGACTCGCCGGGCCCTTCCTGATCCTGCTGACGACGGGCGCTGTTGCGCAGGAGGCGACGACAACGCCCGCCGTCGTGCCGGATACCGCAGAGTCATCCGGTCAGCCCCCTTGGACAGTATGGAGGGCTGCACCTGAAACACGGGATACTGAAACACTGCATCAGCGCGCCTTGGAGAAGTGGGCGGCAGGTGATGCAGACCCCGCCCTAGGCCTCTTGGCAGAGGCCATCGCCCGTTTTCCATACAACGCTTCGAACTACGTGGCTCGTAGTCGCATCCTGAGTGAATTGAAGCGCTATGACGCGGCCATCGCCGACCTGCGTCGGGCCACCGAGCTAGAACCGGCACGCTCAAATGCCTGGGGCAACCTTGGCTGGCACCTGATCCTCCAGGGCGATTTCGCGGCG
>NZ_JABZEO010000040.1 GCF_013385175.1 Allochromatium humboldtianum | reverse complement strand
CGCCTCAAAACGGGGGCACTGACCGATTTCGATTTGTTCATGGATCAGGGCTGGCAGGTCGAGGCATGCCGCACGGAGCGGGCTTGGTTCGAAGCCGCCGCACGGCACGCCCTGCTGGAAAACCACTGGACCCGCGAACAGCATCGTCTTTCCGATGAAGCCTGGACCCAGGGCACCGCGTTGCGTCAGGCTGAACGCTTTCTGGAAGCGGCGGAAGCCTATCGTCGGAGTGCTGAGGTGGAACAGGCCAGCGGGCGCCCCCGGATGCAGGATCTGACGGCGAAACTCAGTCTAGCCGCCTTGATGTACCAACGGATTGCACGCTACGGTGAAGCTGAGCCACTCTTTCGTGAGGCGCTGGCGATCCGGCAGCAGGCCTTGCCCGAGGGGCATCCAGATATCGCCACCAGCCTCAACAGCCTGGCAGAGTTGCTTCTGGCCACTGGTCGTTACGGCGAAGCCGAACCGCTCTTGCGCGAGGCGCTGGCGATCTGCCGGCAGGTCTTGCTTGAGGGGCATCCCGACATCGCTCTAACCCTCAACAACCTCGCGTTGTTGCTGGAGACCACCGGTCGCTATGACGAAGCCGAGCCGCTCTACCGTGAGGCGCTGGCAATCCGGCAGCAAGCCCTGCCTGCCGGACATCCCGCCATCGCCGGAAGCCTCAACAACCTGGCCGAGCTGCTCAAGACCACCGGTCGCCCCGCCGAGGCCGAGCCGCTATACCAACAGGCACTCCAGATCGCCCAAAGCCTCCAGGTGCCCGAACTGCTCTGGACCGTCCAGGGCAACCTCGCCGACTTCTATGCGAAGCACTCCCAACGCCCGCGAGCAATCCTCTTCGGCAAGCAGGCCGTCAACACGCTCCAGGCCGTGCGCCAGAATCTGGTCGGCACCGAACAGGCCATCCAGCAGTCTTTCCTCAAGAACAAAGAATGCTATTACAAGCATCTGGCGGACTGGCTAATCGCCGAGGGCTGCCTGCGGGAGGCGCAGCAGGTTCTGGAGATACTCAAGGCGCAGGAACACTTCGAGTTCATACGCGGCGACCTGTGCCATACCCAATCCACACAGGACAGATCAGATTCGACTGGAGAGGTTTGCCATGCAGGAGCGTAATGAGTCATCGAATTTGATCCTGCATGGCAATCGTCGGAATGAAGCCCGTGCACCGGAGGCCGCTGCACCGTGGCTCCAGATGCGGGATCGGGCGGTAGAACTCAGTCAGGCTGCCGCGACGCATGAACGGTTTGCACGCTACGGTGAAGCCGAGCCGCTCTATCGCGAAGCGCTCGCGATTTTTCAGCAGGTTCTGCCCGAGTGGCATCCCGATATCGCCACCAGCCTCAGCAATTTGGCAACATTGCTGTATATCACCGGTCGCTACGGAGAGGCGGAGCCGCTCTACTGCGAGGCCCTAGCGATCCGGAAGCAGGCCCTGCCCGAGGGGCATCCCTCCATCGCCAACAGCCTCAACGACCTGGCAGGGTTACTGGAAATCACCGGTCGCTATAATGAAGCTGAACCACTCTACCGTGAGGCGCTCGCGATCCGGCAACAAGCCCTGCCTGAAGGGCATCCCGACATTGCTCTCAGCCTCAACAACCTAGCGTGGTTGCGGGAGGTCAATGGTTGCTACAGCGAAGCCGAACCGCTCTATCGCGAGGCGCTCGCGATCCAGCAGCAGGCCCTGCCTGAAGGGGATTCCGACATTGCTCTCAGCCTCAGCAACCTGGCCAGGTTGCTGGAGACCACCGGTCGTTATGGCGAAGCCGAGCCGCTCTACCGCGAGGCCCTAGCGATCCAGCAGCAGGCCCTGCCAGAAGGGCATCCCGACATCGCCAGCAGCCTCAACAATCTGGCGTGGTTGCTGACGACAACCGGTCGCTACAGTGAAGCCGAGCCGCTCTACCGCGAGGCCCTGGCGATCCAGCAGCAGGCTCTGCCCAAGGGACATCCATACATCACTAACAGCTTCAACAAACTGGCACAGTTGCTGGAGATCACCGGTCGCACCAGTGAAGCCGAGTCGCTCTACCGCGAGGCCCTGGCGATCCAGCAGCAGGCTCTGCCCGAAGGGCATCCCGGCATGGCCCTCTGCCTCAACAACCTAGCCTGGTTGCTGGAGACCACCGGACGCACCACTGAAGCCGAACCGCTCTACCGCAAGGCTCTGGCGATCCAGCGGCAGGCGCTGCCCGAAGGGCATCCCAACATTGCCGCCACCCTCAACAACCTGGCCGGGGTGCTTGAGACTACCGGTCGCACTAGCGAAGCCGAGCCGCTCTACTGCGAGGCCCTGGCGATCCGGCAGCAGGCCCTGCCCGAAGGGCATCCCGACATCGCCAAAAGCCTCAATAATCTGGCGTGGTTGCTGACGACGACAGGTCGCCATAGTGAAGCCGAGCGGCTCTACCGTGAGGCTCTGGCGATCCGACAGAAGGCTCTGCCCGCAGGTCATCCTGATATCGCTAACAGTCTCAACAACTTGGCGAAGTTACTTCGGGCCACCGGACGCACCGACGAGGCTGAACCGCTTTACAGGCAGGCACTCCAGTTGAAGGAGGCCTATATGAACCGATCCGAACTTGCCCGACCCTTTACGATGCCACTGACGACGGGCGCCGTCGCGCTGGAAACGACGACACCGCCCGCCGCCGTGCCGGATACCACAGAGCCGTCAGGTCAGGCACCCTGGACGGCGCCCCCCCAAACACCGGATGCGGCCACACTGCGTCAGCGTGCGTGGGAGCGTTTTGAAGCGGGTCAGGCGGACCAAGCCCTCGATCTCCTGACTGAGGCCATCGCCCGTTTTCCAGACGATGCGTCGAACTACTGGTGGCGCAGTCAAATCCTGAGCAATTTGAAGCACTATGACTCGGCCATTGCCGATCTGCGCCGGACAACTGAGCTGAAGCTGGAGTTTGCGGGTGCCTGGGGCAAACTTGGCTGGTACCTGATACTCCAAGGCGATTTCGCGGCGGCCCAAGCAGCAAGCCATCGCGCGGTAGAGCTGGAGCCGGACAACTTCGCCTGGAATCTCAACCTTGGCCACGCCTATCTGTTACAGGGAGATCGCGAAACCGCGCACGGCTGGTATGAGAAAACGATCCCGCTGATTCCGGATGAGGGCAGTCTCAACACAGGACCACTGGCCGACTTCGATCTATTCATTGAGCGGGGCTGGCAGGTGGAGGCGAGTCAGGAAGAACGGGGTTGGCTGGAAGTCTCTGCCCGGCGGGCTCTACCGGAAAACCAGCGGGTCCGAGAGCAGCACCGGCTGGCCGATGAAGCCTGGACACAGGGTGAGGAGCTGCGCCAATCAGAACGATTTCAGCAGGCGACTGAGGCGTATCTTCGGAGTGCCGAGGTGGAACGAGCCAGCGGGCGCCCCCGGATGTCGTATCTGGTGACTGAACTCCGTAAGGCTGCCGCGATGTACGAACGACTTGCACGCTACGGTGAAGCCGAATCCCTCTACCGCGAGGCGCTGGCGATCAGTCAGCAATTTCTGTCCAATAGGCATCCCACAGTCGCCACCGGCCTCGACAACCTAGCAGGGTTGCTTAAGGCCACAGGCCGCTACGCAGAAGCCGAGTCGCTCTACCGCGAGGCGCTGGCGATCCGTCGGAATACGCTAGCCGAGGGACATCCTGCCATCGCCACCAGCCTCAACAACCTGGCGACGTTGCTGGCGGCCACTGGTCGCTATGGCGAAGCCGAGCGGCTCGTCCGCGAGGCGTTGGCGATCAGCCAAAAAGCCCTGCCGGAGGGGCAGCTGCACATCGCCAACAGTCTCAACAACCTAGCGCAGTTGCTGAAGACCGCCGGCCGCTACGGCGAGGCCGAGCAGCTCTTATGCGAGGCGCTGGCGATCAATAAAAAAGCCCTGCCGGAGGGGCATTCCGACATCGCCCTCATACTCAACAATTTGGCAGCGTTGCTGGCGACCACTGACCGCACTGGTGAAGCCGAGCCGCTCTACCGTGAGGCTCTGGCGATCCGACAGAAGGCTCTGCCTGAAGGGCATCCCGACATTGCCGTCAGTCTCAATAATTTGGCCAAGTTGTTGGAGGCCACCGGTCGCTACAGTGAAGCTGAGGCGCTCTACCGCGAGGCGCTGGCGATCTTCCGACAGGCTCTGCCTGAAGGGCATCCCGACATTGCCGTCAGTCTCAACAATTTGGCTAAGTTGCTGGAGACCACCGGTCGCACCGCCGGCGCCGAAACCTTTTACCGGCAGGCCGTCCAGATTGTTCAAGAGCACCAGACGCCCGAATGAAAGCCCGCTTGTTCAATTTTGTTGTTGATTCTGCGCGCCAAAAGAGCCTGAACGGTTGAACCGGCAGCCACTGAGCGAGGCGGCGATCCGCTTTACGGATGATCGGGCGTGTCAGCCATCACTTCGGTCGACTGGCTGACGTCAGACTCGTTGAACTTCATTGGAGGATGTTTGTATGAAACGATCCGGACTCGCTTGGCCCTTCCTGATCCTACTGACGGTGGGCGCCGTTGCGCAGGAGGCGGCTCCGCCGTCGACCGAGGCTGCTGCAGCGGGTGCGCCGCCGACCACGTCGGCGCCAGATACGGAGACCCAGCGCCAGATACAACGTGCAGAGCAATTGAACAAACAGGGAACTGCTCTTTACGAACAGGATCGCCACGACGAGGCCAAACTCCTGTTAAGCGAGGCACTAAAAATTCTGCGTGCCACACTTCCCAGTGGTCATCCTAAAATCGCCACGAGCCTCAACAACCTGGCAACCTTGCTAGACACAACCGGCCTCTATGCCGAGGCCGAGCCGCTCTATCGCGAGGCGCTAGCGATTCGGCGCTCGGCTCTCCCTGAGGGACATCCTGACATCGCCACGAGCCTCAACAACCTAGCGTTCTTACTTCATGTTACAGCCCGCTACACTGAAGCTGAGCCACTTTACCGTGAGGCATTGACGATTGATCGCACCGCTCTGGCCGCAAACCATCCCGACCTTGCCATCAGTCTCGGCAACTTGGGGAGCTTGCTCAGAGCCACAGGCCGCTATGTCGAAGCCGAACAACTTCTCCGCGAGGCACTGACGATTGATCGCACTGCTCTGCCTGAACATCATCCCGGACTTGCCATCAGTCTCAGCAACTTGGCGAACTTACTGGAAGCTACAGGTCGCACCGCCGAAGCGGAACCTCTTCAACGCGAAGCGCTGGCAATCCGGCGCGCCGCCCCCCCCAAGAGCCATCCCGAAATTGCTACTAGCCTCAACAGCGAGGTTCCGTCTCCAATCGAAGCCGCCGTAGCGCCCGCACCGCCGATCGCGTCGTCGCTAGATACGGAGACTCAGCGCCAGAAACAACGTGCGGCGCAATTGAACGAACAAGCCATAGCGCTTTACCAACAGAATCGCTATGGAGAAGTCGAAACGCTGTTGCGCGAGGCGCTGAATATTCTTCGCGCCATCCTGCCCGAAAGCCATCCTGACATTGCCACCAGCATCAATAATCTGGCGTACTTGCTTGTGACCACCGGCCGCACCGGTGAAGCCGAGCCGCTCTACCGCGAGGCGCTGGCGATTCGGCAACAGGCTCTGCCCGAGGGGCATCTCGACATCGCTACTAGCCTCAACAACTTGGCAGGGGTGCTCGATACCACCGGCCGTTACGCCGAAGCTGAGCCGCTCTTGCGCGAGGCATTGGCGATCTTGCAGAAGACCTTGCCTGTCGGGCATCCCGACATTGCTGCCAGCCTCAACAATTTAGCTGAGTTACTACGGACCACCGGCCGCACCGGTGAAGCCGAGCCGCTCTACCGCGAGGCGTTGGTGATCTTGCGGAAGACCCTGCCAGCCGAGCACCCTGATATCGCCAGCATCATCAACAACCTGGCGTTGTTGCTCAAGACCATTGGTCGCTATGCTGAGGCCGAGCGGCTCTACCGTGAGGCGCTGGCGATCCGGCAACAGGCCCTGCCCACTGGACATCCCAATATCGCTCAAAGCCTCAATAACCTGGGAGCATTGCTGAAGACTACTGGTCGCGACGCCGAGGCCGAGCCGCTCTTGCGCGAGGCGCTGGCAATTCGGCAGAAAGCTCTGCCTGCTGGCCATTCCGACCTCGTCCAAAGCCTCAACAACCTGGCTGCATTGCTGACGACAACCGGGCGCTACAACGAAGCTGAGCCGTTCTTGCGCGAGGCGCTGTCAATCCGCAAAAAGACACTGCCTGCCAGTCATCCCCTCCTCGCCAATAGCCTCAACAGTCTGGCGGGTCTGCTGATAAAGAACACCGAGCGCCCCAGTGAAGCCGAGCCGCTCGTCCGCGAGGCGCTGGCGATCGTTAGGAAGGCCCTACCCGAGGGGCATCCGGACATCGCTATCAGCCTCAACAACCTAGCGTGGC
>NZ_JABZEO010000004.1 GCF_013385175.1 Allochromatium humboldtianum | reverse complement strand
CTTTAAGCGGTCCCGTCATCTCTCAGCACCTCGCCGATTCGACCCTGTCGTCATCTCTTCAAGCCAGAGCGCTTCACGCGCAAACCGCCGTTCCTCTTCGATCTCCGTCTTGGGTATCCGATAAGCGAAGAGGCTGCCAGCGCTCGGAACCGGCTCGCCGATTGCATCCCACCTTCGACGCGCCCATGCAGGCGCCGGCGAGAAAAACTCGAGGACCACGGCGTCTCCGCTGGGCGTGACGCGGAAGCGCTGTGGCGAATCGCGCTGCGCGTCGATGGCCATCTGGAGGTGCCACGCTTCGTCGCAGCCGCGCCACCGGCTTCCCCGCTTCGGGAAGTCGATCATCCGCTCTGGCTGACCATTAGTGAGTTGGACGTAGCACCAGAGATCGGCGCCGTAAGCCTGTTGTCGCCGCGCGACAAAGCGACCTGTCTGTGCCTTCGGCTCGGTCCAGCGTCCCCGGTAGTACCTGACCGGCTTCGCCGGATCTAGGAGTTGGAGCCCTGGGATGTCCCTCGACGGCAGGACGACGTCGAGAGCTTGATCGCTCGCGGCCACGGCCTGCGACGCAGCACTGGGCTTGGGACCCTTCAGCCATGCGTCGGACGTGAGTTCGAACAACCCGAGTTGGCACAGTTCGCCGCGCAGATCCTCGGTCCCGGATGACGGGCTCAGCCTGCGTACGTGGCCGAGGTATTGGATGCGACGCTCAAACTCCGAGGGCAGCGGCGAGAGTTGGTCTGCGGTGACGCCGAGGAGGATCACTAGCCCACTTTGACGGACAACGAAGCTCGCGGGCGCGGCGTAGAGCAGTACGCGCGCCGTCGGCGTCCCGTCTTCTACCTCAGGCTGCTCGAGGACATCGCCATGCGAGATCATCGCCTCGAGCGTCTCCTCGACGAGTTCCTTTGCCTTATCGAGGTCGGGCACCAAACCCCGCAGCGGGCGCACAACGGCGCGCACGAGCGTCGTCGCAGAGCACGGACACAGGTAGCTCGCAGCCCGGCGCAGCGCGCCTGCAAGCCCCTCCGGCGTCGTCAGGTCGAGCGCCTCTGGGTCGAGCCCGAGTTCTCGGATCTTCTGCGCGTGTACTTCTTCGATGGTAAGGCGCCTCATGACCACCCCCATCCCGCGTATATCTCATCAGCGCCCGTTGGCACAGTCCTCATCTGATCAACAGCGAGAACCAAAAAGCGTGCAGTGCAAGCAAGCGACGGCGCGTCCAGTAATGTATTGATTCCTTTTTCGAGGTGGGAGCCCGCCCAATTCTCAAGGCTGCCAGGGGCACTTGCCATCCGCAGTGCAAATTCAGAAAGCCAGAGCAAACTCCCTTCTCGTTCGAGGCTTAGGATATTTTCAGCAAGGTCCTTAAATGCAGCGCCTCGTTCAGCCAAGGGTGCCTCCGCGAGTCGCACTAAGATTTCGCGGGGAAAAATCTGATCAACAGTAATTAGCCGCCAACCATTTTTTTGCTGATTCCGCCGCATCGGAATCGCCCGCCTCAGCATTCCTATTCCAATTTCTTCTCGAGAAAAATCCCGTTCACATCTGCTCCAGTTGTCTCCGGCGATTAGAGATGCAATGCGCGTCGCAATAGCTCGTGAGATAAGCCGCTGGCGCGCGCGCCCAACAAGTTCGCCAGAGTGCCGTGCCGAGTTCCAAAGTCTAGCCAATGCCAAGAGTTGAGCGACTGATTCAACCGTACGACCCCGAACGTCAATTTGTGGCTCAAACTGTAGATCCGCAAGCGTTTCCACGACAGGTGGAACAACAATGGCCACCTTGAAATCACCGCTCGCTGCAACGTATAGACCACCAGTGCGCGGTACGTTGTGTTCCACACCACTCGGAAGTTTCTCTCCGACGGCTGGACTCTCGAACGAATAGCGCTCGATGACTGGCGCGTCGCTGTCAGCGTCGTCTCGCAACAGCGCTATGAACCCAGAGGAATTCCTCCGCAAAGACCATCGCAGCGGCGTGAATTCGCGCTCACAGCGAAACGTGAACACACCAAGTTCGTCGGCGGTGAGTTCGATCTCACAAACGTGTGTGTCGTCGTATGCGCCTTGTGCGCTCTTGTCATTCTTGATGTATGCCTCGAAGTGGCGCGTCCATTCCTCGCTTGGAAGCGGTAACGTGACCGGCGGCAGTTGACGCTCAAACAACGGTGCTTCTCCCGCTCTCACGAACATCTGCACCCGGATCATTAGCTGGCGCCCAGTAGGACCACTCACTAGGACGGCGGCTTTCCCTTCCCAGAGTTGCTCGAGCGAGGGCGCGGCGGGGTCGAGTTCCATTTCGAGTGGGCCGTGCGCGGTCGACCCAGGCGACCAAGGGCGGGCCTCGCGGACCCGCATGACGACGTCGAGGTCGCCGATCACCTCGGAGTCTGCGCTGCTCCCGCTGCGCGCCGCGACGCTGAATTTGTGGAGCCCTACCGGCAACGGCGGGAGTTCGACGAAGACTGCCTCGCCGGGCGGCGTGTCGGTCAGCGTCAACGAGGGTGACGGGCCATCCCCCATCGCAATGGTCAACTCGTCCATCGCGTGGTCCGATCGGATCGCGAGGGTCGGCGTCTCCGATGCGAGCCACTCGCCATATCCCTCACCGTCCCACGCGACCGCCGCGAGCCCAGCGGGCCACACCTCGATAGATTTCGCCTGGGTGACCTGGAACTGCTTCAGCGCCTGCTCCCACTCCGACGTGAGCGCAGCGGGCACGTCGAGGAGTGCGGCGTGTACGCCTTGGCACGCCAGTTCGACCGGGCGCGCGACGGGTGAGTTGGCAAAGGGCTCGGTGCTCACGAGCAGGTATTTCGAGTCCGCACGCACGCGCATCCCGCGAGACTCGTAGGCAAGGCCATCACTGGCGACCTTGAAGAGCCATGAAGTGCCCGGACGGAGCATGCACTCCGCGCGCAGGAGGTACTCGAGTTGCGCGTCGGTGCGCTCGAACTTCAACAGCACATCGTCGGGCTGGGGCCAGCGGCTGAGCGGGACGCGTTGGGGACCGTGTAGGCAGCGCCCCCTCGCGAGCGGGCGCCCCGCCGCGCCCGCGACGGTGCATCGCGATTCGGTGAGGACCTCTCGCACCTGCGGGAAGCGGAGGAGCAGGTGCGAGAGGTCTGGGATTTCGAGCGAGACCTCCCAGCGTGACCCCTCGATGGGTCGCAGCACGAGGCGCGGCTCGATGCCGAGTCGTGCGACCTCTTCTCGGGCCTCCTCACGCCGCTGGAACGTCGTGTTCGTTGACCTGCCGATGGTCAGCCCTCGGATCTTCGCCCGCTCCTCCGCTGCGTGGCGCGCGCCGCGCAGCCAGTCGCGACCGCGACGTTCGCGGTCGACGTCATCGCCGATGCGCTTCAGCGTCGTCGGGTGGAGCAGAGTCTTGAAGCCCTCTTTCCCTTGGAGAAGGAGCGCGGCGGCGATCTGGCCGACGAGCGCCGGCGCCTGCACGAGGTTCTGGAAGCGCGCCGACGTGTTCCAACTCCGCGCCGCGATGAAGTCCCCGAGGCGCTGCGGCTCATCGAAGAGTTCGCCGGAGAACGAGTGCCGAAGTTCGTAGAGGATGCGCGCGAGTTGCTGTTGCAGGTCGCACGGGAGGATCGCGTGCGTGATGGGCCACGCAATGATCGAGAACTGCTCCGCCCAGGGGCCCGACGGCTTCGCGCCCGCGAACTTCCGCTGGAAGGCGACAAAGGCGTCGCGAATCCAGTCGCGCCTACCGTTCAACCTCCAGCCCGGCGTCTTGTCCTCAAAGGTCTGCCAGTACTCGTTCCCCGCGTAGCCGTAGCCGATCTCCGCCGCGTAGACGACCCAAACGAGTTGGTGGTCGCGCGCGGGCGCCGAGACCTGGATGTGAGCGCGCAGCGTGTTCTGCAGCGCCAGCAACTCGGCCTGCGCGAGGCCGTGCTCCAAGGCGAAGACAGGGATATCCTTGCGGTCACGCGCGAGGGCGCCGAAGTGCTCTGCAAGTCGCTGGTTCCACGCCCCCAGATCCATCACGGCACCTGCTCACTTCCGGAGCCGCACGGCCGCGCGCTGCGCGTCGGTCGTCGTCAGGTGAGGAGACCGAGCGCACCACCCCAGCGCGCACGAAGGGGACTGCGTCGCGACTCCCCGCACGAGCACGGTGTTCTCTCGGATGTCCCTGAACTTACCCATCATCATCCTTTTGGAACTTCACGACAGATCGGAATACATGGGCTGCTGGGGCGCGGAGCGCTGGTGGGGAACACGAGCCCCGTGGGTGATCGGACGGACGCTTGTGTGCCGCTCGACTTCATCGAGGACGTCATCGGAGGTGATCCGATTTCGTAACCACCGCTCGCGCCACCACGCGCCGATCGCCACCGTCGCCGCCACGCCCTCGTTGACCGGTACTACGTACTCGGGCCGCTTGGCGGCGCCGATGAGGTAGTCGCCGAGGTTCTTGATAAGGCTCACCGCGTACACGACACGCTGACGGTGGTGGCGGAGGAGCATCCCCGACGGCAGGTTCAGCAGGTCGAGCGCTTGTCTCACCTTGCGCAGCTTGGGGCTCACGCCCTCGCCGAAAATGCTGTTCACGCGCTGCGCGTCGGACTGCTGCACGAGGTCGACAAGCGCGTCGACCGTCTCCTCGGAGTATTGCGACGTGCCGAACGCCTCCGATCGACCCAACTCTTCGTAGCGGATGACGTCCTCCGCATTGCCCCCGAGGCGCTCCGCCGGGATCTTGATGCGGTTGTACTGGCTCGACCCCACGCCGTAGAGCGACGTCGTGCCGAGGAGCACCAGCTTCGAAGCACGCACGATGGGCCGCCCAGCCATCGAGGACGCGATCTCACTCTCCGCGTGGGCGTACCGTCGACGGTACTGATGTACGACCTCTGGGCTCGCCGCCATCATGGCGGTAAGCTTGCCGCCGAGGAGCGCGTTGTAGGGCTGCACTGCGCCGCACACCGAGATGTCTGCGACCGCGATGCCAACCCGGTCAGCCTTCGCCTTCTTGAGCACCCTGCGGATCGCGTCGCTGCCGTACCCGGTCTTCGCGAGCGTGGCGAGCTTCTCCGCCGTCGGCTTGCCGCCGAATGCCTCGTAGAGGACCATGCGCGCGCGGAGGTATGTCGAGAGGGCGAGCGCACGCTTGCTGCGGAACAGGTGCGTCCTGGCCTTCACGATCCAGTACTCATCGCCCGGGAGAGCGGAGCGCTTCTGCTTGTGGTCACGCGAGCGCGCGAAGCGGTGGTGCTTCTTGCGCGCCTCTGTGCTCTCCTTATGCAGTCGCTCGATCACTGCCAACGAGGGTATTTTGAGATCGCGCGTCGAGAGGATGCCATCCTCGATCAGGTCCGCCACGTAGATTTCGTCGATGGCGGCGTCGAGCGTGTCGACGAGCCACTTAGCGAGTTCTCGCGTCGGCGCGGTCCGCACGCGATCAAGGAAGGTCTCCGGGTGCCACCCGATCCACGAATCGCGCTCGCGGATCTGCATGATCGGGCTGCTCAGCGCGCCGATACCCATCACCGGGTGGTTGGCAGCGGCGCGGTCGCGTACGAGGAAGACCATGGTCCGACCCGGCACGCTCGTGTACTGGTTCGTCCACGTGTGGCGGAAGTAGCGCCACACGTCCATCAGGCGCAGTCCGGTGAACTCGCACGCAGCGTTCTCAGAGGTGACGAACTGGAGGTAGGGATCGACGAGCTTCGACAGCGCGTCGGCCCAGCCGTTGTTGAGGTGCGTCCGCGCCTCCCGAAGGCCCTTCGCGAGATCTCGCCCGTCGCGCATGAGCGAGTAGATTGAGACGTAGCCCCCATCGTGGAGACGCTGGCGCTCCATCGACTCCAGGAACCGCTGCACCGACGGCTGACGGAGTTGGGCGTTGCGCTTGACCAACTCCTGCCGACGGACGCGTGCCTTCTCGGCGAGCGGGTCGGTGACGGGGTCGGGCGGCTTGACCTCGACGCGCTCGCTGCGCACGCGGACCGTCCAGCCCTGCGTCGCGAGGTCGGTCATGACGAGCCCCGCCGCGAGCAGCGCCTGTCGATCACTGCGACGACACGCCGTGACTTCAGCGACGAACGCGCTGCGCGCCTTCTCGATCGCCTCCTCAGTGCGCTCCCGCCGGCACACCTTCGCCAGCGCACGTGCGTGCTCCACGAAGGCGTCCTGCGACGCCTTGCTCGGGAGCGACGGCTCCAGCGTGGTCCACGTGTTGTCGGGCACGTTGGTCATTTGTCGTTTAGGAAGGCGGCCAAGGTGTTACTCCACTCGAGCCGATGCTTTGCGAGCGCCGGGACCTTCCCGCGCGCGGCCGCTTCGCTCCGCGCCGCCGCGAGGAGGAGCAGTTCGAGTTTGGCGCGGAGTTGTGGATCGCGAGGGGCCTCGCCCTCAGAGAGCGGCTTGTATATCTCGCGGTAGAAGGGGTGATCAGGGTTCAATACGAGCACAAGCCTGTCCCCGTCGTGCGCGAGGGTGAAGAACGACGTGTCCTTCACCGAGTGCTCGATGATGCTGTAGCGGTCCGCCTCGTCGGCGCGATCCCGTAGCGTCGGGTGACTCTCCTCCAATTCACGCATCAGCGCGCGCGCTGTCGGGTCTGCACTGCGCGGGAGGGGGCGCAGGAGATGCTCCCGCTCGTTGGCGATGCGCTCCGCCTCGGAGAAGCGTTCGCTCGCCTTCACGGCGGTGTGGGCCTTGCGTGCGCGGCCATTGAGGGCACGCGCGGTCGCCTCGAGGTCCGGCGAGAGCGCCTCGATAAGGTGTGCCTGGGGACGAGCCTGTTGCTTCGTGTGCGTAATGCCAAACGCTTCGTCGAGGATCGGATCGAACTGGATCTCGCAGCGCCACCAGTCGTCGTAGTTCTCTCGGTGTTTGCTGCCCATGAAGAACCAGCCGTAGTCCACCTCGCGTCCTCCACGGACGATTGAGACGCCGGCACCCTTCGAGAGACCGATTCGGCGCTTCTCGTCGTTCGAGAGTTTGTGCCACGCGTGGACCGGCAGTTCCGTGAAGCGCACACTCACCCAACCAGTTTTCCGCGAATCGAGCGGATCGGCGCGGACTTCGAAGCGCATCTCCTCGCCGAAGAGTTGGGCACCAGAGATCTCTGCTTTCGGGTGTAGGTAGAGCGGATCGAAGGCGTCGAGGGTATCGCCGTTGATGGTGATGCGAAGGCCCTTCCAGATGAAGTGCCTGAAACGTCGCCCGAGTTCCGCCTCAAGCTTGCGCACGATGGTAGAGACGCGGCGATTGTCGAGCCTATCGCACTGCGACCAGCAAACGAGGGTCCCCGAGTTCCCGGCGCACTCGCTTGGCGACACCTTCACCACCTGCGGCTCGGGCACCTCGATCATTTCGCAGCGCACGATCTCGTCGACGTCGAGGTATGACGAGTACACGGTCGGGGTGTCATGCCCACGCGCGCCCTTCGGCGACTGCCACGTAAAGACCGCGACACGCCGCGCTTGGCTCAGCGACGCATTGGGTAGGCCCATGCCGTACCGCCCAAGTCCTCGGCGATCCCCGAATCTAGTGCTGCCGCCGAATCGGAGTGCCTGACGCAGTGTCGGCGGGTCCATCCCACAGCCATTGTCCAGTACCGAAACCTCAATCGCCTTCTCCTCGTCGTCGCTGGTCTTGGCCGCGACGGAGATCGCGATGCGTGTGGCACCCGCTTGGATAGAGTTGTCAACGAGTTCTGAGATCGCGCTCGCTGTACCCTTGTACCCAGAGTCTCGGGTCGCTTGGATGAAGTTGTCGAGCGCAATGATCGAGCAATCAGCGCGTCGAACTGAGTGCACAGTCTTCGTCATGACACTACCCGCCAGCTTTGATCATGTGCTCCCCTGCAGTTCATTTCTATTTTCGTCCTTCTTCTTCAGCAGCACCGCCCGACTTCACCCACTCGTCGACCTCCGCCGTCTTGAACTTCCATAGCCGCCCGATGCGGTGCGCCGGCATCTCGCGCCTGCGAATCCACGCATAGACGGTGTCTTTGCTCACTCCCAAGTGCTCGGCGATCTCTTCGACCGACAACCAGCGATCCGACATGGGTTTCCTTCATGAGGTCGAAATACAGGCAAGTTATGCATAATGGCATGAATCGGCCGTCTTGCATAGACGATCCAGCATGATTAGGCATGATTTCTAGTGATCTGCTCGGATTAAATGAGCGTCGGCGCGACTGACGAATCGGCGGGCCGCCGGAGCGTCAACCGGGTAGTGCCCGTGATTTGCCGGGAGGAGCGAACGAAGAATCCGGTCGCGGCCCGGTTCCCATTCTTTGCGGCCCCTCACGCCCCCGCGCTGCAGCATCTCGCCATCCATACCCCGGACTGGCGTGATGACTTCGATATCCACGACGACCGCCGAGCGATGCCGCGTGCCGGGCTTGCTGTTGGTCTGCCTATTGGTCGGCCCAACGCCCGCACTCGCTGTCGACACGGCTTCCGAGCATGCGCGGCTCGCGGCCCTCGTGCGTCAGCTCGACCTGATCGACCGCCTGGCCGAGCACGCGGCCAACACCGCGCCGCGGGAGCATGCCCGCTACCACTTCGACTACGCCCGGCTGAGAAACGACCTGAAGCGCGTGCGCACCGGCGTGCAGGATTTCCTCGTGCCCCAGCGCGCCCAGCCGCGCGATCCCGTTCCGCTGGCCGGCGACTACGCGCGTCGCGAAGAGCGGAAGGAGCCCTCGCCGTGACCGCCGATCAGATTGCCGCCTTTCAGGCCAACGGCGGCTTTGCCCCGTCGGCCGTGTCCGTCGTGGTGCTCGGCTTCGTCTTCGCCATCCTGCTGCTGTGGGGCGTGTGGGCGATGCGTACCGCCTACGTCGGCTGGGCGGAACACCGCCTGACCGAACGCCAGTTCCTCGGCGTCATCCTGCGTTTTGTCGCGATGTACCTGGTGCTGAGCTTCTTCCTCCTGTCCTGATCATCATGAAAGGGTGTATCGCCATGAACGCTTCGACTTCTCATCGCGCTGATGCGCGCACCACGGCGCGCCCAGCCATGCGGATCGCCGCCGTGCTCGTCCCGCTTGGCATCGCGGCCACGCCGCCGGCCTCCTGGGCGGCCTTGCCCACCATGGAGGACCCGTCGCGTGGTGCCGGCAGCGGCATCATGCAGACGATCCAGAACTACGGCTACGACATCGTGCTGCTGATCGCACTGCTCGTGGTCGCCTCAATGTTCGTCGGTGTCAGCTATCACGCCTACACGCGCTATTCGGAGATCCACACCGGCCGCGCCACCTGGGGCCAGTTCGGCCTGACCGTGGCCGTGGGCGCCATCCTGCTGGTCGTCGGCATCTGGTTGCTGACCAAGGCCACCGGCGTGCTGTAAGGGTCGGAGTCCATGGTCGGCACCTTGGACAGCCAGCGGGAGAACCCGCGCGACGGGCTCGTGACCTTCCTGCCACATCGCCTGAACCGCCATCCGGTGGTCGTGCGGGGTCTGACCGCCGACGAGTTGTGGGTCTGCGCCGGGCTGTCGGCCGTCGCCGGGTTCGCGCTCGGCCTGCCGCTGGCCTGGCTCACGCACAGCATCGCCATGGTGCCCACGCTGATCGTCGCAGGCATCGCGCTGGGCGTCTTCGTCGGCGGCGGCTCCCTGCGCGCGCAGAAGCGCGGTCGGCCCGACACCTGGCTGTATCGGCAGCTCCAGTGGCGGCTGGCCCTGCGGCACCCGGCGCTGGCGGCACTCCTGGGCGGGCAGCGCCTCATCACCCGCTCGGGCTACTGGACTACCAGGCGCAACGCCGATCGAGGTGCGCCATGAGCCGTTTCAAGAACGAGGTTGCGCACCTGCAGGCGCACGTGAAGACGCTGCGTCTGGGGGCCGGCGCGTTGTTCGTGGTGGCGCTGCTGCTCGGCTTCGGTTGGTGGAGTGCGCCGAAGAGTCTCACCATCCATGTGCCGCCGGACCTGCGCTCGGGCAGCATGCGCAAGTGGTGGGACGTGCCGCCCGAGAGCGTGTATGCCTTCTCGTTCTACATCTGGCAGCAGGTACAGCGCTGGCCCACGAACGGCGAAGAAGACTACCCGCGCAACCTGCGCGCGCTGTCGGCCTACCTGACGCCGAGCTGCCGGGCCTTCCTGCAACAGGACTACGAGTACCGGCGCGCCAGTGGCGAGCTGCGTCAGCGCGTACGCGGCATCTACGAGATTCCCGGCCGCGGCTACGGCGATGATCCGGCCACGCGCGTCAAGGTGGTTTCCGACCGCGATTGGATCGTCATACTCGACGTGAGCGCGGACGAATACTACGGCTCCGAGCAGGTCAAGCGCGCCCTGGTGCGCTACCCCATCAAGGTCGTCCGGCTGGACATCGACCCCGAGCACAACCCCTTCGGCCTGGCGCTGGACTGCTACGCCGGCGCACCCCAGCGCATCGAACCGCCGCCGACGTCGACCCAGGCCGGCGCGCCCGCCAACGCATCCGGCCATCTGCAGGGAGACTCCCCATGAAGCCCATTGCCTTGTCGGCCCTGGCCGGCGTCCTGCTGATCCTCGGTTTCGTGCCGGCCAGCCAGGCCGTGGAAATCCTGCGTTGGGAGCGCCTGCCCCTGCCGGTGCCGCTGGTGGTCGGCCAGGAGCGCGTGGTCTTCATCGACCGCAATGTGCGCGTCGGCGTGCCGGCCAGCGTCGGCGACCACCTGCGCGTGCAGAGTGCGGGCGGCGCGATCTACCTACGGGCGAGCAAGCCGATTCCGCCCACGCGGTTGCAACTGCAGGACGTGGAATCCGGCGCGCTGATCCTGCTCGACATCGCCGCCGAGCCGGCGAAGGACGGCCAGGCGCCGCTGGAGCCGGTGCGCATCGTGGAAGCGGAAGCCCCCGCGAAGCGCTACGGCGGCGGTGCAGCAAGCGGCGCGGACGAGCAGGCCGTTGCGCCCGCAGACAAATCCCTTCCCCGGCGCGAAACGCCGGTACCGGTCGTGCTGACGCGCCATGCCGCACAGAACCTGTACGCGCCACTGCGCACCGTCGAGCCGGTCGCCGGCATCGGGCGCGTGAACCTGCGCCGCGACCTCGCGCTGGACACCTTGCTGCCGACGCTGCCGGTGCGCGCGCGGGCACTGGCCGCATGGCGCCTGGAAGACCAATGGGTGACGGCGATCCGCCTCACCAATACCTCCGCACGCTGGCTCGACCTCGACCCGCGCGCCCTGCAGGGGAACTTCGTGGCGGCGACCTTCCAGCATCCGAACCTGGGGCCGGCCGGCAACCCGTCCGACACCACGGTGCTCTACCTGGTCACGCGCGGCCACGGCCTGGCCGAGTCGCTGCTGCCGGCGCTGAGCCCGATCGACGCCACCGTGAACCTGCCGCCGGCCGCCGCGGCCGGCTCGACCGGAGGAGCGCGCGATGAAGAGTAATCCGCTGCTCAAGTGGCTGCTGATCCCGATGGCGCTGCTGCTGGTGTTCGTCGGTATCAAGCTGTTCTCCGGCGCCCCCGGCGGCCAGCCCGCTCCCAAGGGCGCGGCCAGTACGCTCACGCCCGAGGAGATGAAAGCCCTGGGCATCGCAGGCGACACGCCGCGCGATACCGTCGCCACGCTGGTGGCCCAGGTGAAGCAGTTGCGCACCGAGCTGCAGAGCGCGCTCGGCGACAACAGGCAGCACAAGGCCGAGAACGAGCGCCTGCGCGCGCGGGAAAGCGCGATCGACCAGCGCATCCAGAGCGCGCTGGAAGGCGAGCGCAACCGCCTGGAGCAGGAGCGCAGCCAGGTGGCCAGCGACAGGCAGCAGACCCAGGGGCTGCTGCAGGATCTGCAGCGGCAACTGGACGGCCTTGCCGGCAAGGGCGGCCCGTCCGACCTGCCCGTCGGGCTGGGGCTGGAAGAGGGTGATGGCCAGCGCTTCGACCGTGGCGTCGGTGGCACGCAGTGGGTCGAGCCCGACGATGCCAAGGTCGACGCCAGGAACGCCAGCAAGGAGCCAAGCTTTCCCCTGAGCTTCGGGCCGGCCCAGAAAAGCCTGTCGGCCGCAGTGGAATCCGTCGCCGACGTCGGCAGCCGCGCGGTGGGCGCATCCACGAAGGCGGTCTACACCGTGCCGTCGAACTCGACGCTCATGGGGTCGATTGCCATGACGGCGCTGATCGGGCGCGTGCCGATCGATGGAGCCGTCAACGAACCGTACCCGTTCAAGGTGCTGATCGGCCCGGACAACCTCACGGCCAACGGCATCGACATCCCCGACGTGGCCGGCGCCGTGGTCAGCGGCACGGCCTCGGGCGACTGGACGCTCTCGTGCGTGCGCGGGCAAATCCGCTCGGTCACGTTCGTGTTCCAGGACGGCACCATCCGCACGGTGCCGGAGGACAGCAGCAAGGGCGGTAGCAGCGGCGGCAATTCGGGTCACAACGGCGACAGCATCCAAGGCGGCCTGGGCTGGATCAGCGACCCCTACGGCATTCCCTGCGTCAGCGGCGAGCGGCGCAGCAACGCCCAGCAGTACCTGGGCAGTCAGGCGCTCATCACCGCGGCCGGCGCCGGCGCGGCCTCGCTCATCAAGTCCGACAACGGCAGCGTGGCCGTGGTTGCCAACAGCAACGGCTCGCTGGGCACCGTCGGCATCAGCGGCGTTGATGCGATGGGACGCATCCTCGCGGGCGGCGTGCGCGACATGGCCGATTGGGTCAACAAGCTCTACGGCCAGGCCTTCGCGGCGGTCTACGTGCAGCCGGGCGCCAGGGTGGCCGTGCATCTGGAGCAGCCGCTCGACATCGACTACGACGCCAAGGGGCGTCGGGTCCACCACCGCACCGGAGAAGCCCATGCCTCGGATCTGGATTGACGCGGCCGCCTTGCTGCTGGCGGCCACCCTGCTCGGCGGCTGCGCTACCAGCAAGGAGAAGCTGCTGCCGCACGGCGACAGCACCATGCTCGACATCTGGCATCAGGAGACCGGCGGCAGCGCGGGCGGCGGCCAGGCCGCGCGGCAACTGCTCGATGCGCGCCAGGGCCTGCGCCGGCCGCTGGCCGATGCCGATGTGCAGGCGGCGGCCGGCGTGCAGGCGCGCTACACCCGCACCGCGCAGAACGAGATTTACCGCCAGTTCCACCGCCTGCCGAACCCTGACCTGGTGATGTACGTGTTCCCGCACCTGGCGGGCACCGACCCGGTGCCGGTGCCCGGCTACAGCACGGTGTTCCCGCTTTACCAGCGCGTGCAGTACGCGATGCCGGGCGAGCGCGTGGAGGACTACTGATGGCCTGGTCGCTGCCGTGGCCACGCAAGCCCGACGCATCGCCTGCTGACGCCGTGGATGCGGCCGATGATGCCTGGGCACGGCACGTAACGGCCTTGGCGGCACAGGGTGTCGCCGAGCCGGGCAGCGCGCTCGACCGGGGCCGGCGCAGGCCGGCCACCCAGGCCGACCACGATGCGCTCTATGGCGTCGCGCCGTCGTTCGCGGACTTGCTGCCCTGGGTCGAGTACCTGCCCGGCAGCAAGTGCATGTTGCTGGAAGATGGCCAGTCGGTGGCGGCCTTCTTCGAGTTGGCGCCGGTCGGCACCGAGGGCCGCGAGATGGCCTGGCTATGGCAGGCGCGCGATGCGCTGGAGAACGCCCTGCAGGACTCCTTCGACGAGTTGGACGACAACCCCTGGGTGGTGCAGCTCTACGCCCAGGACGAGGCCGACTGGGACAACTATCTGCGCTCCCTGGCGAACTATCTGCAGCCGCGTGCGCAGGGCAGCGCGTTCAGCGACTTCTACCTGCGCTTCTTCGCCCATCACCTGCGGGCCATCGCCAAACCGGGTGGCCTGTTCGAGGACACCACGGTGACGCGCCTGCCGTGGCGCGGCCAGGTTCGGCGCGTGCGCATGGTGGTCTACCGCCGCACATCCGCGGCCCCGGCCCCGCGGCGCGGCCAGTCGCCCGAGCAGGCGCTGACGACGATCTGCGACCGCCTCGTCGGCGGGCTGGCCAATGCCGGCGTGAAAGCCCGGCGTCTCGGCGCGGCGGACATTCACGCCTGGCTGCTGCGCTGGTTCAACCCGAATCCGACCCTGCTCGGCGCCACTGCCGAAGATCGGGAACGCTTCTACGCGCTGACCCGCTACCCGGAAGAGCGGGAGGAGGGCGAGATCGAACTCGCCAGCGGCACCGACTTCGCGCAGCGCCTGTTCTTCGGCCAGCCCCGTTCCGACGTGCCCAACGGCCTGTGGTTCTTCGATGGCATGCCGCACCGGGTGATCGTGATGGATCGCCTGCGCACGCCACCCGTGACGGGTCATCTGACGGGCGAGACGCGCAAGGGCGGCGATGCCATGAACGCGCTGTTCGATCAGATGCCCGAAGACACGGTGATGTGCCTGACGCTGGTCGCCACGCCCCAGGACGTGCTGGAGGCGCACCTCAACCACCTCGCCAGGAAGGCCGTCGGCGAGACCCTGGCCTCGGAGCAGACCCGGCAGGACGTGCAGCAGGCGCGCGGCCTGATCGGCAGCGCGCACAAGCTCTACCGTGGCGCGCTGGCGTTCTACCTGCGCGGCCGCGACCTGGCCCAGCTCGATGCGCGCGGCCTGCAGCTCGTCAATGTGATGCTCAACGCCGGCCTGCAACCGGTACGCGAAGAGGACGAGGTGGCGCCGCTGAACAGCTATCTGCGCTGGCTGCCGTGCGTGTTCGATCCGGCTGCCGACAAGCGCCAGTGGTACACCCAGCTCATGTTCGCGCAACATGCGGCGAACCTGGCACCGGTCTGGGGCCGCAGCCAGGGCACGGGGCATCCGGGCATCACGTTCTTCAATCGCGGCGGCGGTCCGATCACCTTCGATCCGTTGAACCGCCTCGACCGGCAGATGAACGCGCATCTGTTCCTGTTCGGCCCCACGGGTTCGGGCAAGAGCGCGACGCTCAACAATATCCTGAATCAGGTGACGGCGATCTATCGGCCGCGCCTGTTCATCGTCGAGGCGGGCAACAGCTTCGGCCTGTTTGGCGACTTCGCGGCACGGCTGGGCCTCACCGTGCATCGCGTGAAGCTCGCGCCGGGCGCGGGCGTCAGTCTGGCGCCGTTCGCCGAGGCCTGGCGCCTGGTCGATACGCCGAGCCAGGTACAGACGCTGGACGCCGATGCGCTCGACGAAGACCAGACCGATGCCGGCATGGCCGTGGAAGGCGACGAGCAGCGCGACGTGCTCGGCGAGTTGGAGATCACTGCTCGACTGATGATCACCGGCGGCGAGGACAAGGAAGAAGCGCGCATGACGCGCGCCGACCGCAGCCTGATCCACCAGTGCATTCTCGATGCGGCGCAGCGTTGCGTGGCCGACAAGCGCACCGTGCTCACGCGCGACGTGCGTGACGCGCTGCGCGAGCGCGCCCGCGACGCCACGCTGCCGGAGATGCGGCGCGCACGGCTGCTGGAAATGGCCGACGCCATGGATATGTTCTGCCAGGGCGTGGACGGCGAGATGTTCGACCGGTCCGGCACGCCGTGGCCCGAGGCGGACATCACCATCGTAGACCTGGCCACCTTCGCGCGCGAGGGCTACAACGCCCAACTCTCGATTGCCTACATCTCGCTCATCAACACCGTCAACAACATCGCCGAGCGCGACCAGTTCCTGGGCCGCCCGATCATCAACGTGACGGACGAAGGCCACATCATCACGAAGAACCCACTGCTCGCGCCCTACGTGGTCAAGATCACCAAGATGTGGCGCAAGCTCGGCGCCTGGTTCTGGCTCGCCACGCAGAACCTGGACGACCTGCCGAAAGCGGCCGAGCCCATGCTCAACATGATCGAGTGGTGGATCTGCCTGTCGATGCCACCCGATGAAGTCGAGAAGATCGCGCGCTTCCGCGAACTCAACGCTTCGCAGAAGGCGCTGATGCTCTCGGCCCGCAAGGAGGCCGGCAAGTTCAGCGAGGGCGTCATCCTGTCCAAGTCGATGGAAGTGCTGTTCCGCGCCGTGCCGCCCAGCCTCTACCTGGCGATGGCGATGACCGAGCCCGAGGAGAAGGCCGAACGCTTCCAGTTGATGCAGCAGCACGGCATCAGCGAGCTGGATGCCGCCTTCCGCGTGGCCGAGAAGATCGACCGTGCGCGGGGCATCGAACCCCTGGCGCTGGACACGCTGGCCTGACGGGAGCGACACGATGCGCCTGCCTTCATTCGCCCGCCGTCATCCCTGGATCGGTCTGCTGATCGTGGCGACGATTGCGGTGGCCTCGTGGATGCTGCTGCGCGCGCCGCATCCGGCAACCGAGCCCGTATCCCTGGCCGCCGCCGGGTCCGAAGCGTCGAAACCGGCCGGCCCGCCCTGGCTGTATGGCCGTGCCGATGCGCGCTTCACGGTGGTCGGGTACGCCGACCTGGAGTGTCCGTACTGCCGGGCCTACTTCCCCGCGCTCAAGCGCTGGATCGACGCCCATCCCGAGGTGAACTGGCAGTGGCACCACCTGCCGCTGTCCATGCACGAGCCGGCCGCGACCGCCGGGGCGCGTCTGGCCGAATGCGCGGGCGAGACGGGCGGACATGCCGCGTTCTGGCAGGCCGTGGCGTGGCTCTACGCGCACACCCGCGGCGACGGCCAGGGCCTGCCGGAAGGCCTGCGCTATCCCGACCTCACACCAGCCATGCAGGCTTGTCTCGACAGCGATCGCCCCGATGCCGTCATCCGTTCCCAGGCGGCGGAAGCGGCACAGCAGGGCATCGCGGCCACGCCGGCCCTGCAACTGCGCGACCGCGAGTCCGGCAAGACCCTCCTGCTGCACGGTCCCGTCGAAGGCGATGCCTTGCTGTCGGCCATCGACCTGCTCGCCGCCGGCAGCACGCCCGCAGCCGAACCCGCCCATTCCCCAGACATGCCCGCCGGCGTCGCCGGTGACATGCCCAGGTAGCCATCGATCTTCAAGGCTGCGGCGCGGCTCGTCCGCGTTGATCGAAACCCGTTCGCATCGCATCCCTTGACGCGAACAGCCACCGCATCCGCGGTGGTGGATGCCCGCTCGTCACCTGTTCCATCCCCATCGTCCCCAGGAGGGTTTGCCCTCCCGGGGCAGGCGCCCTCCGATCTCATCCATTGGAGGTTCGCCATGTCTCTTGTCATCGCCGACTCCTGCCCGGAGTCGCTCACCCTGATCGCCGCCCAGCACGAAGACTGGATCATCCGGCAGGCCATCACCCTGCTGGAGAACCGCGTGTTCAAGGCCGGTCCGGCGCTGGGCAGTCCCGCCGCCGTGCGCGACTACCTGCGCCTGAAACTGGTCGCGGAGCCGAACGAAATCTTCGCCGTCGTGTTTCTCGACAACCAGCACCAGGTGCTCGCCTTTGAGCCGCTGTTCAAGGGCACGGTCGACCAGACTTCGGTGTATCCGAGGGTGGTGGTTCAGCGTGCGCTGGCGCTCAACGCTTCGGCGCTGATCCTGGCGCATCAGCATCCCTCGGGCAACACCGAGCCATCGGCCGCTGATCGTGCGATCACCGAGCGGCTGAAGAGCACCCTGGCCACCGTCGATGTCCGGGTACTGGATCACTTCATCGTCGGCAAGGGCAGCCCGTACTCGTTCGCCGAAGCCGGCTTGTTGTAGTCCGCACCGCAGGCGTCCCTTCCGGGGCGCCTGTGGAATTTCTACCCGGCATGGACGCGGGGCCGTGGCGTCCCAATGACGGACCACTGGGGTCACCCAGCTACTCAGGCGGTATTGCCTGCACGACGCACCTCGCTTGACAATCTACATATAGTGTATTGATCGTCAGTGGATTCGTATATATAATGTTAGCACTCTCGGTGGTAGAGTGCTAAATAGCAAAGCTGCCACTTATCCTGAACAAGGAGTACTCCGTGGCAGACGTGCATAAGGTTGTCTTTTACCCGGTCGGAAACGGGGACACCACCCAGATTGTCCTGTCTGGCGGCCGCCGCGTTCTCTTCGACTTTTGCCACCGCGATAGAGCCGAAGATACCGACACCCCGGAAATCGACCTGAAGTCCCGTCTCAAGGACGAACTGAAGACAGTCGATCGCGACTACTTCGACGTGGTGGCTTTCACTCATGCGGACCTGGATCACATCCAAGGCAGCACCGACTTCTTCGAGCTTCAGCATGCCAAGAAGTACCAAGGCGAAGGCCAGATCAAGATTCGGGAGCTTTGGGTTCCAGCCGCCATGCTGCTGGAGGAGGCCGACAAGGACCATCAGCAGGAAGAGTTTGTACTGCTCCGGCAAGAGGCGCGACACCGCCTACTGGAAGGCAAGGACATCCTTGTGTTCTCGAAGCCGAAGGCGCTCGCCGATTGGCTCGAACCTCGACTGAAAGAACGGGGAGAAGCGGCTTCGGCGCGCGATCATCTCTTCATAGACGCCGGCACAATTGTCCCCGGATTCTCGCTGGCCAGCGATGGGGTTGAGTTCTTCTGCCACTCGCCTTTCATCAAGCATTGTGATGAAGGAGACATCATCCGCAACCGCGCCTCGCTGGTGTTCAACGTACGTTTCCTGGCAGATGGCGCGTATTACGACTACCTAGAAGTGGGCGATGCCACCTGGGAGGAAATGGAAGACATCGTCCGCACGACGAGGCACCACAAGAACGATGATCGCCTCGCCTGGGATCTGTACAACATCCCGCACCATTGCAGCTATCTGGCACTCAACGAGGAAGGCCAGAAAGGCGACAAAGAGACTGAGCCGAAGCCGCTGGTCAAGGAACTGTTGCTCCAAGGGAAGCGCGACGCCTACATCGTCAGTTGCAGCAAGCCCATTCCAGACATCAAGGAGTCCTACGAGCAAGTGCAACCACCGCACATCCAAGCCCGCAACACCTACGAGCGCTACTTGAAGGAAGTCGGCGGACGCAAGTTTCTGGTGACGATGGAGGAGCCGAACGCCAACAAGCCAGAACCGATCGTTTTCGAGATTGCCAGCGGCGGCGTTACCTGGAAGCGTTCAGCGTCCATCGGCGCGCCGGCCATCATCACCTCAACTCCGCCGCGCGCAGGCTGACGAGCTGGATGATGCCGGATGCGTACCACGAGCTCGCGAACGTCGTAGAGGTCAAGGACGCCAGCGAACTAACGATCCCCCGTGCGAAAGCGCTGTTTGGCGCGGTCCAGCGTCAGCGCGACTATTCGCTTGTCCAGATTCTCCGCCATCCCGTTGACGGCGATCCGACGCTCGAATGTCTCGTCGTGGAGGTCGAGTGTGACGACGTACCGCCGAAGAATCCGGTCGGCATCCGGTACCGTGAGCGCTTGGCGCTGTGTGTCCCCAATGACCCCAAGAGGCTGATCGAGGTGTTGGCGCTGCGTCAGGACTTCCCGATCCTGATGCATCAGAATCAAGGCGTACCCGGCACCCCTGCGAGCCTATGCCTGTATTTCGAGGCAGCCGGAGCGGTAATGCGCACCTGGACGCCCGAAGCATTCCTTCGTCGCATCCAGTGGTGGCTGGAGAAGAGCGCCCGAGGCGAGCTACACGCGGCGGACCAGCCGGTTGAGCATCTCTTCTTTGCCAGCAAGTACGAACTCGTTCTGCCGTGGAATCTGACTGAACTCCGCAAAGATCCCGCTCTGCGTTTCGCCATCGTTCTCCGGCATGAACGCCCTGACGGCGGTTTCACTTGCTTTCTGGAACCCACTGCGAAGACCGCCCCGCGTGTCAAGACGACCAAGCACATTGAACTGGCGCTGCCCCCCATCGTGCACGGCCTCGTCGAGCGTGATCCTGTGACGCTGGGGCAACTGGCGGATGTACTGGCACGACGCGAGGTAGACCTGATTGGTCCTCTACGGGAAGCGCTACAGGCTGACATCGATGAAGCAGGCACGACCGCCTCGGCTGACGACAAGGGCACGATCATCCTCTTGCATATCCCCATTCGTCGAAGCGTCGATGCCGAGCCCGATGGCGTCGCGCATCGGGCATTCCTCGTACCGATTGGCGGCCTCGAACTCGGCATCGCCTGCGGTGCATTGTTTGTCCATGAAAAACGGTACTACAAGGACCTGCTGAACCAGCAACCAGCAACGGCATGGCGCGAGCAGCCCATCCTGCCCATGGCTGTCCTGACTCAAAACGACCGAACGGCGGCGATGCGTCAATCCGGGGTCACGGAAGAAGGGCCAGCGGGCGTATTGGTCGGCGCAGGCTCGCTCGGCAGCGCGCTGCTAAATCTATGGGGCCGCAGCGGCTGGGGACGTTGGATGGTTATCGACAAGGATCACATCAAGCCGCACAACCTCTCTCGGCACGGTGCCTACGCGCAACACATTGGCGAGACCAAGGCCACGGTGGTCGCAGGATTACATGCCGCCGCAATGGAAGGAGCGACCGAGATTGTCCCAGTAGTGGCTGATGGCTGCGACTTTGCACAGGCGGATGTTGCACAGGCGCTCGCCGGCGCCGCACTGGCCATCGACGCCTCGACCACACTTGAATACCCACGGGCGGCCAGCGTGGTCGATACCCTTCCGCGACATTTCTCCGTCTTCGTCACGCCGAACGGCAACGCTGCAGTGCTGCTTGCCGAGGATGCGAAGCGGATGCAACGGCTTCGCACACTGGAGGCGCAGTACTATCGCGCACTGATCCAGCAGGACTGGGGGAGAGTCCACCTCGACGGCCACGCGAGCACCTTCTGGAGCGGGGCGAGTTGCCGCGACATCTCACTCGTGATGCCTTACTCGCGCATCCTGGGCCAGGCAAGTACGCTGGCGGAGCAGATCCAGGCCGCTGTGGCGCGCGAGGATGCCCTGATTCGGATCTGGCAACGCGATCCTGCGCGTGGCGGCGTCGAGGTGCATGATGTGCCAGCAGTGCCCGAGCGGCGTATCGCGCTGGGTGAGCTTGACCTCTATATCGACGACGGCGTCGAACAACAGTTGCGGACTTTGCGCCAGCAAAGCTTTCCCAACGAAACCGGCGGCGTGCTGCTCGGGTACTACGATTTCAACATCAGGGCTGTTGTCATCGTCGCCGGTTTGCCGGCGCCCTCCGACAGCAAGGCCAGCCCCGACTCCTTCGAGCGTGGCGTCGCCGGACTTGCTGAAGCGGTCAAGGACGCCGCCAAGCGCACCGCGGGCATGGTCGGCTACGTCGGCGAATGGCATAGCCATCCGCCTGGCCACTCCGCATCTCCGAGCCGGCACGACCTCGTGCAACTCGTCCATTTGGCACTCGGCATGGCCGATGACGGCCTGCCGGCTGTTCAGCTCATCGTTGGAGAGCAAGACCTGCAAATCTTGCAAGGTGCGGTGCAGTGATATGCCAGGCGAGATGATCTTGAAGATATGGGACGTTGAACATGGCGCCTGCGCCATGCTCACACATCGCTCTGCCTACGGCGTGGAAGGGCGCCTGGCGATGATCGACTCGGGTGACAACAGCACCACAGGCTGGAAGCCGAGCACCTACATCAAGCACTACCTGAAGCGCAACGTTCTGGACTACCTGTTCGTGACGAATGCGGACCTCGACCACATCAGCGATCTGAACAACCTGTGGAAAGAAGGAATCACAGTATCCACGTTCTTCCGCAATCGCAGCGTGTCACCCGACGTCATGAGGATCATCAAGGAGGCCAGCGGCGAACTGACCGAGGACATCGAACGATACTTGGACATTCATGCCGGCTACGTCTACCCCGTGGACGTCCCCTTCGATGAGAGTATGGGAGGCATCTCGGTGCGGACGTTTTGGAACTCGACGCCACCCTTTTACGACACGAACAACCTGAGCATGGTGGCATCCTTCAAGTATGGGCCATTCAAGATTCTGTTTCCCGGCGACCTTGAAGAAGACGGATGGCTGGCGCTGCTCGAACAGCCGGCATTTCGAGCTGAGCTCATCGACACGACCGTGCTCGTGGCATCCCACCACGGCCGAGAGAACGGCTACTGCCGGGCGCTATTCGACTACTGTCACCCGCGAGCGATCGTGATGTCCGACAAAGCAATCGTCCATGATACGCAGGGGATAACTCAGACCTATCGCCAGCGCGTCATAGATCACTGGCCGAACGGAGTTCTTGTCGCCACGACTGGAAAACAGCGCCGTGTGCTCACGACGCGACGCGATGGCTGGATTCAATTCAACGTCAATGATCGTGGCGATTTCACCATCTATACGGAGTGCTATGGATGAGGGACACCAAAAACTACGGCAGCAAGACACTCAAGGGCCGCAACCTCGCATGGCTGGTGGCGACGCTCATCCTGGACTTCCTCGTCCTTCTAGTCCTTGCCTTCCACACCGCGATCGAGGATCTGACGCCGACTCGACTGGCGGCCGTTCGCGCCAGCCTGACCGCACTGTTGCCGATCCCGGTGTTGATCTTCTCGTCGCTGATTTCGGCCGACCACAAGGCCATCCTCGTATTCTGGCGCTGCAAGCATCCGTTGCCGGGTTCGCGTGCCTTTTCCGTGCACGCGCCGGCGGATCACCGCATCGACCTGACGAAGCTGAAAAAGAACGTCGGCGAGTTCCCTGTGGGTGAACGCGACCAGAACGCGAAGTGGTACGGACTCTACAAGCAGGTCGATTCAGACCCCTCGGTCGTGGACAGCCACAAGAACTATCTGCTGTTCCGCGACATTGCCGCTATGTCGCTGCTGCTCGTGCCCATAGTTCCCGCGGTGATGTATTTCAGTGGGTTGGATACGCCTCGCATTCTGATCTCGACCGCTTGGTTCCTGGGTCAATATCTGGTCGCGGCATTCGCTGCGCGCACGACAGGCATCCGCTTCGTGCAGAAGAACGTGCTGGCCGTGCATGCCAGCCGGAAAGTGACGAACTCGCGGAAGAAGGAGGCTGATGGATAGGTTCTGGCGCAGCCTCGTACACAAGGTCCTCCAGATGGCAGCGTATTGATCTTGACGGGAGCTTCCAGCTTCCCCGTTTTTTGCATCCTGAGCAGCCCATAACGCTCGCTGCTGTTGTCGCATCAAACCGGAGAGTGCCGATTCCGGTTTGACAGTCGCTTCCATCGCCCCCCTGGAGTCGACTACCCACCCAGATCGTTTTCACGGTGGCTCGACATGCCAGCTCCCATATCCAACCCATTTGTAGTGCAGTGGCGCCTGCTTGCGGCCGGACTCTTGGCTGTGCTGCTCGGCCCCTCCGCCTGGGCCGCCGACGTGCTCGTCGTCACCGACAGCCGCCATCCGGTGCAGGCCCCGGCCGGCGTGCGGATCATCGAGCTGGACCAGGCCACGCGCATCGAGGTTGAACTCGCGGCGCACCTGCCGGCCGACCCCCAACAGGCTGCAGCCCTGGTGCGGCAGCGGTTGCATGACGGCGGCGAGGCCCTGCAGCGCCGCATCGGCCATGCCTACCAGGGTGTCGCGGATGCCTGGGGGCTGGGCATCGCCAAGGTTCCGGCCGTGGTGGTCGATCGACGCTACGTGGTCTACGGCGAGCCCGACGTGCCCCGCGCCGTCGCGCGCATCAACGCCTACCGGAGCACGCAGCCATGGGCCTCCTGCTGGCATCCCGGCGTCTGCGCGCCACCGTCGCCTCGCTGCTGCTGGGCACGGCCACGTCGACGTTCGCCCTGGACACCTCCACCATCGTCTCGTCGGCGCTGTCCCCCGACTGCCTCGAATACCGCGTGGTCGGAATCTGCTACTGGCTGTACTGCACGCCCTTCGGCTGCTCGGTTCGCACCTCCGTCAAGGTGCGCCACTACGTCCCCGATGCGGTGGTGTCGAGCTACTCGAACACCGGCGAAAACCCGTGGCTGGAAGTCAGGGCGATGAGCATGCCCAACCCGACCGCGAAGGCTGGCGGTGACGGCACGACCAATCACGACAACGAGAACAACCTCGCCAAGTTCAAGAACGCCGATGTCATCGGCCATCCGGCCGGGATGGTGTTCAGCCAGTTCGCCAGCGCCTCCGGCTACACCTGCGAAGGCGCTGGCACGGCCTTCATGCCGTACCTGCTGAGCACGCTCGACACGATCGCCTGGCGCTACAACATCCCGGAAGCGTTCTATCCCGAAGCGCTCATCCCCGGCCGGCGCGAAATCGGTACGCGCACCGGCCTGAACCTCTGGGGCAACGTGTATCCCCGCGGGGGCTTCCTGCACCAGACCGACGATCACAAGAGCGGCGCCGTGGTCGCGCAGCGCGCGGGCGACATCGTGACGCGCCGCAACCAGATTCACGTGTACCAGCCCCTGCTGGCCAGCGCCCGCGACGGTTACTGGCCGGCCGGCGCGCTGATGGAGACCGACGCCTCGACGGGCAAGTGGCAGGAGCTGACGCCCACGCTCTCGAACAGTTGCGTGGTCTTCCCGCACAGCCGCACCCGCGTGCAGGCCCAGCAGGGCGACTACGCCTGGGCCTTGTGGCGGCCGTACTCCTGCTGCCGGCGCCGTGGCCAGGTCTTCCTCGGTAGCGTCGATTTCATGTGAGGAACCCACGATGAACGCATTCCTTCCTGATTTCCTGCGCCGCGCGAAGTCGCACCTGCGGGCCACGCTGCTCGTGGCGGCCATCACGCTGGTCGTCGGCGTCGCCTGGGCGCAGACCCGCATCGACCCCAACGGCGTGAACGTCAGCGGCAGCGTGATCGGCGACGACGTGCTTTACAGCATCGGCGGCGGCCGGGCCGTGTCGATGGGGGGGGCCGGCAACATGCAGAGCATCGGCGTGGGGGTCGGCTGGAACAGCAATCTGATCTGCGGCGACATGAGCATCACCACGACGCTGCAGAACCAGCTCAACGGCATCACCAACGGCTTCCAGACGATCATGAGCAACGTGATCCAGAACGCCACCAGCGCCGTGGCCTCGCTGCCGGCCCTGATCATCCAGCGCGCCGACCCGGGGCTCTACAACCTGCTGACCAACGGCATCCTCCAGGCGCGCCTGGACTTCGACCGCTCGAAGATGACCTGCCGGGCCATCGCCAATCGGATGGCGGACACGGCCGGCGGCCAGGCCGGCTGGGACCAGCTCGCCGAGGGGATGGCGCTGCGGGATGCGGTGAGCAGCACCGATGCCGTCTCCGCCATCGAGCAGGCCGAGTCCAACAAAGGGAACAACGGCGTGCCCTGGGTCGGCGGCGGCAACGCGGGTGGCTCTGGCCAGAGTTCGATCAAGGTGGTCGGCGACGTGACACGCGCGGGCTACAACCTGCTCAACGGGCGCAGCGTCACCGATACCTCGTCGATCGCGCGCAGCGCCTGCGGCAACCGCCTGACCTGCCAGACCTGGTCGTCGCCTGGCGCGGCCGCGGCCTTTGCGAACCGCGTGCTGGGCGAACGCGAGCAACGCACCTGCGAAAACTGCACGAAGACCCAGACCAAGCCTGGCGTCGGGCTCACGCCAGTGATCCAGGAAGAGTACGAGACCAAGCTGCAGGTGCTGCAGGAGCTGGTGACGGGCACCCGGCCGACGACGCCGGCCAATCTCGACGCGGCCGGCAGCAGCTCGCTGCCGATCACTCGCGGCGTGATCGAGGCCCTGCGTGATGAACCCGACCAGGACGTGCTGGGCAAGCGCCTGGCGTCGGAGGCGGCGCTGTCCAGCGTGCTGGAGAAGGCCTTGCTGCTGCAACGCACGTTGCTGACCGGCAAGAAGGAGCCGAACGTCGCCGCCAACGAACTGGCCGTGCAGGCGGTCGACCAGGAGAACAGCGCGCTGGAGCAGGAGATCAACAACCTCAAGACCGAGTTGGAGCTGCGCCGCACGCTGGCCGGCAACTCGGCGATGGCGATCATCCAGCGCCACAGCACCCGCGCTGCCGGTTCGCGCGGCGTCTTCGAGGGCGACACCACACGCGACCGTCTGCGGGAAGTCCAGAAGCCGCGGAGCGGTACGCCATGAGCCGGCTGGCCTGGCTGCGGCTGCCATGGCTGTTCAACCGCCGCGTCGGCGTGGCGCTGCTGTGGACCTTGCTGGTGGTGGCCGCCGCGGTGGCGGTGAACATCGCCGGCATCCACGTGGTCGGCGGCGTCGAGGGCTGGCAGCACTGGCTGCAGGCGCACGCCGGCCACTTCTTCGTGTGGCGGCTGTGCCTCTACGGAGCGACGGCTTACGGCTGGTGGTGGATGCGTCGGCGCCTGCTGCGCACGGAGATCGCAGCGGTGATCGCCGTGGTCGCGCTGGAAGCCAGCCAACTGTTGCGGCACGGCTGAGACCGGGAGGCAGGCATGACGCTCTACACCACGGACTACCTGGAGTATTACCTGACCCTGGTGGCTTGGGTGGTCAACAACGGCATCTGGAGCATTCTCGTGGCCAGCGGCGTGTTCGCGCTGCCGTTCGTGGCCATCGTGATCCAGGAATGGCTCAAGGCCCGCAGCGAGGGTGCGGACGAAGGCAACAAGGGCGTGCTGTCGTCGATGCGCATCGAGAACCGGGTGTGGGTGGCGATCGTGGTCATCATGTTCGCCGGCATCCCGTTCATCCCGGTGGATCTCGCCACGATCAAGTTCGACACCACGCGCTCCGCGCAATGCCAGGTCAACGTCCCGCTGCCCAACGACACGGGCTGGTCCAACGTCTACACGGCACTCAACGACCAGAGCGCGCTGGTGCCGGTGTGGTGGTTCTTCATGCACGCGCTGTCGAAAGCCGTGACGGGCTCCGCGGTGGCGGCGATTCCCTGCGGCACGGACCTGCGTCAGATTCGCATGGATGTGAATGCCACGCGCATCGACGATCCGGTGTTGGCACAGGAGGTCGCCGACTTCACGCACGACTGCTACGGGCCGTCGCGCGCCAAGCTGTTCATGAACCGGCCGACGCTCTCCGACGAGCAGATGAACGACGTCACCTGGATCGGGTCGAGCTACTTCCTCGACACGCCCGGCTTCTATGACACCTATCGCGCCAAGACCCCACGCACGGCCTGGCCCTACGACGCGACCCGCGATGCGGGGCTGGCACAGGTGGACAGCGGCGGCGGCTATCCGTCCTGCCGGCAGTGGTGGGCCGATGGCGACCAGGGGCTGCGCAGCCGGCTGCTGGCACAGGTCGACCCGGACCTGCTGACCCGCGTCGGGCGCTGGGCGGGCTTCCTGTCGCAGAGCGAGGTCAATGACTCGGTGATCCGCGCCGTGGTCTCGCCGAGGCAGCAGAAGATGAACCAGGGCGCCGTCTACACCGACTACGGCGGCCAGATCGACAAGACGCTGCCGAACGTCGTCACGCGCGGCGCGAGCGACCTGGGGCTGACCGTCGGCTCGCTGGGCTTCTTTCCGGCGATGGACGTGGTGCGCCAGGCGCTGCCGATGGTGCTGACGATGCTCAAGATGGCGCTCGTCATCTGCATCCCGCTGGTGCTGCTGATCGGCACCTACGACCTGAAGACGGTGGTGACGGTGAGCTGCGTCCAGTTCGCGCTGTTCTTCGTGGACTTCTGGTTCCAGCTCGCGCGCTGGATCGACAGCACGATCCTTGATGCCCTCTATGGCTGGGGATTCGGGGCAAATCGGCCGCACACCAACTTCGATCCCCTGATCGGCCTGAACAATGCGTTCGGTGACATGCTGCTGAACTTCGTCATGGCAACGATGTTCATCGTGTTGCCGACGTTCTGGGTCATGGCACTCGGATGGGCAGGCGTTCGCGCCGGAAACTTCCTGGGCGGTCTCATCACTGGCACGTCCGATGCAAAGTCGGCTGGGGGTAGTGGCTCTCGCCTTGCGATGACGGCTGTATCGAAAGGTGCTGCGAAGTAAGGAGCACTCTCTCGCGTTGATGCGACAGCTACGGCTCGTCGGGATCGCCCATGTCGATCCGCCAGTCATCTTTGTCGTACAGGCCGACGCCCGAGTGTCCGTCTCTAAGTTCCGGCTGCTTCTCGTCGTCCTCGTCGGCGTTCCGCGCGAGCCATTCGGCGACCACCGCAAAGGCCAGCAGCAGGACGAGCCAGGATACGGTGTAGAGCAGCATGCCAAGTACGGCCAGCTTGACGATCCAGAGCACCGCCGTCGCCGCGCCCGCAGGCACCCCGCGCGTCACCAGCCAGCCGGCGACACGCTGCTCGCGGCGCAGGTATCCACGCCAGGCACGGCCAGCCCCCCGGCCCAGCCGGTGGCTCCAGCGCCCGTTGTGCGTGTTGGTGGTCATGCTCATGTGCCTCGGTTTCAGTGGTGCCGCTTGCCCTCCAGGATAGACCGCGATCAGGAGGGCGGGTTGCGGCTGGCAGAGCGGTCGCAGGGCGATTAGATTCTGCGCTATAAATCAAACTTTATGCTACTTTCCCTGCACGTTCTTGCGATAGCTCTAGGGGATGATTGGATTCCGTGCTATTTTTATAGCATGGATGGAAATTCTAGGCACCAGGTAATCAAGCGGCTGCAGGCGGGACTCCCCCGCGGGGCGCCGTTCGACCTTGCCACCCTGAACCAGTTCGGGGTGTCGCCCCAGCTCGCCGCCCACTATGCCGACGGCGGGTGGCTCGTGCGCCTGGCCCATGGCGTCTATGCCTTCCCGAACGATGAGTTCGGGGTCTACGGTGCGCTGAAGTTCCTGCAACAGCGCGTGCCCGGCCTCCACGTCGGCGGCAAGAGCGCCCTGGCCCTGCAGGGGGTGCGGCACAACCTGGGCAGCCGGGAGGCGCTGGTGCTGTGGGGCGACGGTCGCTTCGCGTTGCCGGCCTGGTTCACTTCGCGCTTTCCGGCCCGCTATGTCCACGCCCGCCTGTTCGACTGGCCGGACACGGCGCTGGCCGGCAAGACCCTGACCACGCCGCCTGGCCTGCCCGAGGATCTGCGGGTGGCAGCCCCCGAGCGTGCCATTCTGGAGTTGCTGTACGAAGCCGGCATCAAGCAGAGCCTCGAAGAGGCCCGCAACCTCTTCGATGGACTGCGTTCCCCCCGCAAGGACTTGCTCGGGCAACTGCTGTCCTGCTGCGCCAGCGTGAAGGCCGTGCGCCTGTTCCTCACCTGGGCGCGCGAGACCAGCCTCGTGGATGTCGATGCCCTGCTGGCGCAGTACCCGGTTCGCACCGGCAGCAACACGCGCTGGATGAGCCGGCTCGATGACGGCACCTTGCTGAGCCTGAGACCTCATGGATAAGACCTACGCGGACACCGTTCGCCTGCTGCTGGCCGTCGCGCCCGACGTGTTCGCCAACGACATCTTCGCCATGAAGGGCGGCACGGCCATCAACCTCTTTGTGCGGGACATGCCGCGCCTGTCGGTGGACATCGACGTGGTGTACCTCCCGTGGCAGACGCCGCGCGACGAAGCGCTGCAAGCCATCAACCAGGAGCTGGCCGCCATCGCCGCGCGCCTTGCGCCACTGGGCGTGCAGACACGCCTGGTTCGCGCCAAGGACCTGGGCGACACCAAGCTGATCGTCGAGAACGACGCCAGCCAGGTGAAGATCGAGGTCAATGTCGTGTTCCGCGGCAGCGTGCTGCCCGTCGAGCGGCGGCCGCTGAGCGCCAGGACCAGCGATCTGTTCGGCGTCGAGTTCGAGCTGCAGGTTCTGGCACCGGACGAGCTGTACGCCAGCAAGCTGGTGGCCGCGCTGGATCGGCAGCACCCCCGCGACCTGTTCGACGTGTGGCAACTCTTTGAGTCGGGCGACATCAGCGACGGCATGGTCGAGTGCTTCGTGATCTATCTGGCGGGTCACAACCGGCCGCCCCACGAAGTGCTGTTCGGCAACGACAAGGACATCGCCGGCGAGTACGAGCGGGCCTTTGTCGGCATGACCGAAGTGGACTGCTCCCTGGAGATGCTGCTCGATGCTCGCGCCAGGCTGCGGCGCGAACTGCCACAGCGACTGAGCACCGCGCACAGGCAGTTTCTGAGCGGCCTGGCGCGCGCAGAACCGGACTGGTCGCAGGTAGCATGCCAGCACGCCGCGCAACTGCCGGCACTGCGCTGGAAGCTCGCCAATCTCGAAACCTTCCGCAAGCGCCGTCCCGACGACTTCGCAGCGCAATCCGCCGCCCTCGACACCGGCTTGGGCCAGAGCTGACGAACATCCCGCAGCGCCCCAATGCCGGGATTGCCCCATGCCGCATTCATCGTGGCACCCGCGCAGCAGCGGCCCTATACCCAAAGGCTTCCGACAAAGGCCAAAGGGCTGGGAAGGGGCAAAGGAAGGGCGCCAAGGGGAAAGGCCCTACCCGAAAAGGCCAAAGGCCCTCCTCCCCGTCACGACCACAGGGATCGCCACCATGCTCTCGCTGTTCCAGCGCAAAAGGGTGCCACCCACCGCCGGCACGCCACCCACCTCCGCCATCGAAACTCCGAAAGGGTCGATGCGGCCGGAGTCGGCCGCATCGCTGCTGGCCACGCCGCGCCGGCAGAAACTGCTGGAACACATCTGGCAGCGCACATCGCTCTCGCGCCGGCAGTTCGCCACGCTCTACCTCGCCCCACTGGAGCGCTACGCCGAGCTGGTCCAGCAGTTCCCGGCCTCCGAGAACCACCACCACGCCTATCCGGGCGGCATGCTGGACCACGGCCTGGAGATTGTCGCCTACGCGCTGAAATTGCGGCAGTCATACCTGCTGCCTGCGGGCGTCACGCCGGAGGCACAGGCAGCCCAGGCCGAAGCCTGGACCGCAGGCACGGCCTACGCGGCCCTGCTGCACGACATCGGCAAGATCGCGGTCGATCTGCACGTCGAACATGCCGACGGCACGATCTGGCATCCCTGGCATGGTCCGCTCCGAAAGCCCTACCGTTTCCGTTACCGAAAGGAGCGTGAGTGCCGCCTGCACAGCGCCGCCACCGGGCTGCTCTACGCGCGCCTTCTCGATCGGGACATCTTCGACTGGCTCAGCGGCTATCCCGACCTCTGGGCCGCGCTGCTGTACGTGCTGGCCGGCCAGTACGAGCACGCCGGCACGCTCGGCGAACTGGTCGTGCAGGCCGACCAGGCATCGGTCGCCCAGGAACTCGGCGGCGATCCCGGCAAGGCGCTGGCGGCGCCCAGGCACGCGCTGCAGCGCAAGCTGCTGGACGGCCTGCGCTATCTGCTCAAGGAGGAATTCAAGCTGAATCAGCCCCAAGCCTCGGATGGATGGCTGACCCAGGACGCGCTCTGGCTGGTGAGCAAGACCGTCGCGGACAAGCTGCGCGCCCATCTGCTGGCCCTGGGCATCGACGGCATTCCGTCGAACAACACGGCGGTGTTCAACATCCTGCAGGACCATGGCATTGCCCTGGCCACACCGGATGACAAGGCGATCTGGAAGGCCACCGTCACCAGCGACGCGGGCTGGTCGCACACCTTCACGCTCCTGCGCCTCGCGCCCTCCCTGATCTGGGAAGGCGACGAGCGGCCTCCGCCGTTCGCCGGAACGGTGACGGTGGTGCAGGAGGAGGTGGAACCGACCATTCCCGCGTCGCTGCCAGTCGTGGAGGATTCGGCCGTATCCGAGTCTTTGCCGGTGCAGCCAGCCGGTGATGGCATCGAAGCGTTGCTGGGTCTGCTTGGCACCTCCGACGTGGCGTTGGCCGGCTCTTCATCGGCCAACGAGTCACCCCTTCCCGCCATGGAAGGCCGAACCATCGAGTCCGGTGACCCAGGAGCCACGGCCGACTCGAGAGCACCGGCACCTGCCTCGACCCCAGCGCTGGAGGAGATGCCGTCGGGCGAGCACTTCGTCGCCTGGCTGCGTCGGCGCATCGAGGCGCGCACGCTCATCATCAATGACGCCAAGGCGCTGGTGCATACGGTCGCCGATACCGTCTATCTGGTCAGTCCGGGCGTGTTCCAGCGCTATGCCCAGGAGCACCCCAAGACCGCTTTCCTTGCAAGGCAGGAACAGTTGGCCGATTGGCAATGGGTGCAGAAACGATTCGAGAAGCTGCAACTGCACCGCAAGCAACGGAGCGGCCTGAACATCTGGACCTGCACGGTCACGGGGCCACGGAAATCGCGCCGCCTCCACGGCTACTTGCTGGAAGACCCGCAGGTCCTGTTCATCAACGCGCCACCGAACAATCCGTACCTGTCGCTGATAACCGATACCGATCCCGTGTAGAACCCTCATGTCGGCGACCTGCCGTTGGGGCACTTCAGGCTCGCATGCCAAGACCCTCGCGCTGCATCACCTTCTCGCCCACTGCACCGCATACCAGATGTACGGCGACGTGCAGGTTCTCCGGCGTCACCGCTTCGATCGGGGACTGCCCCTGGAACAGTCCGCTCGGCCGCGTGAGCGCGTGGTAGATGTGCCACGTATCCACTCCCGGGGGCATCTGCCTGAGGATGGTCTGGACCAGCCGGCGCTTGAGGGGATCGAGTTGCCAATCCGGTACGCGCTGTCCCCGGTTGTCCAGGCTGATCGACAGGAGGTTGCCCGCCTGGATTTCGTAAGTGATCCAGCGGCGGGACTTGCCGGCGAGCTTGGCGTATTCGGCGACGGAGAGGTTGTGGGGCGCCTCCAGGATATCGAGCAGCAGCATCCGTTCGCGCTGGATGTTCGACAGGGCGGGCTCCTCGGATCGGGGCGCCCGAACGGCCGACAGTCGCTGTACCGGGATCGTTGACAGACACATGCCTTCCCGCGGCTTTGCCACCAGCAGAATCGGGGCCGCCGCTTCCCCCGGAGGCGTTCCGGCGTTCCGATCCTCCGCGGCGCCGGTTACGCCTTCCAGGTGGACGGTCAGGTGGGCGCTGGCGGCTTCGACCTGGCCTTGTTCGAACAGGTCGAGCCGATCGGCCCAGTCCTGCATCATGCGGCGTCGCTGCTCCACGTACTCGGCGTGGTTGTAGGCCGCGCTCACCTTGTCCCGGTCGGCGTGGGACAGTTGCGCCTCGATCCAAACCTTCGGGTAGCCGATCTCGTTGAGCGCCGTCGAAATCGTTCCGCGGATGCCGTGGCCGGTCAGTTGCGACTCGTAACCCAGACGCTTGAGCGCCCCATTGATGGTGTTCTCGCTGATGCGCTCATTGAGGTCGCTGGCGTGGGCGAACAGATAGCGTTGGGCCGGCTTGAAGCGGTCCAGCATGAACCTGACGACTTCGATGGCCTGAACGGACAGCGGCACGATGTAGGGAGGGATGTCCGCAGGGTTCTTCCCCGCCTTGATCATCTGGGTCTTCAACTGCTTCACGTTCTCCGGCTCGATGATCCACAGGCCATCGTCCAGAAGGAACTGCCCCGGCTCCGCACGGCGGAGTTCTCCCGTCAGCAACAGGAGTCGAATCCCGAGCTGGGTTTGCTGTCTGCCGGGGTACTTGCGCAAGGTTCGCAGGAAAGCGGGCAGTTCCTCCATGCGCAGGAACGGGTTGTGGCGCACGGGCGGCTGGGGCAATGCGACGACATCGAGGTCGGAGGCCGGGTTTCGCTCCAGTCCCGGCACGATCACCAAGGCGTAGCGGAAGAGCTGGTTGAACCAGGTCCTCACCTTCTCGGCCACCGACAGCGCCTTGCGCCGCTCGATGCGGCCGACGACCTCAAGCAGGTCGGCGCGGTTGATCTCGTAGATCGACCGCTTGCGCAACGCGGGCAGGACGTCCTTGTCGAAGGCGCGCCGAATCTGAACCAGCGTGCTCTGCCGGCCTTCCTTGAGCTTGAGCGAGCGGTGCGCGAGCCACTTCTCGTAGACCGCCTGGAAAGTGTGCTCGGCGGCCAGGGAGATGGCCTGGCGTTCCTTCTCGCGATGGAGCCGGGGGTTGATGCCCTTGGCCAGCAGCGCGCGGGCCTCGTCACGTCTGGCGCGGGCATCGCGCAGGCTGATCTCCGGGTAGGTTCCCAGGGACATCCGTTTCTGCTTGCCAAGCCACGTGTAGCGGAAGTGCCAGGATTTCCCTCCCTGCGCGCTCACGCCGAGGGAGAGCCCGTCGATATCGCCGAGGGTGTAGTCCTTGCCGGTGGCCTTGGCCTGCAGGACCGTCATGTCGGTAAGTGCCATGTCTGCTCCTGAACAGAGTCAGGAGTCAGATGCTCATCCCATGGCCCGCTCAACCCCAGGAACAATCCGGACTCGAACCCGACCGCTTTGATGGACTACCGGATGGACTAAATCAGTCCAGCAGCGGGTGGATTTCGGTGGATATCACTGGATCGTTGTCTGGCGAAATACTCTTTTCTGACAACGGCTTATGGAACTCGGTGGATTTCCATGGAAGCTGAATTGGAGCGGGTGATGGGAATCGAACCCACGTTAGAAGCTTGGGAAGCTCCTGTTCTACCATTGAACTACACCCGCGACAGGCCGGCTAGTTTAGGGCCGCGCCATCCTGTTGGCAAGCCTCAACCGTCACCGCCATACATGGACTGGATGGCGGCGGCATGGTGCTCGATGATCCGATTGCGCTTGATCTTCAGGGTTGGCGTCAACAGGCCATTCTCGATCGACCAGGGCTCCAGGGTCAGGGTGACGCGCCGGATCTTGGCATAGCCGGGGAAGTCGCTCAACGCCAGGCGCAGACGCTTGATGACGTTCTTGTGCAGGTGGACATCGTGCAGACTCTCCACCAGATTGGGATCGAGTCCATGCTCGTGGGCAATGCCCGGCCAGAGATCGGCATTGAGCACCAGGATGGCGCTGAGATAGGAATGCCCCTCGCCCACGACCATGACCTGGTCGAACAGCGGATCCAGCCCGATGGCCATCTCGAGATCGGCCGGCGGCACCTTCTCGCCGTTGGAGAGCACCAGGATGTCCTTGATGCGCCCGGTGATGAAGATGTGACCATCCTGGATGCGCGCCTGATCGCCCGTATGCAACCAGCCGTCGTGATTCAAGACCTTGGACGTGGCGGCATGGTTGTTCCAGTAGCCCTGCATCACGTTCTCGCCCTTGATGAGCAATTCGTCGTTGTCGCCGACGCGCACCTGGATGCCCCGGATCGGTATCCCGACGCTCTCGGGGATGTTGTCGTCGAGCGGATTGAAGCTGACCACCGGACTGGTCTCGGTCAGCCCATAGCCCTGGATCAGCGGCAGCCCCAGACCGATGAAGGTGCGCGCCACGCCGGTCGGCAGGGCCGCGCCGCCACTGACGGCCACTCGCAACCGGCCGCCGAGTTTCTGGAGCACGGGTTCGCCGACCTTGCGCTTGAGGAAGGGCCACAGCAGCAGGCTTGGATGCCAGCCGGCGCGTCCCTGCTCGCGCAGAAAGGTGCGCCAGCCGGTCGCGACCGCCAGATGGAACAGCCAGCACACCGGAGCCGGCCGGGTCTGGAGCTGATCGGTGATCCGCCCGTAGACACGCTCGAAGACGCGCGGCACGGCGATGATGACTGTCGGGCGGATGGTTTGCAGATCCTCGGCCAGTTGCGCCACCGAGCGTGCATAGGCCACGGTCGATCCCGCCATCATTGGCAGATAATAGCCGCCGGTGCGTTCGAGCATGTGCGACAGCGGCAGGAAGGAGAGAAATAGATCCTCGCCATAGACGTCGATGAGCGTGAGCACAGCGTGGGCGTTACTCAGGATGTTGTGATGACTGAGCATCACGCCCTTGGGTCGCCCCGTGGTGCCGGAGGTATAGACGATGGTCGCCAGATCGTGCGGCTCGCCGTTGCGCTGGGGCAGGGAAGGGGCGCTGTCCGGCAGCCAGGACTCGGCGACCCGCACGCGACTGTCACGCGCGGCCAGCGCATGGGCGGCCGGACTCGATTCGAGGATGATCACCCGTTGGGGCCAGGGTGAGTCGCCGATGGCCTCGGCCAACCGCTTCCAGCGTCCCACGTCCTGGATCAGCAGGACCTTGACCGCCGCGTCCTCGAGGATGTAGGCGGCGTTGTCGGCGCGATCGTCGGTATAGAGCGGGACCGTGACCAGACCCAGCGCGAAGGCGGCCTGATCGAACATGATCCACTCCGGGCCGTTGCGCAGCAGCATCGCCACCCGATCGCCGGTCTCCAGGGACTCTCCAGCGAGCGCCTGACGCCAGCGTGCCACCGAGTCGCCCATCTCGCGCCAGGTCAACGCGCGCCAGCCCTGATCGCGCTCGAAATAGCGATAGGCCAGACGCTCGGGTGAGCGCTTGATGCGTTGCAGGAATAGCCCATCGAGCGTCTTGACATGATCGATTGGAATCAGATCCTCGGATCCTGGCTTCACTGGGCTATCCTCATCACGGGTTAAAAAGGCTCCAATTTGAACCGCAAACCCGCGTCCGGTGCAACGCGAACCACGCCCCAGCCCCTGGTTCGCGGTAAGCGTGCAATACTGGCATTGAAAAGACGGCCAACCACGCAATATTAGAAAAATCTAATAAATGGAGTGATCGAAATGCGTTCGATGAGACCGACTCTGCTGTTGGCCTGCTTCGTCCTGGCGCCGACATCCGCATTCGCGGATCAGGCCAATTCGCCGCCGCTGACCACGGCGCCGGCCGAGTTCCGCACGCTGCCGCGCGAGTACCGGCTCGACGGCATCATCGAGGCCGTCAACCGCAGCACTGTCTCAGCTCAGACCCAGGGCCAGATCCAGGATATCCTCTACGATGTCGATGACTTCGTGGAGAAGGGCGCGTTGCTGGCACGGATCAAGGACACCGAGCATCGCGCCCGTGTCAGTCAGGCGGCGGCGGATCTCAAGGCCGCCAGCGCCCGTCTGCGCCAGACCCAGGACGAACACGACCGGGTCGCGGACCTCTATCGCCAGAAGAACGTCTCGGAGTCGGCCATGGACAAGGCGCGCGCCGATCTCGACAGCGCCAAGGCCGAGCTGGAAGCGGCCACGGCACGTCTGCAAGCCGCTCAGGAGCAACTGGCCCATACCGAGGTCCGCGCTCCCTATTCAGGCATCGTCATCCAGCGCCATGTCGAACGCGGCGAGATCGTCAGTCCGGGCACGCCGATCATGAGCGGGATCTCCCTCGATGCGCTGCGGGTGGCGGTCGACGTGCCTCAGAGTGTGATTCCAGCCGTGCGCGGCGATACGGATGCCTCACGCCGCGCCTGGGTCTATCTGCCTGACGGGACGCGCGTCGAATCCGGCCGGTTGACCATCTTTCCCTTCGCCGATCACGGCTCCAATACCTTCAAAGTGCGCGTCGAGCTGCCGCCGAGCGCCGGGGCCAGCGACCGGGCGCTCTTTCCCGGCATGTACGTCAAGACCAGCTTCGTGGTCGGTGAGAAGTCCGAACTCACGGTGCCCAAGTCGGCCGTGGTTCAGCGTTCCGAGGTCACGGGGATCTATGTGGTCGGGGAGGGCGATCACATCCACTTCCGCCAGATCCGGCTCGGCCGGGCGCTCGATGACGCCTATGTGGTGCTGGCCGGCCTGAGTGAGGGCGAATCTGTGGCGCTCGATCCGATCGCCGCCGGGGCGCAGCTCAAGGCCCAGACGCCGGTGCGTCATGTCAAGGGCGAGGATCAACGCCATGACTGAGCCGGCCGCGACCGAACGACTGGGCCTCTCGGGCCGGATCGCCGCCCGTTTTCAGGCCACCGAGATCACGCCGCTGCTGGCGCTGCTTGGGCTGCTGCTGGGGCTGTTCGCGGTGCTGGTGACGCCGCGCGAGGAAGAGCCGCAGATCGATGTCACCTTCGCCGATGTCTTCATTCCCTTTCCCGGCGCCTCGGCCACCGAGATCGAACATCTGGTGGCCGGTCCGGCCGAGCAGGTCTTCTCCGAGATCAAGGGCGTCGAGCACGTCTATTCGGTCTCGCGTCCGGGTCTGGCCGTGGTCACGGTCCAGTACAAGGTCGGCGAGGACAACACCGAGGCCGTCGTTCGCCTCTTCAGCAAGGTCATGTCCAATCAGGACTGGCTGCCGCCGAACCTGGGCGTGGGCACGCCGATCGTCAAACCCATGGGCATCGACGATGTGCCCATCCTGACGGCGACGCTCTGGTCTGAGGACAACGCGGTCGGCGCTTACGAACTCGGTCAGGTCGCCCATGCGCTGGAGCAGGAGATCAAGCGTGTTCCCGGCACGCGCGATGTCTATACGCTCGGCGCGCCGGCGCAACTGGTGCGCGTCCAGCTCCAGCCCGAGCAACTCGCCGGTTATGGGCTGGATCTCGATGGACTGCGCCGTGCGCTCCAGGCCGGCAACCGCATCGCCGACGATCTGAGCGTCACCGCCGACAACCAGGAGATCCTGGTCCAGGCCGGCACCTTCCTGACCTCGGTCGAGGCGATCGGCGAGCTTGTGGTCGGAGTGCATGAGGGGCGTCCGGTCTATCTGCGCGATGTCGCCACACTCGAACGCGGTCCCGAACAGCCGGACAGCTATGTCCTCATGGGGGCCGGCCCGGGGGGCGAACAGTCGGGCGTCACCGCCGGCTGGACCCGTCCAGCCGTGACCATCGCCGTGGCCAAGCAGGCGGGCGTCAATGCCGTCGAGGTGGCGACCGATGTGATCGAGCGTTTCGAGCAGCTCAAGGGGCTGTTCATCCCCGAGGGCGTCGAAGTCACCATCACCCGCGACTATGGCGCCACCGCCGACGCCAAGGCCAAGAAACTCATTAGCAAGCTCAGTTTCGCCACCGCGTCCGTAGTGCTGCTGGTGTTGTTCGCCATCGGCTGGCGCGAGGCCATCATCGTCGGCGCGGCCGTGATCGTGACCCTGGCGCTGACGCTCTTCGCCTCCTGGGCCTGGGGCTTCACACTCAACCGGGTGTCGCTGTTCGCGCTCATCTTCTCGATCGGCATCCTGGTCGACGATGCCATCGTGGTGGTCGAGAACATCCATCGTCACATGGCCATCAGCCGCGACTCGCTGCTCGATCTGATGCCGCGCGCGGTCGACGAGGTCGGCGGGCCGACCATCCTGGCCACCTTCACCGTCATCGCCGCGCTGCTGCCGATGGCCTTCGTCAGCGGGCTGATGGGACCGTACATGAGTCCGATCCCGATCAATGCCTCGATGGGGATGCTGATTTCGCTGGTGGTGGCCTTCGTCTTCACGCCCTGGATGACCAACCGGATGCTCGGGCGTCATCATCTGGCGCATGCCCATGCACCGGCTGGAGCCGGGGAGGGCCATGACGCGGGTTCGCAGCGGCGGCTGAACGCCGTCTTCCAGCGCCTGATCGGCCCTTTTCTGATCGGTCGGCGCGGACATCTCAACCGCTGGCTGCTGCTCGGCGCCATCCTGCTGCTGATCGCCGGTTCGATCTGGCTCGCGGTCAACCGCACCGTGGTGCTCAAGATGCTCCCCTTCGACAACAAGAGTGAGTTCCAGGTGGTGCTCGACATGCCGGAGGGGACCAGTCTGGAGCAGACCGCGCGCGTCCTGAGCGAGATGGGTGAGTATCTGGAGACCGTGCCCGAGGTCAGCGACTATCAGGTCTATGCCGGCACCGCCGCGCCGATCAACTTCAACGGTCTGGTGCGCCAGTACTATCTGCGCGAAGGCGCGCATCTGGGCGACATTCAGGTCAATCTGGTCGATGCCCATCATCGCGACCAGAAGAGCCATGCCATCGCCCTGGAACTGCGCGCCCCCTTGCAGGAGATCGCGCGTCGCTATGACGGCAACGCCAAGCTGGTCGAGATCCCGCCCGGCCCGCCGGTGCTTTCGCCCTTGGTCGCCGAGGTCTATGGCCTGGACTACGATGGTCAGATCGCGATGGCGCGTCAGGTCCGAGCCGCCTTCGAGGGCACAGCCGACATCGTCGATGTCGACGACTCGGTCGAGTTCGCCTCACGCAAGCTGACCCTGGTGGTCGACCGCGCCAAGGCCGCACGGCTCGGCGTGGCCCAGTCGAGCGTCTCGATCGCGCTGGCCACGGTGCTCGACGGCGAGGACATGAGCTTCCTGCACGGGGCCAACGTCAAGTACGCCGTGCCGATCCGGGTCGAGTACAGCGAAGCCGACAAGGCCGATCTGGAACAGGTGCTGGCCCTGCGCGTGCGTTCCGAGACCGGCCGGCTGGTGCCGCTGTCCGAGATCGTCTCGGTGGTCGAGGGCACGCGCGCCCACAGCATCCATCACAAGGATCTGCTGCCCGTGGTCTATGTGACCGGCGACATGGCCGGCGAGACCGACAGCCCGCTCTATGGCCTGTTCGAGATCGCCGCCACCCTGAGCGACGAGCTGGGTCTGGAGCAGTGGTACCGTCAGGCGCCGACCAACCCCTACGACTACAGCCTCAAGTGGGACGGCGAATGGCAGGTGACCTATGAGACCTTCCGCGACATGGGCGCGGCCTATGGCGTGGGACTGGTGCTGATCTATCTGCTGGTGGTGGCGCAGTTCCGCAGCTATCTGGTGCCGTTGGTGATCATGGCGCCGATCCCCCTGACCCTGATCGGCATCCTGCCCGGTCACGCGATCCTGGGCGCGCAGTTCACGGCGACCTCCATGATCGGCATGATCGCGCTCGCCGGGATCATCGTGCGCAACTCGATCCTGCTGGTGGATTTCATCAACCAGCAGGTGCGCGCCGGGATGAGCCTGGAGCAGGCCGTGATCGACTCGGCCGTGGTGCGCGCCAAGCCGATCACCCTGACGGCCGTGGCGGCCATGGCCGGAGCCGTGTTCATCCTCGACGATCCGATCTTCTCCGGGCTGGCGGTATCGCTCTTGTTCGGCCTGTTCGTCTCGACACTCTTGACGCTGGTCGTGATCCCAGTGGTTTACTATGGCGTCATGTACAAGCGGGTCGAGTGGATTCGGACCGCGACGGGTTGAGACATTGAGACGAGGTCATGCATGAGTGAGATCAGAATCGCCATCGCCGGAGCCGGCGGGCGTATGGGACGGACCCTGATTCAGGCGGTCGTCGAGACCGAGGGGCTCAGGCTCGGCGCGGCGACCGAGCGTGCCGGAAGTTCGCTGATCGGCTCGGATGCCGGCGAGCTGGCCGGCGTCGGGCGCCTGGATGTGGCGGTCGTGGTGGAACTGGCGAGCGTGCTCGACGACTTCGACGTCCTGATCGACTTCACCTCGCCGGCCGCGACCATGGACCATCTGGCCCTCTGTCGCGAAGCCGGCAAGCGGATGGTGATCGGCACCACGGGTCTGAATGAGACCCAGCGCGCGGCGATCGAGTCGGCGGGCGAGTCGATCGGGATCGTCTTCGCCCCGAACATGAGCGTCGGCGTCAATCTCTGCTTCAAGCTGCTCGACATCGCCGCGCGCGTGCTCGGCGACGAGGTCGACATCGAGATCATCGAGGCGCACCACAGGCACAAGGTCGATGCGCCCTCCGGGACAGCGCTCGGTATGGGCGAGGTGATCGCCAAGGCGCTCGGGCGCGATCTGAAAGAGGTCGCCGTCTATGGCCGCGAAGGCCAGACCGGCGCACGCGAACGCCAGACGATCGGCTTCGAGACCATCCGCGCCGGGGATGTGGTCGGCGAACACACGGTCTGGTTCGCCGCCGATGGCGAGCGGGTCGAGATCGCGCACAAGGCATCCAACCGCATGACCTTCGCCGGGGGCGCCGTGCGCGCCGCGCGCTGGATCGCCGGGCGCGAGCACGGACGTTTCGATATGCAGGACGTGCTTGGACTGCGCGATTATTGATCGCAGGAATAGCCGTGGGCGATCAGCCCTTCCTGAAGGTCATTGGCGACCATGGGATGGGCGAGCAGGTAGGCGGCGGCATTGAGCGAATAGTCGCCGATGGCGTCGTCGACCGCCGACTCCCAGTCCTCGATCCCATAGTCGCCGCGTCCGAGCCACATGAGCGCCACCAGTTCGGCACGCTGGCGCTGGCTCATCTCGCCGATGGCGCGCGTCATCTCGCCGAGACTGTGATCCTCGCTGTGATCGGCCAGAATCTGTAACGCCCAGTCCTCGGACGGGCTATCGGGCACGTCGGGCAGGACGACCTCCTCCTTCGCTTGGAACTCGCGTGCCTTCTCGACGATATGGCACAGTGACTCGAGATCGATATGTAGCAGACTCATGCTGAGCTCCTGATTGCGGGACTCCCCTTGGATGCTGGAGTCCGGTAAGAGCCTATTCCCCTTTGCGCGGCTGATAGGCATCCGGGATGAGGATGGTCGGCGTGCGCTGGCCGGCGTCCTTGAGTGGATGATCGAGCGTGTAATGCAGCCCGCGGCTCTCGCGCCGGCGCAGGGCCGACTGGATGATGAGATCCGCGACCTCCAGCAGATTGCGCAGTTCGATCAGATCGTTGCCGACCCGGAAGTTGCTGTAGTACTCGATCACCTCCTGCGCCAGCAGATCGGCGCGGCGCTTGGCGCGACGCAGACGCTTGTTGGTGCGCACGATACCGACATAGTCCCACATGAAGCGCCGCAGCTCATCCCAGTTGTGGGTGACGACCACTTCCTCGTCCGGCTCGGTGACACGGCTTTCGTCCCAGTTCGGTACTTCCGGGGGCGGCGGCACCTCGGATGACAGACGGACGATGTCGGCGGCCGCCGCCTCCGAGTAGACCAGGCATTCCAGGAGCGAATTGCTGGCCATGCGGTTGGCCCCGTGCAGCCCGGTGTAGGCGGTCTCGCCGCTGGCATAGAGTCCGGGCAGGTCGGTGCGCGCCTGACGATCGACCATGACCCCGCCGCAGGTATAGTGCGCCGCCGGCACCACCGGGATCGGCTCGCGGGTGATGTCGATGCCCAGTTCCAGACAGCGCGCATGGATGGTGGGGAAGTGCTCGATGACGAAATCGGCCGGGCGATGCGAGATGTCGAGATAGACGCATTCGCTCCCCAGTCGCTTCATCTCATGGTCGATGGCCCGCGCCACGATGTCGCGCGGCGCCAGCTCGGCGCGCGGATCGAAGCGCGGCATGAAACGCTCGCCGTCGGGCAGCAACAAGCGCGCCCCCTCGCCGCGCAGCGCCTCGGTGACGAGAAAGGAACGTGCCTGCGGATGATAGAGACAGGTCGGATGGAACTGCATGAACTCCATGTTGGCGACCCGACAGCCCGCGCGCCAGGCCATGGCGATGCCGTCGCCGGTGGAGACGTCGGGGTTGCTGGTGTAGAGATAGACTTTGTTGGCCCCGCCGGTGGCCAGCACCACGAAGCGGGCGAGGAAGGTTTCGACCCGTCCGCTGCCGAGATCGAGTATATAGGCGCCCAGACAGCGATGTTCGCCATACCCCGGCAGATGCCGGGCCGTGATGAGATCCACCGCGATATGCTGCTCGTAGAGCGTCACATTGGCGCGATCGCGCACCTGGCCTTCGAGCGTGGTGGCGATCGCGCGCCCGGTGGCATCGGCGGCATGGATCACGCGCCGATGTGTGTGACCACCCTCGCGTGTGAGATGATAGCCCCCCGTGGCCCCAGCCCCATGTTCGGTGTCGCGGGTGAACTCGACCCCCTGATCGAGCAGCCAGCGGATGTTGTCCGGACCGCGTTCGACGACGTGGCGCACCACGGCGCGATCGCACAGCCCGGCGCCGGCCTTGAGCGTGTCCTGGACGTGCGATTCGATGGAGTCTCCGGCGTCGAGCACCGCCGAGATGCCGCCCTGGGCATAGAGCGTACTGCCCTCGCGCAGTTCGCGCTTGGAGACGACCGCGACGGACAGCGTCTCGGGAAGCCGCAGGGCGAGACTCAACCCGGCGGCTCCGCTGCCGAGGATCAGGACATCGTGGCGGTGACAGGCGTCTGACATGGAGGTGGACTCGTGATGGCTGTGGATTCCCTGTAAGCTCGTCGATTTGGTGATCTGGATCAAGTATCCGTGTCATACCCTGAAAAATACCGGCCATCGATGAGGATGGCCACGAACTTCCCATGCGGTGGATTGTCCATGCCAACGGAACCGATGGCAGGCCGAAGGGCGGTGTGTCGCGATGAGTGAACGACACACCGATCATGAACTGGTCGGTCGCGCCCAGTCGGGCGACAAGCGCGCCTTCGATCTGCTGGTGCTCAAGTATCAGCAAAAGGTGTCGAATCTGATCTCCCGCTATGTGCGCGATTCATCCGAGGTCATGGACGTGACCCAGGAGGCCTTCATCAAGGCCTATCGCGCACTGCCCGGCTTTCGCGGCGAGAGCGCCTTCTACACCTGGCTCTACCGGATCGCGGTCAATACCGTCAAGAACCACCTGGTGGCCCAGGGGCGGCGTCCGCCGGGCGATGACATCGAGGCCGAGGTGGCCGAGCAGATGGACATGGGCGGCCGGCTGCGCGAGCACGCGACTCCGGAGCGCCATCTGTTGAGCGACGAGATCGCCGCCACGGTTCAGCGCGCGCTCGACGATCTGCCGGACGATCTGCGCACGGCCATCGTGCTCCGGGAGTTGGAGGGCCTGAGCTACGAGGAGATCGCGACAACCATGAACTGCCCCATCGGCACCGTCCGGTCTCGGATCTTCCGCGCGCGCGAGGCCATCGACAAGCGACTCAGGCCATTGCTCGATGGCTGAGTCCAGGTGGGACTCGTCGCCGGCGAGCCCCTTAAGTCAGAACCCTCAGCTCAGGCACAACGACGATGACCGACGAGCCTAGACAACGACTCTCCGCTTTACAGGATGGCGAACTGGCGCCGGCCCAGATGCCGGCCCTGCTCGACGCACTGGCCGCCGACACCGAGCTGCGCGAGCGCTGGGAACGCTACACGCTCATCGGTCAGGCCATCCGTGGCGAGGCGATCGATCCGAACGCCCGCGCGCTGGCCGACCGCGTGCGCGACGCCCTGGCCACCGAACCGACCATTCTCTGTCCACGGCGTCTGGAGCGCGCTCCGCACCGCTGGACGGGCCGCTATGCCGGTCTGGCGCTCGCCGCCTCGGTGCTGCTGGTCGCCGTTCTGGCGACACCCGTCTTCATGGGCGACGCCGTGGGTCCGACGGCGGTCGGCCCCGTGGCCGCCCGTCTGGTCGAGCGTCAGACCCTTCCGCTCCAGCGCTGGCATCTGGAGCATCCCGAGCTGGCCAGCAAGCTCGATCGTTATCTCGTCACCCATCAAGCAACGGCCCCGTCGACCGGGGCCAAGGGATTGCTGCCCTATGCAATGCTCGTCGGCTATGAACCGGGTCGTTGATCGGCGTCCGGCGTCGTATTGGCTGGTCCTGGGCCTGTGTTGTCTGCTGCCGCTCCAGGTGCTGGGCGCCGAGGCGAAGGTCTCAACGGATTCGGCGGCGGACAGCGTCTCACCCAGCGTGCTGCTCGCACGCATGACCGAGGCCGTGCGCTCGCTGAACTATGAAGGCACCCTGGTCTATCTGCATCAGAACCGGCTCGAAACCCTGAGCCTCGATCACCGCATCGCGGACGGGCAGATCGAGGAGCGCCTGATCGCGCTCAGCGGACCGATCCGGGCGGTGGCCAGCGGCAAGGACCGTGTCAACTGTGTCCTGACCGATGGGCAACCGATCTCGGTCGAGCGCCAGGGCGGACGCTTTCTCGACACCGAGGGGATCGATCCGGGGGCGCTACAGGATCACTACAGCGTCGAATATCTGGGGCGTGCGCGCATCGCCGGCCGCGAGACCGAGGTCGTCGGCATCCTGCCCAAGGACGATCTGCGCTATGGCTACCGATTCCACATCGACCGCGAGACCGCGCTGCCACTCAAGTCCGATCTGATCGACCGCCGGCAGGAACCGCTCGAACAGCTCATGTTCACTTCGATCAAGCTCAATGCGCCCACGGCGTCCCGACCCGAGACTCCGCTCGAACCGGCGCGGTCGGTCCGCAGTGCGCCGGCGACCAGCCCGAGCAGTCAGTGGCGTTTCGAGCCGATGCCGGACGGATTCGATCTGGTCATGCAGCACCAGATCGATCAGACCGACGGCACGCGCGTGGAGCACTTCCTCTTCACCGATCGTCTCTCGTCCTATTCGATCTATATCGAACCGTCGAGCGACGACGGACTCGAGGGCGATGCCAACATCGGCTCCGTCCATGCCGCCGGCCGCCGCTTCGACGGCCATCAGATCACCGCCGTCGGCGAAGTGCCGATGGTCACGGTCCAGGCCGCCATCGCCGGCGTCCATCGCGCCGACCCGCCCACTCAGTGAGACTCCAGATACCATGATCGAAGAACGTGGTCGCATCATCGCCCTCGTCGGCGATCAGGCGCGCGTCACGGCCGAGCGGCGTAGCGCCTGCGGTCAGTGCAGCGTCAACAATGCCTGTGGCACCTCGCTCCTGGAGCGGGTCTTCGGGCGCCATCCGGTCGAATTGCTGGCGCGCAATCCGATCGGCGCCCAGGTCGGCGACGAGGTCGTGGTCGGACTCAGCGAGCAGGGGTTGCTGCGCACGGCGGCGGCCGCCTATCTGGCGCCGATCCTGGGTTTGATCATCGGGGCTACGCTCGGCGAGCGCTTCGGCGGCGCGCACCCCGAGGTCGCCAGCGTCCTGGGCGCTTTGATCGGGCTGGCGCTGGCGTTCTGGTGGCTGCGCGGCTACAGTGTAGCGTTGACTCAACGCCCCGAACGTCAACCTGTGATCCTGAGGCGCTTGGATGGACGAGTCTCCGTGACCCTGTCCGAGACGCACTAGGATCGCGATCCTACAGACCCTATCGATTCGGAGTATTCATGCGCGCCACATCCAGACTGTCGCTCGCCCTAGCCGTTCTGCTGGTCTGCCTGCCGGCCGTCGGCCCAGTGTTCGGGCGGGATCTACCCGACTTCACCCGGCTGGTTGCCGAGAACGGCCCGGCTGTGGTCAACATCAGCACCAAGCAGTCGTCCTCGATCGCTCAACGCCTTCAGCAATATTCGATCCCGAATCTGCCCGAAGGCAGCCCGCTCGAGGATCTGTTCCGGCGCTTCTTCGACGAGGAGGGGCCGATCCCCGAGGACGATCTGCAATCGCGCTCGCTCGGCTCCGGCTTCATCGTCTCCGGTAACGGCTATGTACTCACCAACTCGCACGTCGTCGAGGGCGCCGAGGAGATCATCGTGCGTACCAGCGACCGGCGTGAGTTCGTCGCCAAACTGATCGGCACCGACAAGCGCAGTGACATTGCCCTGCTCAAGGTCGAGGCCGAGGGGCTGCCAACGGCACGCATCGGCTCGGGCAAGGATCTCCAGGTCGGTGAATGGGTGCTGGCCATCGGCTCGCCCTTCGGCTTCGAGTCTTCGGCCACCGCCGGCATCGTCAGCGCCAAGGGCCGCAGTCTGCCGAGCGAGAACTATGTGCCCTTCATCCAGACCGATGTGGCCATCAATCCCGGCAACTCGGGCGGACCGCTGTTCAATCTCGACGGCGAGGTGGTTGGGGTCAACAGTCAGATCTACAGCCGCACCGGCGGTTTCATGGGGCTCTCGTTCGCCATCCCGATCGAGGTGGCCATGGACGTGGTCGAGCAGCTCAAGACCAAGGGGCGCGTCAGTCGCGGCTGGCTGGGCGTGCTGATCCAGGACGTGACACGCGAGCTGGCCGAATCGTTCGGGATGCCGCAGCCGCGCGGCGCCCTGGTGGCCCAGGTGCTGCCCGACAGCCCGGCGGCGGTGGCCGGTCTGCAACCGGGTGATGTGATCCTCTCCTACAACGGACGTGATGTGCCGACCTCCAGCAGTCTGCCGCCCCTGGTCGGCGCCACGCCCGTGGGCGAGAGCGCCGGTCTGGTGGTGCTGCGTCGCGGCGAGCGGATCGAGCTGACGATCAAGATCCAGGAACTGCCCGAGGACGATCAGTTGGCCGCTGAGCCGGGGCCGACCGACAAGCCCGAGGCCAACCGTCTCGGTGTGGTGGTGCGTGATCTGACGCCCGAGATGCGCCGTCAGTTCGAGATCGAGCCGGGCGGGGTGCTGATCGAGTCGGTCGATCAGGGGCCGGCGGCGTCCGCCGGTCTGAGCGCGGGCGATGTGATCCTGATGCTCGACAATCAGCCCGTCGGCAACCTCGCCGACTTCGAACGCATTCTGGGCGCCATCGAACCTGGACGCGCGACCGCCGTGCTGGTGCAGCGCGGCGATACCCGGATGTTCTACGCGCTCAAGCTGCCCAAGTCCTGAGCGTCGACGCACGCGCCGCCGGCCGGGGAGGGCGGCGGCGCGTGATCGGATACGCCGGGACGCCGCATCTGGTATCATGGCGCGCTGTTTTCCACGCCGCGCCGGACTCCATGCCTCACGCGCCCGCGTGGTCTCGCCTGCCTTTCCCTCTGGATCACCCCGTTAGGTTATCGATGACCGACCTCAGTCATATCCGCAATTTCTCGATCATCGCGCACATCGACCATGGCAAGTCGACGATCGCCGATCGCTTCATCCAGATCAGCGGCGCCCTGACCGAGCGCGAGATGTCCAGCCAGGTGCTGGACTCGATGGATATCGAACGCGAGCGCGGCATCACCATCAAGGCCCAGAGCGTCACGCTCAACTATCAGGCGCGCGACGGCGAGACCTATCAGCTCAACTTCATCGACACTCCAGGTCACGTCGACTTCTCCTACGAGGTCTCGCGCTCGCTGGCGGCCTGTGAGGGTGCGCTGCTGGTGGTCGATGCGGCTCAGGGCGTCGAGGCGCAGAGTGTGGCCAACTGCTACACGGCCATCGAGCAGGGGCTGGAAGTGCTGCCGGTCCTCAACAAGATCGACCTGCCGTCCGCCGAGCCGGAGCGCGTCATCAAGGAGATCGAGGAGATCATCGGCCTGGAGGCCGAGGACGCGCTGCGGGTGAGCGCCAAGACCGGCGTCGGCATCCCGGATCTGCTCGAAGCGCTGGTCGCGCGCATCCCGCCGCCCAAGGGCGATGTCGCCGCGCCGCTCCAGGCGCTCATCATCGATTCCTGGTTCGACCCCTATGTCGGCGTGGTGTCGCTGGTGCGGGTGATGAACGGCGAGATCCGCCGCCGCGACAAGGTGCTGATGGTCTCGACCGGACGCACCCATCAGGTCGACAACGTCGGCGTCTTCACGCCCAAGAAGACCGAGCGCGACACGCTGCGCGCCGGCGAGGTCGGCTACATGATCGCCGGCATCAAGGAGATCGACGGCGCGCCGGTCGGCGATACCATCACATTGCCGGATCGTCCGGGCGAGAAGCTGCCCGGCTTCAAGGAGATGCGCCCGCGCGTCTTCGCCGGACTCTATACCGTGGTCTCGGACGACTACGAAGATCTGCGCGAGGCGCTCGGCAAGCTGCGTCTGAACGATGCGGCGCTCAATTATGAGCCTGAGGTCTCGCAGGCGCTCGGCTTCGGTTTCCGCTGCGGCTTCCTCGGGATGCTGCACATGGAGATCATCCAGGAACGCCTGGAGCGCGAGTACGATCTCGATCTCATCACCACCGCGCCGACCGTGGTGTACGAAGTCCTGCGCGCCGACGGCGAGACGGTGCGCATCGACAATCCGGCCGAGCTGCCCGATCCGTCCCAGATCCGCGAGATCCGCGAGCCGATCATCGAGGCTCATATCCTCACCCCGCAGGACTATCTGGGCGCGGTCATCAATCTCTGTATCGAGAAGCGCGGCATCCAGAAGAACATCCAGTATCTGGGCGGTCAGGTGCAAGTGACCTATGAACTGCCGATGAGCGAAGTCGTGCTCGACTTCTTCGACCGGCTCAAGTCGTGCAGCCGTGGGTTCGCCTCCTTCGAGTACGAGTTCAAGCGCTTTCAGCCATCGGATCTGGTCAAGCTCGATGTGCTCATCAACGGCGACAAGGTCGATTCGCTCTCGTCCATCGTCCACCGCTCGCTGTCGCAGACGCGCGGGCGCGATGTCACCGAACGCATGAAGGATCTGATCCCGCGCCAGATGTTCGAGGTCGCGATCCAGGCGGCGATCGGCTCCAAGATCATCGCTCGCTCCACGGTCAAGGCGCTGCGCAAGAACGTGACCGCCAAGTGCTACGGCGGCGATGCCACGCGCAAGCGCAAGCTGCTGGAGAAGCAGAAGGAAGGCAAGAAGCGCATGAAGCAGGTCGGCAAGGTCGACATCCCGCAGGAAGCCTTCCTGGCCGTGCTCCAGAGCGGCAAGGACTGAGACCGGCAACCCGATTCCAGACTTAAAAAACCACGCCTAGCTCAAGGAGACGCGGTTCACAATGACATTCGACTTTCCGGCTTTTCTCGTCCTGGCTTCGTTCCTGACCGGCGGCATCTGGTTGCTCGACGCACTGGTGTTTGCACCGCGCCGCCGTGCCGCGATCGCGGCCGCCGGCGGCAAGACCCTGACCGAGGATGGCCGGCCCATCGCCAAGGAGCCGGTGCTGGTCGAGTACGCGCGCTCCTTTTTTCCCGTCATCTTCGCGGTGCTGGTGCTGCGCTCCTTCCTGGTCGAGCCGTTCCGTATTCCGTCGAACTCGATGATGCCGACCCTCTTGACCGGCGACTTCATTCTGGTCAACAAATTCTCCTATGGTCTGCGGCTGCCGGTGCTCAACGTCAAGTTCCTTGATCTCGGCGAACCGCAGCGCGGCGATGTGGTGGTGTTCAAGTTCCCGCTCGACCCCCGCACCGACTACATCAAGCGCGTCGTCGGCGTGCCAGGCGACGTGATCGGCTATCGCAACAAGACCATTTACATCAACGGCGAGCCGGTCGGCCAGCTGCCGGTCGGCGCCTATACCGGCGTCGGTTCGGGCTCGGAAATGACAGGCGCGCGCGAGGCGCTGGAAAGTCTCGGCACGGTCGAACACTCCATCCTGACCCGTCCGGCCGCGCCCGATCTGCCCTTCGGCTGCCAGAAGCTGGCATTCGGCCCGGTCGAGGTTCCCGAGGGGCATTATTTCGTCATGGGCGACAACCGTGACAACAGCAACGACAGCCGTTGCTGGGGCTTCGTGCCGGAAGAGAATCTGGTCGGCAAGGCGTTCGCGATCTGGATGCATTGGGATGGCGCGCGTGATGGCTTCCCCATCGCCTGGTCGCGTCTGTGGGATGGAATCGAATAAACCGCGAGGTTCACAACAGATGTCCATGACAACCGGATTGGCCAAGCGTCAACGTGGCGCTGGTTTTCTGTTCATGATCGTCCTCATCGCCCTGGCGGCCTTCTTCGGCACCATCGTGTTCAAGGTCGGTCCGCTCTATCTGAATTTCTGGACCGTGCGCTCGATCATGGAGGAGTCGGCGCAACAGATCGACCCGAGCCAGGAGGGTGGTGCACGCGGGATCGTGATGTCCATCGAGAAGCGGCTCTATATCAACTCGATCGAAAACATCAAGGGCAGCGACTTCGAGGTCGAGCGGATCGACGGGGAGCGCTTCCAGGTGAGTCTGGCGTATGAGGAACGGGTGCATCTGTTCTTCAACGTCGACGCGGTCGTCTCGTTCAGCCATCAGATCGAAGTCGGTCCAGAGTGAACGCCGATCCGCGTCGACTCGCCCAGGCGCTCGGGCACCGTTTCACCCGTGAGGAACTGCTGATCCAGGCCCTCACGCATCGCAGCGTCGGCTCATCCAACAACGAGCGGCTCGAATTCCTCGGCGATGCCCTGATCGGGTTCGTCATCGCCGAGGCGCTCTGGGAGCGCTTTCCCAAGGCCGACGAGGGGACGCTGAGCCGGATGCGCGCCTCACTGGTCAAGCGCGAGTCGCTGGCGCGGCTGGCGCGTGATCTGAAACTCGGCGACTCGTTGCGGCTCGGGGCCGGAGAACTGCGCACCGGCGGTCATGCGCGCGACTCGATCCTGGCCGACGCGCTGGAGGCCGTGCTGGGCGCGGTCTATCTGGATGCCGGCTTCGAACGCGCGCGTACCGTGGTGCTCGAACTCTTCGCCGCCCGGCTCGAACAGACCGACGCCGAGCGCGCCGGCAAGGATCCCAAGACCCGCTTGCAGGAGTGGCTTCAGTCCTACAAGCGCCCCCTGCCCGAATATCTGGTGCTGTCGATCGACGGCGACCAGCACGATCAAACCTTCATTGTGAGCTGTCAGCTCCAGGATGCCGATGTGACGACACGCGGAACCGGGACCAGTCGGCGCCGTGCCGAGCAGGCCGCCGCCGAATCCATGCTGGAGCGTATCCTGCATGGCTGAGTCGAACCCCAACGAATCGAGTGCTTCCGTCGTGAGTCGCTGCGGCACCGTGGCCATCATCGGTCGGCCCAATGTCGGCAAGTCGACCCTGTTGAATCGCATCCTGGGTCAGAAGCTCGCCATCACCTCGCACAAGGCGCAGACCACCCGACACGCGATCCTGGGCATCAAGACCCGCGCCGGGGGGCAGATCCTGTTCGTCGACACGCCCGGCATCCACGAGCGCGGCGGCAGTGCGCTGAATCGCTATCTCAACCGTGCCGCGCGTGCCGCCGTCGCCGATACCGATCTGGCGCTGCTGGTGGTCGAGGCCGGACGCTGGACCGAGGAGGACGCCAAGGCGCTGGAGGCGATCGCGGCGGCCGGCGTGCCCGTGATCGCGGTCGTCAACAAGGTCGACCGGATCGCCGAGAAGTCGAGCCTGCTGCCCTATCTGCAAGCACTCGGCGAACGTCATGCGTTCCGTCATGTCGTCCTGGTCTCAGCGACCAAGGGCGATCAGGTCGAGACCCTGGAGCGACTGATCGTCGAGTCGCTGCCCGAGGGCGAGCCGGTCTTCCCCGAGGATCAGCTCACCGACCGTTCTGAGCGTTTCTTCGCCGCCGAGCTGGTGCGCGAGCAGTTGATGCAGCGTTACGGCAAGGAATTGCCCTATTGCACCACGGTCGAGATCGAGCGCTTCGAGATGGCCGATGGCCGCTATCTGATCCATGCGCTGATCTGGGTCGAGCGGCCGGGTCAGAAGGGCATCATCATCGGCAAGCACGGTGAGGCGCTCAAGGCCGTGGCCACCCAGGCGCGGCTGGAGATGCAGAAGCTGTTCGACTGTCCGGTGCATCTGGAGGTCTGGGTCAAGGTCAAGAAGAGCTGGTCGAGCGACGAGTCGGCGCTCTCCACGCTCGGCTATCACGACTGATTCGATCGCCCGGCGGCGCGTGTGTCGTCTCGTCACGACCTGTTCCTGGCCTTCGTGCTCCATCGGCGCGAGTATGGCAATACCAGCCTGTTGCTGGAGATCCTGGGCGCGGGGCAGGGTCGTTGCGCGGCCATCGCCAAGGGCGCGCGCCGCCCCCGTCAGACGGCGAGCGCGCTCTTGCAGCCCTTCCAGCCGCTGTGGCTGGCGATGACCGGGCGCGGCGAGGTGCGGACCCTGACCGTCGTCGAGGAAGCCGGTGCGCCGCTCAGGCTCCAGGGCGCGTCACTGCTGGCGGGCTTCTATCTCAACGAACTGCTGTTGCGGATGCTGGCGCGTCACGATCCCCATGATGCGCTGTTCGTCTTCTACCAGTCGACGCTGTCGCATCTGGCCGAGGATGGCGATCTGGAGACACCGCTACGCCATTTCGAGTGCCGGCTACTGGCCGAACTTGGCTATGGGCTGAGGCTCGATCGGGTCGTCGACGATGGCGCGCCTGTGGCCGCCGAGGCCGTCTATGTCTACGAGCGCGAGCGTGGTCCGTGCCGTCCGTCCGCGTCGGCACTTGGACCCCGCGTCTCGGGCGCGACCCTGCTGGCGCTCGCGCACGACCAACCGCTCGCCGACGAGCAGCGACGCGAAGCGCGTGCCCTGTTGCGCCATGTGCTGGAACCCCATCTGGGCGATCGACCGCTCAAGAGTCGCGAACTCTATCGACGCTGGTTCGCCACGGAACCCATTGACGAGAAATAGCCATGTCATCCCTCTCACAGACCCCATCCGAGATCCTGCTCGGCGTCAACATCGACCATGTGGCCACCGTGCGTCAGGCGCGCGGCACCCGCTATCCCGAACCGATCCAGGCCGCGCTGGTGGCCGAGCAGGCCGGCGCGGACGCCATCACGCTCCATCTGCGCGAGGACCGGCGTCATATCCAGGACCGCGACGTCGAGATGTTGCGCGACATCCTGCAAACGCGCATGAATCTGGAGATGGCTGTCACCCCCGAGATGGCGGCCATTGCCTGCCGAATCCGTCCGGCCGATTGCTGTCTGGTGCCCGAGCGGCGCGAGGAACTGACCACCGAGGGCGGACTGGACGTGGCCAGCCGTCAGGACGAGATGCGCGCGTTCTGCACTCGGCTGGCCGAGGCCGGCATTCGCGTCTCCCTCTTCATCGACGCCGATCCGGTCCAGATCGAGGCCGCGCACGCGGTCGGCGCTCCGGTGATCGAGATCCATACCGGACACTATGCCGACGCGCGTGATCCGGTCGAGCGCGAGGCCCAGTTGGAGCGGATTCGCTCAGCCGTCGCACTGGGGCTGTCGCTCGGACTCCAGGTCAACGCCGGCCACGGACTCGACTACCACAACGTCAAGGCGATCGCCGCGATTCCGGGTGTGTGCGAGCTCAACATCGGGCATTCGATCATCGCGCGCGCCCTCTTTTCGGGACTCGACCGGGCGGTGCGTGACATGAAGGACGTCATGGAGCGCGCCGCCGCCGGGCGCCGCCCCGTCTGACGGGATGGGGATGAGCGGCGGCATGGCGCTTAGGCTCTATACCGCGCTGTGGCGTCTGGCGCTGCCGCTGGTGCTGGCGCGGCTCTACTGGCGCGGTCGCACGCAACCGGCCTACCGGCAGCGGATCGGTGAGCGGCTGGTCTGGAACGCTGGCCGGAAAGGGGAGGGCGAGGCCCGAAAGTCAAAGGCTGATATCTGGATTCACGCCGTCTCGGTGGGCGAGGTCCAGGCCGCCGAACCCCTGATCCGGCGTCTGCTGGAATCCGAGCCGACGCGCGCGATCCTGGTGACGACGACCACGCCCACGGGCGCCGAACGCCTGCGGGCGCTCTTCGGCGAGCGTGTCGCTCACCACTATACCCCCTTCGATCTACCGAGCCTGATGGCGCGCTTCATCGAGCGTGTCGCGCCCCGGCTCGTCATCGTCATGGAGACCGAAATCTGGCCCAACATGCTCGCGGCGCTCGACCGACGCGGTATTCCGGTGGCCCTGGTCAATGCGCGGCTGTCGGAGCGTTCGGCGCGCGGTTATGCGCGGCTGGCGCGCCTGACACGCCCGACACTGGCGCGTTTCGCGCTCATCGCCGCCCAGGCGCCGGCCGATGCCGAACGGTTCGTCGCCCTGGGCGCGCCGCGCGCGCGTGTTCAGGTCATGGGGAGTCTCAAGTTCGATCTGGTTCAGCCCGAGGATCTCGCGACGCGCGCCGGCGAGATGCGCCGTCTGTGGGGCGAGGGACGTCCGGTCTGGGTGGCCGCCAGTACCCATGAGGGGGAGGAGATCCAGGTGCTCCAGGCTCACCAGCGTCTGCTGGCGCATCGGCCCGATGCACTGTTGGTGCTGGTGCCGCGTCATCCCGAACGTTTCGACACCGTGGCCGCACTCATCGCGCGTCAGGGCTTGGCGTTCGTGCGTCGTAGTCAGGAAAGGGCGGCCGCGCCGGGCGAAGCCGTCTATCTCGGCGACAGCATGGGTGAGTTGACCTGTTTTCTGGCGGCCGGCGATCTGGCCTTCATCGGCGGCAGCCTGGTGCCGAGAGGCGGGCACAACCCGCTGGAGGCGGCGGCCTCGGGCATCCCGGTCGTCCTCGGACCCCATACCTTCAACTTCGCGGCCATTGCGCGGATGCTGTATGAGGCGGGAGCGGCCGAACGGGTCGAGGATGTCGAGACCTTGGGTCGCTGTTTGATCGATCTGTTCGACGATCCGGAGCGTCGCGCTCGAATGGGGGCCTGTGGGCGTGATGTGGTCGAGCGCAATCGTGGAGCGCTGGAGCGCCTGCTGGCGGCGCTCGCGCCCTAGCTCGTACCGTCGGCTATTTGAACAGCGACCAGACGTCGCGGAACTGCGCGTCGGTCGAATCACCCAGCCATTCGAAGCCAACCGATTCGGTACAGACGACCTGGATGCCGCAAGAACGCATCCGGTCGAGCACGTTCTCCTTATGGGCGGTCTTGCGCGAGATGATGGCGTCGCTCGGCACGAAGACCTGATAGCCCCAGCGTTGCAGGCCGGAGACGGTCTGGGCGATACAGATATGCGCCTCCATGCCGACGACGATCAGTTGGCGCCGATCCGGATGCGATGAGATGTTGCGCTCGAATCCGGGCGCGGTGCAGCAGGAGAAGGCGGTCTTCTCGGTCGGCTCGTGGACCATCGGCATATTGGCGCGGATGGTCTCGATGATGGGTCCGAGTCCCTTGGAGTTGTGCTGGGTCGCGATCACCGGGATGTCCAGGATCTTGGCGGCCGTTATCAGGCGGTTGATGTTGTCGACGACTCTGTCCAGTTCATCCGCCGGCATCGCGGCGGCCAGCCGCTCCTGCGCGTCGATGATGAGCAGTTGCGAAAAGGCCCGCTGGCACAGCGGCATCTGGGCTTGATGGGTACTCATGATGTTGTCCTCCAAAGATCGTTTTTTGGCAATCGACATACCCAGGCGGCGCCAAGCTCCGGCCGTCGCCGGATACGGCGCCCTGGGGATCGACGGAGTTTGCATCATTGGCCTTGTTTTGAGCAAGGATTTGGTTTTTCAATGGATGTGGCGATCGCAGGTTCGGTACGCAGATATACGCCGGAAGTCGTTCAGGTTCGGTTTTGGGTGACGATGAAGCGATTGCCCGAGGCATCCAGGTCGGTATTATGACCAGTGCGTCATGAGTGAGGCGGTTCCTTTGTCAAGTTTTGCCGACATCCATCAGCGGCTCGTCACCGGAATGCTGGGGGCGAGTCGATCAGACTGCACCTATTATTACAGTTCACACTCTGTCAGAAAGGAGTCTGCATCAACACCCCGCACATCAAATCGCTGACAAATCTCAGTGAGTAATGCATCCATCGGCGCTTCGTTGGGAATATGGTTGTTGGCGCGGGCATCCCAATATTGGTGGTGCTTTAGGTCCGCAAGTAACAAATCCCACGGCTCGTTCTCGCGCGGCCCCGGCAATGCTGCTAGTAGCCAATGACCGGACAAAGCCGCACGTTGTTTATCCGCCAGCAATGCAGGCAGCAAGAATTCTTTAAGTGCCAAGCGACCATCTCGGTCGATGGAATAATATATGGCACCCTCTTGAGCGATTTGAGCTGTATCGGGATATTTGGCCTGCATACTTGGCAAGGAAAAACCTGTTTCTAGCGAAATGATACGCTCTTGTAGCAAAGCAGATGATTCGCCGCAGAGAGCGGAAAACAGAGAAAGACCTTCTACCTTTAATCTAAGGGGGGGCGGCAACTCTAGCCACTGATGTAGAGTTGGGCGGATATCAACGAGTGATGCGGTGACATCGGAGATCAAGCCCTGCTTTACTTTTCCTTTCTGGTATCCGTAGCCACGAAATCCTAACATGACGCGGTATTGCGCCTCGCTCATCACATTTGTACCGTGCAAACCATATGCTGATACCGTGCGAGATGGCCTGTTTTGCCCTATCCATGACGGTTCCGAACTACTGAATGCCTCGCCATGATCTGATAGAAACACCACAATCGCATTCTCTAAGCGACCAGCACTCTCAAGAGATTGAAGCAATGCCGCCACCTGCCGATCAGCTCGTCTAACTGCTGCTTGATAGATTTTAGGGGAGACCCCGGAAAGACTGGCTGGGAATTCTGAATAAAGCTGATCAACTTCGACCCAAGAGTAAGGAAAATGAGGAAGCTCAAAATGAACAGCCATGAAAAGCGGTTTTTTCTGATCAATTTTTGTGATGGCAGTGCGTAGCTCCAGATCAAATTTTTGAGGGTCATAAATGAGCGGCAAAGCTCTATTCATGTAAGCATGCGGAAAAAGCCAGCGTCCTAGATACGTATTGGCGAGCAAGTTAACGACGGGCAAATCAGTAAACGTTCCTAGCAGAAAATCCCCGGCGCCGATCCTTGGGCTAATCACTTGATCGAAACCGTAGCTTTCATCGATATTTGAAAAACGAGTTTCATCAATCCCAAAGATTCGCTGATAACCGATTTGGCCAAGCTGGTGGGAAAGACTGACGCTATCATCGACTTGGTGGCGAGGCATTAGGTTATAAAAAGCACCGTGTGTTCCTGGATATTTCCCGGTAAGGATGCTTACCCAGGCAGGGAAGGTGCGCGCTAAAGGCGTCCAGGCATCTTTAACAACGGCAGCCTCGGCGAGTAGTTGATCTATGTTGGGGGTGAGACTTATTTGGCTAGACCCGTTCAAAAAACCAATGTGATCAGTGCGCAGGCTGTCTACGCCGATTAAAATGATGTCTGGTTTTTCACGCACAATTTTGCTCGCATGGAACGATGCGAGCGAGAACGGTACCACAAGCAATGTAACAGCGATACTAACGATGGAAACCGCTACCGTGCTGGTCTGCCAGAAACGAGGCGATGCCAATGACAGAGAGTGCATAGAGCGCATGGTTAGAGCCACGGCGTTAAGAATTACGGCGATTAAGTATGTTGTTGTGATGATTAGGAGAAAATCTGGTGCCCAACTAAAAGATGCGAATTGATTGGAGAAAGAAAATCCAGAATTGGGATATAAGTAATTGTTTAATAGCAGGATCCAGAATAGGATTGGAAAAAATGAAAGCAATGCAACCAAGTGTCTTTGGCGTGAATCAATTGTTAATCGTCGATCGATCGGTAGCCAAAGAAAATACCAACTGGTAGCTAGTGCTAGATGGATTCCTATATAAGAAAGCAGAAAACCTAACAGATCCAACTGAAGCCCAGGCGAACCAAGCACGCCGCCGACGGCTGATGGCAAAGCTTTGCCGCCCACCAGATCAAGGGTTGCTGTAAGTGTCACGCTTTTTATTGCGATAAGCAGCGAAAAAATGATAGCTATCAAATTCAAATAAATAATGGCATTGCTTGGCGCTTTGCTGGCACGAATAATCTGATTATCTTGCATGGGCAACTCTTTTTTTTGATGTATATAATACCAAATTATTAAAAGACCAAGGGAATCATTGGGATTTGGAGTAGAAAAAAACCGCCCCAGTTTTACCCAAGGGCGGCTTAATCAAGACACGATATTATATTATGAAGTTTGCGCTGTCAGCTTGATGGTCAACCAGCGGATACGTGAATTATGCGCTAGTTAGCAAAATTGTTATTAGCTTCCACCTCCGGCTCCGCCGCGACACTCAGCCGGACGACACTTTGCGTCCAAGTCACCGCCCGTGCAATCCCAGACGATCTGCCCATCTGGTACCGTACCTGCCGCAAGAGCAGCTCCTGCAGCATCTGCCGGTGCAAACTCGATCGTACCACCACAAGCAGCGGCAGTATAAGTAACGGTAATTACTCCCGTGTTAGCATCTACACCAACTGACTCAACATTCTTTGTTGCAACCGGCTCTGTCCAGCCAAGCGTTAAGTCATCAGAAGCGTTGAATGCATTTTCCCCAACAGTGACTTTAGCAGCAGAAGCAAAGCTCAAACCCTCCGCTACTCGTGCACGCATCATATAATCTTGATAAGCTGGTAATGCAATAGCTGCTAGAATACCGACAATCGCCACCACGATCATGAGTTCGATCAAGGTGAAGCCTTGCTGATACTTTTTCATAATTTTCTCCGCTATGGATGATGAACGTCGCCTGAAATGGAAGGCCAAATGCGACTTGCTTTTGCCTTCACGACCTTCCGCACGCCATAGAGCAGCTTACGTGCCAAGCATCATTTATGCAGCGAATTAGGCATCAATGGCCTAAATCCAGGGTTTTCCTGTGATCGATATCACACTTTCACTATCTACCCACCCATGCCTTTGTCGCACCCCTCAATGACAGTCCCCGATCCTGTCACTCCACCCAGTGAAAAATGCAGGCCGATGTCACACCTGTTTTTTGCTCCTGAGCGATCGTTGCGCCGCGCCACAACCATGGATCGACCCGTCGATATCCGTGAAATCGGACGTATTGCGCGTCGCCAGCCGCAACAAGGCGCCCCCATTCAATAGAAGTCCAGATACCACTCCACGAATCGCGCCACGCCCTCGGCCACCGGCGTGCCGGGTTTGTAGCCGGTGTCCCGGACGAGATCGGCGACATCGGCGAAGGTGTCGGGGACATCGCCGGGTTGTAGCGGCAGCATCTCCATTTCGGCCTTGCGGCCCAGGCACTGTTCCAGGACGGCGATGTATTCCATCAGTTCGACCGGCTGGTTGTTACCGATGTTGTAGACGCGGTAGGGGGCGCGGCTGCTCGCCGGGTCGGGCTTGGCGCCGCTCCAGTCGGGGTTGCTCGCGGGCACGCGGTCGAGGACGCGGATCACGCCTTCGACGATGTCGTCGACATAGGTGAAGTCGCGCCGGTGTTTGCCGTAGTTGAAGACCTGGATCGGCTCGCCGGCGAGGATGGCGCGGGTGAACTTGAACAGCGCCATGTCGGGCCGACCCCAGGGTCCGTAGACGGTGAAGAAGCGCAATCCGGTGGTCGGGAGCTGGTAGAGATGGCTGTAGGTGTGGGCCATCAGCTCGTTGGCCTTTTTGCTCGCGGCATAGAGGCTGAGCGGATGATCGACGTTGTCGTGGACCGAGAAGGGCATCTCGGTGTTGGCGCCATAGACCGAGCTGCTGGAGGCATAGACCAGATGCTCGACGCCGTGATGACGGCAGCATTCCAGGATATTGGCGAAGCCCACCAGATTGGTGTTGACATAGGCCATGGGGTTTTCGAGCGAGTAGCGCACGCCGGCCTGGGCCGCCAGATTCACCACGCGCTCGGGGCGATGGGTGCGGAAGACCTCGGCCAGTCCGGCGCCGTCCTCGATGTCGAGCCGCACGTCGGTGTAGTTCGGATGGTCGAGGGTGCGTGCCAGCCGGGCTTCCTTGAGCCGGACGTCGTAATAGTCGTTCAGATTGTCGACCCCGATCACGGTGTCGCCGCGTTCGAGCAGGCGCAGTGACAGGGCCGAACCGATGAAACCGGCACTGCCGGTGATCAGGATCTTCATCGAGACTCCAAGTGTTTGAGATTACAGCCGTCCGTCGACCGCGTCGCGCGGGAGCAACTGTTTGACGTCGTAGAGGATGGCGCCCGGCTTGCCGAAGGCGCGGATACGTTCGGCGCCCCAGTCGGCGAACTCGCGATGGGCAACGGCCAGGATGATGGCATCGTAGGCGCCGTGCTCGGGTTGCTGCACCAGTTTCAGGCCGTATTCGTGCTCGGCCTCGGCTGGATTGGCCCAGGGATCGTGGACGTCACAGCTCAGACCATAGTCCTGCAACTCGGCCAGGATGTCGACCACGCGCGTGTTGCGCAGATCCGGGCAGTTCTCCTTGAAGGTCAGGCCCAGGAGCAGCACGCGGCTGTTCTGGGTCAGGCCGCCACGCCGCACCATGAGCTTGATGACCTCGCCGGCGACATAAGCGCCCATGCCGTCGTTGACGCGCCGTCCGGCCAGGATGACTTCTGGGTGATAGCCGATCTCCTGGGCCTTGTGGGTCAGATAATAGGGGTCGACGCCGATGCAGTGTCCGCCGACCAGTCCGGGACGGAAGGGCAGGAAGTTCCACTTGGTCCCGGCCGCTTCCAGCACCTCCAGCGTGTCCAGTCCCAGTCGGTTGAAGATCAGCGCCAGCTCGTTGATGAGGGCGATGTTGAGATCGCGCTGGGTGTTCTCGATCACCTTGGCCGCCTCGGCGACGCGAATGCTGCTGGCCAGATGAGTTCCGGCGGTGATGATGGAGCCGTAAAGCGCGTCGATGAAGCGCGCGACCTCGGGCGTGGAGCCGGATGTCACTTTCTTGATGGTGGTCAGTCGATGCGCCTTGTCGCCTGGATTGATGCGTTCGGGGCTGTAGCCGGCGTAGAAATCGCGGTTGTAAGTCAGACCCGAGAGGCGCTCGATGATGGGGATGCAGACCTCTTCGGTCGCTCCCGGATACACGGTCGATTCGAAGACGACGATCCTGCCCGGTTTGAGGATGGAGCCGATGGCGCGGCTGGCCGATTCGAGCGGACCGAAGTCCGGCTGCTTGTGGGCATTGATCGGCGTGGGGACGGTGACGATCAGCACATGACAGTCGGCGAGTGACTCGATCGCGTCGGCGTATTCGAGTCGGCTGGCGGTCCGCAGCTCGTCCGGCTCGACTTCGAGCGATGAGTCGCGCCCGGCGCGCAGCTCGGCGACCCGCGCCGCATTGATGTCGAAACCGATGGTCTGGTAGCGCTTGCCGAACTCGACGGCCAGCGGCAGCCCCACATAGCCAAGCCCCAGAATTCCGATCCGGGTGCTGGCGAGATCCGAATGAAAGGCGGCGTCCACGTTGTACTCTCCTGAGTGGTGATGCATTAGCCGTTACCAGCGAAGATCCGGTAGGCCGGGTTGTCGGTCTCGTCCCAATGCGGATAGCTCAGACCGTCGAGTGATTGCGCGAAGTCGGCGTAATCTTCCGGCGGGATCTGCACGCCCATGAGCACCCGCCCATAGGCTGCGCCATGGTTGCGGTAATGAAAGAGGCTGATGTTCCAGCGTTTGCCGAGTCCGCTCAGAAAGTTGAGCAAGGCTCCGGGACGCTCGGGGAACTCGAAGCGCACCAGCCGCTCGTGCTCCAGTCCCAGCGCGTGGCCGCCGACCATGAAACGAATGTGCTGCTTGGCCGTTTCGTTGTCGGTCATGTCGAGCACCTTGAAGTCCTTGTCGGTCAAGCGTGCGATCAGTTCGGCGCGCTCATCCTCGCCCTTGGACAACTCGATGCCGACGAAGACCTGGGCGCGGCGGCTGTCGGCATAGCGATAGTTGAACTCGGTGATCTGGCGCTTGCCGAGCGCGCGGCAGAAGCTCAGGAAGCTGCCCGGACGCTCGGGGATCTCGACGGCGAACAGCGCCTCGCGGTGCTCGCCGAGTTCGGCGCGCTCGGCGACATGGCGCAGTCGGTCGAAATTGATGTTGGCCCCGCTCTCGATGGCCACCAGATGGGTGTCGCGCGTGCCCGTGGTCTCGACCCAGCGCTTGAGTCCGGCCACGGCCAGCGCCCCGGCCGGCTCGGCGATGCCTCGGGTGTCGTCGAAGATGTCCTTGATCGCCGCGCAGATCTCATCGGTGCTGACCAGCACCACCTCGTCGACCCGTTCGCGCGCGACACGGAAGGTCTCCTCGCCGATCAGTCGCACCGCCACGCCATCGGCGAACAGCCCGACCTGGGGCAGGGCGACCCGTTCGCCGGCGGCGAGCGCGGCATGGAGCGTGGGCGCGTCCTCCGGCTCGACGCCGATGATCTTGACCTCGGGATAGAGCCATTTGACATAGGCCGCGATCCCGGCGATCAGCCCGCCGCCGCCGACCGGGACGAAGATGGCGTGCGGCGGCTCGGGATGCTGGCGCAGGATCTCCATGCCGATGGTGCCCTGACCGGCGATGACGTCCGGGTCGTCGAAGGGATGGATGAACGTCAAACCCTTCTCGTCCACCAGCTCCCGTGCATGGGCATAGGCTTCATCATAGGAATCGCCATGTAGCACCACCTTGCCGCCATGGGCGCGCACCGAGCGAACCTTGATGGCCGGCGTGGTGCGCGGCATGACGATGGTCGCCTGGAGTCCGAGCCGGCTGGCGCCGAGCGCCACGCCCTGCGCATGATTGCCGGCGCTGGCCGCGATCACGCCCCGCGCGCGTGCCTCGGCGTCGAGATGGATGAGCTTGTTGTAGGCCCCGCGCAGCTTGAACGAGAACACCGGCTGCAAGTCCTCGCGCTTGAGCAGGACGGTATTGCCCAAGCGGGTCGAAAGTCGTGGCGCCAGCGTGAGCGGGGTCTCGACGGCGACATCGTAGACGCGCGCCTTGAGGATGCGATCGACGTAGGAATCGGGCATGCGGATCTCGGGTACGGCTCAGGATGGCGTAATGGTACAGGATTCGTCACGGCGGAACGTCCCGGCGCGCTTGGAGTCCCAATCTCCGGCCTCCATCTATGGATTCAGTCACGGCGAAGCCGGCACGCAGGCTCCGACGCCCCGATTCGGTGCGTCATGCGTGGATTTCAGGTGCGATCCGGTCGACCACACGCCGGACGCGCGTGCTCTATGGGGGCAGGATTGGGCGCTTGACGCACTAATTCGGTGCGGATTAGCTTTCTCCAGCGACAGGCCGCGCACGCGCCGCACCGCGACTCAGCCTAGCCTGTCGATGGTTCGATCATTGCTTCATCGAAAGAACATCATCCAGACGGCGTCGGTGATCCGGCTTCCGGAACCCCAGGCACGCGCGCCCGACGCGGTCGAAGACCACCGTCCGTTTCCAAGTAGTGAGGTATGAGTCCATGTCGATCTTCGAACGCTATCAGGCCCGCTACGAAGCCTCCCGCGAGGAGGTGCTGAGCCTGAACGAGTATCTGGAGCTGTGCAAGGCCGATCCCTCGGCCTATGCCGGCCCGGCCGAGCGGTTGTTGATGGCGATCGGCGAGCCGGAGCTGATCGACACCCGCGACGATCCGCGTCTGAGCCGTATCTTCCAGAACAAGATGATCCGGCGCTATCCGGCCTTCGCCGAGTTCTACGGCATGGAGGAGTCGATCGAGCATCTGGTCTCCTATCTCAAGCATGCCGCGCAGGGGCTGGAAGAGAAGAAACAGATCCTCTATCTGCTGGGGCCGGTCGGCGGCGGCAAGTCGTCGCTGGCCGAGAAGCTCAAGGAGCTGATGGAAGAGCGGCCCTTCTACGCCATCCAGGGCTCGCCGGTGTTCGAGTCGCCGCTGGGCCTGTTCTCGCCCGAGGAAGACGGCGCCATCCTGGAAGAGGACTACGGCATCCCGCGCCGTGCCCTGCGCACCATCATGTCGCCCTGGGCGGTAAAACGCTTGCAGGAGTACAACGGCGACATCACCAAGTTCAAGGTGGTCAAGCTCTATCCCTCGATCCTGGAACAGGTCGCGGTGGCCAAGACCGAGCCGGGCGACGAGAACAATCAGGACATCTCGGCGCTGGTCGGCAAGGTCGACATCCGTCAGCTCGAACGCTTCGCCCAGAACGACGCCGACGCCTACAGCTATTCGGGCGCGCTGTGCCGGGCCAATCAGGGATTGATGGAGTTCGTCGAGATGTTCAAGGCGCCGATCAAGGTGCTGCATCCGCTGCTGACCGCGACCCAGGAGGGCAACTACAACGGCACCGAGGGTCTGTCGGCCCTGCCGTTCCAGGGCATCATCCTCGCGCACTCGAACGAGTCCGAGTGGCAGAGCTTCCGCAACAACAAGAACAACGAAGCCTTCCTCGACCGCGTCTTCATCGTCAAGGTGCCCTATTGCCTGCGCGTGAACGAAGAGGTGCGGATCTACGACAAGCTGTTGCGCAACAGCTCGCTCGCGGCCTCGCCCTGCGCGCCCGGTACTCTGGAGATGATGGCGCAGTTCTCGGTCCTGACGCGCCTGAAGGAACCGGAGAACTCCAGTATCTTCTCCAAGATGCGCGTCTACAACGGCGAGAACCTGAAGGACACCGACCCCAAGGCCAAGTCGGTGCAGGAATATCGCGACTATGCCGGGGTCGACGAAGGCATGAGCGGGATCTCGACCCGCTTTGCCTTCAAGATCCTGTCGCAGGTGTTCAACTTCGACCACAGCGAGGTCGCGGCCAACCCGGTGCATCTGCTCTATGTGCTGGAGCGCCAGATCGCGCGCGAGCAACTGCCGCCCGAGACCCAGGAGCGTTATCTCGGCTTCCTCAAGCAGTATCTGGCTCCGCGCTATGCCGAGTTCATCGGCAAGGAGTTGCAGACGGCCTATCTGGAGTCCTATGCCGAGTACGGTCAGAACATCTTCGACCGCTATGTCACCTATGCCGACTACTGGATCCAGGATCAGGAATATCGCGACCCGGACACCGGCGAGATGATGAACCGCGCCATGCTCAACGAGGAGCTGGAGAAGATCGAAAAGCCCGCTGGGATCTCCAACCCCAAGGACTTCCGCAACGAGATCGTCAACTTCGTGCTGCGCGCGCGTGCCAACAATGCCGGGTCCAATCCGAAATGGACCAGCTACGAGAAGCTGCGTGTGGTCATCGAGAAGAAGATGTTCTCCAACACCGAGGATCTGCTGCCGGTCATCTCCTTCAACGCCAAGGCGTCGGTCGACGAGAAGAAGAAGCACGACCAGTTCGTCGACCGCATGACCGACAAGGGCTACACGCCCAAGCAGGTGCGCCTGCTCTCGGAGTGGTATCTGCGCGTGCGCAAGTCGCAGTAATAGGCAACGGCTATGTCACACTTCATCGACCGGCGTCTGAACGGCAAGAACAAGAGTGCGGTCAACCGCCAGCGCTTCCTGAAGCGTTACAAGACCCAGCTCAAGCGGGCCGTGGCCGACGCGGTCGACAAGCGCAGCATCACCGACATGGATTCCGGCGAGAAGGTCGGCATCCCATCGCGCGACATCTCGGAGCCGGTGTTCCATCACGGCAAGGGCGGGGTGCGCGACATGGTGCATCCCGGCAACAAGCAGTTCGAGTCGGGTGATCGTATCCGCCGGCCCGAGGGCGGGCAGGGCGGCGGTTCGGGTCAGGGGCGCGCGAGCAAGGACGGGCAGGGCGAGGATGAATTCGTCTTCGAGCTCTCGCGCGAGGAGTTCATGGATCTGCTGTTCCAGGATCTGGAACTGCCCAATCTGGTGCGCAACCAGCTCATCGGCACCACCGAGTTCAAGACGGTGCGCGCCGGCTATTCGACCCAGGGCGCGCCGACCAACATCGACGTGGTGCGCTCACTCAAGGGCGCGGTCGCACGGCGGACCGCGCTCGGTGCGCCCTCCCGCGCACGGATCCGCGAGCTGGAGGAAGAGGTCGCGCGTCTGCTCGCCGACGGGATTCCGGAGACCGACCCGCACATCGGAGAACTGCGCGCCGAGATCGACCGACTCAAGACCCGGATCGCCGCGCTACCCTTCATCGACACCTTCGATCTGCGCTATCAGAGCTTCGTCAAGCTGCCCGAGCCGACGAGTCAGGCCGTCATGCTCTGCATCATGGACGTCTCAGGCTCCATGGATCAGGAGCGCAAGAATCTGGCCAAGCGCTTCTTCATCCTGCTGTACCTGTTCCTGAAGCGCAATTACGACCGGATCGAGGTGGTCTTCATCCGTCATCACACCATCGCCCAGGAGGTCGACGAGGAAGATTTCTTCTACTCGCGCGAGACCGGCGGCACCGTGGTGTCGAGCGCGCTCAATCTGGCCTATGAGGTGGTCAAGGAGCGCTATGACCCGAGCGTCTGGAACATCTATACCGCCCAGGCCTCGGACGGCGACAACTGGGATTCGGACTCCAGTCTCTGTCGCGACCTGCTGATCGAGAAGCTGATGCCGCTGATGCGCTATTACGCCTATGTCGAGATCACGCCGCGCCAGCATCAGAGTCTCTGGTATGCCTACGAGGAAGTGATGGCCGCGCATCCGCACTTCGCGATGCAGGAGATCGGCGGCGCCGAGGACATCTATCCCGTCTTTCGCGAGTTGTTCAAGAGGCAGACGGCATGAGCACACGACTCATCACGGACTCATCCGAGTGGTCCTTTCCGCTCCTGGAGCGGTTCGACCGGGAACTCGGCCGCCTGGCCCACGAGGTCTACGGACTCGACACCTATGCCAACCAGATCGAGGTCATCAGCTCCGAGCAGATGATCGACGCCTATTCCTCGGTCGGACTGCCGATCTACTACCACCACTGGTCGTTCGGCAAGCAGTTCGTCGCCACCGAGCAGACCTATCGGCGCGGTCAGATGGGGCTGGCCTATGAGATCGTCATCAACTCCGATCCCTGCATCGCCTATCTGATGGAGGAGAACAGTCTGCCGATGCAGGCGCTGGTGATCGCCCATGCCTGCTACGGGCACAACAGCTTCTTCAAGGGCAACTATCTGTTCCGCACCTGGACCAGCGCGGACGCCATCATCGACTATCTGGTCTTCGCCCGGAAGTACATCGCCCAGTGCGAGGAACGCTACGGTCATGACGAGGTCGAGCTGCTGCTCGATTCCTGCCATGCCCTGATGAACCACGGCGTCGACCGCTACAAGCGACCCTCGCCCCTGTCGATGGCCGAGGAACAGCGCCGCCAGCGCGAGCGTGCGGACTATATCCAATCGCAGATCAACGACCTCTGGCGCACCCTGCCGCCGGCCGCCGAGCACGACGCGTCGCAGAGCGAGGCGCGCTGGCCGGAGGAGCCGCAGGAGAACATCCTTTATTTCATCGAGAAGAACGCGCCGCTCCTCGAACCCTGGCAGCGCGAGATCGTGCGCATCGTGCGGCGGATCGGGCAGTATTTCTATCCGCAGCGCCAAACACAGGTCATGAACGAAGGCTGGGCCACCTACTGGCATTACACGCTCATGAACCATCTGTACGACGACGGACTCGTCAGCGATGGCTTCATGATCGAGTTCCTGCAATCGCACACCGGCGTGGTGTTCCAGCCGCCGTTCGACGCGCCCTATTACAGCGGCATCAATCCCTATGCGCTCGGCTTTGCCATGATGCGCGACATCCGCCGCATCTGCGAGTCACCCACGGACGAGGACCGCTACTGGTTCCCCGACATCGCCGGCGGCGACTGGATCAAGGTGCTCGACTTCGCCATGCGCAACTTCAAGGACGAGAGCTTCATAGCCCAGTTCCTCTCGCCCAACCTGATGCGCGAGTTCCGTCTGTTCGCCATCACCGACGACGATCTGGAGGAACATCTGGAGGTCAAGGCGATCCACGAGGAAAGCGGCTATCGCGCCCTGCGTCAGGCGCTCGCGGAACAGTACAATCTGGGCACGCGCGAGCCGAACATTCAGGTCTACAATGTCGACCGGCGCGGCGACCGCTCGCTGACCCTGCGTCACTTCGCGCACCAGCGCCGCCCGCTGGGCGACTCGGTGCCGGAGATGCTGCGCCACATCCGCCGTCTGTGGGGCTTCACCGTGCGCCTGGAGACGGTCGACGACCGGGGGCGGGTCGAACTCATCGGCGAGGTTTGAATTGACGACATGAAGGCATCGCTTCCACTGGTTCTGCTGTCCTGGCTGACCCTCATGACGCCCGCGACCGGGCGCGCGAGCGAACTGCTCGCCTCGACCCTGGAGGCGTTCCGCGAGTCCAGGACGCTGGCCATCGACGGCGTGCCGCTGCTCTCGGCCGCCGTGCTCGCCGATTTCTATGTCCAGCGCGGCTACAGTCTGGCCTGGTCCAAACCGGCGCCGATCGAGGCCTTGCTCGAACTCGTCGAGCAGAGCGACACCGAAGGCTTCCGCCCCGAGGACTTCCACGTCGAGCGTCTGCGCGCGCTGAGTCGTCCGGGTGCGCTCGACGCACTCCAGGGCGCCGCGCGGCTCGCCGCCGATCTGCAACTGAGCGATGCGTTATTGCGCTATGCCCATCACACCCGCTACGGCAAGCTCGATCCGGTCGCCATCGACCGAAAGTGGAACGACCGCGCGCCGTTGCCGGCCGAACGTCTGATCGCCGACATGCACGGCGCCCTGGAGGCCGACGATCTGGCCGATTTCCTCGACGGACGCTTCCAGCAGCCCTTCTGGTACCAGGATCTCAAACGCGCCCTGAGTCATTACGCCGGTGCGCGTCGGCTCAAGGATCTGACGCCGCTGCCCGGCGGACCCGTGCTGTCGCTCGGCAGCCGGGGCGAGCGCGTCGTCCAGTTGCGCGAGCGTCTGCGTCTGCTCGGTTATGGCGAGCGCGAGGAATCCGACCGGCCCGAGACCTTCGATGCCGCCCTGAGCGAGGCGGTGCGCGCCTTTCAGCGTGGTCATGGTCTCGGCGCCGACGGCGCGGTCGGTCCCCAAACGCTCGCGGCAATCAACGATCCCGTCGACGAGTCCAGGGTCGAGCGCATCCGGATCAATCTGGAGCGCATGCGCTGGCTCTACGAGGATCTGCCGCCCGACTATGTCTTCGTCGATGTCGCCGACTACATGGCCCATCTGGTGCGCGGCCGCGAGATCGCCTGGAGCACGCGCGTCATCGTCGGCAAGGAGGATTCGCAGACGCCCATGTTCCGCGACCGGCTCGATCATCTGGTGCTCAATCCGACCTGGACCGTGCCGGTCTCGATCCAGAAGAAGCTCGGCAACGTCTCGGCCAAATACACCCTGATCGATCGACGCACGGGGCGCCGGGTCAGCGGTGGCAATGCGGCCGACTACAGGCGCTATCGCGTCGTCCAGCAGCCGGGACCGGACAACGCGCTCGGGCGGGTGAAGTTCATGTTCCCCAACCGCCATGCCGTCTACATGCACGACACGCCCAGCAAGGCGCTGTTCGGACGTCCGGCGCGCGCCCTCAGTCATGGCTGCGTGCGTGTCCAGAATCCGATGAAACTCGCCGAACTGCTGCTGGAGGAGTCGAGCTGGGACCGGACGCGCATCGACAGCGTCCTGGAGGGCGCCAAGACGCGCTATGTCAATCTGTCGGAGCCTTTACCCGTACTGCTCTATTACCTGACGGCGCGTGCCGATGCCGAGGGCAATCTCCGTCTGCGCCGCGATGTCTATGGTCGCGACCCGGCGGTGGCCGAGGCGCTCGACCGGCCGGTGCAGCGCACGCGGATCGCGCCCTATGAATTCCTGCCGCTCGAAACGACCTCGCCCGATCCGGCGTTGGAATCCAGTGTACGCCTGACGCGCTCGGATGTCGGTGAGCGCTAGCCGTAGCGCCCTGGATCTGGCCTGCAAACCCCGATCACACAGACTCGAAAACGGGCCGACCATTAGAATGCACAATAGATAGATGCGCTAAATCCTTGCCTGATCTGGCGAAACTAAAGCTTGCCTCCGTGGTGTCCTGGCGGTTAGGATCTCGCCGCAAACGAGTATCCGAAGGGTTCTTGCTCAAGCGCCCAAACACCAAACGACACGCGGAGGAAGCGTTTTGGTCCATCGACGCAACTGGCTATCACCCTTGGCTCTAGCACTTGCGCTCTTGCCAATCACTCAGGCCCAGGCCCTCACCACCGAGGGTATGGCCTCCTACTACGGAGATCGCTTCAATGGCCGCCGCACCGCCAGCGGCGAGCGATTCGACATGCACGAGCTGACGGCGGCGCATCGCACGCTGGAGTTCGGCACTCGGGTTCTGGTGACCAACAAGGTCAACGGCCGCTCGGTCGAAGTCACCATCAATGATCGCGGTCCCTATGTTCAGGGCCGCTCGATCGATCTCTCCAAGGAAGCGGCGCGCGAGCTGGGCATGCTCGGCCGTGGCGTGGCTCCGGTCGAACTCAGGGTTCTGGAGTTCGGCGGCTCGACGCCGGCGCCATCCGGATCCAACGATCTGGCCGTGGCCCAGGCCCAGCGTCTGCTGATCGATCTGTTCTGAACCCCGCCTTCCCGATCCCTACGAACCAACCGGCCACGCTCTCGACCCGCCGCTGATTGGGCGAGGCTTGAGCGTGGTTCGGTTCGAGATCCTGCGCCATCCCTGGCGTGGCCTCTACTGAGCAGTCCCCGGCGCGGGTTCCGTCTTCCAGGGCTGGATGGCGACCGCCGAGACGCTGTTCTTGGGTGAGCCCTCGATGATCCGGTCGCTGTAGCTCAGATAGACGAGTGCGTTGCGCGGTCCGTCGTAGAAGCGCACGACCTGGAGGCTCTTGAACAGGAGCGAGGTCCGTTTCTTGAACACCTGCTCGCCGTCGCGTTTGCCGGAGCGCACGTCGTCGGGCAGGGCGATGGGACCGATCTGGGTGCATTCGATCGCGGCATCCGAGGTGTCTTCGGCCACGCCGACGGCGCCCGAGACACCGCCGGTCTTGGCCCGGCTCAGGTAACAGACCACGCCGGGAATCTCTTCGTCCTGAAAGACCTCGATGACGATCTTGTCGTTGGGACCCATCCATTTGAACTTGGTCGAGACACTGCCGATCTCTTCGGCGAGTGCGTGACCGGACAGGACGCCGATCAGTAGCGGCATCATGAGTGCTCGACGCATGGCGTTTTCTCCTTTTCTCCTGGTGTTCAGTAGTGCTTCAGGTGCGAGCGCCGAACAGGCGGACGTGCTCGCTGTGACTGCGCGTGAGTGCGTCTTCCATCGAGACGCCGAGGAACCAGTTGCCGGTCAGGGCCAGCCGTGTGCCGGCGAGGGCGGCGTCGAGACGCTCGACGAGCGCGAAATGGCCCTTGCGGAGCGCGGGCAGACGGTTGTGGATGCGCGACTGGGCCGCGATCCGTTCCGGCGCGACGCCCAGTGTCTGGCAGGCGCGGCGGACTTGGGCGTCGGCGTCGAGCGCGCCGGGGCGGAAATGGAAGGCAAAGCCGCGATACTGACCGTCGGGCAGGAAGTCGCGCGAGACGGCGGAATAGAAGGCGTCCTCGACGGCGATCAGGCCGGCGATCGGCGGCAGTTCCAGGTCGTCCTGGCGGAAGACCAGGACCAGGGTCTCGATCTCGGCCATGCCGATGCCGGCGACCAGGGCGCGTGCATCCTCCAAACCCGCCGGGATCAGTCTGGCGGCGACATCGGGCGGCACGGCCAGGGTCAGATGGGCGGTGCTGATCGCGGTTCCGTCCTGGAGCCGGACGCGGAAACCCTCGCCCTCGGCTTCGACCTGCTCGATCCGCTGCCCGGTGCGCACATCGAGCGATTTCTGGGCGGCGATGGCGTTCGGGATGGTTGCGAGGCCCTCGGCGAAGGTGAAGGCCTTGATGACCTCCTTGCGACGTGGTTTACGGCGAAACAGCGCCTCGGCCGGGTAGTCGTCGGCTGGCTGGCAGATGACGGCCTGGAAGGCGTGCTGAAGCAGATCACGATAGTTGCGCTGGCCGAGCACGGCGCCATAGTAGTCGCGCACACTGCGCCCGTCCTTGGGTTCCTTGAAGAGCTTGGGAATCGAGCGCGCACCCTCGAACAGATGCAGGGCCGAGAGGATGGAGCGGCGCTTGCCCTCCTTCCAGAGCTTGTAGCCGACCTTGACCTTGGGATGAACCTGGCTGGTCAGCCCCAGATCGTCGAGGATGGACAGCATGTGGCCATAGCTGTTGAAACAGGTGTGACCGCCGGCCTCGGTCCAGAAGCCGCCGAGCGCGGGGAACGTCTGGCTGTTGATGCAGCCGCCGACGCGGTCGCCGGCTTCGAGCACGAGTGTGCTCAGGCCGCGCCGGGCGGAGAAATGCGCGGCGCCCAGTCCGCTGATGCCGGCGCCGATGACGATGTGGTCGAAGTCTGTGCTCATGGGGCGGGATTCTGTCCAGTCGGGTCGTTGTCATCCGGGGTCGATTCGATCTCGTCGAGACGCAGATGGCTGAGGTCGGGGATGCGCACCGGCTCGGGTGTCTGCTCGCAGTCGGCCAGACTCCAGTCCGAACCGCCGACCAGACTCAGATGGCTGAGATCGAGGTCGGGCATCTTAACCCTGGGCGGCTCTTCGAGGAACTCGAAGCCGCCCTCGGCGGTGAGATTCGTGGTCGCCGTGTCCGCCTTGGAGCCGATCTCGGGGCGGGCGTCGGACGCCGGTTCGGAAGCCGCACGAGCGACGACAGGCTCTTGGGCGACCGCCGGCGGTGATCCGCTGGGAGCCGGTGGCCGTGGAGCCGTCCCGGCCGCTTCGATCGCCCGCAGCGTTACCAGGGCGCCGGCCTCCTCGAAGACACGCTTGTAGCGCGCGGCCGTGGCCAGATCGGCGTCGCGCTTGACCGCGACCGGCTTGCCGGTGAAGAGACGCTCGACGCCGGCGGTGTCCAGCTTGAAGGCCGTGCCCAGACGCTCGCGCGCCAGACGCGGATCGGCGTCCGGCTTGAGCGTGCCGTCGAACAGGATGTCGAATCGTGCCTCTGACATGGCCACTATCCCCAATGATGAGTCGCGCGGCCCGATCGCCGGTGGCGAACGGACCGCCAGGTCACTCCCAAGCGCTGGATCAATCGGTCAGCGGTTTCGACAGCGTGAAGGCGCCGCGGATGTCGCCGACCTTGAAGCCGCGCGCCCGGTCGTTTGGATAGTGTTCGTCGAGCGCCTTGAGAACCGGCTCGCCGATGGTCTCGCCATGACAGGCCAGACAGAGTTCCTGGGTCGGGATCGCCTTCATGAAACGGAACGACCGTCCCCCATCGTCCTCGACCACCTCGGCCTGGGTCAGGGTGTCGACAGGCTGGCCATCGGCCAGACGGGTCTCGAAGGATTCGAGTACCCGCGTCTCCCAGGCGTCGGGCGTGTTGAGCGTCGTGTTGCGGGTCTTGAGGCTGGTGCGTCCCACCTCCCAGCCGCTCGACTCCGACAGCTCGGCGGCGATGGCCGGGGCGCGGTCCTTGCAGACGGAGATCGCCTCGACCGGACCGCCAGTCTCCATCGCGGACTTGAGTTCGGACTGCAACTGTCCGGCGAATTCCTTGATGAGCCCCTTGGCCTCCTCGGTCATGGGATCATCGGCCGAAGCCAGGGCCGGCGTCAGGCCGGTCAGCAGGTACAGGCCGGCGGCGGTCAGGATCGGGCGTGCGATCGGGTGCATGATGTCGTCCTCTCGTGTGTATGATCAAGCGTTGCTCAGGCTTAGGATCGGTCATGCGTCCGTCGGGATCAAGTCTGGCCGTACTCGATGGCGCTCGTCTCGGCCTGGCGTCTCCCGGACGCGCGAGATCCTGCTCGAGACGCCTCCCGGCTGAGCGCCCCTCGTTCGGCCAGGGCGCGCGCCGTCGCCCCGTCGCTGTCCGCGACCAGCCGCTCGGGCGGCCCCTCGGCCAGGATACGCCCGCCGCCCGCGCCGCCCTCGGGACCGAGATCCAGCACCCAGTCGGACTCGGCGATCAGATCCAGATTGTGCTCGATGACCAGCACCGAATGCCCGGCGTCGACCAGTCGATGCAGCACCGCGATCAGGCGTTCGACATCGGCCATGTGCAGCCCGACCGTCGGCTCGTCGAGCACATAGAGCGTCGGGCGATTGGTGACGCCCTCGGCGCCGGGGCGCGCCTTGGCCAGTTCCGTCACCAGCTTGATCCGCTGCGCCTCGCCGCCCGACAGGGTCGGACTCGGTTGACCCAGGGTCAGATAGCCGAGACCGACGTCCTGCAGCAGCCGCAACGGATGGGCGATGGCCGGATGGTTGGCGAACACCTCGACGGCGGCATCGATGCCGAGCGCGAGCACCTGTCCGATGTCCAGTCCCCGATAGCGGATCTCGCGCGTCTCGCGGTCGAAGCGACTGCCGCCGCAGACCTCGCAGGTCAGACGCACGTCGGGCAGGAAGCTCATCTCCAGCTTGCGCAGACCCTGGCCCTCGCAGGCCGGGCAGCGTCCGGCGCTGGTGTTGAAGGAGAAGCGCGCCGGCGTCCAGCCGAGCAGACGTGACTCGGGCGTGGCGGCGAACAGCTTGCGCACCGCGTCCCAGAAGCCGACATAGGTCGCGGGGCAGGAGCGGGGCGTCTTGCCGATCGGGGTCTGATCGACCTCCAGCACGCGGCTGAGCGTCTGCCAGCCGTCGAGCGTGCGGCAGCCGACGAGGTCGGTGCGCCGGGCGCGGCGTCGGGTCGTCGGTCGATCGCCGGCCAGGAGCGTCTTCAGGCTTCCGACCAGCACCTCGCGCACCAGGGTCGACTTGCCCGAGCCGGACACGCCGGTCACGCACACCAGCCGCCCGAGCGGCAGGCGCACGTCGAGATCCCGGAGATTGTTGAGATTGGCCCCGCTGATCCGCAGCCAGTCGCTCCGCTCATCGACCGGACGGGGCGGACGCGAGCGCCCGTGCGATCGACCGAGAAAACGCCCGGTGATCGACTCCGGGTTGGCGATCAGTTCGTCCGCCGTGCCCTGCGCGACGATGGCGCCGCCCTGGACGCCCGCGCCCGGCCCCAGATCGATCACATGCTCGGCGCGGCGGATGGTCTCCTCGTCGTGCTCGACCACGATCACGGTGTTGCCCTTGCCCTCCAGCCGGCTCAGGGTGTCGAGCAGCAGCCGGTTGTCGCGCGGATGCAGGCCGATGGTCGGTTCATCGAGCACATAGCAGACACCGCGCAGGTTCGATCCGAGCTGGGCGGCGAGCCGGATCCGCTGGGCCTCGCCGCCCGAGAGCGTCGGTGCGGCCCGGTCGAGCGCGAGATAGCCCAGCCCGACCTCGGCCAGGAATCCGAGCCGCTCGCGCACCTCGGCGATCAGGTCGCGCGCGATGGCCTGTTCGCGGTCGTCGAGCCGGAGCGCGTCGAGCCAGTCGGCGGCGGTTTCGACCGTCAGGGCCGAGAGTTCGGCGATCGAGTGTTCGCGGAAACGTACTGCCAGCGCCTCGGGACGCAGACGCGCGCCCCGGCAGGTCGGGCAGGGTTCGCGCGTTGTGCCGTCCGGGTGTTCGAGCCACTGGGCTTCCTCGCCGGTCTGTTCGGCATCTAATCCGGGCAGCTTCAAGCCCGTGCCCAGACAGTCCGGGCACCAGCCGTGCGGCGAGTTGTAGCTGAACAGCCGTGGATCGGGTTCGGGGAAGGCGCGTCCGCAGGCTTGACAGGCGCGCTCGGTGGAGTAGGGCGTCTCGCTGTCCCAGGCGTCGCCGACCAGACGCACCACGCGAACCTGACCCTTGCCGAACTCCAGCGCCTGATCGAGTTGTGCGCGCAGTTCGGATTCCGCTTCGGGCGTGATCGTGATCGGACCGAGCGGCAGGTCGATGGAGTGCTCGCGAAAGCGGTCGAGCGTCGGCCAGCGCGTCGTCTCCACCAGCTCGCCATCGACGCGCAGGAGCGGGAAACCCAGACGCTCGAACCGCGCCGCCAGATCCTTGTAGAGCCCCTTGCGCCCGCTGACCAGCGGGGCCAGGAGCATCACCTGCTCGCCGGCCTGATCGCGCTGGAGTCGGCTCAGGATGGCCTCGCGCGTCATCGGCTCGATCGGGACGGCGCAGTCCGGGCAGTGCTGGACGCCAAGCTTGACATAGAGCAAACGTAGATAGTGATGGATCTCGGTCAGGGTGCCGACCGTGCTCTTGGCCCCGCCGCGACTGGTACGCTGTTCGATGGCCACGGTCGGCGGCAGTCCGAGCACGGCATCGACATCGGCGCGCGCAGCCGGCTGGACGAACTGACGCGCATAGGCGTTGAGCGATTCCAGATAACGCCGCTGCCCCTCGGCGAACAGGATGTCGAACGCCAGCGTACTCTTGCCGCTGCCCGAGACGCCGGTGATGACCGTGAGCCGCTCGCGCGGGATCGAGAGTGTCAAATCCTTCAGATTGTGTTCGCGGGCCTGCCGAATCTCGATGTGGTTAGGGGCGGGTGATAACGCCTGTATCGCTGCTTCTTTGATCGGTTTGGAGGCATACAGCCCAGGCCCATCGCTGATGGCCGACGACTCGGCACGATACGCCCGCAGCGCCCGCCCCGTATGGCTACCCGGATGCTCGACGACCTGATCCGGCGTCCCTGTACAGACGAGTTCGCCGCCCGACTCGCCCCCTTCCGGTCCCAGATCGATCAGCCAGTCGGCGGCGTCGATGACGTCGAGGTTGTGCTCGATCACCACCAGCGAGTGCCCCTGATCGATCAGATGGCGGAACGCCCTGAGCAGCACCGCGATATCGGCGAAATGCAGCCCGGTGGTCGGCTCGTCGAGCAGGAACAGCAGGCCGCCGTCGCGGGCCTTGTGACGCGCCGACTTGGCCAGATGCCCGGCGAGCTTGAGCCGTTGCGCCTCGCCGCCCGAGAGCGTCGGCACCGGCTGGCCGAGCCGCAGATAGCCGAGTCCGACCGCCTGTAGCGGCTCCAGCGCGCGTTTCAGCTGGCCATCGTCGGCGAAGACGTCGAGCGCCTCGGTGACGGTCATCTCCAGCACATCGGCGATCGAGTACAGAGCCTCACCGTCCCCGCCGATCCGTACCTCCAGCAGACTGTCGCGATACCGCCGCCCGTTGCACTCGGGACAGCGCAGATAGACATCGGCCAGAAACTGCATCTCCAAATGCTCGAAGCCGTTGCCGCCGCAGGTCGGACAGCGCCCGTTGCCGCTGTTGAAGCTGAAGCTGCCGGCCGTGTAGCCGCGTTCCCTGGCCAGCGGCGATTCGGCGAAACGCTTGCGGATGACATCGAAGGCGCCGACATAGCTCGCCGGATTGGAGCGCGAGGTCCGCCCGATGCTCGACTGATCGAGCAGCAGCACATCGGCGATCCGCTCATGCCCCTCGATCGCCTCGTGCGCGCCGGGCGTCTCGTCCGGGCGCCCCTTGATCTGACAGAGCGCACGGTAGAGCACCTCATGCACCAGGGTCGACTTGCCCGAACCCGAGACGCCGGTGATGACCACCAAGCGGTCGAGCGGGATGGCGACATCCAGCCCTTTGAGATTGTGCGCCCGCGCCCCGCGTACCCGCAGCCAACGCGCCGAATCGTCCGGCGGCGGGTTCGGCCGGCGCGGCGGGGCGACCTGGAGCCGACCGGCCAGATAGCCGCCGGTCAGCGACTCGGGCGCGTTGAGCAGTTCGCGCGGCGTGCCCTGGAAGACGATCCGTCCGCCATGCTCGCCCGGTCCAGGCCCGATGTCGATGATCCGATCCGCCGCGCGCATCACCTGTGGATCGTGCTCGACCACCACCAGCGAGTTGCCCCGGTCGCGCAAACGCTGGAGCACCGAGACCACCCGATCCATGTCGCGCGGATGCAGCCCGATGCTCGGCTCATCCAGGACGAAGAGGGTGTTGACCAGCGCCGTACCGAGCGCCGTGGTCAGATTGATCCGCTGCACCTCGCCGCCCGAGAGCGTGCGCGACTGCCGATCCAATGTCAGATAGCCGAGTCCGACCTCGCACAGATAGCCGAGCCGGGCGCGGATCTCGCCAAGGAGCTGGTCGAGCGCCTGATCCAGCGCACCATCGAGACGGAGCGCGTCGAAGAACGCGCGACAGCGTCCGAGCGGCAGACACAGCAGGTCGTGCAAGTTCAGACCGGGCAGCGCCGCCCAAGCGTCATCGCTCATCCGCGTGCGTGCATGGCGGAAGCGCTGGGACGGTTCAAGAATCCGCTCGGCCAATGCCCGATCGCCGAGCCGCCAGTCGAGCGCCGCGTCCCTGAGCCGCGCCCCCCGGCAGCTCGGACAGAGGTCATAGCTGCGATAGCGCGACAGCAGCACCCGCACATGCATCTTGTAGCTGCGTCCCTCCAGCCAGTCGAAGAAGCGGCGCAGTCCATACCAGACGCCCGCCTCCCAGTCGCCGTCGCCCTTGATGATCCAGGCGCGGTCGTCCTCGGTCAGATCCCGCCAGGGCACATCGGTCGGCAGGCCGCGCTGGTGCGCGAACCGGATCAGATCCTCCTGGACCTCGACATAGCTGTCGGACTGGATCGGTTTGACCGCCCCTTCGAGCAGCGACTTGGACGGGTCCGGGATCACCAGCCCCCAGTCGATGCCGATGGTGCGCCCGAAACCGCGACAGGTCTCGCACGCGCCCAGGGGCGAGTTGAACGAGAACAGATTGGGCGTCGGTTCCTGATAGGCGATGTCGCAGTGTGCGCAGTGCAGATCGCTCGAAAAACGCCAGGGTTCGAGCGCCGTGCCCTCGGCGTCGAGCGGATGCACTCGCACCCGACCATGACCCCGGGCGAGTGCCGTCTCCAGCGCCTCGATAGCGCGACCGCGATTCTCCGGGGTGACGCGCAGACGGTCCTGGATGACCGCAATGGTGTCCGGCCCCTCGCGCAACAGCCGCACATAACCCTGTTGCGCCAGCATCGACCTGACCGTCTCGACACCGAGCGCCTCGGGCACGGCCACGTCGAAGACGATCAGCACGCGCGTGTCCAACGCCGACGTCACGAGCGACTCCCAGATCGACTCGGGCGTGTCACGCACGACCGGCCGCCCGCAACCATGACAGAACAGCCGCCCGGCCCGCGCGAACAGCAGCTTCAGATGGTCGTTGAGTTCGGTCATGGTGCCGACCGTCGAACGCGAGGTGCGCACCGGATTGACCTGATCAATGGCGATCGCCGGCGGAATGCCCTCGATCCGATCGGCCGCTGGACGATCCATGCGGTCGAGGAACTGACGCGCATAGGGCGAGAAGGTCTCGACATAGCGCCGCTGGCCTTCGGCATGGAGCGTATCGAACGCCAGCGACGACTTGCCCGACCCCGAGACCCCGGTGACGACGATCAGCTCGCCGAGCGGCAGGTCCAGATCCAGGTTCTTGAGGTTGTTCTGGCGCACACCGCGCAGACGGATGGAATCGGTCACGGGAGGACTCGGCGATTGTGTATGTTCAGGTTGGGGAGTGATCGACACACTGAGCCAAACCACCACTCCAGAGCCCGCACAGGCTCCATGTGTGGTGCGCAACGGCGTGATTCAAACGCTCAGGGCCGGGTCAGACGCTCCAGCTCGGCCAGATGGGCAAGCGCGTGCGTGCGATCCGTGCCGCACATCTCCAGACTGGGCTTGAGCGAGCCGCAGACGCGCGGCCGCTCGGGCTGGCCGAAGAGCCGACAGGTCAGATCCAGGTTCAGCTGCACGCAGGCGACATCGGCCGGCTTGCCGTTCGGCATACCGGGGATGGGGCTGGTGATCGAGGCGGCGATGCAGCAGGCGGCACAGCCGGGGCGGCAGGTGACAGTCTCGGCATCCACCTCAGTGTCCCTGTCCGGCCGCGCCGGTCTCGCGCCAGATTCCGAGACGCTGCCCGAGCCGGACCCCATCCCCAGGCGCCAGCCCGGACTCCCATTCGGCCTGACCGGGCGGCAGCAGCAGAATCACGGTTGAGCCGAGATTGAAGCGTCCCATCTCCTCGCCGCGTTCCAGTCGGACGCATTGCTCGTCGACCTCGTAGTCCCAGCGTTTCGGCTCCAGGCCCGAATGCGGCGGCGTCACCTCACCGGCCCAGACCGTCTCGATGCCGCCGACGAAGATGGCGCCGACCAGGATCAGCGCCATGGGACCGGCCTCGGTCTCGAAGCGACACACCAGACGCTCGTTGCGCGCGAACAGGTCGGGCACGCCCGCCGCCGTGACGGCGTTGACGCTGAAGAGCTGACCGGGGACATGGACCATCTGATCGAGCCGCCCGTCGAGCGGCATATGGATACGATGGTAGTCGCGCGGCGAGAGATAGATGGTCGCGAAGCGCCCGCCCTCGAAGGGGTGGGGTTCGCCGGGCGCGAGCGCGAGCAGCGACTCGACGCTGTAGTCACGCCCCTTGGCCTGGATCAGCCGCCCGGCCTCGATGACACCGATCTGGCTGATGGCGCCGTCGACCGGACAGAGGATGGCCGCCGGGTCCGGATCGAGCGGGCGGGCGTCGGGCTTGAGCGCGCGAGTGAAGAAAGCGTTGAAGTGTGGATAAGCGTCCAGGTCCGGTTCCAGGGCCAGACTCATGTCGATGCGATAGATTCGCGCGAAGTGGCGGATGATGAAACGCTTGAGCGGTCGCCACCGGACACGCGCCAGCCGGTACATGCGTTCGGACAGCCAGCGCTGCGGGATGAGGTGTTGCAGGGCGATGAAGAGCCGGTCGGCGAGTGTGAGTGACATGCGGGTATCCTGTCGGCAAAAACGTCTTTGAACCACAGGGGAGCAAAGCGTGCAAAGTCTTTGGAGAAACGGAGTGGCTTCTGCGTCCCTGAAGCGCGAGGCGTTTTCGGGGCGCTCATCCGCCGATCCGCGCCCCCCAGATCTGTGCCTCCGAGAGTACCTCGGCCACATGCAGAGTTGTCGGTGCACCGTCGCGGATGACCTGGCGGCCGCGGACCCAGACCTGACGCACCTGATGGCGTCCGGCGGCATAGACCAGTTGCGAGACCGGGTGATAGAGCGGCTGGGTGTGCGGATCGCGCAGATCGAGCGCGACCAGATCGGCCGACTTGCCCAGCTCGATCGAGCCGATCTCGCTCTCCAGTCCGAGCGCGCGTGCGCCATTGATGGTCGCCATCCGCAGCGCCTCGGTCGCGGGCACGGCGGACGCCGAGCCGGACACGCCCTTGCCGAGCAGCGCGGCGGTGCGCATCTCGCCGAGCAGATTGAGATCGTTGTTGCTGGCCGCGCCATCGGTGCCGAGTGCGACGTTCACCCCGGCCTCCAGGAGCTTCGCGACCGGACAGAAGCCGCTGGCGAGCTTGAGATTGGACTCCGGGCAGTGCACGACGCTGGCGCCCGTCTCGGCCAGACGCGCGATCTCGGCGTCCTCCAGTTGGGTCATGTGGACGGAGACCAGCGACGGGCCGATCAAGCCGAGCCGGTCGAGCCGCGCGAAGGGTCGCTCTCCATGTGCATTCTCGGCGTTCTCGACTTCATCCCTGGTCTCGTGCAGATGGATGTGGACCGGCACGCCGAGTTCGAAGGCCAGGGTCGCGATCCGTTGCAGCGGCGCGTCCGAGACCGAATAAGGGGCATGCGGCGCCCAGGCGACCCGGATCAGCGGATGGTCGCGATAGCGCTCGTGCAGTGCCAGCCCCTTGGCGATGTACTCATCGGGCGAGGCGGCATAGCCGGTCGGGAAGTCGACCACGATCATCCCGATCACGGCGCGCATCCCGGACTCGGCCGTGACCTGGGCCGAAACCTCGGGATGGAAGTACATGTCGTTGTAGCAGGTCACGCCGCCGCGCAGCATCTCCAGCACGGCCAGCCGCGTCCCATCGGCGACGAAGCCGGCGTCGACCCAGCGCCCCTCGGTCGGCCAGATGTGCTCGTGCAGCCAGGTCATGAGCGGCAGGTCGTCGGCTAAGCCCCGCAGCAGCGACATGGAGGCATGGGTGTGGGCGTTGATCAGTCCTGGGATCAGGACATGACCGGGCAGCTCGACGGTTTGCTCGGCCTGGATCGTGCGCCGTGCCTCCTCGTAGGGCAGAATCGCCTGGATGCGCCCGTCGGCGACGGCGACGGCGTGATCGGTCAGCTGTCGGTTCTCGGGATCGACGGTCAGTATCCACTCGGCATGGATGAGCAGTTCGGCGTGCATCGCGCGGTCCTTTGGTTGCAGGGGGCGAATGGGTGACAATAGGCGCCAACATGCCACAAAGGAGCCTTCGATGAAAACCACGCCACCCACTACGCCCACGCCCGACGACGCCGCGCTCTGGCACGATGGCCGACTCTATCTGGCCGATCAGCGCATCCTGCCCGAGCGCGCCGAGTTCCTGGGCTATGACCGAGCCGCCGAGGTCGCCACCGCCATCCGCGACATGGTGGTGCGCGGCGCACCGGCGATCGGCGTGGCCGCCGCTTATGGCGTGGCGCTGGCCGGACGCGAGGCTTACAGCAACGCGGGTGCAGACTGGAAGCAGGCGATCGAGGCCGATCTGGAGCGACTGGCCGCCTCGCGTCCGACCGCCGTCAATCTGTTCTGGGCCATCCGGCGGATGCGTGACCGGATCGCGCGGCTGGAGGCGAGTGATCCAAGCCAGGCACTGCTCGACGAGGCGCTCGCCATCCATGAGGAAGACCGCGCCGCCAATCGACGCATCGGCGATCTGGGCGCCGAACTCATCACCGAGCCGACCGAGATCATCACCCACTGCAACGCCGGGGCGCTCGCCACCGGCGGCTACGGCACCGCGCTCGGCGTGGTGCGCAGTGCCCATGCCGCCGGCAAGATCCAGCGCGTCTATGCCGACGAGACCCGCCCCTGGATGCAGGGCGCGCGCCTGACCGCCTGGGAGTTGATGCAGGACGGCATCCCGGTCACGCTCCAGGCCGACTGCGCGGCCGCGAGCCTCATGGCCACGGGGCGGATCGGCTGGGTGATCGTCGGCTCTGACCGCATCGCCGCCAATGGCGATGTCGCCAACAAGATCGGCACCTATGGATTGGCCGTCATGGCCAAATATCATGGCATCAAGGTCATGGTCGCGGCGCCGACCTCGACCGTCGACATGGCCATCGCCTCGGGCGCCGAGATCCCGATTGAGGAGCGCGACCCCGATGAATTGCTCGGCTGCGGCGGGCGACGCATCGCCCCGGCCGGCTGTGCGGCGCGCAATCCGGTGTTCGACGTCACCCCGGCGGCGCTGGTCGATGCCATCGTCACCGAACGCGGCGTGGTGCTGAATCCAACCACTGAGAAGATGCGCGCGCTGATGGGCTGAAACGCTCATCCGATCGGACTACAAGGAGACCCGTCGCCATGGCTTGTGCACGCTGTCAGACACTTCCACTCTCGACCGAGACGCGCGGCACGCTGCTGCTGACCGGGGCCGTGCGCGAACTCATCGAGATCCTGATCGGCTTTCTGGAAGTCGAGGGGCTGGCCTTCGAGGATGCGGGGCTGGAACTGCGTCTGCACGAAGCCAATCTGTTCGAGTTCCTGCAACGGGTGCGCACGGCTGGAGCCTTCAACGCACTCGAACGGCGCGGGCTCTCGGCGCTGCTGCTGGAGCCGGACGAGACGCTGAGTTTCCACTCATTCACCCGCGCCCGCACGCTGGAGCAATGGCTGGGACTGCTCAATGCCTGTGGTCTGCTCGAAATTCTGGAGGCCAAACGCTTCGTTTCCTGGTTCCAGCCGATCCTGGCGGCCACCGACGGCACCGTGGTCGGTTATGAGTCGCTGTTGCGCGGTCTGCGGCCCGATGGCCGCCTGATGTTTCCAGGGGAGATCTTCGCGCTCGCCGGCGACAACGACCTGCTGTTTCAGGTCGACCGCCAGGCGCGCGAGTCGGCGTTGAGGTGCGCGGCGGCCGAGGGGATTGCGAGCCAGCTCTTCGTCAACTTCGTCCCGACCGCGATCTACGACCCGGCGCACTGTCTGCAAAGCACGGTCGGCTGGGCGCGCAAGCTCGGTTTCGATCCGGGAAGGTTGGTGTTCGAGGTGGTCGAGACCGAGCGGGTCGGAGACCTCGACCACCTCAAGCGCATCCTCGATTTCTACCGCGAGGCGGGTTATCGGGTGGCGCTCGATGACGTGGGCAGCGGTTATGCCTCGCTCAATCTGCTCGCCACCCTCAAACCCGACATCATCAAGATCGACATGGAGATCGTGCGCGGGATCGACGCCGATCCGCAGCGCCAGTCGGTGTTCCGGGCGCTGGTCGGCATCGCGCGCGATCTGGGTATCCAGGTGCTGGCCGAGGGCATCGAGACCCAGGGCGAGCTGGCCTATGTGGCGGGGGAGGGAGCCGATCTGGTGCAGGGCTATCTGTTCGCCCGGCCCGCGCCCCAGCCGCCCGAGCCGCAGTGGCCTGAGTTCTGGGGCAGCGACCAGCGATAGACGCCCGATTCCGCAGATGGCGGATTCCAGCTGAGTTTCGGTTGATACTGGCCCAGAAACGCGGTCTGAAACCGCTGTCGTGGTAGAATCGCACAGTTAAACATCAAGCCCGCGCGGTCACGCGCCCGCTCCCTGCCGCGCGCCTCAGAGTCGGTTCATCACGCCCATGCCAGATTTCGCCAAAGAAGTCCTGCCCATCAATCTCGAAGACGAGATGCGTCAGTCCTACCTCGATTACGCCATGAGCGTGATCGTGGGACGTGCCCTGCCAGACGTTCGCGATGGTCTCAAGCCGGTGCACCGGCGCGTCCTCTTCTCCATGCACGAGCAGGGCAACGTCTGGAACCGGGCCTATCGCAAATCGGCGCGCGTGGTCGGCGATGTCATGGGTAAGTACCACCCCCACGGCGACGCGGCCATCTACGACACCATGGTGCGCATGGCCCAGCCGTTCTCGCTGCGCAATCTGCTCGTCGACGGTCAGGGCAACTTCGGTTCGGTCGATGGCGATCCACCGGCCGCCATGCGCTACACCGAAGTGCGCATGACGCGCATCGCCGACACCCTGCTCGACGATCTGGACAAGGAAACGGTCGATTTCGTCCCGAACTACGACAACACCGAGCACGAACCCTCGGTCCTGCCGGCGCGTTTTCCGAACCTGCTGGTCAATGGCTCCTCCGGCATCGCCGTCGGCATGGCGACCAACATCCCCCCGCACAATCTGCGCGAGGTCATCGATGCTTGTCTGGCGATCATCGACAACCCGCTGGTGTCGCTCGACGAGCTGATGGAGATCGTGCCCGGACCGGACTTCCCGACCGCCGGACTCATCAATGGGGTGCGCGGCATCCGCGAAGCCTACCGCACCGGGCGCGGTCGCTGTGTGATGCGCGCCCGCGCCACCACCGAGACCCAGAAGCGCAGCGGACGCGAGGCGATCGTCATCACCGAGATCCCCTATCAGGTCAACAAGGCGCGGCTGCTGGAGCGCATCGCCGAGCTGGTCAAGGAGAAGAAGATCGAGGGCATCGCCCAGGACGGTCTGCGCGACGAGTCAGACAAGGACGGGATGCGCATCGTCATCGAACTCAAGCGCGACACCCACTCCGAGGTGCTGCTCAACAATCTCTATCAGCATACCCAGCTCCAGCAGGTGTTCGGCATCAACATGGTCGCGCTGGTCGACGGCCAGCCGCTGACGCTCAACCTCAAGCAGATCCTCGAATACTTCCTGCGCCACCGCCGCGACGTCGTCACGCGCCGCACGCTCTACGAACTGCGCAAGGCGCGCGACCGGGCGCATGTGCTGGAAGGCTATGCCATCGCGCTCGCCAATATCGACGAGGTGATCGCCACCATAAAGGCCGCCGCCAATCCGGCCGAGGCGCGCGAGCGGCTGATGGAACGCCACTGGCCGCCCGGCGCCGCGACCGGGATGCTGGAGCGTGCCGGCGCCGACCGCACCCGCCCGGAAGAACTCGAAGCCTGCTTCGGTCTCAGCGACGCCGGCTATCGGTTGAGCGAGCGTCAGGCCAAGGCGATCCTGGATCTGCAACTGCACCGCTTGACCGGGCTGGAGCAGGACAAGATCCTCAAGGAATTCGAGGACATCCTGGAGACCATCGCCGCGCTGCTCTTGATCCTCTCCGATCCGGATCGGCTGATGGAGGTCATCCGCGAGGAACTGATCGCCGTGCGCGACCAGTTCGGCGACGAGCGTCGCACCGAGATCCAGCTCGATCAAACGGATCTGACCCTAGAGGATCTGATCGCGCCCGAGGATCGCGTGGTCACGCTCTCGCATCAGGGCTATGTCAAGACCCAGCCGATCAGCGACTATCAGGCCCAGAAGCGCGGCGGTAAGGGCAAGAGCGCGACCGCGATCAAGGAAGAGGACTTCATCGACCGTATCTTCGTCGCCAATTCGCACGACACCGTGCTCTGCTTCTCCAGTCGCGGACGGGTCTACTGGCTCAAGGTCTACGAGCTGCCTCAGGCCGGACGCGGCGCGCGCGGTCGGCCCATGGTCAATCTGCTGCCGCTGGAGGCGGGCGAGCGCATCACCACCCTGCTGCCGGTGCGCGACTACGAGGACGGCTTCTTCGTGTTCATGGCCACCAGCGCCGGCACGGTCAAGAAGACCCCGCTCAAGGACTTCTCGCGTCCGCTCTCGCGCGGCATCATCGCCATCGACCTGCGCGAGGACGAACTGCTGGTCGGCGCGACCATCACCGGCGGCGAGCAGGATCTGATGCTGTTCACCTCGGCGGGCAAGGCGGTGCGTTTCTCCGAGAGCCATGTCCGCTCGATGGGACGCGCCGCCCATGGTGTGCGCGGCGTGATGCTCCAGGAGGGACAGCGGGTGATCGCTCTGGTCGCGCCCGAGGACGGCGGCACCGTGCTCAGCGTCACCGAGAATGGCTACGGCAAACGCACCGACGTCGATCAGTTCCCGACCAAGGGGCGCGGCACTCAGGGCGTGATCGCCATCGATACGGCTGAGCGCAACGGCGCTCAGGTTGGCGCGATCCTGGTCCATCCGGGCGACGAAATCATGCTGATCGCCGATGACGGCACCCTGATCCGCACCTCGGTCGATCAGATCCCGGTGGTCGGACGCAATACCAAGGGAGTCAAATTGATCAATCTCGGCGAGGGCCAGCGACTGGTCTTCGTCGAGCGCATCGCCGCCCTGGAAGGCGACAAGGAAACGGGCGAGGAGGCCGCCGAGGACAGCGAGGCGTCCGTGGCGGACGACGCCTAGAATCGATCGAACCGCTCACCACATCCTACGGGATGTCCACCGCAGAACACTCAACCCATGGGGAATGTCAGAATGGCTCGCGTCTATAACTTCAGTGCCGGTCCCGCGATGCTGCCCGAGGCGGTCCTGGCCCAGGCCCGCGACGAGATGCTCGATTGGCGCGGCAGCGGCATGTGCGTGGCCGAGATGAGCCATCGCGGCAAGGAGTTCATGTCCATCGCCGCCGAGGCCGAGGCCGATCTGCGCGAACTGCTCGCGATTCCGGCCAATTACAAGGTGCTGTTTCTGCAGGGCGGCGCCTCGCTCCAGTTCTCCATGATCCCCATGAACCTGCTGCGCGGGGCCGAGGGTGCGGACTACATCAACACCGGTTCCTGGTCGAAGAAGGCGATCGCCGAGGCGCGTCACTATGGCAGCGTGAACGTCGCCGCGACGACTGAGTCGAGCAAGTTCACCCGCGCACCAGCCCAGGACGAACTGAGCCTGAGCGCCGACGCCGCCTATGTCCACTACACGCCGAACGAGACCATCGAGGGTGTCGAGTTCCCCTATGTGCCCGAGACCGGCGGCAAGCCGCTGGTCGCCGATATGTCCTCGACCATCCTGTCACGTCCGATCGATGTCTCGAAGTTCGGGCTGATCTATGCCGGTGCGCAGAAAAATATCGGTCCGGCGGGTCTGACCATCGTCATCGTGCGCGAGGATCTGATCGGCCAGCCGATCCAGGGCACGCCGACCATGCTCGATTACAAGATCCACGCCGACAACGACTCCATGTACAACACCCCGCCGACCTATGCCTGGTATCTGGCGGGGCTGGTGTTCAAGTGGCTGAAGGACATGGGCGGTCTGACAACGATGGCTGAGGTCAATGCGCGCAAGGCCAGGAAGCTCTATGACGTCATCGATGCGTCGAGCTTCTATGCCAACCCGGTTGCGCCGACGGATCGTTCCTGGATGAACGTGCCCTTCACCCTGGCCAACGCCGAGCTGGACGAGGTCTTCCTCAAGGAGGCTAAAGCCGCTGGGTTGACCACGCTCAAGGGGCATCGTTCGGTCGGCGGGATGCGTGCGAGCATCTACAACGCCATGCCCGAGGCGGGGGTGGATGCGCTGGTTGCATTCATGCAGGAGTTCGAGTGCCGCAACGGCTGAGTAATTGCTGATTGATGGAAGATGCGGTGAGCGTTTGGCAAACCGCATCGTTTGCAACATCAATTTTTGAAGGGGATGTAGTATTGCTTTCAGTCGTCGAGCAAAAAAGACTGTATTTATCGAGGAGCACTGAAAGCAACAAAAAAGCACTGCTCGGTCAGTTTTTTACGCCTGAGAAAACGGCCGTTTTTATGGCGGGTCTTTTTGCAGATGGAGATGAATGCTGTCGTTTGTTGGATGCCGGAGCAGGTATCGGTTCTCTTTCAGCCGCCTTTTTAGATCGCTGGAGGCAAGGCGGATTTCGTTTCAGTCAGGTTGAAGTAGATGCTTTTGAGCTTGATTCCAACCTGGTTAAATGCTTGGCGCAGACGCTTGAAAAATACGATTATAAAAAAAGTGATTTTAGTTGCAATATCTATAAAGAAGACTTCATTCATGCCGCTGCAAACTCGCTGACAGGAAGTCTTTTTTCAGAACCCTTAAATCTTTACACGCACGCCATCCTGAATCCGCCATACAAAAAAATCAGCAGTCACTCAGCGCATCGAGCCGCTCTCCGTCGTGTCGGCATCGAGACCGTCAACCTGTATAGCGCCTTCGTCGCTCTAGCCGTGGCGCTGACTGCACCGAACGGTCAAATCGTCGCCATCATCCCGCGTAGTTTCTGCAATGGCCCATATTATCGCCCGTTCCGGGACTTTATCCTTGAGCGAGCCGCCATTCGCCACATGCATCTATTCGAATCGCGCCGTCAGGCATTCAAGGATGACGGTGTGCTGCAAGAGAACATCATCATCCGATTGGAGCGCGGGGGCATTCAGGGACCAGTGACGGTGTCGACATCCACCGATGATACATTCGCCGACCTGACGACCAACGAATATCCATTCGACCAGATCGTATTCCCGGATGATCTCGAGCGATTCATCCATGTGCCCACATCGCTTGAGCCAAATACGATCGCATTGTCTGCGGCGATCCGCTATACGCTCGCCGATCTTGGCATCCAGGTTTCGACCGGACCTGTGGTCGACTTTCGCCTGAAGGAGCATCTGCGCGACATGCCGGGGCCGGGTACTGCGCCTCTGCTTTACCCCGGACATTTCAGCGGGGGAATGACCACATGGCCCATCGAAGGCATGAAGAAACCCAATGCCATAGCGCACAATGCCGACACCGAAAAATGGCTGTATCCAAAAGGCTTCTACTGCGTTGTGCGGCGCTTTTCGTCAAAAGAAGAAAAGCGCCGGATCATAGCGAGCGTGGTCGATCCAGCGACCTTCAATGATTACCCCATGCTGGGTTTTGAAAACCATCTCAACGTTTTCCACGAACAGAAACGCGGTCTGCCTGAACCCCTGGCGCATGGACTTGCGGTTTTTCTCAACACAACCGCCGTCGATGAACAGTTCCGGCGCTTCAACGGCCACACACAGGTCAATGCAACCGACCTCAAGACGATGAAGTTTCCAAGTCGGGATGACCTCATCCAGCTTGGCGCCTGGGCTATCCAACAAGGCGCGCTCACGCAAGAGCAGATCGACAGCAAGCTGGCGGAACTGGCGGCATGACCGACGCTCAAAACGCCCACATCGAGGCCGCGCTGCAGATCCTCGCATCCCTGGGCCTGCCGCGAGCGCAGCACAATGAGCGTTCCGCCCTGTGTCTGCTGGCCCTATTGAATCTCACGCCGGGCAAGCCATGGGCAAAGGCGGAAAATCCACTGCTGGGCGTCACGCCCATCATGCACTGGGCGCGAGCGCATTATGACAATGACTATGCGCCGAACACCCGTGAAACGGTGCGACGACAGACGCTGCATCAATTCGTGGAAGCCGGGCTGATCCTCTATAATCCGGACCTGCCCAGCCGATCCGTAAACAGCCCCAAGGCCGTCTATCAGATCGAACCGGCAGCGCTGGCGTTGCTGCGCACCTTCGGTACTCGCAAATGGCGCGCTCATCTCTCAGCCTATCTGGCCGGTCGTGAAACGCTGGCAGCTCGCTACGCCAGAGAACGCGAGCAGCATCGTATCCCGGTAGAGATTGCTCCAGGACAACAGATCACGCTCAGTCCCGGCGAGCACAGCACGCTGATCCGGGCCATCATCGAAGACTTTGCTCCGCGCTTCGCTCCTGGTAGCGTGCTGGTCTATGTCGGAGACACGGGCGACAAGTGGGCTTATTTCGACGCCGTCCGGCTGGCTGAACTGGGTGTCGAGGTCGACTCTCACGGCAAGATGCCGGATGTGGTGCTGCACGACACCGCAAGAAACTGGCTGCTCCTGGTGGAGTCCGTCACCAGCCATGGTCCGGTCGATGGCAAGCGGCACACCGAGCTGGCTGGCCTGTTTGCCGAGTCGACAGCTGGGTTGGTCTATGTGACCGCTTTCCCTAACCGGGCCGCCATGGGTCGCTACCTGAGCGAAATCGCTTGGGAAACCGAGGTATGGGTCGCTGATGCACCGTCACATCTGATCCATTTCGATGGTGAGCGTTTCCTTGGGCCATACACCGCCCCCTGACAACCAACTGGAGTGCATCGCCGAGCTGGTCAAGGAGAAGAAGATCAAGGGCATCGCCCAGGATGGCTCCAGGGAAGTAGCCCCGACGACAAAATTTTAATGCGAATCGTTCTTGTTGTGTTAGGATGCAGTCCGGTCATTTTTCATTGAGGAATGTCAATCGTGTCTGCTCCGCGACTGTCCGATTCGCTCGTGCTCGCCCTGTCCGCCACCCTGGCTTTGACGCTGTCCGGCCCGGCCGCCGCTGCTCCCGAGACCGAGGTTAACCTCTACTCGGCCCGCAAGGAGGAACTGATCAAACCACTGCTCGACCGCTTCACCGAGCAGACCGGGATCCGGGTCAATCTGCTCACCGGCAAGGCTGAGGCACTGTTGCAGCGTCTCAAGAGCGAAGGGCGCAACAGTCCGGCCGATCTGCTGATCACGGTCGACGCGGGCAACCTCCATCAGGCCAAGTCCGCAGGCGTGACCCAGCCGATCGACGTCGAGACTGTGAACGCGGCCGTACCGGCGAACTATCGCGACCCGGATGGACACTGGGTGGCGCTCTCCGTGCGTGCGCGTCCCATCCTCTATGCGCGCGATCGTGTCGACTCCGGTCAGCTCTCGACCTATGAGGATCTGACCGATCCGCGCTGGAAGGGCCGCATCTGCGTGCGCTCGTCCGACAATGTCTACAACCAGTCGATGGTCGCTTCGCTGATCGCCGCCGATGGCATCGAGGCCGCCGAGACCTGGGCCAAGGGTCTGGTAGCGAATCTGGCACGTCCGCCTCAGGGCGGCGACCGCGATCAGATCAAGGCGGCGGCCGTTGGCGAATGCGATCTGGCTCTGGCCAACACCTATTATCTGGCCGGAATGCTCGACTCGGACGATCCGGCCGAGCGTGATCCGGCGCGCGCCCTGGCCGTCTTCTGGCCGAATCAGCCGGGGCAGGGCGACGGGCGTGGCGTGCATGTCAACGTCAGCGGCGTGGCCCTGACCGCCTCGGCACGTAACCGCGAGGCGGCGCTCAAACTGGTCGAGTTCCTGCTGACCCCCGAGTCGCAGGCTTGGTATGGCCAGGTCAATGGCGAGTATCCGGTGCGCGAGGGCATCGACATCAGCCCGACCCTGGTCGGCTTCGGTCCCTTCGAGGCCGATGACCTGAATCTCGGCCGGCTCGGTGAGCTGAATGCCGAGGCGGTGCGGGTGATGGATCGGGCGGGATGGAAGTAGTCCTGAACCAGACGCCGAACGCGGCGGCCCCATCCGGCCGCCGCGTCGTCTGGCGACGTCCAGAGTTCGCGTCCGGCCTATTCATCGGAACACTCGCTCTGCTGCTGGCGCTGCCGGTGCTGGTGGTGCTGGGGTCGGTGCTGGTTCCGGCGAGCGAGGTCTGGCGACATCTGGCATCGAGCGTTCTGCCGGACTATGTCGCCAATTCGCTGCTCCTGATGCTCGGCGTCGGCCTCGGCACCCTGTTCATCGGGGTCGGGACCGCCTGGCTCACGACCCTGTGCCGCTTCCCCGGACGCCGGCTGTTCGAATGGGCCTTGCTGCTGCCGATGGCCATGCCGGCCTATATCATCGCCTACACCTACACCGGCCTGCTCGATTACGCCGGGCCGGTCCAGACGCTGTTGCGCGACTGGACCGGCTGGGGCTATGGCGACTACTGGTTCCCGGCGATCCGTTCACTGCCCGGCGCCGTGCTCATGCTGTCGCTGGTGCTCTATCCCTATGTCTATCTGCTGGCGCGTGCGGCCTTTCTGAGCCAGTCGGTCGCGGTGCTCGAGGTCGGGCGCACGCTCGGCAATGGTCCCTGGGGCGCTTTCCGGCGCGTGGCGCTGCCTCTGGCGCGGCCGGCCATCGTCGCCGGAGTGACCCTGGCCCTGATGGAGACCCTGGCCGACTATGGCACCGTGCAGTATTTCGGGGTCGCGACCTTCACCACCGGGATCTTCCGCGTCTGGCTGGGGCAGGGCGAACCGGCCGCCGCCGCGCAACTGGCCGCACTACTGCTGGTGTTCGTGCTGACTTTGATCCTGGTCGAGCGCGGCTCGCGCCGGCAGGCGCGCTATCATCACACGGCGCAGCGTCATCAGCCGATCCGGCGCTATCATCTGCATGGCTGGGGTGCGTTCGGGGCGCTGTTCGTCTGTCTGCTGCCGCTGCTGTTCGGCTTCCTGGTGCCGGCCGGACAGCTCGCGGTCTGGTCCTGGACGCGGGCGGCCACCGGGTTCGATGCGCGCTTCCTGAGCCTGACGCTCAACAGCCTCAGTCTGGCCGGCGGCGCCGCACTGCTGGCGCTGATCGTGGCGCTCCTGCTGGCCTATGCCCAGCGGCTGATACCGACGTCCCTGGTGCGGTCGAGCGTGCGTCTGGCCGGGATGGGCTATGCGGTGCCGGGGGCGGTGATCGCCATCGGCGTCATGCTCCCCTTCGCCTGGCTGGACAATGCGCTCGACGCCTGGATGCGCGCGACCTTCGGCGTCTCGACCGGGCTGCTGCTCAGCGGCACCCTGTTCGCGCTCTTGTTCGCCTATCTGGCACGCTTCCTGTCTGTTTCGCTCCAGACGGTCGAATCCGGTCTGACCCGCATCCGCCCGGCGATGGATGAGGCGGCGCGCTCACTGGGTCTGCGTCCGGCGCAGGTGCTGTGGCGCGTGCATGTGCCCCTGCTGCGCGGCAGTCTGCTGACGGCGCTGCTGCTGGTGTTCGTCGATGTCATCAAGGAACTGCCGGCGACTCTCGCGCTGCGGCCATTCAACTTCGACACCCTGGCGGTGCGCGCCTATGAGCTGGCCTCCGACGAGCGTCTGGCCGACGCCGGGCCGGCGGCGCTCACCATCGTCCTGGCCGGTCTGGTTCCGGTCGTCCTGCTCAGTCGCTCCATCGCCCGTTCGCGTCATGTCCAGTCGCCCTGAATCCCAACAACTCGTCCTCCGTGGCGTAGACGTCGCCTATGGCGAACATCTGGCCGCGCGCGCAATCGACTTCGCGCTCACCTCCGGCGAGATCGCCTGTCTGCTCGGCCCGAGCGGCTGCGGCAAGACCACGCTGCTGCGGGCCATCGCCGGCTTCGAGCCGGTCGCCGCCGGTGAGATCTGGCTGCACGGACGCCGGGTGTCGGCGCCGGGCGAGACGCTCGCCCCCGAGCGGCGGCGCGTCGGGATGCTGTTTCAGGACTTCGCGCTCTTTCCGCATCTGAGCGTGGCCGGAAACATTGGCTTCGGCCTGCGCGACGGCTCCAACGCCCGGAAGCGCGCGCGCATCGCCGAGCTGCTGGAACTCATCGGGCTGGCCGGCGCCGGGGAGCGCTATCCACACGAGCTCTCGGGCGGGATGCAGCAGCGCGTGGCCCTGGCGCGCGCCCTGGCACCCCGGCCCGAGGCGCTGTTGCTCGACGAACCCTTTTCGAGCCTGGACGCCGAACGGCGCGAACAGCTCGCGCGCGAGATCCGCGATCTGCTCAAGCGCGAGGGCGTGACGGCGGTGCTGGTCACGCACGATCAGCACGAGGCCTTCGCCATGGCCGATGTGATCGGCGTCATGAGCGAGGGACGCATCCGCCAATGGGGGCGGGCCTTTGATCTCTATCATGAACCGGCCGATCGCTTCGTTGCCGATTTCATCGGCCAGGGCGCGCGACTGCGGGGGACCGTGCTCGACGGCTGTCGGGTCGACACCGAGCTGGGCGAGCTGTCCTGTTCCCATCCGCACGATCTGCCGTCAGGCGTGACGGTCGAGGTGCTGGTGCGCCCCGACGATCTCGTCCATGACGACGCGAGCCCGATCCAGGCGCAGATCCTGGAGCGTGCCTTTCGCGGCGCGGACTTCCTCTATCGCTTGCGACTGCCGAGCGGGGCCGAGGTCTTGAGTCTGGCTCCGAGCCATCAGGAGCACGCAGTCGGCGACCGAATCGGCGTCAGCGCCCGCACGATGCGGCATCTGGTGCTCTTTCGCTAGCCGGCGGTCAGCCTATGGACGGTGATCTCGGGCGGGCAGTTGAGCCGGGCGTTGACGACCGAGGTTCCGGCCCCGACCGAGGTATAGCCGAGCATGGCGCCATGACGCCAGGCGCCGGCGGCCAGGCGGCGCGGGCAGCGCGCATCCCAGGTCAGCGGGAAGCCGCCCGGCAGACAGATCTGGCCGCCGTGGGTGTGTCCGCACAGCATCAGATCGAATCCGCAATGAGCGGCGTGCCGGTAGATCTCGGGGGTGTGTGAGAGCAGGATCGCGATGGCGTCTTCCGGGATATCGGCCGCCGCCTTGTCGAGATTGTGGACCTGATAGTAATGGGCGTCGTCGACCCCCGCGAGATAGATCCGCTCGCCCTGACGCTCGATCGGCTCGGACTCGTTGAGCAGACAGCGGATGCCCATCGACTCGAACGCCGGCACGAAGGCCAGGGTATCGTGATTGCCGAGTATGGCCAGGATCGGCGCCTCGATCCGCCGGCGTACCTCGCCCATGGCGCTCAGCACCCGATCATAGGGGCCGAAGGTCTTGGCCCGATAGTCGCCGGTGAGCACGCAGAGATCATGGTCGAGCGCCGTCAACCGCGCGCACAGCGCTTCGACGTTGCGCCGCGCCATGTCCAGATGCAGATCGCTCAGATGCAGGATCTTGAAGCCCTCGAAGGCGGCGGGCAGACCGGGCAGGACGACCCGGTTGTGCCGGACCTGGAGCCGGGCGGCGTTATGCTGGGCGCGCGCCAGCAGACCGCTGAGACGCAGCGCGTGCCGGATGAATCCGTGGACCGAATACCAGTTCTCCGGATAGAAGAAGTGCGCCCCCGGCCGGTTGAGCACGAAGACCTCGTGGTCGGCCTCCAGACCCAGCCGCCGGCGCAGATGGGCGCGCCCGATACGGGCGGTCAGAGTGGCGATCTCGTCCGGATGCATGATGTCTTCAAGGTTGGTGCAAGGTTCGTGCGCGCGAATCACTATACTCTGGAGTCCCGAATCCCAGCCGCTCGAGGCGGCATCTTAGCAGGAGAGTGCATGATGAAAGGTCGCAACACGCTCTTGGTTCTGGTCGCGACGGGCTTGCTGCTGTCGCTCCCCGCTCAGGCGCAGCGCAATGGATCGCCCGGTCCGAGATTCGACGATCGGCTCGATCGTCAGTCATCGGCCATCCAGCGCGGCATCGACTCGGGCGAGTTGACACGCCGCGAGGCCAGGACGCTGAGACACGAGCAGGACGAGGCGCGTCAGTTCATGCGTGATCTGCGCCGCGAGGGTTATCCGCCGCACGAGGCGCGCCGTATGATCGACCGCCGTCTGGATCATCTGGACCGTCAAATCCGCAAGCTGTCAGACAACCGTGATGTGGCGCCTCATTATCGAGGTGATCGGCGCCCGCCAAGGCGCGACTATGACGATCGTCGATACGACCGTCGTTGAGGAGATGTCGAGGCCGTTGCGCCACGGATGGCCCCTCAAAAGGGGTTGTAATGCACGCGCTTGGTGAAGTCCATGTAGCCGGCGCTCACCCCCTGCCGCCAGCCGGCCCCGAGCCGGATGGGGGCGATGACGGTGTCGCCCGATTGCAGATAGTTCACGCCCACGCCGCCGATCAAGTAGAGACTGCCCTCGACGCCCGGAAAGCGCTGGAACAGATACTCCTCGCCGGGCAGACGGTAGATGAGGATGAAGACCTTGGCGACGTTCACCCCGAGGTCCAGACCGATCGAGGGGCCTTGCCAGAAGACGGGGCGATCCTGGGTCTGGCGGGTGCTCAGTACGCCACGTCCATAGCGCAGTCCGATGCCGAGCGCGGCCCCGAACTCCTCGCCGGCGATATAGCCGTTGGGTTCACCCTGCTCGCGAAAGACCTTCTGCACCGCCATCGCCAGATTCTCGGCCCCCTGTCCGAAGTAACCCTCGACCTTGGCGAGGATCTCCTGCTCGCCGTAGGTCTGACGTTCAGCAGAAGCATCCGGATAGGTCTGAGCCCCAGGCGGCGGGTAGACGTCCGACGGATAGTATCCCGGCTGTTCCTGAGCGTAACTCGGTTCACCCCCTGTATAGGGCGTCTGTGCCTGAACGCTCAGAGCGAAGGTCGTCATACAGAGCAGGCCGGCGGCTATCGGTCGTATCATCTGCGCTCCCTTGAATCTCGGTGGCTCGATCGTCGAGTGACCAAGTCTAGGTGTCTGGGACCGGAGCGGCAAGCGACGTCGGATTTGGCGGGTTTTTGCAACCGGCTTTGGTAGACTTCGCATTCAGCCAACCGTGTCCAACCGGAGCACTCCATCATCATGCACCGCACCAGCGGCCTCCTGCTTCATCCGACTTCGCTTCCCGGCCCCTACGGCATTGGCGACCTTGGCCCGAGCGCGCGTCGTTTCGTCGACTTCCTCGCGGCGGCGGGGCAGGGACTCTGGCAGATGCTGCCGCTGGGTCCGACCGGTTATCGCGACTCGCCCTATCAGTGCACCTCGGCCTTCGCGGCCAATCCGCTGCTGATCAGTCCGGACGATCTCCTGGAGCTCGGCTGGCTCCAGGCCTCCGATCTGGACGGGCGACCGGAGTTCCCCGAGGATCGGGTCGATTTCGGCGCCGTTGCGCCCTGGAAGGCCCGGCTGCTGGAACTGGCTCGGGCGGGTTTCGAGTCGAGCGCGAGCGAGGGCGACCGTGTCTGGTATGCCCATTTCCGCGAGCACGAAGGCTTCTGGCTCGACGATTACGCGCTCTATCACGCGCTCAAGACCCATCACGACCTGCGTCCCTGGACCGACTGGGAGCCGGCGCTGGCCCAGCGTGATCCCGAGGCGCTGGCCGCGTGGTCCGAGCGTCACCGCGACGAGATCGAACTCCAGCGGTTCATCCAGTATGTCTTCCATCGTCAATGGTCGGCGCTGCGCGACTATGCGCGCGCGCGCGGCGTGCGCCTGATCGGCGACATCCCCATCTTCGTCGCGCACGATTCCAGCGAGGTCTGGACCCATCCCGAGTGGTTCGAGCTCGACGAACACGGCCATCCGACCGTGATCGCCGGGGTGCCGCCGGACTATTTCAGCGCCACGGGGCAGCGCTGGGGCAATCCGCTCTATCGCTGGCCGGTGCTGGCCGCCGACGGCTATCGTTTCTGGATCGAGCGTCTGCGCCGGGTGCTGGAGCTGGTCGATCTGGTGCGCATCGATCATTTCCGCGGTTTCGCCGGTTATTGGGAGATCCCGGCGAGCGAGGAGACGGCGATCAACGGACACTGGGCGCCGGGGCCTGGGCTGGAACTCTTCGAGGCTCTGCGCGCGGCCCTGGGCGAGAACCTGCCGCTGATCGCCGAGGATCTCGGGGTCATCACCGAGGACGTCGAGGCCTTGCGCGACACCCTGGAGTTGCCGGGCATGGCGGTGCTGCAATTCGGCTTCGAGGATCTGGAGGATGGATTCGGCGGTTCGTCCTTTCTTCCGCACCAGCATCGCCGGCGTCTGGCCGTCTATACCGGGACGCACGACAACAACACCCTGCTCGGCTGGTGGGCGGAGCGCAACGAGCACCTGCGCACTCAGGCGCTGACCTATCTCAACGGCGACGGACAGGCGGTCAACTGGGACTTCATCCGCGCCGCACTCGGCTCGGTGGCCGATCTGGCGCTCTTTCCGATGCAGGATGTGCTGGATCTGGGCGCGGAAGCCTGTATGAACCGGCCGGGCACAGCGGAAGGCAACTGGCTGTGGCGCTATCGCGAGGATCAGCTCGATCCATCGGCGGCCGAGCGGCTGCTCAGGCTCAGCCGGCTCTATGGCCGTCGGCCCTACGCGCCGGGCTGACGGTGCTCAGGGTTCGGCGCTGATGTAGGCGATCCAGGCTTCGTCCGGCTCGCCGCGTTCGACCGGGACGAAATGGCCGTCCGGCTCATCGTGCGCGTCCCAACCCTGCCAATACACCTGCACCCTGGAAAAACCGGCGGCATCGAGCAGTTCGCGGATCTCGGGGAGCGTCCAGAGTCTCCAGTCGTAGCTGAAGGCGCGCTCCAGACTGGAGCCGTCGTCGAAGCGGAAATGGATGTGACAGACCTGACGCCCGCTGATGGGGTCATGATCGGCGCGCTCCCAGACATAGTCGAAGTCTTCGCCCAGTGGATCATGGATGCGCCGCGTCTCACTGTCCAAGCGTAGCGACTCCGGGCCGCCATGGGCGTCGAGTACCAGGAATCCGGTTTCCGGCAGCATCTCGCGCACGTGCTCGAAGTAGGCGAGTAACGCCGTTCGGGTGTGCAGCAGCCAGTAGCTGAAGTTCAGCGCCAGGACGATCTCGGGCGTGGGCGTGGGAGTTTCGACGCTCAGGACGTCGCCTTCGATGAACGTGACGCGGGCGCGCTCATCGGTGTTCAGCGTCTGGAGAGCGTCTGTACGCCCCAAGCCGAGCGCCTTGGGGTCGAGATCCACCCCCCAGGCGTGATTGTCCGGCCGGCGGCGCACCCACTCGGCGCAGACGGCCGCCGTGCCGCAGAAGTCTTCGCGCAATACTCGCGCCGGGCGTCCATGCCGCTGATGGAAGATCCGGTCGACGAAATCGATCTCGGCGACCGGATTCTGGACGGCGAGCCGATAGAGCCTGAAGCGATCGCGGTCGCTATCGCGACTCACTCGACGATCAGGCGCGCGTTGAGTTCCTGGATCGGACGATTGTTGGGATGCCCCATCACATGGGCAAACCGGGTGATCTGCTTCGGCGACGCCGTGACCGGATGCTTCATGACCAGCCAGAGTACGCCCTCGGAGCAGGGCGGGGTGGTCAGCGAGCCGCTGAAGCGGTAGTAGTCACGGTTGACGGGCAGCAGATCCTCGGCCGAGACCTCGGTAGACAGATGCACTGTGGTATTGGGGTGATCCGGCATCACCGACCAGGCGTTGGCCAACGCGCGGTTCTCGATACCGCGCTCGATCATGACGGCGATGACGGCCAGGTTGCCGTCCTTGTCGGCATGGACCAGATGCACCTCCATCGGGAACTCCTTGCCGGCGATGTGGTTCTCGCTCGGGGTATGGAAGTGGAACTGCTTGAGCTCGTAGTCGCGCCCGTCGATGGTGATGGTGCTGCCGGCATCGTAGTCGACCTGGATGGTGTGGCCGTTGTTGACCTCATCGTGCCCGCCGGGCTTGTAGTGAAAACCGATCGGCGGCAGTCGGGAGTCGACGAAGTTCTTCAGATCGATGGGGGCCTGGTTCTTGCCGCGCTTGCAGAGGTCGAAGTTCGGGTCGAGATCGCCCCAGTGTTCCGGCCCCTCCTGGCCGACATAGTCCCAGTGCGCGGAATGGCCGTGCTCCTCGGCGAGGACCGAAGCACTGGAGGCGAGAGCCAGTGTGAAGGCAAGGGTGGGCAGCAATGGCTTGTTCATGGCAACGACTCGCTGGGTTGGATGTGAAAAGACCTGGTTGCCGCGCATCGAGCCGAATCAGCCAGGGCCGACGGGAATGCACATTATAGTCAGGGGCAATGCTCGATCGACAGTGGTCCGGCCGGTCGATTTTCAACCCGATGCGCCGGACGCGCCGCGTCGCCGCAGACCGCCGACCAGCGCCTGAGCCTGAGTCGGATCCTCGGGCCAGTGATGCTTGGGATAGCGTCCGCGCAGTTCCTTGCGCACCTCGGCATAGCCGCGCGCCCAGAAACCGGCCAGATCCTGAGTGACCTGCATCGGGCGCCGGGCGGGGGAGAGCAGGTGCAGCAGCACGGGCACGCGCCCCCGGCACAGGCGCGGCGTGTCGCTCAGGCCGAAGAACTCCTGGAGCGGAGCGGCGAGGATGGGCGTCTCGCCGCTGACATAGTCGATCGGGCGGCTGTTGCCGGCTGGGGTGACGAAGGTGCGAGGCGCCTGCTGATCGAGCCACTGGCGCTGCTCCCAGCTCAGTCGGTCGAGCAGGATGGCGTTCAGATCGAGCCGGCGCACGTCCGACAGCCGGTTCTTGCCGACGATCCAGGGGCCGAGCCAGTTGTCCAGATGTTCGCGCAAGGCGGCGTCCAAGAGGTCGGGCCAGTCGCCGGACGAATCATACCGACGAGCCAGAGCCACCCGAGCTTGAAGCTGGCGCGCAGAGTCCGACCAGTCGAGCGCCTCGTCGAAGTGCTCGCGGATGTGCGCGATCAGATAGGCGCCGGCGTCGTCCTCGGGTTGGAGCGCGACCGGGCGCGATTCCAGCACGATAGAGCCAATCCGGGTGATGGCGCGACAGGCCACGGCCGCACGCTCGTCGTCCCAGAACACCTCGCGGCTCGATTCCAGACGCTCGGCCAGCTCGGTGCGAAGCTCGCTTTCACTGATCGGCAGGGCCGACTGGATGCGCCCATCCCGGCCACGCGCATCGATCGCCGCCACGACCAGATAGGAATGGATGGCGAGTGCATCGTCGCGCGGCAGCTCGGCGCCCGTGCCGGCGGCCAACAGATAGCGCTCGTCGCCTCCGGTACGCCGCTGGGCCACACGATCCGGATAGGCGAGGGCGAGCAGGGCGCCTGGAGTCCGCTGTGACCGAGGTAGCAGCGGAGTCGATTCCAAACCACGTCCGCTCCGAGACAGGTCTTGCGTATTCGTAGGCGCGGCTTCAGCCGCACGCTCGGCCAGACGGAGCAGTTGTCGCGCCGCACGCTCGATAGCCTCCAGCCGCCGTCGATCGATGCCCGCCGGTGTGCCTCGCCGCTCGCGCGCCGCGCGCAGCGCCTCCAGCCGCAGACCGAGATCGGCCGGACGCGCCCGTCCAGGCTCGGGCAGGAAGGGATCGCGTTCCGAGATCAGCGCACAGAGATCCGCCGCCGTCTGCCGTTCCTCCGGCGCCGCCCCGAGCAGCATGACCCCGAGCCGGGGATGGACCGGCAGTTCGGCCAGGGCGCGTCCCAACGGCGTGATCGAATCGCGCCGGTCGAGCGCACCGAGCGTGCGCAGGAGTTCGAGCGCCTGATTCCAGGCCGGCGCGGGCGGCGGATCGAGCCAGCTCAGTTCAGCCGGATCCTTGACGCCCCAGAGCGCCAGTTCCAGCGCCAGTGGCGCCAGATCGGATTCGAGTATCTCAGGCGTGCGCCGGTCGGAGCGTCCGACCTCCTGCGCGCGGGTCCAGAGTCGCCGGCAGACACCGGGCGTCAGTCGACCGGCACGTCCGGCACGCTGATCGGCCGAGGCGCGCGGAATGGATTCAGTCACCAGCCGCGTCAGGCCCGAACCGGGGTCGAAGCGCGGCTTGCGGGTCAGCCCCGAATCGAGCACCACCCGGATGCCCTCGATGGTCAGACTGGTCTCGGCCAGATCCGTGGCCAGGATCAGACGCCGGCGTCCGCGGCCGTCCGGGCGCAGCGCCCGATCCTGCTCCGCCGACGACAGCGCACCATGCAGCGGCAGGATCTCAACGTCCGACCCCACGAGAGAAGCCAGGGCTTCGCGCGCGCGTTCGATCTCACGCGCTCCGGGCAGGAAGGCCAGGATGTCGCCCGTCTCTTCGGCCAGCGCCTGACACGCTCCCGCGACCAGGGCGCGCACCGGATCGCTGTCCGGCGTGCGCTCGGCATAGCGGATCTCGACCGGAAAGCTCCGACCCTCGGCGCGCAGGATCGAAGCGTCGCCCAACAATTCAGCCACAGGTTCGGCCTCCAGCGTCGCCGACATGACCAGCAGACGCAGATCCGGCCGCAGACCGCGCACGCTGTCCAGCGTCAGCGCCAGTCCCAGATCCGAGGGCAGACCGCGCTCATGGAACTCGTCGAAGATCACCAGCCCGATCCCGTCCAGCGTCGGATCGCTCTGCAAACGCCGCGTCAGGATGCCCTCGGTGACGACCTCGATCCGGGTGCGCGGACCGATACGGCGCTCGAAGCGGATCTGATAGCCGACCTGCTCCCCGAGCGGCTCACCGAGCCGGTCGGCCATGCGTGCCGCCGTCATCCGCGCCGCCGGACGACGCGGCTGGAGCATCAGGATGCGCTGACCGGTCAGCCAGGGTTCGTCCAGCAGGGCCAGCGGCACGCCGGTCGACTTACCCGACCCCGTTGGCGCGTGCAGCACCCCATGCCCCTGGCGCAACGCGGCACGCAGGTCGTCCAGGATCACATCGATGGGGAGTGGGTCGAGATGGGGCATGGGTGTTCAGTAGGGTTGGAGGGGCGATCGCAAACAAGTCCGGCAAGTTGTCAAGAGCTGTCTATACTCAAGGTCAGGTCAACCAACCGGACCCGACCCTCATGGCACGCCTTCCCCGTTTCGTCATGCCCGGCTATCCGCAGCACGTCATCCAGCGCGGCAACAATCGTCAGCAGATCCTGTTCGAGGAGGAAGATTACTGGTTCATCTGGGACAAGCTCGGCGTGGCCGCCGAGAAGTTCCAGTGCGACATCCACGCCTATGTGCTGATGCCCAACCATTTCCATCTGCTGCTCACGCCCTATGTGGAGAACGGTATCGGCAAGCTGATGCAGTACGTCGGGCGCTATTACGTCCAGTATTTCAACGGACGCCACGAACGGCGCGGCACGCTCTGGGAGGGACGTTATCGCGCCACCCTGGTCGATCCCAGGAATCATCTGCTGACGGTTGCGCATTATATCGAGTCCAATCCGGTGCGTGCCGCTCTGGTGGACTCACCCGCCGAGTACGGCTGGTCGAGCTATGGCGTCAACGCCGAGGGCGTCGAGGACCGGCTCGTCAGGCCGCATCAGGAATACGAGCGTCTGGGCCGTAGCGCCAAAGCCAGGCGTGAGCGTTATGCCGAGGACGCCGCCCGTCCGATCGACGACGCCATGCTCAAACGGATTCGCGATTCGACCAACAAGGCCTGGGCGCTGGGCAGCCCCGAGTTCTGCCGGGAGATCGAGAGTCTGCTCAACCGGCGCGCTCTGCCGCGTCCGCGCGGCGGTGATCGACGCTCCGAAGCCTACCGGCGCAGTGCCGGCTTGCTGTGAGGTTGGTTCGACATGACGCTGGAACGCCCATTGATTCATTCGCCCGCCGAGTCGGACGAATACTTCATGGATGAGGGTTGTTTCATCCTGGAGGGCTGGAATCGGCCTGAGGATCCCGCCCTCTCGATCGCGCGCGCCCGGGTCGAACCGGGCGAGCGCACGCGCCTGCATCGACTCGATGGCGTCGTCGAGCGCTATCTGATCCTGGTGGGGGTCGGACTGCTGGAGGTCGAGGGACTCGAACCCCGACGGGTCGGGCCGGGCGATCTGGTCTATATCCCGGCCGGCGCCGCGCAGCGCATCGAGAACGACGGCGACTGTGATCTGATCTTTCTGGCCATCTGCACTCCGCGCTTCACTCCTGAGGTCTATCAGGACATCGAGCCTGACTGACGACCGGATTCTTCACACGGGCGCCATGGCTCAAAGGGCGCTAAGATGTCGGCTCCCAAGCTTCAACCGCCAACTGACGATCGTCCAGCCCGCCCGTGTCGAGAAAACCCAAAACGCTCCCCGCGCCCATCGAGGCCGAGATCCAAACCCTGACCCATGAAGGCCGCGGCCTGACCCGTGTCGACGGCAAGACCGTGTTCGTCGATGGCGCACTGCCCGGCGAGCGCGTGCGCCTGCGCTATACCCGCGTCCAGCGCCGCTTCGACGAGGCCGAGGTCGAGGAAGTGCTCACGGCCTCGCCCGACCGCATCGAGCCGAAGTGCGCCCACTTCGGCGTCTGCGGCGGCTGTGCGCTCCAGCATCTGAATCCCGAGGCCCAGATCCGCGTCAAGCACGACAGTCTGGCCGACGTCTTCGAACGCATCGGCAAGGTGACGCCCGAACGCTGGCTCGACCCGCTCACCGCCGAGCCTTGGGGCTATCGACGCAAGGCGCGTCTCGGTGTGCGCCATGTCGTCAAGAAGGGGCGCACCCTGGTCGGCTTTCGCGAACGGCGCAACAGCTTCCTGGCCGATCTGCGCCGCTGCGAGGTGCTGCACCCGCAGGTCGGCGAACGCCTGGAGACGCTGGCCGCGACCATCGAGGGTCTGAGCATCCGCGACCATGTCCCCCAGATCGAGATGGCCATGGGCGATGGACCCTGTGTGCTAGTGTTCCGCGTCATGCAGACGCCGACGCCCGAGGACGAGGCGCGCCTGCTCGAACTCGGCCAACGCGAAGGCTTCCACATCTATCTTCAGGACGGCGGCATCGACAGCATCCGCCCGCTCGCAGGCCAGGAGGCCGCGCTGAGCTACAGCCTGCCGAACCACGGCGTCGAGATCGGCTTCCTGCCGAGCGACTTCACCCAGGTCAATCTGGAACTGAACCGACGCATGGTCGATCAGGCGCTCGATCTGCTCGCCCCCGAGCCGGACGAGGCGGTGCTGGATCTGTTCTGCGGACTGGGCAACTTCACCCTGCCGCTGGCGCGCCGTTCGGCTGAGGTGGTGGGCGTGGAAGGCGATGCCGGACTGGTCGAGCGCGCACGCGCCAACGCGGAGCGCAATGGGCTGACCAACGTGCAGTTCCACGTCGCCGACCTCCAGGCCGAACTGAGCACCGAGGCCCCCTGGACCCGACAGCGCTTCACCAAGGCCCTGATCGACCCGCCGCGCAGTGGCGCCTTGGAGGTGCTCGACTGGCTGCCGCGTCTGGGTGTGGAGCGTCTGGTCTATGTCTCCTGCTACCCGACCACCCTGGCGCGCGACGCCGACCGCTTGGTCAACGAACTCGGCTATCGACTGCGCGCGGCGGGCGTGATGGACATGTTCCCGCACACCAGCCATGTTGAATCCATGGCGCTCTTCGAACGGTGAACCCCCATGGCCTGGACCGAAGCCAAACTCATCGCCGAAGCCATCCTCGAAGGCTTCGAGCGTCACTTCCGGCTCTTTCGCGAGACCACGGCCGGCGCCCAGACGCGCTTCGAGCAGGCCGACTGGCCGGCGGTCCAGGTCGCCGCGCGCGAGCGCATCGGTTTCTACGATACGCGCGTCGGCGAGACCGTGGCGCTCCTGAGACGCGAGTTCAACCTGCGCGACCCCAGCGATACGCTCTGGCGCCGGGTCAAGGTCGAGTACATGCGCCTGCTGCCGCAGATCAATCAGCCCGAGCTGGCCGAGACCTTCTACAACTCGGTCTTCTGCCGGCTGTTCGACCGCCATTACTACAACAACAGCTACATCTTCGTCTGGCCGCTGATCTCGACCGAGCATCTGGAAGCGGAGGTGCCGATCTTCCGGCCCTATTACCCGGCACGCGACGGCTTTGCGCGCGTCATCGCCCGTATCCTGCGCGATGCCGGATTCGAACGCCGCTTCCGTGACATGCGGCGCGACATCCGCTGTCTGCTGCTCGCGATCCGTTCGCGCTTCCCGGCCAATCGCGCCATCCAGCAGAACTTCCAGATCGCGGTGCTGTGCGCGCCCTTCTTCCGCAACAAGGGCGCCTACATCATCGGCAAGGCGATCAACGGCGCCGACCAGATCCCCTTCGTCGTCCCCATCCTCAACGACCCGGAGCAGGGACTCTATGTCGACACGCTCCTGACCGGGGTGGAGGACATCTCGAACGTCTTCAGCTTCTCGCGCGCTTATTTCATGGTCGACACCGAGGCGCCGGCCGCCGTGGTCGACTTCCTGCGCCCGCTGATGCCGCGCAAGGGCAAGGCCGAACTCTATACCGCGATCGGCTTCCAGAAGTTCGGCAAGGCCGAGTTCTATCGCGATTTCATCAAGCACCTGCGCTACTCGTCCGACGAGTTCATGATCGCGCCCGGCATCCGCGGCATGGTGATGTGCGTCTTCACCCTGCCGTCCTTCCCCTATGTGTTCAAGATCATCAAGGACCGCTTCCCGCCGCCGAAGGAGATGACGCGCGAGCAGGTCAAGGAGAAGTACCAGCTGGTCAAGATGCACGACCGGGTCGGGCGCATGGCCGACTCCTGGGAGTACTCGCACGTGGCCTTTCCGCTGGCGCGCTTCTCACCGGCCTTGCTCGAATTGTTGGAGACCGAGTGTTCCGGCAGCCTCGAACGGGTCGGGGATCAGCTCATCATCAAGCATCTCTACATCGAGCGCCGGCTCTCGCCACTGAACCTCTATCTGCACACCGCCGACGACGACGAGATCCGCCATGCCATCGGCGAATACGGCGACGCCATCAAGCAACTGGCCGCCGCCAACATCTTCCCCGGCGACTTCCTGTTCAAGAACTTCGGCGTCACCCGGCATGGGCGCGTGGTGTTCTACGACTACGACGAGCTGTGCTATCTGACCGAATGCAACTTCCGCGACATCCCCGAGGCGCCCTATCCCGAGATGGAGCTGAGCGAGGAGACCTGGTACACCGCCGGTCCCAACGATGTCTTCCCGGAGGAGTTCGCGACCTTCCTGCTCACCGACCCGCGCATCCGCAAGGTCTTTCGGGCCAAGCATCGCGAGCTGCTCGACCCGGACTGGTGGCGCGCACGCCAGGCCAACATCCGGGCCGGGCATCTGGAGGATGTCTTTCCCTATCCGGTCGAGCGGCGCTTTCGCAAGGATCGCGAGGAGTTCCCGCGCCGCTATCCGCATCTGGCGGAGCTTTGAGGAGCGGTCAGTCCGAGAAGACTTGCAGGCCGGAAGCAGCGTGGTTCAGGGCCGAATCGACGGCAAATGGCAGCGCCGTGCGTCCGGCGTAGACCAGTGACGAAGAGCTGTTCCAGACCGTGCGGTTGACGAAGATCCCGCCGAGTGAGGCCGGTCCGCGCGCGATGCCGAAGGGCGTGGCGTCCTGGTCGCCGGTGTCGACATAGACGCGCACGCACATCTGCGGCTCGTCCTGGTAGTCGCAGCCGAAGCTGCTGATGAAGAGCAGACCATCGACCGGCCGGTCGGCGATGGTGCAGGCGCCGACGCCCTTGGCGATGAACTCATCGGCCATCGCCTCCCCGGTCTTGCCCTCGGCCAGGGCCGCGGAGGGCAGGGTATGCGAGAGGGCCGCACCCGCTTCGGCGCGCGCGGCCAGACGATCGCCCAGATAGCGATAGAGGGTGTCGGCCTGCTCCAAGGTGTGCGAGTCGGCGCGAAAACGCATGAAGGCGCAATACCGGCCGTTCTCGCCATGGATGAAGGAATAACCGACATACCATTGGGGCGCGGCCCAGGAAGGCGCCTGGACCAGGGCCAGGGCGAGCAGGCAGAGCAAGCGGATGACTGGCTTCATTCGACACCTCGTATCTCGATGGTGATGATTCGGGATCTCGAAGTCCCGGACCAAAAGACTTCGAGTGGCTGATCAATAATAGTAGCCTGGAGATGTGGAACCGGAATCGGCCTTGTTGAGCACCATCCCGATGCATTTCTCGCCGAGCAGTTCGCCGGCATGATCCAGTTGCGTGCGACTGACCTTGCCGTCTTCGACCACCAGCATCACGGCGTCGACATGGGGCAGGAAGGCGATGACGTCGTCGCCGGCGAACAGCGGCGGCATGTCGAACAGGATCAGACGGTCCTCGTAGCGGCTCTTCAGCTCCTCGACCAGTTGTACGACGCGCGGCGATGAGAGCAGTTCCGATGAGTGCCGGATGCGCTTGCCGCCCGGCAGGATCACCAGGCGCTCGATGCCGGGGTTGATGAGCACGTCCGGCAGTTCGACATCGCCGGTCAGACACTCGATGAGTCCGAGCGATTCGCGTCCCGTGAAATAGCGGCCGATGGAGGGGCGCTTCAGGTCGAAGTCGACCAACAGCACAGTCTGGTTGACGTCGCGCGCCAGACTGATCGCCAGATTGATCGAGGTCGTGGTCTTGCCGTCGCCGACCCCCGGACTGGTGATGGCCAGGGTCCGGCATGACTTGGCGCGCATCCGGTGCAGGATCTGGGTGCGCAGGATCTTGTAGGCATCGGCCACGCCCTCGTGCAGCCCGGCCAGATCCGGATGATCTTCGCGCAGCAGGATGCGTCCATTCTGGAGCGAGTGCGGATCGACCGCCACCCGCGCCGTGCGGGTATACCGGATCTGGACGCCGGACCCATCGGCCTCCCTGGGCGCTGACGTGGACGACTCGCGATCGGGCGTCGGCGCAGGCTGTGGCTGGATGACACGCTGCCGGTCGGCCCGGGCGCGCTCCATGGCCTTTCTCAAGCGTTCCATGGTGCGATCTCCTTGGCTGAAGGGTTCAATTCCAGGGCCTCAATTCAACAGTCCAGGCACGGCGGCGTCGATCCGGCGCATGAGCACGAACCAGAACACATCGAGCGGCATCACGAGCCAGTGGAAGAGGGCCGTCGCGGCGAGCACGAGCGTCAGAACGGCGCCGACCAGGAGATAGGTGCGCTTCAGGCGTGCCTGACGATCGCGCGCCGTCTCGATATAGGGCACGACCGCCAGCAGCGGCATCTGCGTAGCCATCTGGATGGCGCGTGTGCCGTGCAGCCCCTTGTCGAGACTCTCCATCAGCGCCAGATTGCCCACGCCGCCCGCGCCGGCGAGCACGAACCCGAGCACCAGGATCGCCAGTCGATTGGGCTTGTCGGGCTTTTCGGGCACCAGAGGCGGTTCGATCAGCAGGAAGCGCTCGCCCTTGCGGTCGCGTTCGAGCGACTGGGCCAGTTCGGCTTGCAGACTCTTCTCGCGGATCTCGCGATACTTGGCCATGGCGTTGTCGTAGTCGCGCGTGAGCACGCGATATTCCTGCTCGACCCGAGGCGCCTTGGTGATGCGATCCTCATAGGCGCGCAGTTCGTCCTCGAGTTTGACGCGCAGGGTCTTGAGCGACTCGATCTCGATTTGCGCGGCATCAAGCTTGGTGCGCAACTGGATGTAGGCCGGGTTGTTGGCGCCGGCCAGGCGCGCGCGCTGGTCGCCCATGTTGCGGCGGGCCTGATCCAGTTTCGCCTGGGTATCGGCGATGCTGCGCCTCAGCGAGGCGACACTGGGATGATCATTCGAATAGCGTTTGGTGAGGTCGGCCAATTCCGAAAGCAGACCATCGAGTCGGGTCTGGATGGCGGCGGCGCTCGACTCGCCGACCTGAAGGCGCAGGGCGGCAATCTCTTTTTCGAGCTGGATACGGTCCGGATGGTTGGGCGAGTAGCGCTCCTTGACCCGGACATAGCGGGCTTGCAATTCCTCCAGATAGGCCTCGATCGAGCCGCCCTGGACTCCGGGTGCTCCGGCGATGCTGGGACTGATCTGGGCAAGCTCGGATTCCAGATAGAGCGCCTGCTGCTGGAGTGTGCGGATCGCCTGCTCGTTGTCGCGCAGCCGCTCCTCGGTGCGGCGCATGAGTTCGCGGTTGAGCGCTGCCAGTTCGGGCAGATTGTCGCTGTATTCTTCCTTGAAGGCCGCCAGTTTGGCCTCCAGGGTGCTGATCTCGGCGCCGAGCCGCTCGGCCTCGGCCTGCAGGAAGGTGGTCGCCTCGTTCGCGGCCGCCGTGCGACGTTCCAGGTTCTCGTTCAGAAAGAGCGACACCAGTTCATTGGTCACTTTCTGAGCGATGCTGGCCGAACCGTCCTCGAACGACAGCGAGAAGGCGATGGTGGCCTCCTGCGCGCGTCCGCTCTGCGGGTCGAGCACGTCGGCGCTGATCATGTCGAGCTTGATGCGTTCGCGCATCTTCTCGACGGCCATGTTGATGCTCTCGCGGCGGCGGATGTCGGGATAGAGGTCGTAGCGCTCGATCAGGGTGCTCAGGTTGACCGTGGTCATCACCCGCTGGCTGATGACCTGGATGCGCTGGTCGGCATAGCTTGTGACCGTGGTCCGGACCAGATCCGGCGGGATCTCCTGACGCTCGATGAGGATGGTGGCCGTGGATCGGTATGTGGGCGGAATGAGTACGGCGGCGAGTACAGCGATCACGAGCAGGATGAGGGCCGGCACGATGGCCTGCCATTTACGGCGCCTGATGATGGCGATGTAGTCGTCCAGCGTGAGGAGTTGTTCTTCCACGAATCGAATCCTGACCTTGGCAGCATCGTTTGAGCGTCCAAGCATTCTCGTCTCTGGGAGACGGGCCTGACGACGGGTGGCGTGGGCGCTGGGAGGCGTACCCCTGGCCGATCGAGATCGGTGGAGTGTAGCGCAAGTTGGATCGTTGCGGAATTTGGGCGCGAGGCCGTCGCCACCTGTGGTGGCGAGACCTCGCTAGGGGGCGTCAATAGCCTGGGGGCGGGCGCTGTCCACCGTAAGGCATGGGCATATCCGGGCCGGGTCCATAGCCTGGGCCATAGCCGGGGCGTGGCGGGGGCGGGCCATAACCGCCGCCTCCCGGACCGCCGCCATAGCCTGGACCGCGGCCATAGCCGGGGCCGCCGGAGCCATAGCCGTATCCCTGGCCCGGTCCCTGACCTTGAGAGCCGCCCGATCCCTGGCCCGGTCCCTGACCTTGAGAACCGCCCGATCCCTGGCCCGGCCCCTGGCCTTGAGAGCCGCCCTGACCCTGTCCCGGTCGTTGGCCCTGGTTCATGCCCTGGCCCGAACCCTGCTGCGAACCCTGACCATAGCCATAACCGCCGGGTTGAGCCTGGACACCCGCAGGCAGGGCCAGACCCAGGGCAGTCGTCAGGGCGACACCCGATACATATAAACCGAACTTGTGCATATCAGACCTCACAGTGAGACTCGTTCGTCGGCGTCGTAAGCACGCGTGGAGCGAATCCAAGACCTTGTAGATGCGGGTTAGCCGAGAAACTCGGCGGTCAGTGCATACTGCTGTCGTGCGACGTTGCTCTCGTCGGCCGCATCGTCTTCCATCATGGCACAGCTGACCGCCATGCGTGCCTGAACGGCCGCCTTCCAGGCACGATTCTGCCGCTCGGTCATGAGTTCGTCCGGCGTCAGTGCGGCGGCGGCGGAGGCCGCGACGAAATGATCGGCCTGTGCCATCCAGTCGGTATCCTTGCCGCAATCAGTATAGGTCTTGACGGCATAGGCGCGAGCGACCCTGAAGGCGTCTTCTAGTTCGCCGGGTGAGGCCCCGTCCGTGAGTCCGGTATGGATGGCGCGGTTGACGCGCTCGTCGCGGCTCAGATTCATGACTTGGTGTGCGAACCGGCAGCCGAGCTGTCGTTGCTGGTCCGGGTTCAGCCGATTGAGTGCCGTGCGGAGATCCTGGTCGTTGTCGATCGTGGCCATGGGTCGAGTCCTCACCTCAGCCAAGGGTTGTAGATGTCCTGCCAGTGCATATCAGCAAATTCCGCGCTCGATCACATTGACTTGGGTCACTGGGGTTTGCATCGAGCGATCTGGAACAAGACTCCTGAATCCCGGCGACGAAATTCGGGGCGCTCCGATTGCAAGGGGAGTGGGCTTGATGTATAGTGTGCGGCTTATCGAGCGACAGGGATAGCGGCTCCACGCCTGCATGGGCAAAGAGTCGGTCAGCATCGATTCCCCTCCCGGAGAGGTGTCCGAGTGGCTTAAGGAGCACGCCTGGAAAGTGTGTATAGGTTAATAGCCTATCGAGGGTTCGAATCCCTCCCTCTCCGCCAATTTATTACAAGATTTTCTTGTAAATCAAAAATATCCCGCTGCAAATCATAAGCGCCCCTCATTAAGTCCCCAGTCGATCATGACCCGCTGCAAGGCGGCATTGTGCTCGATCCGCGCGGTCTTCGTCTCCACAAAGCACGATAGGGCGCGACCTGCATTCAGCGTTTTGGCGCCCTGTCGCTTTGACGGTTACTCAACCTTCGTGTGCCCGTGCTCGCTTCCCGGCGAGGACTCCCTGAGATTCGATCATCCCACGCAGACGGTAGAGCGCCTCCAGCGCCTCGCGCGGCGTGAGTCCGTCTGGATCGATGTCGCGCAGTGCCGCGCAGACCGGGGGTTCGACCGGCTCGACGACGGCTTCCGGCTTGGCCTTGGGGCGCGGTGTCGATGCCGGCTCCATCGGAAACAGCGAGAGCTGTCGGGTCTCGCGCGTGGCATGACGATGCGCACCGTCTTCCAGTTCGCGCAAGCGCTCGCGCGCGCGGGTGATGACTGCTGGCGGCACCCCGGCGAGCGCCGCCACCGCCAGACCATAACTCTGATTGGCCGGACCCTCGCGCAGGGCGTGCATGAAGACGATCGACTGACCATGTTCGATGGCGTCGAGATGGACGTTGGCGATACCCGGATATTCCTCGGGCAGGGTGGTCAGCTCGAAATAATGGGTCGCGAACAGGCTGTAGGCGCCAATGCGCGTGGCCAGCTCGACCGCGCACGACCAGGCCAGTGACAGCCCGTCGAAGGTACTGGTGCCGCGCCCGATCTCGTCCATCAGGATCAGGCTCTGAGCCGTCGCGTTGTTCAGAATATTGGCCGTCTCCTCCATCTCGACCATGAAGGTCGAGCGTCCGCCAGCCAGATCGTCCGAGGCGCCGATGCGCGAGAAGATGCGGTCGATGGGGCCGATGACGGCACGACGCGCCGGCACGAAGCTCCCGGCATGGGCGAGCAGCACGATGAGCGCATTCTGGCGCATGTAGGTCGATTTGCCGCCCATGTTGGGGCCGGTGATGACCAGCATCCGCCGCTTGCCGTCCAGACGCAGGCCATTGGCGACGAAGGGACCGTCGAGCACGCGCTCGACGACCGGATGACGCCCGTCCTGGATCTCGATCTGCGCGCGGTTGGTCAGCTCCGGACAGCTCCAGTTCAGCGTCTGGGCGCGCTCGGCCAGATTGGCCAGCACGTCGAGCGCGGCGATGGCGCTGGCGGCCAGTTGCAGCGGCCCGAGCGACAGGCCCAACTGACCCAACAGTTCCTCATAGAGCCATTTCTCGCGGGCGAGCGCGCGTTCGCGGCTGCTCAAGACCTGATCCTCGAAGCGCTTGAGTTCGGGCGTGATGTAGCGCTCGACGCCCTTGAGCGTCTGGCGGCGCACGAAATCCGGCGGCACCTGATCGGCCTGGGTGCGGCTCAGTTCGATGTAATAGCCGTGCACCCGGTTGTAGCCGACCTTGAGATTGGCGATGCCGGTGCGCGTCCGCTCGCGCGTCTCCAGGTCGAGCAGGAACTGGTCGGCATGTTCGGAGAGGTCGCGCAGCCGGTCGAGTTCGGCGTCATAGCCGCGTGCGATCACACCGCCGTCGCGGATCAGCACCGGCGGCTGTTCGAGGATGGCGCGCTGGAGCAGATCCAGCACCTCGGGATGCTCGCCGATCTCGTCGCGTAGTTGGGCGAGCAGGGGGTCGGGAGACTCGGCCAGTTCGGCGCGCAGATCGGGCAGGACGGCGAGCGAGTCGCGCAGCACCGCCAGATCACGCGGGCGGGCGGTGCCGAGCGCCACGCGCGCCAGGATGCGTTCCAGGTCGCCGATGCCGTTCAGGAGTGTTTGAATGGACGCGCCATGCCCCACGCTGATCAAGGCGCGGATGGCGCCATGCCGGGCGCGGATGGCCTCGCGGTCGCGCAGCGGACGGTTCAGCCAGCGGCGCAGCAAGCGGCTGCCCATGGCGGTGACGGTCTGGTCGAGCACGCCGGCCAATGTGTGCTCGGAGCGTCCGCCGAGACTCTCGGTGATCTCCAGGTTGCGTCGGGTCGCGGCATCCAGGATCAGCGCCTCGTCGCGCGACTCGGTGGACAGGCCGCGAATGTGCGGCAGGGCGGCGAACTGGGTGTCGCGGACGTATTGGAGCAAACAGCCGGCCGCGCCGATCGCCGTCCGCATCCCGGCGCAGCCGAAGCCGCCCAGATCGCGGGTGCCGAACTGCTCGCACAGGGCGCGTTCGCCGCTGTCGGACTCGAAGTGCCAGACCGGGCGTCGGGTGACGCCGCGTTCGAGCCGCAGATCGCTGTCGAGCCGGCTGTCCTCGGCGATCAGGATCTCGGCGGGTCTCAAGCGTTCGAGCTCGCTCATGAGCGCCTCGTGCGACCCGACCTCTAGCACCGAGAAGCGTCCGCTGGAGAGTTCCAGCACCGCCAGCCCCAGTCCGGAGGCGCCCTCGGCGATGGCGACCAGCAGGTTCTCGCGCCGCTCCTCCAGCAAGGCCTCGTCGGTCAAGGTTCCAGGCGTGACGATGCGCGTCACCTTGCGTTCGACCGGCCCCTTGGATTGAGCCGGATCGCCGACCTGCTCGCAGATGGCGACGGATACGCCCTGACGCACCAGCTTGGCCAGATAGCCTTCGACGGCATGATAGGGCACGCCGGCCATCGGGATCGGTCGGCCGCCCGACTGACCGCGCCGGGTCAATGTGATGTCGAGCAGACGCGCGGCGCGCTCGGCGTCCTCGTAGAACAGCTCGTAGAAGTCCCCCATGCGGTAGAACAGCAGCATGTGCGGATACTCGGCCTTGATGCGCAGATACTGCTGCATCATGGGCGTGTGCCGGGAGAGGTCGGGGGGCGAGCTGTCTTGAGTCACGGGAGATCGCTGGGGCGGAGGGCCTGGGATTGAATGAACGGGCCGGACGTACCTGGACGTCGCGGCTGAAAGGGACTGCGTTTTACCATAGATCCGGAAACCCCGGCCAATTCCTGTAAAATCGCGCCCATTCGGCCTGTTGACATGCCTGTCCATTGGAACCCAGCCCTGTTCGACACTCACAGCCATGGACCCCATAGCCCTCTCAAGCCATTGGAAACGGATGCCAGGTCTGACGCCGGGGGCGGACGGACGGCGGCTGTTCGGGCCGATCGCTCGGCTCACGGTAGTCCTGCTGCTCTTGGGGTTCATGGGCATGGCCGGAGCGGTCGCGGCGACTGATTTCGAGCGCGATCTTCCAGGCGCGACCGACATCCCCGGCCTTCCGCGCTTCGAGGGGTCGGTGATCATCGGTCATCGGGTCAGTCCTTTCGATGAGACGCTGATTCCGACCGGCCCCTGGGAGACAGGTACCGGAGACTGGAAACAGACAATCAAGGCGTCCGGCCGGCGCACGCGGCTGGTCTATCTGGCCCCGAGCAACGCCAGTTCGCTGGAGGTCATCCGCAACTACCGCCGCGCGCTGGAGGATCTGGGCTATGAACCGCTCTATCAGTGCTCGGGGTTCGAGGAATGCGGGGACGGGGTCGATCGTTTCTATGGCGAGGCCGCCAACGGCAAGCAGCTCACCGACAGCCATCTGCTCAAGCACGTCTACTCCGACACGACGGTCCAGGAGCCGCGGCTCTACAGCGCGCGCCGTCAGACCCCGAACGGTGATTCCTATGTCTTCGTCTTCGCCGCGCTACAGGACAACTTCGCCGATTCGGCCGCCGGCAACCGGGTGGCCATCTTCGTCGAAGAGGTGCTGTCGCAGCCGATGCGCGAGCGCATGGTCTCGATCGAAGCCAAAGAGATGGCTCAGGGACTCTCGGACGCCGGACGCATCGCCGTCCATGGCATCCAGTTCGACTTCGACCAAGCGACCATCAAGGACGAATCCAAGCCCCAGCTCGAACAGATCGCCCTGATGCTGGTCGAGAATCCCGAGCTCAAGCTCTACATCGTCGGGCACACCGACAATCGCGGTACGCTGGAGTACAACATGGATCTCTCGCGCCGCCGTGCCGAGGAGGTCGTGCGCACACTCATCCAGAGTTATGGCATTCTGGGTGAGCGACTCAAACCCATGGGCGTGGCCGGTCTCGCGCCCCTGACCAGCAACGCCACCGAAGAAGGGCGCGCGCTCAACCGACGGGTCGAGATCGTGGCCCAGTGAAAGCCACTTTCCCCTCGCGGGAGAGGGATTGGGAAGAGGGGGAATCCAAGCGACATGACACGAGTAAACGAATGAGCGCCAATCTGAAGCTGCCGAAAGCCTACAAGACGTTCCTGATGCTGGCCCTGGTGATCGGGCCGTTCTTCTGGCTCGCCTTCACCGAGGACGGCCAGCGGCGCACCGATCTCGCCCTGATGGGGCTGCTCGGCAAGCCCGAGTTCAATGCCGCGCTCGACGCCTTCGACAGCCGGCTGACCGAGGCGAAACTGCGCGAGACCTTCCCCAGGCTCGAATTCCAGTGTGCCGACGGGGCCAATCCGTTCGGCAACCGACTGTGCGGCGCTCAGATCGGCGCCTTCAACCAGATCCCGGCGGCCTCGGTCACGCTCTTCTTCCAGGACGATCAGTTGCGCGCGGCCAAGGTGGTCTATCGGCACGCCTATCACGACATGGTTCGACGCTGGGTCGATCAGCGGGTCGGAGCGCGTCCGGCCAACCCGCTGGCCACGCCTGTTCCAGCCCAGGATGAGGGCGTCATCGCCCAGCCGGTCGCCGATGGGCTACTGCTGATGCGCGAGGGCAAGCTGACGGATGACGACGAACCGGCGCTGATCTGGCTCTCGCAGGCCGCCATCGCGGCCGGCTGAAGCCAAATGCGCTAAACCAACTGAGACTTTGCGATATGAGCGAGATCCACTTCATCGTCGAGGAGGCGCCGGAGGGGGGATATGTGGCGCACGCGCTTGGTGTCGATATCTTCACGGAGGCCGACGATCTGCCTGCGCTGCGGGAGCTGGTTCGGGATGCGGTATCCTGCCATTTCGATCCGGCCGAAAAGCCATCTTTGATCCGCCTGCATATCACCCGTGAGGAGGCCATCGCGGCGTGAGACTGCCACGCGACCTATCGGGAAAAGACCTCATCGAGCGGCTCGGGCGGCTGGACTATCGCCCGACGCGCCAGACTGGAAGCCATGTGCGGCTGACGACAGAGCGTGGCGGACAGCATCATGTGACGATTCCGCTGCATGATCCGTTGCGAGCCGGCACGCTCGCCGCGATTCTGAAAGCGGTCGCGATTCATCACGGCCTGTCGCGCGAGGAATTGCTGGAACGACTACAGCCATGATCATCCGTGCCCAGAGTTGTGCAGGAACAGCTCATAGAGCGTGAGCACGATCTCGACCACGATCAGGATGACGATGTACCACTCCACCCGCAGACTGCGCTTGCTCTGCAACAGATCGAGCAGGGTGCCGGCCGTGTCGTTGATCAGCGTCAGCTTGCGCTCCAGGGCCAGTTGACGCTCGCGGATCTCGTATTCGGCCTCCAGATTCAGGAACAGCCGCTCCAGATCCGGGCGCTCCCAGATGACCTCGGGTTTGTCGCCGATCTCGCCGCGCCCGACCATGTCCTGCTGGATCGCCAGCGCCTCGCCGATGTGGCGGATGAGGGTGCCGGCATGACTCACGCCGCGCCCCTGACGCCGCAGGCGATCGGCCAGCGGCTCGATGCGATCGAAGGCGTGCGCGACCCTGGCTTCCTGATCGGCCAGCAGCACGCTCTTGCCCAGGATGTCGGCCACGACCTGGAGCCGTGCCAGATCGGCATCGGCCAGTACCAGACGCTCGCGTTCCAGCGCCTCGGCGCGGCTCGGATCGATCAGGATCGGCAGGTCTTCGTGCTCGGGCTGGATCAGCGAGTCGCGCACGAAGGGGCGGATCTCCTCGATGAAGGCCGTTTCCTGGACATCGTCGACCCCGAACAGCACCACGGCGCCCGAGCGAAAGAGCACGGCGCGGCCCGTATCGCCGATCGGCGTCACCAGCGGATTGGTCGCCAGCGCCTCCAGGTGCCCGAGACGCTTGATGTCGAGATGACGCCCGAGCAGGCGCGCGCGTGCGGTCAGTGCGGTGTTGTCATTGGTTTGTGGATACATGAGCAGTCTCCCTGGCCGATTCCTCAATGCCGATCCGGATGCAATCGGCGATTATGCGCGATCGATATGACAGCTTCGGGACAGTCCGGCCGAACGTCAGCCGCCGGCGACCCGCTCCCACAACAGCTTCCCCGAGACGGCGAGCGAGACCACGACCAGCACCGGCCGCACCAGGGCCGCGCCATGGCGCAGCACCAGATGCGCGCCGATCCAGGCGCCGATCATCTGCCCCAGCGCCATCGCCAGCGCGATCGGCCAGAGGATATGGCCGCCCTGGACGAAACACAGCAGGGCCGCCAGATTGCTGGTAAAGTTGAGTGCTTTGCTATGGGCGGTGGCGCGTCTGAGGTTGTAGCCGAGCAGGGCGACATAGCCCAGCGCGAAGAAGGTGCCGGTTCCGGGGCCGAAGAAGCCATCGTAGAAGCCGACGCCCAGTCCGATGAGGACGGCGAAGAGGCTTTCGTCCAGACGCTGGTGCGAGTCGAGATCCGACAGACGCGGCGAGCGCCAGAAATAGAGCGCGAAGGCGATCAGCAGGAGCGGGATGAGTCCTTCGAGCAGGGTGCTGTCGAGACGCTGCACCAGCCAGGCGCCGAACGCGGCCCCGGCGAAGGTGCAGAGCACGGCCAGAGCGATGCCGCGCGGCGCGATCAAGCCACGGCGGATGAACTGGACCGTGGCTGTACCGCTGCCGAAGACGGCCTGCGCCTTGTTGGTCGCCAGACTCTCGACCGGACTGAGCCCCGCCCAGAGCAGGGCCGGGATGCTCAGCAGTCCGCCGCCACCGGCGATGGTGTCGACACAGCCGGCCACCAGGGCCACGGCCGAAAGCAGTAAGACCAGCTCGATGAATTCCATTTGAACCGCGTTTGGTTTGACGCCCAAAAGATTTCCGTCAACTGACTTCCATCCATGTTCGCACTCGACGTTCAGCAACTCACCAAGGTCTACCGCGGCGGTTTCCAGGCGCTCAAGGGCGTCGATCTCCAAGTCCAGGAGGGGGATTTCTTCGCCCTGCTCGGACCCAATGGGGCCGGTAAGTCGACCTTCATCGGCATCGTCTCGTCACTGGTGAGCAAGACGTCGGGTCGGGTCTCGGTGTTCGGGCGCGATCTGGACCGTGATCCGGAAGGCGTCAAGTCGTGCATCGGTCTGGTGCCGCAGGAGTTCAACTTCAATCTGTTCCTGCCGGTGATCGAGGTCGTGCTCAATCAGGCCGGCTATTATGGCATCCCGCGCGCCGTCGCCAAGGCTCGCGCCGAACGTTATCTGCGTCAGCTCGACCTCTGGGACAGGCGCGACACCGAGATGCGCCGACTCTCGGGCGGCATGAAGCGCCGGTTGATGATCGCGCGCGCCCTGGTCCATGAGCCGCGACTCCTGATCCTCGACGAGCCGACGGCCGGCGTCGACATCGAGATCCGCCGCTCGATGTGGTCCTTCCTGCGCGAGTTCAACGCCCAGGGCACGACCATCATCCTCACCACCCATTATCTGGAAGAAGCCGAGAGCCTCTGCCGCAACATCGCCATCATCGACGGCGGCGAGATCGCCGAGCGCACCAGTCTGGCGATCCTGCTCAACCGGCTCCATACCGAGACCTTCGTGCTCAATCTCAAGGGACGGGTCTCGGAACTGCCGGAGCTGGGCGGCTTCGTGCTCCAGGCGCTGGACGACTGTACGCTGGAAGTCGAGATGAACCGCGAGCACACCATCAACGGACTCTTCGAGGCGCTCTCGCGCAACGGCATCGAGGTCATCAGTCTGCGCAACAAACAGAACCGGCTCGAACGCCTGTTCCTGGAGCTGGTCGACCGGCGCGGTCTGGAGGTGCGGGCATGAGCGCGCGACTGGACGACTGGCGTCGTTACCGGGTGACGTTCCAGACCATCCTGGGCAAGGAGGTGCTGCGCTTCTCGCGCATCTGGGTCCAGACCATCCTGCCCTCGGTCATCACCACCACGCTCTATTTCGTCATCTTCGGGCGTCTGATCGGCGATCGCATCGGGTCCATGGACGGGTTCGCGTATCTGGACTTCATCGTCCCCGGACTGGTGCTCATGGGCGTGATCACCAACTCTTATTCCAATGTGGTCTCGTCGTTCTACAGCAGCAAGTTCTCGCGCTATATCGAGGAACTGCTGGTCTCGCCGGCGCCCAACTGGGTGATCCTGGCCGGCTATGTCGCCGGTGGCGTGGCGCGCGGTCTGACGGTGGGCGTGGCGGTGATGCTGGTGGCCATGTTCTTCACCGAGATCCGCATCCATGATCCGCTGACGATGCTGCTGATCGGCGTCATGACGGCGACGCTGTTCTCGCTCGGCGGCTTCATCAACGCCATCTATGCCAACAGTTTCGACGACATCTCGATCGTGCCGACCTTCGTGCTCACGCCCCTGACCTATCTGGGCGGCGTCTTCTACTCGATCGAACTGCTGCCCGAGTTCTGGCAGACCGTCTCGCTGGCCAATCCGGTGCTCTACATGGTCAACGCCTTTCGCCACGGGCTGCTCGGGGTCAGCGACATCCCGCTCGGGCTGGCCTTCGGCATGATCCTGATCTGCATCGTCATCCTGGCGGCCTACAGTCTGTTCCTGCTGCGCCGGGGTGTGGGCATCAAGACCTGAGGACGCCCGGTCGATCCGGGCGTCCGATGTGTCATAATCGAACGCCGATCATCTACTTTCCGATACACGAACACCCGTGTTCGTGATCCGAACTCGCTCTCGCAGGTCAATCATCCGTGACTTCCAATCGTCGCTCCGGTGCGCGTTCCCGGAGACGTCCACCCAAACGCAAAGGCTTCCGGTTCGGTCGTGTGCTCGTCGGCTGGTCGCTGATCCTGGCGGTCGGGGCGACCCTGGCCGTGGGTCTCTATGGCGTCCATCTCGATCGCGTGGTCCGCGGCAAGTTCGAGGGCCAGCGCTGGGCCTTGCCCGCGCGCGTCTGGGCGCGTCCGCTCGAACTCTACGCCGGACGGCGCCTGAGTCCGGATCAGTTCGAGTCCGAACTCGAGCGGCTGAACTATCGCGCCGTCGCGTCGCCGCAGACTCAGGGCCAGTATCAGCGCCTGGGTGATCGCTTCGAGGTCCGGACACGCCCCTTCCGCTTTTGGGACGGCGCCGAACCCGAGCGCCATCTGAACATCAGCTTCGCCGACGGCCAGGTCGCGACCCTGACCGACGCCGATGGCGGCGCCGATCCGGCCCTGGTGCGGCTCGACGCCATGCTGATCGCCAGCATCTATCCGACCCACAACGAGGACCGGGTGCTGGTGCGCCGCCAGGATCTGCCCGAGCTGCTGGTCAAGACCCTGATGGCGGTCGAGGATCGCAACTTCGACCATCATCTCGGCGTCGACCCCAAGGGCATCCTGCGTGCGGCAGTCAGTAATTTCCAGGCCGGCGCCGTGGTCGAGGGGGCCAGCACCCTGACTCAGCAGCTGGTCAAGAACTTCTATCTCAGTGCCGACCGCACCTTCGAGCGCAAGATCAAGGAAGCCTACATGGCCTTCCTGCTGGAGCTGCACTACAGCAAGGACGAGATCCTCGAAGCCTACGCCAACGAGATCTATCTCGGTCAGGACGGCAGCCGCGCCATCCACGGCTTCGGGCTGGCGAGCCAGTTCTTCTTCAATCTGCCGCTGAGCGAACTCGACGCCGCCAAGACGGCACTCCTGGTCGGCATGGTCCAGGCGCCGTCGAGCCTGGACCCGCGCCGCCATCCCGAGGCGGCCGAGAGTCGGCGCAATCTGGTACTCGATCTCATGGTGCGCGATGGGGTCATCAGCGAGGCTGAAGCGGCCAAGGCCAAGCGCACGCCGCTCGGCGTGCAGGACGGCGGCGGGCGTCCGGCCGGGTACTATCCAGACTTCATCACCCTGGTGCGTCGCCAGCTCCAGCGCGACTATCGCGACGAGGATCTGCGCTCCGAAGGGCTGAACATCTTCACCACGCTCGATCCGCTGGTGCAGGCCGCCGTCGAGCGTTCGCTGCCCAAGCGACTGGCCGAGCTGGAGAAGCAGCGCGGCATGAAGGCCGGAACCCTGGAGACGGCGGCCGTTGTCACCTCGGTCGAGCAGGGCGAGGTGCTGGCCATCGCCGGCGGGCGCCAGCCGGGCTATGCCGGCTTCAACCGCGCGCTCGACTCGGTGCGCTCGATCGGCTCGCTGGTCAAGCCGCCGATCTATCTGGCGGCCCTGTCGCAGCCGGATCGCTACACGCTCACCACCAGTCTCTCGGATCGCCCGGTCAGCCTGCCCGACGGCAACAAGCGCTGGGAGCCGAAGAACTATGATCACAGGGTCAACGGCTCGGTCCAGCTCCACAGCGCACTGGCGCGCTCGCTGAATCTGGCCACGGTCAACCTGGGTCTGAGCATCGGGGTCAAGAACGTCGTCGACACCCTCTACAAGATGGGCGCACAGCGACGCATCCGGGTCGTGCCTTCGGTGCTGCTGGGGGCGGTGTCCATGTCGCCGCTGGAGGTGGCGCAGGTCTATCAGACCATCGCCGCCGGCGGCTATCGCGCGCCCCTGCGCGGCATCCGCGAGGTGGTCGACGCTCAGGGCCGACCGCTCAACCGCTATCCGCTCGCCATCGAGGCGGTGGTCGATCCCAAGGCGGCCTATCTGACGACCTGGGCCATGCAGCGCGTGGTCTCGGACGGCACGGCCAAGTGGCTCGGCGATCAGTTGCCCAAGGGCATGACCATGGCCGGCAAGACCGGCACCACCGATGAGAAGCGCGACAGCTGGTATGCCGGTTTCTCGGGCGACAAGGTGGCTGTGGTCTGGGTCGGTCGTGATGACTACAAGCCGATGGGCTTGGCGGGCGGTACCGGCGCGCTACGGGTGTGGGGCGACTTCATGCTGAAGCTCGACAACGAACCCTTGCCCGAGATTCCGCCCGATGGCGTGGTTCTGGCCGATGCCTGCGGACGCAAGAACGTGCCCTATATCGGTGACAGCGCCAAGAGCGCAGCCAGTTGCGGGGGCGGCAGCGGTCAGGGTTCGCGCGCCTCGGGTGGTGGCGAGTCGGTGGCGCGCAGCGAGCCGGAGCCGGCCGGAGGCGCCGTCGAGACTCCACCGGAACCGCCGCCGCCGCCCAAGCCGGCCCGGACCGAAAACCACTTCATGAGCGACTTCTTTGGTCGCTGATGCCCAATGACAGTTCAAGGCGCCTGACACCATGGAACGTTTGCATCGATTTCTGATCGTTTCGTCGCTGGTTTCGCTCGGTTTGAGCGCGTGCTCCATGGAGCCGCGCGAGGGACCGCCGGCGCCCATCGTCCAGGTGACGCCGCGCGATGGGCAGGCGGCGCGGCCCGTCGCGCCGACGCCCCAGCCGGAGCGCGCGGCCGTGCCTGAGCAGCCGTCCGAGCCGGTCCGGCGTGGAACCCAGGTCTATGCCTACCGTGATCCGAGCATGGCGACGGAGCCGTCCGTGCCGCCCGCGTCCGGTGCTCAGCCGGCTCAGCCCGCCATGCCGAGTGCGCCGCCGACATCTGGGGCTCCGCCTCAAGCCGTCACTCAGACGCCGGGTAGTCCGCAGGTGCAACCGGCCGTACCGGCGCCGGGGTCGTCCGGGGCGCCGGCGGCGCCTCCTCAGCGTCCGGCCGAGCCGCAGGTCGCCAAGGTCGATCCGCGCGCGGCTCTGCCCGCCGCCGAGACGCCGGGGGCCGAGCGTCCGGCCGCACCGGCTCCGGCGCTGCCGCCCTCGAATTTCGCCACGCCCAGTCTGCCGCCGGCGGCCGCCAAGCTCGCCGGTCAGGCCGAGCAGCAGCGTCAGGCGGGTGATTTTGCGGGTGCGGCCGCTTCGCTGGAGCGTTCGTTGCGTATTGCTCCGCGTGAGGCGTATCTCTGGAATCGGCTCGCGCGTGTGCGGCTGGAGCAGGGGCAGGCGGTTCAGGCCGGCAATCTGGCCTCGCGCGCCAATGATCTCGCGGGCGGCAAGGAGGACATCAAGCGCGACAACTGGCGCATCATCGCCGAGTCCAAGCGTCGTTCGGGGGATCTCGCGGCAGCCAGTGAGGCTGAGCAGCGCGCGGGGGGGCAGTAGTCAGGTCGAGAATGAGCCGTATGTGTTTGGTGTTCAATGCGGCTTGACAGAAGGCTTGAGCGGGCTGCTTTTGGCTAGGTTGTGGTCAGTTTAGTGCTCAAGTGTCCGACTGCTGTCTAGGTACACTTTTAGGCGACCAAAGTGAACGATCTTTTTGCTTCTATTGCGATTTGCTCATTCTTAATATTTCCTCCAGCCTTATTGATCTTAAAGTTCATTACCAAAAAGCCTGGCTGGTGGCTGGTCGTCCTGCTAATGGCTCTATTTGTACTGCTTGGCTGGGGTCTGGTTTTTGCTGCATTTATTGAAGAACAAGCTCGCATTAGTGAACTTATTGATCAGGAAAGATACGAAGAATTGCCTGAGGGCTGGGACAGTGATGGAGCTTCCGGTGTATTCGCTCTTTTTGGTGGTTGGCTAGTCCCGCTTGCTTATTTCGTACTTTGGTTAATGATATACACTCCGGCAGCTATAGTCAGAAGTATTTTTACATCAATGCAGCCGCCTAACAAGCGCATGCAGTCGGATGCGACTACGCCGAACCGCTGATGCGAGGCGTTATGTGTTATTCGCCAGTAGGCCGTATAAGAAATTTTGATGACTGATCACTTCGGCTCTTGCCTGTGCGGCACTGTGAAGTTTGAAGTGCAAGGCGACTTCGACAGCTTTTACCTGTGTCATTGTCGCCATTGCCAGAAAGACACGGGATCTGCTCATGCGGCGAATTTATTCTCGCAGTCAGCCAAATTGACCTGGAAGTCAGGCGCGGATGCTGTGACTTCCTTTACGCTTCCAGGCACTCTTCACAGAAAAAGCTTCTGTAAACTGTGTGGTTCCGCCTTACCAAACACTCAGATTCCAGGCTTGCTCGTCGTTCCCGCAGGATGCTTGGACACCACAGTCTCCATATTGCCGACAGCACACATTTTCACATCCAGCCAAGCGGCTTGGGATGCCGAACTCGGGGAAGTGCCAAAATTCGAAGGTCTGCCGGAGTGAGCCACGATCACATAACCCATAGCGGTTGGCAGACACACCCACGCTGCGCTCCGGCGCCCCGCAAAGCCAAGCGTTAGGTTTTGATCGGATCTATTCATACTTATTAAAAAGGTTCTCTACATTGGATATCCCACGCATCTTCAATATTACCGAAAGCGCCCACCGCATTCACAACCCGCTCACGCCGGAAAAGCTCGCCACGCTCGGCGCTGTGCTGCGCCTTGAACCTGGGACTCGTGTACTCGACCTCGGCAGTGGTTCGGGCGAAATGCTGTGCACCTGGGCGCGCGATTACGGAATCACCGGCATCGGTGTCGACATGAGCCAGTTGTTCAGTCGGCAAGCCAAAGACCGTGCTGAAGAACTCGGCGTCGCCGACAAAGTCGAATTCATTCATGGCGACGCGGCCGGATACATCGCTGACCACAAGTGCGGTGTGGCCGCCTGTGTCGGCGCCACATGGATCGGCGGCGGAGTCGCCGGCACCATCGAGCTTTTGACGAAAAGCCTCGACACCAACGGAATCATCCTCATCGGCGAACCCTATTGGCGTCAATTACCACCAACGGAAGCGGTCGCCAAGAAATGCTTTGCCAATTCCATCTCGGATTTTCACGGACTTCCTGAGCTGATCGCCTCTTTCGACACGCTCGGCTACGATGTCGTGGAAATGGTTCTGGCCGATCAGGAAGGCTGGGACCGATACGAAGCGGCCAAATGGCTCACCATGCGCCGATGGCTCGAAGCCAATCCCGAAGACGACTTCGCAGAAGAGATCCGATCCCAGTTGAACGACGCACCAAAACGCCACGTCGCCTACACGCGCGAATACCTTGGATGGGGAGTGTTCGCGCTGATGGCACGCTGATGAGAGCGACTCAGCCCGTGCCGATCACGCTGTAAAAACTCAAGAACGCCCGCGCCTCACCTGGATGCGCTGACGCGCGCCGGCCAACCGGCGACAGGCGAACAAACGCATGGGTTCCGCGCCATACAGAGAACTGCTGAGCGCCATGGCCATCGCGCTCACCTTTGCCGCATTCATCCCCTATGTCCGCGCCATCCTCAGCGGCAAGACCAGACCCCATGTGTTTTCATGGATCATCTGGGGTTCGACGACCGGCGTGGTTTTTCTGGCGCAGATCGAAGACGGCGGCGGGGTCGGCGCCTGGCCTATCGGCGTGTCGGGCGTCATCACCATACTGGTTGCGTGCCTTGCCTGTTTGAAACGCGCAGACATCACAACCACGAAATCCGACTGGGTGTTTTTCGTTTCGGCACTGTCTTCGCTGCCGCTCTGGTTTCTCACATCCGATCCGCTGTGGGCAGTCGTTGTCCTGACGACCGTCGATGCGCTTGGATTCGGGCCAACGATCAGAAAGATCTATCGCTTTCCGCATTCCGAGTCATTGCTGTTTTTCGCCCTGTTCGCCATCCGCAACATCATCGCCATCCTGGCACTTGAGCACTATTCGGCTACAACAGTGCTGTTACCAGCCGTCATCGCCATGATGTGTCTGCTGCTGATCCTGGTGGCAATGCATAGACGGCGGGTATTGCCGAATGTGAACACACGCAATTCGTCCGAGTCCATGTCGGCCTGACGGTTGCACGGAACGTGCCTTCAGACATCCCGAGTCGAGCATAGGCCGAGCGCCCGATCAGGCCGGCGACGCCCGTCGATAAGAATCGACTAAAAAGCTTTCACAAAACCGCCGCTTTTCTGCTATTTTCCCCGGTCGAACGGCGATCGCCTCGCTCAGGCTACGAACTCAGGCGGATGCGAAGCATCCGGTGGCGTCTTCACCCTCTGTTGTTGGAGGTTTGTGCATGATCAAGCCAGTCGGCTCTGATGAACTCAGGCCGCGTTTCGTCTATGACCCCGAGCAGCACCACCGACTCTCGCGCGAAGCCGAGTCGCTGCCCTCGGTGATCGTCAGCTCCCAGGCCGCCGGCAATGCCGTCATGCTGGGCGCCGGGTATTTCAGCCCGCTCGACGGGTTCATGAATCTGGCCGACGCGCTCAGTACCGCGCAGTCGATGACCCTGACCGACGGTCGCTTCTTCCCGGTGCCGCTGCTCTGTCTGCTGGAATCGGCCGACGCCATCGCCGGCGCCACGCGGATCGCACTGCGTGACCCGAACGTCGAGGGCAAGCCGGTGCTGGCGGTCATGGATGTCACCGCCGTCGAACAGGTCTCGGACGACCAGATGGCGCTGATGACCGAACAGGTCTACGGCACCTCGGACCCGAAGCACCCAGGCGTCGAGACCTTCAACAGCCAGGGCCGCATCGCCATCTCGGGACCGATCCAGGTTCTCAACTTCTCCTACTTCCAGACCGACTTCCCCGACACCTTCCGCACCGCCGTCGAGATCCGTCACGAGATCCAGGAACGCGGCTGGCAGAAGATCGTCGCCTTCCAGACCCGCAACCCCATGCATCGCGCGCACGAGGAACTGTGCAAGATGGCGATGGAGGCGGTCGAGGCCGATGGAGTCGTCATCCACATGCTGCTCGGTCAGCTCAAGCCGGGCGATATCCCGGCCCCGGTGCGCGATGCGGCCATCCGCACCATGGCCGAGCTCTACTTCCCGCCCAACACCGTGATGGTCACGGGCTACGGCTTCGACATGCTCTATGCCGGGCCGCGCGAGGCGGTGCTGCACGCCTATTTCCGTCAGAACATGGGCGCGACCCACTTCATCATCGGGCGCGATCATGCCGGCGTCGGCGATTACTACGGTCCCTTCGACGCCCAGACCATCTTCGATGACGCGGTCCCCGCCGGCGCGCTCGCCATCGAGATCTTCCGCGCCGACCACACCGCCTACTCGAAGAAGCTCGACCGGGTGGTGATGATGCGCGACGTCCCGGACCACACCAAAGAGGATTTCATCCTGCTGTCCGGCACCCGCGTCCGCGAGATGCTCGGCCAGGGCGAGGCCCCGCCGCCCGAGTTCTCGCGCCCCGAGGTCGCACAGATCCTCATGGATTACTACCAGTCACTCCCTCAGTCGTAGCCCAACGGAGAGCCAATGAGATGATTACCAGCAATCCCTTCGCCGAGCTGTCGGCGTTCATTGCGCCGGGCGTGATGCAGGCCTATGTCGTGTTGATGATCCTTCTGGTCATCGGCGGCACCCTGCTCGACGTCAAGCACAAGAAGAGCGCCCAGTATTTCTTCGAGAAAGGCAAGTCGCTCAAGAAACTGGCCAAGCGCGAAGTCGGCGGCGCCGAGAAGATGAGCATCGCCGTCAGCACCCTGGCCAACGAAGTCCTGGCCTCGGGCGAGTTCGAGAATCCCGACCGGCGCAAGTCGCACCTGCTCATGATGTATGGCTTCGTCACCTTTGTGGTGACGACCGCGATCCTGATCTTCGGCGTGGAAGGCGAGACCTCGAGCTTCGTGCCCTTGCTCTGGCACCTCGGCGCACTGATGGTCTGCATCGGCGGCTACTGGTTCTGGTTCAAGATCCGCGTCGATGTGCGCTCCGAGGGCCATCAGTGGTACGACGTGCATCTGTCGGATCTGTTCATCGTCTCGCTGCTGCTGACGACGACCCTGGCCCTGGTGTGGTCGCTGCTGGGATCCATGCTCATCTTCGCGCTCTTCATCGCCGCCGCCACCACGCTGTTCGGCACCGTCTACTGGTCGAAGCTGGCGCACATGTTCTTCAAGCCCGCCGCCGCCTTCCAGAAGAAGGTCGCCAAGGCCGACGGTTCGATGGACAAGCTGCCCGAACTGCCCGAGCTGACGGACCCCATCGTCAAGGAGCGCTATCCGGACATCCCGACCTACATGGGCGAGACCCCGCCCTACATGGGCCTGGGGATCAAGCGCGAAGCGCCGACCCATTACTGATCTCACCGCGCTGAACACAGTCGAGAGAGAAGAGGATCACGAGAATGCCAACGTTCGTCTATATGACGCGCTGCGACGGTTGCGGCCAATGCGTCGACATCTGCCCGTCGGACATCATGCACATCGACACGACCATCCGTCGTGCCTACAACATCGAACCGAACATGTGCTGGGAGTGCTACTCCTGCGTCAAGGCCTGTCCCCACAACGCGATCGACGTGCGTGGTTACGCCGACTTCGCCCCGCTGGGCCATTCGGTGCGGGTGCGTCGCGACGAGGAGAAGGGCGTCATCGCCTGGCGCATCATCTTCCGCAACGGCGAGAAGGACATGAACCTGCTCGCGCCCATCACCACCAAGCCATGGGGTCAGCACACGCCCAAGCTCAAGGACGTGCCCGCGCCGTCGAAAGAGATGCGCGACAGCCAGTTGCTGTTCAACGAGCCCAAATACATTCGTCTCGATGACGGCGGCCTGCATACGCTGGAGTCCAATGGCCTGAAAATGCAAGAAGGGGTGTGCTACTGATGGCTTACAAGACAATCATCGAGGACGGCATCGACGTTCTGGTCGTCGGCGCGGGCCTGGGCGGCACGGGCGCGGCCTTCGAGGCGCGCTACTGGGGCCAGGACAAGAAGATCGTCATCGCCGAGAAGGCCAACATCGATCGCTCCGGCGCCGTGGCCCAGGGTCTGTACGCCATCAACTGCTACATGGGCACCCGCTTCGGCGAGAACAAGCCGGAAGATCATGTGCGTTATGCGCGCATCGACCTGATGGGCATGGTGCGCGAAGACCTGCTGTTCGACATGGCGCGCCACGTCGATTCGGCGGTGCACCAGTTCGAGGAATGGGGTCTGCCGCTGATGCGCAACCCCAAGACCGGCGCCTATCAGCGTGAAGGCCGCTGGCAGATCATGATCCACGGTGAGTCCTACAAGCCGATCGTCGCCGAAGCGGCGAAGAAGTCGGCCGACAAGGTCTTCAACCGCATCTGCGTCACCCATCTGCTGATGGACGAGAGCAAGCCCAACCGGGTCGCGGGCGCGGTCGGCTTCAACGTGCGCACCGGCAACTATCATGTCTTCAAGTCCAAGACCGTGATCGTCGCCGCCGGCGGCGCCTCGAACATCTACAAGCCGCGGTCGGTGGGCGAGGGCGCGGGTCGCGTCTGGTATGCGCCCTGGTCCTCGGGCTCGGCCTATGGTCTGCTGATCGGCGCCGGCGCCAAGATGACCCAGATGGAGAACCGCATCGTCCTGGCCCGCTTCAAGGACGGTTACGGCCCGGTCGGCGCCTACTTCCTGCACCTCAAGACCTATACGCAGAACGGTCTGGGCGAAGAGTACGAGTCCAAGTGGTGGCCGCAGTTGCAGGAGATGGTCGGCAAGGAATATCTCGACCCGGAACTCTCGCACCGCACCCATCGCCCGATCCCGACCTGTCTGCGCAACCATGCGCTGATCAGCGAGGTCAACGCCGGTCGTGGGCCGATCCACATGGTCACCATGGAAGCCTTCCAGGATCCGCATCTGGAAGAGATCGGCTGGCACAACTTCCTCGGCATGACCGTCGGCCAGGCCGTGCTCTGGGCCGCCACCGACGTCGATCCGAAGAACGAGAACCCTGAGCTGACCACCTCCGAGCCTTACGTCATGGGTTCGCACGCGACCGGCTGCGGCGCCTGGTGTTCGGGTCCGGAGGATGTCTCGCCGCCCGAGTATTTCTGGGGCTACAACCGCATGACCACGGTCGAGGGTCTGTTCGGTGCCGGTGACGCGGTCGGTGGTACGCCGCACGCCTTCTCGTCCGGTTCCTTCACCGAGGGGCGTCTGGCGGCCAAGGCGGCCTGCAAGTACATCGACGACGGCAAGGCCGATGGCATCCGGGTCTCGGACGCGCAGATCGAGCGGCGTCGCCAGGAGATCTACAAGCCGATGGAGCACTACCGGGTCTATCGCAACGAGATCACCGCCGGTTCGGTCAACCCGAACTACATCAACCCGCGTCAGGGTCTGGATCGCCTGCAGAAGCTGATGGACGAGTACTGCGGCGGCGTGACCGTCAGCTACATGACCAATGACAAGCTGCTCAACATCGGTCTGAAGAAGATGAAGCTCCTGGAAGAGGATCTCGAGAAAATAGCCGCGGAGAACATCCACGAGCTGCTGCGCGCCTGGGAGCTGAAGCATCGTCAGCTCACCTCCGAGGCCGTGCTGCATCACACCCTGTTCCGCAAGGAGACCCGCTGGCCGGGCTACTACTACCGTGGCGACGCCCTGAAGGTCGACGACGAGAACTGGCATGTGCTGACGGTGTCGCGTCGCGATCCGGATACCGGCGAGTACACCATGGAAAAGGCGCCCTGTTACCATCTGGTCGATGCCTGACAGGATCGCGCTCGCCCTGAAATAAAGTCTGGGCTCTCGGCGGTGCCGGGAGCCCAGTTTTTTTCCGGGACTGAAGGCTGAAACGCCGTAGCTTGAAGACGATTTGATGGTGATATGAACATCAATGATCTGACCGACGACGAAATCATCGAGATCGCGCACCCCATGTGGGACGATCTCGTCAAGTATTCCAACAAGGGCCAGTACGGCAAGTTCATCAAGAAGTTCTCCTACAACCTGCTGCTCGGCTTGAACGAAGTCGAAATGGGCAAGCAGTTCGCGCATAGTGATCTGGCTCGCAATCTGGTCGAGGAGCGCGATTTTCTCGGACTCATCCGGCGTGGCGAGCATGTGACGGCGCTCTACCGCGTTCGCAGTACGGCGCGCGAAGGCGAGTGGCTGGGGCGCATGGTGCTCGGCTATGAGAATGGCGAAGTGCGTATCTTTGCCGCGTCGATCTTCTGATGTCCGAGGTCATGATGAAACAGATCATTCGTGACGATACATTCGTCGAGCTGAGCTATCGCGTCCTCGATCAGAAGACGGGGAATGTTCTGACGGCCGTGGAATTTCCGCTGGGCTATGTCCACGGTCACAATTCGGTGCTCGATCCGCGCGTCATGGCGGAACTGGAGGGCCGGGCGGTTGGCGAGACGATCTCGGTTCCGATCGATTGCAGCGATCTCTATGGGGCGCGGGATGAATCACTCGTCATCACGGATCTGATCGAGAACGTTCCCGAGGAATATCGCGAAGTCGGTATGCAGATCCTCATGGAGAACGAGAAGGGCGAGACCAAGACCTTTTTCGTCACTCGCATGGACGACAAAACGCTGACGATCGACGGCAATCATCCGCTGTGCGAGCGGCAGGTGATCTTCGAGCTGGAAGTGCTGAGCGTGCGCGAAGCGACGGATGCGGAGATCGCCGCCGGCGGCAAGCCGGAGCAGGGACCGGACATCGGCGGATCACCGACACGGCCGATCTGACCGGGGTTCGGACTTTACCGCGCGCTGTGAAACAGCTTCCTCATAGCGCCATAAACCTGCTCATAGGTATAGGCGTTCTCGCCCCAGTGGACGAGCGTCTCATCGTCGGTGCGAAAGGTCAGATAAGGATGCACCTCGACGCCATCGGCCTCGATCTCGGCGAGATCGTCGATGACGCCGGCGATGCTCAACGCAATGCCGGCCGTGAGGTCTTCGAGCTGGTCCGGCTCGACGCCGGCTTCCTGGAGTTTGATCTTGATTCGGGTCACGATCTCAGCCGTGAATTTGGCTTGCAGATCGTTGAAGGTCGAACTATCCAGTGTCAGTTTCATGATTCGATCGAAATCGACGTGCCGTAGGATGGGGTGAGCATAGCGAACCGCCTCAGTCGCGATCGATGCGGTTCGTTACTCACCGCATCCTACAGAGAGTCCAGAGAGTCCGTTTCCAGGCTCAGGGACGCTTGGGAGTCTGATATTTGACTTCTTTCTGGAACGAGTCCCAAATCACATCGTAACCAACGAAGCCTTTTTCATTCGGCTGTTTCTGGCGAGTCAAGACGAATCGGCTGTGGCCATCCGGAACCTGAGGACGGGTTTTTTGCTCGCTCATGTAATGTGACCTTTAACGATTGATGGACCAATGTGTCTATCGCAGAACACGGTGAGGAACTATCAGGGTGCAGTGAGGCCGTGTCAAGTCTCGAATTCGCTGCATCCCTAGCTAGCGTTCGAGTTCCTGGAGTTCGAAGGTCATCGCCTCCAGATCTGCGAAGATCCAGGTCGCCGCCGGTGCGCCGAGACCGGCCACGGTGCCTGGATTGACGAGCCAGGTCTTACCACCCTTCACATTGTCCAGACAGCGGATCTCCGGCTCGTGGCTGTGTCCGCAGCAGACCAGGTCATGCTCGCCGGCACAGGCGAACGCCTCGCCGATGTGCGGATAATGGGTCATGAAGATCCGCCGCCCGGCCAGCGTCAGATCCGCATCGTTGCCGTGATACTGGAGCTGCCCGCCCGACCCGCAGGCCAGACGCGAAATGGAGACCGGATCGCCGAGATTGTTGCCGTGGATCACATGGATCGGCAGTTCCAGCTTGAGCGAGGCCAGCAGCGTATTGGTGCCGATCAGATCGCCGCAATGCAGGACACACTCGGCCCCGCGCGTCTTTGCCTCCGCGATGGCGGTCGCCAGCATGGGACCACGGTCATGACTGTCGGAAACGATGCAGATTTTCATTAAATTTCAGCCTGTCGGGTTCGAGTCCACGGGCGGCAAAATCCGCCGGCTGACGAGATAGGCGATGACCTCATCGGCCAGTTCTTCGGGTGTGCGCTCGCCGGCCTGTAACGCGAGTTCCGGGGATTCCGGCGCCTCATAGGGATCATCGATGCCTGTGAAATGCTTGAGCTCACCGGCGCGTGCCTTCTTGTACAACCCCTTGGGATCGCGCCGTTCGCACACTTCGAGCGGCGTGTCGACGAAGACCTCGATGAAGTCGCCCTCGCGCATGCTGTTTCTGACGCGCCGACGGTCGATCCGATAGGGGCTGATGAAAGCCGTCAGGGCGATGATGCCGACCTCGCAGAAGAGCTGTGCGACCGCACCGATACGCCGGATGTTCTCTTCGCGATCGATGGCGGTGAATCCCAGTCCGAAGCGCTGAGCGAATTCCTCGCCGTGCGTCTCGCGCAGCATCCCCGTGCTGGCGTTGAGCCCATGACGCACATTGTCCCCATCGAGCACCGCCGTTTTGATGCCGCGTTCCGACAGCCTGTGGTCGAGTACATTGGCCAGCGTGCTCTTGCCCGAGCCGCTCAGGCCGGTCAACCAGATCACACAGCCGCGATGGCCGTTGAGACGCTCGCGATCCTCGCGCGAGACGCGGTGCTCGTGCCAGGTCAGATGGACATCGGTCGTCATGCGAAATTCTTCTCTTGGTGTATGAACCCGATTGCGAAGCGGTGGTCGGAGGCCAACGAACGCGCCCGGCATTCTCAAATCCGTAGCGATCCATTGTCAATCACCGGCACGACGTCTTGGCTTTAGCCGACATCACGATTGACTTCTCCAAACCATGAAATCATGATGCCCCGATCGAAGCCGGAGGTTCCGCTACAGGGTTGAGCGCGACCTGTGCTCAAGACCCGCGCTGACACCTGAGATCATGACCGATCTGTCCCACATCCTCGGCCCTGATGGCCGGCTCGCCGACCAGATCCCCGGTTTCACCCATCGTGCCCAGCAGCAGGCGATGGCCGAGCGGGTCGCCGATGTCCTCGAATCCGGCGGCGTGCTCATCTGTGAGGCCGGTACAGGCACCGGCAAGACCTTCGCCTACTTGGTTCCGGCGCTGCTCTCGGAGCGCAAGGTCGTGATCTCGACCGGGACGCGCAATCTTCAGGACCAGCTCTTCCATCGCGACCTGCCGCTCATCCGTCGCGCGCTCGGCGTACCCGTGAGCACGGCGTTGCTCAAGGGCCGGGCCAACTATCTCTGCCGCCATCGTCTGAACCTGATCCTGGCCGACAGCGCCCGACTCGACGGCGCCACGCGCGGCCAGCTCAAGCAGATCCGCGACTGGTCGAGCGTCACCCAGCGCGGCGACATCGCCGAACTGCCGATCCCCGAGGACGCGGCCATCTGGCCCGAAGTGACCTCGACCACCGACAACTGTCTCGGCCAGGACTGTCCCGAGTTCGGCGACTGCCATCTGGTCGCGGCGCGGCGCGAGGCCCAGGACGCCGATCTGGTGGTCGTCAACCATCATCTCTTCTGCGCCGATCTGGCGCTCAAGGACGAGGGTTTTGGCGAGATCCTGCCCGGCGCCGACTGCTTCATCCTCGACGAGGCCCATCAGCTCCCCGAAACCGCGACCGGCTTCTTCGGCATCAGCCTGAGCAGCCGCCAGCTCCTGGATCTGGCGCACGACACCGAACTGGAGGCCATCCGCGACGCCAGGGACGTGCTCGCGCTGCGCGATCGGGCCGCCCATCTGCGCCGGGCCACGCAGGATCTGCGTCTGGCGATGGGCGACCGTGACCGGCGCGGCCCTTGGGACGCGCTGGCGGACGACGAGACCGTGACGGGCGCGCTCCTGCGACTCGCGGAGCGTCTGGGCGATCTGATCGAGGCACTCGAGACCGTCGTCGGACGCGGCAAGGGCCTGGATGCCTGTCTGGAACGCGCCCTGGATCTGCTCCAGCGCCTGACGCGCATCACCACCGGCGAATCGTCCGATACGGTACGCTGGTTCGAGACGCTCGGACGCGGTTTCCGGCTGCACCAGACGCCGCTGGAGATCGCCGATCTCTTCCGCGAGCGCATCGGACATGCGGGCACGGCCTGGGTGCTGACCTCGGCGACCCTGGCCGTCGGCGACGGCTTCGAACACTTCGCCCGCCAGCTCGGCATCGAGCACGCCGAGACGGCGCGTTGGGACAGCCCCTTCGATTATGCCCGTCAGGCGCTCTGGTTCGTGCCGCGCGGGCTGCCGCAACCAGCCGAGCCGGACTACAATCGGCACGTCCTGGAGCTGGCGTGCGAAGTGATCGACTCCAGTCGTGGTCGCGCCTTCCTGCTCTTCACCAGTCATCGCGCGCTACGCGAGATCGCCGACGGTCTGGAGGGGCGTATCCGCTATCCGCTGCTGGTGCAGGGCACGGCGCCGCGCGCCGAACTGGTCGAGCGGTTCAGAGCGCTTGGCAACGCCGTCCTGCTCGGAACCTCCAGCTTCTGGGAGGGCGTCGACGTGCGCGGCGAGGCGCTGTCCTGCGTGCTCATCGACCGGCTGCCCTTCGCCTCACCGGGCGATCCGGTGCTGGCCGCGCGCATCGAGGCGCTGCGCAAGGCCGGCGGCAATCCGTTCCGCGACTATCAGCTTCCGCGCGCCGTGATCGCGCTCAAACAGGGGGCGGGGCGCCTGATTCGCGGCGCCGAGGATCGCGGCGTGCTGGTGGTCTGTGATCCGCGCTTGCTGTCGAAGTCCTATGGTCAGACCTTTCTCGACAGCCTGCCGCCGATGGCCCGGACACGCGAGATCGAGCAGGTCCGGTGCTTTTTCGCCTGAGATGACCGGTTTCAACCGAGATGGCTCAAATCCATGAGTTTCATAAAGAATCTGTTCGGACGTCTGCTGCATGGCAATCGGGTTCGCGTGCGGGACGAAGCGGCGACCGGCGCACTCGATGAGATCGAAGACCTCGATCTATCCGCGGAAGAGGACGTCGATACCGAAGCGGATGAAGACCCCAACGAGGGCGATGATGCGATCGACCTTGAGTCGCCGCCGATCCGCTTCGACCGCTGGTTCTATCCCTGGCTGCTCGATTTCAGCGTCTTCGCCAATCTGTCGCTGAGTCAGTCCGAGGCGCGGGTGCTCGACGCCTTCGAGCAACTGGTCACGGGTCAGAAGTCGAGTTCAACCCTGGTTCCGCGCCTGCCGATGGTGATTCCGCAGCTGATGCGCAGTCTGAAGGACGACACCATGACCGGAGCGCAGCTGGCGCGTCAGATCACCAGGGATCCGGTACTGGTCGGTGAGGTCATCCGCGTGGCCAACAGTCCTTACTATCGGCGCGCGCGCAAGATCTCGAACATCGAGCAGGCGGTCGTGCTGCTGGGGCGCGATGGGTTACACCAGCTCGTCGCGCGCGTGGCCTTCTATCCCATCTTCAATCTCAAGTCGGGGCATGTGACCAATCTGGCCGCCTCGCGCGTCTGGATGCAGTCCGAGCGGTGCGCGCTGGTCTGTCACTGTCTGGCCGAACAGCGCGGGCAGGATGTGTTCTCGGCCTATCTGGCCGGGCTGGTCGCCAACGTGGGGCTGATGGTCGGATTCCGTCTCATGGATCAGGTGCTCGACAAACAGCTCGACCCGATCCCGAATTCGGGGGCGTTCTACAGGGTCTTCATCGAGCGCTCCAGACAGCTGTCGCACCGCATCATCGACGAATGGAATTTCCCCGAGAGCGTCATCCAGGCCATCGACGAGCAGGCCAATCCGGAGCCGAGCGCGGCGCGTTCCTGGCTGGGCGCGATCCTGGACGTTGCCGATCAATATGCAAAGCTGAACCTTCTGGTCGAAAAACAGCGTCTTCCCGAAGACGAGGTGGATGCCGCTATGTTCATGTCCGAACCCTGCTATCGCCGACTCTTGATCGATGTACAGAACTGATCGCGCCAAGGCCATCCCTGGAACCTCAGATGTGAGGGGTGAGGCATGATCCTGCGGCTCATACTCGTTCTCCTGCTGCTGGCGGCGGCCCTGTGGCTGCTCCACCGGCTGCGCACGATGCCGCGCGCCTTGCTGGCACGCCGGCTGCGTCAGGCGGCGATCTGGGGTCTGGTCGCGGTGCTGGTGCTCGCGGTGCTCACCGGGCGTCTGAATCCGCTGTTCGCGCTCCTCGGCGCGGCCATTCCGGTGCTCATGCGGTTGCTCGCGTTCCTGCGTCTGGTGCCTGAGCTGCAACAGATCCTGCGCTCGCTCGGACTCGGGGTGGGAGCTGGCGCCGGTTCGGCCAATGGCGGGGCGGGGCAGGGCACACCGCCCAACTCAGGCGCCTTGAGCGAGGACGAGGCGCGCGCCATCCTCGGCGTCGATGCCAAAGCCGATGCCGAGGCCATCCGTGCCGCGCATCGGCGGCTGATGCAGCGGCTGCATCCGGATCGCGGCGGCTCGGATTATCTGGCCGCGCGCATCAATGCGGCCAAACGGCGCCTGCTGGGGGATTGACGACACATGGCCACGGCCCCCAAACCCAAGAGCGCCTATGTCTGCAACGCCTGTGGCGCGCGCTATCCGAAATGGGCCGGACAGTGCCAGGAGTGCGGCGCCTGGAACAGTCTCCAGGAGGTCGCCGAACCGCGTCGCCGTCCGGCCGAGCGCAGCGGCGGCTATGCCGGCGTCGTCGATTCCAACAGGATCGAAACCCTGGCCGAGGTCAGCCCGGAGGAACGCCGGCGCGTCGAGAGCGGTATCGGCGAGCTGGACCGGGTGCTCGGCGGCGGTCTGGTCGCCGGCTCGGTCGTCCTGATCGGCGGAGATCCGGGCATCGGCAAGTCGACTCTGCTGCTCCAGGCGTGCGCGGCGCTCGCCGCCGATCAGCCGGTGCTCTATGTCAGCGGCGAGGAATCGCCTCAGCAGATCGGTCTGCGTGCGCGCCGGCTGGGACTGTCCGGCGGCGGCATCCGACTGCTGGCCGAGACCTGTGTCGAACAGATCCTGGCCCACGCCGAGCAGGAGCGGCCACGGGTGATGGTGGTCGACTCGATCCAGACGCTCTATACCGAGACGCTGCAATCGGCGCCCGGCTCGGTGTCGCAGGTGCGCGAGTCGGCGGCGCAGCTGGTGCGCTTCGCCAAGCAGCGCGACACAGTGGTGTTCCTGGTCGGGCATGTGACCAAGGACGGCGCGCTCGCCGGACCGCGCGTGCTCGAACACATGGTCGACACCGTGCTCTATTTCGAGGGCGAGCACGGCGGCCCGTTTCGCATCGTGCGCTCGATCAAAAACCGCTTCGGCGCCGTCAACGAGCTGGGCGTGTTTTCGATGGGTGATCAGGGTCTGCGCGAGGTCAAGAATCCCTCGGCGATCTTTCTCTCGCGCCACGATCAGCCGGTCTCGGGCAGTCTGGTGATGGTCACGCGCGAAGGGACGCGCCCGCTGCTGGTCGAGGTCCAGGCGCTGGTCGACGAGAGTCCGCTGGCCAATCCGCGCCGGGTGGCGCTGGGGCTGGACCAGAACCGGCTGTCGATGCTGCTGGCGGTGCTGCACCGGCATGGCGGCATCGGCATGTTCAACCAGGACGTCTTCGTCAATGTCGTCGGCGGGGTGCGCATCGCCGAGACGGCCGCCGATCTGCCGGTGCTTCTGGCCGTGCTGTCGAGCTATCGCGACCGGCCGCTGCCGCTCGATCTGGCGGCCTTCGGCGAGATCGGACTCTCGGGCGAGGTGCGGCCCGTCCCCAATGGTCCCGACCGGCTGCGCGAAGCGGTCAAGCACGGCATCCGGCGCGCCATCGTGCCCAAGGGCAACGCGCCCAAGGAGGGCGTCGAGGGGTTGGAGATCACGGTCGTCAGAACCCTGGGCGAGGCGCTGGGGGCGGCGTTCTGAGCCGCCGTCTCCACAGGATTCGCCGATGCGTCCAGGCGGTTCAATCGGGCCGCGTCAGTCTCGATCGCTCGAACGATCCGACGAGCAGCGCCAGCCCGAGCAGCACACCGACCAGCATCGGCCCGAACGGCTGATCGAGTTCGAGTGCGGCGACGAAGGCCAGCAGATAGCCGATCACCCCGGTCAGACTGGCGCCAATGAGCGTCCAGCGCCAGCTCGGCGCCAGCCGAAAGGCGATCCAGGCTGGAACCAGCACCAGGGCGAAGGCGCCCATCAAACCCAGCGTCAGAGTGCCGACGGCCAGTCCGCCCGCCGTCAGCAGATCCAACCCCAGATGCCAGCGCCAGACCGGAAGCCGGTTGGCCGTCTCATAGCGCGGAAAGAAGCGCGCACGCAGCATGGGCTGCATGAGTCGCGGCAGAGTGCGGATGCAGAGCGCAAGCAGCAGCAGGCCGGCAACCAGCTCGGCGATCCCAGCGAAATAGAGCTGACCCTCGACCAGTGCTCGGGCCAGTTGCTCGCCGAGCGCGGTATTGGCGCCGATCAGGAGTGTGGCCGACCAACCGGCCAGAATCATGAAGCCATAGGCGATGTTGCCGCGCGCGGAGAGGAATGTCTTGAGCGCCCCGCCGCCGAGCGCCCCCAGGGTCGCCCCGATCAGTGCCGGCACACCGAGCGCCTGACCGAGCAGCGCGCCGGCCGAGGCCAGATGTGCCAGTCCCAAGGCGGCCAGCCATTCGTCGCGCAGCATCGCCAGTGCGCCCAGCACCGGCAGCAGTCCGGCGAGCAGCAGCCCGGTCAGCAACGGCAGATGGAAGAGCGGGTCGAACAGGAGATCTGTCATCGGTTCGCCCGCGCTTCGACGAGGCCCGTATCACGCGCTTCGAGCAGACGCGAACAGACGCGCTCCAGAAAGTCGTGATCATGGCTGACGATCAGCACTCCGCGCCTGTCGCGTTCCAGCGCTAGGATCTCGATCAGGGCGGCGCGATTGGCCGGATCGAGATTGTTGGTCGGCTCGTCGAGCAAGACCAGATCCGCGCCGGTCGCGAGCGCCGAACAGATCCAGAGCAGTTGGTATTGCCCCCCGCTCAGCCGATCGATGCGCCGTTTCAGCAGTGGAGCGAGTGTGTCCGGCAGCATCGTCTCCAGCACCTCGGATCGGGCGCCCGCCGCTCGCAGCAGTTCGCGTCCGGTCACGGGCATGGCCGGGAGCCGCACCGGCTGCTGATCCAGATGGGCCAGTACGGCATCTGGCTGACGCTCGATACAGCCCGAAAAGACACGCGCCGATCGACCGATGGCCTTGAGCAGCGTCGACTTGCCGGTGCCGTTCGGTCCCCAGAGTCCGAGCACCTCGCCGCGCGTGAGCTGTAGCGAGACCGGTCCGATCACAGGTCGCGTATGGCCCGCGACCAGGGCATCGAGCCGTAACAGTGGTTGGGGATCGAACACGCGCACCGGACTCAGGGACGTGCCGCCGCGATGGCGTCGACCCAGCGCTCGATATGATGCAGATAGCCCGCGCCATCGGCTTCCAGCGGCGGCGCCAGCGGCAGACGCACCACAGACCAGCCGAGATCACGCGCCAGCTTCGTCGGAGCCTGGGGCGACTGATAGGGCGTATGGATCACCACACCCACGCGCCCCTTGAGCTTGGTCGTCAGTTCGAGCAGATCCTGTCCGCTCGGCTGCACGCCCGGCGTCGACTCGATGGTTCCGAGCAACGGCACGTCGAAACGGTCGAGCAGATAGATCGCGTCGCGATGATAGAGCAGCACGCCCGGCGCCCCGGCCAGCCGTGCGCGCCAGTCGGCGACACGCTGCTCGACCGCCTGGGCGAAAACGTCGGCGCCGTTTCGATAGATCTCGGCCCCCGCCGGATCGAGCTGCGCCAGCCGCTCGGCCAGGGCGGCGGCAATGCGCGCCATGCGCACTGGGTCCAGATCGACATGCGGATTGCCGACCGGATGCACGTCGCCGAGCGCGCGGTCGGCCGGCCCGCCGACATCGAGCAGTTCGACCTGGGCGGCGGCCTCGAAATAGCCGTCGCGGCCCGGCTGGATCGCCGGATTGGCCGCGCCGGCGATGGCCGCCGGCAGCCAGCCGATCTCCAGCTCCGCGCCGATGGCCACCACCAGATCCGCGTCCCGCAGCGCGCGCATCATGCTCGGCTTGGCCTGGAGCTGGTGAAGGTCGCGCTCGGGACCGGCGAGGATGGTCGGCTCCAGACGCTCGCCGGCGACGGCACGCACCAGCGCACCCAGGCTCGGATTGGTCGCGACCACGTCGAGCGGCGCGGCGGCTGCGTTCCCCATCAGGTACAGGCCGACGAAGACGGTCAGAAAACGGAATGACATGATTGATGCTCCAGTCTTCGCGGTCTAGAACGCATGGGCGCCGTGGCTGCCCAGGCTCATCAGGAATTGCAGATAAAAGGCGTCGAATCGCTCGCGCTCGTTCGCGGCCATCAGGATGTCGTTGCGTGCATACTGGGCGCGTAGCTGTGAGAACTCAGACAGCTTCCAGGTCAGGTTCAGACTCCAGCGATCCGAGGAGCCATAGTCGAGATGCGCGTCTCCACTGACCTCGTTGGTCAGGCCAAGCACGTCATAGCGTACCCCGGCCGTCCAGCGCGGCGCGAAGCCATAGATCGCCTGGGCATAGAAGCCATCGGTGGTGAAGGTGCGCCGCGAACCGATGATCTCGGGATGCGGGCTGGATTGGATGTCGAGATCCTTGCTCGAGCGCAGATACTCGGTCTGGAACTTGAAATCACCCTGACCGTGCGGACCTGAACCGTCGTATTTGTAGACCAGATCCACGCCCCAGAGATCGGCCTCGCCCGCCAGGGCGTTCTCGTGGACCGCATCCTCGCCGTCATGGCTATGCGCGTGGACTTCCTGATGCTGGGTGTTGCGCGCATAGGAGACGCCGACTTGCAGTGCATGATCCAGCCCCAGATCCGGCGCAACCTTGGCAAAGAGCGTCCAGAGTCGCGGGCCGTCCTCGGTCGCGTCCAGTCCCAGCCGTTCCTGATCCTCCGCGCCGAGTGTCGCGCCGAACAGTTCCTGATCGCCCTGGAGCGCCTCGAACCCGAGCAGGGTATAGACCGGCAGCTCCGGCAACCAGGTGAGCTGGACGCCCGTGTCCTGGAGACCGTGATCGCCGAGCAGGTTCAGATAGGCCAGGTTCTGATCGACGAAGTCCCAGGCATGCGGATGCTGCTTGTTGGCGTAGCCGAAGTCGCTCAGGAACTTACCAGCCTTGACGCGCAGGCCGTGAGGCAGGCTACGTGTCTGCAACCAGGCTTCTTCCAGATGGACATCGCCCTCGTCCATGACGGCGAGATAGGCGGCGGCATCGAAATAGGGATCGACCGTGGCGGTGAAGGACAGCTCGGCCTCGCTGAAGTTGAAGCCGTTGTTCAGTTCGCCGTGACTGTGCCCATGTCCCGAATCGTGCGCGTGATCGTGATCATGGGCCAGACCGCCCGAGGGTTGCAGTGCCTGACCGATCAGTGCGGCGCCTGAGCCGTCGATACCGTCGTTGTAATAGTTGCCGTTGAGGATCACCGAGATCTGCGGATTGAAGGCCATGCCCGAGCTGAGCGCACCCCGGAAGTCGGGGAGGCGGGGCGCGGCGGCCGGTTCGATTCCTGCGGCCGGCGCCGAGGCCGCCACGGATGGCGCACGCATCGGCTGGGAGATCGCCGGATCGGGTGCGGCTGGAGCGACGGATGCCGATGTACGTTCCGACTGACGCTCGGCCCGCGCGAGCCGATCCTCCAGATCCTGGATACGGCGCTCGTACTGGCGGCGCATCTGTTCGAGCATGGATCTGAGTTCGGCGATTTCGGCCTCGTCGGCAGCCTGCACGGCGGCGGCCGGTGCGGTCAGGGCTGTGGCCAGACCAGCGGCCAGGATCGATGGGCGCATGAATGGGACTCCTGCCTGGATGGATGTCGGTCGAATTGGCGAGCGCGAATGTTATGAAATAACATTTCGCAGAACAACCGGACATCGCCCCCTCTTGGCTGAAGACGCACACCTTCTTGAGCAACACCGCCGCTCATCAGAGCGTCCGAGCCGATAGACTGTCCACTTCGGTCGAATCCGACCTCAGCCGCCACTCATTCGCGCACCGGGAGACCCGTAATGCCGCACTCCAGACCGATCCGGCTGCTGCCGGTCCTGACACTCACCCTGGGTCTCGTGCTCACCGCCTGTGGCGACGATCCGGACGCGGATGCTGAACGCCGCGCAGATGCGCACGGCCGCGTGTCGGACTCGCCCCTGGTCGCGCGCGAAGGCTTCGAAGAGCTGGACTGGGATGCGCTGTTACCGCCCGACTGGCAGCCGGAAGCGCTGCTGGAGGAACTCGAGGTCGAGAACATCCCTGACGAGGATCCGCGCGCGGTCGCGATCATGGAGCAGATCACGGAACTCTGGAACGCTGCGCCGACGGTGCCACGGCTGGCCGGGCGGCGGATCAGTCTCACCGGCTTTCTGGTGCCGCTCGGTTTCGAGACCGATGTTCTCAGCGAATTCCTGCTGATTCCCTATTACGGCGGCTGCATTCATGTCCCGCCGCCGCCGGCCAACCAGACCATCCGTGTCGTCATGCCCGAGGGCAAGCCGCATCGCGCCGGTGTCTTCGATGTCGTGCGCGTCAGCGGAACCCTGCTGATCGAGCCCTTTCGTCACGAGATCGCCGTGGCGGCCTACCGGATCGATGCCGAGTATGTCGAGCACGACCAGATAGCCGGCTTGGAGCCGTCGCGCCCCGTCGAATAATGGAATGGTCCGTCCCGCTCCCAGACGTCCAGCGCGCAGAATTCCCGTATCGGGTGCGGTACGGGACGCACCGCATACCTTCGAGTTCCTCGACCTGCATGATCAGATCACGCCGGCTCCCTGTCATCGATCCGCCCGCGGCAACTTGAGTCCGACCTGGACGACGCGATCCTCGTCGACGGCGCGCACCACCAGTTCCACCGCGCCGAGCTGGAGCCGGTCGCCGACCACGGGATGCGCATTGAGTTCGCGCCGGATCAGGGCATCGAGCGTGAGCTGTCCATCCTCACTCGGAACCTTCAGACCATAGAAGGCGCAGAGATCGGCCAGCCGGGCCTCGCCGGCGAGCACGAACTCGCCGAAAAAGGCACGCTCCGACAGACGCTCGGTCTCTGGCACGGCGACGAAGAGCCGGTCCAGCTCGGCCAGATCGCCCGGATCGGCCAGCAGATAGACATGATCGCCCGCGTGCGCCGTCACCGGGCCGCACTGATCGAGCAGCCGCCCATCGCGCAGCACGGCGACCAGACGCGACCCCGGCGGAAGACGTGTCTGAGCCACCGAGGTCTCGACGACGATCGGGGCGTTCTCCGCCAGGCGGTAGCCGACGAACTCCAGTTCCTGCTGACCCGGAATGTCGAGTTCCACCCGCTGCACCAGATGGGTGCTGGGCGGAACCTCCAGATCCAGCCGGCGCGCCAGCGCGATCACCGTCCAGCCCTGGATCAGCAGCGAGACCAGGACCACGAAGAAGACGATATTGAAGATCATCGGGGCCAGGGTCAGCCCGGCGAGCAATGGGAAGAGCGCCAGGATGATGGGCACCGCCCCGCGCAGCCCGACCCAGCCGATGAAGATCTGTTCGCGCCAGGAGAAACGGAAAGGCAGCAGGCACAGCCAGACGGCCAGCGGACGCGCCGCCAGGATCAGCACCAGAGCGAACAGCAGGGCATCGGGCGCCACCGGCAGCAGATCCGAGGGCGTGACCAGCAGCCCCAGTATCAGGAACATGCCGATCTGGGCCAGCCGCGCCAGACCGTCATGGAAACGCTTGATCTCCAGACGCGCTTCGAGCGGTCGATTGCCGATCACGATGCCGGCCAGATAGATGGCCAGAAAGCCACTGCCGTTCAGCGTGGCCGTGACCCCGAACAGACAGAGTCCGCCAGCCATGATCGCCAGCGGATAGAGTCCGGCCGACATCTTCAGTCGGTTGACGAGCCACACCAGGACGAAGCCGCCCGCCAGCCCGAACAGGGCGCCGAGCCCCATCTGACGCACGAACTCGGTCAGGAGCACCAGCCCGATGTTGCCCTGAGCATTCAGCAACAGCTCGATCAGGGCGATGGTCAGGAAGATCGCCATCGGATCATTGCTGCCCGATTCGATCTCCAGGGTTGCACCGACGCGCTGCTTGAGTTCGATGCCGTTGGAGCGCAGCAGCGAGAACACCGCCGCCGCGTCGGTCGAGCCGACGATGGCGCCGAGCAGCAACCCTTCCAGCCAGTCCAGATCCAGCCACCAGACCGCGAACAGTCCGGTGATGGCGGTGGTGATGAGCACGCCGAGCGTGGCCAGTCCGAGCGCCGGGCGCAGACCGACGCGAAAGTCCTTGTAGCAGGTGGCCAGACCGCCGTCGAACAGGATGACGGCCAGCGCCAGATTGCCGAGCAGATGCGCGAGCTGGACGTCGTCGAAGGCGATGCCGCCCGGACCGTCCTCGCCGAACAGCATCCCCATCACCAGGAACACCAGCAACAGCGGCGCCCCGACGCGCGCTGTCACCACGCTCGCCAGCACGCTGACGAAGACGACCGCCGAGCCGAGCAGGATGATGTGGTTGGTCAGTTCCATGGCGGGCGCTCCATCGATCGGTCGCGGTCAGGCCGTGAAGACTTCAGACCGCACGGCCATGCTCGACCCGCAGCGCGCGTCCGGTCAGCCCGCGTCCCTCGGGGCCGAGCAACTGCACATAGGCGTCGGCTACGGTCGCCGGATCGGGGTGACTGTTGGGATCTTCGCCCGGATAGAGGCTGGCGCGCATCGCGGTGCGCAGGACGCCGGGATCGAGGCTGTTGACGCGGATGCGGCCGGATTCGCGGGTCTCTTCGGCCAGTACCTGCATCAGACCCTCGATGCCGAACTTGGCGGCGGCGTAGGCGCCCCAGTAGGCCAGACCCTGACGTCCGACCCGGTCGGCGGTGAAGACGATGGAGGCGTCCTCGGCCAGACGCAGCAGCGGCAGACAGGCCTGGGTGAGCATGAAGGGCGCGTTGAGGTTGACCCGGATCACCCGCTCCCATTCGGAGGCGTCATAGTCGTCGATGCGGCTCAGAAAGGGCGCGGAAGCGGCGCAGTGGACCAGACCGTCGAGCCGCCCGAAGGTGTCGCCGATGACGTTGGCGGCGGCGATGAAGTCGGACTCGGTCGCCGTCTCCAGATTCAGCGGCAGGATGGCCGGCTCGGGATGACCGGCGTCGAAGATCTGGTCGTAGACCGGCTCCAGATCGGCCTGATCGAAGGACGACAGGATGACGGTCGCGCCCTCGGCGGCACAGGCCAGTGACACGGCGCGTCCCAGTCCTTCCAGGGCGCCTGTGACGAGGATGACGCGGTCCTGGAGCCGACCGCCGTTGGAATTCGAGGATTGATCAGTGGACATGCGTGTTTTCAGTGTTCAGTCGTCGGTTCGGTGATCGGTGGTCAATCGTTGCGATCGGCTTCGTAATCGAGCCAGTCGAGCAGTTGCATGGGGTGCTCGATCATCCCGTGCGCGCCCCAGGCGCGTGGATCGTCGTCCGGTCCCAGATAGCCGAAGAGCGCGGCGAGCGTGCCCATGCCGGCGGCCAGTCCGGCCTGGATGTCGCGCTCGGCATCGCCGACGTACCAGCCGCGCTCGGGCGCGACGCCCAGGAGATCACAGGCATAGAGCAGCGGATCCGGATGCGGCTTGGGACGCGGCGTGGTGTCGCCGCAGACCAGACAGGCCACGCGCTCCAGGAAACCGAGCCGCTCCAGCAGGGGTTCGGCCAACGCGGTCGACTTGTTGGTGACGATGCCCCAGGGCAGACCGCGCGCCTCCAGCGTGTCGACCAGCTCGACCATACCCGGAAAGGGCGCGGTCCGGTCGACCAGGGCGCTCTCGTAGATGCGCAGATATTCGCGGCGCAACGGCTCATAGTCGGCATCCTCGGGCGTGAGTCCGAAGCCGACCCGGAGGATGCCGGGCGCCCCGTGCGAGGCATGGGGCCGCACCCGCTCGAAGGGCAGGGGAGGGCGCCCGTGACGACGCATGAGCCTGTCGAGCGCGGCGGCCATGTCGGGCGCGGTATCGGCGAAGGTGCCGTCGAGATCGAAGAGCACGAGAGCATCGCGCGGCGGACGCGGATCAGCCATGGGTGTCGCGCACACAGGTCACGAGATAGTTCACGTCCAGATCGTGCGGGTCGAGCCGGTAGACCTGGGTGAGCGGGTTGTAGACCATGCCGGTCATATCCGTGGTGCGCAGCGGCGTCGGACGGATCCAGGCATCCAGCTCCGACGGGCGGATGAAACGCGAATAATCATGGGTGCCGCGCGGCAGCATGCGCATGATGTACTCGGCCCCGACCACGGCCATCAGATAGGACTTGGGATTGCGGTTGAGCGTCGAGAAGAACACCCGACCGCCCGGACGCACCAGCCGCGCACAGGCGTCGACCACCGAGGCCGGGTTGGGCACGTGTTCGAGCATCTCCATGCAGGTGACGATATCGAAGGCGCCCGGCTGCTCCAGCGCCAGGGTCTCGACCGGCACGCGCCGGTACTCGACCTCCACGCCGCTCTCGAGCGTATGGAGTTCGGCCACGCGCAACGGCATGTCGCCCATGTCAATGCCCATGACCTGAGCGCCGCGCAGGGCCATGCCTTCGGAGAGGATGCCGCCGCCGCAGCCGACGTCGAGCACGCGCTTGCCGGCCAGCCCGCCGGCGCCGCGCTCGACATAGTCCAGGCGCAGGGGATTGATGTCGTGGAGCGTCTTGAACTCGCTGTGCGGATCCCACCAGCGCGAGGCCAGGGCCTCGAACTTGCTGATCTCGGCGTGATCGACGTTGTGATGCTGTTCGGTCATGGTGTCTGTTTGAGAGTCCGATGCTGTCTTTGAGGATGACGACATTCTAAACCGCTTGGCCGGTATTCTTGCTGCCGATCCTGGTAGAATCCTCGCTCGCGTGGGCCGAGACCCGCGTTCAAAACGAAATCCAAGCCGCTCACACTGGAGGATCGATACACATGTCCGCACTCTTTTCCGATGGTTGGATGAAGCAACTCATGGAAGCCTGGAACAATGAACCCGAGGTGTGCGACAAGCTCGCCGAGATCGACTTCAACTCGGTCATCACCTGCGGCTTCAAGGACGAGGAAAATCCGCGCGGTGTATTCGTGGTCGAGAAGGGCGTCTGCGTGCGTGCGGGAGACTGGTCCGAGAGCGATCCGGCCCCGAACTGGGACATGCGCGCCGATCTGAAGGATTGGCTCAAGTGGGTCGAGAACGGCATCGGCATGATGGGCATGGGCACGGCCTTCGCCACCGGCAAGCTGAAGTTCAAAGTGGGTGACTACAAGGCCATCATCAAGGATCCGCGCATGGCCAATCCCTTCGTCAAGAGCTTCGGCCTGATGCAGCAGCTCGACACCGACGAGATCAAGTGATCGAGCCGTTTCGCTCCGATCCGTCCCTGGAGCCCGCCGCCCGGCGGGCTCTTTCGTTTCAGGTCTTGATCGCGAGCCTGTCGTTGGGCTTGCCGAACAGATAGCCCGGATCGCGCGGCTCGAAGCAGCAATGGGCCGGAGTTCTTCGCGCCGTGCGGCTGTGTCATGTGCGTGTGAATCATGGCATCATGCTCGCCGAATTCATCCCAGTTCAATGCGCAATCGAGACGGGTTCCGATCCATGACCGATCCAGAGATTCAGGACATCCAGGCTTACATGACCGACCTCGGCCGACGCGCGCGTGCGGCCTCGCGCCGGTTGGCACGGGCGAGCACGGCGGCCAAGAATGCGGCGCTGCTGGCGATCGCCGAGCGGCTGGACGCCGAGCGCGCGACCATCGCCGCAGCCAATCGGCACGATCTGGAGGCTGGAGCGGCCAAGGGTCTGGACGCGGCGTTGCTCGATCGGCTCGAACTGACGCCGGGGCGCATCGATGCCATGATCGAGGGCGTGCGTCAGGTCGCGGCCCTGCCCGATCCGGTCGGAGCCATCACGGATCTCGACTATCGTCCGAGCGGCATCCAGGTCGGACGGATGCGCGTTCCGCTCGGCGTGGTCGGCATCATCTACGAATCTCGGCCCAATGTCACCGCCGACGCCGCCGCGCTCTGTCTCAAGTCGGGCAATGCCACGGTGCTGCGCGGCGGCTCGGAGGCCTTCGAGTCCAACCAGGCGATCGCGCGCTGCATCCAGGCCGGTCTGGCGAGCGCCGGACTGCCCGAGGATGGCGTCCAGGTCGTGGCCACGACCGACCGTACCGCCGTGGGCGCCATGATCACCATGCCCGAGTCGATCGACGTCATCATCCCGCGCGGCGGCAAGGGGCTGATCGAGCGCATCAGTCGTGAGGCGCGGGTGCCGGTCATCAAGCATCTCGACGGCATCTGTCATGTCTACATCGATGAGCACGCCGATCTCGACAAGGCGTTCGCCATTGCGATGAACGCCAAGACCCAGCGCTACGGCACCTGCAATACGATGGAGACGCTGCTGGTCGATGCGCCCGTGGCGGCGGCCATCCTGCCCCGGCTCGCGGCGGCCTATCGCGACAAGGGCGTGGAACTGCGCGGCTGTCCACAGACCCTGGAACTCATCGCCGACGCCATCCCGGCAACCGATGAGGATTGGGACACCGAGTATCTGGCGCCCGTCCTGTCGATCCGTGTGGTCGAGGGGCTGGACGCAGCCATGGATCACATCGCCCTGCACAGCTCGGCCCATACCGAAGCCATCGTCACCGAGGACTATTCGCGCGCACGGCGTTTTCTGCGCGAGGTCGATTCGAGTTCGGTCATGGTCAACGCCTCGACACGCTTCGCCGACGGCTTCGAATATGGTCTGGGCGCCGAGATCGGCATCAGTACCGACAAGTTCCATGCGCGCGGGCCGGTCGGGCTGGAAGGGCTGACCTCGGTGAAGTTCGTGGTGCTGGGTGACGGCGAGGTGCGCGGCTGAGCCGTTTCGAGGCTCGACAAGGCCCGATCGGGCGGTTAAGAATGCGACTGTCAGCGCCGCCCGCGCCCGCCGACCGAGAACGCCGTGTGGCCGAGCGCGCTCGAATGCCGGTCAGTGACCCGAATCGACAATAACAGCCTTAGGAGGAGTCTTGCCATGGCACGTATCCTGATACTCGGAGCCGGTATCTCCGGCCATACGACCGCCCGCTATCTGGGCAAGTGGGTGGGCAAGCAGCACCAGATCACCGTGGTCTCGCCCAATTCCAAGTGGAACTGGATTCCATCCAACATCTGGGTGGGCGTGGGTGAAATGACCGAGCGCCAGGTCACCTTCGAGCTGGCGCCCGTCTACAAGAAGATCAACGTCGGTTTCCGGCAGGCACGCGCCGTCTCGATCCATCCCGAGGGCGGCAGCGGGCACGAGAGTCCCTTCGTCACCATCGAGTACACCGATCCTGCCCGAGTCGGCCAGAGCGACGAGATCGAATACGATTATCTGGTCAATGCCACCGGCCCCAAGCTCAACTTCGACGCCACCCCAGGGTTGGGGCCGGAGAAGGGCTACACCATGTCGGTCTGCACCCCGTCCCATGCGCTTGAGGCCAACGAGCAGCTCCAGAAGTGCGTCCAGGAGATGAAGGCCGGCGCGCGCAAGACCTTCGTCATCGGCACTGGACATGGCATGTGCACCTGCCAGGGCGCGGCCTTCGAGTACATCTACAATGTCGATCACGTCCTGCGTGAGGCCGGCGTGCGCCATCTGGCGCGCGTGGTCTGGATCAGCAACGAGTACGAACTCGGTGACTTCGGCATGGGCGGCGTGCACATCACCCGTGGCGGCTATCTGACCAACGGCAAGGTCTTCGCCGAGTCGCTGATGGTCGAACGCGGCCTGGAGTGGATCACCCGCGCGGCCGTCACCAAGGTCGAGCCGGGCAAGATCCATTACGAGCAGCTCGATGGCAGTGTCCACGAGCTGGAGTTCGATTTCTCCATGCTCATCCCGCCCTTCTCGGGCGTGGGACTCAAAGCCTATGACAAGTCCGGGGGCGACATCACCGAGCAACTCTTCGCGCCCAACGGCTTCATGAAGGTCGACGCCGACTACAATCCCAAGCCCTTCGAGGAATGGAGCAAGGCCGACTGGCCGAAGACCTATCAGACCCCGAAGTACAAGAACATCTTCGCCATCGGCATCGCCTTCGCCCCGCCGCATCCGATCAGCAAGGTGATGAAGAGTCCGAGCGGTCTGCAGATCAGCCCGACGCCGCCGCGCACCGGCATGCCTTCGGCGACCATCGGGAAGGCCGTGGCCGAGAACATCCGCGATCTGCTCAATGGCGCGACCACGCTGTCGCACACCGCCTCGATGGGTGAGATGGGCGCGGCTTGCGTGGCCTCGACCGGGATGGATCTCTTCAAGGGCACGGCGGCGACCATGACCGTATTCCCGGTCGTGCCGGACTACGAGACCTATCCCGAGTACGGACGCGACATGGATCTGACCTTCGGTGAGATCGGCCTGGCCGGACACTGGATGAAATACCTTCTGCATCATGTCTTCATCTACCAGGCCAAGCTGCGCCCGGGCTGGTCGGTGCTGCCCGACTGAGTCTCTCTCCCAGTGCGCCGGGGCCTGGAGTCGGTACGATCCCGGACTCCGGCGCGTGCATCCCGAATCGAGCGAGGAACGACGACGATGCCCGCCAAGAACAAAGAACCCTATCAGCAAGCCTATTATCCGCCGGTCCCGACCGGTTTCACGCGCTATATGCGCCAGTCCATTCCATGGCAGTTCATTCGCTTCTGGATCATCAACTTCAAGATCTTCAAGCTGTTGATGAAGTCGCACAACTGATGGCGGATCGGCGGAGCGCCGGGCGCTCCGTTTCGACCTGGGCGTCGATGCCGTCAGCGATCCGGGTGCGCGCATGATCGGTCTGCTCGGCGGCACCTTCGACCCCATCCATTTCGGCCATCTGCGCGCGGCCCTGGACTGTCTCCAGGGGCTCGCGCTCGATCAGGTTCGCTTCATCCCGCTGCGGATCGCCGTCCATCGTCCGCAGCCGCTGGCGAGCACGGCGCAGCGGCTGGCGATGCTGGAGGCCGCACTCGCCGACGCGCCGGGTTTCGTGCTCGATCGACGCGAGCTGCATCGGGACGGTCCTTCCTATACACTGCACACCCTGCGCTCGCTCCGTGACGAGTTCGGTCCCGAACGCCCGCTCTGTCTGCTGATCGGCGCCGATGCCTATGCGGGTTTTCTCCACTGGTATCGTCCGCTGGAGATCCTGGAGCTGGCGCATCTGGTGGTCATGCGTCGGCCCGGACATGATCCGGTCGCCAGTCCCGCCCTGCGACAGCTCTATCTGGAACGGGTCTGCGAGGAGCCGCGCTGTCTGGCGGCCCGAGCGGGCGGACGCATCCTGTTCCAGACCCTGACCCAACTCGACATCTCATCGACACGCATCCGCGAACTCATCGCCCAGGGACGCAGTCCACGCTATCTGCTCCCCGATGCCGTGCTCGACTACATCGAGCGCGAGCGGCTCTATGCGCCGACCGAACCGGCGCGCCCGTGCCAACCGCCTCATCCGAACGTCTAGGCCGTACCAAAGACACCCCTTTTCCCCGAATACAGAGGATTCCATGCAGCTCGATCAACTCAAACAACTGGTTCTCGACACGCTCGACGATATGAAGGCCCGCGACATCCAGGTGCTGGACGTGCGCGGCAAGACGGCCGTCACCGATTTCATGATCATCGCGTCCGGCACCTCGGACCGCCATGTCAAGGCCATCGCCGAGACCGTCGCCTTTCGCGCCAAGGACGCCGGCGAGACCCCGCTCGGCACCGAAGGACTGACCGAGGGCGAATGGGCGCTGGTCGATCTCAATGGGGTCGTGCTCCATGTCATGCTCCCGAAGGTGCGTGACTTCTACGGCCTCGAACGCCTGTGGTCGGCGCCGGCGCCTGTGGCCGCACCGCGTCTGGCGGTCGTTTCGGCCTGAGAGCCAAGCGTCATGCCATCGTCCGACTCAGCATCGTTCGAACGACGCCCGGTCATTGCGCTGGTGGCGGCGATGGACGAGGCGCGCGTGATCGGCCGCGACAACGCGCTGCCCTGGCGCCTGCCGGCGGATCTGGCGCACTTCAAGGCGCTGACGCTCGACAAGCCCATCCTCATGGGGCGCAAGACCTGGGAGTCGCTGCCGGGTCTGTTGCCGCGCCGCCGGCATCTGGTCGTCTCGCGTGATCCCGGCTATCGCGCCGAGGGCTGCGAGGTCTTCGGTTCGCTGGAGGCCGCGATCGGCGCCGTCGACGAACCCGAGCTGATGATCGTCGGTGGCGCCTCGATCTATGCGCAGGCACTGCCCCTGGCCGACCGACTCCATTTGACGATCGTGCAGACACAGGTCGCGGGCGATACGTGGTTTCCGGCCTGGAATCCGGCCGAGTGGAATGAAGTCGCGCGCGTCGAGCGCCCGGCCGATGAGCGCAACGCCTTCGCCATGACCTTCGTGGATCTGATTCGCCGCTGAGTCTGTCAGTCCCGCTCAGGTTGCAGATGACCTGCACACTCGATCTGGATCGGCTCCAGCGGTTCGCTGTCGAGCCGTAGCGCCGTGAGCGCACCGCCCCAGAGACAGCCGCTGTCGATCGCCCAGACGTTCTCGCCGCTCCAGTAGCCCAGCGCCGACCAGTGGCCGAAGACGATGCGGTCCTGACGGGTGCGCCGGCCCGGAACCTGGAACCAGGGCAGCAAGCCCGGCGCCTGACTGCCGATCTCGCCCTTCTCCTTGAGCGCCAGTGTGCCGTCGGGCGTGCAGAAGCGCAGCCGGGTCAGGACATTGGTGATGAAGCGCAGCCGCTCGATACCGCTGAGATCGGGCGACCAGCGTGCCGGCTCGTTGCCGTACATGGCGTGCAAGAACTCGGAATAGTCGTCGGAACGCAGCACGGTCTCCAGCTCGCGCGCGCAGGCCAACGCTTCGGCCAGATCCCATTGCGGCGGCAATCCGGCATGGACGAGCGTCAGGCCCAGGTCCGGGTCGTGATGCAGCATGGGCTGGCGGCGCAGCCAGTCGAGCAGCTCGTCGCGATCCGGCGCGCGCAGGATCGCACCCAGGGTGCTCTTCTTGGAATGCTTGGCATTGCCGGCGGCCACGGCCAGCAGATGCAGATCGTGATTGCCCAGCACCACGATGGCCGAGTCGCCGAGCGCGCGCACCCGGCGCAACACGGCCAGCGATTCCGGACCGCGATTGACCAGATCACCGGCGAACCAGAGCCGGTCGCCGGCCGGATCGAAGTCGAGACGATCGAGCAGACGCTCGAGTTCGGCGTGGCACCCCTGGAGGTCGCCGATGGCGTAGATGGACATCTGGATGTCGACTCCGCGAACCGATGGACTCAATGCAGCCGAGTCGAGGTCAGTGAAAAGGCCGGAATCTGTGCCTGAAAGCTGGTTCCATCATCACCGACCATTCCGTAGTGACCGTGCATACTGCCGAGCGGTGTCGGAAGCACGGCGCCGCTGGTGTATCTGAAGGCCTCGCCCGGTCGCAGATGCGGCTGCTCACCGACCACGCCCTGGCCGCGCACTTCCTGCACCTGCCCATTGGCGTCGGTGATGATCCAGTGGCGGTCGAGCAGTCGCGCCGGCTTGGCGCCACGGTTCTCGATTGTGATGGCGTAGGCAAAAACGTAACGCTCCTCTTCCGGTGAGGATTGATCGGGTTGATACTGACTCTGGGCCGAGATCGCGATGAGATAGTCGCTCAAGGTGGTCTCCTGGATGACGGGCGCTGGATCGACGCATGATATACCGGTCTGGCGTATTTCGGAGTCCGATCCGACCGTCGACCTTGTCGCATTTTGAGATGCTTGTAGAATATTGCTGAAAACTTACTTGAGATTCAGGGGCAGTTGGATGATCTACAGGAAGCGGCTTCATCGCAGGCCCGATCCGCTCATTGTGCTGATGTTCTTCGTCATCGTGGGTCTGTGCGCCACCATCAGCTATCAGCTGATCGCCTGCGCGCCGGTCGATCGCGGTGAGATCGCGGTTCAGTCGCCGCAGGCCAGCGCCATCGGTGGCTGATCCCATCACGCGAGCCTGTCCGTCGGTCCACGCCGGCGCAGCCTCGCCTTCCGGATGAGTCCAATGTCACTCGATACCCAGGACAACAGATTGAGGGTCGCCGTGATCGGCGTCGGCTATCTGGGCCGGTTCCACGCCCTCATCTATTCGCGCCTGCCCGAGGTCGAACTCGTCGGCGTCGTCGACAGCGACGCCGAGCGTGCGGCCTCGGTCGCCGCCGAGGCCGGCTGCGCGGCCCATACGCACAGCGACGCACTGCTCGACCGGGTCGATGCCGTCAGTGTCGTGGTGCCCACGACCGCGCATCTGGCCGCCGCCGCGCCCTTCCTCGAACGCGGCATCCCGGTGCTGCTCGAAAAGCCCATCGCCGCCACGCGCGAGGAGGGCGCCGAGATCGTGCGTCTGGCCCAGCGGCATGGCGCCATCCTCCAGATCGGCCATGTCGAGCGCTTCAACGCCGGTGTCATGGCGCTCGCCCATCGCATCCGCGCACCGCACTATATCGAGGCCCAGCGCATGGGCAGCTTCGTCGAGCGTGCGACCGATGTCGACGTGGTCTCGGATCTGATGATCCACGACCTCGACATCATCCTGTCGCTGGTCGATGCCGAGATCCGCCACATCTCGGCCATTGGCGCCTCGATCCTCACCGAACACGTCGACATCGCCAATGCCCGGCTGGAGTTCGACAACGGCGCGGTCGCCAACGTGGTCGCCAGCCGGGTCTCGGATCAGACGACGCGGCGTATCCGGGTCTTCCAGTCCGGGCGCTATCTGTCGCTCGATTTCGTCAAGCAGACCCTCGACCTAGCCGAACCGCGCCCGGTCGAGGGCGGCGCGCGCCCCACGATCGTGCGCGAGCGGCTCCAGATCGACCCCATCAAACCGCTGGACCTGGAATTGGCCGAGTTCGTGCGCGTGGTGCGCGAGGGCGGGCGGCCACTGGTCGACGGCCGGACAGGGCTCAGGGCACTCGAAGTGGCTTTGGAAGTCCGCGACCGCATCGCCGCCTCCGGTCTCTGAGCGTCCGGCGTCTCAGAGACGGTCGGCGAGGATCTCGATCAGACCTGGGTGACTGCCGACGAGCGGTGAAACCTCGATGCGCAGGGGCGGGAATCGCGCATCGATCCGGGCGCGTATCTGGGCGATGTCGCCCTCCGGTCCGGCGTGTCGGCCCGCAGAGAGGAAGAGCATCGAGAGCAGGATCGGCGTCGCGCGATCCGCCTCGGCCAGACGGCTCAGCACCTCTTCGAGCAGCGGGCCGTTGAAATCGTACTCAGACTCAGGGCGGCGCTCCATCACCGCCTCCTCCAGCCGCACGCCCGGGCCGAGCCGCTCGGCCAGTTCGAGCGCCAGCCGGCGGCGCACTGCCGTGACTTCAGGGATCGGCGAGCCATGATCCACCAGCACCACGCGCCTCGGCTCGATGGCCGCGCGCTCTGCGGCGGCGGCGAGATTGTCGGCCAGGATCTCGACCAGACGCGGCTCGCCCGCCGGCAGCGGGCAGAGTTCGGGCGCGATCTCGAGCCGGAAGGGGCCGAGTTCGGCGACGACCTCGGCGGCGAGTTCCGGAACGAACCGGGTCAGTGCCCGGCTGGGACCGAAGAAGAGCGGCAGGAGACGCAGATCGCGCACGCCTGCGCCGACCAGACGTCTGAGCGTGGGCGCCAGGATCTCGGCCGGGCGTCCGTCGAGCCGTTCGGCCGGCACACGATCGGCGTGCAGCAGCGAGACGGGGCGGACCGGCTCACCGACGCGCTCGGCGAGCCGCTCGGCGATCCGGCGCAGGTTCAGCGTCGAATCCGGACGGCTCGAACCATTGTCGATCAGCAGGAGCGAGCGCATGGCCCGGCGACCTAGCCCGGCGGATTGGCGGGTGGTTTGGGGCGCGCCCAGGCGCCTGTGTCCAGGGTGACGGCCATCCGGGTCGGTGTGGGCGCACGGCGCTGTCCTTCGGGGCGCGTGAGGATCCAGAGCGCGACCAGGGTCAGGATCCCGCCGACCAGCAGGATGAAGGGCCAGCGCGGGGTCGCGAGCGCGATCCAGATCACCAGACTGCCGGCCATGCCGACGACGGCGGCGGTCTTGCCGGTGCGGCAGATCTCACCCTGCTCCAGGAAGCGGCGGATGGACTCGCCGAAGTGCGGATGCTCGATCAGGAAGCGGACGCGGTGCGGCCGACTTCGCAGCCACAGCCAGGCGGCGCAGATCCAGAACACCGTCGTCGGCATCAGGGGCACCACCATGCCGACGAATCCGAGTCCGAAGCAGATCCAGGCCAGGACGTTGTAGACATGATGACGGCGACGCGCATTCGGTGCCGCGTCCGCCGTCGGATCTTGATTGCTGGTTCCCATGATCGGCCCTCTGCGGTTCAGGGGCGCGATTATAGTCCGTTTCGGTCAGCAATTCCCCTGTCCCGAGTGCGCCTCTCAGCGATGGATGCCGTGGTCGGCCAGCCACTTGACGTCGAGCTCCCAGTCGACGCTCTTGACGCCCGGCTGGGCGAGCATCAGGCCCATGGCGCGCTTCTGGTGATCGATGAGATCCTGTTGGGCCGCGATCATCTCCGGGTCGTCCTGGGCCTTGCCCGCGAGCTTGGGATGGATGACCTGCAGGAAGCTGTAGGCGGGGAAGTCGGGCGAACGCGGGGTCGAGATCACGGCCACGCCATCCCGGAAGTCGCGTAGCCGGAACTGATAGGGGTAGTCAGCGAGTTGCGGGTCCGAGGTCAAGACCTCGCCCAGGTTCCAGACCTCGGGCTTCCAGGTCGACTTGGCCCAGAAGAAGAGGGCGGCGATCAGGATGGCGCCGAGCAGCAGGCTATAGTTACGTGTAAAACGGTCCATGGATGGGTATGCTCTTGGGCAGCGTTGGTCAGGAATCAGGTCGTAAGCATGGACCGAGCACACCACAAAACCCATGAAAATCGTCAATTATGGATCTCGACTATGCGCAAGTCCCATCCGGTCGTCGGTACCCAGGCCACCATTCTCATCGCCGATCTGCGCGGTTTTTCGACCTTGATGGATTCGGTCGCGCCGACGCTGATGGTCGAGCTGCTCGATCGATTCTTCGGGCTCATGGCCGGGATCGTGGACCGGCATGGCGGTCTGGTCGACAAGCTCATGGGCGACTCGATCATGGCCGTCTTCGGTGTGCCGACACGCCGCGCCGACGATCTGATCCGCGCCCTGAACTGCGCCGTCGAGATGCAGCTGGGCATGATCGATCTGAATCGTCGCAGCGAGACGCTCGGCGAGCCGCGCCTCTACGCCGGCATTGCGTTGAGTACGGGCGACGTCATGGCGGGGTGTTTCGGATCGGACGTCTACAACGAGTACACGGTCATCGGCACACCCGTGAATCTGGCCTCGCGCATCGAGGGCTATGCGCTACGCGGCCAGATCCTGTTGAGCGAGGCGACCTTTCGCGCCGCCGGTCATGCCATCCAGGTCGGCAATGTCAACGAGGTCCAGGTCAAGGGTCGCTCCACGCCCGTGATGCTCTACGAGCTCAAGGCTGTCAAGGAGCCGCGAATGCTGCGTGTCCCGACCATCGAGATCCGCAAGACGCCGCGCATCCTGGTCGATTTCCCGGTCGTCTTCCAGCGCGTCGATGACAAGCGTATCCTGCCCGAGCGTTTCGTCGGTCAGGTCAACGACATGGGATACTTCGGGCTGTGCGTGGATCTGCCCATGGCCCTGCCGCCGTATTCCGAAGTATTGATGTCGCTCGCGCCCGAATTCGGCCTGGATGGACCGCTCGAGGTCTATGCCCGCGTCCTGCGCTCGCTGCCGAACAGGGACAGGTTTCGGACCAACCTCCAGTTCACGACCATCGACACGCCCGGCCATCGCAGAATCAAACAGTATGTCGACCATATCCTGTGGGGAAGCTGAGCGAGCCGACGGATACCGGGATCGGTTCGATTGAGACTGAGCCTGCTTGTCGCCTATACTGCCGCCTTGAACCCATCTCGCGGCCATCCGGCCCGTTCGCAAGGAAACCCAGCATGAGGAGAATTCTTCCGGCCCTGATCGCCTTGTCGTTGGGTGGAGCGCCACTGCCGTCACTGGCGGAGGATCTGCTCCAGATCTATGACATGGCCGTGGTCAGTGATCCCACGCTGCGCGAAGCCGAGCAGACGCTGTTCGCTACGCGCGAGGTCAAGCCCCAGGCGCGCTCGCTGCTCCTGCCGAGCCTCAGCCTCCAGGGCGACGCCAACTTCTACGATCTCGATTCGCGCGGCGGATCGGTCGGCGATCGCAATGAGCGTTACGACACCCAGCAGATCCAGGCCGTCGTCAGCCAGAGCCTCTACAACCGCGCCAACTGGATGACGCTCCAGCAGGCCGACAACGTCATCGCCCAGGCCGAGGCCCAATATCGCAATGCCCAGATCGACCTCATGGTCAGGATCACCCAGGCGTATTTCGACGTGCTGCGCGCCGCCGATGCGGTGACCGTGCGCGAGGCGCTGGTGCGCGCCGACGAGCGTCAACTGGAGCAATCCAAGCAGCGCTTCGAGGTCGGTCTGGTGGCCATCACCGACGTCAACGAGAGTCAGGCCGCCTACGACAAGTCGCGCGCCGATCTGATCAACGCCAAGAATCAACTCGGCAACGCCTGGGAGGCGCTGCGCACCATCGTGGGACCGATCAGCGTCCCCCTGGCGCGTCTCGGCGAGAAGCTGCCGCTGTCTCCACCCGAACCCAATGACATCGCGGCCTGGGCGGGAACCGCCCTCAGGTCCAATTACGGCATCCTGGCGGCGATCGAATCGGTCAATGCCGCCAAGGCCACCATCGAGATCGAGCGCTCGGGCCATTTACCCAGGCTCGACTTGCAGGCCGGCTATGACGTCTCGCGCTCGGATGCCCAGTTTGGCTCGGATTCCGAGACCGGATTCGTGGGACTGTCGCTGAACGTCCCGATCTTTCAGGGCGGCGCCGTGACATCCAAGACCCGCGAGGCCGGTTACAACTACCGCGCCGCCCAGGACCGTCTCGATCAGGTGCGGCGTCAGGTCGACCAGCAGGCCAAGGATGCCTTCCGCGGCATCCTCTCCAGCATCGAGGACGTCAAGGCGCGGCAGGCGGCCATCGTCTCGGCGCGTTCGGCGCTCGAATCGACCCAGGCCGGACTCGAGGTCGGCACCCGCACCCAGGTCGATGTGCTCAACGCCCAGCGCAATCTGTTCCAGGCCGAGTTCGACTACATGAGCGCCCGCTACGACTACATCATCAACGGCATCAAGCTCCATCAGGCCACCAGCACCCTGAGCCGTGATGTCATGGCCAAGGGCAATGCCTGGCTGAATCCTGGCGACACCGTCCCGCCGCCGGCCTACTGACCATGTCGGGTAACAGCTTCGGCAAAAACTTTGTCGTCACCACCTTCGGTGAGAGTCATGGCCCGGCGCTCGGCGGTATCGTCGACGGCTGTCCGCCCGGTCTGGAGCTGACGGCGGCGGATCTACAGCACGATCTCGACCGGCGCAAGCCGGGACAGTCACGCCACACCACCCAACGGCGTGAGTCCGATCGGGTCGAGATCCTCTCCGGCGTCTTCGAGGGTCGCACCACGGGTACGCCGATCGGACTCCTGATCCACAACGAGGATCAGCGCTCGCACGACTATTCCGAGATCGCCGAACGCTATCGTCCAGGCCACGCCGACTACAGCTACGAGCAGAAATACGGCGTGCGCGACTATCGCGGCGGCGGGCGCTCCTCAGCGCGCGAGACCGCGATCCGGGTCGCCGCCGGGGCCATTGCCAAGAAGTATCTGGCCGAGCGGCTCGGCATCCGCATTCGCGGTCATCTCTCGCAGCTCGGTCCCTGGCGTCCGCGCGGTTTCGATTGGGAGCAGGTCGAGCACAATCCCTTCTTCTGGCCCTGTGCCGAGACGGTGCCGGAGCTGGAGGCTTACATGGATGCATTGCGCCGGTCGGGCGACTCGATCGGTGCGGCCGTGACCGTGGTCGCCTCGGGCGTGCCGACCGGACTCGGTGAACCGATCTTCGACCGGCTCGACGCCGACATCGCTCATGCACTCATGAGCATCAATGCCGTCAAGGGCGTGGAGATCGGCGCCGGCTTCGCCTGTGTCGAGCAAAAGGGCACGGAACACCGCGATCCCATGACCCCCGAGGGCTTCCTGTCGAACAATGCCGGCGGCATCCTCGGCGGCATCTCCACGGGGCAGGACATCGTCGCCCGCATCGCGCTCAAGCCGACCTCCAGCATCCGGCTGCCGGGCCGGAGCATCGACCGGCATGGTGCGGCGGTCGAGGTCGTCACCACGGGGCGTCACGATCCCTGTGTCGGCATCCGCGCTACGCCCATCGCCGAGGCCATGCTGGCGCTGGTGCTCATGGATCACACCTTGCGTCATCGCGCACAGAACGCTGAGGTCGTGCCGCCGATCCCGGCGATTCCGGCCGAGCCGCGTCCCAACTCCTGATCCGGCTTCCTGGCCCCGCCGACTCGGACCGATCCGGTTCGGGAGGCGGGGTTGGGCGCGTTTCATCCAGCGAGCCGCCCCATGCCGTACTGGCGTCTGTCGAGCTATTACCTGTTCTATTTCGCCTCGCTCGGGGCGCTCGTGCCCTATTGGGGGCTCTATCTCCAGGACGCCGGATTCGAGCCGCTCGCCATCGGGGTGCTGATGGCGATCCTCACAGGAACCAAGATCGTGGCCCCCGTGGTGTGGGGGCACATCGTCGATCACACCGGACGACGCATGCAGGTGGTGCGACTCGGCTCAATACTCGCCGTGCTGGGTTTTGCGACCCTCTATGTCACGGACGGCTTCTGGGGTATGGCCCTGACCCTGTTGCTGTTCAGCTTCTTCTGGAACGCCTCGCTGCCGCAGATGGAGGCTCTGACCTTCAACCATCTGCGCGAGCGCCCGACCCGCTATGCCCTGGTGCGCGTCTGGGGGTCGGTGGGGTTCGTGCTGGTGGTGGTGGCGCTGGGGCTGGCGCTGGAACACGGGTCGCTGGCTCAGGTGCCGGTGTGGGTGCTGCTCTTGACGGTCGGGATCTGTCTGACAACCTTTGTGGTACCGGACAGTGCGCCCGGTCAGACCGCGCCGTCCGCCGTGTCGCTGCGCGCGCTGTTGCTTCAACCGAGCGTGCTGGCCTTCTTTGGCGCCTGCTTCCTGATGCAGCTGAGTCACGGCATCTACTATGCCTTCTATTCCATCCATCTGGAGGCGGCCGGTTATTCGAGCACGGCGGTCGGCTGGCTGTGGGCGCTGGGCGTCATCGCCGAGGTGCTGATCTTTCTGGTCATGCATCGCCTGCTGGAGCGCTTCGGCGCGCGGCGTGTCCTGCTCTGGAGTCTGGCGCTCGGCGGCGTGCGCTGGATCCTGATCGGGGGCTTCGTCGACCAGCCGGTCGTGATGTTCGCCGCTCAGTGGCTCCATGCCGCGACCTTCGGCACCTTCCATGCCTCGGCGATCCATCTGGTCCATCATGTGTTTCCCGGGCGCACCCAGGGACGCGGTCAGGCGCTCTACAACAGTCTGAGCTTCGGCGCCGGCGGGGCGGCCGGAAGTCTGATCGGCGGTCTGCTGTGGGCCGATGCGGGTCCGGCCATTACCTTCGGACTCGGCGCTATGGCGGCGACAGTCGCTTGGTTCGTCGCCTGGCGCTGGATGAACGCGGCGCTATATCGGCATTGAGCGATGGAGCGCTGTGGCTAGGCTGGATGTAATGGGCTGGCATTCCGTTCACATTTTTCGCAGTGGCCGAACCCGTCGCCGGCCGCCGCCCGGCGAATTCAATGGCCTTCCGTAGGGGGGCGGGCTGTGTCTGCGGGGCATCGGACAACCGCCAAGCTTATCCTTACTTTTTATGGGGATAGGTTCTAGGCGCTGTTGTGGTTCAACTCAGATCGATGGACATCTCGGTCGCCCCCGCGCGCGCGCCGAACACGCGAATGTCCTCGCGGATCCGCTCTCGGCAGGTCACGCCCAAAGCCTCACAATCCCCTTGCATGACGACGCTCAGGCGCAGATCCGGCTCGTGCAGACAGAGACACAGCCGCAGTTCGATGCGGGCGCGATCGTGGGGCGGTTTCAGCCGCAGGTCCAGCGTCAGCTCGAACGAGGTGGTCGCCAGACGCGGGCGCCGTGTCCAGACGCTCATCAGGACGCAGTTCGGATCCTGGCAGCGGCGACGCAGCGCATAGGCCAGCTCGCGATCACAGAAGACACCGACGGTGCGCTCGATCTCGGTCAGGTGACGCTGAGCCTCGCGCAGCCGTTGCGGCGCTTCGACCGCGTTGTGAATCTGCCGGCGCATCACGCGCCGCAGACGGTCGAAGGACTTGGGTAAAGTCCCGCTATGGAAGCCGCGTCGCAGAAAGCCGCGCAGTGTCTCGCCATGCCCGCCGACGATGGCCGGCTCGATCGGAACCAGCGTCAGATGCTCGCGCCGCACGGCATAGAGTCCCGGCTTGACGTCCACTTCGTTCGTCGCGCGCGAATGATTGGCGGCATAGATCTTCCAGTTCTCCTTCAGCTCCCAGACCAGAAAACCCGCCAGCCCCGGCAGCAACAGCACGGTGAGCGTGACGAAGGGAATGGCGATCCATTTCGGCAGGACCGGAGCGAGCATCTCGACCATGATCGAAGTGATCAGGGGCAGGAAGGGCAGCATCAGCTTGTGGGCGATGGTGACGAGCGGAAAATGCTTGATCGGGTTGATCTGCGGCTCCACCAGGACCGTGACGTAGAACTGGATCAGCCATTCCAGCACGCGCCACACCGGCACCAGCAGCGCCTTGAGCGCCAGCGCGATCCAGGACTCCCCGAGATGATGGCTCAGACGTTCCTCGATCCGGTGCAGCCCCTGCTGGAAGCGCCGCGTGACCTCCTTGAAGAACAGCATCAGCTCCTGGATCAGCCCGATCACCAGGGTCTGGTTGAGCCGGCGCAGAAACTGACCGCCGGCACTGACGAGGTCGTCGAACAGACGCCGTCCGCCGGGCGTATTGCGGATGAGCACGCCCAGCATCAGCGTCAGCGCGGCCAGCGAGAGATTCAGATCGATCAGGCCGCCCTCGATGAGACTGGCCAGACCGATGACCGGCAGCATCAGGAGCGTCCCGCTCAGGAAGGGGCGGAGCAGATTGCGGTCCAGTCCCCGTATCAGCTCGGTCTCCAGGATCCGTTTGACCGGGGGCCAGCGCAGAAAGCGTCTGAGACCATCGAACAGGAGCAGTCGCAGCGTCCACCAGACCACGCGCAGAAAGACCCGCACGCCGATGCGCCCGGCCCGGGTGTAGGCCAGGGCGTTGATCAGGAGTCCGAGTCCCAGGATCAGCCAGAGGCTGGTCAGATTGAAGGTCGCCTCCAGGGTCGGCAGGATGCCGATGAGGACGTCGAGCGTCTTGAGACCGAGAAAGGCCAGTCCGACCGGAAGAATCAGATGGCGTAGCGCCAGCCGGCCCTGGGGGGTGCCGAAGAGTGGCGCACCGAGTCGTTGCAGGCCCTTGATGTAGATCTCGCCGGGGCGATAGAGACCGGGCAGGGCGCGCTCGGCGCTGCGATCGAAATGCGCCAGCCGGTCGCCGGAGCGCCATTCGTCGAGCGTGAGATCGGGCAGACGCAGCAGGTTGCGCGCCACGATGTCGCGCACGTCGGTGAACTTGAGATGACGCCGGTGCTCGATGACGTCCAGCAGTTCGCGCAGCAGCTTGTTGAAGGCGACCTCCTCGCGATGGGTGCGAGGGGTGAACCCGGCCTCTTCCAGGGTGCGCTTGAGGTGTGGCTTGAGCTGGTGCTCCAGATGCTCGGTGATGCGCCCGGAGAGTGCGCTCAGCGGGCGGCTGAAGCGCTCCGCCTCCTCGGTGGGCCAGCCCAGCAGTTCCAGGCGATTCTGGACGGTGTCGAGCAGGCGCAGCGCCTTGAGATCGGCCTGGAAGGGCAGGATCTGGCGCACCGGAACGCGCCCGCGCGCGCGCAGCCAGCCGATGAGGCTGAGCTGATAGTAGGTGGCGCGACTCTCGATCAGCACGCGCTCCAGATCCCGGAACAGATCGAGCGCGACCGGCTCGCGATCGAGGATCGCGTCACCGAGCCGCTCGATCAGCGCCTTCAGATCACGACTCATGCCGGGATTGAGCTTCCACTGCGACGCCAGCCGGTTGGTCAGCGATTCCTCGGTGCCGCGATGGCGCTGGTCGATGAGCCACAGCACCCGGCTCGATTCGGCCGCGCCGGCGGCCCCCATGGACAGGAAGCGTCGCCGTGCCACGGCCAGATGGGCGATGGCGGCGGCATAGTGCTCGGCCCGATCGGCGTGCCGGGCGCGCCGGATGGCCAGGGTGAACAGCGGCAGAGAGAGCGCCAGGCGCAGACCGCGTGCCGGGGCCAGCGAATCACGATGCCGGAATCGGTTCGACAGGGCGAGCAGTGGATCCAGGACGATCGCGACCAGCGCCAGCGCCAGATCCTGAAGACGTGTCAGCCAATCGTGTCGACCTGGTTGCGGGGCCGGGTGGAACGCCGCCACGCACCTGTCCATGAACGTCCCCTGGATCTGGAACCCAGGCTGGAACAGCGGCCCCTCATGCGTAGCCGGCTCACGCTCGGGCGCGGGCGAATCCGGTCTGGCCGGGAGCACCCGTGCCGAGCGGTGGATCTCCAGATCCGAGTCCGATTTGCCGTAGGGAAACCCGGACGGCAGCAACGGCAGTCGGGTCGGATGTCCACAGCGCGGGTCGGGGCGGGACGCTTCGAGCAGTGCCGGGAGCGGTCCATCCAGGCTCGGCGGCGGCAGATCCAGACCGCTGTCGCGGATCCAGGCATCGAGCGCGCGCCAGTCATGGATGGCCGGAAAGAAATGACCGCGCGCACCCGGACTGAAGTAACGCAGCCGCATGACCAGCGCGACGAAGGCCCGGCAGACCCAGGTGTCGTCCAGCCCCATCGGCAGCACGCCATCGCGCGTGAGGACGTCGCGTACCTCGTCCAGGGCGACCTCGCCGATCAGCGCCCGCAGTCGCGCCGCTCCGAAGCGCGTGCCATCGGTATCGCGATCACGCGCCATCTGCCAGGCGCGCGCGATCTCGCCCTCGAAGCGACGCGCCCAATACTCGCGCAGCAGGCCGATGAAGGCCTCGTGCTCCAGGTGCAGATCCAGCGGGATCGGCAGCAGGATCACGTATTCGGGCAGGGCCAGCCCCTCGATGACCACCAGGGCCTCGGGATTCTCGTATTCCAGCGCGCTCAGGAAGTCCTCGCGCGACATGACGTGATAGCCGAGGCTGGGAATCGAGCCCGTGCAGCCAAAGGGTTCGAGATGCTCGGTGACTAGGCGTTCGAGTGCGCGCGGATGAAAGAGAAAGATGCCTTCGGCCGGCTTGAAGACGCTCGCACGAAATTCCTTCGCGGCGGACTCGGCGGTTGTCGGCGGCGGACGGGACATGGTTCCAGGCACTCGTCAACGAGGGATCGAGAGTCGCGCCGGCTGGACGATGGAATCATCGATTGGCGCCAGGGCGCTGTTCGGATAGGGAATCAGGGGTATAATCAATCGTTTTGAACCGACCAGCCACGGATTCCAATGGCGCTGCTCGCCATCATAGCACGCGCGAGCCGGACTCCGGATGGGTCACATTGCATTCATGGCCTCCCTTGGATAGCGAGCTCGCCCACTATGCACTACCGCGTCTTCTATCTCTTCGATCGGTCCGGTGACGCCATCTCCTCGGCCAGCGCCGTGGAGATGAGCGCCAGGGCCATCTGCGAGCAGCTCCTGCCGCGCCTTCAGACCGAAGACGACTATCTCGGTCTCATCGATACGCAGGAGAGCATCCTGCAGATCCTCTATGAACCGTCCGAGCACCGCTATTGGGTGGAACTGCCGGTCGATGCCGCCAAGGCCTCCTATGGTCGCTACATGGGGATCGACGCACTCAGGGAGTTCATCCTGACGCTGCCGGAGGTCTTCGAGCGCGAGGCCATTCCGGGTCTGGAGTACCGGCCCTGGTGACGGCGGTCTAGGGCGCCGCGCCGCCCGGCGGTCCCAGGGTGCCGCGCACCAGACGCACGCGCCCGTTCTGCGATTTGCCGGCCCGGAAGTATTGGCCGCTGAAGAAGCTCACCGACCAGGCGCGCTCCAGTCCGCCCGTGTCGACCGAGGACGACCAGAACAGGACCGAGGGCGTGTTGGGGAAGACCTGCGGATTGATCGCGGGGCCGTCGTGACATTTTTCGACGATGGTCAGGAGTTCCTCGCCGCTCGGCAGTCTCCAGTCACCCCCGGCCTTGCCCGCCAACTGCATGGCCTTGGTCCAGGGATGGCTGGCTGGACGCCCGACACAGCCGTTGGATTCGGCGTCCCAGCGCTGGCCGAATGCGCAGCGCTGCCATTCGAGCGTGGTGCGCTGGTGCCGGACCACGGCGCCGTCTTCCAGCAGACTGAACTCGGCCGAGGGCGTGGTCTCGATCTCGCCCTTCAGACAGGCGTCGGTCGCGGGCGGGATCGGTGTGTCCGGCTGTGCCCGGAGCTGGGCCGGGACGAAGTGGATGAGCAGGCTGACGGCCAGGGCCGTCCGTATTCGGTATCGCATGATCGCAAGGGGCCTGAATCTGGGTTAGGATCGGCGCCGGAATCTCCGGCTGAGTCAGGTTCGTGTATCCTTAAGGGCGAGAACGCGGCCAGTCTCGGCGTTCGGTAACGTCTCCAGCGAAATCCCGTCTCCTTCAACATCGCGCCTGAACGAGGAACCAAGGACTATGAACCAGCAGACCGCCATGGCCTCCGAGCCGGATGTCCCCGCCACCATCGCCTTTCCCGCCGGCATTCCAGGATTCGAGCATCTTCAGAGCTATCGTCTGACGTATTCCGACACGGATTCCGGGCGCGTCTACCGACTGCGCGCCGAGGGCGACGCGGAGATCGAGTTCACGCTGGTCGATCCGCGACTCTATGCGCTCAATTATGTGCTCGAACTCGACGACGAGGAACAGTCGTTGCTCCAGGCCGAGGATCCCGGGCAGGTGCTGGTGCTGCTCATGCTCTGGAAGGACGAGACTGCAAGCAGTGGCGTGCCGGGTCTGAACGCCAATATTGGCGGCCCTATCCTCATCAATGTCGTCAAGGGTTTGGGGATGCAGAAGATCATCGACAGTCCGCGCGTCGAACTCAGCATCTCGAACTGAAGCCGTCCGGGCCGGCCCAGGTTGCGGATTTCGAATGTCGCACTCGACCACTCGGGTTATTCTCCGCGCTCACTCGACACCGCGCGCTTCGTCATGAGCGCCCGGTGTCTTCCAACGCCGATAACGGAGCGCGATAGACCGTGAAGAATTTCCTGGAACTCATCAAGCATTGTCTGACCGAGGTGCATGAGCTCATGCCCTGGGATCTGGAGGAACGCATCCAGGCCAACCCGGAGCTGCTAATCGTCGACGTGCGCGAACCCGAGGAGTTCGCGGCCATGCACATCGAAGGCTCGATCAATGTCCCGCGCGGCATCCTGGAGTCGGCCTGCGAATGGGACTACGAGGAGACGGTCCCGGAACTGGTCCAGGCGCGCGAGCGCGAGATCGTCGTCGTCTGCCGCTCGGGCTATCGCAGTGTGCTGGCGGCGCATTCGATGAACGTGCTCGGTTACACCAACGTCGTCTCGCTCAAGACCGGACTGCGCGGCTGGAAGGACTACGAGCAGCCGCTCGTCGACGACGAAGGCCGGCCGGTCGATCTCGACGATGCCGACGTCTATTTCACCCCGCGCCTGCGCCCCGAGCAGCGCCGTCCCATCTGAATGTCCGCCTGTCCGCCATGCACGACCGTCCGACCGACAGCCAGCGTCACGCGATGATCGCGGTCGCCGCCTATTATCTGGCCGAGCGACGCGGCTTCGCGCCCGGCGGGGCCGAGGACGACTGGCGGCTGGCCGAGCAGACGATCGACGCCATGATCGCCGCTCGTCAGCTCACGGAGCAGACGGATGACGAGACGCGCGGACGGCTCATCCGCAATGCCCTGGTGCTCCAGGAGGCCGCCGGCGAGCGCGCGGCTTCAGCGACGCCCGATACCAACTCAGAGACCCCTCAGACTTGACCGACACCATGGAACATCGCGCCCGCAAACGCTTCGGCCAGAACTTTCTTCACGACCCGCTCGTCATCGACCGCATCCACGCCGCCATCGACGCCCGACCGGGCGAGCATCTGGTCGAGATCGGGCCGGGGCAGGGCGCCATTACCGAGCGGCTGTTGACGCGGGCCGGCGCGCTCGACGTCATCGAACTCGATCGTGATCTGATCGAACCGCTGCGCCGGCGGCTGGGCGGTCTGGGTGAGCTACGCATCCACAACGCCGACGCGCTCGATTTCGATCTGCGCACGCTCGTGGATTCCGCGAATCAGCCGGCCTCGCTGCGGCTCGTCGGCAATCTGCCCTACAACATCTCGACCCCGCTGCTGTTCCATTTCCTCGACCAGCTCGACGCGCTCCAGGACATGCACCTGATGCTGCAAAAGGAGGTCGTCGACCGCATCGTGGCCGATCCGGGCGACAAGACCTATGGACGGCTCTCGGTCATGATCCAGAGCCGCTGCGCGGCCACGAGCCTGTTTCGCATCGGTCCCGGTGCCTTCAGGCCCGCGCCCAAGGTCGAGTCGGCCTTTCTGCGTCTGCGTCCGCTGCGACCGCTCCCGTATCCCATCGACGACGCCAAACTCCATGAACGGATCGTCGCCGCCGCCTTCGGTCAGCGACGCAAGACATTGCGCAACAGCCTGTCCGGCGTCCTCGACCCGGAACGCCTCGAAGCGGCCGGCATCGACCCGAAACGTCGCGCCGAGGAACTGGACGTCGCCAGCTATGCGCGACTGGCGAATCTGGCTGCGGCGGCGACCGCTGGTTGAACGGACTCAAGCCGACCGTTCGTCAGCCGTTAAGGGGTGTATGCCCACCGTGCGCAGGAGCCGCCCCCCATGAGCATTCAAGCCCAGTTCTCGTCACTCGTCTCCAATAGCCTGACCCTCAGATCCCATACTCAGGTCGGCGCGCAGGCCGGTTCACCCTCCCTGCGCGAACCGGCCGGGGCGCTCTCCAGCCTTCAGGAGAAGGCGCTCGGCGCCATCGCCCGCGAGATTCCGGGCATGGATGTGTCCGGGCTGAAAAAACTCGATCCCAACGAATACACCCCCGAAAAGGTCGCTGACCGGATCACCAGCTTCGTCGCCATGGGTCTTGAGAACGCACGCGCACGCGGCAAGTCCGAGGAGGAGATCCAGGCCCTCTACGAGAGCGCGGTCAAGGGCGCGGAGCAGGGCTTCAAGGAGGCCAAGGACATCCTCTCCAATCTAAAGGTTCTGGAAGGCAATGTCGCCGAGCAGGTGGACGCGACTGAGAAGCTGACCTTCGAGGGTCTGGCCAAGCTGTCGCCGACTCAGCCCAAGACCGAGACGGAGGCGACCCAAGCCCCAAGTACGACCTCGGGCGTGGCGGTCGCCGAGCGTTATCAGCAGGCCGAGGACTTCAGCCTGAAGCTCAAGACCCGCGATGGCGACGAGGTCGAGATCAGCTTCAGCCGCAATTTCGAGGCTCAGGGACGCTTCGGCTTCTCACAGGACGGTGAGGGCAACAGTGCCGCCGTCCTGGACGTCAGCCAGTCCGAGAAGACAGGCTATGGGTTCAGCGTGAAGGGCGACCTGAGCGAAGACGAGCTGAAGGCCATCCAGACGCTGGTCCAGGATGTCGGCAAGCTGGCCAAGGACTTCTTCGGCGGTGACGTGCAGAAGGCCTTCGAGCAGGCGCCCGACGTCCGTTTCGACTCCTCCCAGCTCGCGTCCATGAACCTGACCATGAGCCGCTCCGAGAGCTACAGCGCGGCCCGGGTCTATGAAGGCACTCAGCGTCTGGAACAGCCTGAGTCGGTCCAGAACGCCGGCCGGCGTCTCGGTCATATGATGCGCGAGCTGCGCGACAGCTTCGAGCGTCCCGAGCTCGGCTTCCTGAGCCAGCCGGATCGCGCCGCCAGCGATATCATGCGCGGACTCGTCGAACAGGATGGCCGCTTCCAGCAGGCCAGCCCCGATCAGCAGGGACTCTACGAGCAGAACCTGAGCCAACTCCTGAACTCGATCACGCCTCCCCAAGAATCGGATGAAAACTTGATCTAACGCAGTGTGCAGGGACGGGGGAAATCGCGTAGGATCGATCTGAACGACGTCTTGGGCACGGAGCCAGCGGTCATGAAGGCGTCGGCCGGATCGGTCGAATGAACACTGTCGATCCAGGCCGCTCCAGGTATCCAAGACGTTCAATGCTGTCGTACCGAGAGGATTCGAGTCCGGCCCGTGCCGACGGGTCGCGTCTCGACCGGGCTCGGTGGTTGAAATCAAGGAGACACTGGTGCCGAACCAGCCGATGCCGTCGCTCGTCCACTGGATTCACGAGACCTGGAAGGAGATCGCCCTGGGCCTGTTCGCCGCCATGGCGATGCCTTGGCTGGGGTCGAATTCTCCATCGAGTTGGGTGTTGGCGGCCCTGGTCCTCGCACTGGCCGTCCTGATCGCCTGGCTCCAGCATCGCACTCAGACCGCCCGGATCGAGGCCGCCCGCGCCGAGATCCAGTCCAGGCTCGATCATCGGAGCCGACAGATGGCCGCGCTCGAACACGCCTTCGAGCGTCTGGGCATCGAACTCTTCCCCATCTTCGTGCGTCATATCGCGCATTCGCGCCAGCTCACCGAGGAGAGCATCACACACCTGACGCTCGCGTTCGGTGAGCTGGTCACGGATCTGGAGCGCGTGATCCAGACCACGGGCTCCGGCGACCGGGAGGATCGCGCCATCCTCGGTCAGTTCGAGGAGAGTCAGGCGACACTGACCGAGGTGATTGCGGACTTCGAGGCCATCCTGCATCGTGACTCGGCCATGACTGACCAGGTCGATCGGCTGGCCGGATTCGGCGAGCAGATGCGTCAGATGGCCCAGGACGTGCGCTCGGTGGCCGAACAGATCAACCTGCTGGCGCTCAACGCCGCCATCGAAGCGGCGCGCGCGGGCGAGCAGGGGCGCGGTTTCGCCGTGGTGGCCGATGAGGTGCGCAAACTGGCCGGCTCTTCGGCCAACACGGGCGCGAGCATCAGCGCCAAGGTCGAGGAGCTGGCGCGTTCACTGGCCGAGACCCAGTCGATGGTCAAGGCATCCATGCGCACGGCCGACGAGCTGGTCCGGGAGTCCGAGCACAAGGTCGAGGTGGTCATGAAGCGTCTGCGGCAGACCACCGAGTCGCTCAACGAGGACGCCCAGAGCCTGCGTGCACTCAGCGAGAACCTGCGCACGCGCATCGGCGCCTCCATGGTCGATCTACAGTTCCAGGATCGCACCAGCCAGATCCTCAGCCATGTCTGCGAGGGTCTGGACAGCCTGAGTGAGCGACTCAAGGTCACTTCCGGGCACGACCTGCACCAGCAGGAACGCGACATCCTGGAGATCGACGATCTGTTGGCGCACATGCTCGAATCCTACAGCACCATCGAGGAACGCGATCTGCATCTTGGCGTGGAGCAGCCACGCCAGAAGCCGGCGGCGGCCTCGGAATTGACATTCTTCTGAAACGGAGTCAGGCATGGCGAAGACGATCATGGTGGTCGACGATTCGGCCTCCTTTCGCAGTGTGGTGGGCATCGCGCTCAAGGGCGCCGGGTATGACGTGATCGAGGCGTGCGACGGGCGCGACGCGCTGGCCAAGCTCAACGGCGCCAAGATCCATCTCATCGTCAGCGACGTGAACATGCCCAACATGGACGGCATCACCCTGGTCGGCGAGGTCAAGAAGCTGCCCAACTACAGGTTCACGCCGATCCTGATGCTGACGACCGAGAGTCAGCCCGAGAAGAAGGAGGCCGCGCGCGCGGCCGGGGCCAAGGCCTGGCTGGTCAAGCCCTTCCAGCCGCCGATGCTGCTGGATGCCGTCTCCAAGCTGATCCTGCCATGAATCGCCGCCGCCACAGACTCACAGAGATGACGAGGTCAGGATGAACGCTCGATCAGAACGTCCGACCGATACCGAACCGCTGGTTCTCGATGGTGATCTGACCATCTATACCGTGGCCGAAACAGCGACGCGGCTGCGTCCGTATCTGGCCGAGCGGCGCCTGTACCTGGATCTGTCCGCCGTCAGCGAACTCGACGGCGCGGGCCTCCAGCTCCTGCTGTGGCTGCGCGAGACCCTGCACGCACGCGGCGGCGCCCTGCGGCTGGTCGCTCACAGCCCGGTGGTGGCCGAGGTGCTGGGCCTGCTCCAGCTCAGTGGCCGGTTCGATCTCGACTCCGCCGGCCCGGCGGCGGGAGAGGCCGCATGAGTCTCGACAGCGCACGTCAGGCCTTTCTGGCCGAGGTGGCCGAACTGCTGCAATCCATGGAGGATGCGCTGCTGGCCCTGGAGGACGACCCAGAGGACGCCGAGTCGCTCAACGCGGTCTTCCGGGCCATGCACACCATCAAGGGCACGGGCGGTGTGTTCGGCTATGACTCCATCGTCGACTTCACCCATACCGTCGAGACCCTGATGGATCGGGTGCGCTCGGGTCAGGTGCCCCTGACACGCCCGCTGATCGCCACGCTCTTCGAGTGCCGCGACCACACCGCGCGGCTGGTCGATACCATCGTCGCGGCTTCCACACCGGATGAGCCGCTCGATCCCGAGCTGGCGCGGGCCGGCGAGGCGCTCCTGGCCAGACTCGGGCACTCGGGCGGCGCCGGCGTGTCGCCGGAGTCCGCGTCCGGTTCCGCCGCCGATGCGAACGCCGCCTCGCCGTCGGCATCGGACACCAAGTATCTGCCCGTGGTCAGCGATCTCTGGATGATCACGCTCAGGTTCAAGCGCGACACCTTTCGCGACGGCATCGATCCGCTGTCCTTCCTGCGCTATCTGGGCTCGCTGGGCGAGCTGGTCCATGTGACGACCCAGCTCGATCCCGAGGCGCTGCGCGAGGACGGCTTCGATGCCGAGAGCTGTTATCTCGAGTTCGGCCTCGGCTTTCGCGGCGAGGTCGACAAGCCCACCATCGCCGGGGTCTTCGAGTTCGCCGATCAGGACTGCGAGATCCGGATCCTGGAGCCGGACACGGCTCAGTCGAAATACCTGGATCTGCTCGCCGCCGTGCCCGACGATCAGGTGGGCTGGATCGGCGACCTGCTGCTGCGCATCGGCGCACTGACCCAGGGTGAGCTCGACCGTGCCCTGGAGACCCAGGCGGCGGAGTCGAGCGACGTCGGTGAGGGAGAGAGCGAGACCCGCAAGCGTCGCGTCGGCGAGATCCTGGTCGAGCAGGGGTCGATCAAGCCCGCCGTGGTCGAGCAGGCCGCGCGCACCCAGGAGGCCGCACGCACCCGACGTCAGGAGGAGGCGCACTTCATCCGCGTCGACGCCCAGCGGCTCGGTCATCTGATCGACCTGATCGGCGAGCTGGTCACGAGCAGCGCCGCGATCCGTGTGCTGGTCAAGCGCGCCGGGGTCGAGGACATGAACGAGGTGATCGACGGCGTCGAGTATCTGGTCTCTGAGATCCGCGACAACGCGCTGCAACTGCGCATGGTGCCGATCGGCGACTCACTGTCGCGCTTCAAGCGCGTGGTGCGCGACACCTGCCGCGAACTCGGCAAGGAGATCGAACTGGTCATCACCGGTGGCGAGACCGAACTCGACAAGACCGTGGTCGAGAAGATGATCGACCCGCTGACCCATCTGATCCGCAATGCCGTCGACCACGGCATCGAGACGCCCGAGGTTCGGCGATCACGCGGCAAGCCGGCCCAGGGCCGGGTGCACATCAATGCCTATCACGACTCGGGGCACATCGTGGTCGAGATCGCCGACGACGGCGCCGGACTCGACGCCGAACGCATCCGCGCCAAGGCCGAGGCGGCGGGACTCGTCAAGCCGGATGACGTGCTGACGCGCGAGGAGACGCTGCGCCTGATCTTCGCGCCCGGACTTTCGACCAAGGAGCAGGCGACCAACCTCTCGGGGCGTGGCGTGGGCATGGACGTGGTGCGGCGCAACATCGAGGCGCTGCGCGGCACGGTCGAACTCGACAGCCGTCTGGGCGAGGGCACTCAGGTCACGATCGTGCTGCCCCTGACCCTGGCCATCATCGACGGCTTCCTGGTCGGCGCCGGGGCGGATCAGTATGTGATCCCGCTGTCGCAGGTCGCCGAATGCGTCGAGATGGGCGCGGCCAGTGGTGTGAAGCGCCACGGCGAGCATTACATCAATCTGCGCGGCGAGGTGCTGCCCTTCATCCGCCTGACCGAGTTGTTCGAGAACGCCGATCCGGAGCGGCGCGCCGGTCGGCGCGAGAGTCTGGTGGTGGTGCGTTTCGGTCATCACAAGATGGGGCTGGTGGTGGATACCTTGCTCGGTGAGTTGCAGACCGTCATCAAGCCGCTCGGCAAGGTCTTCGAGCGACTGCGGGGGGTGGCGGGCGCGACCATCCTGGGCACGGGCGACATCGCGCTCATCCTGGACGTAGCCGAGCTGGCCGCCATCGCCGAGGGGCAGCGTGCGGTCGCCGGCCGGCGTCTCGCCGGCGCCTGAGGCGGATTCGAACCAAGAAGACAGATCATCGATTCAATCGTATCGGGAGAAGATACATGTTTCGCTCCATGACGATGGCCAAAAAGCTCATCCTGGGTTTCACCGCGATCCTGACCCTGCTCGTGATCGTCGGCGTCCTGTCCTATTTCACCATCGAGGGGGCTTCCACAGGGTTCTCCGAGTATCGCCGGATGGCAATTCGCGCCAACCGCATGGGCGAGATGCAGGCCGCCATGCTCATGGGCCGCATGGAGGTCAAGGATTACATCCAGACCCACGCCGACCAGGATGTGAAACAATTCGAGCAATACCTGGCGACGACTGAAAGCATCCTCAAGGAACTGCAAGGCATCGTGCGCGACCCGGAGCGCAAGGCCAAGATCGACGCCTCGGCCACCAATATCGCGACCTATGGCAAGACCTTCGAGCAGGTCGTGACCCTGACGCGCGAGAGCGACCGACTCGACACCGAGGTGCTGGCCGTCAATGGCCTGGCGATCGAGCAGCGATTGACCCAGATCCTGGAGAGCGCCAACCAAGCCGCCGATACCGAAGCCGTGCTCCAATCGGCGCGCGGTCTGCGTAATCTGCTGCTGGCGCGCATCTATGTGCGCCGTTTCCTCGGTGACAATGCGCAGGCGGACGCCGATCGGGTCAACCAGGAATGGGCGCAACTCGACCAGCAGATGGGCGAGATGGAGGCCAGTCTCCAGGATCCGCAGCGGCGCGCCCTGCTCGCCGAGGTCATGCGACTCAAGGCCGACTACAAGAGCGCCTTCGACCGTGCGGTCAAGCTCATCGAGGAACGCAATCAGCTCATCAATGAGACGCTCAATGTCCTGGGGCCGCAATTCGCCGAAGACATCGACGCGATCAAACTCTCCTACAAGGGTGAACAGGACATCCTCGGACCCCAGGTCCAGGCGTCGAACGATCGCGGCATTCTCCTGATCTCGGTGCTGTCGCTGATCGCGCTCCTGTCCGGCATCCTGGTCGCCTGGCTCATCATCCGTGGCGTCATGGCCCAGTTGGGCAAGGATCCGGGCGTGATCGCCGATGTCACCAAGCAGGTCGCCGCCGGCAATCTCGCCATCGACTTCGATCAGACCAATCTGCGCGGCGTCTACAAGGATATGTACGGCATGGTCGAGCGGCTGCGTCAGATCGTCGGCGAGGTACGGGTCGGGGCCGACAATCTGTCCTCGGCCTCCAGCGAGGTCAGCTCCACGGCCCAGGCGCTCAGCCAGGGCGCGACCGAGCAGGCGGCGAGCGTGGAGGAGACCACGGCGAGCATCGAGCAGTTGAACGCCTCGGTGCAGCAGAACACCGAGAACGCGCGTGTCACCAACGGCATCGCCAAGAGCTCGGCGGAGGAAGCACGGCGCGGCGGCGAGGCGGTGGCGCGCACGGTGTCGGCGATGAAGGAGATCGCCAGCAAGATCGGACTGATCGAGGACATCGCCTACAAGACCAATCTGCTGGCGCTCAACGCGGCGATCGAGGCGGCGCGCGCCGGGGAGCACGGCAAGGGCTTCACGGTGGTGGCGGCGGAAGTGCGCAAGCTCGCGGAGAACAGCGGCGTGACGGCGCAGGAGATCAACCAGCTCGCTACCAGCAGCGTGGCCATTGCCGAGGAGGCCGGAAAGCTCCTGGAGCAGATGGTCCCCAACATCGTCAAGACCGCCGATCTGGTCGAGGAGATCACGGCGGCCTCGGGCGAGCAGGCGGCGGGCATCGGCCAGATCAACGAAGCCATGAGTCAGTTGGACAAGGCCACGCAGCAGAACGCCTCGTCCTCGGAAGAACTGGCGGCGACGGCCGAGGAACTCAGCGGTCAGGCCGGCCAGTTGCAGGAGACCATGTCCTTCTTCCGCACCGGAGCGGGCGGATCACGGACCAAGGTACGGTCGCGTACCCCGGCGCCCGTGGCGAGCCGTGCGCGCGAGGAGGAGGGCACGGTCGACCTCGAGGACTTCGACCACAAGGACTTCGAGCGCTTCTGAGGAGGTTCGCATGGGCGAGTTGGTATTGAGCAACCGAGCGAGTGCGGCCACTCACACCGAGACGAGCGACGAAGTCACCCAGTATCTGACCTTCGCCGTCTCCGACGAGCGTCTGGCCATGTCGATCGACGCGGTCAAGGAGATCATCGAGACCCCGGCCGTCACCCGCGTCCCCATGACCCCGGACTATATCCGTGGCGTGATCAATCTGCGCGGCAGCGTGGTGCCCGTGATCGATCTCGGGGCGCGTCTGGGACGCGGGCCGATCATCCTGACCAAACGCAGTTGCATCGTGCTGGTCGAGGTTCATGTCGGCGACGAGGCCCATGTGCTCGGGATGCTGGTCGACGAGGTCAAGAACATCCTGGAGATCGCGGCCGAGGACATCAAGCCGCCGCCCGAGTTCGGCTCCGAGATCCGCACCGACTTCATCGAGGCGATGGGGCGGGTCGACGACGTCTTCGTCATCATTCTCAGTGTCGATCATGTGCTCTCCATGCAGGAGCTGGCGGCGCTTCGTCGGCTCAGTCAGGAGACCGCCTCCGGGGGATCGGATGGGGAGTCTTGAAGGACCGCTCGCGCGGGATGAACCCCGCGCGGGCGCGATGCACCCACCGGACGTCGTGCCGCTCAAGGATCGCGAATTCGAGCGTTTCCGTCATTTCATCCACGAGCGGGCCGGCATCAGTCTGGCGCCGCACAAGCGCCAGATGGTCAGCGCGCGTCTCCAGAGACGGCTGCACCATCTGGGGCTGCACAGTTTCGATGCCTATCTCGATCATGTCTTCGAACCCGGCCAGGATCACGAGCGCCAGCATCTGGTCGACCTGCTGACGACCAACGAGACCTATTTCTACCGTGAGCCGGCCCATTTCGACTATCTGCGCGAACACGTCCTGCCGGCCTATCGCGGGCATGGCGTCCGTGTCTGGAGCGCGGCCTGCTCCACGGGCGAGGAGGTCTACACCCTGGCCATGGTGCTGAGCGACGCCCTGGGGCCGGGCGACTGGCGCATCCTCGGCACCGACATCAGTCAGCGGGTGCTGGAGCAGGCGCGCCAGGGCGTCTATCCGCTCGAACGCGCCAGACATCTGCCGCGCGTCTGGCTGGAACGCTACTGTCTCAAGGGCGTGCGCGCCCAGGCCGGCAATCTGCTGATCGACCCCAGGCTCAAGTCGCGCGTGAAGCTGGAACAGCACAATCTGCTGCAATCGCGCCGTGACGGCGAATCGTTCGACATCATCTTTCTGCGCAACGTGCTGATCTATTTCGACCCGCCGACCAAACAGCGCGTCATCGCCCGTCTGTTCGAGTCGCTGCGGCCCGGCGGTCTGCTCTTCATCAGTCATGTCGAGTCGTTGCATGGCATCGACACCCCGCTCGTCATGATTCGTCCCTCGATCTTCCAGCGCCCGAGCACGCGGCGAGGCACGCCATGAGTGCGGCGGCGAGCTCGGAAAAATCGATCAAGCGCCATCTGGTGCGGCCCGGCGAGCACGCGGTCAGCGACGAACCCATGGTCCTGACGACCCTGCTGGGTTCGTGCGTCGCGGTTTGTCTCTTCGATCCGGTGGCGCGCCTGATGGGCATGAATCACTTCCTGCTGCCGATGCGCAATCCGGCCAGCCGCGAGCCGGTACTGGCCACGGATGCCGGGCGCTATGGACTCTGGGCCATGGAGATCCTGGTCAACGAACTGCTCAAGCGCGGCGCCCGCCGCGAGCAGTTGCGCGCCAAGGCCTTCGGCGGCGCCAATGTCCTGCACGAAGCCACGGGCACGAGACCGGATCGCTTCAACATCGGCGCCTCCAACGTCGCCTTCGTGCGTCAGTTCCTGGAGCGTGACGGGATTCCCCTGGTCGCGCAGGATCTCGGCGGGTTGCATGGACGCCAGATCCATTTCTACGGCGGGGATTATTCGGTCTTCCTGCGTCGGATCCCGCGCGCCGGTGTCGAGCGCGTCCTGAGCGACGAGCAACGCTATCTGCAGAATGCCATCGCCGCCAAACAGCGTGGTGTTCCGGCCGATTTCTTCTGACGGTGCGGCGTTCCGACCGGCGGCATCATCTCCGGACGAACGCGATTGAACGGATGGTTCCAAGATGGCGGTGAAGGTCTTGATCGTGGACGACTCGGCGGTGGTGCGGCAGGTACTCACCGAACAGCTCTCGGGCATCGCCGGCATCGAGGTCATGGGGGCGGCGCGCGACCCGCTGTTCGCGCGCAAGCTGATGGAGAAGCAGTGGCCAGACGTCATCGTGCTCGACATCGAGATGCCGCGCATGGATGGTTTGACCTTCCTGCGTCAGCTCATGGCCGAACGTCCGACGCCGGTCATCATCTGCTCGACCCTGACCGAGCAGGGCGCCGAGATCACCATGCAGGCGATGAGCGCCGGAGCGGTCGACATCATCGCCAAGCCCAAGATCGGGCTACGCCAGTTCCTGGAGGACTCAAAGACCCTGCTCGGAGATGCGATCAAGGCCGCCGGTCATGCGCGCATGGATCACGTCTCGGCCGGCTCCCGCGCCAGGCCGGTGATGGCGCCGACCCAGAAACTCCCCGCCGACGCCGTGCTCGCCGAGCGCGCGGCGCCAATCGCCGGCATGACCGAGCGCGTGGTCGCCATCGGCACCTCGACCGGCGGCACCCAGGCGCTCGAATACGTGCTCACCCGACTGCCGCGCACCGCACCCGGTCTCGTCATCGTCCAGCACATGCCCGGACAGTTCACGGCCGCCTTTGCCGCGCGACTCGATCAGCTCTGTCAGATCGAGGTCCGCGAGGCGCGCAACGGCGATCGCGTCATCCCCGGACTGGCCCTGATCGCGCCAGGCACCGATCATCTGCTGTTGCGCCGCAGCGGTGCTCAGTACCGGGTCGAGGTCAAGGGCGGGCCGCTGGTCAGCCGGCATCGTCCCTCGGTCGACGTGCTCTTTCGCTCCACCGCCCAGGCGGCCGGTCCCAATGCCGTCGGCATCATCATGACCGGCATGGGCGACGATGGCGCGCGCGGCCTGCTGGAGATGCATCAGGCCGGCGCCCTGACCATCGCCCAGGACGAGCAGACCTGCGTCGTCTACGGCATGCCCAAGGAAGCGGTCAAGCTCGGCGGGGTGGATGCCGTGGTCGGGCTGCCGCGCATCCCCGAACTCGTCACCCAGGCCCCGACGCGCCTGGCCTACAAGCGTCTGCATGGGGCGTCCATGCCCGGATGATCGCCTCTCGCGTCAGACCTTGAAGTGACCCACCAGCTCCTGCAACTCGGCGGCCAGCCGCGCGAGCTGATCCGAGGCTTCGGTGGTCTGGAGCGCGGCCTGCGCATTGCCCTCGGCGGCGTCCGAGATGCGGGTGACGTTGCGGTTCATCTCCTCGGCCACCGCGCTCTGCTCCTCGGCCGAGCTGGCGACCTGGGTGTTGACGTCGTTGAGTGTGGTGACGGCGCTCATGATGGCGTCGAGCGACTGCTCGGCCTCCAGGGCGCGGGTGCGGCTGTCGTCGGCATGCTTGCGGCTGTCATCCATCACCGACACGGCCCGGCGGCTGGCCTGCTGGAGCCGCTCGATCATGGCCTGGATCTCCTGGGTCGAGGTCTGGGTCCGGTTGGCCAGTGAACGCACCTCGTCGGCGACCACGGCGAAACCCCGTCCGGCCTCGCCCGCGCGCGCGGCCTCGATCGCGGCATTGAGCGCCAGCAGATTGGTCTGCTCGGCCACGCCGCGGATCACGTCCAGGATCTTGCCGATCTCCTGGCTGTCCTGACCCAGATCGCGGATGACCTCGGAGGCGTTCTGGATCTCCTGGGCCAACTGCTCGATGCGCGACATGGTGCCATAGACCACGTCCTTGCCCGAGGTGGCGGCCCCGTGCGCGACCCGAGTGGTATCGGCGCCGTGCTGGGCGCTACGCGCGACCTCCTGGGCGGTGGCGCTCATCTCGTTCATGGCCGAGGCGAGCTGGTCGACCTCGTGGCGCTGCTGGGCGATGCCCATGTTGGTCTGCTCGGTGGCGCCGGCCAGATTGCGCGCCGCCTGGGCGAGCTGGCCGGTGGAGGCGAGGATGCGGGCGATCAGGTCGCGGAAGTTGTCCATCATGGCGTTGAACGCCAGGCTGGCACGCCCGATCTCATCGTTTCCATGGACCGGGAGGCGCCGATTCAGATCGCCGTCACCCTTGGCGATGCCGTCGAGTCCCTGGGTCATCTGCTGGAGCGGACGGGTGACGAAGCCACGGGTGAAGAAGTAGAGGAAGAGCAGGACCGGCAGGCTCAGGAGGGCGGCGATGACGAAGATCTTGATGGCGAACACATCGACCGCGCGATTCACGTCCTTGAGGTCGATCCGCATGCTGACGGCGCCGAGGACCGAGTCGCGCGGCGCGAGCGCATGGCAACTGGTGCAGTTCTTGCCGAGATAGTTCTCGCGGGCGAAGGCTGCCGTGACGGCGCGCAGTGTCTGACCGTCGTCTGAGAGTTCGAGATAGGGTTCGCCCGTCTCCAGGACGCGGCGCTCGATGTCGTCGCGCGGCTTTTCATGTTCGGTGCCGGGTCCGAACTGCTTGGAAACGTTCTCGCCGCGCAGCACGCGCAGATCCTGGACATTGGCCAGTTCGACGATCTGATCCAGGAAGGCGGCGCGCTGATTGATGGTGCCCGTGATCATCAGGGTGGTGAGCCCGGCCAGGGTCATCTCGTGCAGGGTGCTGGTGAAGGTCGTCGCCTGATCGATGGCCGTCTGGCGCTGCTCGTGCGCCGTCCAGAGGATGAGTCCGGTCCAGGCCGGGAGCAGGATGAGCCACATGGCCCCCACCAGGCGCACCCAGATCGGTAGATCGTTGATTCGTCGCATCACCATTCTCACTTATCGTTGTTCTCGTATCAGGAAATGTCCGGGTTGGACGCCGGAGGCCGTACCCGCTCGAACAGAATCCGGTTGTCCGGGCCGGCCTCGCCACGCCTGTGCGCGTAGAGATCCGGAACCTGGCTCCAGTCTAGTGCAGGAAAGCGTTCACCAGCCTCCCGGATCTTCTCACGCAGCAGGGCCTCGGATTTGTCGGCGACCATGTTGAGCCTGAGATCGCGCATACTGAAAATATCTCCTCGTCCTGGTATAAGCATCCACGCAAACCACTCACGGGCCAAGCGGCCCTCCATCGGCGACCGGCATCATGTCACTGGATCCAGATTGCCTGGCCCGGCTCAAACTGCGGCAGGCGCCATTCGATACCCTCACCAGCGAGGATTTTCTCTACAGCGACCCCTTGCTGGAAAGTCTGGTCGAGACCGCGGCGCGGGCGATCGGGGCGCCGGGGGCGGTCGTCGTCCTGGCCGGGCCGGACGGTTCGGGACGCAGTGTCCAGTTGATGCGGCTGCTCGGTGCGCTCGACGGACAGTATGAACTGATCGCCTTCCGCAGTCGGCCCAACATCCCCTTCGATGCCGTCGACGTCACCATTCGCGCCCATCTGCGCAACGGCGGATTCGACAATCCTAACCGCTCCGTGGCCGATCTGCTGGCCGAACGCGCGCGCTCTCAGGCGCGGCTGGTGCTGGCGATCGACGACGCGCATCTGCTCGGCGGCGAGGGGCTGGTCAAGCTGGTGCGTCTGCGCGCGACCGTCCTGGAGGCGGGCGGGCAGGGGGTGCGGCTGATCCTGGTGGGCGATCCGTCCCTGAGTCGCGGGCGTCTGCCCTTGCCCGACCTGCTCGACGACTCGCAGGTGGTGCGCCTGAATCTGCGGCCCTTCAACCTCGAACAGGCGGGGGCCTATCTGCGTCATCGCCTGCGGGTCGCGGGCCTGGAGGATCCAGACAGCCTGCTGAGCCGGGGCGACATCGCAGTGCTGCAGGGCAGCGCCAAGGGATTGCCGGCGGCGCTCAATGCCCAGGCCAATGCCTGGCTGGCGCGTCGCTGCAAGAGTCTGGACGGGGGGCTGAGAACCTCGCTGGGCGGACGCTCGGGCACAGCGAGCGCGGCGGCGGGCGTGATACCGGCGCCGATCAGTGCCGAACCCCAGCGTACCCCTGAACCGCGACCCGAGCCCGATCCGCTGGACGAACGCCTGGAGGCGTCCGAGGAATTCCTGGATCTCGAGCCCGACACCTACGAGCCATCCGCACCATCCGCGCCGCCGCCGCCCAGAGATCCTCAACTTTCGGATTTCCTGGTCGGCGGTGAGGTACCCACGGCCCTGGCCCAGAGCGAGTTTGAGCAGATCCTCCAGCGCGTGCGTCAGCATCAGCCCTGGGAGACCGCCGCCGAGCCCGAACCCAAGGCCGCCACACGCGAGGAGATCAAGGCCACGGCGCCCAAGCTCAGGACGCCGTACTGGAACCGTCCCTGGTTCATCCCGGTCATCCTGGTCTTCGTACTCGCGGCCATCGCCGCCCCCGTGGTCTGGCAGCTCGTGATGGACGCCAAGCCGTCGACGTCGCTGCTGGAGCGATCCAAGCCGGTCTCTCAGGCGCCGGTCGATCGACCCGAGGCGCCCGAACCCGAATCGCAACCTGTCGCTCCCGAGACGGCTTCCGCACCGGCTCAGCCGGAAACGACGCCTGAGGCGGCTGCAGAAGGCGCTCCCGTTGCCGGTGTGGCCGAGCCGGATGACGGCGTCTCAGAGTCCCCCGACGTCCCGAGCGATGCGAGGCCGCCGGCCGAGCCGGCGCCCGGTTCCGAGGCGCCGCGTGACGAATGGGCCGAGGATCTCGCCTGGCTGATGCGCCAGGATCCGGAACGCTTCACCATCCAGCTCGTGGCGGCGCGCGATCTCCAGACAGCGCGCGGCGTGCTCGACCCGCAGGCCCTGGAAGGCGTGCGCTATGTCCAGACACGCTCCTATGTGATCGCCGTGCTCGGCAGCTTCCCGAGCCGCACCCAGGCGGCACGTGAACTGCCCGGCCTGCCCGCGCCCGTGCGTGACAATGGTCCCTGGATCCGCACCATCGGCTCGATCCGCGACAGTCTGCCCTGACGAACCGATACGTGGTTCACGGAATCGGCCTTTTGCCATCCACTTTCGGCGTGCGTATCGACTAGACTACTAGGGGAAACCCCTGGATCGAGGTCGCCTTCAGTTGGAGATCCATTCACTCATCCGGTCTTCGCCCACCTCGCCGATGCGTCGATTCGACGATGCACGCGAAACGCCTGTGCCCGGCGCCCAGGAAGCGGGCGCGGGCGCGCGTGGCGAACCGGTCGAGGATCCGCGCGCCATCGAGGAAACGAGCGAGATCGAGGCCGAGCGCGCGACCGGGGAGGAAGACCCGACGGCCGCCAAGGCCGTGAATGGCGAGTCCCTCTCGGACGAAGACCTGCGTGTCGTCGAGCAGCTCAAGCAACGCGATACCGAGGTCCGCGCCCATGAGTTGGCGCATGTCGCCGCCGGCGGCGGCCATGTGACCAGTGGTCCGAGTTATTCCTACCAGACAGGTCCGGACGGCAAACGCTATGCCATCGGCGGCGAGGTCGGGATCGACACCTCGATGAAATCGGGCGATCCGGAAGGCAATCTCGAAAAGGCGCGCGCCATCATTCGCGCCGCCATGGCGCCGGCCGAACCCTCGTCTCAGGACGTGCGCGTCGCCGCTTCGGCCCAAGCGATGCAATCACGAGCGCAGCAGGAGATCCGGGAGCGTCAGATCAAGGAGTACGAGCAGGTGATGAGTGCCGGTGCGACCGATCGTGCCTCGACGCCCACTGAAGCGACGGGCGCCGGAACCACACCGCCGGCAGGCGACGAGGACTCGGATTCAGCGACACAGCCGAGTCAGGGCATGTCGGGCGGACAGGCACGTCTGGCACAGAGCATTGCATCCCTGTTTTCCACGCCGGTCGAGATGGGTTTGAGCCAACTGGCCTGAGCTGGAGCGGACAGGCAGACGACGAACTCTGATTAGGCCGTGAGATTGATGTTGCGGCCGATATGATCGGGTAGTGCCCGTGCCGAAGACGCGGTTTCGGTGACGCTCTGAATCATCTGCTCGGCCGAATCGGCCTGCATCTCGTTGGCCTTGTTCAGCATGGCGAGACTGGCGCTGGTATCGGTCTTGTTGCTGGAGGGCGTATAGGCATAACCGGCTAGGCCCGATGTGGAGGAGATATCCATCGCTTGAACCTCGTGCTGTTTGAGTGTCCATCCTGGATTTCGGTGACTCGAATGCACCCGAAATGGATGGGACGTCAATGACATGATAGAACAGATCCTTGGCGCTGTTTGCGATTCACGCCTCATTTCGAGCATTGGATGCTCAAGGTTCGGGTCGGGTTCCCCCGAACGTCGGCGGTGTTTAGGCTCAAGTTTCGTGTCCGAGCGTCGTTAACCTGAGTGCATCCCGCAGGAGATGGACGCCATGTCACTCGACCCAAGCCTCTCTTCGAGCACTTCGAGCGAACCTCGCGCCGAGGTGCGCCGTCTCGACTCCAGCGCTCTGGTGAGCGGTTTCCTGCCGGCGTTTCGGCATCTCGAAACCGGCGAGATCCGGCTGTGCCGACTCGAGGATGGGCGTATCTCCAGACGTCATCTGCTCGACTCGCTCCCCGACGACTGGATCCTCGAACGCGATGCCGGCGGACGTCCGGCCACGCTGGTGAGTCAAGTCGAACCTGGATTCCTGCGTGGCATCCAATTCTGGACGCTGCAAAATCTGGCGAATCCGAGGCTCGACGGATGATCGGGCGCGCACCGGACCCTGATGTGCGCGACAACACATGAAGTGAATGGCGGACCGACGATGAACAATAACGAAAAACGTCAGCATCCGCGCCTTCCAGTCGAGGTCGAGGTCGAGCTGTATCGTTCCGATCGATCCATGTGTCTGGTGTGGACCGATGACCTGAGCAATGGCGGCGTGTCGCTGACCATGAACGGTCATGGTGATTGGCCGCCGATCGGCGCCAGGGTGCAGATACGGGTCTCGGGTCCACTCGGCGGAGACGATGAACCGCCCCTGGTCGATGCCATCGTGGTGCGACACACCGAGGCGGGGATCGCCGTCCGCTTCGACGAGCCGCCGACACGCGAATGACATCGACACGAGACTCCAGGTGAGGCGAATTTCAGCGAGGTCAAGGCGATGTTAGTGACAGCCGCTTCCAATGCCACGCTCGCGCTGTCCACGACCCGGACCGCGAACCGAGCCGACGCGACGCGCAACGACGAGGTGCGTGTCACGACACCGGCCCCGGCGCCGATACCAAGTCGTGTCAGCCAGACCGAGTCCGGCTCCGAGACACTGAGCCTCTCGCAGCAGATCAGAGAACAGTTGGAGCAGGATCCGGATTATCAGATCCTGCGCCGCGCCTTTGCGCTCGATGTCGATGAGTCGAAGGCGGTGAGACAGGGACGGGCCACTGAAACGGCGTCCAGTGACCAGCTCGATGCATCGTCCGTCCAGTCCGCCTCCTTGAGCGAATCGTTCGAACTCCAGGCCGTCGCCACCCAACGCCTGGAGATCTCCGTGCGCGCGGGTGAGGCGGCATTCATGGCGTCGATGGCCGGCACGAACGCTCAGCGACTCGAGCTCAACATCAGTGCCGCAGAAGGCGTGCAGGTCCAGACCGCCGATCCGCTGGTGCTCGATCTCGGCGGGCAGGGCATCACGACCACGGGTGTCGCCGCCGGTGTCGACTTCGATCTCAACGGCGATGGCCGGCTCGAACGCATGAGCACGGTGACTGGAGACTCCTGGTTCCTGGCGCTCGACTGGAACGCCAATGGCCGAATCGACGATGGTCGCGAGCTCTTCGGCGATCAGAACGGCGCCGAGCACGGATTCGCCGAGCTGGCGCGTCACGACACCAATGGCGATGCGCGTATCGACGCCCAGGACGGGGTCTTCGAGCATCTGCGGCTGGTGCAGTTGGGAGCCGGCGGCTCGCAGACCAGTCGCACGCTCGACGAGGCCGGGGTAACAGCGATCGAGCTGGGGAATCGGAACGTCCATCGGGCCATCGATGCCTACGACCACGTGGCCCAGACCGGGCACTTCGTCCACGCAGACGGTCGCCGAGGCGAAGCGGCCGACGTGATGCTCGGCTATCACGATCTGGCGTGAGTCCACCCCGACCCTGCACCTGTATCATGCCGCTCCGTAAAAACGACGAACGGGTCGTCGGGGCATGTCGGAAGGCGTCTCGATGCTGCTAGACTAGACTTCAGTGTCGTCTGATCCCTTTGTCCAAGGAATCCACCCGTTATGCAGCAGACACCCGAGACGTTGGAGGCGTTTTCGATCCTGGCCGAGATCGAACTGACGCGCGATCTCAGCGAAGAGGACCGAGGTCGGCTCGCCGAGCAGTGCCGAATCGAGGAACATTCGCTCAAGCACCGTATGCGGCTGACCGAACAGAAACCGGATCGACTCTTCCTGGTCGATGGTCATGTCGCGCGTCTCGAGAATGGCGTCATCGAGCGCCACCAGGCGTTTCAGGGACTCAGTGAGCCGATCGACCTCATGGGCGAGACCCTGGCGCCCGATGCCTGTCTCGTGACCGAAACCCCCTGTCTGTTCCTGCGGATTCCAGCCGCCGCGCTCGACGCTGTGCTCGCCGGCGGCACCGAGGTCAGCGACATCGAGCTCGATCCGGCCGAGGGCGAGTTCCTGGCCGAACTCTATCATCTGATCAACAACAACCAGCTCGTGCTGCCGGCGCGCCCCGAAGTGGCGCTCAAGATCCAGGAGATGACCAATGATCCGGACGCCGGCATCGACGCCCTGACCGAGATCATCCAGCGCGACGGCACCATCGCCGGCGCTCTGCTGCACGCGACCAACAGCCCGCTGTTCCGCGCCGCCAAGGAGATCAAGACCATTCGCGAGGCGGTGCTGCGTCTGGGGTTCCGCAACACCCGGATGCTGGCCGTGAATCTGGCCCTGCGTCAGGCCTTCCGCGCCAAGAACGAAGTCACACGCGCGGCGATGCAGGAGTCCTGGACCGAGAGCGTGCTCTGTTCGGCCTACGGCTACGTGATTGCCGAGATCACGCATCGTCTCGACCGTGAGCGCGCGCTACTCGCCGGACTCGTGGCCGGGATCGGCGCCGTACCCATCATCCAGTTCATCGAGACGCGCGGGCAGGGGAAGACGCTTGCTCAGGTTCAGTCGCTCGTCTCCAAGCTGGCGAGCATCACGGGCGTGCTGGTGATCAACTACTGGGGGCTGGGCGACGACCTGGTGACGGTCGCCGAGCACTATGGCGAATGGGACTACCGAGCCGCAGAGCCGGACTATGCGAGCATCGCCATCGTGGCACGCTGGGCGGCGCTGCAGAGCGAGGGCCGTGAGGTTCCGGATGCCGGTGCGGTGCCGGCGTTCGCGGTGCTGGGCCTGACGCCGCCGGCGGCGGGCGAGCCGATCGCCGAGCTGGCCGGCAGCGAGCGGATGCTCGACAACCTGAAGTCCATGTTCAATCTGTGACGGATCGCGTCACTGTAGGCGTGTTGGGAGAGTGTGCGGCGTGTCCGTAACCATCGAGAGCCTGGTCAAGGGAACTGGGCGATTACTGGCGATCCCGCGCGTGGTCGGCGAAGTGCTGCGTCTCCTGGACGATCCGGACAGCCGCCAATCCGAGATTGCCCGGCATCTGGAGCAGGATCCGGCCTTGGTCGCCATCCTGCTGCGGCTGGCCAACAGCCCGGCCTTCGCGCCCGCGCGCACGGTCGATTCGGTCGAGCGCGCCATCATGCTGCTGGGGCGCGAGCATCTGCGCCGACTGGTGATCGCGGGCGCCGTCACCCAGGCGGCGGACCATCTGCCGAACCAGGACATGCTGCCGCTCGAAATCTTCTGGCGCCACTCGTCCTATTGCGCCGTCATCGCGCGCCTGCTGGCCGAACAGAGCGCGCCCCGTCTGGCCGGATCGGTCTTCCTAGGCGGCTTGCTGCACGATCTAGGGCAGCTCCTGCTCTTCACCCAGGAGCCCCAGGCCGAGCATCAGGCGTTCCTGAACTCGCTGGGTGAGCTCGATACTCTGTCGCCGGTAGAGGCCGAGCGCGCTGTGCTCGGTTTCGATCACGCCCAGCTTGGCGGCGCCCTGGCCGAGCACTGGGGTCTGCCCGAGAGCCTGGTGGCCTGCATCCGCTATCACCACGATCCGCTCGCCGCACCCGAGGGGCACGCGCTCGCCGTGTCCCTGGTGCATGTGGCCAACAGCATCGCCCATCTGGCCGAGTTCGACTCCAGGGATCTGCACGACGCCCCGCCGATCGAGCCCGAGATCCTGGCGCGTCTGAACTTGCACAACGATCAACTCATGGAGTTGGTCGAGCAGGCGCAGTACCAGATCCTTGCCGTCGAGGCGTTGCGCAATCCCAAGCTGGCCGAGTAGGGCGGTCGTCCGACCCGGACCTCAGAACAGCGGCCCCCAGTAGACCCCGAACAGCAGCACCGCCGAGGCTGAGACAGTGATGAGGATGTTGTCGTCGATGGGACCGAATTCATAGCGCTCGACCACGGTGGCGACCACCGCTGAGATCAGTCCCCACACCGGGATCGCCGGTTGCGCCATGCTGCCGATGATCCATCCCATGGGCGCGCTGACGATCAGCATGAAGACACTGCCGATCGGACTCTTGGAGCGCTTGCGGATGAAAGCATTGCGCACGATTCCGGTCACGCCGTCGCCGAAGGCCATGTAGAGCGAGGGCAGGATCGCCAGCCAGGGATCATCCAGAATCCACCACAGCGCCGCGACCGAGGTGGACCACATGAGCGCGAACTTGACGTCGTTGCGGTTGTCGTCGGTCTGGAACCAGTAGAACCGCATCCCGGTGGCATGGGCCAGGTTGGTCAGGAGCGTCAGCAGCAACCCGCTGATCAGCGGAAACCAGGGATCGACGAACACCAGCGGCACGGCCAAGGAACCGACCCCGCCGGCCAGCATGTGCACGATCTTGCGGTTGTAGTAGACGGCCCGGATCGGCTCCAGGCCGCGCCGGACCATGGCCTGATAGGGCAGTCGCGTCAGGACGAGCACCGCCAGGACATAGAGGCTCAGTACGGCGGCCCAGTAGAGCTGAGAGTGGAACTGCGGGTCGAGGGTCATGCGGATCGTCTCCCGGTCGAGCGTGAGGCGAACATTTTGCCAAAAGCCACAGCGAACTGCCCTCAAGCAAAAGGGGTTAGGCTTTTAAACCTAACCCCTTGTCTCATATGGTACCGAGGGCCGGACTCGAACCGGCATGGGGTCGCCCCCGTCAGATTTTGAGTCTGATGCGTCTACCAATTTCGCCACCCCGGCAACGCGGACGCGGATTATAACCAATTCGGGCCGTAAATGGGAGGGATCTCTATCGGTTGCATCGAACCTGCGACGACAACGTCGTTCAGCGTTCGTCGAATCCAGCCAGCTTGTAGAGGCGTTTTGCCTCGTCCAGATCCTGCTCCACGCCGTGTCCCTGCTCGTACATCATGGCCAGCGTGGTCAAGGAGCCGATCAGTCCTTGGTCGGCGGCCCTCCTGAACCATTCGACCGCCTTGGCGGGATTTTTGTCGGTGCATTCGCCTTCCATGTACATGAAGGCCAAGCCATGTTGCGCGAGACCGAGCCCGGCCTTGGCCGCGCTCTTCATATAGCTGTAGGCCATGAGCGGATTGGGGAGCATACCTAGGCCATTCTGGGCCATGATGGCCACGCGGTACTGCGCCTCGACGTTGCCTTGCTCGGCCAACGGGGCGAGCAGCCCCACGGCGCGTGAGAATTGCTTGGACTCGAAGGCGGCGATACCGCTCACCAAGTCCATGTCGAGTGTATTGGGTTCGTCGCTCATGGGACACTGCACCTCATTCAGGGCCGACAGTAAGCGTGCATCTATCGCACATCACATGCCGGATCGGGTAGTAGATAGGCCCTTGATCTTTGGACCGCGCCGCGCGTCGAAGAAGTAAGAGTCAGATCTGTCCATCGGGTTTCATGGATCCGATCTGAAAGCTCTCCGTCGACCTCGGCCAAGGGCTTGTCGGTCAGGCGCGGCGTTACGAGAGTACTGTTGGCCGTAGAAGCGGGAGGAGGCACGACAGGCCACACATCAGGTAGCATGAGACCAATCCCCTGGAAGACGAAAACCGCGGGATCCTCACTACTATGACTGACCCAACCCACCCAAGGAGTATCCATGAAGATTGAAACCCTGGCCATCCACGCTGGTTTTGAGCCCGACCCAACCACCAAATCGGTAGCCACACCCATCTATCAGACTACCAGCTATGCCTTCGACGACACCCAACATGGCGCGGATCTGTTCGATCTCAAGGTCGCGGGCAACATCTACACCCGCATCATGAACCCGACCAGCGACGTGCTCGAAAAGCGCGTGGCAGCCCTGGAGGGCGGCGTCGGCGCCCTGGCATTGGCTTCGGGCATGGCCGCTGTGACCAATGCGGTCCTGACCCTGGCCCAAGCGGGGGACAATATCATCGCGGTGTCGACACTCTATGGCGGCACCTACAATCTCTTTGCGCATACTCTGCCGCGCCTGGGCATCCAAGTCCGTTTCGCCGCACCCAACGACATCGAAGGCATGGCAGCCCAGATCGATGCACGTACCAAGGCCGTCTTCTGCGAGTCCATCGGCAATCCTGCCGGAAACGTCGCCGATATCGCGCCGATAGCCGACATGGCTCATGCGCATGGTTTGCCATTGATCGTCGACAACACGGTGCCCACGCCCTATCTGTGCCGACCGTTCGAACATGGCGCCGACATCGTGGTCCACGCGCTCACCAAGTATATGGGCGGACATGGAACCACCATCGGCGGCGCCTTGGTCGACTCTGGACGTTTTCCCTGGTCCGAACACGCAGAGCGGTTTCCGCTGCTCAACGAGCCGGATATTTCTTATCACGGCGTAGTCTATACCGAGACGATGGGGGAGGCGGCCTATATCGCGCGCGCGCGCGTCGTACCGTTGCGCAACATGGGTGCGGCCATCTCGCCGTTCAACAGTTTCCTGATCCTGCAGGGCATCGAGACGCTTCCGGTACGCATGGACCGGCATTGCGAAAACGCCATCGCTGTCGCCAGCTATCTTGAGGAACATCCCAAGGTGGCTTGGGTGCGTTATGCAGGACTGCCGGACAGTCCGGATTATCCGCTGATTCAGAAGTACATGGATGGCGCGAAGGCGAGTTCCATTCTGTCGTTCGGCATCAAGGGCGGACGCGAAGTCGGGGGGTGTTTCATCGATGCGCTCAAGCTCGCCGTGCGATTGGTCAATATCGGCGATGCCAAGACATTGGCCTGTCATCCGGCTACGACCACGCATCGCCAGTTGTCGCCTGAGGAGCTGGCGCGCGCCGGAGTCTCTGAGGATCTGATCCGGCTATCGATCGGCATTGAGCACATCGACGACATCATTGCGGATTTGGATCAAGCGCTCGCGGCGGCGGGTTGAGACGCGCAGCTTCAAGTAGGAGGTTAAGGAGGAGTGGAACGGGAATGGAATCCCGACGTCAATTCGTCTCAATATCTAACTTTACATAATATACATTATCCGAAATCACTGAGACGCCTGAATCGGCCGCCACGCCAGACGTGGCGCGGGTTCGCGCGTCATCCAAGACCACCAAGGCGCGCGTCAACTTGGCGGTCGATCCGGCGTTGTGCGTCAAGTTGTCATCGGCGTCCGACTGGTCGGAGTCCGAGCTTCGCGCCGAAGGCTTCGCGGCCAACCCAACGACCTTGGGCGCGTTGCAGTTGGCCTGCCGGTTCACCGATGCCGAAGCGGCCGCCGCCTGTTGCGTGTCGCTACGCACCTGGCAGCGCTGGCGAGCCACCGGCCAACCCGATCCAACCGCCGTCCGGCTCCTGGCCGTCCTCGCCGGCTTCGTGCCCTGGGTCGGATGGGATGGCTGGGAGGTCCACAACGGCTATCTGTTCCCGCCCGGCTATCGCCGCGGCGGCATCCCGCCGGGCGAGTTCTTCGCCCTGGTCTTCTACCGCCAGCAGGTCAGCGAGTACCAGCGGCTCAATGCCCAGCTGAGGGCCAAGCTCGCGGCCCTGGAAGCCCAACAGACCCCGTCCGCCCCGGCTGTCGATCCGGCGATCCGCTCCCAGCTCCAGGCTCTGGCCGTCCAGGTCCAGTCCCTCGGCGGCGAGCTGGCCGCGCTCGGGGCACGTCTGGAGGGGGCCGCCCATGGCTGAGCGCGTCCGCGTCGTCTCGGATTCGGCGGGCGGCGAAGCCGTCCCGCCTGGGCTTGTCTCTTTCTCAACAAGTGACACGGCCCCGGAAACACGGGGCCTCCAGGCCGATGGCCCGCATCAGGTGGTCATCGATTCGCACCTCGGGCGGCTGCGCCGGATGCGCTCGGCGGTGCTCACAGCCGCCAACCTGATCCAGGAGCGGCTTGGGTCCAGCGGGCGGCGCTGGAAAGCGGCCATGCTCCATCTGACCTATCGCGACGAAGACGAATTCAGCCCCGATCAGATGTCGGCGTTGATGAAGCACATTCGGCACTGGGGCAAGCGGCGCGATCTCCCGGCCCTGCCCTATGTCTGGGTGCTCGAACGCGGCTCCCGGCGCGGGCGGCTGCATTACCACGTCCTGATCTGGCTGCCCCTGGGCGTGACCCTGCCCAAGCCCGACAAACAAGGCTGGTGGCCCTGGGGCCATACCAAGTGGCAGTGGGCGCGCGAGCCGGTCGGCTATCTGGCCAAGTACGCCTCGAAAGGCTCCACCAAGGATGGCGTTCAGGTCTCGTTCCCCAAGGGTTCCCGCAGTCATGGCAAGGGCGGCTTGACCACGGTCGAGCGTTCCAAGTGTGCGTGGTGGCGGGCGCCGAAGTGGGTCAAGGACGCTTGGCCCGACTGGCAAGACGAACCCCGACCAGCGCCGGGCGGCGGCTGGGTCTCGCGCGTGCTCGGCGACTGGCTGCCCTCCCCCTGGCGGCTGGTCGGCTTCAACCTCGGGCGGCCCGTGGTGCAGTGGGTCGCCGATTCTCCCTGTCCCTATGCTCTGGAGCTTCCAGCATGAAAACGAAGACCGTCATCCAAGAGTACGAAGTTCGTTGGACCTTGCACGGCGAACCGCCCCAAGGCTTACCGCGTGTCCTGGCCTCGGAACTGATCGAGGCCCCGGCGACGGCCGGCGCGCGCCCTGGCGAACTGTGGCGACTCTATCAACGGACCCTCCGGGAGCTTCCGCGCGGTTATTCGCTCTGCTGGAATCGGCATGAACCACCGCCCAAGCGTTGGAGTCAGGAGGCACGCGCCAAGGCTCGCCGTGCTGCCTTGCAGCGTCGCGCCCATGCCCGTTATCCGCTGTTCGCCGATCAGGTCATCGAGCGCGAATTGGCCGATCGGCCCGACTACTACGCTGGCGTCAAGGACACGGCCTTTCAGGAAGAAGCCGACCGCCAGACGGAGCGCTTGTATCAGGCCCTGCGCGAGGGTCGCTTGGGGTTGCAAGTGTTCCGTCCTTGGTGGTCGGTCGAGGTGGCGGCATGAATCGCCCAACGAAGCGCCCGTGTGGCGTTGTCGGTCGGCTGCTACTGCCCGGCCTGTGCCTTGACTGTCGTCGGTGTCCCGATGCCCCGCGCGGGCGCCTGCTTCCGGCCGGTTTTTCCAAGCCAACCCCGCCAACAGACTCCAGGGGGACGTCATGAAGCGCGTGGGCTTCTGCATCGGCAACGAGCGTCAAGAGTTCCTGAGTCTGGTCGAGGAGCCGCGTCCAGGGGTTCAGGTCAACGCCTGGTCGCGCACTCCCGCCCTGGCCCTGGTCTATCCGCGTCGGCATCTGGCCGAACGCATGGCCCACCAACTGGAGCGCTCCGGGCTGGTGGTGGTGCCGCTCTATGACGCGGGCGATCAGTGGCACGTCTTCTGGCCCTGTGAGGTCGAGCCATGAACCGCGCTCTCGATGCCCTGGCGATCCGTGCCGCCAAGGCCCTGGGCCTTGATCCCTGCGTGGTCGTCGCCTGGGTCGCCTGGGCGCTCTGCTGGCGTCCAGAGGTCCGGGCGGTCCGGCGCGAAATCCTGCGCCGGGTCGTCACAGTGACCGAAAAGCACGGGAAGCGTGAGGATCACGTTACCGCATAACGTCACAGTGACGCTATTTCCTGTTGCTGCAACGTCAATCCAGGGCACCGGGCAACCCTTCCGCCTTGAAAGCCCCTATCTCGTTTCAGCCGCTCGCGTCCCCGCCGACCTGCTCGACAGTGAACGGGCGTGATGTGGTTGCGGTTACTGCCGTGGCCAGTATGGCGGCCCAAAAGACGCCCCTTTGGATTCGCCCGAAAGGGATTTCGGGCGAATGGCACGCCCCCTCAACCGTGTGGGCTTTCTTCGTATGACAGGACGTCATGAGCCGCGCGGCACGCCGTTTTATGGGCACTGTGACGGTTATCGCGGCGTCTCCTCGGTCGCCATCCCCTCGGGGATCGATTCGCGGATCTCTGCGCCGCTCTGTCCCTTCATGTGTCGTCCTGCAACCGTTGATGCCTTGCCTTCTGAAAGTGCGAGCCTACGGCGAGCATCAATCCATGCTCCGGGGGCCTCGGGGCTTTGGTTCTCTCTTGATTGATTGGTAGTTGCATATCAGACCGCGACCCCGAAAAGACCGCCCATTGAGTGAGTGAATGCGCCGCATCCGAGCCAGCATCATGGGGTGCGGGGCCCCATGATGCTGGGCGGGGCGGCGTCAGGGTTCGGCGTCCTGGCTCCCCGTCAATACCTCCGGGATTGGCAGGCGTTCCCTGGGCGCTATGAAGTGGCGGAGCAAGTTGTTTCCAGGGATGAACGCCTGTTCCATGCCGCACGCCCGGCAATACCCGTCGATCACCTCAATGATGGCCGCCTTGTTCAACTCGGGCAGCTTCATAGCCCGCTCCAAGGTCTGCTTGAGGATGGCGTCCTGGTTCATCTTCTCCACGTCCATCAGCAGCGAATCCGGCGAGCACCCCAAGGCGTCCATCAGCTTGTACAGCGTCGACAGCTTCGGGTCGCCCTCGTCCTGTTCGAGCTTCGAGATATGGCCCACCTTGATTCCGGTTTTCTCGGATAGCTGAAACTGACTCCAACCCTTGTCTTGGCGCATGCGCCGGACGTTCTTTCCAAAGGACATGGTATGCCTTCTCCGTTGATGCTTGTCACTCTCTAGGGCAAGCATACGCCCGAAAAATGACCCTGCGCTATTGTCACGCCTTGCAGAGTCATATAGATTTCCCCTGTAGGGTCATTGACAGGGGTTGTCTAGGGCCATGGGCCAACCGGCATATACATTATCCGAAATTTAGCAGACATCTAAATCCAGCGATTCAGAGCCTGCGCTATTCAGGGGCATTTGGAGCGTTCAGATATTCGAGCAGACCGAACAGCACCGTGCGTACCGCTTGGACACGCACGGCCTCGCGATCGCCAGCGAAACAATCACGGCGCGTCACCGATCTGTTCCCCATTTGCCCCCAGGCGAACCAAACGGTTCCGACCGGCTTTTCGGGTGAGCCGCCGCCCGGTCCGGCGATGCCGCTGACGGCCAGCGCGACCTCGGCCTGGCTATGGGCCAGCGCGCCCGTGACCATGGCCCGCACCACGGGCGCGCTCACCGCACCATGAACTTCGATCAGCCCGGCGTCGACGCCGAGCATCTGCTGCTTGGCCGCATTGCTATAGGTGACGAACCCGCGATCGAACCAGTCGCTGCTGCCGGCGATGTCGGTGATCGTCTTGGCGACCCAACCGCCGGTGCAGGACTCGGCCGTCGCCAGCCGCCGGCCGCGTTCTCGCAGACACTCGCCCACGCGCGCCGCGAGCCGGGTGAGTTCATGGGGTGAAACCGAATGCGGGGCAGGATGATCTATCGTCATGGGAGACGATCTTCGCCGAAGGCGACGGACCGGACAAGCGTCGGCGTTGGAAAAAACCGTCTGAAAACCGCACTATTACACTTTCAAGGCCGGCAGAGCGGCCGACACCCCAATCTCAGACGATCCGAACCAACCGACGAGACGACCCAAGAGACCATGAGCGACCTGGAGATCCGTTGCGAACACAAGCCCTCCCCCGCCAAACTGGACGTGATGGGCGTTTATGACTGGCCGATCTGGAAGAAGGAACCCTCGACCTTCCCCTGGCGCTATGACCAGACCGAAACCTGTTACGTGCTGCGCGGCCGTTTTCGCGTGACACCCGAGGGCGGCGAGCCGCAAGCGTTCGGGCGCGGCGATCTCATCACCTTCCCGGCCGGACTCGCCTGCACCTGGGAGATCATCGAGGCGGTCGAAAAACACTACGACTTCGCGTAGGCGTCTCCAGTACGCGCCGCGCGTCGACGAACGAGAACACCAACGAGGAAACGAGGACAGTCACATGCGAAAGATCCACTGGCTTGCCGTATTCACCGCCCTGCCCCTGCTGTTCGCCACGCTGGCGCCACGCGCCGAAGGCATGAACATCGCCGACACCGTGGTCAAGATGCCGCTGGCCGAAGATGTTTCCATCGACGACGCGATCGACTCCATGCTGCTGCGCGCCAACGGGCTGAACTTCAAGCTGGTCGCGCGCCAGCCGCTCTACAAGGAGCTGGAGGCCATGGGCGTGGAGACCAGGCACGTCGAGATCTTCCAGTTCTGCGACGCGCGCATCGCCGCCCGGATGCTGGCTGAGAACATCGATTTCGCCGCCTATCTGCCCTGCCGCATCACCCTGATCGAGGATCAGGACGGCAAGGCCTGGCTGGTGACGCTGGATCTGGACAAGGTGATGCAGATGGCCGACCTGCCGCCGAACCTCAAGGAACTGGCGATCAAGGTGCGCGACACCATGAACGAGATCATGACGGCCGGCGCCAACGGCGATCTGTAAGCCCCCTGCCCGACTCAACCGCCGCGCGCGGCCTTGCGCTCGCGCGCGTCCAATGCCCTACCGCCCCAGATCCTGGGCCGTTCCAGCCATTTCTGGATGAAAGACCAGGACGCCTGATAGCCTTCGTGCGGCAGCCGGCAGTCCGAGCAATCCTTGCGCCCGAGTCCGTGTTTGTCGGTATAGATCCGATAGGGCCCGGGACACTCGTAGGCGATGAGCGGGCAGTAACAGAACAGGCAGTTGAACGCCCGCTTCACCCCGGCATGGCAGGGATAGAACGGGCATTCATGGTTGGTGAAGCCTTTGTAGGCTTCGTTCGCCGTGGAGTCCCTGGGCTGCATCAGGCCGGCGAGATTTCGATCAGCACCTCGTCCGGATTGACCGCGTCGCCCTTGCCGACATAGACGGCGGTGACGGTCCCGGCGATCGGGGCCTGGATCTCGGTCTCCATCTTCATCGCCTCGGTGACGATGACCGGCTGACCGGCGATCACAGTATCGCCCTCCTTGACCAGCACATCGACGATGTTGCCCGGCATGGAGGTGGTGACATGGCCCGGTTGGCTCGGCTTGGGACGTTTGCCGCTGATGGCGCGCGGACCGGAAGCCGCCCCGCCGCCGGTCAGCACCAGCTCGTCGAGCGTCTCGACGACCACCTCTTCCGGGATGTCGTCGATGGTGAAATAGAAATGACGCTCGGCCTGCCCTTTGTGCCCAGCGCCCGTGACCTTGATGTGATAGGTCTCGCCGTGGACGTTGATATTGAACTCGGTCGGCGCGGCCTTGGCCGGCTCGTTGCTCGGCGGCGGCTCCAGCGGCTCGGGCGCCAGGGCGCCGGCGGCACGCTGATCGAGGAAGGTGCGCCCGATCTCGGGGAACATGGCATAGGTCAGCACATCGTCCTCGGAGAGCGCCAGTGGCCCGATCTCGTGCGTCAGTCGCTCCAGCTCGGGCTTGAGCAGATCGGCCGGACGGCACTCGATCAGATCCTCGTTGCCGATCGCCTGCTGTTGCAGGGTCGGATTGACGGCCGCCGGCGCGGCGCCATAGCGCCCCTGGAGATAGAGCTTCACCTCGTTGGTGATGGTCTGATAGCGCTTCTCGGTGAGCACGTTGAACACCGCCTGGGTGCCGACGATCTGCGAGGTCGGCGTGACCAGCGGCGGATAGCCGAGATCCTGGCGCACGCGCGGGATCTCTTCCAGCACGGCGCTCATGCGGTCGAGCGCGTTCTGTTCCTTCAACTGGTTAGCCAGGTTCGAGATCATGCCGCCCGGCACCTGATTGACCTGGACGCGGGTGTCGACGCCGGTGAACTCGCTCTCGAACTGATGGTACTTCTTGCGGATCTGGTAGAAGTACATCCCGACTTCCTGGATGGCCTCCAGATCCAGCCCGGTGTCGTACTCGGTGCCGCGCAGGGCCGCGACCAGACTCTCGGTCGGCGGATGCGAGGTGCCGCCGGCCATGGATGAGATGGCGGTATCGACGGTGTCGCAGCCGTTCTCGATCGCCTTCAGGTGGCACATGTCGGCCAGACCCGAGGTGGCGTGCGAATGCAGATGCAGCGGCAGATCGACGCTGTCCTTGAGCGCCTTGACCAGCTCGGCCGTGACGAAAGGCGTCAGCAGTCCGGCCATGTCCTTGATCGCAATGGAGTCGCAGCCCATCGCGGCCAGTTCGCGTCCCATCTTGACGAAACCGTCGACAGTGTGGACCGGACTGACGGTGTAACAGATGGTGCCCTGGGCGTGCTTGCCGGCGGCTTTGGTCGCCTCGATCGCGGTCTTGAGGTTACGCAGATCGTTGAGCGCATCGAAGATGCGGAACACGTCCATGCCATTGTCGGCCGCGCGGCGCACGAAGGCGCGTACCACGTCGTCGGAATAATGCCGGTAGCCGAGCAGGTTCTGGCCGCGCAGCAGCATCTGCAAACGGGTGTTGGGCAGCGCCTCGCGCAGCTTGCGCAGACGTTCCCAGGGATCTTCCTTCAGGAAGCGCACGCAGGCGTCGAAGGTCGCCCCGCCCCAGCATTCCAACGACCAGTAGCCGATGGCGTCGAGCTTGGGACAGATCGGCAGCATGTCCTCGGTACGCATGCGCGTGGCGAGCAGGGATTGATGCGCGTCGCGCAGAATGACGTCGGTGATGTTGATCTTCGGCATGGTGAAGCTCGCTTGAAGCCGGTCGGTTGTCTCAAAGCCCCGCATGAGCGGCGATGGCGGCGGCGAGCGCCGAGGCGATGTCCTCGCGACGGCGCTTGGTCGAATAGTTCAGGAGTTCCGGATGCGACTCCAGGAAGCCGGTGTCGAAGTTCGCGGCCCGGAAGTCGGGATGGCGCAGGATCTCCTGGTAGAACGGAATGGTGGTCTTGACGCCATAGACGCCCATGTCGCGCAGCGCCCGATGACCGCGATTGACCACGTCATCCCACTCGAGCGCCCAGACGATGAGCTTGGCCAGCATCGAATCGTAATAGGGCGGCACATGGTAGCCGGTATAGATGGCGCCATCGGTGCGCACACCCGGACCGCCCGGCGCGTAATAGCGCGAGATGCGCCCGAAGCTCGGCAGGAAGTTGTTCTTGGGGTCTTCGGCGTTGACGCGGAACTGGATGGCGAAACCGCGACGCTGGATCTGGTCCTGGCGGTAGCGCAACGGCAAGCCGGCCGCGACCCGGATCTGCTCCTCGACCAGATCGACACCCGTGATGGTCTCGGTGATGGTGTGCTCGACCTGGATGCGGGTGTTCATCTCCATGAAGTAGAAGCGCCCGTCGGAATCGAGCAGGAACTCCACGGTCCCGGCATTGGTATAGCCGACCGAGCGCGCGGCCAGCACGGCCAGTCCGCCGACGTACTGGCGCTGGGCATCGTCGAGCTGCGGCGAGGGGGCGATCTCGATCAGCTTCTGATTGCGCCGCTGGATCGAGCAGTCGCGCTCGAACAGATGGATGCAGTGACCGTGATGGTCGGCCAGCACCTGCACCTCGATGTGCTTGGGATTGACCACGCACTTTTCGAGGAACACCTCGGCGCGCCCGAACGCCTTGGTCGCCTCCGAGATGACGCGCTCGTAGTTGTGGCGCAGGGCGGCCGGGTCGTCACAACGCCGGATACCGCGCCCGCCGCCGCCCGAGGTCGCCTTGAGCATGACCGGATAGCCGATCTCCTCGGCGCAGGCGAGCGCCTCATCCAGACTGTTCAGATTGCCGGGGCTGCCGGGAGTGACCGGAACGCCCGCTTTCTGCATCGCCTGACGCGCGGCGGTCTTGTCGCCCATGCGGGCGATGACCTCGGCATTCGGCCCGATGAAAGTGATGCCGCGCCGTGCGCAGGTCAGCGCCAGCTCGGGGTTCTCCGACAGGAAACCATAGCCTGGATGCACGGCATCACAGCCGGTCATGACGGCGAGGTTGACGATATTGTGGACGTTGAGATAACCGGCGAGCGGATCGCTGCCCAGACTGTAGGCCTCGTCGGCCTTCTTGACATGGAGCGAGTGACGGTCGGCCTCGGAATAGATGGCCACCGAGCGAATGCCCAGTTCGGCACAGGCTCGGATGACGCGCACGGCAATCTCGCCACGGTTGGCGATCAGGATCTTACGAAGCATGGATTAGCCTCTGGAACGGCCGGCCGCTGGCCGCAATGGCGTTGGCGAGCGAATTGGATCGAGTGCTGGGAAGCACCGTCGAATTACCTGCCATGCGGTCATCAGGTTATCGAAGGGGCTTCCATGCGGCTGGAACGATTCGGCCCGCGATGGATGCTGCTAAGCAGCAATATAGCGGAAGCGCGTATTCCTGCAAAGAGATTGCAGCTGTCGATTGTGACAGCGAGAACGAAAAAAGCCCTCACTAGGAGGGCTTTTTTCTGAATTTGGAGCGGGAAACGAGACTCGAACTCGCGACCCCAACCTTGGCAAGGTTGTGCTCTACCAACTGAGCTATTCCCGCTGAAGAGACGCCCATTATAGGCGATTTTTTCAGTCCGTCAAGCCTATTTTGAAATTTATTTTGGCTGACTGTCGTTCGACTGATCCGCTCGACCTGAAAGGCTCGGCCAAGCAGACAGCAAGTATAGCACCATCGACCAGAGCGTGAGAAGAGCCGCAACGTAGAGCAGCACCACGCCCAACCCATAGGTCCAGGGACCGAACACCGACTCACGCAGGATCAGGATCACGATCGAGATCATCTGCGCCGTGGTCTTGACCTTGCCGAGCGCGGAGACGGCCACCGCCGCACGCGCGCCGATCTCGGCCATCCATTCACGCAGGGCCGAGACCGTGATCTCGCGCCCGATGATGACCATCACCGGCAGCGCGATCAGGATGCGCGGATCGGCCTGCAACAGCACCACCAGCGCCACGGCCACCATCAGCTTGTCGGCGACCGGATCGAGAAAGGCGCCGAGCGGCGAGGTCTGATTCCATTTGCGTGCCAGATAGCCGTCGAGCCAGTCGGTCAGAGCCGCCGCGCCGAAGACGGCCGCGGCCGCATAGGGCGCCCAGACCGAGTCGAGATAGAAGACGACGACGAACACCGGGATCAGCGCGATCCGCAGCAGCGTCAGGATATTCGGCAGGTTCCACATGATGTCAGGCTTGGTCTCGATGGAAGGCGGCGTGAATGCGCTGGGCCAGCGGGCGGCTGATGCCCTCGACCCCGGCGATGTCCTCGACGCCGGCGCGCTCCAGACCGCGCAGTCCGCCGAAGTGTTTGAGCAGACGCTGACGGCGTTTGGGGCCGAGTCCGGGGATATCCTCCAGTGCCGAGGTCACGCGCGCCCTGGCGCGACGCTGACGATGGCCGGTGATCGCGAAGCGGTGGGCCTCGTCGCGGATCTGCTGGATCAAATGCATGGCCGGCGAGTCGCTCGGCAGTATAACGGGCGCCTCCCGACCCAACAACCAAAGGCGCTCGGCGCCGGGACGTCGATCCGGCCCCTTGGAGACGCCGATCAGATTCAGGCCATGCAGACCCAGTTCCTGGAGAGCGTCGTTGACGGCGGCGAGCTGACCGCGTCCGCCGTCGATCAGGATCAGATCCGGGATCGGATACTCGCCCTGCCCCACGCGCTTGTAACGGCGCGTCAGCGCCTGATCGAGCGCGGCATAGTCGTCGCCCGGCGTGATGCCGGTGATGTTGAAGCGCCGATAGTCGGATTTGCGCGCGCCCTCGCCGTCGAAGACCACGCACGAGGCGACTGTGTGCTCGCCCTGGGTATGGCTGATGTCGAAGCATTCCATCCGCTCCGGCCGGTCGGCCAGTTCCAACGCCTCGCGCAGCGACTCCAGCCGCCGCGCATAGCCGGCCTGACTGCCGAGCCGCTGCTGGAGCGCGAAACGCGCATTGTCGCGCGCCATCTCCAGCCAGCGGGCGCGCTCGCCGCGCACCTCGACCTGGAGCCGAACCGCCCGCCCCGCCCGCTCGGCGAGCGCCGCGCGCAGGATCTCGGCCTCGTCCGGGCACGTGCTCAGGATCAGGGTGTCCGGAACCTCGTGCACGGCATAGAACTGGGCCAGAAACCCAGCCAGTAGCGCCGACTCCTCCATGTCCGCCGGCGCTTTGGGGAAGAAGGCCGTGTTGCCCAGATGCCGCCCGCGCCGCACCACGAACACCTGCATGCACCAGACATCGGTCTCGCGCGCGGCGGCGATGATGTCCAGATCGCCGTCCTCGCCGATGACCGACTGACGCTCCAGCACCCGGCGCAGGGCCTGGATGCGGTCGCGATACTGGGCCGCGCGCTCGAACTCCAGCGCCGTCGCCGCCGTCTCCATGGCGCCGATCAGCTCGTCGATCACCTCGCCGGCACGTCCGTCAAGGAACTTGGCGGTGCGCGCCACGTCCTCGGCATACTGCTCGGGCGTGACCAGCCCGACGCAGGGCGCGCTACAGCGCTTGATCTGATACTGCAGACAGGGACGCGAGCGATGGCGGAAGAACCCGTCCTCGCACTGGCGCACTGGAAACAGCTTTTGCAGGATCTGTAAGGTCTCGCGCACCGCCCAGGCGCTCGGATAGGGGCCGAACAGCCGCCCCTCGGTCCGGCGCGGGCCGCGATAGAAGGCCAGGCGCGGATAGTCGTCCTGAGTGGTGAGCTGGATGTAGGGGTAGCTCTTGTCGTCGCGCAGCAGCACGTTGAAGCGCGGCTGGAGCGACTTGATGAGCTGGCTCTCCAGCAGCAGCGCCTCGCCCTCGGTGCGGGTGACTGTGACTTCGATGTCAGCGATCAGACTGACCAGACGCGCGTGACGCGGCGTGAGCGTGCGCCCGAAATAGCTGGAGACCCGGCGCTTGAGATTCTTGGCCTTGCCGACATAGAGCACGGCGCCCCCGGCATCGAGCATCCGGTAGACGCCGGGGCCGACGGGCAGGTCTTTCAGCCGTCGGCGCGGGTCGGCGGGTGTTTCAGGGACAGTGTTCATCGGTCAGGAGACGCGCAACACAGCGCTCCCAGGTCTCGGGCGTCACGGCCAGCTCATTGAGTCCCCAGTCGCGCTGATCGAGCAGGACCGGGTTGTCCTCGATACCGCGCCGCAACGCCAGCAGCACGCGCGCGAGCCGGGCGACGGCGATCAGGGCGCGCAGATGGACATCGAAGTCTTGAGGCGGCTCGAAAGCGTGTTGATGATAGATCGCCAGGGCCACGGACTCGGGCAGATGCCAGGTGCCGGCCAGCAGGAAACCGACCGTGACATGATCCGTGCCCAGGGCGCGGCGTTCGTAGTCCATCAGCGTCGCAGGCGCGGTCAGCGCCTGGAGCGTCCACTCGTTGCCGTAGTCCTCGATCAGATCGGCGAAGATGAGACTGCCGACGCCCTGCATCAGCCCGAACAGATAGGCTTCGTCCAGCGTCAGCTCGGGCGCCAGCGTGGCGACCGAGGCGGCCATGCGCGCCTGTTCCTGGATGAAGTCGAGGATCAGACGCGCTCCGCCCTCGCGTTCGCCGATCAGACGGCTGAAGGCCTCGGCCGTCACCAGATTGGTCAGGCGTCGCAGTCCGATCAGGGTGACGGCCTGCCGGACGCTGCTGATCTTGGTGCGACTGGCGAAGAGCGGCGAGTTGATGGTCTTGAGCACCTGGCCGGTCATGGCCAGATCCTGCGCGATCAGATCGGCCGCCTGGATCAGATCCGGGTCGGGGCGGCGCAGCTCGTTGCGCAGACTCAGGACGATGTCGGGAACCTGCGGCACCTTGGCGCGTCGCACGACCTGGAAGGCGGTTTCGAGGTCGGCGCGCGGCGGATAGTGATCGCTATGACTGGAGGCGGCTGAGTTGACCATGAACGCTGAGATTGCCCCTGGATGTCTGAACGCTGAGTTCTGCCATTAAACCGCGTTTGGCCCCAAATCCCCAATTACACGATTTCGCCGCATTTGTAGCGCATCATGGCGCGCTTCATTTCTCAATCCTTAACAGTTGGAGGATGGTCATTGGACACGCAATTCTGGTTGGACCGCTGGGACCGGCGTGAGATCGGCTGGCATCTCAGTGAGATCAATGCCCATCTTCAGGAACATTGGCCCAAGCTGGGCCTGGCGCGCGAGACGCGCGTCTTTGTGCCGCTGTGCGGCAAGACGCTCGATCTGGTCTGGCTGGTCAGTCAGGGGCATCGGGTAGTCGGGGTGGAGTTGAGCCGGCTCGGTATCGATGAGTTCATGGCCGAGCACCGGCTCGAACCCCGGATCACCGAGCTGGGGGCGTTGCGCGTCTATCAGGTCGATGAGCTGGTGCTGTTCCAGGGCGACTTCTTCGACCTGCGTCGCGAGCATCTCGACGACGTCGGCGCGGTCTTCGACCGCGCCTCGCTGATCGCCCTGCCGCCGCCGATGCGCGCGCGTTATGCCGAGCATCTGCGCGCCATCCTGCCGCGTCCGGTCGACCGACTGCTGATCACCCTCGACTACGACCAGAACCGGATGAGCGGTCCGCCCTTCTCGGTCCAGCCGCCCGAGATCGCACAACTGTTCGGCGGTGATCATCGGATCGAACTCCTGGCCGAGATCGACGCCCTGGCCGAGTCGCCGAACTTCCGCCAGCGCGGACTCACCGCGCTCACCGAGCGCGCCCATTGGCTCAGGCCGCACGCTTGAGCGGCGGATGCGCCCAGAAGTCATCGAGCGCCTCAACCGTCTCGGCGAGCTTCTCCCAGTGCGGCAGTCCCCTGTGCGGCTCCAAGGTCACGCGATGCCAGGTGTCGTGACGCACGATGAAGCTCGGCAGACGCTCGAAGCGGATGTAGGGATCCTGGTCGGCGATGACCAGCACCGGGCAATCCGTGAGCCTGTCGTAGAGCAGATCGATGGCGTCGGGCGTGAACAGGCGCATGGCCAGAAAGGTCAGCGGCGCATGGTGCGCGCCCGGCTGATGCGCGGTGGCCCAGGCATGGTCGATCATCTCCTGCGGCACCAGACCGACGAAGGAGCGGCTGAGGAAATGCCGGATGCTCGGACGCGAGGCGACCAGACCGTAGACCCATTGGCTGAATTTGGGCCATTTCATCAGTGTCCCGACCGGGCTTGAACTCGGCAACGGCTGTTCGCCGAAACCGGTCGGCGAGATCAGCACCAGCGAGGTCAGATGCTCAGGCGCCAGCCGCGCGGACTGGGCGGCGAACTCGCCGCTCAGCGAGAGCGCGATCAGGTCGGCCGGCTCGCCGACGACCTGGGTGAGGAAATCGGCGATGGCGTGCGCATAGAGTTCGGGTGAGTAGCCCTCGGCGCGGCGCTCCGAGTGCCCGAAACCGGGCAGATCCAGGCTGTAGACCGGGCGCGAGAGACGATAGTGCTCGAACAGCGGGCGCATCTCGAAGCTGCTGGAAGCCGCGTTGATGCTGTGGATCAGCACCAGCGGACGGCCTGGATGGGCGCACTCGGCGTAATAGGCCAGACGCCAGCCGTCGCGGGTGGTGAAGTCGGCGCGCGGGGCGGCGATGGCCTCTGGGAGCGCCTTTTGACCTGGGTGTTGGAGATTCATCTGTAGGTACCTCGCGTTTCGAATTTGTTAGGCGTGCGCCGCTTCCAGCACATCCAGCACCTCGCTGAAACGCAGTCCCTCCAACGCCAGCGCGAGTGTCTGCGTGGTCTGCTCGCCGTATACGGCGATAAGATCCGATTGCAGTTCAGCGAAGAGACGCCGTGCCGGCTGTGGTCGATTGGCGCTCAAGGCGGCACGGAAACGATGGAGTTTGTCGGCATCCAGGGTGGTCACGGACGCCGCGCTCTCCGATGCAGACGGAAGCGGTCTGGCCGGCGCCTGCTCGCCCAGATAGACCATGAGTTCACGATGCAGGGTCGCGAAGCATTCATCGAACCGGGTCGCGTGCGCAGTGAGTGCCGCCTCATCGACCGGACCATCCGTCTTGACGGTCTCTTCCAGCGCACCCGCGCGCCGGGCCAGCTCCATCGCACCGAGATTCGCTGCTGCACCGCGCAGGCCATGCAAACGCGCGGCGGCACTCGCACATGCACCCTGCGCCAGATCGGTCTGAACCAGACGGGGAATGTCGTCGATATCGGAGAGGAAACGGCACAGCAGGCGCCGTGTGAGTGCCGGATCGCCCTGAGTGAGCTGGGCGAGGCGCTCGGGGTCGATTCCAGGTACGGGGCTGGGAAGCGGAGCGGATGACTCGGAGCGATCGGTCGCGTCTGGTTCGTGTTCCGGAGGAGCGGACGCTGAGACCCGGGCGCCGACCCGGCGCAGCAGCCGCTCGACCAGATGCTCCAGTTCCACCGGCTTGGCCAGGAAATCGTTGCAGCCGGCCTCGCGTGCACGTTGCTGTTCCTCGCGCAGTACACCGGCGCTCAGGGCGATCACGGGCAGCGCCGGCCGTTTCAGTTCCTGACGAATGGCGCGGGTCGCGCTCAACCCATCCATCACCGGCATCTGCACATCCATCAGGACGGCATCGAAACGCCATGGATGCGCCTGCAACTGTTCCAATGCCTCCCGACCATGGCGCGCCGGAACGGCATTCGCTCCTTCCAGCGCCAGCAACCGTGTGATGACCTCCAGATTCGAGGTGTTGTCGTCGACCGCCAGCACGGTCAACCCCTCCAGACGCCGGCCGCGCGGACGCGGCGCCAGGGTCGCCTCAGACAGGTCGTCCGCTCCGGCGGCCACGCGCTCGAGGACCAGCTCGAACCAGAAGGTACTGCCCTGCCCTTCACGGCTCTCGACACCGATGGCGCCGCCCATGAGCTCGACCAGACGCTTGCTGATCGACAATCCCAGCCCTGTACCGCCGAAGCGGCGTGTGATGCTGGAATCGGCCTGGGCGAAGGGTGTGAACAGATGTTCCAGCGCCTCGGGCGCAATGCCGATGCCGGTGTCCTCGACCCGAAAACGCAGACAGGCGCTCTGCTCGGTGATGGCCAGCGGCTCGATCCCGACCCGCACCGCCCCCTGATCGGTGAACTTGACGGCATTACTGATCAGGTTGGTCAGGATCTGCTCCAGACGCAGCGGATCGGTCAGCACCCGACCGCTCAACGCCGGTGCAGGCGCGATCTCCAGCGCCAGTCCCTTGGCGCGCGCCGCCTCGCCATGGAGCGATTCGAGCCGTTGCAGCAATCCGCTCAGCGTACAGAGACGCGACTCGATGGCGAGCTGATTGGCCTCGATCTTGGCCAGATCCAGGATGTCGTTGCTGATCTGGAGCATGGCCCGACCGGCGAGCCGGATGCGCTGTACCAGCGAACACTGTTCCGGCGGCAGGTCGGCCTGTTCCAGCACTTGGGTCAGCCCGATGACCGCGTTCAGGGGCGTGCGCAGTTCATGGCTCATGTGGGCCAGGAAGTCGCTCTTTGCGGCCGTGGCGGCCTCTGCGGTGAGCTTGGCTTCGACCAGCGCCTGTTCGGCCCGCTTGTGTTCGGTGATGTCGCTCGCCAGACCGTCGATGATGACCTCGTCGCCGACCACTCGCCGCTGGATGGAGCGATCGCGCAGCCAGTGCCAGTGGCCCCAACGATCCTGGATGCGATATTCCAGATCGAAATGGGCGCCCTGCTTGAAGGCGGCGATCACGGCCTGCACTCTGGAGCGATCATCCGGATGGATCGATTGATTCCACAGATAGGGATTGGCTTTGAGCTCAGCGAGACTGTAACCGAGCACGGCCTCGACGCGCTCAGACCAAACGACCCCGCCGCGCTTGTCGGAGAAGGAATAGACGATGTCCGGCAGGCTCTCCACCAGACTGCGGTAGCGCTCCTCGCTCTCGCGCAAGGCCTGCTCGGCGCGTTTCTGGGCGCTGATGTCGCGTGTGCTGCTGATGAAGACGTTGCGGCCCCCGATGTGCGCGCCCTGGATGCTGACCTCGGCGTCATAGAGGCGGCCGTCCTTGCGTCTGTGACGGGTCTGGATCAGCGTGTTGACCGCGAGCGGATCGGCGAATCCGGCGCGGATGTCGGCTTCGGTGGCCTTGGCGTCGACGTCCCAGGAATGCAGGCCGATCAGCTCGTCCGGGGTATAGCCGAGCAGCTCGGCGAACTTCGGATTGGCCTCGATGAGTCGATGCTCGTGATCGAAGATGGCGATGCCGTCACGTGAATGCTCGATCAGTGCGCGTCGCCACTCGGCCTCGTCGACCAGCGCCGTCCTGGCGGCTGTTTCGGTTCCGCTATCGTGCCAGACGCCGACGAAACAGTCGCGGTCATGCAGCCGGAATGCCTGCACGCTGACCTGCACATCGAGGATACCGCCATCCTTGCGGCGATGGCGACTCTCGAGGCGAAGCTTACCGCCGGTCTGCGACAACCAGGCCAGATTCGCGCGTATGCCGGCCTCGTCCGGATCGGCCTGGATGTCGAGCAGCGACAGATGCATCAGTTCATCGCGCTCGTACCCCAACAGCCGGCAAACAGCGTCGTTGACCTCGATGAAGCGCAGCGTCTCAGCGTCGATCAACTCGATGGCGTCGCCGGCCTGATTGAAGATGAGATGGTAGAGTTCCTCGCGCCCGCACAAGGCTTCGCGCATGTCGCGCGTGGTTTGGTATCCAGGATTGGTCAATGCATCGCCCTGAGACGATGCACTCCCCTTGGAGGGATCCGCCTCCTCGGGGATGGTCGATACATCCATCTAGGCTCTCGACGGTTGAGATGGCACGGCTGACGCGCGATTCTCGATGGCACCGACAAGAACGATCAATGACGGAGGTCAGTCAATATTGGTGAACACGAGCGCGCTGTTGAGCGAATAGTGCTACACCCGGTTGCGTAACGCAATTTTGGCTGGCGAGAGTGAGACGGCGAATCGAGCGGGTTCACAGCCCATAGGGTTCGCGATACCAGTCGCGCAGGACTTTGAGGTCACGCGCCGGCAGATAGTCGTAGGCGCCCATGAGATCGGCATGGACGGCCTCGGCCAGCTTGTGCGAGACCTCGCGGCTGGTGAGCATGTGGAAGTACCAAGCGAAGGGATAGCCGGCCTCGCGGTCGAAGCCGTGGATCTGATTGGCCAGCTTCGCGCCGCGTGCGACCTCTCCGTCCGGCAGCGCCGGGATGCGGCCGGTCAGCGCCGAGACCGGCTTGGCGCTCATCCGTCCCTCGCCGTCGCGATCCAGGTACTCGCGGATCGCCAGCACCCAATGATGGCAGAAGGATTCGGATTCGGCGGTCGAGCTGCGATCCCAGTCATCGAGGAAACGCCGCAGCTTGGGACCGGCATCGGGCGAGCCGATCAGATCCGGAATGTGTGTCAGGCGTCGGAACAGGAAACGCGGCTCTCCGATCGGCTCAGGTTCGAGACGCGGAAATTCGAACGGATCGACGAACTCGGCCAGGCTCTCGGGGAACCAGTCCGGGTCCGTGAGCGTGCGGTCGATGACCTCTTGCAGCTCCTCGATCTCGATCTGGATGAAGTCGCGCGCCAGCGAACCGGTCGGGGCGACCAGATAATGCGTGCGTCCGTTGAGGCGTGTAGCGAAATACCGGACGTCGGAGAGCTTGAACAGCAGTTCATCGACATCGCCGCCCGATTCGGACTCGGCCCACTCGGCGAGGTTGTGGGCGATGCGGTTGCCCTCCAGATCCACCACCCCGCCGAGCCGGTGCCAGCCGGCGCGGGTCATGACGTGCCGGATCTCCAGATCGGGCCGTTCGGACTGAACCGCCGCCAGCAGTGCGTCCATTCCGGCGCCGGCGGTCAGATCCTGACACACTTGGGCAAGCCGCACGCTCGGGTCGGCGCCGGCGGCTGATGTCTGGGCGCTCGACGTCTCAGGCATGGGCCTCGACCTCCGCGAGCAGCAGCCCGGTCGCGCACTCGGGATCGCGCGTGAGCTTCAGACAGTGCGCGCGCCCGTCGACCAGATAGAGGTTGAAATCCTCGTCGGCGAGAAAGGGCTCGTCGGCGCCCAGCTCATCGTCCAGACAGTAGCTGAAATGCAGATCGCTGAAATGTTCGCGCAGGACCGAGAGCGTCTGGTCGTTGAGACCGGCGCGGCGGACGATCTCGGCGATCTGCTGGATCTGGATGGACTCGATCATGCCTCGGCCTCTTCGCGCTCGAACCGCACCCGTGCCTCGGGCGCATGGCCCATGACCTTGGCCAGCCAGGGCGGCGCCTTGCCGGCGAGGATGCCTTGCAGCGCCTGCAAGCGCTCGCGGATCGGGCCACCCAGCGTGTCCTTGATCGGATGGATGTCGCGCTTGACCACCTTGGCCGCCGCCGGACCGCCGATGGAAGCGACATAGAGCACCTGACAGTCGGCGATCAGTCCGGCGCGATAGGCGTTGCGGTCATAGCCGGCCTGGGACTCGTCGACCGTGCGCACATCGATCAGGCGGATCTCGCTCGCCGAGACCTGATAGATCAGGAAGCGGCGCGCGGCGCCGAAGTGCCCGTCGAGTTCCTCGCCGTGATCCGAGGCACAGGCCACGCGGATTGAGTCGGGCATGTCGCCTTCGGCATAGGGTTCGACGGCGGGCGGTGGGTCGGGCTGCTCGACGCCCTCGCCCTGGAGGATGGCCAGCGCCGCCCTGAGTTCGCTCTGATCGAGATGGGCGAATTCGCCGTCACCGGCCTGCTTCAGATCCTTGACCCTGACCGTAGCCAGCCGCTCGGCGCTCGGCGGCAATCCGACGAGTTCGGCCAGCACCCGCAGCAGTCGCGCTGGATCGGTGTCCGGCAGCGTCCGCGCGGCCAGGCCGATGCGCAGTGCCATGTCCTCGGTGAGCGTGGTGGTGGCCATGTCGTGTCCCCTGCTGGTGGCGTTGGATCAGTGGTCTTGAGCCTCTCTCCCCTTGTGGTAGAGGGGTTGGGGAGAGGGGCATCCGGCTCAGGCCGGAACGATGCAGTCGTCTTCCATGCAGGCTTCCATGCACTGCGGGGTGCCGGGCTCGCCGTCACCCTCGCATTCGCTGCAAGTGCTGGCGTCGATCTTGTAGACGCCCTTGAAGGGCGTGATGGACATGGTCGGGCACACGGGTTCGCAGTCGCCGCAGGCGGTGCAGAGTTCCTTGACGATCTTCAGGGCCATGGGATGTCTCCTGTGTTCGGTTCACTCGTCCCCGCGCTTGAAGCGCAGGGTGGTCGGAAAGCTGGGCGGCGGGCTGATCGGATCGATGTACCAGCGCGATCCGTCGGTCAGCACCACCTCGCCGCCCCAGGTCTCGGATGTATCGGTCTCCACGGAGGCGATGGTCTCCTCCATGTCCTTCTTGGCGACGTAGAAGAGCAGGTCTCCGGCGTCGTTCTTGCGAATCATCACGTTGGGCATCGGGATCTCGCCTCGTTTCTCGGTTCGGACACGGGAACCCGAAGCGTCGGGAGGACGCTTCAGGTTCCAGACTCCCGACTAGCGCACCAGGTCGTAGTTGAAGTCGGTCACGCCCATCTCGCGGGTCTCTTCGTCCAGACGCTCCAGCACCGCGTTGACGATGGTCGTCAGCATGTACATGGCGCCCTCGTAGCCCAGGGTCGTCATGCGATGCAGGTGATGACGGTCGAAGATCGGGAAGCCGAGACGGATCAGCGGCACCTCGAACTCCTTGCCCTTGTGGAGGGTGTCGCGCTGGATGAACTTGCCGTAGCTGTTGCCGATCAGGAAATCCGGCTTGTCGGTGAAGCACAGCGAACGCAGGTGCCAGAGGTCAGCGCCGATGTAGACGGTGCCGCCGGCGCCGTAGGGCGAGGAAGCCAGCACCTTTTCCACTTCCTTCTTCCAGCGCTTGTTGGCGTGGTTGCAGAGGATGTGGGTCGGCTCGGCGCCCAGCTCCAGCAGGAACTTGGTCAGACCCAGCACGAAGTCAGCGTCACCGTAGAGCGCGAACTTCTTGCCGTGCAGCCAGGTGTGGCTGTCGGTCATCATGTCGACCAGACGACCGCGCTCCTTGGCCAGCGACTCGGGGATCTCCTTGCCGGTCAGACGCGAAACGGTCATCAGGAACTCGTCGGTCCACTCTAGACCCATCGGGATGTTGATGTGGCTGACCGGGTGCTTCCAGGTGATCTCGGCGAACTTCTTGGTCTTGGGCAACTGCCAGGGCTGGAGCAGCAGGGTGTCGATCGCGTTGGGCGCGTCCTTCATGTCGGCGATCGGGGTGCCGCCGGCATACATGCGGAACTCGCCGTCGGCCGGGGTGTCGAGCACCTCGGTCGGGTCGCACAGCAGGCTGTAGCCGACGCCCATCTCCTGCATCATGCGGTGCATGACGCGGTAGTTGCCGAGATAGGTCTCGAATCCGGGCACGATGTTGATCTTGCCGTTGGAGCCGACGACCTTGTCGTCCATCTCGTTGAGCGTGAAATAGCGCTGGAAGCCCTCGAACATGTTGTCCCAGCCGGTGGTGTGGCTGCCGACGAAGCTCGGGGTGTGCGCGAACGGGGTCGGGAATTCCTCGGGAATGTGCCCTTCCTTCTTGGCGTTGCCGATGAAGGCGTTGAGGTCGTCACCGATGACCTCGGCCATACAGGTGGTCGAGACCGCGATGCACTCGGGCTTGTAGAGCGCCTTGGCGTTCTCCAGACCGTCGAACATGTTCTTCTGACCGCCGAACACCGCCGCGTCTTCGGTCATGGAGTCCGACACACAGGCGACCGGCTCTTTGAAGTGGCGGTTGAAGTAGGTGCGGAAATAGGCCACGCAGCCCTGCGAACCATGCACATAGGGCAGGGTCTTCTCGAAGCCGAGCGCGCACAGCACCGCACCGAGCGGCTGACAAGCCTTGGCCGGGTTGATGGTCAGCGCTTCGCGCTTGAAGTTCAGCTCCTGGTATTCCTTGGTGGTGGTCCAGGCGAAGGTCTCCTCGATCTTGTCCATCGAGGGCGCTTCTTCGACCAGCTCGCGCTTCTTGGCGAGGTTCTCGACATAGTCCGCGTCACGGAACAGCGGGTAGCAAGGCTTGATCTTATCGACGGTCTGGCTCATGGGGGTGCTCCTGCCGCGCCGCTAATCCGCGGACGACGACATCAAGTTGGGAATCCTGGAAATTGGTTTTTGGAACCGCTCAGGCGCTGGGCTTTCGATGGCTCTCAGTCCTTCGCGCCCTGGCGGTTCATATTTCCGAATCAGGCTCAGGCGGCTGACTTCAGCCAGGGGGCCTGCATGCTGTTCCAGCAGGGATTGTTCACGGTCATGTCCATGTCACGAGCGAAGATGGCGAAGCCGTCATAGCCGTGATAGGGGCCGGAGTAATCCCAGGAGTGCATCTGGCGGAAAGGCACGCCCATCTTCTGGAAGATGTACTTCTCCTTGATGCCGGAGCCGATCAGGTCGGGCTTGACCTTCTTGACGAATTCCTCGAACTCGTAGCCGGTGACGTCGTCGTAGAGCAGCGTCGCCTCGCCCATTTCCTTCATGGTGCGGTCGTAGTCGTCGTTGTGCGCGAACTCGTAGCCGGTGCCGACCACTTCCATGCCCAGGTCTTCGTAGGCGCCGACGACGTGACGCGGACGCAGTCCACCGACGTAGAGCATCACCTTCTTGCCTTCCAGGCGCGGACGGTACTTGGCGATGATGGCGTCGTACTCGGCCTTGTACTTCTCGATGACCTTCTCGGCGTTGGCCTGGATGGTCTCGTCGAAGAAGGCGGCGATCTTGCGCAGCGACTCGGCGATCTTGGTCGGGCCGAAGAAGTTGTATTCCATCCACGGAATCCCGTACTTCTCTTCCATGAAGCGGCTGATGTAGTTCATCGAGCGGTAGCAGTGGATGAGGTTGAGTTTGACCTTGGGGGTCAGCTCCATCTCAGACAGGGTGCCGTCGCCGGACCACTGGGCGACCACGCGCAGACCCATCTCTTCGAGCAGGATGCGCGAAGCCCAGGCGTCGCCGCCGATGTTGTAGTCGCCGATCACGGCCACGTCGTAGGGACCGGCCTCGAACGAGGTATCACCGTCGCGGTTGCCGATGACCCAGTCACGGACAGCGTCGTTGGCGATGTGATGGCCGAGCGACTGGGAGACGCCGCGGAAGCCTTCGCAACGCACCGGCACGATTGGCTTGTCGAGTTCCTTGCCCTTCTTCTTGGACACGGCTTCGATGTCGTCGCCGATCAGACCGATGGGGCACTCGGACTGGACGCTGATGCCCTTGACCAGCGGGAAGAGCGCGTTGATCTCGTCGATGAGCTTTTCGAGCTTCTTGTCGCCGCCGAAGACGATGTCCTTCTCCTGGAAGTCCGAGGTGAAGTTCATGGTGCCGAAGACGTTGACGCCGGTGTGACCGACGTAATAGTTGCGGCGTCCGGCGCGCGAGTAGGCGCCGCAGCCGACCGGACCGTGCGAGATGTGGACCATGTCCTTGATCGGACCCCAGACCACGCCCTTGGAACCGGCGTAGGCACAACCGCGAATGGTCATGACGCCCGGCTGGGACTTGCGGTTGGAGATGATGCACTTCTTGGACTGCTCGACCGAAGGATCGTTGACGGCCAAGTGCTTGGCGCGATCCTTCTTCGCCTTTTCCGGATAGGCTTCGAGCACTTCCTGGATGAGTGCCTGAGCCTCGTCGCGAGTCAATGTCGCCATTGTGGATTCTCCCGCCGTGCCGCCAATTCGCGGACTCCCGGCATGAAATTCAATCGTCAGGGTTCAGTGGTCGGCGGGTCGTGCTGACTGGACCGCCCACTGTTCGCGCGTCTCGCCTCAAGCGGCGGCGGCTTCCTCGGCGGCGGTCTTGCCGACGATGCTCTCGTCTTCGCCATCCATGAGGCCGAATTCCATCAGCAGGTCTTCGAGCGCATCCATCGAGATCGGCGTGGGCACCACGAACATCTTGTTGTCGATGATCTTCTGGGCCAGGGCACGGTACTCGTCGGCCTGCTTGGCCTTGGGGTCGTACTCGATGACCGTCATGCGGCGGATCTCGGCGCGCTGCACAACGTTGTCGCGCGGCACGAAGTGGATCATCTGGGTGCCGAGCTGACGGGCCAGCTCCATGATCAGCTCGTCCTCGCGGGCCGTGTTGCGGCTGTTGCAGATCAGACCGGCCAGACGCACGCCGCCGGAGCTGGCGTACTTGACGATGCCCTTGGCGATGTTGTTGGCGGCGAACATGGCCATCATCTCGCCGGAGCAGACGATGTAGATCTCCTGGGCCTTGTTCTCGCGGATCGGCATGGCGAAACCGCCGCAGACCACGTCGCCGAGCACGTCGTAGAAGACGAAGTCGAGATCGTCCTCATAGGCGCCCTCTTCTTCCAGGAAGTTGATGGCGGTGATGACGCCGCGACCGGCGCAACCGACACCCGGCTCGGGACCGCCGGACTCGACGCACTTGATGCCGGCGTAACCGACCTTGAGCACGTCCTCCAGCTCCAGATCCTCGACCGAACCGGCGTCGGCGGCCATCTGCATGATGGTCTCCTGGGCCTTGGAGTGCAGGATCAGACGGGTCGAGTCGGCCTTGGGGTCACAGCCGACGATCATGACCTTCTTACCGGCCTCGGCCAGGCCCGCCACCAGATTCTGGGTGGTGGTAGACTTGCCGATGCCGCCCTTGCCGTAGATCGCGCATTGACGCATTGCCATGGTGATTCTCCTGTTGGTTCGCTGTGGCTGAGATCGAATGATTGACTCACTCACCAGTGATAAATGCAGACAACGTGCCAACACTAAAAATCTATTTATCCATCTGATTCGATTGCGCTTTTTTGGCGCGATCTCCGTGGTGCGCGATGGTCGCATCCACGACAAAGCCTTAGGGGCTGTATGGAGAACGACAGACAAACCCGACACGGCGAGCCGCCGCCGCCCACGCTTCCGCCCAATGCCCGTCAGCCGATCAACCGCTGCAACCTGCCGGCGGTGATCCTCGGCAGTCTCAGCTTCCAGCGTCATCCGGTGGCGCTGGAGATCGACGGCATCCGCGATCTGCACGCCGGGCTGTTTCAGATGCTCGACGGCCTGCCGGACACGGCCGAGCGCGCCCAGCGCTTCATGGACTACATGACGGTGTGGTTCCTGCTCGAAGAGCCGGAGGAAGCTGGATCGATGCCGGGCCGTAAGAAACCGGCACGGATCAAGGCCAACTATCGGCGTCTGGTGCGCGGCTGGTCGTTCGATTCGGATGGACGCGAGGGCGCGGTGCTCAAGCGCTGGGTGGAGAGCCGCTTTGGGCTGCTGGCGCGCCATCATGCCGGCTCGCTGCTGGATCGCGGCGGGGAGTGTTATCAGCGGTATCTGTATGAAGGATCGCGCGGTCTCTATGCGACCAATGCGCTGGAGTCACAGCTCGATCTGCTCTATGCCTACTGCCAGTACGAACTGGCGCGCGCGCATCCTGAACAGAGCCATGTCCGGCTCTATCGCGGCATCAACCGCATCGACGAGCATGAGATCCTGGAACGCGCCGAGCGCTCCCGCTATCGGGTGCTGATGAACAACCTCAACAGTTTCACCCGCGAGCGCGAGCGCGCCGACGAGTTCGGCGACTACATCCTGGAAGTCGAGGTGCCCCTGGCCAAGGTGTTCTTCTACAACCAGCTCCTGCCGGGACTGCTCAGGGGCGAGGACGAATATGTGGTGATCGGCGGGGTGTACGAGGTGCGAATCAGTACGCTCTGAGCTTGAGAGCGATCCTCGACTCACAGAGTATGGGTCGGACGCTCGGAGGCGAGCGAGCCGGCCAGATAGTCTTCGATCTTGCGTCGGGTCGCCCCCTTGTCCTGATCGTTGAACTGCACGCCGACCCCGACGGCGCGGTTGCCCTCGGCCCCGGCGGGCGTGATCCAGACCACACGTCCGGCGACCGGGATGCGGTCGGGTTCCTCCATCAACTGGAGCAGCAGAAAGATCTCGTCGCCGAGCTGATAGCTCTTGTTGGTGGGGATGAAGAGTCCGCCATTCTTGATGAAGGGCATGTAGGAGGCGTAGAGGTTGCTCTTGTCCTTGATGGCGAAGCTCAGGATGCGTTGTTGACCACCGAGTCCGCCCATGGGATTGGGGGTGCCCATCCGCTCGATCCTCCAGTTCAGGTGCGTGCCGACCGGCCGATCCGCGACCAGTCGATGGCCAGGGATTCCAGCAGCAACTGTTGATTGAGATTGCTCTCGCCCAGGGCGCGTGCTTCCAGGATGCGCTTGAGGAAGCGATGCCCCGCCGCCGGGTCGAGCCGTTGCGCCAGCGCCGCCAGTTCGTCCCGTCGATCCGGATGATCGAGCCGGGGCGGTGTGACGCAGACGCTCAGCCGCAGCAGATCGCCCATGACGCCGACGAGCCAGTCGAGGATACGCCCGGCGCCGATCTCGTTCCAGCGTCCGGCGACCGTGACCGGATCGCCGCGTCCGCGCGCGATCTCCAGGAATCCGTTCAGACACTGGCCGCGCTGCTCCAGCCGGGTGTCGTCGGCGCTTTCGGCCAGGGCGCGCAGTGGGGCGCCATGGGCCAGACGCAGACGCAATGGCCAATCTTGACGTGGTTCGCGTGACGCCAACCAGCTCAGCGCCGCCGCCTCGTCTGGAATCGGCACCGGGATCAGAAGACAGCGACTGCGGATGGTCGCCGGCAGGCGTCCGATGCGCTCGCCGATCAGACAGAGGACGCTGTGTCCGGTCGGCTCTTCCAACGTCTTGAGCAGTGCATTGGCGGCGGCCTGATTGAGCCGGTCGGCCGGATCGATCAGGGCGACCTTGAAGGGGGCACGGCTCGGGGTCAGGGATTCGCGCTCGGCGAACTGTCGTACCGCATCGATGGGGATCTCGCCCGATTTACTCTCCGGGTCCGGGCCGACTTCGATCAGGTCGGGATGGCTGCCGGCGGCCAGCAGCCGGCAGTCGGCGCACTGACCACAGGCCAAGCCCTGTGCGTTCGGGGTCTGACACAGCAGCGACTGCGCCAGCGCATGCGCCAGGGCGCGTTTGCCCACTCCGCTCGGCCCTGAGATCAGTAGCCCATGCGCCAGCCGATCGGCCGCACGCGAGGCTTGCAGACGCGACCAGATCGACTCCGTCCAGGGCAAGGGAACCTCGAACGGTCGTGGCGACGGCGAGGCCGATTTCGACGGAGCGGATTCGGCGCGCGTCGGACTCATGAGCGCGACTCCAGTGAGTCGACGAAAGCGTTCAGTTCAGCCGCGACGGCAAGCGTCACCGCTTCGAGCGATGCCGTGGCGTCGATCACCCGATAGCGCTTCGGATTGCCCCTCGCCCGTTCGAGATAGACCGCCCGCGCCGCCTCGAAGAAGCGTTGAGTCTCGGACTCGAACCGATCGGCCTGGCCCGCGCGTGACTTGGCGCGCCCAAGTCCGAGTTCGGTCGGCAGATCGAAGACGAGCGTCAGATCCGGGCGCAGCTCGTCCTGTACCAGCGTTTCGAGCAGACCGATCCGCGCCGGATCGATCCCGCGCCCGCCGCCCTGATAGGCATAGGTGGCATCGGTGAAGCGGTCGCAGAGCACCCAGTGTCCGACCTTGAGCGCCGGTCGGATGCGGCGTTCCAGATGATCGGAACGCGCGGCGAACATCAGCAGCAGCTCGGTCGTCTCGCTCATGCCCTGGCTGTCCGGGTCGAGCAACAACGCGCGCAGACGCTCGGCCAGCGGCGAACCGCCCGGCTCGCGGGTGGTGAGCACCTCCAGACCACGCGCGCGCAACAGCTCGGCCAGGGGCGCGATCTGGGTCGATTTGCCCGCGCCCTCGATGCCTTCGAGCGTGATGAAGCGTCCGCGTTTGGCCATCAGTCGTTCCGGTTCAGGATATAGCGGCGCACAGCCTGATTGTGCTCGTCGAGCGTGCGCGAGAAGACATGGCTGCCATCGCCCTTGGCGACGAAATAGAGTTCCTCGCCCGCCTCCGGATTGAGCGCCGCGCGGATCGCTTCGCGCCCGACCAGGGCGATGGGCGTCGGCGGCAGACCATTGATGACATAGGTATTGTAGGGCGTGGCCTCGCGCAGATCGGCGCGGCGGATGTTGCCGTCGTAGCGCTCGCCCATGCCGTAGATGACGGTCGGATCGGTCTGGAGCCGCATCCCGCGCTGGAGACGGCGGGTGAAGACACCGGCGATCCGCGCGCGCTCACTGGCCAGACCGGTCTCCTTCTCGATGATCGAGGCCAGGATCAACGCCTCATAGGGCGTCGAGATCGGCAGGTTCGGCGCGCGCTTCTCCCATTCCTCGGCCAGAATTTGATCCATCCGAGCGAGCGAGCGCTTGAGGATGTCGAGCGCGCCGGTCCGGCGCGGGAAACGATAGGTATCCGGGAAGAACAGGCCCTCCGGATGCGCATCGGGACGCCCGAGTTGGGCCATGATCTCGGCATCGGACAGCTCAGAGAGCTTGGAGCCGCCGGCAAAGACCTCATGACCGTCGAGCGCCGCCAGCGCCTGCCGGAAGGTCCAGCCTTCGACCAGGGTGAGACTGTATTCGACCACCCGGCCCGAGGTGAGCAGTTCCAGGACGCGGGGCGGTGTCATGTCGCGCGTGAGGGCATATTCACCCGCCTTGAGCCGCCCCTGATCACCCTGGAGATAGGCCAGCGCGATGAAATAGGTCGGACGCTCGATCAGTCCCTGCTCGTGCAGACGCCTGGCCAGGGTGCGCAAGGACGTCCCGCGCGGCACGTCGAACAGGACACGCTCCTCCCCCAGCTGGATCGGCATCGACAGGAAGCAGCGATAGTCGCGCCACAGCGCCCCGGCCAGGAAACCGGCGACGAGGACGACGAGCATGAGCAGTGCAACGATACGTTTCGACATCAGGTCGATCACCCCGGCGTACAGGCGGCCTGATACAGCCGATCGAGCAGATTCCAAGGAAGTTGAGCCAAATCGAACCGGCGTCCGCCCAGCTCGCGCACGGGCCAGACGCCGACGATCGAATTGGTCAGAAAGAGTCCGCGCGCCTGATCGAGCGCGGCACGATCGAGGCGCGTGACCAGACAATCGATCCCCAGACGCGCCGCGAGTTCCAGTGTCAGACCGCGCACGGTGCCGGCGATGCCGCCGCGATCGACCGGCGGCGTCATCAGACAGCGACCATCCCAGAGAAAGACATTGGTCATGGTGCCGCTGACCAGTTCGCCGGTGGACTCGAACATGAGCCCCTCGGCGACGGACGGATCATTCCATTCGGCGCGCGCCAGGACCGAGTCCAGGCGGTTGAGATGCTTGATGCCGGCGAGCACCGGATTGATCGAGACGGGTGTCTGACAGTAGCGCACGGCCACGCCCTGACGCCAGTCACGCCCCTGCGCGGACGACAAGGGATAGGTCAGGAACAAACGCCGGGGCACGGCTGGCACAGGTGGCGCATAACCGCGTCCGCCCTCGCCGCGCGAGAGGATCAGCTTGAGGATGCCCTCACGCTGCCCCCAGGTCACTTCGGCGGCCTCGGCCGCGAGCAGCGCGGTGTCGGGCATGTCGATGCCGAGACGCTCCGCGCCCAGGATCAGCCGATCCATGTGGCGCTGCCACTGACAGGGATAGCCGGCGGCGAGACGGATGGTCTCGAACAGACCATCCCCGTAGTGCAGCGCCCGGTCGAGAATCGAAAGCCGATCACCGGGCCGGCCATCGATCAAGACCCGTGACGGAGCGCCGATTCCTGGCGTTGTGGCCATGCCGCGTCCTGCTCGACCGGTATCCCTGGTCCCGATCTCCAGATGGAGACCGGATCAGAGGCGCCGGAAGATCAGCGTCCCGTTGGTTCCGCCGAAGCCGAACGAGTTGGAGAGCGCCACGTCGATCGTCATCTGACGCGCGGTGTTGGGCACGCAATCCAGATCGCAGTCCGGGTCCGGGGTGTGATAGTTGATGGTCGGCGGCGCGACCTGATCACGGATGGCCAGGATGGTGAAGATGGCCTCGGCGCCACCGGCCGCGCCCAGCATGTGCCCGGTCATGGACTTGGTCGAGCTGACCGCGAGCTTGTAGGCGTGATCGCCGAAAGCGCGCTTGACGGCGCGTGTCTCAGCCACGTCGCCAGCCGGCGTCGAGGTGCCGTGCGCATTGATGTACTGGACCTGATCCGTATTCAGACCGGCGTCGTTCAGCGCGATGTGCATGCACTCGGCGGCGCCTGTGCCGTCCTCGGAGGGCGCGGTCATGTGATAGGCGTCGGAGTTCATGCCGACACCGACCAGTTCGGCATAGATGGTCGCGCCGCGCGCCTTGGCGTGCTCGTACTCTTCGAGCACCACGACACCGGCGCCGTCGCTGAGCACGAAGCCGTCACGGTCCTTGTCGAACGGACGGCTGGCGGCCTCGGGATCGTCGTTGCGGGTCGAGAGGGCGCGCGCGGCGGCAAAGCCACCGAGACCGACCGGCGAGGTCGCCATCTCGGCGCCGCCGGCCAGCATCACGTCGACATAGCCGTGACGGATCATGAGCGCCGCCTCGCCGATGTTGTGCGTGCCGGTCGCGCAGGCCGAGACGATGGAATAATTGGGGCCTTTGAGGCCGAACTTGATCGAGAGATTGCCGGCCACCATGTTGACGATGTTGGCGGGCACGAAGAAGGGCGAGATCCGACGCGGCCCCTTGTCGCGATAGACCTGGTAATTGTTCTCGATGCCGGTGATGCCGCCGATGCCGGAACCCACGGCCACACCGATACGCCGACAGTTGGACTCCGTGACCTCCAGTCCGGAATCGGCGAGGGCCTGAGAGCCGGCCGCCAAGCCGTAATGGATGAACTTATCCATCTTCTTGGCGTCTTTTTCCGAGACATAGGGACTCGGATCGAAGCCATAGATCGGACCGCCGAAGCGGGTACTGAACGGGGCGATATCGAAGTGGGTGATCGGTTTGATGCCGCTCTTTCCGGCGAGGATGTTGTCCCACGCGGACTTGACGTCCAGACCAACCGGCGCCACAAGGCCCAATCCGGTGACTACTACCCTTCTGCCTGCCATCACTTACCTCTATCGTCGTTCAGAACGCCACGTTCGACGAGCCCATGCCGCGCCCTGTTTTACAAGGCCGAAGCCTGGCGCCTGGCGTTAAATCTATCCGCTCGGCCCGATCTCAGGCCTGATGCGCGTTGATGTAGTCGATGGCCTGTTGGACCGTGGTGATCTTCTCGGCGTCTTCGTCCGGAATCTCGGTCTCGAACTCCTCTTCGAGGGCCATGACCAGTTCCACGGTGTCGAGCGAGTCCGCTCCCAGATCGTCGACGAAGGACGCCTCTGGGGTGACTTCTTCTTCCTTCACACCCAGCTGGTCCACCACGATTTTGCGAACTCGATCTTCAACGCTGCTCATAGGATTGATTCCTCTCGAATGACAAAAATTGGCCCCATTGGGCCACGGCGTATTCTAGTGATAAACCAGATGCGATGAAAGCTGAGATATCCATCGATCAGCCGCGCTCAACATCTTGTTTTGAAACGATTAACGGTCGAAGGCCGACAAACCTTCACGCCATGTGCATGCCGCCGTTGACATGCAGGGTCTCGCCGGTGATGTACGCGCCGCCCGGCGAGGCCAGGAAGACCACAGCGCTGGCGATCTCTTCCGGCTGACCGAGCCGCCCGAGCGGGATGGCGCCGAGCAGGGTCTGACGGTGCGCCTCGGGCAGTTCCTTGGTCATATCGGTGTCGATGAAGCCGGGCGCGACACAGTTGACCGTGATCCCGCGCGAGCCGACCTCGCGTGCCAGCGACTTGGTGAAGCCCATCATACCGGCCTTGGCGGCGGCATAGTTGGTCTGACCGGCGTTGCCCATCGACCCGACGACCGAGGCGATATTGATGATGCGACCCTTGCGCGCCTTGGTCATGGCGCGCAGACAGCCTTTGGAGAGCCGGTAGAGCGAGGTCAGGTTGGTGTCGATGACCGCGTCCCACTCGTCGTCCTTCATGCGCATCAGCAGGTTGTCGCGGGTGATGCCGGCGTTGTTGACCAGGATGCTCGGGGCGCCGAGACGCTCGGTGATCTGGGCCAGAGCCGCATCCACCGAGGCGGAATCGGAGACGTTCAGCACCAGCCCCATACCCTGATGACCAGCGCTGGTCAGTGCCTGTTCGATGGCCTGAGCGCCGGATTCGGTCGTCGCCGTGCCGACGACCGTTGCACCCTGTTCGGCCAGCGCCATGGCGATGGCCCGTCCGATTCCACGCGAAGCGCCAGTGACCAGCGCGATTTCACCCTTAAGCATTCGAGGTTGCCTCCAGTGCCGCCTCCAGCGTCTTCGGATCGAAGACCGGCAGCGTCGTCAGATTGTCAGCGATGCGTTTGTTCAGTCCGGTCAGTACCTTGCCCGGACCGCATTCGAGTGCGGTGGTCACGCCCTGCGCGGCCACCGAGGCGACGGTCTCGACCCAGCGCACCGGGCTATGGAGCTGCTCGACCAGTAGGCGGCGCAGCGACTCGACATCCTCGGCCGGAGCGACGTCGACATTGTGAATCACAGGCACGCTCGGCACGGCCAGCGCCACATCGGCCAGACGTTCGGCCAGGCGATCCGCCGCCGGGCGCATCAGGGCGCAGTGCGAGGGCACGCTCACCGGCAGCGGCAGCGCGCGCTTGGCCCCGGCGGCCTTGGCGGCGTCGATGGCACGCGCGACGGCAGCCGCCGAACCAGCGATCACGACCTGACCGGGCGAGTTGAAATTGACGGCGGACAGCACGTCGCCCTGGGCCTGCTCGGCACAAAGGACCACGACCTGCGCATCCTCCAGTCCGAGCACGGCGGCCATGGCGCCCTCGCCTGCCGGCACGGCCTCCTGCATGAAGCGCGCGCGATCGGCGGCGAGCCGGATGCCGTCGGCGAAGCCCAGCGCACCCGCCGCGACCAGTGCCGCGTACTCGCCGAGACTGTGCCCGGCCATCACGGTCGCCGGACGTCCGCCCGACTGCTGCCAGACGCGCCACACGGCGACACCGGCGGCGAGCATCGCCGGCTGGGTGTTCTCGGTGCGATCCAGATCCTCCTTCGGACCCTGACCGACCAGCGACCAGAGATCGCGCCCGAGCGCGTCCGAGGCCTCCTCGAAGGTCTGTTTGACGGTCGGATGGGACTCGGCGAGCGCGTCGAGCATGCCGACCGCTTGCGAACCCTGACCGGGAAAGAAGACAGCGAGTTGTTGCGTCATGGGGCTAGGCGATGTCGTTGTTTTGGAACCGCAAAGGCGCGAAGGACACGAAGAATAACTTGTGAACGGAGCGACACAAACAGTCTTTGCGATCTTTGCGCCTTGGCGGTTCGATCATTGGAAAATCGTGTTCGCTCAATACTGGACGAGCACCGAACCCCAGGTGAATCCGCCGCCGAAGGCCTCCATCAACAGCGTCTGGCCGCGCTGGATGCGCCCATCGCGCACCGCCTGATCGAAGGCCAGCGGGATCGAGGCCGAGGAGGTGTTGCCATGCTCGGCGACGGTCACGATCACGCGCTCCATCGGTAGATCGAGCTTGCGCGCCGTGGCCTGGATGATGCGGATGTTGGCCTGGTGCGGGATCAGCCAGTCGAGATCGGACTTGGCCAGACCATGGACCTCGAGTGTCCGTTCGGCGATGCGTCCGAGCGTGGTGACGGCGAAGCGGAAAACCTCATTACCCTTCATCTCCAGATAGGCCAGATCGGGTCGGCCATTGCCGTGACCGCCCGGAACCTGGAGCAGATCCTTGTAAGTGCCGTCGGCATGGATATGGGTGGAGAGAATTCCGGGTTCATCGGCCGCGCCCAGCACCACGGCGCCGGCGCCATCGCCGAAGAGCACGCAGGTGGTGCGGTCGCTCCAGTCGAGGAGGCGTGAGAGGGTCTCGGCGCCGACGACCAGGACATGCCGAGCCGCGCCGATGCGGATATATTTATCGGCCACGTCCATGGCGTAGACGAAGCCGGCGCAAACGGCCTGCAGATCGAAGGCCGGACAGCCGTGCGCACCGAGACGCTGCTGGAGCAGGCACGCGGTACTTGGGAAGAATTGATCGGGCGTGGTGGTCGCGACCAGGATCAGATCCAGGTCGATGGGCTGAAGGCCGGCGGCCTCCAGTGCCCGTTGTGCGGCGATCTCGGCCAGATCACAGCAGGTCTCACCCTCGGACACCAGATGGCGCTTTTCGATGCCGGTGCGTTCACGAATCCAGCTATCCGTGGTATCGACGATCGCTTCCAGCTCGGCGTTGGTCATGACCCGGCTGGGCAGATAGCCCCCGGTGCCGAGGATGCGGGAGAACTTCATCAGGCCGATTCCCTGTACTGCTCAGTGTCGAGATGGCGCCCGACTTGATCGCCGATGCGTTGTGGGATGTTGGCGTGGATCTCCTTCTCGGCGATATAGATCGCGTTCTCGAAGGCGACCTCGTCGGCCCCGCCGTGACTCTTGACCACGATGCCGCGCAGACCCAGCAGACTCGCTCCGTTGTAGCGGCGCGGGTCCATGTCGCGGCGGAATTTCTTGAGGATCGGCAGTGCGATCAGACCGGCCAGACGGGTCAGCAGGTTGCGCTTGAACTGCGCCGACAGCGACTGACCGATGAACTTGGCCACGCCCTCGCTGCTCTTGAGCGCGACATTGCCGACGAAGCCGTCGCTGACCACGACGTCGAGATCGTCGAGGTAGATGCCGTTGCCCTCGACATAGCCGACATAGTTGAGATTACTGCGTGCCAGCCATTCGTGGGCCTGCTTGACCTGCTCGTTGCCCTTGATCTCTTCCTGCCCGATGTTGAGCAGCGCAACCTTTGGACGTTCGATGCCATCGACGGCCGAGACCAGCTCACTGCCCATGACGGCGAACTGAAACAGATGCTCGGCAGTGCAATCGACGTTGGCGCCGAGATCGAGCATGTGGGTGTGCCCGTGCAGCGATGGCACGGCGGTGCAGATGGCCGGCCGGTCGATGTGCGGCAGGGTCTTGAGCACGAAACGCGCCGTGGCCATGAGGGCGCCGGTGTTGCCGGCGCTGACACAGGCCTGGGCCTCGCCGTCCTTGACCAGATCGATGGCCACCCGCATCGAGGAATCTTTCTTGCCGCGCAGCGCCTTGGAGGGCGACTCGTCCATCCCGACTTCCTGAGTCGCATGACGAATGCGCAGCCGCTCGCGCGGAGCATCGCCGAGATGGGAGGCGAGGCGTGTCTCGTCGCCGACCAGGATCAGATCGACATGCGGATTGTCGGCCAGATAGCGCAGGGCCGCCGGAACCACGACCTGGGGGCCGTGATCCCCGCCCATGGCGTCCAGGGCGATCGAGCAACGAGGTTTTGCGGCGCCGGATTTGGCGCGCTCGCTCTTGGATTGCACGACGCTGAAGCGGCCCGGCGCCGACATCACTCGGCCCGATCCAGAACCTTGCGGCCGCGATAGAAACCGTCGGCCGTGATGTGATGACGGCGATGGGTCTCGCCGCTGGTCGGATCGACCGACAGGGTCGGCTTGGTCAGGGCATCGTGCGAACGACGCATGCCGCGCTTGGAAGGAGTCTTGCGATTCTGTTGGACGGCCATTGGTAGTCTCCAGTGTGGGAGGTGCGCGGAACCCGGCCGCCTCCCGGTCGTGTGTCAAAAATCTATTGTTGCTTCAGACGCTCGAGGACGGCGAATGGATTGGGCGCTCGCTCCGGCTCCTCGACGGACGGGCGATCCGGCTCGGACGCCGCGCTCCCATCGCCGCTCGCCGGCTCGGGCGCCTGACACTCGCCGACCGGATGCCGTGGAAACGGCGGGATTGCGAGCAGGAGTTCGTCCTCGATGAGTTCGAACGGATCGAGACTGTCGTCCGCCACCACCAGCGTCTCATAGTCGCCTTCGGACGCCTTGGCGTTCGGTTCGACCCTTGCCAGACGCAGCGCCAGGGGCGCGTCCAGGTCGAGCCACAGGTCGCTCAGACAGCGCTGACAGAGCAGGCGCAACTGCACCCGCGCCCAGCCTTCGAGGACTAGACCTCGCTGTGCGTCGCGTCCGAAGTCGAGTCGGTAGCTGACCTGCGCCGGCGTCTCGTCCTCGTCGACGCTCCCGACCTCCAACAGTCTGGGAAAGCGCGTCAAGGGCAACTCACCCGCGAACGACAAGCCGCTCTTGGCGGCGCGCCAGGGGTCGATATGATCAGGCAGGACGGTCGACATAAGCGCGCAAGCCTAACCGATGGCCAAGATCGCCGTCAATCACATGAACTCTGGAAATCCTGAAGCAACGCACAAAAAATTCCCCCGTCGCCCCAGCGGACCGAAGTCGACGGAGGCAGCGAGGGTATGCGAGTGGATGAACGCGCTCTGTCCCGAACTCGGTCCGACCGGACGCCGGCCCTGTCATGGCGCGCGATTTCGTGTGTCAGCCCTCGGACGGGTCGCGAATCCGACCGAGGTATCTCCTCGTCTTCTTCTCTTTGTCTACGAGCCGGCGACGATCTCTGCAATTTCAATCGCCTGCATTGAAGAATTAGAATAGACGAAGCGATCGAAAGGAGATATCCGTAGGATCACTCAATTCGACTCCAAGCCCGCCGAGCACGGCCCGATCCGCCCGCTACCGTCTCAGGCGCCCGAACGCGGTTCGAGTGTCTGGCACACGACCGACATCCGGCAGAGTTCGGCGAGATTGCCGGCCCTCATCTTCTCCATCATGCGTGCGCGGTGATTCTCGACGGTGCGTGGACTGATGCCGAGCTGGCGAGCGATGTCCTTGTTGGTCAGGCCGCGCGTGGTCAGGGTCAGAACCTCGTGTTCGCGCGGGGTCAGTTGACGGAAACGCTCGCGGATGTCGTGCTCGGTGGCCGCCTCCTCGCGCCGCCGCCGATCCTCGGCGAAGGCATCCTCGATGCGCTGCAACAGACGCTCGGTGCTGGCGGGCTTTTCGAGGAAGTCGATCGCTCCGCCCTGGATGGCGCGCACCGTGGTCGGCACATCGCCGAAGGCCGAGAGAAAGATGATCGGCAGCAGGGCGCCGCGCTCCAGTAGCTCGCCCTGCAGATCCAGTCCCGTCATGTCCGGCATACGCTGATCGAGCACCAGACAGCCGCGCTCCTCGGGCGAGAAGGTTGCGAGAAAGTCGGCCGGCGTGGGGAAGCTGCGGACACGATGGCCAGCCAGTTCCAGGATCAGTGTCAACGAGTCGCGCATTCCCTGATCGTCATCGACCAAAAATACGGTTTGGACTTCAGTCATGATCCCAAGGCCTATCCAGAGCAAAAGCGCGCATCCGCCAACTATCCTCTAAACCGCTTCCAGGTGAAACTACGTATAGCATGTTGGTTTTCTGTATGAAACGACCGTTGATCGGTTCGATTCGGCTACAGCAGATGCGGACGATCCCGGCGGCGATCAACCGGATATCGGCTCCCGGTTGGACATCGACGACCGGTGCGCCCCGGCCCCAGGGCTTGGACACATGAGTCGGGAGACGCGCGCCTTCATCGCCATCGGCTCGAATATCGAACCCGAGTACCACATCGCGCTCGGACTGGAGGCGTTGACTGGGGTCCGGTCGACCCGGATCGGGGCGGTCTCGTCCTGGTACCGCACCCGTCCCTGGGGGCTGGAGGCGCAGGCGGAGTTCATCAATCTGGTGGCGGAGGTCCGGACGCGGCTGACGCCGACGGCGCTGTTGGCCGCGACCCAGGGGATCGAGACTCGGCTCGGACGGGTGCGCGCGCAGGTCAATGGTCCGCGCACGCTCGATCTCGACATCCTGCTGTATGGCGAACGGATCGAGGACACACCGGAGCTAAGGCTGCCGCATCCGGGGCTGCTGCTGCGAGACTTCATGCTGATTCCCTTGATGGAGATCGCGCCCGAGGTCATGCATCCCGAGCGCGGACGTCCGATCGCCGAGCTGACGGACGAGATTTGTTACCGGCAAATCATCGATCGGATTCCGGATCGGTCTCAGGTTCGCGGATAGAGTTCGGGAATCGGTGATTCGCGGTCGTCCGGTGCGTTCGCCCGAGCCGCGCCGAGATGCGGTTCCAGACGCTTCCAGGCTGTCTCGCCGTCCCAGGTCTCGCCGGGCGGGGCATAGATGGCGCGGTCGATGGCACGCAGGATGGCGTGAACCTCGGGATCGTCGAAGCCGGTGTCGAGCGCCTCCAGTCCGGTCGGGTTCCGATCGGGCCAGCGGGCGCGCGCCCAGTCGATGAGGGCGGTACGGGCAGCGCGTGGATCTCGGGCGAGACAGGCGGCGCGGAAGGCGCGGCGTGCCGGGTCGAGTCCGGGCGCGGCCGGCGGCGGTTCGGATGGAGCGCCACGGACGCTGGTATCGGTTGACCGATTGGCCGTCCGGGCACGGCGCTCCCGTTGCCAGAGATAGAGCGTCGCTCCCCAACCGCCGGCGAGCACGACGATCAGCGCCAGCCAGGGCCAGAGTCCCCAGCCTCGGTCAGTCTCGGACATCGGGCGCGGTTTGGATTCGGGCGCGGACACGGGTTCCGGCGTGGATGCTGGGACGGGCGATGCCGTACTCGCCATCGGCGTGCTCGGGCTGGACGCCCCGCCGGGCGCGGGCGTGACCTCGATGGTCCGCGCCGGGATCACGGCGACCCGCGCCCGATCCGTGCGTGTATCCCACCAGTCGAGCCGGATCTCGGGGAGGGTCAGGGTACCGGGGCGTGTCGGGACGAGCGCGAACTTGAGGGTCTTGATCGCCGCCGGAGACGGGCCATCGGTCAGATCCTCGCCGCGCGGCTGGTCGGGATAGACCTGGACGCCGTCGAGCGCACCCAACCCGAGATCCGGCAGTTGCGCCGCTGTCGTCCCCTCGGCGGTGATGGTGAGGGTACGGGTGATCGGCTCGCCGACCTGGAAGACCGGCGGACTGGGTGTCCACTCGTCGGTGAGCTGGAGCGAGGTGGCGGGCAGCCAGTTCGTGCCTGAATGCGCCGGCGGCTGGGGTCGAACCTGGAGTTCGATGTCGCGCGCACGCTCGACCACGCGCCGTCCGGGATGGGTGACGCCCGGCATCGCGGGAAAGCCCTGGAACAGCCGCCCGCCGAAGGCTTGATCCAGTTCGGCGAAGGGATCCTGACGCGCGCCTTGGCGCGGATCCTCCAGCATGGCTTCCAGGCGCGGCGACTGAACGGTGATCGGTCCGCTGTGCTGGGGTGTGAGCCGGTAGCGTCGCTCGATGACGCGATAGACCTGACCATCGCGCGTCTCGTCATAGGCGCGATCCTCGCCCAGACGCTGCACCGTGGCGCCCTCGACCTCGGGCTCGGAGAGCACCGCGCGCTGCGGCGGCTGGCGGTAGTAGACCTTGATCCGGTACTCGATGGGTTGCAGGACATAGGGCGTGGTCGTCTCAACCTCGGACTCGACGAAAAGCGCCTTGGGGCCGGACTGATCCGACTGACCGGATCGGGCCGAGGTTCCGCCCGATGCGACCACCTCGATGCTCAGCGGTCGGCTGTTGTCGCCGCCGGCCTGGATGGCCGGGATGGTCAGACGACCCGCGCGCCTGGGCGCCAGTTGCAGGCTCCACTGACGGCTGTGCGAGATGCGTCCGTTGATGATGCTGGTCATCTGACTCTGACCGCGACGCAGGATGTCGAAGTCCGCCTCCAGAGGCGCGAAATCCGGCTCGGCGTCCAGGTCGCCCTCGGCGATGAGCCGCAGTTCCAGCACCTCGCCCAACTCCAGACGCTGACGATCCACCTGAACGCTCAAGTCAGCCGCCAGGGTTGGCGACGACAGCGTCAGCCATAGAAGCGCGAGCAGGATCGCCTGTCCGTATCTTTGTGCCATCACTGTAACTGGCCCTCGCGACGCAGATGTTGCAGGAGAAAACGCTGACGCAGCAGTCCGGCCGGGTCGTCCGGTACCTGACGCAGACGGGCTTCCATGGCCTGTTCGCGCTCGCGTTCCTCGGGCGAGCGTTCGTCCAGGGCTTCTTCGGTCACGGAACTTGGCCCGTCTCGCGACTCATCCGCCTCAGCCTTGGTCGGCTCGGCGCTCGCCGGCCGACTCGACTCGGAATCCGGCGCCGATGGGCGATCATCGACGGCGATGTCTTCCGCCGACGGTTCAGCGGCTTCCGATTTCGTGCCCGGCTGTCTGGCCTGTTCCTGATCTGGACTGGAATCGGCGCCGGCGTCAGGTTTGGATGCTTGATCCTGACTCGCCCCCTGAGACCCATTGGGTTCCGTCGTACCAGATTCAGAGTCATCAGGCTTTACGGCATCGGATTCCTGGGTACCTGATTCAGAGGTTTCCGGCTTCGAGGCATTGCCTGAGTCGGATTCCGATTCCGAAGACTCGGACGGCGACGAGGACGCCTGGCCGTCTCCGGACTGTTCGTCCTGAGACTGGTCGTTCTGAGGAGGTGACTGGTCGAGAAGACGGCGTACCAGTTCCAGGTTGTGGCGCGCGTCGGCATGGTCGGGGTCTTGTTCGAGCACCCGTTCATAGGCTGCCGCCGCTTCTTCGAGCCGCCCCAGACGCGCGAGCGCATTGCCGCGATTGTACTCGGGTGTGGCTCCAGTCAGTCCTTCGAGCGCTTCGAGCGCCTGATCGAATTCTCCGGCCCGATAGTTGGCCGCCGCGCGCCAGGCAGGGTCGCTGAACTGCTCGGCGGCCGTGTCCGGACGTCCGGCGGCCAGTTCGCGCGCCCCCTGTTGATCGGCACTCCACCACAGATCGGCCCAGTCGAACGCCAGTGCCCGATCGGGCGGCAAGAGCAGCACCGCCGCCAGTGCCGGAACCAGCCAGCCGCGTCGGAAGGCCAGCGCCGCCGGCGGCAGCAACAGCAGGATCAGCCAGGGGCCCTCCTCGCGCCAGCGGTCCGCCGTCAGTTGGGATGCCTCGATCGTGGTCTCGGGTCGGGGCGCGGCCGCGATCAGGGCCTGAGTATCGGCCTCGCCCACGCCGGCCTCCAGATAACGTCCTTTGCCGGCCCGCGCCAGCTCGCGCAGTCGGTCGCGCTCCAGACGGGCGATCTGGAGCGCCCCACTATCATCCTGCTCGAAGCCGCCGCCGCGACGCGGCACGGGCGCCCCCTCCAAGGTACCGATCGCCAGCACCGAGAGCCGATGCCCGGCGTCGGCCAGATGGCGTGCCGACTCCAGTGATCCGGCCAGATTCCCGACACCATCCGTGATCAGGATGACATGACCGGCCCCACCGCCCGCGCGCTCCAGCATCCCGGCGGCCATCTCCAGCGCGCGATCGGTGCGGCGCGCGCCGGGCACGGGGATGAGATCGGTCGAGAGCATCGGCGCCTGGGCGGCGATGGTGTTGGCATCGGCGCTCAATGGCGAGACCAGGAAGGGTTCCGGACCGAAGGCGATCAGGCCGACCTGCCCCTCGCGCATGGCCTTGAGCAGATCCAGGGTCTCGAAGCGCGCGCGCGCCAGACGCGAGGGCGAGACATCGGCGGCGTCCAGGCTCGGCGAGAGATCGAGCAGGATCACGGAGCGTCCGTCCAGGCTGAAGACCGGCTGCGGGAGCTGACGCCAGACCGGCCCGGCGAGCGCGACCACCAGGATCAGCCAGCCCACACCAAGCAGGACGAACGGCCAGCGGCGCGCACGCTCGTTCCCGCCGACCAGCAGATGCGGCAGCAGATGCGGATCGACGAGCGCCGACCAGGTGTCGGCGCCCGTCCGACGGCGCCAGAGCCGCCACAGCAGCCAGGCGAGCGGGATCAGGGTCAGGAACCAGAGTGGACGCAGAAACAGCATGGCGATGTTCAGGGCGTTCGGTCGGCGCTGGAGCGTCCCGGAAGACGTTCCAGGATTCCAGTGTCGAGGACGATCAGCAGGATCGACAGGATCAGGGCCAGCGCGGCGGGCCAGACGAAGAGCGCGCGTTGCGGGCGATAGGTGCGCTGCTCACGCTCGCTCGGTTCCAGCCGGTCCAGTTCGGCATAGACGGCCTCCAGTTCCTGCCGGCTGCCGGCGGCGAAATAGCGACCGCCTGTGATCTCGGCGATACGTTCGAGCGTCGCCGGGTCGAAGTCGCTGGCCTGGCGCAGCAGACGCATTCCGAACAGCGAGCGCACGCCTAGTTCGCCGCCGCCGATGCCGATGGTGTAGATGCGCACTCCGGCTTGAGCGGCCAGTTCGGCGGCCTCCAGTGGATCGAGCGCGCCGGCGGTGTTGTCGCCGTCAGTCAGCAGGATCAGGACGCGCTGACCCTCGGGTTGCTCGCGCAGACGCTTGACCGCCAGCCCGATGGCATCGCCGATCGCCGTCTCTCGCCCGGCCAGCCCGACGACGGAATCACGCAACATGGCGGCGACCGTGGCGCCGTCGAAGGTCAGGGGCGTCTGGAGATAGGCGCGGGTGCCGAAGAGGATGAGTCCGAGCCGGTCGCCCGCGCGGCGTTCGACGAAGGCCGAGGCGACCGTCCGCACCACGGCCAGACGCGAGACCGCGCGTCCGTCGAGTTCATAGTCCTCCTGCTCCATGCTCCCCGAGACATCGATCGCCAGCATCAGGTCGCGTCCGGCCAGCGGCAAGGGGATCGGCTCGCCGATCCATTGCGGACGCGCCGCCGCGAGCACCAGCAATCCCCAGGCGAGCAGCCCGATCAGCAAGCGTCGGCGGCGCCACCCGGACGGCCGCAGTCGACGCCCGACCGCCTCGGTTCCGAGGCCGACGTGGATCGGAAAACGCAGGGCTGCGCCGTCCTCGTCGCGCGCGGGCGGCAGCCAGCGCGTCAGCACGGGTAATGGCAGTGCCAACAACACCCAGGGCCAGGCAAGCGTGATCATCGCTCGCCCCTTAAAGTGGCGTTGAACTCGATCCACTGCACGACCAATGTCGCGATCCGCTCGGGATCGAAGTCGATCTGGTCGGCAGGGCGATAGGCCGACTCGATCAGCACACGCCCGACGCCGTCGCTGAAGTCGCCGGCACCGCCTGTCGCGTCCAGAAAGGTCAGCCAGTCATCCCCGGTCAAGCCCGCGACTTGGTCGCGTGGATATCGCGCCAGCGCCAGGCGGCGCAACAGACGCGACAACTCGGCCAGATAACGCCGCCGATCGCCATCGGTCGCCAGCTTGCGCCCCAGTCGTTCGAGTTCGCGCCGCGCCGCTCGCCTGAACGAGATCCGGCCTCGTCGGCGCAACCAAAGATGCACGACCAGAGCCAGCGCGATCAGAACCCCAGCCGCTACAATCCACCAGCCCGGCGCCGGCGGCCACCAGGACACCGGATCGGGCAGATGCCAGTCACGCAGCTCGGCCAGCGGATCCGTCGTCATGACACTCGCCTCGCTGTAGGCAACACCCGTCGTGCACCGAGCGCCAGCGCCAAGGCTGGGCCGACTGGATCGACGGCCGACAGCCGCAGCCAATGCGCGCCATGCAACCGCGCCAATCGCTCCAGTAATGCCAGCCGCTTCTCGAACGCCGCCTGATAGCGTGTCTGCGAACCGGCGCCAGTCAGATCCAGGATTCCGCGTCGCCCGCCCATCAGCACCGGATAGCGGCCGGCGGGCGGCGCACTGGCTTCGATCGGATCATGGACCAGCACCAGCAGCAGTTCGCTACTCGCGGCCAGACGTGCGATCCAGGCCCCACCCGGTTCGTCCAGATCGGCGAAGTCGCTGACGAGCGCGATCAGGCTCCCCGGACGTACCAACGCGGCCAGATGCGATGCGGCGGCGGCCAGACTGCTCCAACCACCCTCCCCCATCGCCGGCTCCACGGGCGCGGCCAGCCGTTCGAGCAGCGACAGCAGACCCGCGCCGCGCGCCGCCGGTCGCCGCTCCAGATGACGCGCCTCGTCGAATACCAGCCCGCCGACCCGATCGCCGCGATCCACCGCCGCCCAGCCGAGAAGCGCCGCCGCCCGCGCCGCCACCACGGATTTGAAGGCCACGCGCGTCCCGAACCGCATCGACGGCCCCTGATCGACCAGCAGCCACACCGGACGCTCGCGCTCCTCGCGAAACAGCTTCACATGCGGCGTCCCGGCGCGCGCGGTCACGCGCCAGTCCATGTTGCGCGGATCGTCGCCCGGCAGATAGACGCGCGACTCGTCGAACTCCATGCCGCGACCGCGAAAGCGCGACAGATGACCGCCGCTGCGCGTGGCCAGCACCCGCCCGCGCGGGGCCAGGTCCAGCCGTCGCGCCTGAGCACGGAGCGCGATGAGCTCCTTGAGATCAGCGCGAACGCCTGCTTGAGTCCGATCGTTCGAATCCGCCATGTCCCGGCCTCACTCAGGGCGCCGGAACGCGCGCCAGCAGCGCCGTGACGAAATCATCCGCACAGCGCCCCTCGGCCTCGGCTTCATACGACAGCAGCACCCGATGGCGCAGGACGTCGGGCGCGAGCGCCTGGACGTCCTCGGGCGAGACGAAATCGCGCCCCGCTAGCCAGGCACGGGCGCGCGCGCAGCGGTCGAGCGCGATGGTGGCGCGCGGACTGGCGCCGAACCGCAGCCAGCCGTCGAGATCGCGCGCATAGGCGCCGGGGCGGCGCGTGGCCATCACCAGATGCACCAGATAGTCCTCGACCTCGGGGGCCATGTAGAGGTCCAGGATCGCCCGCCGCGCCGCGAAGACCTCGGCCTGAGTCAGGACCAGTTGCGGCGCGTCGTCCGGCTCGCGCCGCGCCTGCTCGCGGTTGAGCCGCAGGATGGCGCGCTCGGTCTCCAGATCGGGGTAATCGACGCGCACATGCAGCAGGAAGCGATCGAGCTGGGCCTCGGGCAGCGGATAGGTGCCCTCCTGCTCGATCGGGTTCTGGGTCGCCATGACCAGAAAGAGTTCGGGCAGCGGATAGGTCTCGCGCCCGACCGTGACCTGACGTTCGCCCATGGCCTCCAGCAGTGCCGACTGCACCTTGGCCGGGGCGCGGTTGACCTCGTCGGCCAGCAGCAGGTTATGGAAGATGGGACCGCGATCGAAGCGGAAACTGCCGTCGTGCGGGCGATAGATCTCGGTGCCGGTGAGATCGGCCGGCAGCAGGTCGGGCGTGAACTGGATGCGGTGGAAGTCGCCCTCCAGACCGGCCGCCAGCTGCTTGACCGCCGTGGTCTTGGCCAGACCCGGAGCGCCCTCGACCAGCAGATGCCCGTCGGCCAGCAGCGCGATCAGCAACCGCTCGATCAGGCCGTGCTGCCCGAGGATGGCACGCCCGACCTGATCGCGCAGTGCCGCGAAACGCTGGGCGAGCGCGGCTGTGTCGTCCGTCCGGGTCTCCGGCCCCTTGTTCAAGTCCAGGTTTCGGCTCTGTTCCAAGGCTCGCCTCCTCGCAAAGATCTCATACGCCTCCGATCGACGTGGATGGTGGATGGCCGATCGATGCCTATAGGTTTGCAGGTTTCGCCGGTCGACGCCGTTAAAATTTTTTCAGGTGCATTGTGGATGCCCATGTCGGCCCCTATACTGGCTCGGCCATTCCGGCTCCACAACATGAGGAAGACACAATGATCGAATCCAACCGGATCGCCGCTTGCGCCCTCGCCGCACTCTTCGCCGGCGCCTCCTTCTCCGCAAGCGCCTGGTGGGGCGGTCCCGGCTACGGCAACGGCCTCTGGGACAACATGGGTGACATGTTCGGCGATGGCTATGGCGACTTCAACATGAACATGGGCGGCGGCGGTCGCGGTTACGGCCGTGGCTATGGTCGCGGTAACGGCTATGGTTATGGCGCTCCCTACGGCTATGGCGCGCCCTATGGTTACGGCGCCCCCTACGGCTACGGCGCTCCCTATGGTTACGGCGCACCTTACGGCGCCATGCCCTATGGCGCGATGCCGCCCCAGATGCCGGCCGCTCCCGCTCAGCCACAGGCGGCTCCGAGCCGCTGAGTCCCGCCCGTCTAGGGTGATCGGCCTGGCCGCGAGCGATTGCGGCCATCCCAAAGACGCCTCGCGCTCCCGAGCCGAGGCGTTTTTGCGTTCGGGATACAATATACGATCCAAGACGAGTCCGGCTTGCAGCAGGACGCCCGCGACGATGTCAGCCTGGGTCTGCTCTGGCAAACCGCATGAACACGAAATGCAAAAACCACGGCGCGCAACCACCGGCTTGGCGGCGCGAACGGCTCGATGCCTTCACTCGGGTCGATGACCTGCTCGCCTTTCTGGATCTGGATCGCACCCGGATACCAGATCTGGACGATGAACCCGAGTCCTTCGGTCTGCGCGTTCCACGCACCTTCGCCGAACGCATGCGCCCCGGCGATCCCGAGGATCCGCTGCTGCGCCAGGTGCTGCCGCTGATCGCCGAACGTCAACCAGTCGCCGGCTATGTCGCCGACCCGGTCGGAGACGCCGCGGCCGAACGCGCCCCCGGACTGCTGGTGAAGTACGCGGGACGGGCGTTGCTGATGGTGACGGGCGCCTGCGCCGTCCATTGTCGTTACTGTTTTCGTCGCCACTTTCCCTACCAGGATCTGGGACCGAGCCAGTCGCGTCTGGAGCGCGCCCTGGACGAGATCGCCCGCGACCCCAGCCTGACCGAGGTGGTCCTGAGCGGCGGCGATCCGCTGATGCTCGGCGACGACCGACTCGATGCCCTGATCCAGGGGCTGGAGCACATCGGCCACCTCGTGCGTTTGCGCCTGCACAGCCGCCTGGCGGTCGTGTCGCCCGCGCGTCTGACCACGCGACTGGCAACACGCCTGACCAGCGGTCGGCTGACGAGCCTCCTGGTGATCCATGCCAATCACCCGCATGAACTGGACGACTCGGTGCGCTCGGCCCTGCTCGACTGGCGCACCACAGGTGTCACCCTGCTCAACCAGAGCGTCCTGCTGCGTGGCGTGAACGATCGGGTCGAGATCCTGGCCGAGTTGAGCGAACGGCTCTTCGCGTGCGGCGTGTTGCCCTATTATCTGCATGGACTGGATCCGGTCGCCGGCAGCGCCCATTTCCAGGTCGGCGACGCCGAGGCCAAACGCCTGCTGGATGGGATGCGCGCACGTCTGCCCGGCTATCTGGTGCCGCGCCTGGTCCGCGAGATCCCAGGCGCGCCCGCCAAGCAGCCGTTCGAATAAAGCGCATCCGAAGCTTTCCCTTTGTGGCCGGGAAGACCGATAATCGACCCTCAGCGATGGACCCGACTCGAACGACATCCGTATGCCTACGCACAGTCAACAACCGACGCTGCTCATCATCACATCCGAGACCAGCGAGGCCGAGCGATTGATGGCGACGCTCCGCGAGGCGCGGCTGGCCGAGCGCAGCCTCTCGATCCCCGGCGCCGAACACCTCGACAAGGTGATCGCCGAGCGCGGTTGCGATCTCATCCTCTGCTGCGGCTATGACAGAGACGTGGAGGTCGACAAGGTTCTGACGGCTTACAAGCGCCTGAAGACGGATGTCCCCCTGATCCTGCTCGCGGATCCGGACCAGTGGGAGACACAGGCGGCCAAGGCACGGCGTGCCGGTGCGCGAGACATCGTGCGCCGCGCCGACCCCGAGCATCTGCGGCTGAGCGTGGCGCGCGAGCTGGCCGATCTGAAGGCCAGGCGCGCGGCCGAGGGGCTGAACGCCCGTCTGCGTCAGTGCGAACAGAGCGCCCTGCGCCTCACGGAGGTCACGCGCGCAGGCGTGGCCTTCGTCCAGGATGGTCTGCACATCGAGGTCAACCCGGCCTATGCCCGACTCTTCGGGCAGGTCTCGCCTGAGGACGTGCTGGCCACGCCTCTGCTCGACCTCTTCGCACCCGAGCATCACGCCGCGATTCGTGACCTGCTCAAGTCGAGTGATCCATCCGCCCCAGAGACAATCACTCTGCTCGATGTCGGCTGCATGCGCCCCGACGCGACACGCTTCGAGGCACGCCTGCTCGCCTCGCCGAGCGAGTTCGAGGGCGAGCCCTGTCTGCGCCTGATCCTCCAGCCGATCGAGACCGCGCCCACCTGCGCGGTCGCCGCCGCCCGCGCGGACACGGCCCCGCCGCCCGCCGGACTGACGGCCCTGATCACCGAGATCGAGTCCCACATCGACGAACAGCGCCTCGTCACCCGCCCCTTCGCCATCTTCTTCATTCGCGTCGCCAAGATCGCCGATGTGATGCACGACATGGGACTCTCGATCGGGCTCGAACTGCTCGACGAGTTCAGTGACATCCTGAGCGGCATCGTCGGCGGGCGCGGCTTCCTGTCGCGCGTGAGCGAGGACGGATTCGGACTCGTCGTCGACGGACTCGACGAACTCGGCGCCCAGGCCCTGGCCGCCGAGCTGACCGCCCAGGCACGGCTACCCGCACGAGCAGCCGTGCAGGACGCCACGGCGCCCGATTGTCAGATCGGCTATTTCCTGGTGAGCGATCGGGCCTCGGCGCCCGAGGACATCATCAACGCCGCGCACCGGCTCTGTATCGGCCATCGTTATGCGAGCGACGGCGCGGCGGGCGAGCGCGAGACCGCCCCCGCCGAGGACGAGGAAGCGGCGATCGCGCGCAAGATCGAGTACGCGCTACGCAACGATCAACTCAAGCTGGTCTATCAGCCCATCATCAGTCTCATGGGCGACAGCCAGGAGAACTACAGCGTCCTGCTGCGGCTGTTCGACGAGGACGAGAACCTGCTCGAGGCCAAGGATTTCATCGGCACGGCGATCCGTCGCGGTCTGATCGAAGAACTCGACAAGTGGACCATCCGCTCAGCCATCGAGGTCATCGGCCAACAGCGGCGCGCGGGTCATGGCCTGAGTCTGTTCATCACCCTGTCCGAGGACACCCTGCGCAATCCGAACATCGTGCTCTGGATCTGCGACTGTCTGCGCGAGTTCGACGTGCGCGGCAACTGGTTGACGATCCAGTTCCAGGAGGACGTCGTCGTCGGCAATCTGGCCAGCATCAGCAAGCTGGTCGAGACGCTGCGCAAGATCAAGTGCCGCGTGGCCATCAACCGTTTCGGCGCCACCGAGCGCCCCGAGATGCTGCTCCAGGCGCTCGCGCTCGATTTCGTGCTCATCCGGCCGGGACTGGCGCAGGGGCTGGCCGACGACGGCGCCAAACAGCAGCGGCTCTTGCAGCTTGCGACCCTGGCGCGTGAGTGCAACGTCAAGAGCGTGGTCACCGGCGTCGAGGACGCGCGTGCCCTGACCGTGCTCTGGACGGCGGGCGTCGACTATGTGCAGGGGAACTTCCTCCAGCGCCCCTCGACCACACTCGAGGTCCAGGCCTGAGCCGGTCGGCTCAGGGGCGGCGCATCGAGAGTCCGGAGGTGGAGAGCTTGGACGGGGGCTGTCGCGGTGCGTCTGCGGACTGGGTGCGCTTGGGTTTCATCAAGCGGCTCTTGAGCAACGAATTGGACGCGTTGTCCAGTCGGCTCGACAGACGGCTCGACAACAGTCGGCGACCTTGCGGCATGGGACGCGGCGCCTGTTCCTTGAGCGCGCCGACATTGGACTGTGACGACCAGACGCCCTGGTCGAGCAGGCGCCGGATCATGGCCGCATCCACCGTCCCTGTGGCGCCGACGAAGGCCATCTCGGGGCGCAGATCCAGTCCGATGTGGTCGCGCGCCTGTTGCGAATAGGGTTGCAGCCCCTTGCGAATCAGGTATTCGACCAGGACGCGATGCGTATAGCGCTGGGTCTCCGGATAGGGAACGAAGCCCTCGCTGCGTTCGAGTGCCCCCTCTCCAGCGTTGTAGGCCATCACGGCCGGGCCGATGGCGCCGTATTTTCCGAGCAGACGCTTCAGATGACGCATCCCGGTGCGCAGATTGACCTCGGGATCGAACAGGCGTTCGACATTCTCGACGCCATAGTCGGCGGCCGTCGCAGGCATCACCTGCATCAGGCCGACCGCGCCCATCGGCGAGACGGCGTGCGGGTCATAGCCGGATTCGGCGCGGATGAGCGCATGGACCAGCACCAGGTCGAGTCCATGGTCGCGCGCGAGACGATCGATCAGGGTCTTGATGGTCGCCTCGGAGGGCACCGGCCCCTCGGGTGGACGCGGCAACGACGGACGCGCGATGTCCGCGGTCGGCGGCTCAGGCGCGGGAGCGACGTCCCGAACGGCCGGTCGCGCCTCCTCGACCGGCGCGGCGGGCGGCGGACTGGGCGTGCCGGGATCTTCGGCCGCCTGGGCGAACGGCAGGATCAGCAACGACAGGGTGGGCAGGAGCATTCGACTGGGATGCATGGTCCGACCTGTATCGACTTGGGGTGATGTTTGCCATGTACGTTAGACTAGCACGTCGAGTCGATCATTCCTGTTCGCCGGCATGGGTGCAGCGCAGACCCAGGGGCGACGCCAAGCACTCCGACGCGGTTTAGGGAACCTGAACGATGTATGAATCCTTTTTCGGCTTCAAAGACAAGCCCTTCTCGCTCCTGCCCGATCCCAGCCTCTTCTACCCCAGTCAGATCCATCGGGAGGCGCTGACGCTCCTCGAATACGGTCTCTACAACCAGGCCGGGTTCACCGTGATCACGGGCGAGATCGGGTCGGGCAAGACGACCCTGATGCGCTATCTGCTCGACCGGCTCGAACAGGACATGACCGTCGGACTCATCTCGCACACCCATCAGTCGCTCGGCCGGATCATGGACTGGATCTGCGCCGCCTTCGACATCCAGGCGCCGCGCAACGACCACATCGCCCAGCATCAAGCCTTCGTCGACTTCCTGGTCGCCCAGTACGCCAAGGGGCGCAAGACACTGCTCATCATCGACGAGGCGCAGAATCTCGACCGCGACACGCTCGAAGAGATCCGGCTGTTGTCCAACGTCAACTCCGAGCACGACATCCTGCTCCAGCTCCTGCTGCTCGGCCAGCCGGAACTGCGCGATCAACTGCGTCAGTCGGGGCTCGAACAGTTCATCCAGCGCATCTCGGCGTCCTATCATCTCGGGCGCCTGAGCCTGGAGGACAGTTGCCGTTACGTCCGGCATCGTCTCAGGAGCGCCGGCGGTCGTCCCGACATCTTCACGCCCGACGCCTGCCATGCCATCTACCACTACAGCCAGGGCATCCCCAGGCTCATCAACCTGATCTGCGACACGGCACTCGTCTTCGCTTATGGTGCAGGCGAGTCGCGGATCGACGGACGCGCCATCGATACCTTCGTGCGCTCCGACGGCTCGCACCTCCTGTTCGCGATCGACGGCCAGCAGATCGAGCCGCTGCCCGAGTATCGGCCGATCCTGGCCGATGAGCTGGAAGAGGAGATCCGCGAATTCGATGAGCGGCAGGCACGGGCGCGCCCGATCCGGACGACTCCGACCGAGCGCGGGATCGAACCGGAGCACGAGGCTGTCGAGCCGCCCCCGGACGAACCGTCCGCCGTGCCCGAGAGGCCACGACAGCCGCCGACCGAGACCGGGAACGAAGCCACGGCGCCCCGACTCCATACGCCGACCGCGCCCCCTGTGTCGGGCAGCACCCTGGTCGGCCTCGACTACGCGGGCTGGAGCGCGACCGAACGACTGCATGAGTTCGATAGCGCCGCGATCGACTCTAAGCGGAGCGGTCGGCGCTGGGGCTGGGAGATCGCCGCCATGTCGGTCGGCGTCCTGACCGGCGTCGGACTGGTGGGCTGGTACATCCACGACTCAGGTCTGGCACCCATCGCGAGTCCGACCGAACATGAGATCCTCGGTCGGGAGACGTCCATGCCGCCCCCCCCGCCGGCGGCTGAAAGGCCCGAATCGCCCGCCGTGCCTGACACGGATCTCACGGAATCACCAACCCTGGCCGGTCCCTCATCCCCCTCCTCAGAGCCTGCATCCGAGGCATCGCCATTCGATGTCCTGGTCAGACTGGCTCAGGAACCCAGTGGTCCGAACGCCGAGCCGATCGTGACGGAACCCGTCGCCGAGGAGCCGCACGAGACCGAATCGGGCGGCGACACAGCGCCACCCCCGCAGACCCTGGAGGCGGAGGATGTGCCGACCGAAATCGAAACGGAACCCTCGGTCGATCCGACGGCCGTGCCCGAAGCCCAGCCTAAGGCGCCCAGCGCGCCCGCCGCGCCCTCGACCGACAGCGCCGGACTGAACCGGCTCGAATCCGATCTCGCCGCACTGTCCATCCAGGTCGAACGCCTCGCGCCCAACCATCTGCGCGCCGATTTCTCGCGTCTCATCCAGTTCCGCGACGGCAGCGTGGCCCTGGACGACGACGCGCGCGCCCTGCTCGCCCGGTTCGCCGAACGCCTGAAAGACGATGAGCGCCTCCGGATCCATGTCGTCACTCACACCGACAGCCGGGGCTTGGCGAGCAACAACCAAGTCCTGTCGGAGCGGCGTGCCGCCGACATCGCCCTGATCCTGCGCCTGAACGGAGTCTCTGAGTCCCGCATCACCCATGAAGGCAAGGGGATGTCCGAGCCGAAATTCAGCCGCGAGGAGGAGCAGCGGCTCGGCAGTTGGATCAACCGTCGTGTCGAGATCGATCTGATCGAGACGAACGACGAGGCTTTGTGAACGCGGGCGTCTCCCTGCCGGGCCGTATCAACGGATCACTGAGGCTCGGCCCAGCGGCTCCCGGACGAAGCTGTATTGCAGCCCGAGATAGACGGCGTTGGAGTCGGCATCATCCTCACGCCAGTCATATTTTTGCCAGCGATAGCGATAGCTGAGATCCAGCGACAGGGATCTGGAGAGACGATGACTGAGCTTGGGCGAGAACGACAGATAGTCGCGATCATTGGTCGACTGCTCGCCGTCAGGGCTGCGATTGCGATAGCCGCTCGCGTCCAGTGAAAAGGTCCAGCGCGGACCGAGAGGATACTCGAAGCCGACGCCGAGCGAGGTGGTGTCGAGCAGGGTTCCACTACTGCTCGGCAGCATGGAACGGGCGGCGGTGAGCCTGAGTTGCCCGACCTCGAAGCGGCGATTCAGGGTGAGCTGGAACAGCGGTCCGGTGTTGTCCGACTCCTCGATGCCGAACCAGGTCGGCGTCTCCGAGCGCGAATGACGCACCCCGGCAAAGCCGGTGAGCGTCGTGGTCTCGGAGAGCATATAGCTGGCGCCGAGTTCGAATCCATAACTGTCCGAGATGGTGTCGACCTGACTGGCATCATAGCGATCGAAGCTCAGACGACTCATCGCCTGGGCGCGCTCGCTCAGCGCATGGGTCAGGGTCAGGCCGGCACGTGCGAAGCTGTAGTCGAACAAGGGGATGACGTCCACGTCCTCATAGGAGACGTCCTCGTAACTGAGCGTCGTCTCGAGCTGGGTGCGCGGCGAGAGCGTATAGAGCCAGGAGGGGCTCAGTTGAAAGCGTTCGCGTCGCTTGTTGGCCTGGACATAGCCCGACGTGGAGATCTCGCTGGTCAGTGTCGAGTCGTAATCGAGCTGGCCATCGAACTTGAAGCGGCTGCGGCCGAGCTGATAGGCGCTGGTGAAGCCGAACGCGAAGTCGGTTTCGTCCAGGTCCGAGGCATCGGCATGATGCGACGAGTTGATTCTGCCCTGTAGCCCGATCTCCGAGACCTCGGTGCGGCGTCCGGACTCGACCTGTGCCGACAGCGTCCCTCCAAGGGTGCTGACCGGATCGGCGATGCTCAGACGCACGTTGTCGTCGTAGAAGGCCCGCAGCGAGGCACGCGGCTCGACATACCAACGTTCCGCCTGCACTAGAGCTGGAGCGAGGAGCGCCAGACACCCGATCAGGCATCCGGGCACGGGGTTGGGAGTCCGTTTCGTGTCGATGGCGTTCATGGTCGCGATACCGACGTGGCGCGTGACGTTGGCTTGAAGGCGTCGTAACGGCTCAGGGAACCAGGATCACGTCGCCCGCGCGGAGCGGGATGTTCTGCTCCAGCCCCTCGCCGCGGCGGATACGCCTGTAATCGAAGGTGATGGACTGCGGCTTGCCGTCGGTCGTGCGCAGTACCTGGATCTTCTTCTCGTCGGCGAAGGGCGTGAGTCCACCGGCCATGGCCAGCGCCTGGATCACGGTGATGTCGCGCGTGACCAGCGGAAAGTCACCCGGTTTGTTGACACGGCCCAGCACATAGACCCGATTGCCCGGGATCTCCTGGAGCGTGACCGTGACGACGGGATCCGAGATGTATTTCTTGAGGCGCTCACGCAATTGGTCGCTGAGTTCGTCGATCGTCAGACCGGCCGCCGGCAAGTCACCGGCCAAGGGAAAGGAGATGCCGCCATCGGGCCGCACCAGAACCAGTTGTTCGAGTCCCGGCTCCTGCCAGACGGACACGGCGACGATGTCGCCGGCCTGGAGTCGATAACCGGCCGGCGGCAGGGTTTCGGCCAGCGTGAGACCGAGGGGGGACAGCCCGACGAACAGAAGCAGCACGAGCGCGAGCGGTTTCACGACTCGGGAGTCCAGGGCGTTGCGTAGCGTCGATGACATGATCCTGACACCTCGTCTCCAAGAATGATCCGGCCCGAGATTACAACACCGAGAGTGTCGTTTGGCTAGATACTCGGGGTCGTTTGGTTGCGTCCGGGTCCGACTACCAGGGCATGAACCCGTTCATGAACTGCATCGGCCGGCTGATGCTCTGATTCATCACCGCCATGTCACGCCCCATGGCGGCGGTCGACTGGGTCATGACGCGCATCGAGCGATCCATCTCCTGGATGCTGGTCAGCATGGGCTGAAGGGTATTGACGTCCTGTGCCATGGACTCGACGCTTGCCGTCATGACGCGCACGTTGCGGCTCATCTGGGCGACGTTGTCGGACATCGACTGCATGTTGCTGGCCATCACCGTCATGTTGGTGTCGACGCTGATGGCCAGATAATGCACGTCCTTGGCCAGACTGAAGACCAGATAGAAGCCATAGGCCGCCAGAATGATGAAAGCGAACAGCGAGGGATAGACGATGAGTTCCCAGCGCTTGGCGCTGGTCTCGAAGGCCTGCGACAGGCGGTCGATCGCATAGGCGTTGACCTGAGTATCCGTGGATTCCGGTCCCGGCGCCTCGGCCTGGACGACGGCGTCACGACTGTCACCTGGAGTCTCGTTGTCGCGCATGATGGATTCTCAGTCTGGCCAGTGGTCGGTACACACATCAACCGACGAGACGCGGATAGAGCGCCGCCGTCAGACTCATGAACTCGCGCGCGCCCTTGCCGCGCGGCTCCAGCTCGAAGACCGCCAGTCCCTCGCTGAAGGAGCGCCGGAAGACCGTGCGCTGCGAGAGCCGTGGCTTGATGAAGCGCAGTCCGGGCAGCGAGACGAGCGCGGCGGCCGTCTCGTTGGTCTCCTGCACGGCGTGATGGGTGTCGCCGCGATTGATGAAGCCGATGATCTCGGGCGGGGTCTCGCGTTCGACCGTCTGGATCATCTGGATGAAGCGTTGGGTCGACCAGATGTCGGCCTGCGAGGGCGGCACCGGCACCACGACCCGGTCGCAGAGCGCGAGCGCCCGGCGCAGGCTCTCCATGTCCGAGGTGCCGACGTCGATCAGCGTCTCGTCGGCCTCGCGCAGACGCGACTCGTCCAGAGCGTCCTTGTCGAGGACAGCGATCTTGGGCTTGAACCCTTCCTCGCCGCGCACATCGACCACGTCGGTCAGGGTGGCCTGGGGGTCGGCGTCGACGAGCGTCACGCCGACCTCGGCCATGACGAGCCAGACGGCCAGATTGAAGGTCAGGGTACTCTTGCCCGATCCGCCCTTCAGACTGCCAACGATCGTGATCATAGTGAAGTCGTGTCCGGAACGCCTAGAGGTTGTGTGTTGTTCGGTCGAAGACTTGGGCGGCGGCTCGATCCGATGCCGTGGCCGAGCCGCCGCCCATCGATCGAGGGGGTTCAGCGCGGCGGCGCGGGCGGCGGCTCCATCTTGGAGTAACCGGCCGGCACGGTGAAGAGCTCGTCCGGCTGCGGGCCGACCTGGATATTGGTCAGTTCGCGCACGAAACCGCCGGGAAACTCCTCGCGCACCGCGAGTTTCAATTCAGGGTCGTACCATTGCAGCGACTGCACCGGCTGTTCGTTGGGCACGGTGGTCGTCATCTCCCACTTCTCGACCGCGCGTCCGGCGATCGACTCGGTGCCGAGCATCCGCAACTCCATGGCTTGACCGTCGGGCATCTGATACTTGAGCGGCAGGCCGCGCTCGACGTCGAGCCACTGCGCGCCGGTCAGGGTCTTGCCCTCGTGCGTCATCGACATCTCCCACTTGACCGCCCGTCGCCCGGCGACGTCCTCCTCGCCGGTCCGGGTGCAGTTCAAACCCTCGATGCCCTGACAGGGATTGGTCTCGGCCGAGGGTGCCGGCATCGATCCGGGAGCCGTGCCGCCCATCGGCGCCGAGCGCTCCATGTACGCCTGGCGATCGGGCAGGAGCATCCACTCCATCTGCCGGTTCTGATCGTGGATGCGGATCATCTCCTGGCCCAGGTGGGACATCTCGACCCGCATTCGGTTGGCGCCGACATACATCTTGCCGGTGCTCGTCTGGCCGTCGGGGCCGCGACTGACCGTCTCCGCCGAGAACTGGACGCCGGCGATCTCGGCCTGAACCGAAGCAGTCAGGAGCAGTCCGCCGAGGATCGCCCAAGGCGCGTGCTTATGGAGTCTCATATTGCCTGTTCCCCTCTCATCATCTTCTATTGGTTCCAGATCATACAGATCGTTCGGTTTCGATCCCTCGATTCGGTTCGCACTCAGGTGATTTCCGGACTCAGCGCGGTCGGCTCCAGGGTCCGGGCGACGGCGGCCCATCCGGCACCAGGGTATCGAACAGTGTCGAGCGCTCGGTCGGCTCGCCGTGACGTTCCTCGTCCGTGGGACGCCAGCGCGTGGTCGGTCCCAGACGCTCGCGCTCCCTGGGCGTGAGTGGTCGGAATCTCAAGTCCGAGTCCGGATCGACGGCCTGGGTTGCACCCGCCGACGGCGGCGGATCACCGCGAAAGCGATACTCAGACGTCGTGCCGGCCTCCGTCGCGGGCGGTCGGCCGAACCGGGGCGCCTCCGGCCTGACCGGCTCAGCGCGTGTTTCATCGGGCAACGGGCGCAGTCCGGGATCCATCCAGGGCCAGTCCGTGCGCTCGGAATCGGGCCGCTCGTAGCCTTGCGTATAGTCGGGTTCCAGCGCCTGAAAGCGAGACTGGGCCGACGCCATGGCCGGCGCCGCGATCCCCGCGAGCAACATGAGCCAATACATGGCACCACCCATCAAACGGCACGCCGGACTCCAAACGTCTCGCCCTGCAACGGCCCAGCGTCTGGCCATCACGACGAACGTCCAGCGCAGACGTGGTTTGAATTGTTTGAATTGAATACTTAAATCGTCCCGGAATCAACGTCGGCCGACAGAGATCCGCCGGGCGTGTCCGCGCGGGAACACGCCCGGCCCGCCTCAATTCGAGTCGGACGGCGTGTCGTCCTTGAGGCGAATCCCGCGTCTGGTCGTCTTACGCAGTGTCGTGGCGGTCTTCCGGGTTTCGCCCGTGGTCGACTTGGGTTTGGTCGTGCGCTTGGCCGTGGTCTTTTTGGTCGGAGTCTCGACCTCGGGACTCGGCGTCGCGTGATTCGTCTCGTCCGTCGGCTCAGGCTCGCCGGCGGGCGTCGAAGCGGTCGAATCCGCGACCGGCTCAGCCGTCGGCGTCGAAGCTGCCGAACGCTCAGCGCTCGGCGCGACCGGACGACGCGGCGCCGGCTTGGGCTTCTTCTTACCCGTCAAGCCCTTGAACGCTTCACCGAGCAGCAGAAAGATACCGCGCACCATATAGAAAACCAGTACTACGGCCTCGACTAGACCGCCCCACAGACGCCCGATCAGTCCTCGGGGCTTGGTCGCTTTCTTGGGGGCCGCCCGTGCCGCCGTCGCGGCCTGATTTTCGCGCTCCATCAGACAGGGGATATCGACCCCGGCCGGCATCGAGGCGGCCGCGACCTTGCACATATCCTCCTTGGCCGCTACACAGCCGAGCGGAATCACGATCAGCGTCAGCAGCGTCGACACCAGGACGCCCGAGAGCAGTGAAATCGCCATACCCTGGAAGATCGGATCGGTGATGATGACGCTCGATCCGGCCACCAGCGCCAGCGCCGTGATCAGGATCGGGCGCGTGCGGATCTTGCACGAGCGGATCATGGCCTCGGCCACGGGCACGCCCTTCTGGATCTCGTGCACGGCGAAATCGACCAGCAGGATCGAGTTGCGCACGATGATGCCGGCGAGCGCGATCCAGCCGATCATCGAGGTCGCGGTGAACTCACCGCCCTGCCCCAACGCGAACATCACCGCATGGGCCGGGATGATGCCGAGCAGGGTCAGCGGAATCGGCGCCATGATCACCAGCGGGATGCGGAAGTTGCCGAACTCCCAGACCACCAGGACATAGATCAGCAGCAGGGCCACCATGAAGGCCGCGCCCATGTCGCGGAAGGTCTCATAGGTGACGGTCCACTCGCCGCCCCATTCCCAGGCCGATCGGCTGTCATCGGGCGGCGGGCCGAGCCAGTAGAAGGCATCGCCGAAACCGGCGATCCCGGCCGGTCGGCTGCCGTCCGGCGCCCTGTAATCGGTCTCGGCCATCAGATCCTGGATCTGGAACATGGCATAGACGGGCGCGGCCAGACGCCCGCCGACATCCGCGACCACGTATTCGACCGGGCGCAGATCCTTGTGATAGATCAGATCGTCCTCGGCGGCGCGCTGGAACTCGCCCAGCTCGCTCAGCGGCACCGTATAGCCGAAGCTCGACTGGATCGGCAGATCGCCGAGGCGCTGGATCTGCGAGCGCTCCGCCAGCGGCACCTGGAGCTGGATTCGGATCGGCTCGTGTCCGCTCTGTCGGCCCGACTGCGGTTTGATGTCGCCGAGCGTCGTGCCGCCGAGCGCCATCGACAGATTGCGGTTGATGGTCTCGACCGAGATCCCGCGCCGGATCGCCTTCTCGGTGTCGACCTCGAAGCGCCAGTAGTCGAATGGATCGCGCAGATAGTTGTCGACGTCGCGCGTGCTCTCGGCCTGCTCGAAGACGGCGGTCAGATCGCGCGCGAACTGGCGGCGCGTCTCGGGCGAGGGGCCGTAGATCTCGGCGACCACGGATTGCAGCACCGGCGGTCCGGGCGGCATCTCGACCACGGCGATCCGCGCCCCCGTGCCTTCCTTGAGCTGTTCGAGCCTCTCGCGCGCCGCGACCGCGATCTCATGGCTGCTGCGCTCACGCTCGGTCTTGTGCGTGAGCTGGACCTGAAGCTCCGCCTGCCAGGGTTCGGAGCGCAGATAGTAGTGACGCACCATGCCGTTGAAGTCGAACGGCCGCGAGGTGCCGGCATAGAGCTGCACCGCCGTGACTTCCTCGATCTTCCGCACTTCCTCGGCCATGCGATGGGCCAGATTGGCCGTCACCGGCAGCGCCGTGCCCTCGGGCAGGTCGATCACGACCGAGAACTCAGGCTTGTTGTCGAGTGGCATCATCTTGACCGCCACCCAGTGGAAATAGAAGAACGAGCAGGTGAAGAGGAACGACCCCCAGAGCACGAGCTTGAACAGTGTGCGTTTGCGCGGATTCTCCATCAGCGGCGTGAGCACGCGCCGGAAGAAACGCTCCAGCCGTTCAGAACCCTTGTGCTCGCGTTTCTCGGCCGCGCGCAGATAGCTCATCGTCGGCCGCAGCCACTTGGAGATGGCCAGATAGGGTGTGAACACGAAAGCGGCAAACAGCGAGATGAACATGGCCACCGAGCCGAGCTTGGGGATCGGCGCCATGTACGGTCCCATCATGCCGCTGACGAAGCCCATCGGCAGCAGGGCGGCGATGACGGTGAAGGTCGCCAGGATCGTCGGATTGCCGACCTCGCGTACCGCGTCGATGGCGGTTGCGTCATCCGTGCGCCCCTGCTCCAGCCAGCGGCGGTAGATGTTCTCGACCACCACGATGGCGTCGTCGACCAGGATGCCGATCGAGAAGATGAGCGCAAACAGACTCACCCGGTCGATGGTCATGCCCCAGATCCAGGCGGTGAACACGGTCATGAACAGCACGACCGGAATGACCAGCATGACCACGATCGCCGGACGCAGGGCGCGGAAGGCGACCAGCACCAGGATGAAGACGAAGAAGGTGGCGACCACCAGCTTGAAGATCAGCTCGTTGACCTTGTCGTTGGCGGTCTCGCCATAGTTGCGGGTGACGCTGACCTCGACGTTGTCGGGGATGCGCGAACCCTTGAGTTCCTCGACCTTGTCGATGATGGCGTTGGCCACGGTCACGCCGTTGGTCAGTTCCTTCTTGGCGATGGCGAGCGTGACCGCCGGGCGACCGTCGGCGCGCTCTGTGATCTCGGCCGCCGGGCCTGTGTAGTAGCTCACCAGTTGCGAGGCATCGTCCTCGGGACCGAGCCGCACATCGGCGATGTCGTGCATGTAGACCGGCAGATCGTTGTAGGTGCCGACCACCAGCCGCTTGATGTCCTCGACCCCGGTCAGGAAGGCGCCGGTCGTCACCGAGAAGCGCGCCCCGCCGGTCTCGACCCCGCCGGCGACGGCCTCGGCGTTGGCGCTCTCGAGCGTCTGGGCGACCTGATCGAGACTGAGGCGATACCCCGAGAGCCGCTCGGGCGAGACGTTGATCGTGACCTGCTCGCGCCGTCCGCCGACGATGAAGGCGTTGCCCGTGTCCTTGACCTGCTTGAGCGCCTGGAGCACGTCCTGCGCCAGTAGCCGCAGCTGGGCATCGTCGACATCGGAGGCGCCGTCGCCGTCGAGATCCTTCGACCACAGCGTCAGAGTGACGATGGGCACGTCGTCGATGCCCTTGCTGCGCACCAGCGGCGGCAGCACGCCGGGCGGGATCTTGTCCATGTTGGAGGCGAGCTTGTCGTTCACCTTGACCAGCGACGGCCCCATGTCCTCGCCGACGTCGAACTCGACCGTCACCAGGCCCTGACTGCGCTGCGAGGCCGAATAGACATGCTTGATGCCGGGGATCTCGCTCATCAGGCGTTCGAGCGGCTGGACGGCCAGATTGGCCACCTGCTGCGCCGAGGCGCCCGGATACTGCACCATGATGTCGATCATGGGCACCGAGATCTGCGGGTCTTCCTGCCGCGGCGTCATGATCAGGCCGAGCAGGCCCATCATCAGCATGGCGGCATAGAACAGCGGCGAGAGCGGCGAGCGGATGAAGAACCGCGCCGTGCGTCCGGCGATGCCCAGATGCTCGGCATTCATCGCATGCGGCGCCTTGGCGTCCATCGGTGGGTCGAGCTCTTGATTCATGTGCGATCCAAGATCCAGAGGTTAGTGGAGTTCAGATCCGCTTCAACGATCCGGCGTGGCGCCCTTGGCCCAGCCCGCGCTGATCTGCGGCCCCGGATTGGCCAGCACGCGCTCGCCGGCGCGCAGTCCGCTCAGGGCCGTGACGAAGCCGCCGCTCAATTCCTCGCCGACCCGGATCAGGCGCAACTGGGGTTCGCCCTGTTCGTTGACGACATAGACGCCGGGCAGACTGCCGTTGTAGCGCACGGCGCTGAGCGGGATGACCGGGTTGGAACGGGCCGGGGCGCTCTCGTCCGGCACCAGCACCTTGGCGTACATGCCTGGCTCGGAGACGCCCTGCGGCACGTCGAACTTGATCTTGATGGTATGGCGCTGCGGATCGGCCATGGGGAAGATCTGGGCCACGCGCACCGGGACGTGCTGGTTGCCCGGCTCGATCTCGGCCTGGACCATCTGGCCCTCGCGCAGACCGGGGCGCAGTCGCGCCGGGACATCGACCTCGACCTGGAGATACTCGATGTCGGCGAAATTCAAGAGCGGCTGACCGGGCTGGACGGTGTCGCCGACCTCGACGTGCTTCTTGACGATCACGCCGGCGAAGGGCGCGATGCCGCGCGCGTCGCGGATCTTGGAGTCGAGCGCCTGCAACTCGGCCTGCAGGCGCATCATGGCGCTCTGGGCCTCCTGGATCTGGATGCCCGAGGCGAAGATGTCGGCCGAGCGCTCGGCGCTCTGGTTGCGCTCACCGACGAAGCTCTCCATCGGGCGCGTGAACATCTGGTCAAACAGATTGGGCAGGCCCATGCCGCCGGGCGCGGTGCGCGACTGGGGCGAATAGAGTTCGCGGCTGTACTGGACGCCGGCATTGCGCAGCTGGGCATCGGCGGCGGCCATCTGCGCCAGCAGGGCGCGGCGCTTGGCGACCAGTTCCTCGTCGCCGATGGCGACCAGGAGCTTGTCCTGCTCGAAGCTGTCGCCTTCGCGCCCGGCGATGAAGGTCACGCGCCCTGGGAGCTGGGCGGCGAGCGTGACCTCCTTGTAAGGGATGACGGTTCCGCCCAGCGAGACCGTGGGCGCGCCCTGGGCCTGTTGGACGACGAAGGTCTCACCTGTCTCGGCGGCGGCCGTCACGGACGTGACGGCCACCATGCAAGCCAGCAGACAGGCGTTCAAAGGATTCGGAGTCTTGCTTCCCATCGGATCGCGCACCAATCGTTTTATGATTGTAATCAGGGTCGCCCGAGGGGCGAGGATGTGGTCGGAACATAAGGATTGCGCAGTATGCCTGTAGCGCGATGGGACATTCAAGCAACGCGACACCGACATCCAGGCATGGCTACCGTCTAACCCCATGTTGGGTGTACTATTTCGTCCTATTTTCCGTGGCACCCGAGCCCCCGCCCCTGCCGACTCGTCGCAACATCCGCGACCGTGCCCGCTCAACCCATCAAGCAACCGAGGAATTTCCCGATGACGTCCACGGCCGACGCCCTCCAGCAACGCCTGTCCGAGCTCGAATCCCATCTGGAGCAGGAGAACCCCGTGCTCCTGAGCGCGGTGCAGAGCTTTCGGGTGCTCGATCGCGTCGCCTATCGCATGGGCCTGATGGCGCCGAATCAGTCCTTCGCGACCCAGATCCCCTGGTGGCCGCTGATCTCGATCCTGGGCACCTTCTCGGCCGGCAAGTCGACCTTCATCAACTACTACCTCGGCCACAAGCTCCAGCGCTCCGGCAACCAGGCCGTCGACGACCGCTTCACCGTCATCGTCTACAGCCCCGAGGACATCAGCCATACCCTGCCCGGCGTGGCGCTCGACTCCGACCCGCGCTTCCCCTTCTTCCGCATGTCGCACGCCATCGAGGAGGTCGCCGGCGGCGAGGGCAGCCGCATCGACACCTATCTCCAGCTCAAGACCTGCAACAGTGAGCGTCTGCGCGGCAAGATCATCATCGACTCGCCCGGATTCGACGCCGACGCCCAGCGCACCGGCGTGCTGCGCATCACGGATCACATGATCGACCTCTCGGACCTGGTGCTGGTGTTCTTCGACGCGCGCCATCCCGAGCCGGGCGCCATGCGCGACACCCTCAAGCATCTGGTCTCGGACACCATCAAGCGCGCCGACGCCGGCAAGTTCCTCTACATCCTCAACCAGCTCGACTCGGCCGCCGGCGAGGACAATCCGGAAGACGTGGTCGCCGCCTGGCTGCGCTCGATCGGCGAGGCGGGTCTGACCGCCGGACGCTTCTACACCATCTACTGCCCCGAGGTCGCGATCCACATCGCCGACGAGCACCGGCGCAAGCGCTTCGAGAAGAAGCGCGACGAGGATCTCAACGACATCTATCGGCGCATGGAGCATGTCGAGGTCGAGCGCGCCTATCGCATCATCGCCGCGCTGCGCAAGAGCGTGACCGAATTCACCCGGGATTCCGTGCCCCTGCTCCAGGAGACGATGCGCCGCTGGCGCCGGCGGACCCTGGTCACAGAATCCGTGCTGCTGATCGGCGCCGTCGCCGGCTTCATGACCTGGAGCCTCCAGGCCAACCACTGGCAGGGCATGACCTATCACGCCGAATGGCTGGAACTGGTCAAGAGCATCCCCTGGGGTGTGATGGGCCTGGAAGGCGCCCTGCTGGTGCTGGCGATCCTGATCCACTTCGCGATTCGGCATCTGGCCGCGCTCAGTCTGATGCACTGGCTGCGCAAGCGGGTCGAGAAAATCAATCCGCCCGGCAACGTCGTCGCCGCCTTCAAGAACAACACCCGCTTCTGGCGACCCGTGATCCTGGGTCGTCCGTTCGGCTGGGGCCGCAAGACGCGCACCGAACTCGACGAGGTCTTGCAGAGCTGTGAGAGTTATATCCAGACCCTGAACGAGCGGTTCACCAATCCCAACCGCTCGAAGGGTTGAAGGCGGAGCACGCGCATGGCCAATCCCTCATCCGAGACGCTGCCGATCCGTTCGATCGAGGTTCCGCCGCATCCTCAGTGGCCGACGTTGAGCGACGACGAGCGCACCCAGCTCCGATCGCGCATCCGCCGGTTGCTCCAGGCGCAAAACGCGGTTCTGGTGGCGCATTACTACACCGACCCCGAGCTCCAGTCGCTGGCTGAAGAAACAGGAGGATACGTCGCCGATTCGCTGGAGATGGCGCGCTTCGGCACCGAGACCGACGCCGAGACCCTAGTCGTCTGCGGCGTGCGCTTCATGGGCGAGACGGCCAAGATCCTCAATCCCGAGAAGCGGGTGCTGATGCCGGATCTGCGCGCGACCTGCTCGCTCGACGAGGGCTGTCCGGCGGATGAGTTCACCGCCTTCTGCGACGCCCATCCGGATCACACCGTCGTCGTCTATGCCAACACCAGCGCGGCGGTCAAGGCGCGCGCCGACTGGGTCGTGACCTCCAGCATCGCCCTGCCGGTGGTCGAGCATCTGGCCGCGCGCGGCGAGAAGATCCTCTGGGCGCCCGACAAGCATCTCGGGCACTACATCGAGCGCGTGACCGGGGCCGAGATGCTGCTGTGGAACGGCGCCTGCGTGGTGCACGAGGAGTTCAAGTCGTTCGCCCTGGAGCGGGTGCGCAAGCTGCATCCGGACGCGGCCGTGCTGGTGCATCCCGAATCGCCCGACGAGGTGGTCGATCAGGCCGACGTGGTCGGCTCGACCACTCAGTTGATCCGCGCAGTGGCTGAACTGCCGAACCGCGAGTTCATCGTCGCCACAGATGCCGGCATCTTCTGGAAGATGCGCCAGATCGCCCCGGACAAGATCCTCATCCCCGCCCCCACCGCCGGCGAGGGCGCGACCTGCGAGAGCTGCGCCCACTGTCCCTGGATGGCGATGAACGCGCTCCAGAATCTGGAGCAGGTGCTGCTGACCGGCGATCAGGAGATCCGCATCGACCCGGCCATCCGCGAGCGTGCCGTCGTCTCCATCCAGCGTATGCTCGACTTCGCCCGCGAACGCGGCATCGGGCGGCCGGCACGCACCTGATCTCCCCCGCACGAGGCCGGGCCGCGACGGCCTCGTGCGATCGATCGAACACTATACATCCCGACCAGCTTTGCTTTAAGATCCATGACAATTGTCAATCAACGAGCCGTTCGATGAGCCGAGTGCCTCCTCGAACGGCCGATCAGAGCGGCGCCAACAACAGCCGCCAGCCGTTTGGAGGACGTTCGCATGTCGAAGCCCGAGGCTTCTTCGGCCAAGCGCTTTTCACTGCTTGCTCTGGGGTTGATGTTCGTCGGAGGCATCGCCTTCGTCTGGGCCGTCGACTTCGGCATCAAGACCACCAATACCCTCGAATTCTGCACCTCCTGCCACACGATGCAGACGAACTTCGAGGAGTACAAGGAATCGCTCCACTACAAGAACACATCGGGCGTCCAGGCCACCTGTGCCGACTGCCATGTGCCCAAGGAACTCGGCCCCAAGCTCGTCACCAAGATCGTGGCCGCCAAGGACGTCTATCACGAGATCATGGGCACCATCGACACGCCCGAGAAGTTCGAGGCCCGTCGCTGGTATCTGGCCAATCAGGTCTGGAAACGGATGGAGGCGAGCGACTCGCGCGAATGCCGTAGCTGTCACGATTACGCCGACATGGATCTCTCCGAGCAGAGTCGCTCGGCGCGCAGTCGCCATTCGTCCGCCCAGGACAAGGGCCAGACCTGTATCGAGTGCCACAAGGGCGTGGCCCATCACGAGCCAACCGAGCCGGACGACGACGCTTCCTGATCCGGGAGGCATCGCCCAAGCCAAGAGGCCGCCATGGACCCACATCGCACATTCCGCCTTTGCGCCCCGCTGCTCGTCTCCGCCCTGCTCCTGGCCGCTCCGGTCGTTTGGGCCGCCGAGACGGATCTGGAGACCGAACTGCGGCTGACCGTCATGATCGGCGACGCCGAGACCGCCGCCGACTTGCTCGACCAGGGCGTGCGCGTCGACGCGCCCAATCAGTTCGGCAAGACCGCGCTCATGTTCGCCGTCGAGGGTGATGATCTGGAGACCGTCGCCCTGCTCCTGACCCGAGGGGCCGACGTCAACGCCCGCACCGTCGCCGGCTGCACCCCGCTGACCTTCGCCGCCGAGGCCGGGCACATCGGTATCAGCGCCCTGCTCCTGGAGCGCGGCGCCCATGTCCACGATCGTACCCGCTCCGGCTGGGACGCGCTCATGATCGCCTCGCGTCACGGCATCACCGACATGGTCGAGCAGCTGCTGTTCAAGGGCGCCGATCCCAAGGCCGCCGATCGCGAAGGCCGCACGGCGCTGATGCAGGCGGCGTCCAAGGGCGAGACCGGAGTGCTGCCGCTGCTGGCCGGGGGCGGCGCGGATCTGGAGGCGCGCGACAAGGAGGGCGCCACGGCGCTGCTCATCGCCGCCGATCAGGGGCATGTCGGCGCCGTCGAGACGCTCGCCGGGCTGGGCGCCCAACTCGACGCGGTCGATGCGCTCGGCTCGACCGCGCTCATCCTGGCCGTCGGGCATGGCCATGTCGCCATGGTCGAGCGCCTGCTCGCCATGGGCGCCGATCCCAACCGGCAGGACCGGGAGGGCACGACCGCCCTGATGGAGGCCGTCGCCACCGACCATGCCGAACTCATCGACCGGCTCATCGCGGCCGGCGCCCGAACCGATCTCAAGGACGACGCCGGTCGCACGGCGGCCGATATCGCCGTCCAACTCGGCCATCGGCAGGCGATCGCGCGCCTGACGCCCAAGGCTTCCAAGACGCCTTGAGCCTGACCGGCCTGAAGGCACGCCCGTGTCGTGCGCGGGTGACCAACAGGTTCACGCAGCACGTTGTATTCAACCCATAACCTCATAAAAAAAGCGGTTGAATCACTGAATCAAACCAAGAAGGAGAGGAGCAACACCATGACCCCAAGCACCCCGAGACTCATGCTCGCGGCCAGTGTGCTGGCGCTTGGACTGGCGTCCAACGCCGGCGCCGAGCCCACCGCCGAGATGCTGGCCAACAACTGCGCCGGCTGCCACGGCACCCACGGCAACAGCGTCGGTCCCGCCTCGCCCTCCATCGCTCAGATGGACCCGATCGTCTTCGTCGAGGTAATGGAAGGCTTCAAGAGCGGCGAGATCGCCTCGACCATCATGGGCCGCATCGCCAAGGGCTACTCGACGGCGGACTTCGAGAAAATGGCCGGCTACTTCAAGCAGCAGACCTACCAACCGGCCAAGCAGTCCTTCGACACGGCGCTCGCCGACACAGGCGCCAAGCTGCACGACAAGTACTGCGAGAAGTGCCATGTCGAGGGCGGCAAGCCGCTCGTCGACGAGGAGGACTACCACATCCTCGCCGGCCAGTGGACGCCCTATCTCCAGTACGCCATGTCGGACTTCCGCGAGGAGCGCCGGCCGATGGAAAAGAAGATGGCGAGCAAGCTCAGGGAACTGCTCAAGGCCGAGGGCGATGAAGGACTCGACGCACTCTATGCCTTCTACGCCAGCCAGCAATGATCGGGGGAGACGGACATGACGTTTAACAGACGCGATTTCATCAAGACCTCGGGTGCGGCCGCGGCGGCGGTCGGCATCCTGGGTTTCCCGCACCTGGCCTTCGGCGCCGGGCGCAAGGTGGTTGTCATCGGCGGAGGTACGGGCGGAGCGACGGCGGCCAAGTACATCAAGCTCGCCGATCCCAGCATCGAAGTCACCCTGATCGAGCCCAACGAGAACTACTACACCTGCTATCTGAGCAACGAGGTCATCGGCGGCGACCGCAAGCTCGAATCGATCAGGCACGGCTATGACGGACTGCGGGCGCACGGCATCCAGGTGGTGCACGACAGCGCCACCGGCATCGATCCGGACAAGAAGCTGGTCAAAACCGCCGGCGGGGCTGAGTTCGGCTATGACCGCTGCGTGGTCGCCCCCGGCATCGAGCTGATCTACGACAAGATCGAGGGCTACAGCGAGGAGGCCGCCGCCACGCTGCCTCACGCCTGGAAAGCCGGCGAGCAGACGGCCATCCTGCGCAAGCAGCTCGAAGACATGAAGGACGGCGGCACCGTGATCATCGCGCCCCCGGCCGCGCCCTTCCGCTGCCCGCCCGGACCCTATGAGCGCGCCAGTCAGGTCGCGCATTACCTCAAGGCCCACAAGCCCAAGTCAAAGGTCATCATCCTCGACAGCAGTCAAGCCTTCTCCAAGCAGGCTCAATTCACCAAGGGTTGGGAGCGGCTCTATGGTTTCGGCACCGAGAACGCCCTGATCGAGTGGCATCCGGGACCGGACTCCGCCGTGGTCAAGGTCGACGGCGGTGAGATGATGGTCGAGACCTCCTTCGGCGACGAATTCAAGGCCGATGTCATCAACCTCATTCCGCCGCAGCGCGCGGGCAAGATCGCGCAGATCGCCGGGCTGACCAACGACTCCGGCTGGTGCCCGGTCGACATCAAAACCTTCGAATCCAAGATCCACGCCGGCATCCACGTGATCGGCGACGCCTGTATCGCCGCCGCCATGCCCAAGTCGGGCTATTCGGCCAACAGCCAGGGCAAGGTCGCCGCCGCTGCCGTGGTGGCGCTGCTCAAGGGCGAGGAGCCGGGCACGCCGTCTTATATCAACACCTGTTACTCGATCCTGGCGCCGGCCTATGGGATCTCGGTCGCGGCCGTCTATCGACCGGCCGCAGACGGTTCGGCCATCGAATCGGTGCCGGATTCGGGCGGCGTCACCCCGGTCGATGCGCCGGACTGGGTGCTGGAGCGCGAGGTGCAGTACGCCTATAGCTGGTACAACAACATCGTGCACGATACCTTCGGATAAGCACGAGAACGCGAGATCCCCGGATCTCGACTTCAAGGGGCCGGATGGCCCCTTTTTCATTGTGCGCTATCCTCTGTGCCGAACGATCCGGTGGATCGATACCGGCGGGAGGTTCATCACATGCCACGTCAAAAGCGATTGCAGCGGATCACGCGCGCCTGCTCGATCCTCGGTCTCGGCGTGTTGTTCATTCCGGCCCAGGCGACGGAATCGGAGGAGGCGGTCATGGCTGAACGACGTCATCAGCTGGTGGAGCAGATTCAGGCCGGGGTGCGCGCCACGGCCGGCGAACTGGGTTTCGATCGACTCGATCCACGGGTCGAGCAGGCACTGCGCACGGTGCCGCGTGAGCGCTTCGTCCCTGAGTCCGAGCGGGCGCTGGCCTATCTCGATTCGCCGCTGCCGATCGGCGAGGGACAGACCATCTCTCAACCCTATATCGTCGCCATCATGAGTCAGTTGCTCGACGTCGGCCCGGGCGATCGGGTCTATGAACTGGGCACGGGGTCGGGTTATCAGGCCGCCGTGCTGGCGGCCATGGACGTCGAGGTCTATACGGTCGAGATCGTGCCCGAGCTGGCCGAGCGGGCGGCGAGGACGCTGGAGTCGCTGGGCTACGACCGGGTCCGGGTGCGCGCCGGGGACGGCTGGCTCGGCTGGCCGGAGGCCGCGCCCTTCGACGCCATCATCGTCACGGCGGCGGCGCCGCACATTCCGCGTCGGTTGGTCGAGCAGCTCGCGCCCGATGGGCGGCTGGTGATCCCCATGGGGGCGCCCGATCGCGTGCAATGGCTGGCGGTCTTCACGCGCGACGAAGGCGGTGAGCTGGTGCGGCGCGATCTGCTGCCGGTGCGTTTCGTGCCGGTCACGGGTGCGATGGAGCCTTGAGCATTTCGCCGAGGTCTGAAACGGAACATCGGCGCTTGGCGAGCGTCCCCGATGCTCGCTGGTTGCGCGATCGGCACGCATCGGCGTGCGCCCGTGGTCATCGTCTGACTCTTTGGTTGCGCGGATCGCCCGAATGGACGGCGGACGGTGCGCGCCGGATCGTCGCCGCCCTGCCCGAACTCGATCGGATCTGTCTCGCGGAGCGTCCGATCCTCGCCGAACCGAGCCGACCGCTACGTTCGGCGACACGTCTGCTGGGCTCGGATCTGGATCTATTGATTCTCGACGTGCATGGCGGATTCGACCCCGATGGGTTCGGCGCCGCCACGGGAGCGATTCGCGGCGGCGGACTCCTGGTGCTCCTGACGCCGCCCGTGGCCGAGTGGTCGCGCCTGCCCGACCCGCAGGCCGAGCGGATTGCGGTCTGGCCATTCGACCCGGCGGGATTGAGCCGGCGCTTCATCGCGCGTCTCATCGCCGTGCTGGAGTCCGATCCGGATGTCGTGCGCCTCGACCAGGGCGGCCTGGAGTCGATCGCCGCCCCTACAGGTTCGGTTCCGAGCGCATCTGCCCATGACCGGCTCCAGCGCTCGATGCCCGATGACCTGGCCTGTCCCTCCACACCCGATCAGGCCCAAGTCGTCGCGGCCATCCTCAAGACCGCGCATGGTCGCGCGCGACGCCCGCTGGTCCTGACCGCGCATCGCGGACGCGGCAAGAGCGCCGCGCTCGGACTGGCCGCCGGTCGTCTCCTGATCGAGGGTGGACGGCGTCTGGTGGTGACGGCGCCCAGGCGCGAGGCGGTCGAGACGCTCTACCGTCATGCCGAGGCGGTATTGAGCGCGGCCGAACGGAGCACCGGACGAACCTGTGACGTCTCGACAGGACTCCAGTCGCTCGTCTTCCACGCACCGGCCGAACTCCTCGAACACCAGCCCGAAGCCGATCTGCTCCTGGTCGACGAGGCGGCCGGCATCCCGGCCCCACTGCTGACGGCCCTGCTCGAACGCTATGGCCGCATCGTCTTCGCCAGCACCGTGCACGGCTACGAGGGCACCGGGCGCGGCTTCGAGATCCGCTTCCGCGACACCCTGGAGCGCCTGACACCCGACTGGCGTGCCATCGGCCTGGACACCCCGATCCGCTGGGCAGCCGACGATCCACTCGAATGTCTGGTCTTTCGCGCCCTTCTGCTCGATGCCGCACCGGCTGCACGCGAAGCCGTCCTGGAGGCCGCCACCGTCGATCCAACCGGCTTGAACGCCCAGTGGCTGGACCGCGACGCCCTGCTCCGGGACGAGCCGACATTGCGCGAACTCTTCGGCCTGCTGGTGCTCGCCCACTATCAGACCCGTCCGCTGGATCTGCGAATGCTGCTCGACGGCCCCAATGTGCGTCTTCTGGTGCTGCGACAGGCTGGACATCTGGTCGGCACCCTGCTGGTCGCCGAGGAAGGCGGGATGCTCGACCCGGAACTGCGTGCGGCCATCTTCTGCGGACGGCGTCGCCCACGCGGCCATCTCCTGCCCCAGACGCTCTCGGCCCATGCCGGTCTGCCGGAGGCGCCGGTCCATCGCTATTGGCGCGTGATCCGGATCGTCGTGCACCCGGCTCTGACGGGGCGTGGGCTGGGGCGGCGTCTGCTGGCCGAGTTGGAGCCTGCGGCCCGAACCGAGCGAATCGACCTTTTGGGCGCCAGCTTCGGGGCCACGACCGAGCTACTGGAATTCTGGCAGGCCTGCGGTTTCCTGCCGGCTCAGATCGGCGCCAGTCGCAATGCCGCCAGCGGCGAACATGCCGTGGTCGTGCTCCGGGCGATCTCGGACGCGGGCGAGCGCCTGCTCGAAGACGCCAACCGACGGCTCGCGTCCAGTCTGCCGGTCTGGCTCGCCGGTCCACTGCGCGAACTCGATCCCGAGATCGCCGCGATGCTCATCGGCGCCCTGCCCGTGCCGGACTCGGCCGAGTGCGCAACGCACGCCGATTCGGACGGCTGGCGCTTCGAGCTGGAGTCCTTCGTCGCGGGACATCGAACGCTGGAAGCCAGTCTGCCGCTGCTGTCGGTCCTGACACGTCGGCATCTGGCCGATGCCCTGAGAACCGGGCGGATCGATCGACGCGAGTCCGCCCTGCTGGTCGCGGCCGTGCTGCAATATCACCCGCTCACCGGACTGGCGCGACGTTTTGCAGCCCGTGGCCGGGAGGCGCTGCTGGAGCGACTCCGCCAAGTGTGCGGCCGACTCTTCGCTCGCCTTCCGGCCATCCGACCATAAAAAAAGCGCGACGGGTTGCGTCGCGCTCGAAAAATTACCACCAAAGGAGGATGGAGGAGTGTACTGGAGCCAAGTGCTTCAGTACATCAACAGTTTCTTATGTACTGAGAGGCTTGTCAACAACTCAAATCAAATTTGATCGCCCCAGCGTTTTACAAGCGTGTGCGTCACACCCAGGTGATCCAGGACACGGGCGACCATGAAATCCACGATGTCCTCGATCCGGCTCGGGTTGCCGTAGAAGCCGGGATTGGCCGGCATGATGGTCGCTCCGGCCTGAGCCAGCCGCAGCATGTTCTCCAGATGGATGGTCGAGAACGGCGTCTCGCGCACGACCAGGATCAGCGGGCGACGCTCCTTGAGCGAGACGTCCGCCGCGCGCTCGATCAGACAGCTCGACAACCCGGCGGCCAGACGGCCCAGCGTCCCGGCGGTACAGGGACAGACCACCATCGCCTCGGCCGGATGACTGCCGCTGGCGACGGGCGCCGTCCATTCCTGACGTCCGAACACCCGCAACTGACCCGGCGCGGCCTGGAAGCGCTCGCTCAGAAATGACTCGGCCTCGCCGGAGCGTGCCGGCAGATCCAAGCCGGTCTCCATCTTGATGACGACCTGCGCCGCCTGCGAGATCAGCAGATAGACCCGAACCTCGGCGCGGATCAGACATTCGAGCAGCCGCAGACCATAGTGCGCCCCGGAGGCCCCGGTGAAGGCGAGCGTGATCGTGCGCGGCCAGTCCCGCTTTGCATCGGCCACGGACTTCGACTCAAGCGCCATGTTTGAGACGCAGCGCCTCCAGCAGCCGTTGATGGATGCCGCCGAATCCGCCGTTGCTCATGACCAGGATATGATCGCCCGGCCGGCTGTCGGCGATCACCTGGGTCACGATCGGTTCGATGGCGTCATGCACCGCCAGCCGCTCACCCAAGCTGGTGAGCACCGCCGCCGCGTCCCAGCCGAGATCGCTCGGCGCATGGACATAGACCCGATCCGCCGCCGTCAGCGAACCGGCCAGCTCAGCATTGTGCGTTCCCAGACGCATGGTGTTGGAACGCGGCTCCAGCACCGCGAGAATCCGCTGTTCGGCGCCGACCCGACGGCGCAGTCCATCGAGCGTAGTGGCGATCGCGGTCGGGTGATGGGCGAAGTCGTCGAAGACCCGGATGCCGGCGACCTCGCCGCGCAACTCCAGTCGCCGCTTCACGCCCTGGAAGCGCCCGAGCGCCTCGACCGCCGCACCGACCGGCACCCCGGCGTGACGCGCGGCGGCCAGGACCGCGAGCGCGTTCTCGACATTGTGCAATCCGCTCTGTCCCCAGTCGACGACACCGGCCTCGGCGCCGTGCAGCCGGACCCGGAAGCACGAACCGTCCGGCTCGATCAGCTCGGCGCGCCAATCGCCCGCGTTGCCGAAGGTCTCGCGCGGAGTCCAGCAGCCCAGACCGATGACGGTATCCACCGCCGGCGCCCCGGCCGGATGCACGATCAGCCCGCTGCCCGGAACCGTGCGGATCAGATGATGGAACTGGCGCTGGATCTGCCCCAGATCATCGAAGATGTCGGCGTGATCGAACTCCAGATTGTTGAGGATGAGCGTGCGCGGCCCGTAGTGGACGAACTTCGAGCGCTTGTCGAAGAAGGCCGTGTCGTACTCGTCGGCCTCGACGACGAAGAAGGGCGCCGATCCCAGACGCGCCGAGACGCCGAAGTCGAGCGGCACCCCGCCGATCAGGAACCCCGGGTCCAGACCCGCGTCCTCCAGCACCCAGGCCAGCATACTGGCCGTGGTCGTCTTGCCGTGCGTGCCGGACACGGCCAGCACCCAGCGCTCGCGCAGCAGGTTCTCGCGCAGCCACTCGGGGCCGGAGCAGTAGCGCATGTCGCGATCGAGCATGGCCTCGACGGCCGGGATACCGCGCTTCATGGCATTGCCGACCACCACCACGTCGGGAGGCGGGTCCAGATGCGCGGCGTCATAGCCTTCCATGAGCTCGATCCCGGCCGCCTCCAGCTGGGTGCTCATGGGCGGATAGACATTGGCGTCCGACCCCGTGACCCGATGGCCCAGCGCGCGCGCCAGCAGCGCGATCCCGCCCATGAAGGTGCCGCAGATTCCAAGGATGTGTAGATGCATGAATGGCTTCCGGGAAGATCGGTACGCTGGAGACGCCAGGGCGTCGAGCGCGTCAAAGACCGCTGAATAGACTGGTGACGAGCGTGACCGCCACGATCTGGAAGGCGACCGCGATCGCCGACCCCTGACCGAGTGTGATGGAGAAGGTGTGTCTCAGGATATGCCCCGTGACCAGGATGCCCCAGATCACCAGGCCCAGCAGCAGGAAGGCGCCGAGCGCGGCCAGATCGTTCTCCTGACTGCCGGTCGGGTTGAGACTCAGCGGCGGGATCGCCACCAGACCGAGCACCGCGCCACTGCCGAGCAGGGCCGTGGCCGCCTGCAGGAAGCGGGCGCGCAGCTTGAGCTGCGTCAGGGCCGCATAGAGCGCCAGCAGCATCAGCAGGAGCTCGGCGACGCCCTGGAGCAGGCTCGTCAGCCAGGAGAGTCCCGCCGTGATCCCGACCAGGACACCGACCACCAGATCGGCCGCCAGCACCAGTCCCAGCAACATCTCGGAGGCCGGCAGATCCTGGGGCGGACGGCGCAGCAGACAGAGTTCGACGAAGAATTTGATCAGTGCCCGCACTATGAGGAGTTCTCGACTCGATCGACAATGGCGCCAATGATAACCACAGCGGCCGCAAATACGGAGCACTATCGACGCACTGGCCCGACCGGCGTTCGTTCGGCCCATTGTAAGCCCATCTCGAATCGTTATATATTCATCGGGTTTCCCGCCTTCGTGGCGGCGACTCCTGTCCCGAACACCTCCCTGCACATCCATCTCCATTTTTTTAGACTATCCGGGCCGACACCGGCCGAGGATCCATGAGGCTCGAAGTGAATCCGCGCTTGAAGGCCATTGCCTGCTGCATCGCGATGTCGTCCCTGTTGCTCTCGGCTTGCGCGAGCAACCCCAGGGTCGCCGAGGAGTCGATGCAATCGAACGGTCCCGCACCGATCGACACCACCTATCTGCCACGCCTGATGCTGCCGGGGGCGACTACCGCCGAGGTCAGATCCCTGGCCCTGGGCGCGGCGCGCAGTCGCGGCTGGACGGTCAAAAACGTCGATCTGACCGATGAGCGTCTGGTCGTCGAGCGCCCGGCGGATGCCTCGGTGCTGGCGCTGGCCGCGCCGGGCATGGCGGCCGTGCCCGGCTCCATGCTCGAGGTCACGACCCTGCTCAAGAACTATGGCGGCGGTATCGAGGTCGCCACTCTGGCCCAGGTGGTCACGCCGGCCTATGCCGGACGTCCGGCCGAGCGCATCGATTACACCGATCAGTTCCGCGACCCGCTCATGCAGTCGCTCGACTCACTGCGTGAGCGCTGGATTCGCGATCGTGAGCGTCTGGCGCGCGCCACGCCACCCGCCGAGGGCTGGCGGGATGCCTGGGAGGACTCCGGCACGCCGCCCGCCGGCCAACCCGCGCCGGTCGCCGCCGGCAGCACCCAGGCGGCTCAAGTCACACCGGCCCCCGTGCCGGCGGCGCCCACCTACACACCGCCCCCGTCCGCACCGCCACGGACGGATACGAGCGTCGCTCCGCGGGCCGCGTCGACGCCGCCGAGTCAAATCGAATCGGGCATTCCGCGTCCGACCTATACGCGCCGCCCCACCACGCCCGAACCCAGATACACCCCGCCCGGCGCGGCGCCCGTGGTCGATGCCAGTTCGAACCTGAACCGCTTGCCTCCGCGCGAACCCGCCCCCGTATCCGGGACTTCGGGCGTTGCGCGGGACAACATGATGTCGCTGCCTCGCACGGAGCCAGCGCCCATGACGACGGCGGCCGGTCCCCGGATGATCTGGTCGGCCAACGCCGAACAGTATGCCCGTCAGCGCGGCTGTCAGGTCGCGGGCAGCGGCTCGCAGTTGATCGAGTCGCGTCAGGACGGCGAGGTCTACAAGGTGCCCTGCCAGGGCAGCGACAGTTTCCTGATCCGTTGTCAGGACGGCCTCTGTCAGGGCTTGCTGTGACCTCGAAGGTGCTTGCGGCGTAGGATGGGCAGAGCGAACGCGATGCCCATCTTCCCCGGCTATAGCAGGCCGATCATCCCCAGACCGGCCATGAGCGCCAGCAGACAGGCGGTGAGGATCAGCCACAGACCCCGGCGCAGATCTCCGGCATCGAGATCGGCCGGCCAGTCCGGATCGCCCATGTAGATCTCGTTGATGAGCCGGCCCCGGCGCCAGACCGGGCCGATCAGACGCACCCGCAACGCTCCGGCGCAGGCGGCCTCGCTCCAACCGGAGTTGGGGCTGGGCAGCAGGGCGTGATAGCGCCAGGCGGCACTGAAGGCCAGCCGGGGATGCTCGCGCCGCAGCAGGGCGGCGAGCGCAAGCAGCGGCACCGAGAGCCGCGCCGGCAGCCAGTGGATCAGATCGTCACTGCGCGCGCCGGCCCAGCCGAAGCGCGCGTAGCGCGCATTCTTGTAGCCGACCATGGAGTCGAGCGTCGAGATCGCCTTGACCAGGATCAGTCCAGGCAGACCGAACAGACAGAACGCCCACAGCGGCGTGAGCACGCCATCGGTCAGGTTCTCCGAGAGGCTTTCGAGCGTGGCGCGCACCACGCCATCGCGCTGGAGCGGTTCGGTATCGCGCCCGACCAGCAGCGACAGCCGCCGGCGCACGGCCGGCAGATCGTCGAGATCACGCAGGATACGCCAGCCCTGTTCCAGCAGCTCGCGGGTGCAGAGCAGGCTGTAGGCGATTAACAGATCCCAGCCGAAGGCCAGCCAGGGATGGATGGCATCGAGTCCGAGACGGACACCGAACCAGACCCCGAGCGCCGTCCCGACCACCAGCCCCCAGTGGATCACGCCTCCGAGTCGACCATTGAGTCCCAGCGCGAACAGCGCGCGCTCGCAGACGAGTATCCAGTGGCCGATGAGCCGGATCGGATGCAGCCGGTAGACGGGATCGCCGATGAGGGCATCGAGCAGGCAGGCGCCGAGGATCAGGATCAGATGTTCAGTCATGCGTATTCCATTTGTGCTCGAAGCCCAGGACCACGGCCAGCGCCGCCAGCCGTCGGGGCGTGAGATCCGCGCGCGGCTGGAGTACCTCGCGGAAGTAGGCGAAGTCACCGGGTTTGACGGCCACGGCGGCGGCCAGCAGTGCGGCTTGATTGAGGATCGACTCGCGCGCGACCTCGGCGTGCAGCACGCCGACGTCGACCAGATCGAGGATCTCGGCCAGCCCATAGGCGGCCGCCGCGCTCAGTGGATCATGGATGAGTGCCAGCAGGTTGCGCTCGAAGCAGTTGGCGTCCGGCGGGTCGAGTTCGGCGCGCGCCAGCTCGCGCAGGGCCGCCTCGTCGCAGCCATGACGTCCGAGTGCGGCACAGAGGTTGCGGCGCAGTTCGGCGCAGACGCCGTTCTGCAACAGCAGACAACGGGTCACGGCCTCGTGGGTCGCCCGTCCGACCAGCTCGCCCAGGGTGTTGTGACTGCCGGCCCAGTGACGTTCCCACTCGCCTTCGTCGGCACGCACCAGCGGGGCGGCGATGGCCAGCTGATCCGTGCCCGTGCCCGTGGCCAGTCGCGCCGATTGCAGACTCGGCATCCGCAGATCCAGCACGGCCGCGCTCTTGCCCTCGGTGGCCAGGGTCGCGGCGCGCACCAGGCAGGCCGGGGTGCAGGGCTGGTTGATGAAGACCAGGGTGACGATGGTCCCGGCGCCGGCCTCGGGTGGCGCCGGCAGGGCGCCGGCGGTTTGCGCAAGGTTCGATTGACCGAGAACGCTTACGGTCGCGGTTCCGCCCTCGTTTCGCTCGACCGGCCGGCTGCCGTCGCGCTGCTCATGCCAGCCGGCCGGATCACCGGCGCGGGTCGCGTTGCCGAGCACCCCGGCCGTGGCGACCACCGAGACGGCCAGATCCGCGTGCTCGGCCCGCGCCAGCACCGCGCACTGCATGTTGGCGGCCGTGGCCATGAGCGCGGTCGACTCGGGCGGCAGTCCGCCCGCCGCGCAGGCGGTGCGGTGATAGTCCTCCAGACCATGCCCGGTGTTCGACGCCTCGCGCACCACATGGGCCACGCCCTCGCAGCTCTGGTGGTTGGCGACATGGGTCAGATCCTCGCGCAAGCCGCCGTTGAGCCGGCAGGTGCTGAGCACGCGATGCGGGCGCTTGAAGACGGCCGACAGATAGCGTCCCTGGCGCGTCAGGCGATAGCGGTCAGTGTCTTCGATCCACATGGGCGCCGGATCAGCCCGGCTCGCGCGCCGGACGGAAACGGCGCGGGAAGCCTGCATCATAGAGCTTGGATGGCTTGTAGTCGTTCTGGGCGCGCGCCCCGAGTGCCGGACTGACCAGGATCAGCGCCTGACGATCGACCTGAGCCTCGCGACAGCGCACGGCGATGTCGCTGAGCGTCCCGCGCAGCACCAGTTCCTCGTCCGGCCAGGTCGCCTTGTGCACCACCACCACGGGCGCCTCGGACGTCCAGCCGGCGGCGATCAGATTCTCGACCACCGCCTCGATGCGCTCGATCGAGAGGAAGATGCAGAGCGTACAGCCATGCGCGGCGAGCGAGACCAACGACTCGCGCTCGGGCATCTGGGTGCGCTCGGAGAGCCGCGTGAAGATCACGGTCTGGGTGATCTCGGGCAGGGTCAGACACTCGCCGGCAGCGGCGGCCGAGGCCATGGCCGAGGAGACGCCGGGCACGATCCCGACCGGAATCCCGGCCGCATCCAGCGGACGCGCCAGCTCGGCCAACACGCCATAGAGCGTCGGATCGCCGGTCTGGAGCCGCACCACGGTCGCATGACGCTGGGCGCGATCGAGCAGCCAAGCCGTCACCTGGGCGTGATCCATCGATTTGGAATCGGCGATCTCGCAGTCGGGCGAAGCCCATTGCAGCACGGTCTCGGCCACCAGCGAGCCGGTGTAGAGGATGGCTCCGGCCTCGGCCAGCAGCCGACTGCCGCGCACGGTGATGAGATCCGGCGCGCCCGGACCGGCCCCGACGAACCAAACCTTGCCCGGTCGCTGGGTCGATGAAGTCTCTTGCATGGCGCGATGATCCCCGCGTATGGTGGCACTGCGAAAACCCAGTATTCTTCTAATCCAAGCCACCCCTTGTCAAACCTCTTCGTGCATTTCCGTCCACGGCGGCGGCGTTCTCCCCCTCCAGTCTCCCGCTCAGCTCCAGACGTCCTGGTGATCGGCGGCGGTGCGGCGGCCCTGTGCGCGGCCATCACGGCACGGCGCGCGGGTTGCTCGGTGCTGCTGGCCGAGCAGGCGCCCGAGCCGCTGCGCGGCGGCAATACCCGGCATTCGCGCAATCTGCGCCTCAGCCATGAGGCGCCCACGCCCTTTACGTCCGGGGTCTATCCGGCCGATGAGTTCTGGTCGGAACTCGCGCGCGCGACCGAGGGTACGGCCGATCCGGTGCTGGGACGTCTGTTCGTCGAGCGCTCGGCGGAGCTCAAGGATTGGCTGATCGAGGCCGGCGTCCCCTTGCAGCCGATCGCCGGCGGCGGGCTGCCCGAATCGCGCCGCACGGCCTTTTTGCTCGGCGGCGGCAAGACGCTGCTCAACCGGCTCTATGCGCTCGCCGAGCAACTGGGAGTCGAGATCCGCTACGGCTGTGAGATCCGCGATCCCGTGATCGAGGATGGACGCCTGGCCACCTCGACCGCCCGCTTGGATGGCACGTCTTACCCGTCGACGCCGCGCGCGGTCATCGCCTGCTGCGGCGGCGCCCAGGCCAATCGCGCTTGGCTGCGCCGACACTGGGGCGCGGCGGCCGATGGCTTCATCAATCGCGGCACGCCCTTCGCCGACGGTGAATTGCTCGAATCCCTGTTGCGTCAGGGCGTTCAGCCGGTCGGTGATCCCAAGGCGGCCTATCTGGTCGCGGTCGACGCGCGCTCGCCAGCCGACGATGGCGGCATCGCCACCCGCGTGCGCTGTATGCCCGAGGGCATCGTGGTCGACGCGCATGGACGGCGTCGGCACGACGAGGGCGGCGACACCGCCTCGACCCGGTATGCACTCTGGGGGCAACGTCTGGCTGAGTGGCCGGACCAGATCGGCTATCTGATCCTGGATGCACGCGGACTGCGTGCTGCTCCGCCTGCGCTCTATCCGCCGATCCAGGCCGACAGTCTGGACGAATTGGCGGGCGGGCTCGGAATCGGTTCAGCGACGCTCCGCGCCACGGTCGCCGACTACAATGCCGCCGTTCGGGCGCCGACCGACGAGCGTGACGACTGGCATACGGTCGGTCTCGATCCGCCCAAGAGCCGTCACGCTCACCCGCTGATCGAGCCGCCCTTCGGCGTCTATCCGATGCGTCCGGGGATCACCTTCACCTATCAGGGACTCGCGGTGGACGAACGGGCGCGTGTGCGGCTGGCCGCCGGCGGCGTGGTGGAAAACCTGTTCGCCGCCGGCATGATCATGGCGCCCAACCTCATGGCGCGCGGCTATGTCTCGGGACTGGCATTGAGCATCGGGCTAGTGTTCGGTCGTCTGGCCGGCGAGGAGGCGGCACGTCATGTCCGCGCCTGAGATCCGCGCCGAGGCCCGACGCGCCCTCGGCATCTGCGATGCCTGCGGCTATTGCAACGGCTTCTGCGACCTGTTCGAGGCCGCGCGCCGCCGCCCGGCCCTGACCGAGGCCGATCTGGCCCATCTGGCCAACCTCTGTCACGCCTGCCGCAACTGCTTCCATGCCTGCCAATACGCCCCGCCCCATGTCTTCGCGGTCAATGTCCCGCGCGCACTGGCGCGGATGCGCCATCAGAGCTATCTGGACCATGTCTGGCCCAGATCCTTTGCGCCGCTCCTGAACCGCCCGATGGCGACGGTGGTCTGGGTCACGCTCGGCGCGATCCTGTTGCTGTTCGGACTGATGCTGGCTTTCGCCCCCGCCGCCGGCATGCCGACGCTCGACGCGGACACAGATGCCGGCGCCTTCTATCGCGTCCTGCCCTGGACGGCGATGGTCTGGATCGGTGTCCTGCCGCTCGGCTGGTCGGCGCTGGCCATCGGCATCGGCTGGCATCGTTACTGGAAGCTGACCCGCCCCGAGGGCACAGCGGCGGGCGAGCCAGTGCAGCCGGGACGCGCACTCTGGAGCGCGCTCGCCGATATCCTGGATCTGCGCAATCTGCGCGGCGGCGGTCCGGGCTGCAACGATCTCGACGCGCGCTTCTCGCACTGGCGCCGCCGGCTGCATCAAACGCTGCTCAGTGGCCTGGGGCTGAGCTTCGCCGCCACCCTGGCCGCGACCCTCTATCACCATGGGCTGGGACTGGAGGCCCCCTACCCCGTCCTGAGCGCCCCGGTTCTGCTCGGAACGCTCGGCGGGATCGCCCTGCTGGTCGCCGTCCTGGGGCTCGGCTGGATCGAATGGCGCGCCGATCCCGCGCCGCTCGCCCCCGAGGCACGCCGGCTCGACCGGGCCTTTCTCGGTCTGGTGTTCGTGGTGGCCGGCAGCGGCCTGGCCCTGCTCGTCTGGCGCGCGACGCCGGCGATGGCGCCCCTGCTCATCGTCCATCTCGGGACCGTGCTCGCCTTCTTCCTGCTCCTGCCCTACAGTAAGTTCGTCCATTCCGGTTATCGCGCCATCGCCCTGGTGCGCGAGTCGCTGGATCGAGTCTCCATTCGCAGAGACAGCGCTTAAATGTCACCACCTTCGCTCATCGTCTCCGTTTCACGCCGGATGCTGCTCGTGCTCCTGGCGACCATCGTCACATGCCTGACGGTGCTCGCGGTCTTCGAGTATCGCGAATTTGTGCGCGAGAGCAGCCTCCTGCGTGCCCGTGACCTGCAACAGCACCGGGAACGCCTGGAGTCGCGCGTGCGCGTGGGGATCGCCTATGCACGCCATCAACTGGAACGTGAGACGCGCGCCGCCGGCGCGGGGGCCGATCCGGCCGAGATACTGGCCAGAACCCAGGAAGCGGTTCTCGACTGGCTCAACGCGCTGCGCTTCGCCAATGGCTCCTACATCTTCGTGGGACGGTTCGATGGTCTGTCACTCGCCGGACCCGCCCGTGGCCGGAACGTCCTGGAGCAGACCGACGTCAACGGCAAGAAGGTCGTGCAAGCGCTCATCGAACAGGCGCGTGCGGGCGGCGGTTTCGTCGACTACGTCATGCCCAAGTTTCCCGATCAGCGCTCGGCCCCCAAACTGAGCTATGTCGAACCGATCGAGGAATGGGGCTGGTATGTCGGCACGGGCGTCTTCATCGACGACATCGAATCCAGGATCCAGGCCATGCACCAGGAGGTCCGCGAACGTCTCCGGCTCGAACTGGCCATCATCGGCGGGCTGTTCGTCGTCATTTCGCTCATCGCCGCCTGGCAGGCGCGCCGGATCGCACTCCAGGCGCGTCTCGACACCCAGTCCTGTGTCGATTATCTGGAGCAGGCGATCGACACCGATGCCGATATCGCCCCTGAGGGACTGAGATTCCGCGAACTCCAGACCATCGCCCAGACCGCAAGCGCCATGATCGAGCGGCGTCGACAGGCCGAGCAGGCGCTGCGTGAGAGCGAGCAACGCTTTCGTACCCTGGTCGAGGTCAGCCGCTATTACATCCAGGAGATCGATGTCGAGGGCCGAATCCAGTATGCCAACCCGGCCTCCTCTCATCTGCTCGGACTGGAGCCGGAGGCGCTGATCGGCCGCAACGTCAGCCTGCTGCTGCCCGAGGAGGAGCGCGCGGCGCTCCTGAGCGATCTGCACCGCTTCGCCACCGAGCAGCCGACGCCCAGCACCTATTACAATCGCAACCGGACGGCGGACGGGCGTCTCATCGATGTCGAGGTGGAGTGGAACTACAAGCGCGACGACTCCGGCCAGGTGATCGGCTTCGTCAGCATCTCCAAGGACATCACCGAATACAGGCGCGCCCGTCTCCTGCTGGATGGACGCAACCGCGTGCTGGAGATGCTGGCGCGCGGGCGACCGCTGCGCGATATGCTCACGGCCATCGTCGCCTATATCGAGGAGATCGCTCCGCACGCCATCTGCTCTATCCATCTGCTCGATCCCGCGACCCAGACCCTGAGCACGGCGGCCACGCTCCGGCTGCCCGAGTTCTATACGCGTGCCGTCGAGGGTGTCCGGATCGGCCTGGGCGTCGGTTCCTGCGGCACGGCGGCCGTCACCGGCCAGCGGGTCGTGGTCGCCGACCTGCTGTCGCATCACGACTGGTCGGCCTTCCGCGACCTGATGCTCCAGACACCCCTGCGCGCCTGCTGGTCACAGCCGATCATCGGACAAGACGGTCAGGTGCTCGGCACCTTCGCCATCTATGCCACGCGCGTCATGGAACCCTCGCCGACGGATCTGGACATGATCGAATCGGCCGCCGAGCTGGCCGCCATCGTCATCGAACGCGATCGCACCGAGAACGCGACCCGCCAGGCCGAGGACAAGGCGCGGCTGCTGCTCGAATCCACCACCGAGGGCATCTTCGGCCTGGATCTGGAGGGGCGTATCACCTTCATCAACCCGGCCGCCGCCGACATGCTCGGCTACGAGCCTGAGGCGTTGATCGGCCAGGCCACCCATCCCTTGATCCATCATTCACGCCGCGACGGCACACCCTTGCCGTCCGAGTGCGGCTCGATCCTCGCCACGCTCGAACAGGGGCAGGACTGCCATACCGCCAATGCGGTGCTCTGGCGGCACGACGGGAGTTGCTTCCCGGCCGAATACTGGGCCACGCCCATGCGGCGCGACCATCAGGTCGAAGGGGTCGTCGTCACCTTCCACGACATCAGCGCCCGTCAGCGCGCCGAGGCCGAGATCCAGCATCTAGCCTTCCACGACAGTCTGACCGGACTGCCCAACCGGCTGCTGTTCAAGGAGGAGCTGAGACAAGCGCTCGCCGGTCTGCGCCTCGACGGCCGGCCCTTCGCCCTGCACATGCTGGACCTGGATCACTTCAAGGACGTCAACGACAGTCTCGGACACCTCATCGGCGACGAGCTGCTGCGCGCCGTGGCCGAGCGGCTGACCGCGCTCATCCGCGGCACCGATATCCTGGCGCGCTTCGGCGGCGACGAATTCGCGCTGCTTCAGGTCAACATCAGCGAGATCGGCGAGGCCGCCGAGCTGGCGCTCTCGATCATCGAGGCACTCGGCGAGGAGTTCTGGATCGGCGGCAACCGCATCGACATCAACACCAGCATCGGCATCCTGATCGCCGACCAGGAGTGTCACGACGTCGACGACCTCATCACCCGCGCCGATGTCGCACTCTACAAGGCCAAGGAGGCCGGGCGCGGCACCCACGCCTTCTTCGCCGATTCCATGACCCAGCAGTTGCGCCACGAGATGGAGCTCACCCGCGAGCTGACCCAGGCGATCCAGAACGACGAGCTGTTCCTGGACTACCAGCCCCAGTTCGATCTGGAATCGGGCCGGCTGGTCGGCATGGAGGCCCTGGTGCGCTGGCGTCATCCGCGCGAGGGCGTGCGCCAGCCGGGCGCCTTTTTGCCGGTGGCCGAGAAGCGCGGGCTGATCCGGCCGCTCTCGGACTGGGTGCTGAACGCCGTGTGCCGCCGGATTCGCGACTGGACCGACCGGGGGCTGGAGTTCGGGCGCGTCGCGGTCAACCTCTGCGCCCAGCAGGTCGGTGATCCGGACTTCGGCGACAACATCCTCACCGTCCTGGAGCGCACAGGCGCGCGGACCGAACATCTGGAACTGGAGTTCACCGAGACGGTGCTGATCGCCGCCGACGCCCGGACCCAGGCCGACATCGTGCGTCTCTCCGAGCTGGGCATCCACTTCGCCATCGACGACTTCGGCACCGGGTTCTCGTCGATGCAGTATCTGCGCAAGTTCCGCACCGACAAGATCAAGATCGACCGTGAGTTCATCCAGGACGTCACCCACGACGCCGGTGACGCCGAGATCGTCAAGGCCACCATTGCGCTGGGTACGGCGTTGGGACTCATGACCGTCGCCGAAGGTGTGGAGACCGAGGAACAGGCCGAGTTCCTGCGTCGTCATGGCTGCCGGCAGGTCCAGGGTTATCTCTACGGACGTCCGCAGCCGCCCGAGGACATCGAGCGTCTGATAGGTTTCGGATTGGAGAGCGGTTAAGATTAAGATAGGCCCTGGTCGGATACTCGACCCGACTCGCGATCGAACCCATTCGTCAACCCAGCCCTGCATCGCAAGGAGACGATCTTGACCGCCAATCGCTACACATTCACGCAACGCATGCTGCACTGGCTGATCGCCGCGCTGGTGTTCGGTATGCTCCTCGGTGGACTGACCTTCTGGGCGCTCGGATACGAGGGTCTGGTGGATCGGGTCGGCCCGCAGGTAACAGCCAATCTCTTCATGTACCACAAGAGCATCGGGATCCTGGTGCTGCTGCTGACCGTTCTGCGGATCTGGCTGCGCCGCCGCGATCCGGCGCCGCCCTATGATCCGCCGCTGGGTCTCGTCGAGCGTCTGGTCGGCGGCACCACGGTGCTGGTGCTCTATCTGCTCTCGATCGGTATGCCGATCGGCGGGGCACTGGCGACATCGGCCTCGGGCTATCCGGTCCAGTTCTTCGGCTTCGAGTTGCCGGGACTGCTGCCCGAGAACGAGGCATTGGGCGAGACTCTGTTCTTCTATCACGGACTCGCTGGGCTGGCGCTCGCACTGGTGGTGCTGCTGCACATGGCCGCCGCGATCAAGCACTGGCGTCTCAAGGACGGCGTCATGACGCGGATGAGTCTGCCCTGAAACCCGTCTTGCGACCGATGCCGGCCAATCTGCTGATCCTCGGCGGTACCACCGAAGCCTATGACCTGGCCGAGCGACTGGCCGGGCGCGAAGACTGGCACGTCATCAACTCGCTCGCCGGGCGCACGGCCAATCCACGGCTGCCGGCGGGCGAGACGCGCATCGGCGGCTTCGGCGGGGTCGAGGGGTTGGCGCTCTATCTGGGCGAATGCGCGATTCGGGCCGTGATCGACGTGACCCATCCATTCGCGGCCCGCATGGGATGGAATGCGGCCGAGGCGTGCCGTCTGGCGGGCGTACCCTTGCTGAGGCTGGAGCGCCCGGCCTGGCGGCCCGGGCCGGGCGACGTCTGGGAGCCGGTCGAAACCTGGGCGGAGGCCGCCGAGGCGTTGCGCCGGACTCAGGCGCGGCGCGTCCTGCTAGCGGTCGGACGTCAGGAGCTGACGCATTTCGCCGGTATCGAGAACATTTGGTTCCTGATCCGGCTCGTCACGCCGCCCGAGCCAAAACCGAACTTCCCTGCCGCCGAATGGCTCTACTCACGCGGCCCCTTCGCGCTCGACGACGAACGCGCCCTGCTCGACACCTGGGCCATCGACACCCTCGTCTGCAAGAACAGCGGCGGCGAGGCCACATCGGCCAAGCTGATCGCCGCGCATGAGCGTGGGATTCGTGTCGTCATGCTCCAGCGTCCGGCACGACCTGCCGAGGTGCCGACAGCCGCTACCGTCGACGAGGCGCTGACCTGGATCGATAACGTATTCCCGGCTTGCACAGCAACACGCTGAATTCTATGCTGCTTGCATGAACAGCAAGCATCGTAAAACACTCCAAGCCGTCTTTGCTCAACCCACGACGCGCACCTTGGAATGGACTCGACTGGAGTCACTGCTTGTGTCCATCGGGTGTCAAACGATCGAGGGGCGTGGCTCACGGGTGCGTTTCGTTTTCGGAGAGCAGGTTGCCACCTTCCATCGTCCGCATCCGGAGAAAGAAGCCAAACCCTATCAGGTCGAGGAAGCTCGCGCCTTCCTCGAACAGATCGGAGTGACACCTTGAATACGCTGACCTACAAGGGCTATACCGCCCGCATCGACTTCGACGAACGCGACAACCTGCTCGTGGGCCGCCTGCTCGGACTGCGGGATCGCGTCAGCTTCCATGCCGAAAACGTCGCGGACTTGCGGGCGGCCTTCATCGAGGCCGTCGATGATTATCTGGAAACGTGCGCGCACATCGGAAAATCACCTGAGAAGCCGGCGAGCGGACGTCTGATGTTGCGCGTTCCGCCCGAGGTCCATAGCGCGGCACTCATTGCCGCGCAGGCGGCCGGACAGAGTTTGAATCAATGGGCGTCACAAGTCCTCAAGGACGCCGCCCAATCACGCGCCCCTTTGGATCAACGATACCAGCGCGGCGTATAGACCCACTCCCCACCATCACGACGCGCCAGACGCCGCGTCAGCGACGAGCCGACGATGACGACCGTGCGCATGTCGACCTGCTCGGGCCGGACCTCGCCGAGGGAGGTCACGGTCAGCGATTCGTCCGGACGTCCGATGTCGCGACCGAGCACGATGGGCGTCTCTGGAGTACGAACTTCGCCCAGGACGGCCAGCGCCTGGGCGAACTGATCGGGACGCGCCTTGGAGCGTGGGTTATAGAGCGCCATGACCAGATCGGCCTGCGCCGCCTGTCGCAGCCGGTGCTCGATGATCGACCAGGGCTTGAGATTGTCCGACAGCGAGATGACGCAGAAATCGTGTCCGAGCGGGGCACCGGCGCGAGCCGCTGCCGCCTGCGCCGCCGAGATGCCGGGCAGGATCGCCAGTTCCACCGCGTGCCAGTCTGGATTCTCGGACTGTTCGAGCGCCTCGAACACCGCCGCCGCCATCGCGAAGACGCCCGGATCACCGGACGAGACCACCACCGCATGCCGTCCCTGAGCCGCCAGCTCGAACGCGAGCCGCGCGCGGTCAAGCTCCTGGCGGTTGTCGGAATCGAGCAACCGCTGATCCGGGCGGAAGGGTCCGGCCAGCTCGACATAGGTGGTGTAACCCACGATGTCCTGAGCACGGTCGAGTTCGGCGCGCACCGCCGGGGCCATGAGCTCGGCTGATCCCGGCCCCAGACCGATCACGGCCAGTCGGCCCGGTTTGGGTGCCGGAGGTTCGGAGTGCAGCGGTTGAGTCGGCTGCGACGCGGGTACGGATTCGCCGGCGCTCGATCCCGGCCAACGCTCGCCCGGAATCAGGATCATCGAGAAATAGGGCACGCTCTCGGGATCGATCTCGGCGATCGCGCGCACCTGCTCGCCCTCCATGGTCGCTCGCTCGACATAGCGCGCCCGCTCCATGAGTCCCAACCGCGTCAGCACGCGCCGGACCTTGTCGAAATTGCTGCCGAGCTTCATGATCGCCGCCGCCTCGACCCCAGTGAGCCGCTCGATCAGGGTCTCCTCAGGCAGGGTCGCGGCGATCACCTGGAAGCGCTGATCGCGATAGACCAGCGGCGTGCCCAGCACGGCCGCGCTCGCCAGCACCGAGCACACGCCCGGCACCACCTCGGTCTGATAGCGCTCGGCCAGCCGGTCGTGCAGATACATGAAGGAGCCATAGAACAGCGGATCACCTTCGCTGACCACCGCCACATCACGCCCGGCCTCCAGATGCTCGGCCAGCCGCTCCGCCGAGTCATCGTAGAAGTCGCGCATCGCGCCCTCGTAGTCGTAGGGCGGTTCGGGCTTGCGGCCCGTGACCGGATAGATCAGCGGCACCCGGATCTGCTCGGGGCGCAGATGCGGCAGCACCGTGGTCAGCGCATTGCCGGGCTTGTCGCGCGCGGCATAGTAGGCGACCACGGGCGCGGCACGCAGATAGCGCAGCGACTTGAGCGTGATGAGTTCAGGATCGCCTGGACCCACGCCCAGGCCATAGAGACGTCCTTTGCCCATGTCGATCAGGAATGCTCGCGACCAAGCGCGTTGACCGCCGCCGCCGCCATCGCACTGCCGCCGCGCCGACCGCGTACCGTGACGAAGGGCACGCCGCGACTGTCGGCCGCGAGCGCCTCCTTGGACTCGACCGCGCCGACGAAGCCGACCGGGAAGCCGAGAATGAGTGCGGGTTTGGGCGCGCCCTCGTCGAGCATCTCCAGCAGCCGGAACAGGGCCGTGGGTGCATTGCCGACCACCACGATCGAGCCGGCCAGATACGGACGCCAGAGTTCGAGCGCGGCGGCAGTGCGGGTGTTGCCCAGTTCGCGCGCCAGCGCCGGGACGCTCGGATCGTGCAGGGTGCAGACGATGGGATTGTCGGCCGGCATCCGCGCGCGCGTGATACCCTCGGACACCATGCGGCTGTCGCAGAGGATGGTCGCGCCCGACTCCAGCGCCGCGCGTCCCGCCGCACCCGCGCCCGGCGAGAACTCCAGGTCGGCCGCGATCTCGGGCATGCCGCAGGAATGGATCACGCGCACCGCCAGCGCTTCCAGATCGGCCGGGATCCGGCTCAGATCCGCCTCGGCGCGGATGATGGCGAACGACTGACGATAGATGTCATGGGCATCGCGGTTGTATTCGATCATGTAGAGGGTCTCACAGTCAGGCGGAGCGGGCGCGGGTGCTCGGCGGCGAGGACGCGCGGCCCGGATCGGGGCGAAGGTCGGCGGGGATGGGCGTTCGATCTGAAAAGGGGCGGATTATAATCGCAAATCGCGGTTCCGGCGTGATCTGTTTGAGCATCGTGCTCAGTACGACACCGGGACGACCAGCCGGTTCGGCATCCTGCATTTGAAACGGGCGGCATGACCAACACACTTTTTTCCACGACATCCCCCTGGCTCACTATCGTCGGCATTGGCGAGGATGGATGGGCCGGACTGAGCGAAACGGCGCGTCAGGCCATCGACGAGGCGCATCTGCTGTTCGGCGGTGCGCGGCATCTGGCGCTCGTCCCGGAGCGTCCCGGTCAGGAGCGTCATCCCTGGCCGAGTCCGTTCGAGTTGGCCTATGAGCAGCTTCTGGCCCGGCGCGGTCAGCCTGTGTGCGTGCTCGCGAGCGGCGATCCGATGTTCTTCGGCATCGGCGCAACGCTGGCGCAACGCCTGCCGACCGAGGAATTGCGCATTCTGCCCGCGCCCTCGTCAGTCTCGCTCGCAGCGGTGCGGTTGGGCTGGGCCTTGCAGGACGTCACCGTGATTCCGGCGCATGGCCGACCGCTGGCGCGGGTCAATCTGCATCTGGCGCCTGGCGCGCGGCTGCTGGTGCTTTCCGCTGACGGCGCGACACCGCGCCAACTGGCCGCGCAACTGACCGCGCGTGGTTATGGCCCGAGCCGGCTGACAGTGCTGGAGCGGCTCGGCGGTGCGTTCGAGTGCCGGTTGGAAAATACCGCCGCTGAGTGGAGCGCAGGCGTCGAGGATTGCGCCGCACTCAATTTGATCGCGGTCGAGTGCCGGGCCGATCCGGATGCCCTGCCCCTGTCGCGCCGCGTCGGACTCCCGGACGCGGCCTATGAACACGACGGCCAACTGACCAAGCGCGATGTGCGCGCCGCGACCCTGGCGCGTCTGGCCCCCATGCCGGGCGAACTGCTGTGGGACGTGGGTGCCGGCTGCGGTTCGATCGGGATCGAATGGATGCGTGCCGACGAGCGCTGCCGCGCCATCGCCATCGAGTCCGACGCCGGACGCCGTGCGCTCATCGAGCGCAATCGCGATGCGCTCGGCACGCCCGATCTGGTGCTGGTCGCCGGACGCGCGCCCGAGGCCCTGGAAGGCTTGGAAGCGCCCGACGCCATCTTCATCGGCGGCGGACTCACGGTCGCGGGCGTGGCTGAGCGCTGTTGGTCGGCGCTCAAACCCGGCGGACGACTGGTGGCCAATGCGGTCACCATCCAGAGCGAAGCCTTCCTCGTCGAACTGCGCGAGCGCATCGGCGGCGAGCTGACGCGGATCTCGGTCGCGCACGCCGCCCCGCTCGGGCGCTTCGACGGCTGGCGCACCGCCATGCCGGTCACGCTCCTGACCGCCGTCAAACCGCGCTGAATCCGGTCGCCACGATGAAACGCGCTCCGTCGAGCCTGCAAGGGCTGATCTATCGCCACTATCTCAAGAGCGCCCTGATCCCGATGCTAGCCATTGAGCTGGTGCTCCTGACGCTTTATTTCAGCATCAATCTCTACATCTCGACGCGCAACCAGGACACCCTGCTCCAGGAGGTCCAGAACAATCTGCTGACGATCACTACCATCGAGGCCCGGAGCATCGACAACCAACTCGGCGAGGTCGCCCGTCTCACGGGGCTGTTACAGCGCGCACAGGAGACCTTCTTCGCCCATCCGGAGGTCTGCCGTCTGCCCAATGGCCCGCCGCGCCTGGAGCGCCATCCCAACGGCGCCTACTACAAGGCCGATGACAACGGCGGCGCCAGCCTCTATTACGCCGCGACGACCACCATCGGCGAGGCCGAGCGGCACAAGGCGCGCTGTAGCGAGGATCTCGATCCGCTCTTCAAGTCGATCGTCGACGCCAACCCCATCGTCACCCAGGTCTACCTCAACACCTGGGACGCCATGAGCCGGATCTATCCCTTCATGCACGATGCCGCCGAGCGCTTCGGCACCACCTGGGACGTCAATGATCTGGCCTTCTATTACGAGGCCGACGCGGCCCACGATCCCGAGCGCCGGCCGGTCTGGACCAGCGCCTATCTGGATCCGGCCGGCGCGGGCTGGGTCATCTCCAGCATCGCGCCCGTCTATCGCGGAGACTTCCTGGAGGGCGTCACCGGACTGGACGTGACCATCGAGCGCTTCATCCGTCATATCCTGGACCTGAATCTGTCCTGGGACGCCATGCCCTTCATGGTCGACCGCGACGGCACCATCCTGGCCATGCCGCCGCGCGTCGAGCAGGTCTTCGGCCTCCAGGAGCTGCTCGAACACGAGTATGCGGAACCGCTCGGGGCCACGCCCGGCAAGCCCGATGCCTACAACATCCTCAAGAGCGCGAATCCGACCTTCAGCACCGGGATGCTGGAGTTCTTCCAGTCGGGTCAGAGTCTATCGGAGCTGCGGATCGACGCGACCCGCTATGTGCTCATCCAGAAGCCAATCTCCCAGACCGGCTGGCGGCTGATGGTGCTGGTCAACGAGGCACGCATCCTCGCGCCCGTCGCGGCGCTGCGCGATCTGACCAACCGCATCGGCTATGTCGCCATCGGAGTGCTGGTGGTCTTCTATCTGGGCTTTTTTCTGCTGCTCCTGGTGTCGGTGCGACGGCTGTCGAACCGCATCGTCTCGCCGATCCATGCGCTCTCGGCGGCGACCAGTGATCTCGGTCGGCGGATGGATAGCCGGCCGCTCCAGCCGGCTGGCATCCAGGAGATCGACCGGCTCAGCCGGAACTTCAACGAGATGGCGGTCGAACTGGACAAGCGCACGACCCAGTTGATCGAGGTCCGGGTGGCCAAACAGGCCCAGGAGCGTGAAGCCCGCATCCTGGCGCGCATGGCCAACACCGACCTGCTGACCGAGGTCTACAATCGGCGCCGGATCGAAGAGATCCTGGGCGCGGAGTTGGCGGACCTGACCGATCCGGACGCGACCTTCGGGCTGATCCTGTGCGACATCGACCACTTCAAATCGGTCAACGACCGGCATGGCCATCTGGCGGGCGATCAGGTGCTGATCGAGATGACGCGGCTGCTGCGCGCCCAGTTGCGCAAGGATGACTCGCTCGGGCGCTGGGGCGGCGAGGAGTTCATGATCGTCTGCCCGAGGATCGATCGCGGCGGCATCGAGCAGACCGCCGAAAAGCTGCGTCTGGGCATCGCCGAGCACGAATTCCCCATCGTCGGCACGGCGACGGCGAGCTTCGGCGCGACACTCGCGCGTCCCGGCGAGTCCATGAACGCGCTGGTCGCGCGCGCCGACTCGGCGCTCTATGCTGCCAAGGAATCGGGGCGCAACCGCGTCCATTCCGCCGAATGAACGTCCCCGCATGGGAACGAACGACATCACAGCCGGGAGTCCAAATTTTGACCCAAGAACTGCGTATCGGAGTGAACGGCCTCAACTGTGCGTCCTGTGTGGCGCGGGTCGAGCGTGTCATCGTCAATCATCCTGGCGTCGAATCAGCCGAGGTCAATCTGGCCTCGGGGCTGGCCCTGGTGCGTTTCGAGCAGACCTCGGTGCCCGAGCTGCTGGAGGCGGTGCGCGCGGCCGGCTATGCGCCCGTGACCGAGTCGATCACGCTCGGCGTCGGCGGATTGAAATGCGCCTCGTGCGTAGCGGGCGTCGAGCGTCGGCTGCGGGCCGTGCCGGGCGTGCTGGAGGCCAACGTCAACCTGAGCACCGAGTCGGCCAGCGTCGTCTATCTGCCGGCCACGGTGAGCCGCGAGCGTCTCGCCCTGAGCATCCGCGCGGCGGGCTATGAGGCGCGTCTGCCCGACCAGCCACATGAGAGCGACGAGACCCGGCAGGCACGCGAACTCGGCCGGCTCAAGCGCGATCTGCTGTTCGCCGCCGCCCTGAGTCTGCCGCTGCTGCTCGTCAGCATGGGGCCGATGCTCCTGCCCGGACTACATGGACTCATGGAACGGGTCGCGCCCATGGCGGTCTGGCATTGGCTGCAACTGCTGTTGGCCACGCCGGTCGTGTTCTGGTCGGGGCGGCGTTTCTTCAGCCGGGGCGTGAAGGAGCTCGCGCAGTTCAGTCCAGGCATGGAAAGCCTGGTGATGCTCGGCAGTGGCGCGGCCTATGGGTATTCGCTGCTGGCCCTGACGCTGCCCCAGCTCTTCCCGGCCGGGACCGCGCATCTCTATTTCGAGGCGGCCGCCGTCATCGTCACCCTGATCCTGTTCGGCCGTTATCTGGAGGCGATCGCCAAGGGCCGCACCTCGCAGGCGATCCGGCGTCTGCTCCATCTCCAGCCGCCGACCGCGCGCGTACTCGACGCCGAGGGTGAAACCGAGATCCCGGCCGAGGCGGTGGTGCCGGGCGATGTGCTGCTGGTGCGTCCGGGCGAGCGCCTCCCGGTCGACGGCACGCTGATTGAGGGCGCGAGCCATGTAGATGAATCCATGATCAGCGGCGAGCCGGTTCCGGTGCGCAAGGAACCGGGGGATGCGGTCATCGGCGGCACGCTCAACCAAACCGGCGCCTTCCGCTATCGCGCCACGCACGTCGGCGCCGACTCGGTGCTGGCGCGTATCGTCCAATTGGTCCAGGAGGCGCAGTCCGGCAAGCCGCCGATCCAGCGTCTGGCCGATCGCATCGCGGCGGTGTTCGTGCCGATCGTCATGGGGATCGCGGTCCTGACCTTCGGCGTCTGGCTGTGGCTGGGACCGGAACCGGCGCTCAATCATGCCTTCGTCGCCGCCGTCAGCGTACTGCTGATCGCCTGTCCCTGCGCCATGGGGCTGGCGACGCCGACCGCGATCCTGGTCGCCAGCGGGCGCGGGGCCGGTCTGGGTCTGCTGTTTCGGCAGGGCGCGGCGCTGGAGACCCTGGCGCGGGTCGATACGGTGGTGCTCGACAAGACCGGCACCCTGACCGCAGGGCAGCCCACGCTGACCGAGCTGACGGTCTTCGGTCTGGATGAGAACGCGGCTCTGACGCTGGCCGCCTCCGTCGAGCAGCACAGCGAGCATCCGCTCGGCACGGCTATCGTCGCCGCGGCGCGGGCGCGTGGTCTGAGCCTGAGCGAAGCGGATGAGGTCGAGGCGCGGCCCGGACTCGGCATCCGCGCGCGGGTCGATGGCCGGATGGTCGTCGTGGGCGCGCGGCGCTGGATGGAGGAACTCGGGGTGGATCTGGAACCGGCAGCGGCCGGCGAAGGTCCGGCCAACTCAACGGCGACGCTCATGCATGTCGCGGTCGATGGCGAGCTGGTCGCGGTGCTGGGCGTGTCCGACCCCATCAAACCCGGCAGCCGCGAGGCCATCGGGCGACTGGCCGAACAGGGGCTGGACGTCGCCCTGCTGACCGGCGACGGACGTCCCGCCGCCGAATCGGTCGCGCGCGAACTCGGCATCGGGCGCGTGCTGGCCGAGGTCATGCCCGCCGACAAGTCCGCCGAGATCGCGCGTCTGCAAGCCAAGGGGCGGCGCGTGGCCTTCGTCGGCGACGGCATCAACGACGCTCCGGCGCTCGCTCAGGCCGATGTCGGCCTCGCCATCGGCACCGGGACCGACATCGCGATCGAATCCGGCAGCGTCGTTCTGATGCGCGGTGATCCGCGCGGCGTGGCCGATGCGGTGGAACTGGCACGCCGCACCCTGCGCACCATCCGGCTCAACTTCGTCTGGGCCTATGGCTACAACATCGCGCTCATTCCGCTTGCCGCCGGGGTGTTCTGGCCTTTCACCGGCTGGCAGCTCGATCCCATGTTCGCCGCCGGTGCCATGAGTCTGTCGAGCCTGTTCGTCGTCACCAACAGTCTGCGACTGCGCACGGCGCTGTCAGATAGATCACACCGCTCATGAATTTGACCGTCTAGAAACGGTTGAAGCGCTCGCCCCTAGCGATGACCAGCCCGAGCGGAGGATGCCAAGTCGGACAGAGCGAGCGACAGGCTGATCGAAGCGGACATACGACAGGACTCATCCATGCTGGAATAAAAACTCAAGGCATTGATATATAAATCTTAAAATCCATGAATAAAGCGGATAAAAAAGCGGACGCTTCTACTCTGGACAGGGGTGAGTCCCCGGCCTCGATGGAACCGCTGCTGTTGCGCGAAGGTGCCAAGCGTCGCGGCGAGATCCTCGACCGAACGGTTGAACTCGCCCAAAAAGCCGCCGGTCTTCGGCGAGCCTTGCCGGAAACTCTGCTCTCACCACTGGCCACACTCGTGCGTGCCATGAACTGCTACTACAGCAACCTGATCGAGGGTCATAATACACACCCGGTCGATATCGAGCGAGCGCTCAGAGCCGATTACAGCCGCGATCCTGAAACACGCGATTTACAGCGCGAGGCACGCGCGCATGTCGCCGTTCAGCAGTGGATCGATGAAGGAGGACTGCGGGAACGCGCGCTCACGTTCGAGGGAATACGTGAGATCCACCGCCGGTTCTGCATGGAGTTGCCGGAGGAGCTGCTTTGGACTCGGGATCTGGATAGCGAGACGCGCGTCCGGGTCGAGCCGGGGCAGTGGCGTGATCGGGACGTGCGCGTCGGTCGTCATCTCGCGGTCAGTCCTGGCGCCGTGCCCCGCTTCCTGGATCGCTTCACGCATGTCTATACCAATCTGGGACGCGCCGACACCATCCTGGCCGCGGCCTGTGCGCATCACCGTCTGCTATGGATCCATCCCTTCATCGACGGCAATGGCCGAGTCGCCCGCCTGATGTCCCATGCAGTGCTGGTCGAAACTCTCGACAGCGGCGCGCTCTGGTCCGTGGCGCGCGGTCTGGCGCGCCATGTCGAGACCTACAAACAGCATCTCGCGGCCTGTGACCTGCCGCGACGCAATGATCTCGATGGCCGGGGACATCTGAGCGAAGAGGCCCTGGCCGATTTTGCGGTGTTCTTCCTTGATCTCTGCATCGATCAGGTGGAGTTCATGGACGGCCTGATCCAGCCCGAAAGATTGCGCGAACGCATCCAACTCTGGGCGCGGGACGCGATACAGCTCGGTCGTTTGCCGCCCAAGGCCGGTCTGGTGCTCGATTCGCTCCTGTATCGCGGCACCCTGCCGCGCGGCGAGGTGCCCGGCCTCGTGGGCACGGGGGAGCGGCAGGCGAGACGAGTCGTCTCCGCGCTGATCGACGCGGGCATCGTGACGGCTCAGACGAGTCGTGCCCCACTGGTGCTGGCATTTCCGGCACATCTGGCCGGTCGGTGGTTGCCGGGTTTGTTCCCGGAGCCGTCTGCCTGATTCACAATGCGCTAAAAAAGTGAGTCGCACGACGGCGACACGCATAGTGTTTTATTGCGCAAATAGGCCGTGGTTTGGCAGACTTGCGGGATTGAGATACGGATGAACTTCTTGCCTCACGAGGAAGCGAAATGACTTTGGAGCACTTGGTCAAGAAACAGACCGCTAGGGACAGACTTACCCAAACCTTCAAATTTCTTAAGGGACTCAACGAACTCAGGAATCCAGTCCCTCGTGATCTGTCCGGCCTGGATGTTCTCCGACTCGATCAGTGGCCGATCCATCCATGCATCCAAATTTGGCGCGGTGATCGCGATGAGGATGCAGAAAGCGAAACAGCCGCCGAACTGGAGCCTGTCATACGCATTCGGCGTCCGCATCTCACCCCCTGTCCGACACCCCCGCGAATACTGGAGAGCTGGCTGATACCCGGCTGGCAGTCCGTCGATGCACCTGTGGAGGTGCTACCGTCACGGAATTCTCAGACTAGCGAAGGGCATACCGTCACCATTGATTTCTCGCATGAGGCTGAACGTCTGAAGGCACTGGATGTCTGGAAAGCCGAGCGTGCCAAATGGGTCACGGCAGAGCGCCCATCGATTGCCGCCTACCAAATCTTCGAGCGCATCCACGCGCTCTGGACGACGATGCAGCGCGAAGGCGACCGTCTGGAGCTGATTCTGGCCGAAGGCATGCTGAGCGTCCCCGAGCATGGAGTACAGCATCCGGTCTTAATGCAGCGCGTGACACTGACGTTCGATCCATCCGTGCCGGAATTCCACTTCAGCAGTGAAACAGAGAAAGTCGAACTGCATCGCGCCCTGCTGAGACTCCTACCGGATCTCGATGGGGCCATGATCGGCCATTTCGAGAAAGAACTCGACGAGCGTCCAGTCGATCCGTTGGGTGGCGACAGCACGACAGGGTTTCTTCGGCGACTCATCCACGGTCTCCTGAACGGCGATTTCCTCGACACGAAACCTCAGAGTGCAAAAATCGCACGCCCCAGTCTTTGGCGTGAACCGGTCATCATCTTGCGCTCACGCATTGCTGGCCTGACAACGACGCTGGATCACATCGTTGAGCATCTGGATCGCGAGGAAACGGCTATCCCCGAAGGACTGGCACGTATCGTTGGTGTCGAGCTGTCTGAAGTTCCCTCGGATCAATCGGGACAGACGCTCGCGCCGTCCCCTATGCCGAGCGAGCCAGCGCCAGACATTCTCTTCAGCAAACCCGCCAACGGTGAGCAATACGCCATCGCTGACCGGCTGATGAAAACCAGAGCCATTTTGGTTCAAGGACCGCCAGGGACGGGCAAGACCCATACGATTGCCAATCTGCTCGGCCACCTCCTGGCCCACGGCAAGAGTGTGCTGGTCACGGCGCACACCACAAAGGCTCTCCGGGTCTTGCGGCAGCAAGTCGATGAGTCCATCCAGGCATTGGCCCTGAGCGTCCTGGAAGGTGACGCCGATAGTCAGGCACAACTCGCGCGGGCCGCGCAGCAGATTGTCGATCGGCTCTCGAACTCGGATGCCGCTGACCTGCGGGCAAAGGCCAAGGCGCTGAGGCAGAGACGTCGGAAACTGTTGGAGGAAACCGAATCCCTTCGTCGGCAGTTACGGGCCGCACGGTTCAGTGAGGTGGATGAAATCGTCCTCGGCGGCGAGGGCATCGCCCCGATCGAAGCGGCAAAACAGATCAAAGCCAACGCGGATCGCGATAGTTGGATACCTGGTCCACTGACATCCGGCGCCCTGTGCCCGTTGACGGAAACCGAGATCCGTCAGCTCTACGCCTCCCAAACTCTGGTCTCGCCTGTGGACGAGGCTCAACTGGCTGTACGGCAACCGGATCTGAAGCGCCTGGTGAGTACAGCAGACTTTCACCAACTCGCCCAGGAACGAACCGCCGCCGGTTCGCGCGCGCGATCCCACCGCCCCGATCTCTGGGAAAAGGATACAGCCACCAGAGCCGGTGTGGAGCAGCTCCAGAGGTTGCACCAGCGCGTGACGCGATCGGCTGAAACGCTTTTTGAATCCACCGGATGGTTGCGTGAGGTCATATTCGCCGGCTGGATGGGCGGCGACTGGCGCGAGACCTGGATCGACCTATTGAACATCATGGAGATGCTGGCGGACGAAGCCGGATCGGCTCAGAAGCTCATTCTGGCGCACGGACCTGAACTCCCTGCCGATCACCCGCCGGATGAGACGTTACGGATACTCAAGGAAATCTTGGACTTCCTCGAAGCTGGACGTGAGTTCGGCCTGAAGACGAAGCTGACCCGGCGTGCCTGGCATCGTCTGATCGAAGACTGTCGGGTGGATGGTCGCGTACCCCAGGTCATCGATGAATTTCGCGCTCTGTATGCGATGGCACGATTGGCTGAAAGCCGCAGGCGTTTTGTTTCGCGATGGCAACGGACCGTCGAATCGCTTGGCGGGCCAATGGCGGAGAGTTTGGGACATCGACCCGAGTTGACGGCGCAGGGTTATGCGCAGGAGATCCGCAAGCGACTCGACTGGCGTCAATCCGTTTGGGAGCCCCTCATCGATGAGCTTCGCTCGGTCGGTTTTCGCTGGGATGCCTGGCTGGCAAACCATGCACCGTTACCTGGAGATCAGGATGAACTGGCTCGCATTCGGCGCGCCGGTTCGTCCGGCTTGTCCGAGATCGTTGAGGCACAGGCAGCGCTGATTCGACAGTCTGAACTCTCGGCCGCACTCCAGACGCAGCGCGGCTATCTTGCCGGTTTTCCCCAAAGCAAGCCCGCCTCCACCTTGCTCAGGGCACAAGATGCATGGAATGTAGACAACTATGATGCGACGTACCGTGATCTGACACGCCTGGAAGGTCTGCGCGAGATCTACGAGACACGTTTGACGCATCTCCGGAAACTGGAACCGATCGCGCAAGCCTGGGCACAGGCCATTGCTCAGCGACAGCCCCCGCATGAGTCATCGAGTCCACCTGGCGAGGTCGCGGCTGCCTGGCGCTGGAGACAGTTGACTCAAGAACTGGATCGCCGGGCACAGGTGTCGCTGACCGATCTCCAGAGCCGGTTGGATCGAACCGAGGAGGAACTGAGAAAACTCGCGGCAGAGATCATCGAGCACGAAAGTTGGGCCGCTCAGTGCGAGCGGGTTGGCTTGCCTGAACAACAAGCACTGACGGGTTACGTACAGACCATGCGCCGGATCGGCAAGGGCACTGGACGACGCGCTCCAGCCTTGTTGCGCGAAGCCAGGAAGCTCCTCGCCTCGGCCCGTCATGCCGTCCCCGTCTGGATCATGCCCCTGAATCGCGTGTATGAGAGCTTCGATCCACGGGAGACGCGATTCGACGTCGTGATCATCGATGAAGCCAGTCAGAGCGACGTCACAGCGCTTGCGGCACTCTATCTCGGACGTGAGTACGTGATCGTCGGTGACAAGGAACAGGTCACACCAGATGCGGTCGGTCAGAAGTTCGAAGATGTCAAACGGATCATTGACACCGATTTACAGGACATACCCCACAGACACCTCTTTGACGGCCAGACGTCCATCTACGATCTGGCCGAGATGTCCTTCGGCGGTGTCCTCGCCCTACGCGAACATTTTCGCTGCGTGCCCGAAATCATCCAGTTCAGCAACCAACTGTCATACGGAAATGCCATCCGGCCACTGCGTGAACCTCTATCGGCTCGCATCTGCCCTGCCCTGATCTCCCATCGTGTCGATGGCTACCGGGACAAGAACGGCAAGACGAACCCTGTCGAGGCCGAGGAGATCGCCTCGCTCATCGTCGCCTTTATCCAGCATGCCGAGTTCGCCTACGACGACACCGGTCAACCGACCAGCATCGGCGTGGTTTCACTGCTGGGCGACGATCAGGCACTCCTGATCGAAGAGCTGCTTCGATCACGGCTGGCACCCGATGTCTTCGCCAAACACCGTTTGCTATGTGGAAATGCCGCGCAGTTTCAGGGCGACGAACGCGATGTCATCTTTCTCTCCCTGGTCGATGGCCCGCCGGATGACGGCAAGCTTCCGCTGCGCGATACAGGTCCGAGAGACATCTACAAGAAGCGCTACAACGTCGCTGTAAGCCGCGCACGCGATCAGCTCTGGGTCGTCCATTCAATCGATCCGGAAAGCCATCTCAAGTCGGGCGATCTGCGACGCCGACTCATCGAGCACGCACGCGATCCGCGCGCCCTGATGCGCGAGTTGGAGGAACAAGGCCAGCGCACCGAGTCCGTTTTTGAGCAACGGGTTCTAGAGCGGCTCGTCACCCGTGGCTACCGCGTCAAGACGCAGTGGCCGGTCGGGGCTTATCGCATTGACCTTGTCGTCGAAGGGACCACGAAACGACTCGCAGTGGAATGTGACGGGGAACGCTGGCACACGCAGGACCAGCTTCAGCGCGATCTCGAGCGGCAGGCCATTCTCGAACGACTCGGCTGGATCTTCGTCCGCATCCGCGGCAGCCTCTTTTTTCGCGATCCGGACGCCGCGATGGAACCAGTCTTCGCCCGGCTCGATCAGTTGGGCATCGAGCAACTGGGCGTTGACACTGAAAGACGGTTTGAGGAATCGTCAGAGAAGTCACCGCACATCGAGCAAATCAAGCGCCACGCCCAGTCGCTGCGCGCCGAGTGGTCGAAGGAAAAGGAAGCCACCGAGAGTCAAGAGGTTGTCGTCGAGACGGAACGGTTCGAAAATCCGCAGGAGTCTCAGCAATCTATGCATCTGACACTCTGACGCGGCAGGCTTCGAGCCAGACGGACGGTTTGAGCGTCTTCCAGCTCGCGGACGACTTCCGTCGCCGTCTCGCCGAATGCCGAGTAGCTGTGAAGATCGGGCACGATGGCGATGAAGCCTTGATCTTTGTCACCCCCAGTAGACCTCGATGAGATACTTGGTCATCCGCCATCCTCAATCCTGATCGATAAACAGCGCCGCCGCCGCCCGAGGCGCGGACGGAAAATAGAGGTGCAGATAGCTGGCCTGGAGCGATCCCAGGCGGTAGACGGGTTCGCCCGCCTGCCCATCGCGCTGGCGCTGGCTGAAGGCGACCGGCGCCACCGGCGTCTCCATCGTTGAATGATGGAAGCTGTGACCGCGCAGCCGCCCGAACGGCGTGTCGAGCGACTGCATCCCGAGTCCGGCCAGACGCGCCTGCATCCGGCCGCGTCCCGGCAGCAGTCCGGCCAGATCCGCGCCCTGACCCGTTTTGTCGGCCAGATGGTCCAGCAGATAGAGCATCCCGCCGCACTCGGCATAGAGCGGACGACCGGCGTCGACATGGGCGCGCAGGGCGCGTTTCATGCCCGTGTTGGCCGCGAGCGTCTGGAGATGCAGCTCGGGGTAGCCGCCGGGCAGATAGATGGCATCGGCGCTGACATCCGGGTCGGCGAGCGGCGAGAAGAAACTCAGTTCCGCCCCCAGCGCTTCGAGCAGACGCAGATTGTCGGCATAGAGGAAGGAGAAGGCCGCATCGCGCGCGACGGCGATCCGGCGTCCGGCGAGCCAGGGCTGTAGTGGCTCGGACTCAGGTTCGCATTCGGACGCAGACGGCGGCGCGAAGGCCACGGGTTCCGGTAGCTCGGCCAGCGCCAGCCCGGTGAGCCGATCGGCCGCCGCATCGAGCCGATGGTCGAGATCGGCGATCTCGGATGCCTGGACCAGACCCAGATGCCGGCTCGGCAACGCCGCCTCGCTCAGACGCGGAATCGCCCCCAGATAGCGCACCGACTCCGGTAGCCCCGCCGCAACCATCTCGGCATGTCGGGCGCTGCCGACCTGATTGGCCGCGATCCCGGCAAAACGCAGCGACGGCCGATAGCTCGTCAGCCCAAGCGCCAGCGCGCCGAAGGTCTGGCCCATGCCGCGCGCATCGATCAGGGCCGCGACCGGCAGCCCGAAGGTCTCGGCCAGATCCGCGCCCGAGGGCGAGCCGTCGAACAGCCCCATCGCTCCCTCGACCAGGATCAGATCCGCCTCACCCGCCGCCTCATAGAGCTTGCGCCGACACAGCGCCTCGCCCACCATCCAGAGATCAAGCGGCCCGACCTCGGCGCCGCTGGCGCGCGCCAGAATCATCGGATCGAGAAAATCCGGCCCGGTCTTGAACACCCGCACCCGCCGCCCGAGCCGGCGATGATGGCGGGCGAGCGCCGCGACCACCGTGGTCTTGCCCTGACCGGACGAGCAGGCGGTGAGAAAGAGCGCGGGACAATGACGAACGATGGGGTCTGACATGAATATCGATCCAGGCTAAGAATCAAGCCCCTGAGAGCGCCGGGTCACGATCGCCTGACGCACGCCGCGCCCGATCAATCCCGTGACATCGAAGTCCAGCCCCGACCACCGGACGCGATCCCCGACGCGGGGCGGACGCCCCAGCTCGCTGAGGATCAGCCCCGAGACCGTATCCACCTCAGGATGCTCCAGCACCTGGCCGGTGATGTCGCCGAGCGTGTCGAGCCGCACCGCGCCCTGGACGATATACCGCCCCGGCCCGGCCGGGACGACGTCCGGAACGTCGTCGGCCCCTTCCTCGATGTCGCCCACCGCCTCGGCGCAGATGTCCTCGATGGTGAGGATGCCGGCCGTGCCGCCGTGCTCGTCCATGACCACGATCATCTGATTGTGGGTGCGCTCGATGGCGATCAGGACGTCATCGAGGGTGGCCGTCTCAGGCAGATAGGCGGTCTCGCGCACCACCTCGCGCCGCAGTCCGCGCCGCTCGGGCAGCAGACGCAGCAGATCCTTGATATGCACGGTGCCGACGATGTGGTCGAGATCGTCCTGATAGACCGGATAGCGCGTGTGACGATGGCGTTGCAGGATCTCGCGCAGACGCGCATCGCTCGCGTCGAGCGGGATGCCGTGCGCACGCACCCGGGGCACCATGGCCTCGACGGCGGTGATGGCGCTGAAGTCGGCGAGTTCGCGAAAGATGCGCCCGCTCTCCTCGCTGATCAGCCCCACGGCCTGACTCTCGCGCGCCACGGATTCGAGTTCCTTCGGGGCCAGATAATGATGCGCCCCGCGCCCACGCTCGATCCCGACCCGGCGCAGCAGAAAGTTGCCCAGGAGATTGAGTGCGCGCGTCAGCGGATAGAGCAGCAGGCCGATCAGCAGCAGACTCGGCGTCACCCAGAGCGCCACGCGCAGGGCGTCGTTGAGCGCCAGCGCCTTGGGGATCATCTCGCCCAGCACGATATGCAGATAGGTGATGGCGGCGATCGCCAGAATCGAAGCCAGACCATGGGCCGCCAGCAGCGCGTCGCCGGATGACAGTCCGGCCAGCGTCAGCCAGCGCTCGAAATACAGCGCCAGACTGTGCTCGCCATACATGCCCAGTCCCAGGCTGGCGAAGGTGATGCCCAGTTGCGCCGTGGCCACGTAGCGGTCGAGTCGGGCCGGATCGTCGAGCGTGTGCAGGAGACGCCGCGCCAGCCGGTCGCCGCCCTCGGCACGCGCCGCCAGCACCGCGCGCGGGGCGCCGATGATGGCGAACTCGGCGGCCACGAACAGTCCGTTGAGCGCGACCAGGATCAGGATCACCGCCAGCATCCAGATGAACTCAAGCATCCGCGCCCTCCTCCGCCGGCTGGAGCCGGTCGATCAGCACGGATTCGATGGCCGCTCCATCCAGACGCTCGATCTCGAACAGCAGGCCGTCGCTCTTCAGCGAGCAGCGGCCCTCGGGGATGGCGTCGAGCCGTTCCAGCAGCCAGCCGGCCAGGGTCTCGGCCTCGCCGCGCTCCCAGTCACTCAGACCCTGGCTGGCGGCCCAATCGATCAACTCGTCGAGCGGCAGACGTCCGGGCAGACGCCAGCGCACGTCGGACAGGCGCACGGGTTTCAGGGCCGGATTGGATTTGAACTCGTCCGACAGCTCGCCGAGCAGCTCGCGGATGATATCCTCCAGGCTCAGCAGTCCTTCGAGATCGCCGTATTCGTCGACCAGGATCGCGATGCGGGCGCGCCGCTCGCGCATCTGACCCAGGGCGCGGTCGATGGTCAGACGGCTCGGCAGGGTCAGGAGCGGTCGCACCAGGGCGCGCAGATCCTCCAGCCGGCCGCCCGCCGCGATGGCGATGGCCACGTCCTTGACGTGCAGATAACCGATGGGGTCGTCGAGCGAGCCCTCATGGACCAGCAGCCGGGTGTAGGGGCTGGCGTCCAGGCGTTCCAGTAGCGCATCCAGAGGCGCGCTCAGATCCAGACCGGCGATCCGCCGCCGTGGCACCATGAGCTGTCGCACCCGATGCCGTCCGAGTTGCAGCGCTTCGCGCAACCGCTCGCTCTCCCGGTCCTCCAGTAGCCCACCGGCACGACTCTCGCGGATCAGCAGATCGATCTCCTCGGGGGCATGGATATGGCGGTGGCCGGCGTCGGCGCTGACGCCCAGACGCCTCAGGATCAGCGCACCACTGCCGTTGAGCAACCGGATGAAGGGCGCGAACAGCGTCAGCGACCAGCGCAACGGCCAGTAGGTGTAGAGCGCCGTGCCGACCGGATATTGCAGCGCGATGGTCTTGGGGATGAGCTCGCCCAGCACGACCTGCGTCGCCGTCAGGAACACCAGCGTGATGGTGGCCGCCAGGGCATGGGCGCTCAGCGGTTCGAGTCCGGTGTGCGTGTCCAGCAGGACGCCGAGCGCGATGCCGATCGTCGCCTGACCGAAGGCGCCCAGGATCAGACTGGAGAGCGTGATGCCGATCTGGCAGGCGGCGATGTAGTGATCCAGACGCTGTGTGTCGCGCAGGATCTGTAGCACGGCCGCCGCTAGCCGATTACCCTCTAGGGCGAGCTGTTCGACGCGGGTCGCACGCGCCCCGACGAGCGCGAACTCGGCGGCGACGTAGAGGGCATTGACGAGGATGAGGAAGACGACGATCAGTGGCGTTGCCAGGGTCATCGCCGCCCCCTCCAGTCGTGCGGTAAATGGGCTTCAAGGATCGAGTCGGGACTGTCGGGGTCGTCCGAGTCCTCGGAGGCCATCGGTGTTTGACATGCATTGGTTGGATTCATAGGCGCGGCAGTTTAACCGACGTGCTGACAGAGGTGAAAGCAGAGCCAATGGACGAACCCATCGCAGTCGCCGTCGGCCTGGGCTGTCAGCACGGCGTGGCAGCGGCAAGTCTGGAGCGGGCCATCGACACGGCGCTGAGTCCGCTCGGTGCGGTCGTAGTGGTCTGTCTGGCCAGCCACGCGCGCAAATCCGATGAACCCGCCTTGCTGGAGCTGGCGCGCCGACGCGGCTGGCCGTTGCGGTTCTATCCGGCCGAGGTGCTGGCCGGGGTCGCGGTTCCGACGCCCTCCGGGCGCGTGGTCGGCGAAGTCGGCGCCCCGAGCGTCGCGGAAGCTGCCGCGCGGCTGGCTGCGAGCGGTGGTGACTTGCTGGTCGCCAAACAGATCCATCGCGGCGAGGACGGCAAGGCCGTGACGGTGGCCGTGGCGCGTCGGTCTCAGCGTTGAGCGTCGAATCGCAGGGATTCGGACCAGACGCGCATCAGCCGCTCGATGAGTGTCGACCCGCTCGAACCAAGGTCGGCCATTCGGCTGAGTAGCGCCGGATCGCCGGACGACTGCTGGAGTCCGAACGCCGACACCGCCGCCAGGGCGAAGCAGACGCCGGCCGCCAGCCGGCGCCGATCCCAGCCATACCGTGCGCGCAGTCCGCGCCGGTGGGCGCGACGGGCTTTGGCATCCTGTCTGATCGCCGGCTGCAACGCCTTCCAGGCACGGCGCAGCTTGGGCGACACCCGGCCGCGACGCCAGGGCGCCAGATCGGTTTCCAGCGTCGCCAGTTGCGACACGCCCTCCGGCAGCCCATGCGGAAAGCGCGCCGAATCCGTGAAGACCACCCGTTCCAGGATCGGCACGTCGAGTCCCAGCGCCTCGACAGCCTTGACATGCGCGTAGTTCTGACGGCACGGATTCTGGAACGTCCGACGATCCTGATCGCGCTGCTGCACCCAGTGCCGGTCTTCGGGCTTGCCCAGGATCGTGCCGCGATAATGCTTGGTCTCGACCACCAGCAGTCCCTTGGGTGTGAGGGCGATATGATCGATCTGGGTCAGACCGCCGCGCGCGGTCGGCAGGATCACGTCATGGACGACGGCCGGGAACAGCCGTTCCAGGGCCGCTCCGACCAGACGCTCGCCGTCGCGACCGTACCCCTGGATCGCCCGCGCACGACGCCAGAGCGCCAGACCCAGCCCCGCCAGCGCGATCGGGATCAGCCAGAGCAGCGCCGTCATCAACGCGCCCGCACGCCCACCAGATTGCGCACCGGACGGCGCGCGCGCAGCTGGATCGGTTCCTGTCCGGCGCCGGGATCGAACAGGAACCCGGTCGAAGTGCCGCCGTCGAGATTGAGCGCACGCTCCACCGGCCAGGGCGCGAGCGCACCGGGCGTGGCCAGCGCCTCGGCCAGTTCGGCGAGCGTCAGGCCATCGCGCGTGGCGCCCAGAATCCAGTGACGGCGCCAGTCGGTGGCGATGAAGGTGCGGCGGCTGACATCCTTCGTCGAGAGTCCGCGTACCGCGCGGCCCTGTTCGACCAGATAGGGGCCGGACTGCACCAGGGCGTCGATCCCAGGGCTTGACTGGAAGCGTGCGCGCCGCTCCAGATGGATGCCGCGCGCGTCGCCATAGAGCACACCGCTCAGGAGCTTGACCGTCTCGAAGCGGTTGAGCCGCTCGCCCCCGGCGATGACCAGCCCGAGCGGCTGACCGTCGGCATGGAAGAAGCCGCCATTGACCGCCGCCAGCAGACCGGCCGCGCGCGTGTGCTCCGGCCAGTCCGAGGCCGACGCCAGATCCGGCCCCAGATCGAGCACGGCGAGCCGATAGCGGCGTGAATCGAACAGCGCCAGATGCGCTCTGACGGTGCGGCCCGTCGACGACTCCAGGGTGCGTTCACGATGGCTGATGGGGGCGTCGGACGCGGGCCAGGGTTCCCCCGTCACGGGTCGCCAGTCGGCGCGCGCGTAATCCTGACCGGAGCAGAACGCCAGCCAGAGCGTGAGGACAGCGAGCCGGACAGAGCGAGCGACGGGGGAGATCGAAGCGGACATGGAACAAAGAGCCTATCCCAGAAGACTGTTGGCCGGCGTTTCGGTGAGTTGGCGCCCATCGATATCGACACCGTCTTCGACTATCTCTCCGAGTTCCGGCATCGCGCCGAGACGGCCTGATCGCAACGGCGTCTCCGGCGCGGCCTTGGCCGTGTCGGAGACGCGGCTCGCGTCAGAGGCCGAGCATTTTCTCCAGATAGTGGATATTGGCGCCGCCGGCCAGGAAGGCCCCATCGCGCATGATCGAGCGCTGGAGCTTGATGTTGGAGTGGATGCCCTCGATGACTGTCTCGCGCAGGGCATTGCACATGCGCGCCACCGCCGAATCACGATCCTCGCCGTGGGTGATGAGTTTGCCGATCATCGAGTCATAGTGACAGGGCACGGTATAGCCGGAATAGATGTGGGTCTCGACCCGCACCCCCGGCCCGCCCGGCGCGTGGAAGTCAGTGATCTTGCCCGGGCTGGGGATGAAGGTCTCGGGATGCTCGGCGTTGATGCGGCACTCGATGGCATGTCCGCGCAGCTGGATGTCCGACTGGCGGTAGCGCAGCGGCTCGCCGGCGGCGATCAGGATCTGCTCCTTGACGATGTCGACGCCTGTGATCATCTCCGTGACCGGATGCTCGACCTGGACGCGGGTGTTCATCTCGATGAAATAGAACTGCCCGTTCTCGTAGAGGAACTCGAACGTCCCCGCCCCGCGATAGCCGATCGAACGACAGGCCGCCGCGCAACGCTCGCCGATCTCGCGCCGCTGCTCCTCGGTGATGCCGGGCGCCGGCGCCTCCTCGACCACCTTCTGATGACGCCGCTGCATCGAGCAGTCGCGTTCGCCGAGATGGATGGCGTTGCCCATCTGGTCGGCCAGTACCTGGAACTCGATATGGCGCGGGTTCTCCAGATACTTCTCCATGTAGACCATGTCGTTGTTGAAGGCCGCCGCCGCCTCGGCTCGGGTGAGGGCGATGGCGTTGAGCAGCGTCGCCTCCGAGTGCACGACGCGCATCCCGCGCCCGCCGCCGCCGCCGGAGGACTTGATCATGATCGGATAGCCGATCTCGCGCGCCAGCTCCAGGGTGCGCTTCTTGTTGTCGTCGATCGGACCGTCGGACCCTGGGACGCAGGGCACGCCGGCCGCCTTCATCGCCGCGATGGCCGAGACTTTGTCGCCCATGAGACGAATGGTCTCGGGACGCGGGCCGATGAAGATGAAGCCGGACTTCTCGACCCGCTCGGCGAAGTCGGCGTTCTCGGACAGGAAGCCGTAGCCGGGGTGGATGGCGACCGTATCCGTGACCTCGGCGGCGCTGATGATGGCCGGAACGTTCAGATAACTCTGCATCGCCGGCGCCGGACCGATGCAGACCGATTCGTCAGCCAGCAGCACGTGCTTGAGATCGCGGTCGGCCTCGGAATGGACGGCGACCGTCTTGATGCCTAGTTCGCGGCAGGCGCGCAGGATGCGCAGCGCGATCTCGCCACGGTTGGCGATCAAAACCTTCTCGATCATTGCGGACATGATGGGGATGCCTTGGGTTGTGAGCGGCCAGACGGGCCGATCCGGCGCGCACGGCGCCGCCCGGCCCCCGGTTGAGGAGGATCCAGACGGATCCCGCGCCTCAGTCGATCAGGAACAGCGGCTGGTTGTACTCGACCGGCTGTCCGTTCTCGACCAGGATGCGCTTGACCGTCCCGGAATGCTCGCTCTCGATCTGGTTGAGGATCTTCATCGCCTCGATGATACAGAGCGTGTCGCCGGCCTTGACCGACTGACCTTCCTCGACAAAGGCCTTGGAACCCGGCGAGGGCGCGCGATAGAAGGTGCCGACCATGGGCGAGCGCACCAGGGTGCCGGTGATCTCGTCCTCGTCGTCATCGCCCGCCGACTGAGCGGGGGCTGGTGCGGCGGCCGGCTGGGGGGCGGCGCCCGCCATGGGCATCGGCATCCCCTGGGGCATGTAGAACGGCATCGCCGCACCGCCGCTCACCTGGCGGCTGATGCGGACCGATTCCTCGCCCTCGTGGATCTCGATCTCGGCGACGTCGGATTGCTCCAACAGCTCGATCAGCTTCTTGACCTTGCGAATGTCCATCGTTTCAGTTGTTCTCGTTCGTTGGCTGCTGGTCCAGTCGACCGAGCGCGGCGCGTAGCGCCAGCGCATACCCCTCGGCCCCGAGTCCGCAGATCACGCCCACCGCGATGTCGGAGAAATAGGAGTGGGCGCGGAATGGCTCGCGGGCGTGCACGTTCGACAGGTGCACCTCGATGAAGGGGATGGCCACGGCCAGCAGGGCATCGCGCAAGGCGACGCTGGTGTGGGTGAAGGCGGCCGGATTGATGAGGATGAAACGCACACCGTCGCGGCCGGCCTGGTGGATGGTCTCGATCAGGACATGCTCGGCGTTGCTCTGCACGAAGGCCAGTTCATGGCCGGCGTCCTGAGCCATGGCCGTGAGCGTGCGCTCGATGTCGGCCAGGGTGACGCGCCCGTAGTGACCGGGTTCGCGCGTACCGAGCAGATTGAGATTGGGTCCGTTCAGGACCAGGATCGAGGCCATGGCGCCAACCGCTTGCAGACCAAAGGGTAAGGATGTGCGTCATTGCCGTCCGGCCGGAATCGGCGGCAAATCGCGTCGAATTGTGCGGATTTCGTCGGATCTTGTCCAGAGACGATCAGGGTGTACGCGACACGCGCGGCCCTTCTCGCACGAGCAGTGGATCGAGGTGATCGGCCAGTTCCTCGGCGCTCAGTTCGCCGACCTGACCATGGACGCGCCGCCCATGCCGATCGAAGATCACGGTGAAGGGCAGCACTTCGAGTCGGTTGCCGAGTTGGACCGAGAGTTTGAGCACCTCGGGCGTGGCGATCAGGAGCGGATAGTTGACCGGCTGCCCGGCGACGAAGGCGCGCACGTCCTCGACCTGATCGACGGCGATACCGACGAACTGCACGCCGGACTCGCGCAGTCGCTCCTGGATCTCGACGAAACGCGGGATCTCGGACAGACAGGGCGGACACCAGGTCGCCCAGAAGTTGAGCACCAGCACCTTGCCGGCCCAGGCGTTGCTGGCGACCTCGCGCCCTTCGAGATCGGTCAGGCGAAAATCGGGCAGGGTCTGGAGCGGCTCGGCTTGGCGCTCGGAACGCGCGGCCTGCCTGTCGCCGGCTCCATCTTCGAAATCGACCCAGCGCTGACCGACGATGGCGGTGCCGATGCTGATGCCGCCGGCGAGTACGGTGACGAGCATGACCTTCAGGGCTTTCATGGCGCGACCTGCCGCAGATGCGCGGCGAACGGCTCGGCGGGCTTGAAGCCCACCAGGCGATAGTTGGCGAGTTCCTGACCGCTGCGATCGAAGAACAGGATCGCCGGCGGTCCGGGCAGACCGAAGCGGCCCTGGATCAGGGCGCGATCCTCGGCGTCGTTGGCCGTGACATCGGCCTGGAGCAGGACGAAGCGGTTCATCTCGGCGATCACGGTCGGATCGCTGAAGGTGTAGCGCTCCATCTCCTTGCAGGACACGCACCAGTCGGCATAGAAGTCGAGCAGCACGGGTTGGCCGTTCGACTGGGCCTGGGCCAGTTCGCGCTCCAGATCGGCGACCGACTTGATGCGTTTGAACGCGACATGCTCGGCGCTGCCCGCAACGCCGCCCGTCGGCATCAGACCCCGCAGCGGCTGGAGCGTGTCACGCCCGCCGGCCGCCGCGCCGACCAGCATGAGCGCACCATAGATCAGCAGCACCAGACCCAGTCCTTTCCACAGCTTGCTCCAGCCATTCGCACCCGGCTGGAGCTGAGCAAGCGCGCCCATGTAGACCGCCGAGCAGATCAGCAGCCCACCCCAGAGCAGCATGGCGACCGCCGGCGGCAGGAGGCGTTCGAGCATCAGGATCGCCACGCCCAGCAGCGCCACGCCGAACACCGCCTTGACCGCATCCATCCAGGCCCCTGCACGCGGCAGATAGCGACCGGCCGAGGCGCCGATGACGACCAGCGGCGCGCCCATGCCGAGACTGAGCGCGAACAGCGCCAGCCCGCCGAGCAGCGCGTCGCCGGTCTGGCTGATGTAGATCAGCGCCCCGAACAGCGGGGGGGCCACGCAGGGTCCGACGATCAGCGCCGAGAGCAGGCCCATGATGGCCACGCCGATCAGGGTGCCGCCTTCCTGACGATTGCTGAGTTCGGCGAGCCTGGATTGCAGGCTGGAGGGCAGTTGCAACTCGTAGAAGCCGAACATGGACAGCGCCAGTCCGACGAACACCAGGGCGAAGGCGGTCAGGATCCAGGGGCTCTGGAAGACGGCCTGAAGGTTGGCGCCGAACAGCCCGGCCAGCACGCCGACGACCGTATAGGTCAGGGCCATCGCCAGCACATAGACCAGCGACAGCACGAACGCTTTGCGCGTGGTCAGTCCTGCGCCCTGCCCGGCGATGATGCCCGAGAGGATCGGGATCATCGGGAAGACGCAGGGCGTGAAGGCCAGCAGCAGGCCGAAGCCGAAGAAGACGGCGATGATCACCCACAGCCCCTCGCCGGCGAGCACGGCGGCGATTCGGTCCTGTTCGGAGACCGGCGGACTCGAGCCGGCGGTCGATTTCGGCGCCGACGCCGGAGTCTGAACCGAGTCTGCCGTCGACGCCCCGGGCAGGGCGCCGACGATCTTGGCCGGCGCCTCGGGCAGATTCAGCGCGAGCCGCTGAGTCTGCGGCGGATAACAGATCCCGATCTCGGCACAGCCCTGATACTTGACGACCAGGGTCGCCTCGGTCGGCGCCGTCGTGGCGCGCTGGAGCGGCACCGTCAGGTCGAGTCGGCCCTGATGGATCTCGACATCGCCGATCGAGCCGTCGGGCAGCACCGAATCATGCTTGAGCGTGCCCGCCGGGCGCTCGATCATACCGAGCGCGACCTCGGGCGAATCGACGAGCGCGATCTCGATCAGATCGGCATAGAGATAGGTTCCAGGCGCGATGTCCCAGGTGAGCCGAACGCGATCGGGCGCGACGACCTCGGACTGGAAGCGGAAGGCCTGCTCGACCTCGGGGATCTCATCCGTGCCGGACAATCCAGCCCCCGCGCCGGCCGACGACATCAGGGCCGCCAGACGGTTCGGCTTGGCCTCGGTGGATGCTGATACCGCCGCGACAGGCACGGGAGCCGCCGGCGGCAATTCGAGCCTGAGGGTTTCGCGATGCGGCGGATAGCAGAATCCGGTGTCGGCGCACCCCTGAGAGCCGACCCGCAGCGTCAGACGATTGCCGGAGTCCGGTTCACGCACGATGGGCAACTCGACCGCGAGCCGCCCATGATAGGTCTCGACCTCGCCGAAGAACTCGTCCTGTTTGATCTCGGCCTCGGGCAGCACAGCGGCGCCGAGCCTGATACCGGGCGTCTCGGAGTCGAACCTGAGCTTGCTCTTGTAGAGATAGTAACCGTCCGCCGTATCCCAGACGACACGCACCGCTTCCGGCCCGATCACCTCGGCGCTGACCGGAAACGCCTGCTCCTGGTTCAGGAAGTCATCGGCCAGGGCTTGAGTACCGCCCAAGGCCGCCATCAGCCACAGCCACGCCCCGGCCAAAAACCACGGTCGCTTCACGAGTCCTGCTCCACGGCGTTCACGCATTCGCTCACCCAATTCAGATAGTCGCTCGACCCCGAGACGATGGGGAGGGCGATGATCTCCGGTACCTCGTAGGGATGCAACAGGCGCAGCCGGTCAGTGAGCGGCTCGACTCGCGCCTCGACGGTCTTGATCAGCAGCAGCACCTCGGAATCGTGCTGGATACGCCCCTCCCAACGATAGACCGAGGTCAGGCCGGGCAGCAGATTGACACAGGCGGCCAGCCGCTCTTCGACCAGGGCCTCGGCCAGACGCAGCGCCGTCTCCCGGTCGGGGCAGGTACAGAGGATCAAACGATAGTGGGTCGACATGCTTGGAGACTCGATCTCGCTTGGACTTGATCTCACCGACAGGGTAAGGTTTCCGCTAACCGTCGGGGTCTGACGAACGCCTGACTCTGACCGCGCCGGCTGCGATAGATTCCATGCGGCCGGCCCCGATGATCCCTCATCCCACGGAGAACGCCATCGTGCCGCTACTCATCCTGCTCTTCGTCGGCCTGCCGCTGATCGAACTCTATGTCCTGATCCAGGTCGGCTCCGAGATCGGCGCCCTCTCGACCATCCTGCTCTCGATCCTGACCGCCGTCATCGGCGCCTGGCTGGTGCGCCATCAGGGCTTCGGCATCCTGATGCGCGTGCGCGATCTGCTCGACCGGGGCGAGGTGCCCGCCATCGAGATGATGGACGGCGCCCTGATCCTGGCCGCCGGACTCTTCCTGATCCTGCCCGGCTTCCTGACCGACGGTCTGGGCTTCCTGCTCCTGATCCCTCCGCTGCGCCGCCGGCTGATCGAGCGTTACATCCGGATCCAGCCCATGAACATGCAGGCGCCCGGCGAGGTCCGGACCGAGACTCGGGTGCGGGTGATCGAGGGCGAATTCCACCGCGACGACTGAACCGACTCCAACCCGACCGGGGAGTCAGCCGCCGCCGGGGAAGCGATCGGCGTATTTCCGGATCCATTCCAACGCCGCCTCCTCGCTGGTCAGCGATCGTCCTTCGCGTTCGAGGATCTCGTGACGATAGTGCTCGATATGACAGACCTGCTCGACCATCCGCACCCCGTAGCGATCCTCGATGCCCTCGAAACGCACCCCGACTTCGAAAACCGCTCCGTGTCGATGACACCAGGCGACGATGCCATCGGCCTCGAACACCGGATCGGCGATCGGGATCTGGATATGGATGCGTGTTCCGGGCCGGATGGCCTGACGCGAGCTGAAGCAGAGTCCACCCTCGCCGATGTTGCGCAGATAATCGCGCTCGTCGGCGATCACCTCGCGCAATGAATAGCGGATGGGCACATCGGCCGGATGGCGAAGGAAGCGACGTGTCTCCACGGTCATGGTTTACCCCGATCCCGTCTCGATGAAGCCTAACGCAACACGCCTCCTCAGCCCCCAGGGCGAGGAGCCACGAATTCCACTCACGCCACGCCCACGGCCCGATCCATGAGCCTGTCCTGGACGCACCAGATCGCCAAAGCACTCGCCGCCGAACGGCCGACCCCGGCCCTGGAGCTGCATCTCGACGCCCTGCTCGTCTGGCTGAGCAATCCGGACAATCCGCGCGTGGCCGAGCTGGAGCGGGCCATCGGACGGCAGCGGCTCGCACGCGACCACGCCAGCGCCAGTGCCTACCGTCTGCTCGACCGGCAACTCTTTGCCGACGAGGCCGCGCCCCCGCCCGCGCCCCTGGGGTTCGTGCCCGGCACCGCCGCCACGCAGGCCAAGCAGCGCTATCGTCGGCTGATGCAGGTCTATCACCCGGACCGACATCCCGAACGCACCGCCTGGGCGACCCGTCGCACTGAGCAGATCAACCGCGCCTTCGCGGCCTTCCAGCGCGGCGAGACCGGCACGGCGCACGCCGGCGCACGGAGGGGACAGGCACATCGAGAGGCTTCCAAGCCATCCAACCGGCGTCTGCCGCCGGCCTGGCTGCCGCCCGCGCTCAGAGACCTGATCGCCCCCGTCTGGGTCTGGACGCACGATCGCTGGTTGGCGCTCACACCGATCCAGCAGCGATTGTCGAGCACGGCGGCGATCATCTGTGTCCTGATGCTCACGATCGCGTTCTGGCCGGAGGAGCCTCCCCGGCCGGTTCCCCGGATCATCCACCATCCGCTCGGGATCGAACCGACGCCTGCACTCGTAGACGAACCGGCGCCCGAGCCTGAGCCACAGCCGCCAGCGATCGCCATGAGCGAGCCGACTCCAGAAGCGGCGGAGGCGCCGCAAACGGCCATCATTCCACAGACGAGCGCGCCGGATGCGTCACCAAGCGAGGCGCCAATCGTCGCATCCAAAGGAAACGCCCTGCTCGGCCTGGAGTCGAGCGTCGTGCCCGAGACAGCCGAGCGCGAGAGATCCACTCAGGAGAGGCCGGCTCAAGCGGCATCGGAACCAAAACCGGAACCCTTGCTAGAGCCAAAAACGGATGCAGCGACTCCGGCGATCATCGGGTCATCGGATCGACCGACGGCCCCGCCTCTCAATGCGTCCCCGCCTGGAGCGCCCTCCTCGGCGTGGTCCAATCCCATGGCCTCGCTCGCCCCACACGCCGAAATCCCGGCGGCGGCCACACCCGAGCCGCCCAAGCCGCCGGCGCCACCCGAGACGCCCCTGGCACTGGGCACGGCTCCAGCCGTCTCGAACGTCACGGCCGCCGGTACATCGGTCGCCACCGAGTGCCAGACCGCCCCAGAGATCCTGAGCCGTTTCCAGAACGCCTATCAATCCAGCGCGCTCGATCGGCTGATGGCGCTCTACAGCCCGCTGGCCAAGGAGAACGAGCTGGCGACCTGGTTCGCCATCCGCCAGACCTATGCCGAGTGGTTCCGCACCACCTCGTCCAGGCACATCGGCTTCGAGCAGATCCAGGTCCAGCCCATCGCCGACAGCCGGCGCTGCGCCCTCATGGCTGTGTTCCAGGTCAGCTATCTCGACCGGCAATCGCGTCTGGTGACACAGGCCGGGATCATCGAGCTGTTGCTCGAACGCAAGGATTCGGACTGGCTCATACTCAGGGCGCGCTATTGAGCACGCTCAAGCATAGTCGTCGACGCCCTGGAAGGATTGCAGATCATCGCGTCGCTCCAGGCGTTGGGTCGCTTCGTAGGCCGCCACGGCGCGCCGTGCATAGCCATCGCCGGCCATCACCCTGACCGGGGCGCTGTAGGGGCGTCGATACTGAGCAGACTCCTCGGTGCGTTCGGCCCGCGTCACCGGGCGCTCGGTCAGCGAGTCGGCATCGGTCCGTATAGCCGGTGGAGGTGCGACCGGCAGCGTCCGCTCCCAAGATGACTCGGAAACGATGGCATGGGACAGCGAAACCGGTGAACCGAGGATCTGCATCGGGAACCGTGGTCAACATCGAGGCACGTCGCTGAATGGACTGGATCACCGTCAAATGGAGATCCGGCCGGACCTTCAACAGTGTAGACCGCCCATGCACGTCGACAAACCCGAGGACAGCGCCGTCATGGGGAGGCGACCAGAAGACGATCCAGCACACCGCGCACACTGGCCACCAACCGCTCGATCGGCTTCTTGTGCGCCCGGTACTTGAGTTTCAGCAATTCCATTTCGGCCCCTGCCTCCAGGATGAAATCGTCACTGGTCTGGATGGCGTCGACCAACCCCAGCTCGACCGCGCGCCGGCCGTGCCAGTACTCGCCGGTCGCCACCCGCTCCAGATCCAGACTGGGCCGGTACTCGGAGACGAACGCCTTGAACAGCCGATGCGTCTCTTCCAGCTGCTCGCGCAGCTTCTGGCGCCCCTCGTCGGTGTTCTCGCCAAACAGTGTCAGCGTGCGCTTGTACTCACCGGCCGTATGCAGCTCGAAGTCCACGCCATAGCGTTCGAGCAAGCGATGGAAGTTGGGCAGTTCGGCCAGCACCCCGATCGAACCGATGACGGCGAAGGGCGCGGCGATGATGCGATCGGCGACACAGGCCATGAGATAACCGCCGCTGGCAGCCACCTTGTCGACGGCGATGGTGAGCGGAATGCCCCTGGCACGCAGCCGCGCCAGTTGCGAGGCCGCCAGCCCATGCTCGCTGACCATGCCGCCGGCATTGTCGAGCCGCACCAGCACCTGATCGCCCTCGCGCGCCTCCTGGAGCAGGGTCGTCACCAGCACTCGCAGCGCGCTGACCTCGCTGGCGCGAATGTCCCCATTGAACTCGATGATGAACAGCCGTCGCTGCTCCTGATCGCCGGTCTTCTCGCGTTCCTTCTCGCGCTTGCGCTCCTGCTTGAGAAACGCCTTGTACTCTTTCTCCGGCAGCGAGATTTCTTTGAGCGCGTAACTGAGCGAGCGATAACGCTCCTTGAGATCCGTGATCTCCAGTTGCTCGCGCTGCAGGCCGCCGCTGGAGCGCACGCGCAGCGCCAGCACGATCAGCACCGCGATCCCGGCCAGCAGGGTCAGGGTTTTGGCCAGGAAGAAGAGATAGTCGATCGATGACTCCAGAAACAATTCCAGCATGGGCAAAGAACCTTCCGAGGTGAAATGGGCCGCGACTCACACCGCGATCGGCGCGCGAATCGCCGGATGCGGATCATACCCCTGGATCTCGATGTCCTCGAACCCATAGTCGAACAGCGTCGCCGGTCGGCGCTTGAGCACCAGACGCGGCAGCGGACGCGGCTCGCGCCCGAGCTGGGCGTGGACGATCTCCGGGGTCAGATGGTTGCGATACAGATGCAGATCGCCGAAGGTGTGGATGAACTCGCCCGGCTCCAGATCACACTGCTGCGCGATCAGGTGCGTCAGCAGCGCATAGCTGGCGATGTTGAACGGCACGCCGAGAAAGAGATCGGCGCTGCGCTGATAGAGCTGGCAGGACAGCCGCCCATTGGCGACATGGAACTGGAACAGACAGTGACAGGGCGCCAGCGCCATGCGGCCGGCGCGCACATTGTCCTGGGGGCTGAGCGTCTCGTCGGGCAGATCGGCCGGATTCCAGGCCGAGACCACCAGCCGGCGCGAATGCGGTCGGGTGCGGATGGTCGCGACCAGCTCGGCGAGCTGATCGATCGCGCGCCCGTCCGGCGCCGGCCAGGCGCGCCACTGGGCACCATAGATCGGGCCGAGCGCGTCATGCTCCGTCGCCCACTCGTCCCAGATGCGGATGCCGTGCGCACGCAGCCAACCATTGTCGGTCGAACCGGACAGGAACCACAGCAGCTCGCCGACCACGCTCTTGAAATGCACGCGCTTGGTGGTCAGCAGCGGAAAGCCCGCCGCCAAGTCGAATCGCACCTGCCGCCCGAAGACCGCGCGCGTCCCCACGCCCGTGCGGTCGGCCTGATCCTGGCCGTTGGCAACGACGTCGCGCAGAAGATCCAGATAGACCTGCATCGCGTCAGACCACCGCCGGGCCGAGCAGCAGCGAGCGCCCGTCCATCACGTCAGGGACCGGGATACCCATCAGCGTGAGCACCGTGGGCGCGATGTCCTTGATCCCGCCGCCGATGGTCAGCCGCCAGGGCGCCTCGTCGACGATCAGACAGGGCACCGGATAGAGACTGTGCTGGGTGTGCGGATCGCCCGTGACTGGATCGATCAGCTCGTCGCAGTTGCCGTGGTCAGCGGTGAGGATCACCGAATAGCCGCCGGCGACCGCCGCGTCCATCACCCGCCCGGCCTCGCGATCGAGCACCTCGACCGCCGCGATCACCGCCTCGCGCACCGCCGTGTGCCCGACCATGTCGCCATTGGCGAAGTTGACGACGATGAAGGGATAGACCTGTTTCTCGATCGCCGCGATCACGGCATCGGCCACCTCGGGCGCGCTCATCTCGGGCTTGAGATCATAGGTCGCGACCTTGGGCGAGGGAATGAGCACCCGCTCCTCGCCCGGATACGGCTCGTCACGTCCACCATTGAAGAAGAAGGTGACATGGGCGTATTTCTCGGTCTCGGCGCAGTGGAACTGCGGCAGACCGTCGTGGCTCAGCACCTGACCGAGCGTGATCTTGGGCATGTCGTGATCGAAAGCGATCGGCAAACCGTACCACTGGTCGTACTCCATCATGCAGGTCACGTTGACCCCGCTGACGCCGCGCCGGTCGAAGTGATCGAAATCCGGCTTGAACAGCGCCGAGACCAGTTGGCGCGGACGGTCCTTGCGGAAGTTGAAATGGATGACCTGATCGCCGCTCCGGATGGTCTCGCCGCCCTCGATCAGGGTCGGACGGATGAACTCGTCGTCCTCGCCCTCGGCATAGGCCGCCTCGATGGCCGCGCGCGCACTCTCTGCCCGGCGCCCTTCCCCGTCGACCAGCGCGCGCCAGGCCAGCTCTGTGCGCTCCCAGCGGTTGTCGCGGTCCATGGCATAGTAGCGACCCGAGACGCTGGCGATCTGACCGCCGGCCACTTCGAGCGCGTTCTCGACGCTCTTGAGATAATTCAGCGCCGAGCGCGGCGGGGTGTCGCGTCCATCGGTGAACATATGCACCATGGGGCGCGCACCCTGATACTTGCACAGCTTGATCAGCGCATTGAGATGATGGACATGACTGTGCACGCCGCCGTCCGAGACCAGACCCATCAGATGCAGTGGACGGTTCTGGGCCGCCGCCGCTTGCGCCGCCGCGACCAGGGCGCGGTTCTCATAGAAACTGCGGTCGGAGATCGCCTGATCGATCAGTACCAGATCCTGACGTACCACGCAGCCGGAGCCGAGCGTCATGTGCCCGACCTCGGAATTGCCCATCTGACCGTCAGGCAGCCCGACCGACAGACCGGACGCCTGGATGGCCGTGTGCGGATGGGTCGAGAAATAGCGGTCCAGATTCGGCGTGCGCGCAATCGCCACGGCATTGTTGGCCTTGGACGGATTCAGGCCGAAGCCGTCGAGGATGATCAGGACGACGGGACGGCGAGGGACGTTTTTCATCAGTGACTCCGCGAGAAACTCGACCCTTCCGGGCCGGGAGCGAGCGTGTTCGTCGACTGTCGTGATCCGGCTGTCGGCCCGCTCGCAAAATCAGCTATTCTAAACGGCCTCTGACCTCATCGCCCGGCTTTAAATTCCTGCCTCTACCTTCTATGACCACCAGGCCACATCGCTCCCGCCCAGACGACACCCAGCCCACGCGCGACCCCTTCGTCGACTGGGTGCGCGAGGCCACGCCCTATATTCACGCCCACCGCGGCCGGACCTTCGTCATCGCCTTCGGCGGTGAGGCGGTGGCCGACGCGCGCTTTCCCGAGCTGGTACACGACATCGCCCTGCTGCACGGACTCGGTATCCGGCTGGTGCTGGTGCATGGCGCGCGTCCGCAGATCGAGCAGCGTCTTCGCGATCAGGGGGCCGAACTGCGCTATGTCAACGGCCTGCGCGTCACCGACGACCGCGCACTGGCCTGCGTCAAGGAGGCCGCCGGCATGGTGCGGGTCGAGATCGAGGCCCTGCTGTCGCTGGGGCTGGCCAACTCGCCGATGGCCGGGGTGCGCATCCCGGTGGTCTCGGGCAACTTCGTCGCCGCGCGTCCGCTCGGGGTCATCGATGGCGTCGACTACGCCCATACTGGCTCGGTGCGCCGCGTCGATCAGCGCACCCTGCGCACCCTGCTCGATCAGGGCATGGTCGCCCTGATGCCGCCGCTCGGCTATTCGCCCACCGGCGAGGTGTTCAATCTGAGCGCGGCGGACGTGGCGCGCAGTGCCGCCGTCGCCCTGGGCGCCGACAAACTGATCTTTCTGACCGAATGCGCCGAGACCAGCCAACGACCGCCGCTCGCTCCGAACCTGCTCGCGCGCGACGTCGATGTCCTGCTGGCCAATGAGACGCTCCCTGACGAACTCGCGACCTGCCTGCGTGCCGGCGCTGAGGCCTGCCGACACGGCATCCGCCGCGTGCATCTGGTCGAACGCGGCGAGCCGGGCGCACTGTTGCGCGAGCTTTTCACCCACGACGGCAGCGGTACGCTCATCTCAGCCGAACCCTACGAGGATCTGCGCCCGGCGCGCATCGACGACGTGACCGGCATCCTGGAACTGCTGCGCCCGATGGAAGAGCGCGGCGTGCTGGTGCGCCGTTCACGCGAGCGGCTCGAAACCGAGATCGAGCGCTTCCACATCACCGAACGCGACGGTCTGGTGACGGCCTGTGCCGCGCTCTACCCCTATCCGTCCGACGACATGGCCGAACTCGCCTGTCTGGCCGTCCACCAGGATTATCGCGGCGGCCGGCGCGGCGAACGGCTGCTGGAGCATATCGAGGGGTTGGCGCGCGCCCAGGGCATCCGCCGGCTGTTCGTACTCACCACCCAGACCGCGCACTGGTTCCAGGAACGCGGCTTCCAGCCCGCCGGACTCGATGCCCTGCCGATGGAGAAGCGCGCCCTCTACAACTTCCAGCGCAACTCCAAGGTCTTCATCAAGCCGCTTTGAACCTGGACGCCGTTCGAGACACAAAGGAACTTTGGTTTTCGCATGATCGCTTCTGCTCAGTCCGCTCAAATCATGACCCCCAACGATTGTCGATTCCCGGATACGCTGCACCAAGCTGCACGCCGTCTCGGCGTCACAGCCTTCATGCTGCTGGTCGTCCTGTCCATTGGGTCGCCGGCAGACGCCCCGGCGCAGGACGCCGGCAATCAAACAGCGCTCTCAGCGGCCGTCACCGGCACCACCACGCTGCCGGACAAGGCTCAGGTCGAGGAGCAACTGGCCGGGCTCGAGTCGAGCAATGGTCTCGATGAGGCGCTCAAATCCAGCCTGAGTGAACTCTATCGGCGCACGCTGGCCAATCTCACCGAGATCGAGAAGTTCGACACGCGCCTCGCCGAGCTGACCGAAGCCCTCAAGACGGCGCCCAAGGAAACCCAGGAACTCCAGAAAGCGCTGGAACGTCAATCGGCCGCCGGCGCGTCCAAGCCGCCCGCCCTCCCCGACGGACTCACGAGCGACCAGATCAGCCAGCGACTCAATCAGGTGCTCGCCGATGCCGCCGCGCACGAGATCCGTGTCAGCGAACTCGGCAAGCTCATCGACGCCGGCCAGACGCGACCGGCGACGGCACGCGAGCGTCTGATCGTCATCAAACAAGCGCTCGACACCCTGGACCAGGATCTCCAGCAGACCACGCCCACGGGCGAGCCGCCCGAGTCGACCCAGGCCCGGCGCTGGGCCTTGGAGACCCAGCGTCAGGCCCTCTGGAGCGAGGCGCGGATGCTGGAGCAGGAGCTGCTCGGGCAGCCGGCCAACGAGACCCTGATCAAGGTTCGGCACGATCTGGCCGCGCTCGAGCTACGCGAGCTGCGGGCGCGACAGCGCGCGCTCGAAGAGGCGCTGAGCGAGCGGCGCGCCGAGCAGGCGCGCGCCGAGCAGCTCGCGTCCGAACGCGCCCAGCGCGAGGCCGAGGACAAGCATCCGCTGATTCGCGATCTGATCCGGCAAAACGCGATCCTGACCGGAGCACTCGGCGAGAGCACCCAGCGGCTCTCGGGATTGAGCGAAGAACTGGCACAGCTCGAGGCCGAATACAAACGCATCGAGGACGAATATCGCGGCGCCAAGCAGCGCCTGGAAGTGGCCGGTCTCACGCGCGCGCTCGGGCAGGTGCTGCTCGATGAACGCAATCAGCTCCCGGATCCACGCCAGTACCGCAACCAGATCCGCGAGCGCGAGAATCGGATCGCCGATGCCACGCTGCGTCAGATCCGCTATCGCGAGGAAGAACGTCAGCTCAGCGATCTCGACCGCTATCTCGACGAGCTCGCACTCACCGAGCCGGCGGTGCAGGCCAAGACGGTCCGTCCCGAGCTGCTGGAAGCGCTCAAGCAGCGGCGCAACCTGCTGCGTCAGGTCATCAAGAGCGAAGACGACTACATCCGCCAGCTCGGCGAGCTGAACTATGCCGCCGAGCAGGTGGTGCGCGTGGCCAGTGGCTATGACGCCTTCCTGGCCGAGAATCTGCTCTGGGTGCGCAGTGCGGCGGCCGTGGATCTGGAGACCCTGAAGAACCTGCCGGCGGCGCTCGGCTGGCTGGTCTCGGTGGATGGCTGGACCGAGGTGGTGCTGGCGCTCGGCGAGCGTCTGCGCCACTCGCCGCTCTTCTGGCTGGGGTTGGCGGTCAACCTCATGCTGCTCTGGAAGAATCCGGCGCTGCGCCGGGCCATTCGCGCGCGGGCCGAACCCTTGCGGCGCGTGCGCACCGACAGCATCCACTTCACCCTCGAAGCCATCGGACTGACGCTCATCGCCGCCCTGCCGGCCGCCTTCCTGTTCTGGCTGGTGGGTCAGCAGCTGATGGTGTCGAGCGCGGCCACCGCCTATACGCGCGCCCTGGGCGCGGGTCTGAGCCAGGTCGCCTTCGGACTCTACTGTCTGCGCTTCTTCCGCATCCTCAGCACGAACGGCGGCGTGGGCGACCGGCACTTCCGCTGGAAGGATCACACCCTGGCGCGTCTGCGTCGTGATTTCGGCTGGTTCACCCTGTACATCGTTCCGGTGGCATTCATCACCGTGGCGCTCTTCCAATACAACGACCCGGTCTATACCAACAGTCTCGGGCGTCTGATGCTGATCGCCAGTATGCTGGGGGCTGCCGTCTTCTTCGCCCGTCTGCTCCATCCGGGTCAGGGGGCGATCAAGCATTTCCTGCTCGATCATCCGGGCGGCTGGTTCTGCCGACTGCGCCGACTCTGGTTCCCGTTGATCGTGGGGATGCCTCTGTCGCTGGCGGCGCTGGCGGCAGTCGGTTATCTCTATACCGCCGGGGTGCTGTTCCAGTCGCTGGTCTATCAGCTCTGGGTGGTGCTGGGTCTGGTCGTGGTGCACCAGAGCGTCGTGCGCTGGCTGAGCATCACGCGCCGACGTATCGCGCTCCAGGCCGCGCTGGAGCGTCAGGCGGCACGCCGCGCCCAGGCCGGGGGCGAGCCGGGTGAGTCGAGTTCGGTGCCCGATGTCTTCCAGGTCGACGAGGCCGAACCGGATCTGGCCGCGCTCGACGAGCAGACCCGGCGCCTGATCAGCGCCGCGATCTTCATGGCGGGAGCGATCGGGCTGTGGGCGACCTGGTCGGAGGTGCTGCCCGCCTTCAATGTCCTGGAACGCTTCGCGCTCTGGCACTACAGCGGTCTCGTCGACGGCGCCGAGCAGCGGATTCCCGTCACCGTGGCCGACATCGGCGTGGTGGCCCTGATCATCGTGGTGGCGACCATCGCCGCACGCAATCTGCCGGCGTTGCTCGAAATCCTGCTGTTGCAGAGCAACACCCTCTCGGCGGGCGCGCGCTACACCATCAAGACCCTGTCGAGCTATCTGATCACCACCGTGGCCTTCCTGATGGCCTTCGCCACCCTCGGCCTCCAGTGGGGCCAGATCCAGTGGCTGGTCGCCGCGCTCGGCGTGGGTATCGGCTTCGGCTTGCAGGAGATCATCGGGAACTTCATCAGCGGACTCATCATCCTGTTCGAGCGTCCGGTGCGTGTCGGCGACATCGTGACCATCGGCGATACCACGGGCGTCGTGACCAACATCCGCATCCGCGCCACCACCATCCGCAACTGGGACAAGCAGGAACTGCTGGTGCCGAACAAGGAGTTCATCACCGGGCGGCTGCTCAACTGGACGCTCACCGATCAGCTCAACCGTATCAGCATTCCGATCGGCGTCGAATACGGCAGTGACACCAGGAAGGCGCTGGAACTACTGGAGCGCATCGCCGGCGAGCACGAGCGGATACTGGACGACCCGGCGCCACTGGTCGGCTTCGATGGCTTCAGCGACAATGCCCTGACGCTGGTGCTGCGCTGCTACATGGATTCACTCGACGGGCGCATCGGCGTCATCACCGAGCTGAACCAGAAGATCTACGACACCTTCAGGGCCGAGGGCGTCAGGATCGCCTTCCCACAGCGCGACGTGCGTCTCTATACGAGCGAGCCGCTCGACATCCGTCTACAGTCCAATCACCAATCCGGATGACTTAGGGAGGCGCCCATGCAAGGCTTCGACAGGATACTCTTCGTGATGGAACCCGGACAGGAGCCGGCCTGGGCGCTCGCGCGCGCCGGCGCCTTCGCGGCGAACGTCCAGGCGGATCTGACCCTCCTGATGGTCGCCGAACGCCCGGCGGCGACGGCTGAACTGGATCAGGCGCAGGTCGAGGCGGCGATCCGCGATCAGTGTCTGGCGACGATGCAGGGCGCGCTAGCGGCCCTCGCCCAACCGATCGAGGCCGAATGCCTGGTCGCCTTCGGTCGCCCGCACATCGAGATCATCCGCACCGTGCTTCGCGGGGGGCATGATCTGGTCATCAAGGCCGCCGAACCCCAGGGCGGCGGTCTGCGCGCGCGCTGGCTGGGCAGCCGCGACATGCACCTGCTACGCAAATGCCCCTGTCCGGTGTGGCTGCTGAAGCCAGATGGACGCCAACCCTATCGTCGCATCCTGGCGACGGTGGATTTCACGCCCGGCGCTGACGAGGACGCCGAGACCGAGGGCTTGAACCGGCGAATCCTGGATCTGGCGAGCGCGCTGGCCCTAGCCGAGTTCGCCGAACTGCATGTCGCGCACGTCTGGGAGGCGCCGGCCACGGGATTCCTGCATCACTGGGCGGGCGGTGTCTGGACGACGGATACCACGGTCGATGAGTTGCGCTATGTCGAGCAGACCCGCAACCAGCATGTGCTGGGTGTGGATGGCTTGATCAAAGCGCTCGCCGAGCGGATCGGACCGGAGGGCTTGGAGTATCTGAAGCCCAGATCGCATCTACAGCGCGGCTCGGCGATCGAGGAAATCCCGGCCCTCGCCGTCGAGTTGGACGTGGATCTCATCGTCATGGGCACGGTCGGGCGCGGCGGCATTCCGGGGCTGCTGATCGGAAACACCGCCGAGACCATCCTCGATCGCTGTGATCGTGCGGTCCTGGCTGTCAAGCCGCCGAGCTTCGAGACGCCCGTCAGTCTGGGCGATTGATGAGGGAAGCGGGGAACGGGGCGGCGACGTCCAGCGGCGCGCCGCCCAAACCGGACGTCAGTTCAGCTCGTTGAAGTCAGGGTCGTCGAGCAGTTCGCGCAAGCGCTTGATCTCGCGCATGTGCTCAATGCGGCGGCGCACGTCCAGACTGGCCGACTGACCGCGTGACTCTTGGGGTGACATGGACGGGACGCGCTCCAAGAGCTCGTCGCCATAGCCGACTTCGGGATCCAGCATCTCCTTCTTACCTCGGGGATTGAACGATAACGAGACGATTATGATAGAGGCGCCATATATCCGACTCGCCCCGACTAAAACAGTTTTTTTTGTCAATCATTGAAATTGATATAAAGAATAAATCGAAGCGTGTCTAACGCTGCCTTTGAATTCCGCGCTACCAACCACGATCCATGCTGCTTGCCGCTCTACTCCTCATCCCATTCCTCGGCTCTCTGTTCGCGGCGCTGATGCCCCAGGACGCGCGCAACCGCGAATCCTGGCTGGCGATCGGCGTGACGCTGTCCGGGCTGGCGATCGGCGGTCTGCTGTTTCCACAGATGGCCGCCGGCGAGGTGCTGCGCGCAGAGTTCGCCTGGCTGCCGGCGCAGGGGCTGGCGTTCGTGCTGCGGGTCGATGGTCTGGCGTGGGTGTTCACCATGCTGATCCTGACGCTCGGTCTGCTGGTGGTGCTGTACGCGCGCTATTACATGTCGTCCGACGACCCGGTGCCGCGCTTCTTCTCCTTCCTGCTGGCCTTCATGGGCTCGATGCTGGGGGTGGTGCTGTCGGGCAATCTGGTGCAACTGGTGGTGTTCTGGGAGCTCACCAGCCTCACCTCCTTCCTGCTGATCGGCTACTGGCACCATCGCGCCGATGCCCGCCGTGGCGCGCGCATGGCCTTCACCGTCACCGCTACCGGCGGTCTGTGCCTGCTCGCCGGGGTGCTGGTGATCGGCCACATCGCCGGCAGCTACGATCTCGACGCGGTGCTCGCCGCAGGCGACAGGATCCGCAGCCATGATCTCTACCTCGCGGCCCTGGTGCTGGTTGCGCTCGGCGCGCTCACCAAGAGCGCGCAGTTCCCCTTCCATTTCTGGCTGCCGCACGCGATGGCGGCGCCCACGCCGGTGTCGTCCTACCTGCATTCGGCGACCATGGTGAAGGCGGGGGTGTTTCTGCTCGTGCGCCTGTGGCCCGCGCTCGCCGGCACGCCGGAATGGACCTGGATCATCGGCGGCGCCGGGGCGTGCACCATGTTGATCGGCGCCTTCATCGCTATCTTCCAGCACGACCTCAAGGGTCTCCTGGCCTATTCGACGATCAGCCACCTCGGGCTGATCACGGTGCTGATCGGCATCGGCACTCCGCTGGCCATCGTCGCAGCGATCTTCCATATCCTCAACCATGCCACCTTCAAGGCCTCGCTGTTCATGGCCGCCGGCATCATCGACCACGAGTCGGGCACCCGCGACCTGCGCGTGCTGCGCGGTCTGCGCCACACGTTGCCGATCACGGCCACGCTGGCCATCGTCGCGAGCGCGGCGATGGCGGGCGTGCCGCTGCTCAACGGCTTCCTGTCCAAGGAGATGTTCTTCGCCGAGACCATTCATGTCGGCGGCAACAGCAACTGGTGGATGTCATACGCGGCGGTGGCGATGGGCATGTTCAGCGTCGCCTACTCGCTGCGGTTCATTTCGGTGTTCTTCGGCGCGCCGGCGCAGAATCTTCCGCGCGACCCGCACGAGCCGCCGCGCTGGATGCGTTTCCCGGTCGAACTCCTGGTACTGGCGTGCCTGGTGGTCGGCATCGCCCCCGGCGTGAGCATTGGCCCGCTGTTGCATCTGGCCGCCACCGCTACCCTGGGCGAGGCCACTCCGGCTTACAACCTGGCTGTGTGGCACGGCTTCAATCTGCCGCTGCTGATGAGTCTGTTCGCGCTCGGCGGCGGCGTGCTGCTCTACCTCGTGCTCCGCATTTACTTCGGCTTGCAGCAGCGCGACCGCGTCCCGCTGATCCACCGTCTCAGCGGCGCTCAGGCTTACGAAACCGTGATGGCGCAGATTGCACGCGGCTCGGAATGGCTGCTGCAACGCCTCGGCACCCAGAAGCTGCAACCCCAACTGCTGTTCCTGATGCTCGGATTACTGACCGTCCCGCTGCTGCTGGCCGGTCAGCCGCCGGCCTGGACTCGCATCCCGCAGCAGGACATCGACCCGCTGTTCGCCGCCCTGTGGCTGATCGGCGCCGGTTGCGCACTGGCCGGTGCCTGGATGGCGAAGTATCACCGTCTGGCGGCACTCATGCTGATCGGCGGCACCGGCATCGTCACGGCGGCGACCTTCCTGTGGCTGTCGGCGCCTGACCTGGCCTTGACCCAACTGATGGTGGAGACCGTGACCACCGTGCTGATCCTGCTCGGTCTGCGCTGGCTGCCGCCACGGATCGAGTCGATGGCCGGTCCGAAACAGCCGCTCTGGCGCCTGTGGGGGCGCCGTTCGCGCGACCTCGCGCTGGCGGTCGGCGGCGGGCTGGCGCTGGCGGCATTGACCTATGCGGTGCTGGTGCATCCGGCCTCGGACACGATCGCCGACTTCTTCCTGCTCAATGCGCTCAGCGGCGGCGGGGGCAGCAACGTGGTCAACGTGCTGCTGGTGGACTTCCGCAGTTTCGACACCCTGGGCGAGATCAGCGTGCTCGCCATCGTCGCGCTCACGGTCTATGCGCTGCTGCGCCGCTTCCGCCCGGCACCCGAGAGCGCGAGCATTCCGCCCCAGCAGCGATTCCAGGCCGACCCGGCCAGCCGGCAGACCCCGGCCGAGCAGGCCAACAGCGGCTATCTGCTGGTGCCGGGCATCTATCTGCGTCTGCTGCTGCCCTTCATGGGCGTGATCGCCGTGTATTTCTTCATGCGCGGGCACAACCTGCCGGGCGGCGGCTTCGTCGCCGGGCTGATCTTCGCGGTGGCGATCCTGGTGCAGTACATGCTGGCCGGCACGACCTGGGTGGAGAGCCATATCCATCTGCGTTCGCACCGCTGGTTGAGCGCCGGCCTGTTACTGGCCTGCCTCACCGGGCTGGGAGCCTGGTGGTTCGGTCATCCCTTCCTGACCACGCACACCGCGCATCTCGACTGGCCGCTGCTGGGCGAACTGCATCTGCCGAGCGCCTTCCTGTTCGACCTCGGCGTCTTCACGGTCGTGGTCGGCACCACCATGCTGATGCTGGTCGCACTCGCCCACCAGTCGCTGCGCGCGCATCGCCAGCCGGGCAAAGACGCGGAGGTGGAGATTCCCGGCACCGTCACGGAGAGGACATTCTGATGGAACTCATCCTGGCCATCGCCATCGGCGTGGTGTTCGGCGCGGGCATCTGGCTGATCCTGCGCCCACGAACCTTCCAACTCATCACCGGGCTGCTGCTGATGTCCTATGCCGTCAATCTGTTCATCTTCGCAATGGGCCGGCTGTGGGTGGGCAAACCGCCGATCACCCCCACGCCCGACATCGATCCGTCGCAGTTCGCCGATCCGCTGCCGCAGGGACTGGTGCTGACTGCGATCGTGATCGGCTTTGCCACCACCGCGCTGTATCTTGTGATGATGATCGGCGCGCGCGGACTGACCGGCAGCGACCACGTCGACGGCAGGGAGCCGCGCTCATGAACGCGCTGCCCTGGATGCAGCACCTCATCGTCGCGCCGGTGCTGCTGCCGCTGATCGTCGGCGCACTGCTGATCCCGATCAACCAGAAGCGCTACCCGCTGAAATTCGCCCTCGGCCTGGGCAGCACCCTGCTGCTCTGGGTCGTGGCCGTGGCGCTGTTGCTGTTGGCCGACGGCGAACACTGGCCGGACGGCATCGGCGTCTATCTGGCGGCGAACTGGGCGGCGCCCTTCGGCATCGCGCTGATGGTGGACCGGCTCACCGCGCTGATGCTGGTGCTGACCGCGACCATCGCGCTGGCCGTGCTGGTGTTCTCGGCGCGGCGCTGGGACCGGGTGGGGGTGAGCTTCCATGCGCTGTTCCAGTTCCTGCTCATGGGGCTCAATGGCGCCTTCCTGACCAACGACCTCTTCAACCTGTTCGTCTTCTTCGAGGTCATGCTGGCCGCGTCCTACGGTCTGGTGCTCCACGGCTACAACCTGCGCCGCATCCAGGCCGGGATGCAGTACATCGCCGTCAATCTGGTCGCCTCACTGCTGTTCCTGATCGGTGTCTCGCTGATCTATGCCGCCACGGGCACGCTCAATCTGGCCGACCTGGGCGGGCGTGTGGCGACACTGGGCGCACAGGATGTCTGGCTGTTGCAGATCGGCGCCACGGTGCTGGCGCTGGCCTTCCTGACCAAGGGGGCGATGTGGCCGCTCGGCTTCTGGCTGCCCACCGCCTACGCCTCGGCGTCGGCGCCGGTGGGGGCGATGCTGGTGTTGATGACCAAAGTGGGCCTCTATGCGGTGCTGCGCGTCTGGCTGACAGTCTTCGGCGATCAGGCCGGGGCGCTCAGCGGCTTCGGTCTGGCGGCGCTGACCCTGGGCGGCATGGCGACCCTGCTGTTCGGCGCAATCGGCATGCTCGCCAGCCAGGACGGCGGACGGATGGCCGGCTACGGCGCGATCCTGTCCTCGGGGACGCTGCTGGTGGCGATCGGCCACTCGGGCAGTCCGGTGCTGGCCTCGGGCCTGTATTATCTCCTTGGCTCAACGCTGGCGATGGCAGCCTTCATGCTGCTGCTCGAACTCACCGAGCGTCTCCTGCCGCCGGGCGCGGCGATGCTGGCGATCACGATGGAGGCCTTCGCCATCGAGGACAAACCGGAAGACCCGGTCGGCGTCGGCATTCCGGGTGCGCTCGCCTTCCTCGGACTGAGTTTCGTCGCCTGCGCGCTGGTCATCACCGGACTGCCGCCGCTGGCGGGGTTCGTCGCCAAGTTCAGCCTCTTTCATGCCCTGCTCGCGGCCGCACCCGCGCCGTTGCCGGCGACCACCTGGCTGCTGATTGCGCTGATCCTGGTGGGCGGCCTGGCGGCGATCATTGCGCTGATGCGCCTGGGGGTGCGCACCTTCTGGGCCTCGGGCGTGGTCACGCCGCCACGGCTGCTGTTCTCCGAAGCCGCGCCCATCGGTGCGCTGGTGATGCTGTGCGTGCTGCTGACGGTGCAGGCGGGCACGGTCTTCGACTACCTGGGCCGCACCACCGAGGGGCTGATGCGCAGCGGCGACTACAGCCGGCAGGTGCTCGGCGAACCCCCGGTGCAGCGGCTGCCGGACCTGGAGGCGGTGCGATGAAACGCTGGCTGCCTTCGCCACTGCTATCGATCAGCCTGCTGCTGCTGTGGCTGCTGCTCAACCAGAGCATCGAACCAGCGCACTGGCTGCTGGGCAGTGTGCTCGGCCTCGTCGCGCCGCGGCTCTCCAGGCCGCTGCAACCGCATGGTCAGGCCCGCATTCGTCGTCCACTGGCGCTGCTGCGGCTGCTGCGGCTGCTGTGGTTCTCGGCCATCGAGATCGTGCGCTCCTGCTTCAACGTCAGCCAGATCATCCTGCTGCGCCGCTCGGCTGACGTGAATTCCCAGTTCATTCGGGTGCCGCTCGATCTGCACAGTCCGCACGGGCTGGCCCTGCTCTCCTGCCTGATCAACTCCACGCCGGGCACGGTGTGGGTGGATCTGCTGCCCGACGGACATGAACTGCTGCTCCACGTGTTCGACCTGCACGACGAAGCCTGGTGGATCGACACCATCAAGACGCGCTACGAACGCCCCATCATCGAGGTGTTCGAGATACCCGCCACCGAAGGAGACCCCGGATGACGACCGTGACGCTGCTCGCAGTGGCGAGCCTGTTCGCACTGGCCTGCGTGGTGCTGGCGATGCTGCTGTGCACGCTGCGCCTACTGATCGGCCCGTCCGCCCAAGACCGCGTGCTGGCGCTCGATACGCTGTGGATGTGCATCATGCTGCTGGCGCTGATGCTGGGTATCCGCTATGGCAGTCAGATCTATTTCGAGGCCGCGCTGATCATCGCTCTGCTCGGTTTCGTCTCGACCATCGCGCTGGCGAAGTTCCTGATGCGCGGCGAGGTGATCGAATGAGCAGCGCCGAAGCCCTGCCGTGGTGGGCGGCCATCCCGGTCGCCCTGTTGCTGGTGCTGGGTGGGTTGATGACCCTGATCGGTGCGTTCGGCCTCGCGCGGCTGCACAGCTTCTATCAACGGATGCATGGCCCGGCGATCACCGTCACACTCGGCGCCGGCTGCATCCTGCTGGCGTCGATGCTCTATTTCACGGTGGCGCAGTCGCGCCTGGTGATCCATGAGTTGTTGATCAGTGTCTTCGTGTTGATGACAGCGCCGGTGGTGGCCATGCTGATCATGCGTGCCGGCGTGTATCGGGAGCTGCGTAACCGCTCCGAGACTTCAGCCGCGGTCGATGCGCGGCCGGATTCGGATTGAGAGACAGGTCGCTCGATGCGCCAACCCGGAGACACTTGTATTCATGTTCGATCAAACCTTGATGCACCTGATCCTGCTGCTCGGCGCGGCGATCGCACTGGTCTGGACCTTCCAGCGTCTGCAAGCGCCGCCCGTGCTCGGCTATCTGCTGGTCGGCGTGCTGCTCGGTCCCTATACGCCCGGCCCCGTGATCGAGGGACATCAACTGCGGCTGCTGGCCGAGTATGGAATCGTCTTTCTGCTGTTCACGGTCGGACTGAGCTTTTCGCTGCCGCAATTGCAGGCTCTGCGTCACACGGTGCTGTGGCTCGGCACGGCGCAGGTGGTCCTGACCACGGCGCTGGTCGGTGTCCTGGCCTGGCTCGTCGGTCTGTCGCCGGTCGCCGCTTTCGTCGTGGGCGCGGTGTTCGCCCAGTCCTCGACCACCATCCTCAGCAAGCTGCTGGAGGAACAGCGCGAGGAGCAGAGCCGTCACGGACGCCTGGGCGTGGCGATGTCGGTGTTCCAGGATGTCACCGCCGTGCCCTTCGTCGTCATCATCCCGGTGCTGGGGCTGGCGGTCGGCGCCGAGGCCATTGCGCTCTCGCTCGGCTGGGCGATGGTCAAGGCGGCGCTGGCACTGGCGCTGGTGTACATCGCCGGGCGGCGGTTGCTGCGTCCGCTCTTCCATCTGATCGTGGCGCGCCGCTCCAATGAGCTGTTCACGCTCACGGTGCTGTTCGTCTCGCTCGCCGCCGCCTGGATCACCGGCAGTCTGGGGCTGTCGATGGCCTTCGGCGGCTTCCTGGTCGGGATGATGCTCGGCGAGACCGAGTTCCGACACCAGATCGAGGCGGCGATCCGGCCTTTCCGCGATGTGCTGCTCGGGCTCTTCTTCGTCGGGATCGGGATGCTGTTCGATCTGTCGGCACTACCGGATGTCTGGCACCTGGCGCTCGGCGGCGCGCTGGCGCTGCTGGCGCTCAAGGCGCTGGTGGTGGGGCCGATCGTGCGACTGAGCGGAGCCGATGCGCTGATGTCCTGGCGCGTGGCGCTCCTGCTGACGGTCGGCGGTGAGTTCGGCTTCGCGCTACTGGCGATCGCGTTCGAATCGGGCGCCATCGCCGGTCGGGCCGAACAGGTCGCGCTGATGTCGGTGCTGCTGTCGATGGTGATCGCGCCCTTCCTCATCCGTCACAATGGCGCCATCGCCCGCCGGCTCACGCGCTCGGGCGCCAGGGCGGACGAGGCCGAGCCACAGCCTCAGCCGCTCAACATCGCCGACCTGCGCGATCATGTCATCATCTGCGGCTACGGACGGGTCGGACATACGGTCGGGACCCTGCTACGCGCCAGTGAGGTGCCCTTCGTGGCCTTCGATGCCGATCTGACGCGGGTGGCGCGTGGACGTGCGGATGGTCATGCGGTGTTCTATGGCGATGTCGCCGAGGCCGGACTCTTCGCCGCCGCACATGGCGAGCGCGCGGCCCTGGTGGTTGTCACCATCGATCAGGCCGACACGGCCTGGCGCACTGTGTCCTTTCTGCGCGCTCATTATCCGTCTCTCCCGATCATCGCCCGCGCGCGCGATCTGGAGCAGAGCGCGCGTCTGATCGCGGCCGGCGCGACCCGCGCCTATCCGGAAGCGATCGAGGCCAGCCTGCGACTCGGGGCCACAGCCTTGAGTCTGGTCGGGGCCGCACCCGAGAACGTCGATCTGCTGATCCAGGACGTTCGGGACAGCGACTATCGGCTGGTCAGCGAGGACGAACGGGCTCGGCGGCTCGATGAGCAAGGCCGCGCGGAGTCGGTCTGAGCGATGGGGTTGGGGAGAGGGGGGAGAAGGAACCGCTATGGCCAAGTTGTTTTTGAACCGTTACCAAGGGACGTCCTGTCAGCCGAGCGTATAGCCGGCATCGACGTTGAGCGTGGCGCCGGTCACGAGCCGGGCGCGCGGCGAGGCGAGGAAGAGGACGGCCTCGGCGACGTCGGCGGGCGTGACCACCTGTCGGCCCAGGACGTGACGGCGCTCCACGGTCGCCTGCATCAGATCATCCGCCCCGCTCCACATCTCGGACGCGACCACACCGGGCGCGACTCCATTGACCCGAATTCCGCGCGGACCGAGCGCCAGCGCCAGTCGGCGCGTGAGCATGTCGAGTCCGGCCTTGGCCACCGAATAGCTGGTCGAGGTGCAGGTGACGAAGGGATGCCGGCCGCAGGCCGAGGACAGATTGATCACTACGGGCGCGGCTGACTGGTCCATCAATGGCGCGCAGACCTGAGTCAGGGCAAAGGGCGCGACCAGGTTGATCTCTAAAGTCTCGCGCCAGTGCTCCAGGCTCTCCTCCAGGGTGCCGCTGTCGCGGATGACGCCGGCATTGTTGACCAGCACGTCCAGCCGCCCGACGTCCTGCTCCAGCCGTTCGGTCAGGCGCCGGCGAAAATCGGCGTCCGTGACATCCCCCGTCAGAACCACCAGGCAGCCCGCAGTGACCGCCTCCGGCCAACGCGCGCGCACGGCCTCGACCTTCTCCGGCGAGCGCCCGAAGGTGTAGACCCGATCCCCGGCATCGAGGAAAGCCGAGACCAGCCCCATGCCGATCCCCGAGGTGCCGCCGCTGATACAGACGACGCGCGAATCCGCCGTCTCATCGTCCTTGTTGGATCGCGTCGCCATCAGCGCTCACGCTGCCCGAGATTGGCATGGATGACCGATCCGTTGAACATGGGCGACTCGGCGGCGAAGGCGACCGCCGAGGCGATCTCCTCGGGCGTGATCAGACGACCGAAAGCGTTCATCGCCGTAATGGCGGCCAGCGTCTCCGGATGGCCGTCGATGAGGGCGCGCACTTGCGGAGTATCCGTGAAGCCGGGGCAGATCAGGCAGGTGTGGATGCCGCGCCCGGCCAGATCCTGACAGGTCGCGCGCATCATGCCGACGAGCGCGTGCTTGACGATCACATAGCTGGCCGCCCCCGGAACGGCCTTCTCGGACAGGGTCGAGCCGATGTAGAGCACACTCGATCCCGCTCCCAGGTGCGGCAGGATGAGTTGATTGAGCCGATTGGGCGACAGCAGGTTGAGTTCGAGCACGGCGCGCAGATCGGCGTCCGGCAGGGCATCGATGCGGTCGGCGCGCATGATCGAGGCGTTGTGCACCAGACAGATCCGGCCTTCGGTGGCGAGGCGTCCCGGCAATGTCTCGGCCAGTGCATCCAAACTCGCGGGCGATTCCAGATCGACGCTCAGGTTCTCGACCCCAGGCTCCGGGCAGGGCCGACGCGACAGATTGAGCACGCGCCAGCCATTGGCCAGGAAGCGTGCAGCGATGGCGCGTCCGATGCCCGAGCTGGCGCCGGTGATGATGAGTTGGTTCATACGGATACAGACTCCGATTGAGCGATGGCCCACTGTCCCTGCCCCGAGGAGACGCCGAGTTCGATAGCGCGGATCGCCGGGGCCATGGCGGCGATCTCGGGATGCGCGCGCAGCCGTCCTAGCAGCAATGGGGCCAGTTCCTCGATGGTGACGTTACGGATGGGAAGCAGCAGGACGTCGCGGTCCAGAAAAGGGATGCGCTCGTCGGCGAAGTGCGCCAGCACCAGTCCGTCCCGGCGCTCGATGAGCAGATAGGGCGATTCCAGCGGCAGCAGCACGCGCTCGTCGAGTGCGTCGCAGAGTTCCTTGAGCGCGCGTTTCAGGATCACATAGTCGAAGGTCAGACCTCCCTCGCCCACCCGGGCCGTGACCGCGCAGCGCACCCGGAAGTTGTGACCATGCAAATTCTCGCGCTCGGTGGCCGAGAACAGCGTGAAATGGCCGGCACTGAAATTGAGATAGTCCTTGCTGATCTCGATACGGGTCAGGATGGCTTCGGCCACAAACTTCTCCATGGGCATGATCGGCGGTCGGCCAGTTTGACGCGCTCGTCCGGAGTGTCAAGCGTGCGGCGGCCATTCGGCAATCCTGAGAATGCGGGTCGTCGCGGTCGGATCAAGCCGGCTCGGCGCGGATGAGCGCGGCTGCGGCCAGGATCGACGTCAGGATCACCAGCAGCCAGGACACCAGCAGCGTCTCGCGCGTGAACGGGAGACCGCCCGGCGCCGTCAGCGCCGTCAGGCCGACGAGGCCGAGCAGATTGACGAGATTGAAATCGACCGCGAAGCCCGGCGCGATCAGACGCGATGCGCCTTCGTCTGGTCGCGGTCTGGCGAGCAGGATCGGCGCCCAGCCGGCCAGGACGCCGACTGGCGCGACAAGCATCAGGCCAAGCGTCCAGTCATCGAGATCCAGCACCAGTGCCAGATCGAGCGCCCCCATCGCCAGCACGCGCGCGCCCACGGCCAGCAGGATCAACCCCAAACAGAAACGGGAGATCACCACCCAGATCCGCCATCTGGAGCGCACCAGTCGTGTTGGTTGTCCGGCATCGACAGCCGCCGCTTGGGTTTTACCGTCATCCCTCGGCGAAGCTGACTGTCGCGCCGCCCTGGTCATCCATGCCAGATAGAGCAGACACAGCAGAACCAGTACACCCCCATCGACCCGTCCCAGACGGCCATCGAACCCCAATCCCCAGACGCCGATCGCCGCACCGATCAGGCTCCAAGCCCGCAACCGGCTCGAAAAACGCCTTATCGCCAATAGAACGCCGAGAACATGGACGCCGATGATCGCACCAAGCCCCAGAGTGCTTGCGTCCGAACCAATGGCTTGCAAGGTCACGGCCATCGCCGGCAGCATGGCGACCAGCGCTTGCCAGGGCGAGAACCGACACCCCGATGCCCCAATCGCCCCCTGCACGCCGGCACTCCCCAGGACGAGTCCGATCAGGCCCAGGATCAGCACGGCCAGCGATAGGCTCCAATCCGGCATGGTCGAGGTCAGGGATGCTTGAGTACGCAGTCGGCGCAGGTACCGATCAATTCGACCACCGGACGGCTCGGTCGAAACCCGGTCTCACTGGCCGCCAGCGTCAGACTCCGGGCGATGGCGGCATCCTTCAGCTCGGTCACGCGCCCGCACTCGGCGCAGATGAGGAACTGGCCGGCATGTGGATGCTCGGGATGGGTGCAGCCGACGAAGGCATGCAGACTCTCGATCTTGTGCGCCAGCCCGTGTTCGAGCAGGAAGTCGAGCGCCCGATAGACGGTCGGCGGGGCCAGTGCACGTGCGCCCTCGCGCATGGATTCCAGGATCTCATAGGCCCCGAGCGGACGCTCGGCCGCGCACAGGATCGCCAGCACCCGCCGCCGTTGCGGTGTGAGCCTGACGCCGCGCTGCCGGCAGAGCGCCTCGGCCTGGTCCAGCACCCGTTCCAGGGCATCACCCGTCGTCGGCATGGCGCGCCCTACCCTCTGACCATTGCCGCCTGACGCCAGGCGCGCCGACGGTGCAACTGACGACTGACCAGCGCCGACAGGATATAGACGCACCCCGCGAGCAGGATCATGGTCGGCCCGGTCGGCAGATCCGGCCCGAACGAGAGCGCCAGCCCCAGCGTGGTGAAGAGCGCCCCGAGTCCGGTCGCGATCAGCATCATGGCCCCCAGCGAATGGACATAGTGACCGGCGATGGCCGCCGGCAGCGTCAGCAGCGCGATGACCAGGATCAGCCCCACCACCTGGATCAGCAGCACCACGGTCACGGCCACCAGACACAGCAGCAGCAGATAGAAAAACGTGACCGGCACGCCGCGCAGACGCGCGAACTCCTCGTCGAAGGTGACGGCCAGGAACTGCCGATAGAAGAGCGCGACCGTGACCACCAGCACCAGATCCAGCCCCGCCATCCACCAGAGTTCGCGCGTCGGCGCCAGCAGGATGTTGCCGAACAGAAAGCTCATCAGGTCCGAGGAATACCCTGGTGTCTTGGCGATGAAGAGCACGCCGACCGCCATGCCGATGGCCCAGAGCGCGCCGATGAGCGTGTCTTCCTGGGTCTTCCAGCTCAGACGCACCGCCCCGATCAGCAGCGCCGAGAAGATGGCCGCGATCAGCGCCCCGGCGAATGGATCGAGTCCGAAATAGAGCGCCGCGCCCATGCCGCCGAGCACCGAATGCGCGATCCCGCCGGCCATGAAGGCGATGCGCTTGACGACGACGAAGGTGCCGATCACGCCGCAGCCGACGCTGGCCAGAAGCCCCGCGATCAGTGCGCTCTGCAGGAATCCATAGGTCGCGAGTGCCGTGAGAAATTCAGCCATGCCGGTGCTCGACCTGGCGGACATGGCCGCCGTAGAGATGCTGGATGGTGTCGCCGTCGATCGCGCTGGTGCCGTGACAGGCCAGGGTCCGGTTGAGACAGGCCACGCGGCTGACGTACTCGGAGATGAAGGCGATGTCGTGCGAGACCAGCAGGATGGTCAGGCGCCGGTTGAGTTCGGCGAGCAGGTCGAAGATGTCGTTCTCGGCGCGCTGGTCGATGTTGGCCGTGGGCTCGTCGAGGATGAGCAGACGCGGCTCACCGACCAGAGCGCGCGCCAGCAGCACCCGTTGCAACTGCCCGCCCGAGAGTTGGCCGATCGGACGCCGCGCCAGATCCGCCGCCTCGACCTCGGCGAGCGCCTGCCGGGCCGCCGCGCGGTCGGCACGGCTCGACCAGCCGAGCGGCCAGCGCGACCCGAGTCCGATCCGCCCCATGGCCACGACCTCCTCGACACAGATCGGGAAGTCGCGCGGAAAGCTCGGAAACTGGGGGACGTAACCGATGGCGCGCGCCGCCTCGCGCGGCGGGCGACCGAGCACGCGAATGCGCCCTGACTGAGGTTCGAGCAGACCCAGGATCAGCTTCAGCAGCGTGCTCTTGCCGCCGGCATTGGGACCGACCAGTCCCACGAACTCACCGGCGACGATGCTCAGGTCGATGCGTTCGAGCACCAGGGTCTCGCCATAGGAGAAGCTGACGGACTCCACGCGGATCACGGGGGAGTCGGGCATTGTGCTCGGCATGGGGGTCGGGTCGATGGTAGGGGTGTCCAGGCCGTACAGTATAACAGCCCGTCAAGCCCCAAGGGATTCGTCCGTCTGAGACGCGGCGTCGGAACCGGGACGCTCCTCTAACGAGCATGCCGGGGTGGCGGCGCCCCCGGATGCGAGTCACTCTTGGGCGCGCCCATCTCGCTCCTTGAGCGTGCGTCTCAGCTGCTCGGTCATGCGCGCCAGCTCCACCACCGACCTGACGCCCATCTTGCGCATCAGGCGCCCGCGATGGACTTTGATGTTCTGCTCGCCGGTGCCGAGATCGGCCGCAATCTGCTTGTTCAGTCGTCCGGCGATCACATGGTCGAGCACCTCCCGCTCCCGCGGCGTCAGCGACGCGAGTCGCTGGTGCAGGGCCAGCCATTCCTCGCGCTCGGCCTGTCGATCGGAGGCGCGTCGTAGCGCGGCCCGGATCGCCGCCAGCAGCTCGGCCGCGTTCACCGGTTTGGTCAGGAAGTCCTCCGCACCCGCCTTCACGGTCCGCACGCTCAGGGGGATGCTGCCATGGCCGGAGAGGAAGACGATGGAAAGATCGGCGCCGCCGCGACGCAAACGCTCCTGGACCTCCAGACCATCGATCTCGGGCATGGCCAGATCCAGCACGAGGCAGGCCGGCCCCGGAGAGCGCTCGTGGGCGAGAAACTCGTGTGCGCTGGTGAAGCCGCGAACCTGGAAACCCTCGGCGCCGAGCAGCCGCGTCAGCGCCTTCAGTATCTCGGGATCGTCGTCCAGGACATAGACGATCTGTTCGTTGGTCATGATGACGGACAGTCTCTCGGTAAAGACAGGTAAATGGTCGTTCCGCGGCCGGTCGCCGATTCGGCCCAGACCCGCCCCCCGTGGCTCTTGACGACGGAGCGCACGATGGCCAATCCCATGCCGAGCCGACCGGGCTTGGTCGAATGGAAGGCGTTGAAGATCCGTCTCGGATCGGCGGCGCCGCATCCGTTGTCTGCGATCTCGATCGACACGCCGTTCGAGTGAGAAAAGGTCGTGACCGAGAGACGGCGGTCGTGCGGACTGTTGTCGGCGACGGCCTCGGCGGCGTTGGAGAGGAGATTGAGCAGAACCTGATCGATCAGAATGCCGTCGGCCTGCACCGAGGGCAGGTCCGCGGCCAGACTGAGGCTGATGGTCACACCCTGCTCGTCCAGCTCGCTGCCGATCAGACCGAGAACCCGCTTGATCGCGTCATTGACGGACAGCGGCTCGCGCTCGGGCTCGCCGCGATCGTGGAGCGCGCGGATGCGCCGAATCAAGTCAGCCGCCCGCCGGTCGGCGTCGACGATGTCGGCCAGGATCGCGCTGACCTCGGTCAGGTCCGGCTGTGTCCGGCGCAGCAGGGATTGGGCGGCCTCGGCGTTCGTCAGGATCACGGCCAGGGGCTGGTTCAGCTCGTGCGCCAGGCTGGCGGACAGCTCGCTCAAGGAGGCATCCATCGACCGGACTTCTCGCTCGGCGCGCGCGGCGCGCAGCAGCCCGTCGCTCAGTTCGTAGCCCATGGCGACGGCCATGAACAGCAGCAGCGGCGCGATCATGACGGGCATCTGAACGAAGCCCCAATACACGAGCACCGACTGGATGGCGCCGAGCGCGACGGGGATCAGGAGACCGAGCGCCAACGACAGTGCCCGTTGGCGCTCTCCCCGCCGCCAGGCGCAGACACCGCCGTCGATAATGAAGACCAGCAGCAGGAGGTTGCTGACCTGACCCAGGAGCATCCAGGGATTGGGGGCGCCGGTCGCCATGGAGAGCGGCTCACCGAAGAGCCAGACGTGGTCGATCCCGGTCGGAACGACATAGTGCAGAGAGGATTCAGAGAGGAAGTTTGCAACCAGCGCGAGCGTCCGCAGTGCCACGGCGAGCCAACCCACCCACGAAAAACGCGGCCGCAAACGCCAGTGAGCCAAACCGACGAGTGCGCAAACGCCCGACCACAACGGCACGTGCCACAAGCGTGTCGCGAGGACGTATTCCTCCAGCGTCTGCGCTTGCAGCATCAAGAACTCGGTCACCGCGACGCCGCACATGCTGACCGCAAGCAGCACGAACATCAGGTAGGCCCCGTCGTCCCGCTGCGCGACCCAGGCGGCCAGATAAATCCCGGCCAGTGTGGACGCGACGACGGCCATCGTGCCATAGAGCATCGTGATCCAGCTCATCGCCTATCCGATAACCGTGTCCATGGGCTCCAGCGTTTTACCAAGGTGCAATTTCAGCGCGCCGGCCGCTTCCATAAAATTGGACATCCACCACTCCGATGCGACTACGGTGCCCGCATATTCCAGCCCGGCACTATACACCAAACATCGATCCAGAGGATTCGTTATGGACGCCATCCTAAGCAAACCTTGGCTGCCGGTCGAGCCGGAACGGCTCTCGAAGCAATTTTCCCGGCTTGGCTGGCTCGGTTTCTGGATACAGTTCGCGCTGCTCGCGGTTCCGTTGCTGCTGCTCGCCTATGTCCTGCTGATGAGAAGTCCGGATTCCGCCCAGCGCATCGGGATCGATCTGAGCAACTACCTGTCCTACGGCAGCCTGCTCATCATGGTCTTCACGACCTTCTGGTTCTTTCGCTACACCCGTATCGGGAAGCACATCGCCGACCCGGCACGGCGTCCTGACCGGGCCTCCGTCGAGCAGACGCTGTGGGTGGGTCTATGGGCCAGCGGCGCCGGGATCGCGTTCTCGATGCTCTTGCTGTTCAGCGCCGCCGGGCGAATGCTGTTCATCCTGCTGGCGACTCCGCAAACGGGTCTCATGATCTCGTCGGGGCTGGGCGGTGATCCGGCACAGTCGATCTCCGCGATGGATGCGATCAGCCTGACGTCCCTGCTCGTCATTCTCAGCGCGGAGCTGATCGTGTTGGGTCTGTCTGTCTGGCTCCTGTTTCTCACCACCCGGTCGGCGCCGGTCGCCCCTGCTACGACCGTCTGACGTGCGGGCGGCGCACGAAGACCATGATACCGCGCATCAAAAGCCGTTTTCTGTGGGGCGCGGGCCTGGCCGCGGGAGTCCTCATCGGCGCCGCCCTCTACGTCTACTTCGTGGGCACGCGCACGGCCCTGGAGCAGGCCGAGGCCTTTGTTCTGCGTCGGATGACCGTGTCCCAACTCTCCGAGCAGGGCGTGTTTCGGTTCTTCTATGCCACCAATCGGGCTCCGGTCGACGACATGGGGCCGATCGAGTCGCGTTTCGGCTCGGAGCGCGGTGACGCCCTGAGTTTCGGCGCGTTCGAGACCAAGATCCAGCCCACGCTCGGTCTGGGGATGCTGATCAACCCCAGCGACTGGTTTCTCAACGAGGAGATCCAGCTGCAAAGCGTTCAAGCACTGGCGCCCGAGCAGCTCGTCGAAGCACTGCGCACCCAGGTGGAGGCCTCGCCCCACCGCTCGCTCCTGGTGGTGGTCCAGGGTTTCCGTGAGGCCTATCCGTCCGCGTTGCGCAAGACCGCCTTTCTCGCGCATGTCCTCGATATCGACACCCCGGTGCTGCTGTTCGACTGGCCCGGCGATCAGGGCTCGTCGTTGCGCGGCTACCGTCGGGCGCGCGAGGTCGCGCAGGCCTCGGGGGCCGACCTGGCGGCGACCCTGGAACTCGTCCTCCGCGAGGTTAGACCGAGCCGCCTGTGGCTGATGGCGAACAGCATGGGTGGGCAGGTGGTCGTGGACGCCTTCCACAAGCTCTATCAGGACGCCGACTTCTCCGACGCTGCAACCGAGATCGAGAACGTGGTGTTGACCGCCGCGGACGTCGATCACACCGACTTCAACGAACGTTTCAAGGATGAGATCAAGGCGCTTGCAAGCAACGTCACCGTCTATGTCTCGTCCAACGACCGGGCGCTGCTGGTGAGTCGTCTCATCAACCGCGGTCTGCGGCTGGGCGAGAGCACGCTGGACCCGGCGAACCCGAGTCAGGCCGAGCAAGCGGATAGCCTGTCCGCGCTCATCGAGCCGGGGGATGAGCGGCTGGTGCTGGTCGACGTCACCCCCGTCAACCGAACCCGGAATTTCCATAACTTCAGTCTCGAGACGCCGGAGTTCTTCGACGATCTCTTCCTGCGCTTGACCGGGACCGAGCTGCCGCAGACCCGCGAGCTCTATTTCCTCGAGACGCCGGCAGGCAAGCGTTACTTCGTGCTGACGCGGGGGCGCTGAGATGCCGACGACCGCCCACCGCGACCCTCGGCGGCGTCAGGTCGTTGCGATCGTGGCGGGACTTGTGCTCGCCGCCCTCGTCCTCGGCGTGCCGGACTGCAGCAACGACCCGACTCTGGCGCCCTGGCATACCCAGGCGCTCACCGAGGAATTCACCGCCGACATGGCGGGTGAGCAGGTCCGCACCCTGCAGGACTATCTGGATCTGGAGGAGCGCCTCTTCCGAGAGCTGGACGAGCAGATCGTCCGGAAAACTCCCACAGGCGCCGAGTTCGCCCTGGAGCGCTACAGTCGCGACAGCCTGGCGAGTCCGAGCCGCTGGCCGCGCGACTGGAACCGGACCTTCGAGCTCGACGCGGACGCGCCCATCGGGGGGGTGTTGCTGCTCCACGGCATGTCCGACTCACCCTATTCCCTGCGCGCCCTGGGCGAGGCCCTCAACCGCGCCGGGTATCTCGTCCTGGGCTTGCGCCTGCCCGGTCACGGCACGGCGCCATCCGGGCTGAGATCCGTCACCTGGCAAGACATGGCCGCCGCCGTCCGACTGGCGACGACGCACCTGGCCGACCGGCTCGGGGACTCGCCGCTGCACATCATCGGCTACTCCACCGGCGGACCCCTGGCCCTGGATGTCACCCTCGAAGCGCTCGAAGACGGGGCCAAGGCCGTGCCCGCGAGTCTGGTGCTGGTGTCCCCGGCCATTCGGGTCCACCCCGCGAGCGCCCTGGCCCGCTTCAAGGACGCCCTGTCGGTCCTGCCGGGCCTCGAGGATCTGGCCTATCTGGCGGTCATGAGCGAATTCGACCCCTTCAACTACAACTCGTTCGCGACCAACGCGGGCGCGCAGGTCCATGCCCTCACCCGCGACGTCGATCGGCGTATCCGCACCCTGGTGCAGGAGCCGGCGAAGGCCCGCGCGTTTCCGCCCGTTCTCGCGCTCAAGTCGACCGTCGATGCCACGGTCACGACCGAGGCCATTGTCGACAACCTGCTGAAGCGACTTCCAGGGCCCCGCAACGAGCTGGTGCTGTTCGACATCAACCGCCATGCGGCCATCGCGTCCAGCCTGCTCGTCGCGGATCCGGCCCCCTTGACCGACCGCCTGATGGCCGAGGAGCGCCTGCCGTTCGCGGTGACCTTCGTCACCAACGAGAGTCCGGAGAGTGCCAAGGTCGTCGCCCGCTACAAGGCGCCCTTTTCCCCCCAGACGTCGAGCACCCGACCGCTCGATCTCGTCTGGCCCAGCGGCATGGTCTCCCTGTCACACGTGGCTCTGGCCTTCCCGCCCGATGACCCCCTGTACGGACGCGGTCCCGCCGACAGCGGCGATCGCATCTTCCTCGGGGACATGGCACTTAGGGGCGAGCGGGGCCTGGTGCGCATTCCCGCAGACTGGCTGCTGCGGCAGCGCTACAACCCCTTCTACCCGTACCTGGAGGCACGGGTTCTGCAATGGCTGGAAGCCAGGAGCGAATCATGAACGTCCTTGCCGGCTTCTCTCCCGCGGCGCGTGGCCTGATCGTCACGGCGGCCATCGCCATCGTCCTGCTCTTCCTGCAAGCGGCGGAATCCGTCGTCGCGCCGATCCTGCTCGCCGCGTTCATCGCCGTCATCGCCGCCCCGCCCTTGCGTTGGATGCAGCGCAAGGGCGTGCCGAAATGGGGCGCCCTGGCGCTCGTCGCGTTCGTGCTGCTGGACGTCGGCAGCCTCTTCGGACTGATCGCCACCGGAGCCCTGGAGGGGTTCAAGGACAGCCTGCCCAGCTATCAGGAGCGACTGGTACTGCTCAACGATCAGTTGGGCCAGTGGCTGGAAGGCAAGGGCATCGCCAACTCGACACAGGCCATGCCCGATATCCTGGACCCTGCCCTGGCGGGCAGCCTGGTCCGTGTCGCGCTGAGCAACATGGGCTCGATCTTCGGCACCGGACTGCTGATCCTGCTGGCCGTGGTCTTCATGCTCCTGGAGGCTCCCGGCCTCTGGCTGAAACTGCGCACGGCCTTTCACCTGACCAAGGAGTCCGAGGCCCGCTTGCAGCGGGTGCTGGACGCGCTGAGCCGCTACATGGTGATCAAGACCGGCACGAGCTTCGCCACGGCGCTGTTCGTTTGGGTCTGGCTCTGGTTCCTCGGCATCGACTTCGGCGCACTCTGGGCGATCCTGGCCTTCCTGCTGAACTTCATTCCCTTCGTCGGCTCCGTCCTGATGGCGGCCCCGGCCGTACTCATGGCGCTGGTGCAAACCGATCTGTCGACCACCCTCCTGGTGGCGCTCGGTTATCTGATCGCGAATACCTTGATCGGCTCGGTTCTGGAGCCGAGGATCATGGGTCGGGGGCTCGGCATCTCGACACTGGCGGTGTTTCTGTCGCTGCTGCTATGGAGCTGGGTGCTCGGAACGGTCGGCGCCTTTCTTTCGGTTCCGCTGACGATGGTACTGATGATCGCGCTCGATGCCAGTCCACACACCCGGCCGATGGCGATCTTGCTCGGTCCGGACATTGCGCCGTCGGAAAGCCCTGCGGAAGACCAGGCGGCTATCCAGCCGTGACCGGCCGGGTGCGATCGCCCCAACCCCGTGTGGAGACGACCGCGGCGTCGCGGGGGCAAGGCCCTCATCACCCAGCTCACGATCCTGGCTGCCGCAGCAGCCCCACAACGCCAGAACAGGCGCGGACCCTTCGCTGCCGGATCTAGGCTCGACACACATCCTGGAGAACACGAATGTGGAAACTGTTGCCGCTCCTCCTGCTCGTCTCGTGCGCCGCGCAAGAACCCAATGACAGCGTCTCCCAAGCGCCGCGCCCGGACAGCTCGCGCATTGTGAGCACCCTTGATTTGCCATTGCTCCCGGCCCCGGCCACCGGCGCCCAGCAACCCGCGACGAAGGACTTCCAGACGGGGGAGACTCGGGGGCGGGTCGATGACTCCGGCGCCTGGAATCTCCGCACCTCGGTGACGCATCGGCGGCTGCGCTGCGCGACCTACGAAACGGGCATCCAGCTGGGCCGGGGAAACGCGGACTGCTCCAACGTGCGCTGGACGTCCCCCGTTCAGTTCGGCACCCGACGGACGCAGTGCAACGCGGCGACACTGATCCATGCCGGAGGGGGTGAGCTCGCCATTACAAGCGACACTTTCGAGGCGTCCAATTGCGTACGCGTTGTCATCCAGTGTAGCGGACCCTGCTGAGCGGCCATGCAAGATCTCATGCAATACCTCTGCTGGAGGACTGGCGCTGGTGGTTGGGAGATTTCGATGCATCTCGACCGGAGGCTTTGGCGTGTTGCCGCGCTCGTCCTGATGCTGCTGTTCCTGCCGCGGCTCGAGGCGGGCGAAGTCCTGGAGGGAGTGAAGGCCCGCGGGCTGCTGCGCTGCGGAGTCAGTGAAGGCATTCCAGGCTTCTCCGAGCGCGACGCCGATGGACGCTGGCAGGGGTTCGACGTGGACTTCTGTCGCGCGCTCGCGGCTGCGGTCCTGGGGGATCCGGACAAGGTCGAGTACCTGCCCCTGCGCGCCTCGACACGATTTCCCTCGTTACAGGCGCACAAGATCGATCTGCTCCTGCGCAACACCACCTGGAACCTGACCCGCGAGGCAGTGTTGAAGGTCCAGTTTCCCGGAATCCTGTTCTACGACGGCCAGGGATTCATGGTGCCCGCCGCGGCGGACATTGCGACGCTGGCGGACCTGGAGGGCGCGACCGTCTGCATCGTGAAAGGGACGACGCACAGGCGCAATCTCGAAGAGTGGTTTCGCGCCAAGGGGTGGTCGGTCACGCCGCTGGTCATCGATTCACCCGCCGAGGCGGCCCAGGCCTTCTTCGCCGGCCGCTGCCGCGCCTACAGCTCGGATGCCGCGCAGCTCGCCGCGATGCGCCTGCACGCGCCCAACGATCCTGAGGATTTCGTCATCCTGCCCGAGCGTATCTCCAAGGAGCCGCTCAGTCCCGTCGTCTGGGGCGGTGATCCGGAATGGACCACCGTGGTCCGCTGGGTTCTGAACCTCCTGATCCTCGCCGAGGAATACGGAATCACGCGCGAGAACCTCGAGACCGTCATCGCGGAGAACCGCAACCCTCTGGTGCTCCGCTCCACGGAGGAAGAGGCCATGATCGCACGGTCCCTGGGGATACCTGTCCTGTGGGCAACCCGGGTGCTGAAAGCCGTCGGCAACTACGGCGAGATGTACGAGCGCAACATTGGCCGCGATAGCCCGCTCGAGATCGAGCGTGGTCTCAACCGGCTCTGGACCCAGGGCGGACTGCACTATGCCCTACCCATGGATTGAGTGATGCGGCCATGACCGACATACAGATCTATCTGACCCTCGGCGTCTTCGCCACGGTCATCCTGCTGATTGCGTTCGACGTCGTCGATATGGTGGTCGCGGCCCTGCTCGGGGTCTGCGTCTTGATCATGTTCGATATCCTCGATAGAGGCGATCTCATCCAGATCGTGCAAACGGCCAGTGGTCCGCTCGCCCTGCTCTTCGGCGGCATGGTGGTGGCGCGGGTGATCAGCCGGACCGGGATTTTCGAATGGCTCGAGGATGCCGTGTTGCACGCCACCGCCGGGAGCGGCAAACGCCTGCTGCTGCTGATCGTGGCCCTGGTCGCTCTGGTGTGCGCGATACTTCCCAACGCGACCGCAGTCATTTTGGTGGCGCCGATCATCGTCGGCGTCTGTCGGGCGCTCAAGGTGGATTTCGTCGGCCCCCTGATCATCACGGCCATCGTCAGCAATGCCGCCGGCATGCTCACCCTGGTGGGCGACCCCGCGACCTTTCTGGTCGGCAGCGCGATCGGGCTGTCTTTCATCGACTATCTGCGGCTGGTGAGCCTCGGCGGGCTGCTGGCGCTCCTGGTCATCGTGCCCCTGCTGCCACGCCTGTTGCCGGAGGTCTGGGCCGCACGGGTGACCTTGCCCGCAAAGCGCCGGCCGGTGACGATCGAGCGCCCCGCCTTCCTGGCGCTATCGCTCTCGGTGCTCGTGATCATGGTGGTCCTGTTCCTGGTCGGAGAATCCCTGCCGAATACCATCATCCCGCCCCAGGTCGCCATCATCGCCGCGTCGCTGGCGCTACTCGTGGTCTATGGCGCACGCATCGAGCCGGTGGGCGAGGTCATCCGCGACGTGGACTGGAAGACGATCGTGTTTCTCGGCGCCATCTTCACTCTGGTTCAGGCGTTCGTCAAAACCGAGCTGCTGCAAGGGTTGTCGATCCAGCTCTACGACTGGTTCGGAGGCGATTTCATGCCGGTGGCGCTCCTGTCGCTGGCCGGCATCGGCGTCTTGTCGAGTCTGCTGGCCAATATCCCGGTGGTCGCCGCCGCGCTGGTGATGACGACAGGTTATCTGGTGGCCGCCGAAGCCGTGCCTGAGATCGCGCTGGGCCCCGGCTTCACCGATTGGCCCGATACGACCTTGCCCCTGTTCATCGCCATGATGTTCGGCGGCACCCTGGGCGGCAATGCCACCTTGATCGGCGCCTCGGCCAATGTCGTCGCCGTCGGCATCTGTGCCGCCCACGGCAAGCGGGTGAACTTCATGCAGTTCCTGCGCATCGGCCTGCCGATCGCGGCGTTGCAATTGTTTGTCGGGGCGCTCTATGTCCTGGCGCTGGATGCGATTCTGGGTTCGGGCGCTCTCGACTCCATCGCGCATTAGGTGCGACAGAATCCCGCTGGCGGGCGACGAGCGTCTCGACCCGGTTACAAATCGCGCTCCTGCGCCAGGGTTAAAAGGAGCCGAACATCGTGCCCAGAACGATCACGGCGGCGAGCGCGACGACGGCGCCGACGACAGCGACCATCACGATGTCCAGATAACTGTCCTTGTGAGTGGTGCCGCAGACAGCCAGCAGGGTGACGACCGCGCCGTTGTGCGGCAGGCTGTCCAGCGTGCCCGCTCCGATCACCGCCACGCGGTGCATCAGCGACGGATCGATGCCCAGTTCAGCCGCCAGTTGCAGATAGTTCGACCCCAGCGCCTCCAGGGCAATCGTCAGTCCGCCAGAAGCCGAGCCGGTGAGTGCGGACAGGATATTGGTGGACACCGCAAGCGACACCAGCGGCCCGCCGCCGACCCCGAGCACCCATTCGCGTACCAGATCGAAGGCCGGCAGTGCGGCGACGACCGAGCCGAAGCCGACCAGACTCGCCACGCTGACGATCGGCAGCACCGAGGCGTTGACGCCGGCATCGACGCTTTCGCGCAGATTGGGCAGACGCTTGCGGTTGAGTCCGAGCAGGACCAGGATGGCCGCCAGCAGCGCCACAGTCACCGACCAGACGCCACCCACCGCCGCTGCCGAGGTCGGCCCCCAGCGGTCTTCGGCCAGATAACCGAGATCCAGCGCGGGCAGCACCAGCAGGGTCATGGCGAGATTGACCGCCACCACCACGATCAACGGCAGGACGGACATCCAGACCGGCGGCAGATCGGTGCTGACCTGTCCGTGATGGATCTCGGCCGGATCGAATGACTGCGCGACCGCCGCACGTTCGCGCACCAGCGGATCGTCGGCGGCCTGATCGGCGGTCATGAGCAGCGCGCCATCGAAGCCGATGCCGCGACGCCGGGCGGACGCCACCCCGCGCCCCAGCCACCAGAGTCCGAACGCCAGCATGATGAGCGCGGCAATGGTCCCCAGACCGGGCGCGGCGAAGGGCGTGGTGCCGAAGAAAGGCATGGGGATGGCGTTCTGCACCGCCGGGGTGCCGGGCAGGGCCGACATGGTGAAGGTCGAGGTGCCGAGCGCGATCGCCGCCGGCATCAGATGACGCGGGATGTTGGCGTCGCGAAACAGCGCCTGCGCCATGGGCGCCAGCACGAAAAAGGCGACGAAGAGACTGACGCCGCCATAAGTCACCATGGCGCCGGCCAGCACCACCGCCAGCACGGCATGACGCGCACCGAGTTTCTCGCCCATGAAGCGGGCGATGGACTGCACCGAGCCGCTGTCTTCCATGAGCTTGCCGAAGAGCGCGCCGAGCAGAAAGATGGGGAAGAACTGGGCGATAAAGCCCGCCGCGCCGCCCATGAAGGTCTGAGTCCAGTGCGCCAGCAGCGGCTCGCTGGAGAAGAGCGCCGCGATCAGGGCCGCCGCCGGGGTCAGCAGCAGCACGCTCCAGCCGCGATAGGCGAGCCAGATGAGGAGCGCGAGGCCAAGCAGAATTCCAGTTAAACCCATGGGTCAGATTCCTTCCAGCAGATGGTCGAGATCGAAGGTCGCGCGTCGGCCCAGGTCATCGCCGTGTTCGGCGAGGAAGGTTTCGGCGCAGCGCCGGCCTTCGTCGCGCAGCATACAGAGGAAGGGCCATTCGGCATTGAGCTTGGACGAATAGCCCAGGTCGGTCATGGATGGGCTGGCGATGCGGTGCATCCGCATCGAGGCCCAGAGCGCGCCTTCGCTGTGGCCCGGATCGGCGACCTGACGCAGCAGGGCGATCATCCGCAGCTCCTTGAGCAATGGCGCGTTGAAGGCGATCTCGTTTTCACGATTGAGGATGTCACGCGCGGTGCGCGGGGTGCCGGCGCGTTCGATCGGATTGATCTGGATGAGAATGGTGTCGTCGGCGCTGGATTCGCGCACCAGCGGCGAGATCGTGGGATTGCCGGAGAAGCCGCCGTCCCAGTACGCCTCGCCGTCGATCTCGATGGCCTGGAACATCATCGGCAGACAGGCCGAGGCCAGCAGCGCGTCCGGGCTCATGTCGGCGTTGCGAAAGACGCGCGGGCGCCCGGTGCGTACATTGGTGGCTGTGACGAAGACATGCACATCGGAGCGGGCGAGCCGCGCGAAATCGATCGATTCGGCCAGGATGTCGCGCAGCGGATTGAAGCCCATCGGATTGGTGTCGTAGGGCGAGAACAGACGGGCGGCCATGTCGAGCGCAATGAAGGCCGGCGAGTTGTCCATCGTCCAGCGGCCCATGAGGATATCCAGCGGCGCGCGGCGCAGCGGACTCATGAGCGCTGCGTCCGAGACCCGCCGCCAGAAACGCTCCAGCGCAGCCCGCGCGCCTTCGGCCCCGCCCGCCGCAAAACCGTCGCTCAGGATCGCCGCGTTCATGGCGCCGGCCGAGGTGCCGGAGAGCCCGTCGATGGTCAGCCAGGGCTCCTGCAGCATGCGGTCCAGCACGCCCCAGGCGAAGGCGCCGTGCGCCCCCCCGCCCTGGAGCGCGAAATCCACGGAGACCGGCGCACGCTGGCGAGCGGCGGGGGATGTTGAAACGGAAGCAGCCATGATGGCTCCTGGCGCAGGTGCGCGGATTTCTGGGGATTCGGGGACGGTGGGCGCGCGGACGATGGATCGAATCGCGCAAAATTTTCATGATCCTAACATTTGGCGCCAACTTCTCCAATACACAGAGCAACGCCTTGGAAGGAATCGCCCCATGAGCCTGGCTAACCCGACTCTGGAAGATGTTTGGCGGCTGTTTCCGGAGCCCAGCGACGGACATGCAAAGTCGGTCGTATTCCCCTCGCATCGCCCGCAAGCGGAGTCTACGCCGGAGATTGGCATTCCATCGATCAGGACATCGTCAGGACGACCGTCCACAGCAGCAGCGTCAGCACGAGCAGCAACACGCCGGCGACAGGCCATTGACGCAGCCGGGTTTCCGTCCGTTCCAGCCTTTCGCCTACGGCATTCGCCCACTGCGGCGCATCCTTGAACAGCCCCAGCAGGTCGCCTTCGGGCACGCGGGGCAGACGTTCGCCCCAGCGTTGCAGCGCGAGGGCCAGCACCCCGCCGGCCAGAACCGGCCAGAGCCCGGACCAGATCGCATACCAGTCGGTCAGCGCCGCCCAGGGCCGGATTCCGGCGACCGGCGCCAGCATCCAGGGCAGCAGCAGCGCGGCGAGAAAGAGCAGCCGCCAGGGCCATACGAGTCCGGCAGCAGCCTGTGCACCGGAAGCAGGCGAGGCGCCCGCCGCGACCCGGCGCAGAAAATGGATCATCAGCAGCGTGGAGCCGACGGCGGCGAGGCCGGCGAGCAACCCGACCACTTCGGATCCGAGCACCGGCTTGGCGGCGAGCTTGGCGAGATACCCGCCGGTCGGCGGCAGACCGGCGAAACCCAGGGCGAGGATCGCAGCGGGAACCAGCACCGGCCACAGCCGTCGCCGGTCGGTCGCGGCGATCACGCCGACGGCCAGAAAGAGCGCGCCCTTGGCGAGCAGGTGATGGGCGGCATAGACCGTCCCCGCCGTCACCGCCTCGCGGTCGCCGATGGCCAGCCCCATGCCGAGGATGGCGGCGACCAGACCCATCTGACTGGCAGTGGAATAGGCAAGCACCGTCTTGGGGTTGGACTGGAGGACGCCCATCGCCACGGCATACAAGGCCGTGAAGAGTCCGATGCTCGTCAGCGCCGCGCCCCACCCGTCGAGCCCGGCGTCCCAGGGCAGAAAGCGGATCAGGCCGATGATGCCCGCCTTGACGATGACGCCGCTCAACACCGCCGAGGCTGGCATCGGGGCCGCTGGGTGCGCGACCGGCAGCCAGACATGCAGCGGCGCCAGACCGGCCTTGAGACCGAAGCCCGCGATCAGCAGGGCGACCGTCGCGGCGAGCCAGGGTGAGTCGGGCAGGGCCGACACCGATGTCTCTATGGCGAGACTGGCGCCCGGACCGGCATCCGCCAGCAGGACGAAGGCCGGCAGCAGCAAGACCTCGCCGACGATCGCCAGCAGCAGATAGATGACGCCGGCCCGTCGGGCGCGCGCGGTGCCGTCGTGCGCGACCAGCCCCCAGGCCGCCAGACTGACCAGCGCGAAGGTCAGATAGAAGCTCAGGAGATCGGCGGCGACGAAGACGCCCAGGCTGCCGGTCAGGGTCAGCAGCCAGAAGACCACGAAACGTCCGCCGTGCGGCTTGCCGCGCAGATAGGTCGCGGCATAGGCGCCGGCGGCGCTCCACAGCAATGCCGCCACCCCGAGCAGGATGGCGCCCGGCCGGTCGAGCATCAGCCCGATCCGGCGGTCCGGATCCAGGATGAGCGTCGGCATCGCGTCCGGGTTCAGGAGCGCGGCGAGCGCGACCGCCAGGGCGGGCAGCGGCGCCAGCACCAGCAGCGACAGCATCCGCTCGCGCGCCGGACGCCACAGACAGGCCAGGAGCGCCGCAATCGGGGTCGCCAGGGCGAGAGCAAAGAGTGTGTCGATGTTCATCAGGGCAGACCGATCCCGCTGACATCACGACCGATCTGGATCAGCGAGAAGGCCGACAGCGGCACCAGACCGAGCAGCACCGAGATCAGCGCCAGTCCGAGCACCACCCATTCGCGCGAGCGATCCACCGGCTTGACCGGCGCCGGGGGCGGATTCTGGGCGAACAGCGCCGGGGCCAGCACGCGATAGAGATAGGCGCCGGTGAGCAGACCGCCCGCGAGTATGACCAGCATCCACCACCACTGGCCGCTCTGGAGCGCCGCCGACAGCAGCAGCCACTTCGCCATGAAGCCGCCGCTTGGCGGCAGTCCCATCAGCGACAGCCCGGCGATCCCGAAGGCGAAGAGGGTCATCGGCAGGGCGCGCCCGATGCCGCCTAAATCCTGAATCCGGTCGTGACCGAGCGAGGCGGCGATGAGTCCCGCCGCCATGAACATCGCGGCCTTGGCGCAGGCATGCGAAACCAGTTGCAGCACGCCGCCGGTCCAGACGCCGGGCGCATTGCGCAGCTCCGCGAGCGATGCCGTTTCGGGACTCGCGACCAGCGGAAAGACCAGAAAGAGATAGCCGAGTTGCGCGATGGTCGAGTAGGCGATGAGCATCTTGAGCCGCGCCTGACGCAGCGCCAGCACGCCGCCGAAGAGGATCGCCGCCGCACCGAGCGCGGCGAGAATCTGCGCCGCCATCTGCGCCAGCAGCTCGGGCATCACATCGAACCAGATGCGCAGGATCAGAAAGAAGGACGCCTTGACCGCCAGCGCGGAGAGCAGTGCGCTCGCCGCCGCCGGGGCGCCGGCGTGAGCGGGCGGCAGCCAGAGATGTACCGGGAAAAGCGCCGTCTTGGCGGCCAGTCCCGCCGTCATCAGCGCAGCGGCGATCAGAGCCGCCGGCTCCAGTGGGTCATCACCGCCGATGCGTGCGGCAAGCTGGCCGATGTCGAGGGTGCCATAGGCGCCGTAGAACAGCGCCGCCCCGAGCAGATAGAGAACCGAACCCAGCAGCGCAAACATCAGATAGCGCAGCGCCGCCGCCAGCGTCGGCGCGCGTCCGTCCAGACAGACCAGCGGAATTGCGGCGAAGGTCAGCAGTTCCAGCGCGACATAGAGATTGAACAGATCCTCGCCCAGAAAGACCGCGTTCAGCGCCGCCCAGAGCGCGAGCAGCAGGGTCCAGAAGGCGAAGGACGCGCGGGTCTCGGTCGCGCCGCGCGGCGCCTGAAAATCGGCCCGCGCGAAGAGTCCGACGGCGACCATCACCACGGCAGTGGTCAGCAGCATGATGGCCGAGAGTCCGTCCGCCCGCAGCGCCACGCCGAGCGGTGGCGCCCAGCCGCCCAGATCGGTGTGCAGCGGCGCATCGCCATACAGGACTGCCGCCGCGATGGCGACTGCAATGGCGAGTCCGAGTGGCAGGGTCATGAGTGCGATGCGTTCGGCATGGCGTCCGCCGAGGGCGAAGGCGAGCATCAGGCTCGCGACCGGCAGCATCAGCGCCAGCACCAGCAGATTGCCGCCCACGGCGAGGAGATGATCGAGCATGACCGACAGATCCATCAGCGGTCGGCCTCACCTGCTTCATCCCAATCGTCGCGCCCGGTTTCCTGGAGCAGACGCCGCAGCAGGGCGACCGCCAGCGCCGTGGCGGCGAAGGCGACCACCAGCCCGGTGATGATGAGCGCCTGGGGCACCGGATCGCTGCCGGTCCCGGCGATCGCGCCGCCGCCGCGTCGGGCGATGACGCCGAACAGCAGAAAGACCCCGCTGCCGAGCAGATTGAAGGCGATGATCCGGCGCAACGCGCCGGGCAGGACGATCAGGCCATAGAGCCCCAGACCGACCAGGGCCGCGCCGCAGAGTCCGAAGAGGGTCACGGCGGTCATGGCTGGCGCTCCGCTGCGGACGGGGCTTCGGGCGGGCCGGCCAGCAGGAGACCCAGCGCCGCCGCGATGGACAGGGTGAGCGCCGCTTCGATGACGAGGATCAGTGGCTTGGCATAGGCGACCGGGTAGGCCAGAAAGTCTCCGGCAAGCCAGATCCCCGCCACCCCGACCGCCAGAAAGAGCGCCGGTCCGATCACCAGCACCAGACGCAGCCGACGACGACTGACCGCCGGCGGTCGGGTCAGTCCGGCGATCATCGCGAGCACCCACATCGCAGCGAGCACCGCGCCGCCCTGAAAGGCGCCGCCGGGCGCATTGGCGCCGGTCCAGAACAGATGGATGCCGACCAGAATGCCGATCGGGGGCAGCAGTTGGGCCAGCAGGGTCAGGGCGCTGCCCAGCGGCGCGGGACGCAGCCAGCCCGGACGCTCGCCCCAGCCGTCTTTGGGCGCGAGCGACCAGACGCCGATGATAGCGAAGACCAGCACCACGGATTCGAGCAGGGTATCGATGGCGCGGAAGGCGATGAGCACGCCGGTGACCGGATTGCCGAGTCCGGTCGCTGGGAGATTGGCCGCGACGGACGGGGCCAGGGTCGGCGCGGGATCAGGCAGGAGCAGCACGACCGCTGCCAGACCGCCAGCGACTGTCGCGCTCAGGACACCGGCCAGGAGCCGCGTCCACCGTCCCGCCGTCGGGCTGGGCTGGCGCGCGGATCGCGGCAGACGGGTCGCGACGCCGAGCAGCAGCAGGCCGGTCAGCCCGCTCCCGATCGCCGCTTCGGTCAGGGCCACATCCACCGCTGCGAGACGCACCCAGACGAGTGCGACCAGCAGACCGTAAGCGATATAGCCGACCACCGCGCCATTGTGCGAGCGGGCGGCGACGGTCCAGACGCCCAGACCCAGGATCGACAGCGCCAGACCCAGGTCGACGATCAGGGCGGCGCTCATCGCGGCGGCTCCGCGTCGGCGGATCGATCCCAGGCATCGGATCGCGCGGTCCGGGCCATGAGCCGGCCAACCGTGGCCCCGGCGAGCAGCGTCAGCAGCCAGACCGCGATCAGCTTGAGTCCGCCGACGGGCCAACCGACCTGAGGCAGCAGACCCAGCACGATCAGACCCAGTCCCAGATTGTCCGCCTTGGTCAAAGCGTGCAGACGGGTCAGGGTATCGGGGAAGCGCAGCAGCCCGACCGTGCCGGCGAGAAAAAAGAACGCGCCCAGCGAGATCGCGGCGACACTGAAGAGGTTCAGGGCAAGCGTCATGGGCGGTTCTCGTCCGAAACCGGTTCCGACTCCGGGCGTCGCGCACCGGCCGCCAGGGCCACCGAGGCAAGGGCGGCGAGCAGCGCCAGCACCAGGGCGAGATCGGTGATGGCATTCATGTCCGTGGCGACACCGAGCAACAGGAGCGCCGCGACCCCGCCGGTCCCCAGCAATTGCGCCGCCATCATGCGGTCCACATCGCCGGGACCGCGCAGGACGCGGATCAGTCCCAGCGCCACCGTCGCCAGCACGAACACGGCGGCGGCGAGCATAAAGTCAGCGATGTCCATCGTCTTGACCCAGCACCTGGAGCAACAGGGTTTCGTCGATGGCCAGCGACTCCGCCACCGGCTGCATGACATCCAGACAGTGATAGACGAGCCGGCCCGCCGCATCCGTGCCGACCGGCAGGGTGCCGGGCATGAGACCGGTCAGGGCGCCGAAGACGGCGCGCCCCGGACCCGGCGGGAGACGTGTCGGATAGGTCAGATAACCGGGTTGCAGCGACAGCCGGGGCGACAGGGTGCGCCGCGCGACATCGATCCCCGAAACGACCGACTGCGACAGCAGACGCCAGACGAGCCGGACCAGTGCGCCGTAACGAATCCGTCCGGCGGTCGGCGGCAGAAGCCGCAGACTGGCCCAGGTCGCGGCGGCCGCCGCCGGGACGCCTGCCGCCAGATCCGCGAGCAGCACGGGCGTGACCGGCAGACGGGGATCGGCGAGCAACAGCCAGCCGCCGTAGAACGCGAGACCGCGTGCGAGTGCGGATCGGGCAAAAGGCAAGCCTTGATCACCATGGCGTTGAAGGTCACGATTTACAACCGGACGAAGAGACTCCATTCCGTGCCCTCAATCGAGTATGTCCGAAAGGATATGCGAAGCAAAGACAGCGTGAAATCCATCGATCGCCCAACAGCGCGCTAGATTCGACCCCATGATGCCATGAAGCTGCGACCCGCAACAAGCAACGCCGCAGCCGTGTCTCTCGTTTCCGTCCCGCTGGAGCGCCCTACTCGATCGGTCTCCCGTGCGCCCCGGCTTTAACCAACGTGCAATAGCCGGTCACACCTCAGCCTGACTATCCTACGCATCTTTGTCCCGTCCGCGCGCAAACGCCGAGCGCGTTGCCGGGAGGCGAGATCCGGCGGCCGCGGTCCTTATCGACCGCTCACTTGGACGTCGGCGATCGCCGTAACCAGCACGAGGGATGTCCTATGCAACAGGCGGTCTCACAACGCACGTCAAGGTATCGATCGGCACTTGTCACCGTCGCCTCCATGTGCACGGCGCTGCTGATCGGAGGCTGCGAGTTCGAGCAATCCGCAGAATCCTCAGCCGCACCTGAACCCATTCGTCCGGTGCGGGTGGCCGAGGTCGTCGAAACCGGCGGCGGCGAGGAGATCAGGCTGAGCGGCACCATCGAGGCCGAGGACAGCATCAACCTAGCCTTCCGCGTCGGCGGCCAACTGATCCAGCGCACGGTCAACGTCGGCGACCGGGTTCGGGCAGGACAGACGGTCGCGCGGCTGGATCCGGAGACGGCGCAGAACGCGGTCGATGCGGCGCGCGCCAACGTCGCCGCGGCGATGGCGCGGCTGGTGGAGACGCGCAACACCATCGCCCGCTATGAACCGATGGTGGCGCGCGGCTTCGTCGCCCGGCAGCAGTTCGACCGGGCCGTCGAGTCGCGCAATGCGGCCGAGGCCCAGGTGGAGGCCGCCGAGGCCAAGCTGCGCAGCGCCGAGAACCAGCGCTCGTTCACCGAACTGGTGGCCGATGCCGCCGGCACTGTCACCGCCCGCGGCGCCGAGCCGGGGGAGGTCGTGGCCGCAGGCCAGATGGTGGTCCAGCTCGCACGCGAGGGCGGCCGGGATGCGGTCTTCGACTTCCCGCCGCGGGTCAAGGATGCCTTGGCGGCGGACACGGTGATCGAGGTCGTCTCCACCACAGATCCCAACGTGCGCGCGCTGGGGCGCGTGCGCGAGATCTCGCCGCAAGCGGACCCGGTGACGCGCACCTTCCGGGTGCGGGTCGGTCTCGCCAATCCGCCGGAGGCGCTCCGGCTCGGCTCCTCAGTGAGCGGCAAGGTGCCGGTCGGCGGCGGCGCCGAGGGCATTTCGATCCCGGCCGCGGCGCTGACTCGCGCCGACGGGCAACCGGCGGTGTGGGTGGTGGACCCGGGCACGCAGCGGGTGGCGCTGCGCAACATCGACGTGATCGCCTATGAGCTGGACAGGGTGCTGGTGCAGCACGGACTCATGCCGGGCGATCTGGTGGTGACAGCGGGCGTGCAGAGTCTGCGCCCGGATCAGCCGGTGCGCCTGCTCGGTGCGGTGTCGGCGCCGGCGGTCTCCGATGAGGCCGCGCCCGAGAGCGCGGGCGAAACGACCGGCGGGACGCCACGATGAAGCCGTTCAACCTGTCCGAATGGGCGATCAACCACCGCTCCGTCGTCGTCTATCTGATGATCGTCGCCGTCGCGGCCGGCGTCGGCGCCTTCTTCAAGCTCGGCCGTGCCGAGGATCCGGCATTCACGATCCGCACCATGGTGGTGGGCGCCGCCTGGCCGGGGGCGACGCTCCAGGACACGCTGGATCAGGTCACAGAGCGGCTGGAGCGCACGCTGCAGGAGGCCCCGCATGTGGACCGGCTGCGCAGCTTCACGCGTGCGGGCAGCACGACGATCTTCGTGGACCTCGATGGCGGCACACCAGCGGAGGCCATCGAGGATGCCTGGTACCAGATCCGCAAGAAGGTCGGCGACATCCGCCACACATTGCCGCAGGGGCTGGTGGGTCCGCGCTTCGACGACGAGTTCGGCGACACCTACGGCATCATCTACGGCTTCACCGCCGACGGCTTCAGTCATCGCGAGCTGCGCGACTACGTCGAAGACGTGCGCTCGCAACTGCTGCGGGTGCCGGACGTCGCGAAGATCGACATCCTCGGCGCCCAGGACGAGCGCTTCTACATCGAGTTCGCGATGGACGAACTCGCCGGACTCGGCATCGCCCCGGCGGCGCTGACGGCCGCGCTGCAGGCGCAGAACGTCGTCACGCCCACTGGCGTGCTCCAGACCGGCGACGAGGCCATCTCGCTGCGGGTCTCCGGGGCCTTCCACGACACGACGGATCTGCTGGAGGTCAGCTTCGCCGTCGGCGGGCGCATGCTGCGGCTCGGCGACATCGCCCAGGTACGCCGCGGCTATGTGGATCCGCCGCAGTCGATGTTCCGCGTCAACGGCGAGCCGGCGCTCGGACTCGCCATCGCCATGCGCGAGGGCGGCGACATCCTGACCCTGGGCGACAGGTTGAAGTCGCAGATGGCCGCCATCGTCGGGGAGCTGCCCCTCGGCATCGATGTCATGCGTGTCGCCGACCAGCCGGTGACCGTGGACGAGGCCATCTCGGATTTCACGACCTCGCTCTGGCAGGCCATCGCGATCATCCTGGCGATCGGTTTCATCGCGCTCGGCGTGCGTGCCGGCACCGTCGTGGCGCTGACCATCCCGCTGACGCTGGCGCTGGTGTTCGCGCTGATGGATCTCGCGAACATCGACCTGCACCGCATCTCGCTGGGCGCGCTGATCATCGCGCTGGCGCTGCTGGTGGACGACGCCATGACCACCGTCGATGCCATGACCCGGCGCCTTGCGCTGGGCGAGCCGAAGCACGAGGCGGCCACCTATGCGTATCGCACGCTCGCGTTCGCGATGTTGACCGGAACGCTGGTGACCATCGCCGGGTTCGTGCCCATCGGCTTTGCCCGGAGCAGCGCCGGCGAGTACACCTTTTCGATCTTCGCGGTGGTGGCCATCGCGCTGCTGGTGTCCTGGTTCGTCGCCGTGGTCTTTGCGCCGCTGCTTGGCACGGCCCTGCTGAAGGCGCCGGCGCAGACCGCGGGCGCGGCGCCGGGCCGGGCGCTGCGCCTGTACCGTGGCCTGCTGAATGGCGCCATGCGCCTGCGCTGGCTGACCCTTCTGGTCACCCTGGTGCTGTTCGTGGTGGCCATCCTCGGCGTGCGGCTGATCCCGCAACAGTTCTTCCCGGCCTCCGACCGCGTGGACCTGCTGGTGGACCTGACCCTGCCGCAGAACGCCTCCATCCACGCCACCGAGGCGGCGGCGGAAAGGCTGGACGCGATCCTGGCGGAGGATCCGGACCTGGACCACTGGAGCACCTATGTCGGCCAGGGCGCGATCCGCTTCTACCTGCCGCTCAACGTCCAGTTGCCGAACCCCTTCTATGCCCAGGCGGTGCTGGTGGCCAAGGACTTCGAGGGACGCCAGCGCATCGAGGAGCGTCTGACGACGCTGTTGCCGGAGGTCTTTCCGGAGGCCGTGACCCGCGTCTCTCCGCTGGAGCTGGGACCGCCCGTGGGCTGGCCCGTGCAATACCGCGTCAGCGGCCCGGACCCGGAGCGGCTACGCGGCATCGCGCTGGAGCTGGCGACGCTGATGGCCGACTCGTCGCTGACCCGGCAGATCAACTTCGACTGGATGGAGACCGCCCGCGAGGTCACCATCCGCATCGACCAGGACGAGGCACGCCGCTTGGGCCTGTCCTCGCAGGCGGTGGCGGCGGTGCTCAGCGCCCACATCTCGGGCAGCCGCGTGACCCAGGTCCGCGACGACATCTTCCTGATCGACGTCGTTGCCCGTGAGGTCGGCGGACAGACGCTCTCGACCACGACCCTGCAGACCCTGCCGGTGGCCCTCGGCGACGGGCGCACCATCCCGCTGAACCAGATCGCCACCTTCGACTTCGGCCAGGATCTGCCGCTGATCTGGCGACGGGACCGGGTGCCGACGCTCACGGTGCAGGCGGACACGGCCCCTGGCCTGCTGCCCGAGACCGTGGTCGACGGACTGGCCGAAGGGGTGGCCGCGCTGGCCGACGGCCTGCCGGTCGGCTACCACATCGAGGTCGGCGGAACCGTCGAGGAGAGCGCCGAGTCGCGCGCCTCGGTGATGGCCGTGGTGCCGCTGATGCTGTTCCTGATGCTGACGCTGCTGATGTTCCAGCTGCGTCGCTTCGCGCTGTTGGCGATGGTGCTGAGTGTGGTGCCGCTCGGCCTCATCGGCGTCGTGGGGGCGCTGCTGATCTCCGGGCGACCGCTCGGGTTCGTGGCCATCCTCGGCATCCTGGCGCTGATCGGCATGATCGCCAAGAATTCGGTCATCCTGATCACCCAGATCGAGCAGGAGCGCGCCAGCGGGCGGCCCATCTGGGATGCCGTGGTGGACGCGAGCCTATCGCGGGTACGACCGATCATGCTGACCGCCATGTCCACCGTTCTGGGACTCATCCCGATTGCGCCGACGGTGTTCTGGGGCCCCATGGCCTTCGCCATCATGGGCGGACTGTTGGTGGCCTCGCTGCTGACGCTGGTGGTGATTCCGACGCTCTATGTCACCTGGGAGTCGCTCAGGGGCAGCGATCTGCACCGGGCTTCGTCACCGACCGCCGCCTGAGTCTCTGCCGCTGACAGCCCCCTGGTCGCAGACCGGGGCTCCGGAACCTGTGGGTTTGCAGCGTCGGTACGCTCTATGTCTGGTAGGTGACACGGTGTTCAAGAGTCGTTTGATAGAGACTGACTTGCCGTAGAAATGCAGCTCGACCGCCTTCTGACGTTCGTCCGTCAGAAACTGAACCGCCGGCCCTCCCGCCGGCACCCAACCCACTCGATCGTTCACAGGACTGCTAATCGATATGAATAAAATCATCCGACATCCAGTCGCCCTCGCCGCCCTTCTGGCGTTGGCCGTGCAACCGATGACGTCCCAGGCGCTCGATGAGAGCGATTTCAACTTCGACACCACCGAGAACCTGCTCAAGGTCTGCGGAGCAACCGGAGACAGTCCGGGGGCGCGTGAGGCCCTGTTGTCATGCCGGGCGTTCATCGAGGCCAGCGTCCAGTACCATGACGCGGTGAGCGACAAGAAGCGGGCGAAGCGACTGATCTGCTACAACGCGAACGACACGATCGAGGATGGCCGACAGGCGTTCCTCACCTGGGGAGCCGAGAACAAGGGCAATCAGACGCTGATGAACGAGATGCCCGTGGTCGGCGTGGTCCGTGCGTTGGCGAAGGCCAGACCCTGCAAGAAGTAATCATCGGAGATCACCTCATGAAGTCCATATCCATCCTCTTCCTGGCGGCCATGATCGCGGTCGTCCTCTCAGGCTGCGGAAGCACACCGCGGGCCAGCGTTGCCAGCGGCACTGCGATGGGCGCCGCCACCGGCGCCGCTATCGGCTCCTTCAGCGGCAACGCCGGGCGCGGCGCGCTGATCGGAGCAGGTGTCGGCGCACTCGGCGGCGTACTCGCCGATGAGCATCGCCGCGGCAGCTTCGATTAGTCCAGCCTCCGACCGGCGAGTGGGAGCGCCGATCCGATCGGCGTTTCCCCACTCGCGGTCACGACGGCGAGCAACGGGAATCATTCACGACATCGCGGCGCGCGTCTTGGCCCCCCCGGCCTCGACCGAGGTCACGGCGACACGCAGGCTGGGTGTGAGGCGGATGACGAGCTTCTCGATCTCCACCACCAGGAAGAACGCCAGCCCGCCGAGGAAGAGCCAGGGCCAAACCATCAGCGGGATCGCCTCGTTGTGGAACAGGTACTGCAAAGGCGGAGCATAGGTGAACAGGAGCTGCAGGACGACGACGGCCGCGATCCCCATCGGCAGGTAGCGGTTGCCCAGATGGGCTTTGAACGACAGGGACGACTCCAGCAGGAAGCGGCTGTTGAGCAGATAGAAGACCTGTCCGATCGTGATGGCGTTGACCGCCACGGTGCGCGCGAGCTCGTCGGAGGCGCCCTGCCCCTTCATCCAGAAGAAGGCCCAGAGGGTATAGGCCAACAAGGCCAGGCCGACGAAGACCACCCGCCAGATCCCGAACCCGGTCAGGATGGCCCGATCGACGGTCCGCGGGGCACGCCGCATCACATCGCGCTCATGGGGCTCGAAGGCGATGACCAGACCCAGAGCGACCGAGGTCACCATGTTGACCCAGAGCACCTGGGGCGCGGTGATCGGCATGGTGAAGCCGAGGAAGATCGCCACCGCGATGACCAGGCCCTGGGCCACATTGGTCGGCAGCATGAAGAGGATCGCCTTCTCGATGTTGTTGTAGACGGTGCGGCCCTCCTTCACCGCGGCGGTGATCGAGGCGAAGTTGTCGTCGGCGAGGATCATCCCGGCGGCCTCCTTGGTCACTTCCGTCCCCTTGATCCCCATCGCCACACCGATGTCCGCCTTCTTCAGCGACGGGGCATCGTTGACCCCGTCGCCGGTCATGGCGACGATCTGGCCGTTGGCCTGGATCGCCTTGACCAGACGCAGCTTGTGCTCCGGACTCGCGCGGGCGAAGACATCCACGGTCTGCACGCACTCCTGAAGCGCCGCCTCGTTCATCTCCTCGATCTCGCTGCCGGCGACTGCGGTCCTGCCGTCGCCGATACCGAGCATCTTGGCGATCGCTGCTGCGGTGATCTTGTGATCGCCGGTGATCATCGTCACCCGGATGCCGCCGTCGTGGCAGACCTTGACCGCCTCGATCGCCTCCTGGCGCGGCGGGTCGAGCAGCCCGATCAGACCGATCAGGACCAGATTGCGAGGCAGATCGGCGGGACTCAGGGTTCCGGCCGCAAGTCCGGGATCTTCGAGCCAGGCCAGGGCCAGAACCCGCTCGCCCTGGGCCGCGAGCTGGTCGGCCACCCGTTCGAAGTGCCCGAGATCCAGCGCGGCGGTCTCACCGGCGCCCAGTTGCTGACGGTCGCAGTGACCGAGGATGACCTCGGGCGCTCCCTTGACCAGCAGCATCTCGCGTCCGTCGGCGCCACGATGCAGGGTCGCCATGAACTTGTGCTCGGACTCGAACGGAATCGCGTCGATCCGCGGCCAGGCGGCGATCTCGGCCGCGCGGTCCATCCCGAGCTTGGTCGCGAAGGGGTACATCGCCCCTTCGGTCGGATCGCCCTCGACCTTCCAGACCCCGTCCTGCTGCAACAGCACAGCGTCGTTGCAGAGCATCGAGACCCGGCCCATCAGCTCCAGCACGGGATCCTTGGGCGCCGGCTCGCCGTCGCGGGTCACGGCACCCTCGGGGGCATAGCCGTTGCCGCTGACCTGGTACTGCGACTCGGCGCCGGCGGCGGAGACCACCATCATCTCCATCAGGGTCAGGGTTCCGGTCTTGTCCGAGCAGATCCGCGAGACCGAGCCCAGGGTCTCCACCGCCGGCAGACGGCGGATGATCGCGTTGCGGCTCGCCATCCGCTGCACCCCGATCGCCAGCGCAATGGTGATGATCGCCGGCAGACCCTCGGGGATCACCGACACGGCGATGCCGATCACGGATTGGAAAAGCTCGACGAAGTCCATTCCGATCACCCATTTGCCGTAGGCGAAGACCAGCACGCCGACCACGGCGATGACCGTCGTGATCGCATAGCCGAAGCGCTTGATCTGGCGCAGCAGCGGGGTCTCCAGGGCACTGACGCCGGCCAGCATCGCATTGATCCGCCCGAGTTCGGTCTGCGCCCCGGTGGCGATGACGACACCGGTCGCCCGCCCGGACACCACCATGGTGCCGGAGAAGCCCAGGTTGTGGCGGTCGCCGACGGTGGCCTTCTCCGGCACCACATCGGTGGACTTGTCGGCGGGGACCGACTCGCCGGTCAGGGCGGCCTCCTCGGTGCGCAGATTCTTGACCTCGATGAGCCGCAGATCCGCCGGGATCTTGTCGCCGGACTCCAGCAGGACGATGTCGCCGGGGACCAGATCCTCCGCCGGTATCATCCGGGTCTCGCCGTCGCGGCGCGTCCGGGCCTCGGCCGAGAGCATGTTGCGGATCGACTCCAGCGCCTGCTCCGCCTTGCCCTCCTGGAGGAATCCGAGCAGGGCGTTGATCAGGACCACCCCGAGGATGATCCCGGCGTCGATCCAGAGCCCGAGCATCAGTTTGGCGAAGCCCGCGCCCAGCAGGACATAGACCAGGACGTTGTTGAGCTGGGAGAGGAAGCGCATGAAAGGTCCGCGCCGCTTGCCGGCCGGAAGCCGGTTGGCTCCATGCTCGGCGAGGCGCCTGGCGGCCTCTGCGGCATCGAGTCCCGTCGCCGCATCGGCCGCTAGCCGTGTCATGACCGCATCGGTCGCCATCGCGTGCCAGCCGGGGCCGGCCAAGTCCGTATTGTGTGTATTCATCGCTCGGATTCAAACCTCGCAGTAGGCGTCGTCGGGCGCTGGCCTGAAGGCTAAGTGATCAAGGGTCGAAAACCCATTGAACCTTGGTGCAACGCCTCGGAGGGCGTCCGTCGTCAACGAAGGTCGACGAGATCGACGGTGCTTTGAGTCCCGACCTTGGCTCTACGGCATCTTCCGTCGCCTTTAACCAAGGTCCAATAGCCGCCGTAAACCCGCCGATCTACTGTGCGTACACTAGATATCGCGGGTCAGGCGCCCGCGACCTTTCACGTCCGAGGCACGGGATCGAAGCGGATCGAGCAAACCCTGCGCCGTTCTGATGCCGCCGAACCGGGCCACCGAGCGACAGCGCCGCGTCGCCGTCGCGCCGGACTGGACTTTTGACAACCGAGGTGTCGATATGAGCAGAAACACTTGGCCGCTGGCGCTCGTCTTCGTGGCCGCGCCGCTGACCGCGTCCCCGGCTCAAGAGCCGCCATTGATCTGCTTCGGAAATGAGCCGTTCTGGAGTCTGGATCTCACCGAGACAGGGAAGGCCCGGTTCTCGACGCCGGATTCTCCGGTCGTGGAATATCTCGGTGCTGTGGATACAGCGACCGGGCAGAAGGAGTCGGTCTGGCGTGGTCAGGCCATCACGTCCGATGGAGGAGAGCTGGTGGCGTTTTTGCACGAGGGCGCATGCAGCGATGGGATGTCGGATGCCGTACATCCCTATGCGGTCAAGGTCTCGCTCCCGAATGGACGCCATTACACCGGTTGCTGCCGTGTGCCGGAAGCGCCGGATGTTTCGGCGACCGTCGAGAATACGACCTGGCGTCTCACCGAGCTGCCGGGCAAGACGCTACCGACCGATCACGCTCGCCATGCAGTCACGGTCCGGTTCCACGCCGGTCGGACGCATGGGTTCTCGGGGTGCAATCAGTTCATGGGGTCGTACACCCTGGAAGGCGAGACGCTCGTCCTCGGTACGTTGGGCGGAACGATGATGGCCTGCCCGGAACCGGCGATGTCGGTCGAGGAGGCTTTCCTCCGATCGTTCTCCGGAGCCTTGGGGGTTGCCGGTGCCGGAGACGCGCTGATCTTGACGCCGGTGGGTGGAGGGGCGCCGCTGCGTTTCGAGCGGGAGGCGCCACTCTCACTGGAGGGCGGGCAATGGGAGGTCACCGGCTACAACAACGGACGGCAGGCCGTCGTGAGCCCACAGACAGGTACCCGGCTCACCCTAATGTTCCAGGACGGCCAGGTTTCGGGCAGCAGCGGCTGCAATCGCTTCCACGGATCATTCACAGCGGCAGAGAACAGGCTGACGATCCATCCGCTGGCGACCACGCGCAAGGCCTGCGACGAAGCGGTGATGGTCCAGGAGCAAGCGTTCCTTGCCGCGTTGGAGAGTGCAACGACCTGGGATATCGTGCGCGGGATGCTCGATGTCCATCGTGCCGATGGCGAACGGGTGCTGACGGCCAGCTCCATGGGCGAATGAGGGAGCGGATAGCGAAAAGGTATAGGCTCTAACTGGCTGGCCCAATCGGGAGACTCGCTGCACTTGATCGGACGGGTTCTCAACCATTCCAACCAGTCGACCACCGCTGTCTACGCTCGCTTTGGTGAGGACTCGGTGCGCGTCGCCCTGGAGCAGCATGGGGCGCGGATTTTGGATGTCGCCGGCGTCACCCCGACGGCCAATACCGACACGTCCGCTTCGGACCGTCCGCGAGTCGACCCATGAGGGCTCTCGGTGCGCCTCACCACCCTGCCCCGGCTAGGCGCCGCACAGTCGCGTGATCACCCCGGTCGGCAGCCATAGTGTCAGCGGTGCATCCGGGAAGCGCTCGAATTCGTAGCGCTCATACCAGCCGCGTGCCCGCTCGTGTTTGGCATCGACGATCACGCCCACCATGCCGATCTCCTCGGCCAGCCGCGCGCATCGCTGCAACGCATCCATCAACAACCGTTCACCCAGGCCCTGTTTTTGATGCAACTGATCGACCGCCAGACGGGCCAGACGCGCGACCGGAAGCGGGAAACGGGGAAAGCGTGCGGCGTGAGCCGCCGGTAGCTGATCCTTGAGGATGGCGGCCATGGCCAGACTGTAGAAGCCCAGCACCGTCGAGCCCTCAGCGGCCACATAGGTACGACTTCAGGTTGGCCGCAGCGTGCTGGCGTGCAAAGCGGCGCAGGTACTGGTCCAGATCGTCTTCACCACAGCTGAAGGCACGACGATCGTGATGAGCGGGCAACGGTTCGAGGCGCATCAGCGGCCGGCGCTCAAGCGTCCGTTGGCTCGGATTTCCAGGCGCGATAGCGCTCCATCGCGGCCGTGAGCTTGGGGCGCGGACGGTCCTGATGATCCAACGCCGCGACGAAGGCTTCCCAGTCACGCGGGGTCAAGGTCAGAGAGTCGGTCTGACTCAGCACCGCGTGGGCGCGCTCCCGAGCGGCGCTCAACAGAAAGGCACTCACCGACATTCCCGTGGTGGCCGCCGCGCGCGCGATCAGGGCTTTCGTTTCGACGGAGGTGCGCAGGTCGATACGCTCAAGTGCTGTAGGCATGGCGGCATCCTGTCAAGTACGGATAATGTACGGAAATAGACTGGCTCGCTTTCTACGAATCTGCAACACCCGCTTGGCCGACCAGGAATAGCTGGGCGCCCTCCAACCCTGGTTATCGTCCACTCCCCCATCCGGAACCGTCAAAAACGGTGCTTCGCTCCATGGACCGCTCTCGCATGACGGACAGGTTCCGGTCGCGATCATGCTCTGGAGTCTGGGCGGCCCGGTCCAGGCCGCTCCGCCGATTCGCCTGATCAGCGCCTCCTCAACGTCCGCTGTCTCCAGGACTGAGGCGGGAGGGGCCTTCTTGCGCGGCACCCTGTGGGAGACGGTGGCGGCGCGCCACGGACTTGATCCGCACTGGCTCTATGGGGTGGCGCTCCAGAAGAGCCGCCGTCGCGCCGGTCCGGGCCACGCGCAGCCGTGGCCCTATACGCGGCGCAGTCCCGAGGGGTCGCAGTTCCATCGTTCCAAGGCCGAGGCGGCCCATGCCCTGCGCCAACTGCTTGCGCGCCATCCGCCCCGGGCCATCGATGTCGGGCTGTTGCAGATCAACCTGCACTGGCACGGCCGGCGGGTGCGCGCTCCGGAAGACCTGCTCGAGGCCCGCACCAACCTCGAACTCGGCGCCCGCCTCCTGGCCGAGGCCATCGGCTCGGCCCCCGATGACCTGGCCTTGGGACTGGGGCGCTACCACCACTGGCGAGATTCCAGCCGGGCACGCGCCTATGGGCGGCGGGTGCTGGCCATGGCGGCGGCACTCGAGGCGGGCGCTCGGCCACAGGCTGACCGCGCCGATGGGCGGTGAAACCATGGAATCACGCTCCGGCCTCGCGTGTGGGGAGGCCTCAAACGTCTCAAGGTTCCATATGGCGTAACAGGCGTATATCGGTCGCGAGCGAATGAGGTTGGCCGATCCGGATATGCGCAAAGTCCGGATGCAGCGGATTGAGAAGCCGATTGCGCTCCAGGGGCATGACCGCGCTGGGAACGCTGAGTACGGCCGTCTCACCGGCCGCCAGCCAGTCACGCCCCATGGCTTGCAGCCCATCCCGTCCCCCCAGGGTGCGCCAGTCCTCGGGCAGCGGATCGCTCTCAAGGCGCGTCTCGGCCAGGGACTCGGGCCACTGGGCCTGGATCAAGACATAGTGAGCCCGCAGTGGCGCGTCCTGAACCAGCATCTCCAGCAACGCCAGCGAGGGTGACGCAGCGGTGTAGACCACGGGCCAGCCTTTCGGATTCCAGCGTCCGCCATAGCGTCTGGCCCCCTCCCCGCTGAACGCCTGCGCGGCGAAGCGGGCGGTGGTGATGCGCCAGGCCGTGACTGTGCCTGTCGGCATCAGGCAAAGACCCCGTGCTCGATGCGCCCCAGCGTGTCCAGTACACTCTCGGCCCCGATTTCGGTGTCCAGCAGGGACAGCGGCGAAACACCGCCGAGCGCGGCATTGGCGGCTTGCAGCCAGTTCAGGGCCACCTCGGTGGACTCGAACACCCCTTCGGCGCGCTCGACCACACGCGCCAACCGCACCACCTTGGCCGACTCGTCCGGCGACAAGGCCCCCTCACGTTTGCGTCGGACCAGCGTGCGCTCAGGAATGGCCAACGCCTGGGCCAGTTGTGACTGGGTCAGGTGTGTCGAGCGGACCAGGCTGTCGACGGACGCCGCCGGCAATCCCTGGCGGACCAGGGCCACCCAATCCATGGGTTGACGCGGTTGCGCGTGCAAAATACGCCGACCGCCCAGCAGACCGGCCGCGGAACTCACAGGGGGGTGTATCGGTGCAGACATGAGTATGGCCATTTGGCGTTCGCGTAAAACAATATTGGCGTATCCTTGACCCAAAAGTAAAGCCGCCACGCCTCTGCGACAACCTCACGCCACTGCCGTCTACGGACTCCCTGGACACCGATGATGCCTGACCGCGCGGATTGCGCGCCGAGGTCATGGATTGGGTCGTACAACACCGCGACGAACTCCTGGAGGAATGGCGCCAATGGCATCCTCGCCGACCGGAGGCGGCCAAACCTCCGCGCTGTCACCGATCCCCCACCGCCTCGTCAAGCCGGACCTGCACCTGCTCAGCCACACGCACGGCCCGCGCGGTGGCCTCCTCAACGCTCCGGCCGCACGCCAGAGCCACGCCCAGTCGGCGTCGCCCCTGCACCTCGGGCTTGCCGAACAGACGCAGATCGGTTCCGGGTTCGGCCAGGGCGGCGGCCAGATTGCCGAAGCGCGGTTGTGTGGACACCCCTTCGGCCAGAATGACCGCCGAGGCCGCCGGCCCCAGCTGACGGATGGCCGGGATCGGTAATCCCAGAATCGCGCGGGCGTGCAGGGCAAACTCCGAGAGATCCTGTGAGATCAGTGTCACCAGACCCGTATCATGGGGACGGGGCGAGACCTCGCTGAAGATCACCTCATCGCCGCGCACGAAGAGTTCGACGCCGAAGATCCCCTGCCCGCCCAGCGCCTCCGTCACCTGGGCGGCGATGGTCTGGGCACGCTCCAGCGCACGCGGCGTCATCGGTTGCGGCTGCCAGGATTCGCGATAGTCGCCCTCTTCCTGGCGATGGCCGATCGGTTCGCAGAACGTGGCGCCGTCGCGATGGCGCACCGTCAGCAGGGTGATTTCGTAGTCGAAGTCGATGAAGCCCTCGACGATCACCCGGCCACCGCCGGCACGTCCGCCGACCTGAGCATAGTCCCAGGCCGCCGGCAGCTCGTCGGCGTGGCGCACCAGACTCTGGCCCTTGCCCGAGGAACTCATGATCGGCTTGACCACGCACGGCAGGCCGATTTCGGCGACCGCCTGCATGAACTCAGCGTAGGTGTCGGCAAACCGGTAGTTCGAAGTCGGCAGTCCCAGCTCCTCGGCCACCAGACGACGGATGCCCTCGCGGTTCATGGTCAGCTGGACGGCGCGGGCGGTGGGCACGACCCGGAATCCCTCGGCCTCCAGCTCCAGCAGCGTCTCGGTGGCGATCGCCTCGATCTCGGGGACGATGAGGTCCGGGCGCTCCTGCTCGATCACCCGCCGCAGCTCCGCCCCGTCGAGCATGGAAAAACAGTGGGCGCGATCGGCCACCTGCATCGCCGGGGCATTGGCATAGCGGTCGCAGGCGATGACCTCGACGCCGAGGCGCTTGAGTTCGATCACGACCTCTTTACCGAGTTCGCCGGCCCCGCAGAGCAGTACCTTGGTGGCCGAGGGGGTCAAAGCGGTTCCGAGTGTAGGCATGGGGGCTCCGCAGGGCAGGCGGTGGATGGGATTGGGGAATGACAATCCAGCTGAGGATCGTGAACGCGATGATAGGACGCCAGGCTGGGGGCATCCAGTGCCACGCCGCTATGACTGAACCTGGGTGAGGACGCTGAATCTCAGGCGTCGCGTGGCGCTTCAGACTCACGCGGGACGCTGTGGTTCAGTCCTGAAGCTCGAACTCCAGCCCACTGTCGGGCCGCTCGCGTCGCTCCAGGAGCATGGTCAGGTGTCGCGCCTGACGCCGAAGGATGCCGATCTGGTGCAGCAGGAGACGGATCTCGGCGAAGCGCGGCTCATAGGTCTCGATCAGCGCCCACTCCCAGGGTATCGAGCCGCCTCAGCGTCGCCGAAATGAGCGGGGAGGACAACGATGGCGGAGGAGCGGCTCGATCCGGAACGGATCCTGACACAGCTGGCCCAGACGCCGGCCGTTCGTCCCTCCAGGGCGCGGGCGTTCATGCAGCAGCACCAGACGGCGATCCGCCGGGCACTGGCCGTCGGCTACCGGGCCGGCGCACTCTACCGGGCACTGGCCGCGCTGGGTCATCCGCCGCCGATGAGTCTGCGGCAGTTTCGACGCTATCTGGCAACCTGGCGACCGGATCCGAGCGCTGTCACGACGGTACTCAGCCGCTCCAGTGCCTCGCCTGTCCGCATCCCCACGCCGCCCCGTCAGGATTCAGACCCCCAGCCGCCCGCCCGGCCGCCCGCCACCTTTCGCTGGGATCCGCTCAGCGACGACAGCGAAATCCATTAGGCGCTCGGCCCGGCGCGTCCCGCTCCATTCCAACCATGCATGAGGTCATCCGCGATGTCGATTCTGTATCTGACGCTCCAGGCCAAGGGCGGCGTGGGCAAGAGCTATGTCTCCTCGATCCTGGCCCAGTATCTCCAGGAACGCGGGCGCTCGGTGCGCTGTATCGACACCGATACCACCAACCCCACCCTGCTGCGCTACCGGCCGTTGCAGTGCGCCTATCTGCGGCTGGCCGAGGAGCATGTCGTCAATCCGCGTGCCTTCGATCAGCTGGTCGAGACCCTCACAAGTGCCGAGACCGACACGCACTTCGTCGTCGATGTCGGCAGCAACGGCTTTCAGCCGTTGATGGCCTATGCCGTCGAGAACGATCTGTTCAGCCTGCTGGACACCTTGGGCGTGCCGGTGATCCTCAACTCGGTCATCGCCGGCGGGCCGGATATGGCCGAGACCCTGAGCAGCACCAAGGCGGTCCTGGAGCACACACAGGCGCCGACCCTGATCTGGCTCAATGCCCATCTGGGGACGCTGGAGCATCGCGGCTGTCCGGTCACGGAGCTGGAGCTGTTTCGGGTGTTCGAAGCCCGCATTCTGGGCTGGATCCGGCTGGCGAAATACCCGGCCGCCACCTTCGGCCAGGATGTCGAGCAGATGCTCAAACAGCGCTGGACCTTCGATGAGGCGATCGACCAGTTGCGCCTGATGCCGCAGATGCGGCTGCGCCGGGTCAAGCAGGCGCTCTGGGGGCAGCTGGATCAGGTCTTCGGGGCCGCCGCTCAGTAGACCGCGCGGGCGACACGGGGCGACAGAGCGAGCAGACCGGCTACCCTTGTCGTCCTGAGTCGCCTGCGTGTCGCCCCCCAGATTTTCACGACAAATCATTGAATAATTTGATTTTTCACCCTTGTCGCTTAAGGTTTCCAAGTGTTGGAGCTTCGTTGTCAGCGGTATTGTCAGTCTGGCGGTGGGGTTGTTGTAGCAGGCGCGTGGGACAGAACGGCTGGATCGCTCGTTTGTACGCGGAGATAACGTCCGACCTGCTGCTGAACCTGCTCGGGTGTGAGCGGTGGTCCGAGAGTGCAGTGGAAATAGGGGGCGATACAGCGCAGAAAGAGCACCTCGCTGGGCATATCCGAGTGCAGCTGCCAAATGCTCTCCTGATAGAGCGGGTCGGCACAACTCGACCCAAAGATGAAGGCCGGCAGACGTGTCGTTGGATCCAGCAGCACGCTGTGGCGGAGGCGGTCAACCTGGAAATCACCGTGCGTGATCAGCTGCGGCTCCACCCCTGAGACGCGGCGAACCTCGAGTTCACAATAGGGTGCAAGTCGATTGCTCGTACCAACGACTCGACCGCTCTGAAGGACGGCATGCGCCTGGCCGGCAGGAATCTGGATGGGAGCGGTCACCGTCAAGGACAGTTCGGGGTACGGTTCCCGAGGCGCGATAGCGCAGCCACTCATGGTGAGCGCGAGGAGCCCGATGAATGCACGCCGTGGTACCGACCGTTCGCCATCGTTCATGGTGGCCTGGGAACAGGTAGCCAGGGAGGAGATCATGTGGTCACTGCCTCCAACGACAGGTACAGCGCCTCGACGCCTTCGCGGTTGAAGCGCCCACCTCGGGCCGCGGCACCGGCGCCGCTGGTCGGCCGGCTGGCCCACTGTGGGGTATGCGCGCGGAATACGGTGGTGCCGGGCGGCAAGTCGGAGAGGATCATCCGACGAACCCGGCGCGGATCGACTCCAGATAGTCAATCGCGTCCTCGGTTCGACCTTGCTGGACCAGCTGCAACAGGGTCTGGTGACGAAACGCCGCGATGGGCTCGTTCTTGATCAGGAAGATGGCGCGCGGCGGATCCGGCTGTATCGCCGTGGCGGCCGACAGCACACGCATCAGGTCGCGCAGTGCCGATTGCAGTCTCGGCGATTCCGGGTGGGTGCGCAGGGTGTTGCGATGGACCCCGGCCAGCTCGGCCAGATCCTGCTGTTGCAGGCCGAGAATGTGCGCGACGCCCGAGGCTGAGAACCGCGACGTACCCGGTTCCCGCGTCGATTCAAGCACGTCGGCGAAGCGGGCGAACATGGCGTTTCTCCTGAGTGCACCTAAAATATAGGCACATATTACGCACAGTATAGGCATCGCTCAAGCCTAGTTGTCATTAGCGTCTGGCCGTTTGAAAGTCCAGAACCGGCCAACCTTATGTGCATCGCCTGAAACACATGATCACGATCATCGTTGAGCAAGAAGACGTGACACCGCCGACCCTGACGCGGGAGTTCCGGTTTGGCAGGAAACGTCAGCTGCCAGCCAATTTCTGTGCCTCCTACATATCGGATTCAGTGGATTGATTGCAGACTGATAGCCAGTCGTGCGTCGCGTATGACCTGATTTCCTTATCAGATTTTCTTGGTTCGTGTCTCTCGCCTCCTGAGCGAGTCTAGTCGGCAGTCCCTGTGCTGATTCCACTCGACACCACCAGGAATGCCGATGAGATCCGACCATCCTCCCATCATCATGGCGCTCGGCCTGGCCCTAGGCCTTTCCTCCGCCGGGCTTCAGGCCGACTCCAGCCCGCGTCAGGTGCGCACCTGGGCCGCCTCCTGCGCCGCCTGTCACGGAACCGATGGCCAGGCCCAAAAGGGCGCGCTTCCCCTGGCCGGGCGCCCGGACTGGATGTGACTCTGGTCGAGCGCAATGCCCGGTTCGTCTCCTGCCCGATCAGCAATCTGGTGCTGGCGGGGGTCAAGGACATCGACGACATCACCCTGTCCTACGATGGCCTGAAGGCGCATGGCGTGCGGCTGGTGCGCGACGAGGCGCTGGCCATCGATCCGGATCGACGTCAGGTGCGGCTGGCCAACGGCGATCCTCTGCCCTGGGACCGTCTGATCGTGGCGCCCGGCATCGATTTCCTCTATGACCGCCTCCCCGGTCTCGCGTCGACCGAGGCCCAGGCGCGGGTACCCCATGCCTGGAAGGCCGGACCGCAAACGGTTGCCCTGCGCCGGCGACTGCAAGACCTGCGAAACGGCGGCACCTTCGTGATCTCAGTACCGGCCATGCCCTACCGCTGCCCGCCCGGCCCCTTCGAGCGGGCGAGTCTGATCGCGGAGTATTTCAAACGGCACAAGCCGCGCAGCAAGATCCTCATCCTCGACGCCAATCCGAAGTCAGGTTTCATGGCCAACAATCATGCCAAGGTGGCGGCGGATGCGGTCATCGCCCGTCTCGCCGGGATTCCGGTCAATGAATCACCCATCATCGCCAACACCTGCTACAGCTTCGTCTCCGCCCGTGAAGCCTTGCATGTGGCCTCGGTCCACAAGTTCGACGCCAAAGAACAGATCCTGGCGAGCGTCGAGGGCGCCGGCGGACTGTCCGAGTCACGCAACGCGCTGGAAGCGGACTATGCGTTGGCCTGGGCGCGCAACATCTGGTCCGACACGCTCAAATGACGATATTCGAAGCGATTCCGGTCGGCACACGGGTGGCCGGTGTCGGCTTCCTGGCCGGCACCCTCTTTGGGGCGACGGCTCATATCACCCATTTCTGCACCCTGGGCGCGATCTCCGACGCCCTGCTCATGGGGAATCTAAACCGTCTGCGGGCCTGGCTGGGGGCCATCGCCGCCGGCGGAGCCGTCGGCATCCGCCAACTGGAACGCGCGCTGCGATGATCACCGGACCGAACGCCCTCCTCCCTCCTGCGCGTCGCTCACTGAGAAGTTTCATGCCGACGAAAGACCACGGCGTCGCCATCGCGATGATTTTGATCGTCTGGGGTTTGGCGGGCGCCCTGTTCGGGGCGCTCTTCACCGGACTCTATGGCGTGTGCTGGGTGTTCGGACTGCCGGGCTGGCAATGCCTGATGATCGCGACCGCCATCGCGGGCATGACGACCTCGGCCTTCTACAGCGCCATGCCCGTTGCGCTGATCGGCTCGATGGCCGGTGTCCTGGCCTCGATCGGCTATCTGATGGCGAGTGGTCTCAGGATCGAACTCCCCACCCTCGTCGGTCTGGCTGGAGTCGCCGGTCTGGTGGCTGGCAGTCTCTATGGTTGGACGATCACGCGCGGCAGCCGTCCGCTGGCCGAGATGCTCAATGGTCTGCTCGCCGGAATCCTGGCGGGGGCCGGGCTGGTCCTGATCTTCGCACTGTCCGGCCGGCAGACCAACATGCTGGTTCTGGCTGCCATCGCGGTGACGAGCGTCGGCGTCCTGTTCCAGCTCTCGGAACACTGGCTGGTCGAGGGTGCAGTCCGCCGGTTGCCCGCCGCCCTGTCCGCGCCCCTGGTCGCGGGGCTCATCGCCGCGGTCGTCGGCGCCAGCATCTGGTTCGTCGGCGGTGCAACGATCCTGATGCTGGACGCCCAGTTCACATCCGTATTCGCGGGAGTGGCGAGTCATATTCCACACGGACTGCTCGGCGGCCTTTTGGGAGGCTCGATCGCAGGTGTCCTGCTGGAATTGCTGGGCTTCCATCTCGAGGAGAGCCATCGAGCGTGATCAGGAGCGCCTGCAATCGAATCTGAGTTCGGTCGCTCGACGACCGCAAATCTATCTGTCGGGGACGTAGCCACATGCCAGACCGGGATCCAGCGCGTCTTTTCTTCGATCTCGCCACCACCAACCGGGCGACATTCCACGCCATCCTCGACGACGTGCATTTGACGGTTGAAGACTTCGTTGCCGTTCATCACAGATCGATTCGCGAGCACTGCATTCGCCAGGGGTACAGTCCGAGCGATGAACGAGCGCTGCGGGCGGCATCGAACCTTTGGACTCATCTACAGTCTCTCCAGTCGTGGATCGATCAGCTGCTGGCGAGCGCCGAGAGTCGCGCCCCGCTGCGCCGGCTGGCGACCATCGACGACGTCGGACGCACCGCCGTGTTCCTCGCCTCCGAGGCCGGCAGCGGCCTGAGCGGCAGCACCACCTATGTCGACGCCGGCGTCAACGTGAGGGCCTGAGAGCATGGTCACGGACAACCATCACGACAAGACCTTCATCGAGAACCGGACCTTCGACGAACTCCAGATCGGCGACAGCGCCGGCATCGAGCGCCGTCTGACCATGGACGACATCAAGCTGTTCGCGGTGATGTCGGGCGACGTCAACCCGGCCCATGTCGACGAGGACTTCGCCAAGAGCAGCCGCTTTCAGGAGATCATCGCCCACGGCATGTGGGGCGGCGCGCTCATCTCCACTGTGCTCGGCACCGAGATGCCCGGCCCCGGCACCATCTATCTGGGACAGACCCTGCGCTTCCGCGCCCCGGTCGGCCTGGGCGACGTGCTCAAGGTGACGGTCCGGGTGCGCGAGAAGGACGACGAGAAGAAGCGCGTCACCTTCGATTGTTTCTGCACCAATCAGGACGGCCGCCATGTGATCGAGGGCGTGGCCGATGTCCTGGCGCCGACCGAGAAGATCCGCCGCGCGCGCACCATCATGCCGCGGGTGCGCCTGGCCGAGCGGGCCAAGCTCCACGAACTGCTCGACGCCGCGACCCAGCCCGAGCCGGTGGCGATGGCGGTGGTGCATCCGGTCGACGAACAGGCCCTGCTGGGCGCCCTGGAATCGGCCCAGGCCGGACTCATCGTCCCGGTGCTGGTGGGACCGGAGGCGCGCATCCGTCAGGCGGCGGACGCCGCCGAGGTCGACATCAGCGGTTTCCGGATCATCGATGTGCCCCACAGTCACGCGGCGGCCGAACAGGCGGTGGCGCTCGCCCGCAGCGGCGCGGTGCAGGCCATCATGAAGGGTTCGCTGCACTCCGACGAGCTGCTGCGCGAGGTGGTCCGGCGCAACTCGGGCCTGCGCACCGAGCGGCGCATCAGCCATGTCAGCGCCTTCGACGTGCCGACCTATCCGCGTCCGCTCTTCATCACCGACGCCGGCATCAACATCGACCCGACCCTGGAGGAGAAGGTCGATATCGTGCAGAACGCCATCGATCTGGCCCACGCGATCGGCATCGCCCAACCCAGGGTCGCCATCCTCTCGGCGATCGAGACCGTCAATCCGCGCATCCGCTCGACGGTCGAGGCCGCCGCGCTGTGCAAGATGGCCGAGCGCGGTCAGATCAGCGGCGCCGTGCTCGATGGTCCGCTGGCCTTCGACAACGCCGTCTCCGAGACGGCGGCGGCGACCAAGGGGATCGTCTCCGAGGTGGCCGGACGCGCCGACATCCTGGTGGCGCCGGATCTGGAGGCCGCCAACATGCTGGTCAAGCAGCTCACCTATCTGGCCGACGCCAGCGGCGCCGGTCTGGTGGTCGGGGCGCGCGTGCCCATCGTGCTGACCAGCCGCGCCGATGACGCCATCACCCGCATGGCCTCCTGCGCCCTGGCGCTGCTGCTGGCGCAATACCAGTTGAAGAAGGGTCCATGAGCGGCGAACTGCTGGTCATCAACAACGGCTCGTCGAGCCTCAAGTTCGCCGTCTTCACGCCGGGTGCCGGGGCCGAACCGGACGCTCTCGCTCTACGCGCCCGAGGGCACTTCTCCGGACTCGGCGGCGCCCGGCCCCATCTGCTGATCCGCGATGGGGCCGGCGCCACCCTGACCGACGAGGCGCTCGCGACCGATGGGGTCTTCGACCAGGCCGCCGCGCTGCAACGGCTGCTCGCCTGGCTGGAGGCGCAGTCCGGTTTCGAACGGATCGCGGCCGTCGGCCATCGCGTGGTGCATGGCGGACGCGATTATCGTCAGCCGGTGCGGCTGGATGCCGAGACCCTGGACCGGCTCGACGCCCTGACCCCGCTCGCGCCCCTGCATCAGCCCAACAGCCTGGCGCCGGTGCGGTTGCTGGCGACATTGCGTCCCGAACTGCCGCAGGTGGCCTGTTTCGACACCAGCTTCCATACCGGCCAGTCCTGGGTCGCGCAGGCCTATGCGCTGCCGCGCCGACTGAGCGAGGCCGGTATCGTCCGCTATGGTTTCCACGGCCTGTCCTATGAATACGTCAGCCGGCGTCTGGCCCGGCAGCTCGGACGGGCCGAGACCGGACGGGTGGTGATGGCCCATCTGGGTCAGGGAGCCAGTCTGTGCGCCACGCGCGATGGGGTCAGTGTCGCCTCCAGCATGGGCTTCACCACCCTGGACGGCCTGCCGATGGGGACACGCTGCGGCTATCTGGATCCGGGCGTGGTGCTGCATCTGTTGCAACAGGAGGGACTGACGCCGGAACAGGTCGCACGGTTGCTCTATCACGAATCCGGTCTGCTCGGCGTCTCCGGATTCAGCGCCGACATGCGTGTGCTGCTCGACAGCCGCGAGGACGGCGCGCGCGAGGCAATCGAACTCTTCGTGCATCGGATCGTGCGCGAGATCGGGGCGCTGGCGGCGGTGTTGGGCGGACTGGATCATCTGGTGTTCACCGCCGGCATCGGCGAGCACGCCGCCCCGATCCGCGCGGCGGTCAGCGCCGGTTGCGCCTGGCTCGGCCTGGAGCTGGATCCGGCGGCCAATGCGGCCCATTCCACCCGGATCAGCGTCGCGGACAGCCGGGTCGGCGCCTGGATCATCCCGACCGACGAGGAGCGCATGATCGCGCATCACACCCGTTGCCTTTGCATGGATCCTGAATGATCCATCCCTTCGGCGCGCGGCGGTCTCTCCCGCCGCGCGCTTTTTTTATTCTCAAATCATATAAAAAAAGCATTTCATATTCTTTTACGCCGCTTCCCGGCGGCGCTATCGTCCATCCCTCGAATCATCCCGATCCGCCCTGCGGCGGTTCCCCTAGCGCATTCATCGAGGGAGGCCGGCCATGCCGCTGACCAGTGTTGTCGAGTATCTCAACGACCGCTTGCATCAACTGCATCCGACCGCGCGGTTACGTGAGCAGGCGGGCTTCCGCTACCGCCAGGGCCAACTCAGCGCGGGCATCGCGGGCTTTCGTCTGACGCCCCATCAGGTGCCCGTGGTGCGTACAGGCGATGGCACGGTGGCGGCCTACAGCGCCCAGTTGCGGGTCGAAAGCAGCCGCGGGCACCCCATGAAACCGGAGGCGCTCTACGTCCATGCCTGGGACGCCGAGGACGTGCTCTTCCTCGATCGCTTTCTGCGCACCTTCCATGCCCTGCATCATCTGAGCGCCGGCCACGACACCAATGCCTGGCTGGTGCTCGGGGTGCATCTGCGCCACCTCAGCGCCCTGCCCGAACAGCATGGCCAGGTGTTCCAGGAACTGCTCCACCGGCTCGGGCTGGAACCCAGTCAGGTCGTGCTACGCCTGAACGGACGCGCGCTCCAGCAGGATCCGCATGTGCAAGCGGCGGCGCGCAGCTTCGCGCGTCACGGCTATCGGCTGCTGGCGACCCGGCCGGCGCTCGACGACACGGATTGGAGTGTCCTGCACGAACTCGGCGTGGGCTGGGTCGTGACCGACCTGCCGCCTTACATCTGGCGCCACGACCAGGACGCCCTGCTGGACTGGAGCCGTCAGGCCCAGGCCCACAGCATCGGTCTCTGGATCGATCGCATCGACACCCCGGAGGCTCTGGAGCGCGCCCAGGCGCTGGGGGCCGAGCTGGTCGAGGGCGAGCTGTTCCGCGCGGTCGCGGACCTGCGCGTCCGGGAGGCGTCCTGATATGCACCGGACCACGCTCATCCTCCCCGGCTATCACGGCAGCGGTCCGGCGCACTGGCAGACCTGGATGCAGGAGCGGCTGCCCGGCGCGCGTCGCGTCACGGGCATCGACTGGGAAGCGCCCATCCTGAGCCGCTGGGCCAAGGCCGTCCGGCGTTCGATCCTCGAATCCTCCGAGCCGGTATGGCTGGTCGCGCACAGCTTCGGCTGCCTCACGGCCGTGAGCGCCGGGACCGGGCTGGCCGGGCGCATCGCCGGCGCGCTACTGGTGGCCCCGGCCGACCCGCAACGCTTCTCGCCGCGCGGCGTGCGCGCCGGGACGCGGCGCAACAGCCGGCGCTCGCTAGCCGCCGATCTGCCGTTCACGCCCCTGCCCTTCCCCAGCCTGGTGGTGGCCAGCCGCAACGATCCCTGGATGCGCCTGGAAACGGTCGAGCACTGGGCCGGACTCTGGGGCAGTGCGGTGATCGACATCGGCGAGGCCGGACACATCAACGTCGACTCGGGATTCGGTCCCTGGCCGCAGGGCTTGGCGCTGCTGCGCGCCCTGCAGTCCGGTCGATTCCAGCGGCCGGACGTGACACCGACACCCGCGCGTCTCTCCGGATTCCATCCGCGCGTCCCACGCCCCGCCGCCGCCGCTATCCATGCTACCCAGCCCCTTTGATCGAGGAATTCCATCGTGACCGACCTCAAGGCCAACTATCGCTACGAAACGCTCCAGGTCCACGCCGGCCAATCGCCCGCGCCCGGCACCAACGCCCGCGCGGTCCCCATCTATCAGACGACGTCCTATACCTTCAATGACGCCGATCACGGCGCGCGTCTGTTCGCGCTCAAGGAGTTCGGCAACATCTACACCCGCATCATGAACCCGACCACGGATGTCTTCGAGCAGCGCATCGCCGCGCTCGAGGGCGGCGTGGCGGCGGTCGCCGCCAGCTCGGGTCAGGCGGCGCAGTTCCTGGCGCTGACGACGCTGGCCCAGGCCGGCGACAACATCGTCTCGACCAGCTATCTCTACGGCGGCACCTACAACCAGTTCAAGGTCACGCTGCCGCGTCTGGGCATCGGCGTGAAGTTCGTCGACGGCGACGATCCGGACGATTTCCGCCGGGCCATCGATGAACACACCAAGGCGCTCTATGTCGAGACCATCGGCAATCCGCGTTTCAACGTGCCCGACTTCGAGGCGCTGGCGACACTCGCTCATGAGCACGGCATCCCGCTGATCGTCGACAATACCTTCGGCGCGGCCGGCTTCATCGCCCGCCCGATCGACTTCGGCGCGGACGTGGTGGTGGCCTCGGCGACCAAGTGGATCGGCGGACACGGCACCTCGATCGGCGGCATCATCGTCGATGCCGGCACCTTCGACTGGGGCAACGGAAAGTTTCCGCTGTTCACCGACCCGGCGCCCGGCTATCACGGGCTGAACTTCTGGGAGGTCTTCGGCAGCGGCGGCGCCTTCGGCAACATCGCCTTCGCCATCCGCGCGCGGGTCGAGGGGCTGCGCGACGTCGGCGCGACACTCTCGCCCTTCAACGCCTTCCAGTTGCTGCAAGGCGTCGAGACGCTCTCGCTGCGCGTGCAGCGTCATGCCGACAATGCGCTGGAACTGGCCCAGTGGCTGCGCGCGCATCCGCAGGTGGCCTGGGTCGAGTATCTCGGTCTGCCGGACCATCTCTACAACGCCAAGGCCAAGCGTTATCTGCGCCACGGCTTCGGCTCGGTGCTCAACTTCGGCGTGGTCGGCGGCGCCTCGGCGGCACGCCGCTTCATCGACCATGTCGAGCTGGCCAGTCATCTGGCCAATGTCGGCGACGCCAAGACCCTGGTCATCCATCCGGCCTCGACCACGCATCAGCAGTTGTCCGACACGGAACAGCGTCAGGCCGGGGTACGGCCCGACCTGATCCGGGTGTCGGTCGGCATCGAGCACATCGAGGACATCAAGGCCGATTTCGATCGGGCGTTGCGGCACGCCCATCCCGAGGACGCGGCGTGACGGCGTTCCGGCTCAGCGCGCAGACCCGCCATCGGCGGCTCGAACGGCCGTTCAGGCTGGAATCCGGCGCCTGGCTGCCCGAGGTCGAGGTCGCCTATCGCACCTGGGGGCGACTATCCCCCACGGCAGACAACGCCATCCTGGTCTGTCACGCCCTGACCGGCTCGGCGGATGCCGATGACTGGTGGGCGCCGCTGTTCGGGCGCGGTCGCCTGCTGGATCCGGAACGCGATTTCATCGTCTGCAGCAATGTGCTCGGCGGCTGCTACGGCACCACGGGTCCGACCAGTCCAGCCCCGGATGGCCGCCCCTGGGGACGCTGCTTTCCTCGGGTGACGATCCGCGATCAGGTGCGTCTCCAGATGGCGTTGATCGACGCGCTCGGCATCCGGCGCCTGCAACTGGTGATCGGCGGCTCGATGGGTGGCTTGCAGGCGCTGGAATGGGCGCTGCTCGATCCCGAGCGGGTGATGGCGGTGGCGGCGCTGGCCGCCAGCGGACGCCATTCGGCCTGGTGTCTGGCCTGGAGCGAGGCACAGCGTCTGGCCCTGGCCGCCGATCCCAGATACCGCGACGGCGACTATGATCCGCGCGATCCGCCACGCGCCGGACTGGCCGCCGCGCGTGCCATCGCCATGGCGACCTACCGCAGTCCGCGTTCGCTGGAAGAGCGTTTCGGACGCCGCTCGGGTCACGCGGTCTTCGGTGCCGCCTCCGATGTCCCCGACGACTATGCGGTCAACGGCTGGCTGCGCCATCACGGCCGGTCGCTGACTGAGCGCTTCGATGCCAACAGCTATCGGATACTGATCGATGCGCTCGACACCCATGATCTGGCGCGCGGACGCGGTGACTACGAGGCGGTCCTGCGTGCCATCCGGCAACCGGTCCTGATCGGCTCGATCGACAGCGACGGACTCTATGTGCCGAGCGACCAGTGGGAACTCGTGCGACTGATCCCGAACGCGACCCTGCTGGCCATCGATTCGGTGCATGGGCACGACGGGTTCCTCATCGACGCCGCCCGTTTCCACGATGCCTTGCTGGAGTTCAAATCGCGGCGAAACGGTACGCTTCACGCCGCCGAGGACTTCAGGTCGGGTTGGGATACGGTGCCGAGGTTCAAAGACAGACCCATACCCGAGTACCAGGCTTCAGGCGGGCCTTCCTGACCTGGAAAGTGCATTGATCGCCGCGACCTTGGCGCGCACCGAAGGGTATCCACCGTGTTCCGACGGGGCTCAATCAGCCGATCGCACGCACGTTCAGATCCTCGATGATCCTCTGGGCCAGACGCTGCGGATCGCGCTCCACGACCATCGCCGCGCCCAGCGTGTCCTGCGTCGTCTCATGGAAGAACCGCGAGACCGCCGCCGAGCCGCCGATGGGCGCGGGCACGCAGTGATAGGACGGCACACCGAGCAGGCGGAAGCCGAGCGCCGCGCCCACGCCCTTTTCATTGCTCCATTCCGGACTGGCGAAGGCGAAGGGCATCTCCTTGATCGGCCGTCCCGCCAGATCGGCCAGTGCCCGAAAAAGTCCCGAAGCGCGCGCATTGTCGAGACACTCGCCCATGTGCCAGACCGGCGGCAGCCCGCGCTCGCCGAGCAGCGCGCGCAGACCAAGGCCGGTGCGCTCCAGCGCCGTTTCGGTGCAATAGCCGAGTTTGAGCAGCGGGAAGGAGGCGCAGCCGTTGGTCAGGATCAGACAATCGGCGGCGAGCAGCGCATCGGCTACTTCACACAGGGTCTTTTCGTAGAGCACCTTGGGGTTGTTGCAGCCGACCAGGTTGACGATGCCGCGCACCCGGCCATCGGTGAGCGCCGCCAGCAGGTTCGGCAGTCCCTCGAAGGTCTCCGTGAGACTCTCGATCGAAAAACCGATCTCGGCCTCCATGACCTGGCGCGGCACGAAGACATTGGCGGCGCGCCGCTGCGGGAACTGTTCGATCCCCATCCGCACGATCCGGCGGGCGAGTGCGTGAACTTCATCGAGGTTGGCGTGATGATGATCGAAACCGATGTGCTCGGCCCCCGGCAGGCGGCAGGAATCGTTGGTCGTCACCACGCGCGTGTGGAAACAGTGCGCCACCTCCATGATGCCCGGATAGACATCCTGGACATCGGCGATCCAGAGATCGAGCGCGCCCGTACCCAGCACCAGTTCCGCGCCGATGGCGTTGGCGAGCGGACTGACCCCGCCGTGACGGTAGAGCGACGAGAGCCCCGAACAGCAGATGCCGTAGAAGCGGATGCCGGCGGCGCCCTGTTCGCTGGCCAGCGCTTGCAGTTCGGGATCGTCGGCGGCGGCGACAATGGCCATCGGCAGCACCGGCGAATGGCCGTGGATGGCGATATTGACCGTATCCGGATCAAGCGCACCGAGATTGGCGGCGATGCGGTCGCGGCGCGGCGGGCCATAGAGGATGTCCATGGCGATCGAGGAGCCGAGCACGCTGCTCCAGGCGAAGGCGAGTCCGCAGCGCAGCAGTTGGCGCATGACGTTTTCCCAGTCGCCATCGGTGCCGGTCCCGGTGCGGTGCAGCGCCTCGAAGACCTCGTGATAGGCGCTGATCGGCAGGATGCCGAGTGCCTCCCAGACGGCCTGCCGTTCCGGCGGCGCAAGCGCCTGGAGCGTGCGATGGACGTCGGGGACGCTGCGCGACAGATCCTCCAGCAGGATATCGGCGATCTCGCCCGCGAGTTCGGGCAGGCTTTTGGCCGGGTCGTCGATGCCGAAGGCGCGGGCGGTGGCGCGCGCCTTGGCCTCGCCCCGGATCGGCAGGGCCACGCGCCCCTCGGCGGCGGCCTTGAGGGTCAGCATCACCTCGCGTCCGCGCGCACCGTGGGAGGCGACCCCAGCGGCGACCCAGCGCAGGATGTTGCGCGCCACGATCAGATCGGCATCGGCTCCACACACCCCGCGTGGGCTGCGTGCCGTGACCTTGCATGGCCCCATGTTGCAGATGCGGCAGCAGGTGCCGTCGAGTCCGAATCCGCAGTGGGCCTTCTGGGCATCGAAGCGGTCGAAGGCGGTCTCGAGACCGAGCTGCTCCATTCGCACCAGCATCTGGCGCACCGCCGGATCCGGCGTCTGCGCCATGACTTCGGCTTTGGTGGGAAATCCCTGGCGTGCCTTCCTGGACGACCCCGTACTCATTCCGGCAGCGCCTGGAGACGGTCGGCCAGTTGCAGGACGTTGGCGGCTAGGGTCTCGGCGGCCTCTCGGAACGCGCCTTCCAGCGGTGGAGGGCGGCCGGCCAGATCGGCCGCGCGCACCGCTTCGTCATAGGGAAAGGCGGCGACCGGCGGCCAGTCGCCGAGCCGACCGCGCAGCTTGAGCAATTCGGCGCGGTCGCGATAGCCGCAGACCACAGCATGCACGCGCGCGATCCCCAGATCCCCGGCGAGCCGGCGCACGGCGGTGGCGGTCTCCAGACTGCGCTGCCCCGGTTCCACCACCACCAGCACCAGATCCACCCCAGCGATGGTGCCCCGGCTCAGATGCTCCAGCCCGGCCTCGCTGTCGATCAGGGTGACATTGGCCGGTAGCGCCGCTGCATCGGAGAGCAGGCGCCGCAGCACGGCGTGTTCGGCGCAGTAGCAGCCTTCTCCGCCCGACTTGCTCCAACCGAGCACCACCAACGGATTTCCGCCGCCCCAGGTCACGGTACCTCGTGGCAGGAGATCGCCAGTATCCGGATTGAACTGAAAGAACCCGAGCGGCAGCTCGCCGACACCGGCGGCGGCACGGATCAGGTCACGCTGATGGGCGAGCGGCTGCGGAGGTTCGACGCCATCGAGCGGCAGCACCGAGGCCAGATTGGCGTCCGGATCGGCGTCCAGTGCCAGCACGCGCCGCCCCTGCTCCACCAGCGTGCGCGCCAGCGCACCGGCCACGGTCGTCTTGCCGACGCCGCCCTTGCCGACGATCGCGATGCGCAGTGGGTGCGCGTTCGATGTCGTCGAGGCAGCTCGCGTCGAGCCGCGACGCGTCGTGCCGGCGAGATGGCGATGCGACAACGGATGCTGCACCTCGGGAGGCGCCGAGCGCGGATCACGCTGTTCGGAGGCTGGGGTTTGGCACATGGCTTGGTACTCCAGTGGATGGCTCATGGGGTCCGTGGATGGATCGTCTCGACTTCGGCACTCGCCAGACATCAATCCCGTCGGTCCCAGGCGCGATGGGCGAGCCGCGCCGCGAGATCGAGCAGATAGCCGAGCAGACCGATGAAGAGGATCACCGCCATCAGCTCGCCGTAGGCCATGCGGTCGCGGGTATCCAGAATGAAATAGCCGAGTCCGGCCTGGACGCCGAGCATCTCGGCCGGAACCAGCACCACCCAGATCAGCCCGATGGCAAGCCGCACCCCGGTGAGCAGGTGACCGACGATGGCCGGGATAACGATGCCGATCAGCACCTCTAGACGCCGGGCGGCCAGACTGCGCGCCAGACGCTGCCAGCGCGGGTCGATGGCGTGCACCCCGGCGGCGACGTTCAGCGCGATCGGCCAGACGGCGGCGAAGGCGAGCAGGAAATAGACCGGCGCGTCGCCGATGCCGAGCGCCATCACCGCCAGTGGCATCCAGGACAGCGGCGAGATCATGCGCAGGAACTGAAACGTCGCGGTGGTAGACCGTTCGAAGGTGCGCGAGACGCCGACCAGCAGACCGATCGGCACGCCCACCGCCAGCGCCAGGACCAGACCGACGACGACGCGGCGCAGACTGTCGACCGTGTGCGGCCAGAGCTCGTTGGTCGCCGCGAGCGCCAGCGTCGCGTCCCAGGTCGCCGCCGGCGAGAAGCGCGCCGCCAGCGGTGAGGCGCCCAGCTCGGGCGCGGTCGCCAGCCACCAGAGCGCCAGGGTCAGGAGCAGTCCGCCGGCCGGCAGCAGCCAGCCCAGTTCAAGGCGCCGGCCGGACGCGGATAACCCGTCCGCCTGGATTTCGACCGACTCGCTCACACCGCGATCCTCTCGGTCCGCTCCCAGCCGCCGGTCACGCCGAAGGCGCCGAGGCCACCGACGGACTCGATGGCCGTGCGCACGAAGCGGTCATCGACCAGATCGCGGGCGACGAAAGCCGGATCCAGGCCGGCAAGGAACCCGTTGTCGCCCTCGACCTGGGTGTCCTTGAGTGCCCGTACCAGCGCCTCGGTATAGGAGGGGAAGGGCCAGGGCTGAAAATCGATGCGTTCGCGATTCCAGTCGGCATGACGATTGGCGCCGCTGGCCAGATATTCGCGGTCGCGCTCGGCATTGGGCACCAGCACCCGTTCCAGCACCGGCTGCGGGAACGGCGTGTATTTGCCGCTGCCGTCGCGCGCGAGCAGGGCGGCGGTCTCGGCGCGGTGATCGCGCATCCAGTGCTGAGCCTTGACGATGGCGTTGACCACCTGCTGCGACCACTCGGGCCGCTCCTGGAGATCCCGCTCGTGCTGGAAGACGACACAGCAGGCGTGGTTGTTCCAGACATCGCCGGTGAAGCGCAGGATCTTGCCGATGCCCTGGGTCTCGGCGGCGGCATTGAAGGGTTCGGCGACGATGAAGCCGGCGATGGCGCCATTGGCGAGCGCCGGCCCCATGTCGGCCGGAGCCATCACGGTCAGGACCACCTCGTTCGGCCCCGGCTTGTCCTTAGGGCGCGTGACCACAGTCAGACCGGCGTCGCGCAGGATCTGTTGCAGCACCACGTTGTGGATCGAGTACCAGAAGGGGATCGCCACCTGCTGACCGCCCAGATCCTTGACCGACTCGATGGTCGGCGCAACGGTCAGCGCCGAGCCGGCCATGTGGTTCCAGGCCGTCACCTTGGCCGGAAAATTCGAGCCATAGCG
>NZ_JABZEO010000039.1 GCF_013385175.1 Allochromatium humboldtianum | reverse complement strand
ATGTGCCAGTCGTACATATTCGCCTTGTCTCCAAACTTCGCATGCACTACTGATGTTTTTACACAACACTCGGTGGCACATCAGATGCGATTTGTTGACCGAACGGCGTAAGAATTTAGGGGGATTTTATGTTTTTTTATCAAAAGGCATAGTTTTTTTGTTGGCATTTTCTGTGATGCACGTCTCATTTTTGGTATTTTCTAAACACAAGCGACCTAAAAATAAGTGTTTGCTTTGACTGGACAGCCACTCTGGATCTGGATTTTTTGGTCGTTAGTGTTCAGAAATCCTCAGTCGAAGATCCGTGGCCAGAAAAAACCCGACACTCATAGAGTGCCGGGTGCGTTCAGTCGGGGTTAGTGGCGCCTCAACGCCGTCTGAGCCATCTGAAAAACAGCCTCACGTAGATCGGCCACATCATGGATGATGCGATGATCTTCGTCGAAGATAGCCGGCATGAATCGCTCCGTACCGACGCCGATGCCGACTCCTAGCACGATCATACCATTCTGACGTAGCCGCCCCACGAGCGAGCGCGAGGTCGATGGCCCCCCATCCGGATCGCCGTCGGTCATCACGATCATAACCTTCTTGTCCTCCTTTTGGTTGAGGAGCACCCCACTGACCGAAACCAGTGCCTCGGCCAGTGGCGTTCCGCCGCCATTGGGGATATGGAACCGCTGCCGGGCGCTACTCAGGCGCTCTCCATGACGCAGCATGGAAAGCAGGCGTCCGTTGTGGAACGCAGAAACCCCCAGATTCACTCGTGGAAGCACATCAACAGCCTCGGCAATGGCCAACGCACTTGTGTCGGCTTCCTGGATCCGTCCGTTCGTCATCGATCCGGAGGCATCGACCAGGATGTGCATCGCAGCAGCAATCGTGCGTGCCTCCTCCTGAGCACGAAAAACCCGCCCATCCCCAATCGCTGTCCGTGCCAGACGTGATGCCATCAAACGTCGACCGTCCATCCGAGCACGCGGACGAACCCGCGCCTCCCCTTCTAGCAGCGTGCGTAGCCGCTGACGCAATGGCCCGCTTAATGCTCTAGCCACCTCCACATTGGCATACTGCCCCTTCCCGTTCCAGAAGCGCCCCCAAGGAAGCGCCGATACGGTAGGGGCAGCGCAACGGCTGGCTTCCATAGCCAGAGCCTGACCGAGGCGATCCCCCAGGTCTGTTGCCAGATCATCCGACACGCCATTCGCGCCGGCTCCCTTCGCCGCCAGTTTCCTCAGTGTCGCGCGTTGGTCCTGTTCTGACGGCGTATTCCCGGCTCCGGAACTGGTCCCCGGCTGTTGCCCGGCTTCGGCTTGTTGCATCGTGCTTGCGCCGCCGGACTGGCTTCCATCCGTCGAGGCGTCACCCGGCTGGCCTGCACCATCGCCAGGCGCCCCATCCGTTGCGGATGGAGTGTCCGTTCCCTGTCCACTCTGATCAGATCCTCCCGACGTGGGCGAATTGTCCGCCTGATCACCCGATGTTCCATCCTCTTTAGAGTCCGGCTGGTTTCCAGGTTGATCGTCCGCCGCACCCGATGACGACGCCTCTTGCGAGGCGTCGGATTGACCACCGGTCATCGGCTGAGGCTGCGTTTGTTGCGTTTGGCTTTCGGCCTGAATGAGATCCAGGACCGCCTGGGCCATCCACGCCGTGTCCTTCGTCGCCTCTTTTCCAGACCGCAGATACGGCAATCCCACCAGCAACGCTTCCAGCTTGCGCCGAAATGTCATAGGAAAAGTTGCCTCAAACACGCTCTGAGCCTGGCGATCCACCGCAGACAGTGCCGATTGTTTCAGCACCCGATGTCGCCGGCTGATCAACAGCCAGCTGGTCAATACGACCTCGGGTTCGTCGCCCAGAATCGGGGGCGCGAAGGCATCCGGATCTTCAGATACCAAATGCCCAACCAGATCGGCGAGCACCGGGGCCATCCCAGGAAAGTCCGCGATCAAGGCCCGTTCGATCCGCACGTCCTCGAGGATATTGAGGATGTGCTTGGCTAGCGGTCCCTGCTGCGCAAACGCCTGAAACACACCCATGTCGGTGTTACGGATATGGCTGGCCTCATGACCACCGTATCCATAGGCTTTGACGCGCAACGAAGGCGCGCCGTCAATCGGCAGTGCTGGGATGTTGATGGTGTGACCATCGGTTGAGGCTTGATAGCCGCCGATGTGGATCTCGACCCCGAGCTTACCCCCCAGCGTCTTGAGGACAACAGGAAGGGCTTGTTCAATGACATTCATGCCAGTCATGGCGATCTCCTCAAAAAAGTGCCCGGCGACAGGCCGTGGCTTCATGTGTGGCTTGGCGTAACACCGAGCTCTAATAGGAGTTGTCGGGCAGGAAAAGTCGTTGCCGATTCCGATACTTGTGGCGCATCGCTTGAAAACTTCTAACTGGATATAAGCTACTTAAAAGCTATCAAAAAGATAGATAGCTATTCTTCGCTCATGTCGTCGCGGAATTTTTTTGTCACGCAACTCCTCTTGAAGTTCTCGCATCCCGCGAGGACATTTTGAGGAATCAGTCTATGAAAACTCTGATGACCGCTTCTGTCTTGGGTGCACTCTATTGGGGTGCCAGCGCCCTCGGTTTTTCCGTAGGCAATGATCTCGGTGATGCGATTACCGAGCGTTTGACCGAAAGGGCGGTGATGATCGACGAGTATTCTCGTTAATCATCGCCCTCCCGGACATCCCGGGTCGCCGCACGGCTTCCCCGGACGTTCCGACGTCAGCACCGCCTTGCGGTCCGCTGACTTGAGTCTGTTGCGCGCCATGCGCCTCCAGACCTCTCCCTAAACCCCTTTCAGCCATGCTGTTAGGGGTTTTTTTCTTGCCCTGCAACTCCTCGTGGAGCTTGGCGCATCCGCTAAGCCGCACCCGAAGCCAAGGCATCCCGCCTGGCACTTTCTGAGGAAATTCGCATGACCATGCAAACGCAAAAAATCGAACTGTCCGTTTTCGTGCCAGGTGCCCAGGGCACCGTTATGGGCTTCGCGCCCGGACATGAACTGTCATCATTCGTCCCCAAGCCGACGACGGGGTATCAATTCCCCAAGACGGCACTCCGGGATATGTTTGCCTTTCTCGGGAGGGCGGACGGGGATGGGCTTTTTCTCAGCGGCCCAACAGGCTGCGGAAAAACAAGCCTGATTCTCGAGGTGGCGGCCCGACTCAACTGGCCTGTTCGGCGCGTCAACGGACACGCACGGCTCGAGGTTCACGAACTCATCGGAAGCATGAGTTTGGCACCGGTCAAAGGCGGGGGCGCGGCAACGCGCTTCCAGCACGGACCACTGGCCATGGCCATGCGTGAGGGCTCGATCTTCATCTTGGATGAGATCGATCTCCTCGATCCGGCGATCTCCGCTGGACTCAACGCAATCCTAGAGGGAAATCCTCTGGTGATCGCCGAGAACGGTGGCGAGGTCATTGTCCCTCACCCTAACTTCCGGTTCATCGCGACCGGAAACACGGCAGGACTCGGTGACGATACCGGTGCGTATGCCGGAACCGTGACCCAAAATCTGGCCTACATGGACCGTTTTTGGGTCGTCCAGGTGGGCTACCCGACTCAAGACGTTGAGGAGCAGATCCTTGAAGCCCGGTTTTCAGGACTCTTGGACCAGCGTATCGCAACGTCGATGGTTCGCGTGGCCAACGCGGTTCGTGAGCAATTCATTGGAACTGGGAACGCGGGAGCAACCCTCTCGATCACGTTCTCCACGAGAACACTGATTCGCTGGGCGCAGATCCTGCTGCATATATCCCGCTCGCCGATCGAGGGCAGCAAGCTAGAGTATGCCCTTGACCGCGCGCTAACCATGCGGGCAAGACCGCATGAGAGAGAGGCGATCGTACAGATCGGTCGTTCGATCTTCGGATCGGCGTGGACCTGATCAATCTCTCCTGATCGACCCCCACCCCATCAGTCTTTGGCTGATGGGGTTTTTTCTTGCCCTGCAACTCCTCGTGAAGCCTGGCAATTCCGCCAAGCCGAATCCGAAGCCAAGGCATCCCGCCTGGCATTTTTTACGAGGAAAAAGTCATGACCGACATCACAGTTCTCAATCAAATCAACGTTGTGTCCATCGACATCTCCAGTTGGTCCGGCGGGGCTAACCTGAAGAAGGAGGACATTGGGGTCGACATCCCCGATCGCGCCTTCAGTTTGGGGCGGAAGTACCTGATCGCCCCGGAACGCATCTCGCCGTTTTCGACGATTCGTCGTCGGGCGCGCGAGCGTTGCCTGAAGGTCGGCACTCGATTCGTTGGAGGTTTTGCCATTCCGGCCAATCAAGGCGTTATGGATGCGCTTACCGCCGACTTGGAGGAAATGCGCCTAGAGTTCGAGAACAAAAAGGCTCAACTGCTGCGCGATTTTTCTCGTGTTGTAGATGAGTGGATCAGCGAACCCGAGGTAGCGCCGTATGAAGAGCTCATACGGGCGTCGCTTCCCAGCCTGAAATCGATTGAGAGACGGATTCAGTTCCGCTACTCGACTTTCCAGGTAGGAGCCGCTCAGTTCACATCGATCGCACCGCTTCAATCAGAGGTGGCAGAGCTAGCAACGAACCTTTTCACAGAGGTGGCGGAAGACGCGGGCCAGCTTTACAGGTCTTTTTTGGACCGCAATCTGCGAGAGGGGTTAGAGAAGCTGGATTGGAACTTCGGTTCCAGAAAAACCGTCCATGCGCTGACCAATCTCCGCAACAAGCTCAAGGGGCTGGAGTTCCTTGATTCCAGAATCCCACCGGTCGTCGATGAAATCGATCGCACGGTGAAGAGCCTGCCGGAACAGGGAAAGCTTGAGGGAGCCGCGATGCGCAACCTCTGCTCGTTGTTGATCATCCTCTCGGATGATCAGCGGATGCTCCAGCTTGGCGAAGGGCTGCTGAACGTAAGCACCGTCGTCCAGGATGAGTTCGGCAATTTGTTACAGCGACAGGCGACATTGCTTGCTCCGTCCGTGCAGCCAGAAGATGTCAAGACGCCGACAGCGTCTGAGACCACGCCTTCAAACGAGGAGGAGAACGAGTTCCCGGATGTCATCTGGGAAGAAGCCGCCGACATGCAGTCGGCACCTCCGGTGATGCCGACGCTCGATATGTCGAACTTCACCCTCGACTTCTAACCCCGACCCCGGTCTCCCTTTGGGAGCCGGGGTTTCCTTTTTTTGTCCGTCAATTCCTGTTGAAGCCGAAGTCTGTTGCTGAGGCATTGAGAGGAACGTGTGATGAAACACCACAAGAAGGCACAAGCGACATACGGTCGCGCCCGTTTCACTATTTTCGAGCGTAGCCGGCGCGCCGTGCGCGCCATGAAGCGCCGTCAGCTGGCCCTCCACATCGGCCAGGTCGCGGCATTTGCGGCCCTCATCGGGCTGCTCGTTGTAGCTGTTGCCGGCTACGTCGCCGCTCCGGATCCGTTCTATGGACCGTAGTGTCTGATCTCCACCCGCCCCCAATGGCCTTGCTGTTGGGGGCTCTTTCTTTTGTGCGCGCAAAAAAATGCCCGCTCAGCGCGGGCAAATCAAAGGCCAGAAAGAAAGAGTCTGAGCCTAAGCGGAAAGGGACAGTGCGGTCGCTTGCGCTTGCCGTGCAGCCTCCATTGCTGCGGCCCGCGCCCGTTCTTGCTGGACGTGGTTTGCCCAACGGATACGGATGGACTTGACCCAATCCGGCAAGGTCTCAAATTGAAAATCCTTGGAAGGAACGGCTTTGCGCACATGGTTGCTGCGAATCGCTGCAACCGATTCCCCGTTGTCGGGGCGCTTGGCGGACATCACGATACCTGTCACAAAGACCGCCATGCCGACTGTGACTACTTTGCGATAAGAGGGAGCGTGCTTACCAGCAATCTCCACTGGAATCAGGAGTTGTGGACTGTCAGCTTGGCGAAGCATGAAGATCAAGCGATCCCGCTCATGATCTTGGTCCCGAACCAGCATGGGGGCACCGTCGACGAAACCAGCTAGTTCGATCGTGTTACTGACGGGGGTAAATGTCTCTGGAAGCTCAAAACTGTCAAAAGCTCCGTCGTTTCCTGACAGATCCAATTGTGAAAAATCCCCTGTAGTCCGCATATCGAGTAGCGTGGGGCGGTCGATCAGTTTGGCAACCAATCGGGCGTAACGACCTGCTTTGACATCATCGTCATCATCACCCTTGATGCCGGAGTAGACATGGCAGATCAGCTTGACATTATCTGCGACTTTGAAGTCATCCGGTATCCGATCTCCCCGCTCCAAGTGGATAGGAATCAGTTTGCTCTCATCGGCTGATCGAGTGATCTTGATGATTTTTTTTTCGTGATCGATTTCATGGATTTTACCCACAAGCCAGGCAACGTTGCGGCAACCGGCCACATAGGCATACTTGTGGGGCTTATCGGCTTCGTGTAACGGAATCACACGTATTTCTCCTAAGCGTTTATGGATGACAAATTTCCGCTCAAGGCGGACTGCCGCCGTGTGCAGGCGGCAGGTCAAGCGCGCTCCCCTCGCTCCCACAGTGTCGCCGCCGATGGAACTGACGCTTACCGTTACAAGCCCTTGCGCTTGTAATGGGGGAGGCGTGCACCGGGTTTAGGTCTGCAAGCCCTTGTTTCGCAGAGCAATCTGCTCCAGCGCAACGCAAGCCGCCCTTTGGCGGACCAACAAATGAGACACAAAAAACGCAAAATACATGCTAACATTATACAGCCAAAAGTACAATGCACAAAAGCGTTAGCGCATATCTGATTTAGTGGAAAAAATAAAAAAGACGTGTAATGATGGCGCGAAAATTGCCGCCAGCCGGCTCTCTTTAACTTCTCTAATCCTTTCCTAACCCTTTCGATTTTAGGAGCCGTTTGAAGATGACAAAAGCCAGAAAAAAGTTAGAGTTCCCTGGCGCCGCCTTGATTAGTGCTCTCCATACACGGGCGGAAGAACTTGGCGTGGATCGGCATCAGATGGCTGCGGCCTTGGGCATCACCTATCCCTATCTGCGGGCACTGTCGAGCGGTGGTCGTCCCATTTCGGGCTTGAGCGAAGAAAAGCTGCGAAACATGGCGGATTTCTTGGGATGCACCTTCGGGCAAGTTCTGATGAAGGCAGGAATCCTTCGTCCAGAGGATTTCGTGGACACACGAGAAGTCAGCATAGACGTGCAGCTTGAAGGGGTCGTTGCGCTGATGCGCAAGCATCAGGACTGGAGCAACGTGGCCCCGACCGAGGAGGAATGGGCATCGCTGTCCCGCCCTACCCGGTTGGGGGTCGCCATGCTTTGGGAGCGCGAACTGGGGCGAGAGTTGCTACAGAAGGTGCCTTTGGTGATCGTGGAAAGGGCATCAGAGAAGATGTCAAAGTCGCCTAAAACGACGATCAAGCAAGCAGGTTGAGATGCTGTTCCTTGACCTCCTCCCCGCCCTGTCAGGAGGACTCGTA
>NZ_JABZEO010000038.1 GCF_013385175.1 Allochromatium humboldtianum | reverse complement strand
TTCGCGCTCGGCCAAACGGCATCTGCAACGGCTGCGCCGGCGTGAAGCGCGCTTTCGGCGCCACCACAACCACGTTCTCTCCAAGCGCTTGGTCAAAAAAGCCAAAGACACCGGTCGCGGACTCGCCCTGGAAGACCTCAAGGGCATTCGCCAACGGACCACGGTACGGAAATCTGATCGGGCCAAACACAGCGGTTGGTCGTTCCATCAGCTGCGCCAGTTCATCGCCTACAAGGCGCTGATCGCCGGCGTGCCGGTGGTCATCGTCGATCCACGCCACACCAGCCGGACCTGTCCGGCCTGCGGGAGCGTGGACAAGGCCAACCGCGTGTCGCAATCCGAGTTTCGCTGTGGCGCTTGCGGGCATACGGCGAACGCGGATGTCAATGCGGCGATCAATATCGCCGCGCGGGCCGTGTGTCATGCGTGCCCATCGTAGCGTGCGATGACGACAAGGGACTGTCCGAGTACAGCTGCAAGCCCCCGGCTTTAGCCGTGGGGTACATGACCCCAAAACATCCTCACGCTTAAATTTACTTTAACGGAAAAAGTGATACTATCAAAACACATTGTAACATCCTATGTAGAGAATTTGCCGTGAGCGTTGTTCACTCTCTCCCCCTGCAACACCTTCAGCCTTGCGTACATTGGGAACAACCACTTGGACAGTTCGGCTCGCTTTTCCCGGTCTTTCAGCCAATCGTTCCGTTGCGATGGACCGAAAACGATGAGGTCATGTACGAAATCCTGGCGCGGCTCAAGTCGTGTCAAGGTTGGGTCTTGCCGCCGGCTGAGTTCATCGGCAGCCTGATTCCTGTCACAACCGTCGATCTCGAGATTCTGAAGATGGTTCCAGAGATCCAGGCCGCTGCGCCTCGATCCACATTCACCATCAACACCTCCCCGGCAAGTTTATGCAACGCTCAGTACCTGGAGCGTCTCAAGAGCTTTTTCTGCCACCGTGAAATCCACACCGGACGATTGGTACTGGAAGTGACGGAGGATCCCATCGATGTGTTGACCGAAATCAAGGTGATGGATCGTATTGATGAGCTGCGTGAGATGGGTGTTCGAGTGGCGCTGGATGATTTTGGCTCGGGTGGGAACGGGATCGCCCGATTGGCGGCGGGCCACTTCGACATCGTAAAGATGGCTCCGGCGATGGACATTTGCTCGGCGCGCGGTCGCGTGATCATCGAGAACGTGCTCAACATGATCGAAGGACTCGCCAAGGCTGGAGAAGGGGATATGCAGTTGGTGATCGAAGGGGTCGAGACGCTTCAACATCTCGATCAAGCGACCTACATCAACGCCCATTACGGACAAGGCTACATCATCAGTCCGCCGGTCGGCGAGATCGTTGATGACAGAAAGCTCAATGAGCGGCTGAAGTGGTTGTTTGCTGAAAATGTGCGCTGTTGTTGAAGGCAGGGGGCGATCGAGCCTGCGTCCCCCCGACCTCGTTCAGCGACGGATCGATGGGGTGCGCTCAGGCGACCTGTACGTCCGTATGTTCTAAAGCGCTGGATGCGCTCCGGACGCTACCAGCGGCGCGCCGCCCGGATCGCCGATCGCCAGCGGCGGCTGGCGGCGGCGCGAAGACTGCCTAAGCAGCCCCCTAAAATGGTACAGTGCCAGCAGCCACCCTGCGTTCACGGCGCTGACGCAGCGCGTTCTCGACTTTTTGACTTACGTCGTCAGTGCACTGTGATGCCATAGCGTGCATGTCGATTTTTTTGCCGTTGATTCGACGAATAGACATCGGTGAGTAGTCGTCTATGCCGGATTTACTCACCATCCAATGCCCGGCCCAATGGGAAAAACTAAATGTCCGCTCTGTCCCTGGGCACTTCACGGCGCGCACGCGGTCGCCGGATTTCAATAATCGTTTCGCAACTATTTCGGCTAAAAAGTAAAGCCGGATTTGTTCTCTTATCTCCGTATCGTTCCCCATCTCGCCCCCTTGATTTTTAATCTACCCGAATTATTTTAATACTAATTAAAGGTCAACCATAGCGCGCCCGCAATCCCTCCCGATGCGCTTTCTGCGCCGCGCGATCTGTTCGCGCGTTCGCCAGCAGCGTCGACCAAGCCGCCTCGAGTGCCGGCGAAGGTCGGCCACGGCGCAGCCCCTTTAGATCGTGTCGCAGGCTTTTTAGGTAGGACACGCCATCCGGCACGCCTTTTGGGAAGCGCGCTGGCCCTGCCAGTACGACGCGCCCGATCACCGGCACACAAAGATTGAGCGCCTGGACGGCCCGAATATGGGCCTGATTCTGCTTTAGCGGATTCTGGAACGTGCGGCTTTTTCCGCGATTAAACTTGGTCCACGTCGACTCGTCGGCGCGTCCGTAGATATCGCCGCTATAGTTTTTGGTTTCGACCACCAGGAGTCCGGCCGACGTCAAGGCGATATGGTCGATTTCGGTCAGGCGTCCGGATCCCGGCAGCGGCAGATAGAGATTGTGCGCGCTTTTGGGGAACAAGCGCTTTAGACTCCGCTGAACTTCGCGTTCACCTTTGGCACCTCGCCAACGCTTAGCCTGCTCGTCGAGCAACCGCCGCAAGCCATAGAGAGCGAGCAATCCAGCCAAACTAGCTGGAATGATCCATGAAATAACGCTATCGATATTTTTCATCAGTCTCGCGCGAGGTACAAATCCCCGCCTTTCAGGGGGAAGGATATAAATACGACAGCATGGCCAGCGTCAACTCACACCCCCACAGCAACAGCCAGACCGTCATCAACTTGAACTCGATGGATTCCAGTGTTTTGATTTGACGATTTAGAGAAGCGAGTTTTTTTGCGCATCTCTTCGGCTCTAGATTTGGTGATGTACGCCTTGTTTTTTTGCTCATCGCACGATCTCTTATTAAAAATTAGACGTAATCCTGCGCAGCCGGTTAATACTGTTTTCGCCTCCCTGTTCAATGCGCCGCAAGAACGAGCGCCCTGAGAAATGCGGGACAAACGTCGTCAAGCCGCATGGCACCCGGTTCTGGATAACTTGGCTGCTCAAGCAAAAAGGCAAGCGTCGGCAGCCGTCCATCGGCTGCGCGGCTATTTGTATAGCCGCAATCAGGACAGCCGCGATTGTCCAGCGGGATTTCGCTGCCGCAACCAGGGCAGATAACAATTTTCAGGTTTGGCATGTTCTTTTTTAATAGATGTTTTGCGTTGTCATTATATTAAACTACAGTCACAGAACGATCAATATCTTTTTTGTATTGGATGGGGAGTGCTATTCATTCAGCGATCAGCGATAACCTCTTGATCTCCGCGCGTGGTGACGACAGACGGATCTAAGATCACTGTTTCACCGTAAAGATCCTCGAGAATTTCGGCAACACTGAACCCGGAGGCATATTTGAGCGCGCTAAAGCTGATGTTGGCGATGGGGGATGTCGACGGGTGTCCTTCGTTGCGCCAGTAGGAATCGAGCGTCTCTATCAGAAAATGGAGACCGTCCAAGTCGACACGTCCGTCATAGAGACAGCGCAGCCGCTCGAAATTGGACAGCATCCGGGTCTGGATGCCGCCGTGCATATCGATCAGTCCAACGCCGATGTTGAGCCGCTCGCCAGTTGCCAAGTCCGGGGTGAATCGGATGTTGAACCATTGTCCATGGACCTTGCTGGAAGCTGGTGATGACATAGTTTTGTTGCGCAAACGGGATTGACAAGCTGGCATTTGCCCTGATGCGGTGAGCAAGGTACAAGCCGGCATATCGTTTTCGTCGAAAACAATCTCGGAGATGGCGTAGGGCGGCCCACTGTACCAGCTTGGATCGTCCAGGTGATCGAGCGAAATCGCAATTACGGTGCGCGTACCGACATCGGTGCATCGCCAACAGCGTCCTCCGCATTCGAATTCGATTCCGATACTAAAATCTTTGTGTTGCATTTTTCGTTGCCCGGTCAGGAAACGCCTATTATGCAAATCGGCGCTATCTTCTCTATTTATCGATCTCGACAGGAGCGTACTCAATCGTCCATCCGGCGGCAACACGGGCACGATACCAGGGTTCGCACTCAGCGAGCCTTTTTTGCCACTCGCCAGGGCTTTCGTATGGATGCTTGCGTGGCAAGCTCGGCAAGCATCGTTTGACGGCCTGTTCGGCGGCACCCTGATCACGGGCGAATCCCTGTTCTGTCCAGCCATGGCGCATATCGTCGTCGCCAAGCTTGGCCGGATTAAACCTGACCAACCAAAACACTTGATAGGCGCGGTGCGACTTTCGGGTAAAAACCGTGCCGTCTTTTGTAACGGCTCTATAGGTGTGCGTGATTTTAGACATCAATGCGCTTTTCTTTTTCAGGAAACGCATCAGCAATTGTATAGCACACTGCAATCAGAAGATTGCGAGCTTTTCGTTCGTCATCGCTTAGATTATCGGGATTAGCGTCCAGGTATTTTCTGGTATCGACCAGATCGCGCAAAGCATTCTGAAAACGGTGACGTTCGCGTTCGGTTTCCGGTTGGCGCAATTCCGCCGCCTTTTGTGTTAAACGATATGTCCAGTCCTTTTCGTTTAAGACGATCAACCCCAATTTAGCCATTTCGCGAAGCTCCTTTTTCTTAAAAGGAGGATCATGAGCGTCAAGGCTGATTTCCGGCCCGAGATCGCTTGGGAAGTGACAGCCTTCGAACTCAAGAACAAATTCTTCCGGTTTCATTGATTATTGACTCCGACCAGAAACTATTCGCCAATACGCACACCGCTCTTTTCGCATACCTGCCTTTGCGTAGATGCAGTGGTGCAGGTTCCCGTCATCGATCACACAGTCATCAGGTTCCGAGCCATGCTCAAGGTCAAGGTGGCACCCGTACCGCACATCGAGAAGGCGTGAGGTGTCGAAAAGCTGACCGATGGCGTCCGCCGCATCTTGAAACCCAAGGCGGTTCGCGATGATCCTCAGATCAGCAAGCTGCTCGGATAACGAGTCTTGACGTTGCGGCCAATCGGCAGGTAATTCACTCAGATTCATCATGATACCTCCGCCCCAAGTATGTTATTTGCCCTTTCAATGACCGCTCTGGCTTTCATTACGACTTTAAAATCTCGATGGTCATGCGGGATATCGCTGACATACATGCGATCGAATGCTTTCAATGCTTCTAAAAGTTCTTTATTCAATTCTAAGATTAGTTGCTCCTGATCTACATTCTCCCCGCATCCCCGAGACGTCTTTTCGGCTTGCTTTGGTTGTTGACAAACGGCGTCACACGCAACGGCGGCTGGCCGATAAATATATCCTTCACAACCGCCGTTCGGTATAGATTGCCCGCCGTCGACGTTTACGGTCATTGTTTCTGGCCAAAAAATCATTGTGTGAGGCGCATGTTCTAAGCCATACGCCCCCTGTAGTGGCGGCCCAATACATTCAAACCCCAAAGAAATCGTGTCGCTGGCAAGCAATCTCTCTGGCTGACCAAACATTTGAGAATGTTGACAGATTAAACAAGCGTGCATACTTCACCTCGGATTGTATTGTGTGGCTGGATTGCTCTGATTCTGACCAGCCCTGGCGTCAACAGGAATCGGCCACATTGGATATATTCCAACCATACCAATCCCATTATCAATTTCGATAATATAATGACAATTATTGCCTGAAAAATGCGTATAATCGGCGACCACGATCCCTTGTGCGCCATCGATGGAATCGGGCAAAAAATCCATCCAGCAATGTCCATGTTTCTTCATCAGTTCCTCCGCGAGAAACCCCGTCCTTCAGGGCGGGGAGGGATAGCGGCTACGACCGTGCAGCCACCGGAAACAGGTGCAGGCTTTCCACCTGCCGGGCCGTGAGGCTCTGCCCGTAAGGGCCTGGTGACGGACGACGCCTCGCGGCGTGGTCGCTCCCCTCGCCAATGTGTGCCACCGGCTCCCGCTGGCGCGGCGATCAAAACCTTCGGCGCTTTACCTTTCGCCTGCATGATCTCGACCTTTCAGAGCGGCGGACTGAGGAAGCATCCGCCGGTGAGTCTTAACGACCTGTTGCACACGTAGCCCCTTTCGACCGTCCTGGTCAGGCGGGCTGAGGCTGGTCAACCCAGCTTGCTCTCCAAGCTCCGCCCTTCAAGGCGGGGTAGTTGACCCAATCGCTGGCTCCTTCGAGAATCCGTACACGATCACCTGTATTCATGCGTGTCTCCCGCCCGACACTCAGGTCGGGCCCTGGTTAATTTCTCAACGCGCACCATCGCAATTAGCTTTGTAGCGGTCGGCTAACTTGCGTGCCAGTTCCGCATCTTCCATGCCAATCGCTGCCGCTATCTCACTGCGGATACGACTCGCGTCGCTGCGGCTCAACTTCGTGCTGCCGTCCTCACCGTAGCCGGCGAGGCTGCGTACGTAGTCTGCGGCATAGGTGTACGGGTAGCGGCTGTCTTCGTTAGCTTCCACTGTATTCTCCAATATTCAAAATCGTGATCGTAAACGAAATCGCGGCGCGCCGGTCTCGTTAGCTATAGTTCCGCCGATAGACAAACGCACGCACCCTTGACGAAGCTCAAGTGATTTTTGCTCGTATAACTCTCGCGCTTTATCTCCATCATCGGTTTCAAGAATCGTCTTAAATTTATCGCATCGCCGCCCGGAATGGCGCTCTACAACATATTTCATCAGTTCCTCCGCGAGCAACCTAGGCCGCGCTTGGAGCTCCCCCAGTCAGTTGCCGCAAACGTTGTTCGTAGACCCAATCCAGTTTTTCCCGTTGGCTTGCCGGGATCAGGACAAGACGGCTCTCGCCGTCCCAACCATTTAACTCGTCTTCGCTCAGGGACGCCGCCATCCCTTCGCGGATGCGTTCGAAGTCGGTCGGTTCAGAATCGGCATCCGACGATTGGCCGTCCGCACCCGCGCCATTCGTGGTGGTCCCCATCAAGCGCTCAATGGCGGCCTGACGTTCGCGGCATTCGGTCTCTGCCTGCGCTTTTTCGTCACCGGAAAGCGACTCGATCAATTCAGCGGCCTGCGCCAGATCTTCCGTGGTCTCCGCCGCGTCAATTGCGCTCAGAACTTGGTAAAGCGTGACATCGGGCGTGGTCGGCTCGGACGTTTCCTGCGCGCTCGTTTCCGTTCGCATCGCCTCGCGTGCTTCTCTCTCCAGATCCGCGACGGTACGCGGATTGGCACGACGCTTACGTCGCCACGCCCCGTTTTCTGTGCATGTCTTTTTAGCACTGTGCGCGGACTCAATCCACGGGCACCCCGTGGCATCCACCAACTCGCCAGTCTGGGGATGCGCCTGCGGCCATTCAGGCGCGGGCGGCTCTGGCTCTCGGTTGGTGCGCGCATTAGCCGCGGCTGGGCGAGAGGCCGCGTCAAGATTTGGGGTCGGGCGGGACTCGACGCCCGTGTCTGCAAGCGAAAAACCGGCCTCGATCAACATGCGCTCCAGCGCACGCCCGTGGCGAATGATCTCAATGGCCTCTTGAAGAGATTGGGTGAGAGTAGGGTCGATCGACACTTGCGCAGCCTCGTGCTGACTTTTCGTTACATTTGATTATATATATTTTCAAGATCAGGTCAACACCCAAAGCCTGTCGTCGATGCGCTGGCCGTCCTGGAGGTCTTCCGTCAGCAGCACCTCGCACTTGGCGCTCAAGGCGGCCGCGACGATCAAGGCATCGTAGATCGAAAACCCGTAGTGCTCGCGCTCGCTGATCTCGAGACCGCGCTCATGGGTGGCGAGCAGCAGCGGTTCGACTCGGCACAGCCGGCGCGTTCATGCCGGTGCCTCCGGTTCGGGTTCGGCGACCGGCTGAGGAATCGGATCCGGCACGCGACAGGAGCGGAAGAAGTCGTAATGATCGATCGCCTCCAGGATGCCCTTAGCATGGGGCGGCTCGGCGAAATAGATCCGGTCGAGCTCGGCGAGCTGCGACAGTTCCATTCGCGGGGCAAAAAATGGCTAATCGACAAGCTGCCGAACCAGATCTCCAAGCTGCTCCAACGCCCCTGGCCGCGCGAGATTGAAAACGGGGATGCCCCACCGATCGGCCAGCGCGATGGCCTGACCGGTGCCGCCGGTCAGGCGACTCCGCTCGGCTTCTGTTTGCGATCCATCCGGCGTCCAGCACACGACAAAATCCACTGGGGAGCGCAGATCGGCCCCCAGGATTTGGTAGCCATTGCGGGCCATGAGCTTGCGCGCCGCTGGCGAAAGCTGCGCCCACGCCGGATGCAGCTGCTCGGCCAAGCGCATGGCCTCATCGCTGAGATGATGGCGTTCGGATTCGTGGCCGTTGAATCCCGGCCAGGGCAGGTAGATTTCGCACCGATCGGAGCCGGCCTCGAACGCACAATCGGCCCCGTTTGCCGCTCCGGAACGGAGCGTATAACCATGCACAGTGAATACACCCGCGCATCATGCTTCGCATTGATGCGGGGCTTCAGGCTCTCGCGGCCAAAGCGTTGAGAGCGTGACCGGTATTCTCGGTTTGCCAGGGGAACGTCTGTCCTCTGACAACTGCCCGTCCTTGCGGCGGGTCAGTTTGTTTTTCCAGGCCCAATAGCGGGCGCCGATGTTGTAGCTGGCGTTGAGATCAGCGTTGTACTGCTTGCCATTGGCAAAGGTTGCCCGTTCGTATTGCTGGGTATCGCGTTGAACGCGGCCCGAGCCGTCGAAGGCCCAGGATGAGGTGCCGCGCGCATAGACGTAGACGACCCGCCCACCGGCCTCGGTCATCTTCTGCTCGATCAGCGTGTCGAGTCGACGATGGAGCCACTGATGGAAGCGCTGACGCAGGCCCGAGCGTTTCTTGCCCGCCTTGGGACGCCAGCCTTTCAGATCTTCCAGCACAATCACGTCAGCGCCATGCTTCAACGCAAAATTCACCACGCGCCGCGAGGTCTGCTGGGCGATCTCCTCGTTGATGTGCTGCGCCTTGCGATACCAGGTTCGCGCGAAGCCCTTGGAGAGCTTGGCGGTTTTGCGCGCTTTGGTGCGGATGATCCGGGCGCGCTTGTCACGACGGTCTATATCTGCGGCGGGGTGGAAAAAACCGCGCGCCGAGACAGTGCCGTTTTGCGAAACAAGGCTGGCTGTTGCCAGCGTATTGATCCCCACATCCACCGCGCAGACGCGCCCTTGATCGGGGCGTCGTAGCGGTGTGACGTTGACCGGGACCGCCAGGTGACAGTCCCGATTGAGCACGAGCGTTGGCGATTTAACGACGCCCGTGTGGTGGCGCTGGCGGACCGCCTTGATGGCCACGTCATGCCAGAGCCACTCCTGGCCATTCCACAGTTTCAGGGTGGCGGTGGTGAAGTCGGTATCGAACTTCACCAATTGTCCCCGGTACAGCACCGGATAGCACTGAGCAACCGGG
>NZ_JABZEO010000037.1 GCF_013385175.1 Allochromatium humboldtianum | reverse complement strand
CAGGCGTGGTTGGCATCCGCGCCCCGAATGCAGCCACTGGATATGACCGCGCAGTTGGAGCAGTCGCTCACGCAGGGCGCTCAAAGCCGGCGGCAAGGTCTGATCGTCCGCCGGCACCAGACCGGTGAAACGGGGCTGAACGATCTGTTCCATTGCACCGTCGCAACCGGTTGTTATCCGATAGGTCGCATGGTCCGGCCAAGGGAGCGCCGCGATCTCAAACACCATGCCATCCGACATGAAACACTGGTATTGGGTGACGATCGTCTGGTCTGCCTCGTCGATGTACTTGAGGACAAATTTGTCGCGGCAGCCCCCACCAGCGGCATCAGTCCAGCCAAGTTCAAGCGTTATTTGTTTGCGCCGTACCGCACCGATACGAGTTGGCACATCGAGAAAGCTCGCATCCGGCCCGGCAACCCGACTGATATCAAAGGGCGAGGTCGCAGCGTCAGCCACTGAATCAGCCAGAATCGGCAGCAACCTGAGCGCGGTGCTCTTGCCGGCATTGTTGCGACCATAGAACAGGGTGAGTGGACGCAAGTCCAGGTCGAGACGATCCGGAAAAGATCGGTAGCCAGCGGTTGAGAGTTCGGTCAACTTAAACATGGCGGTTCCTGAGAAAAAAAGCCCCGACGAAAGGCCGGGGCTTGTCTCGACGATGGGTTACTGACGGCTCGGCTCAGTCGGTTCCGGAGCCGGATCGTGCCGTGATTTCGCTACGGCGCAGCGAAAACCGACATCCGGATACGCCTCTGTGACCACACCGCCGGAGAGCGCAAACGGGCCGGCCTCTTTCGCCGATCCACGGTCTCCACCGCGGATCGGCGCATATCCTGACCAGTCCGTCAGGCTGTCGGCATCCGTATCCAGCCCACCGAATGACATAAAGGCCCCCATACCGCGCGTCCCGGACTCATAGGGCGCGGCGACTTGATCCCCGCCCAGTGCCGTGAACTCACCGGCCACGCCCGTTTCAAGGTCGTGGAATGTCCACTGCCAAAGATTGCCGCCAACGTCATAGACCGTCGCGCCATTGGTCAGAACGCGAGCGCGCCCAGGAGCCAACGAGTCTGGACAGGTGCTATAGGGCAGGGGGCCAGTACCGGTCTTGCATTGCTCACTGTTGAATCCGCCCTTGATGTCCCCCTTGCCCACCTTGCCGCCGCTCCAGTTGGCATCCGCCAGAGTGATATTGTGGGCCAGTGCCATCCACTGCGATTCGCGGATCAAGCGGGCACCGCCGAGAGCACAATTCTCCTGTGCCTGGAAGAACGACAGGTCTGTTTGCGGAACGGTCTGGCGATCCGGCACCGCGGCGTCTGCATTCGCAAACGGCGAAACGCAGAAGGCATCGACATCCAGAGTGCCGCCTTCTGCATCCAGAGGGATGCGCATGGCGGGAACGCCCACATAGCCGTCCGGACAGACAGCAGGGGCCTCGCCGATGACCTCGGGGCAGGTGTAACCATGTTCGCCATAGCCGGTACATGCCTTCGGTGTCGGTGTATCCTCAATAGATCCGTTACCTGGGTCTGTGACGTCTTTCGGACCAGCGGCCGGCAGCCGAAGGCTGTGATTATGCTTGTTGCCGACCGTGTTGAGTATCACTTCAAAACTGCCTGTCAAATCTGGGATTTGCCGGGTCGAAGGGTAGGTCGTAAATCGAAAAACGTGCCGCTTGGCTAGATTATTACACCACCCCTGGCCGCTCTCGGTCTCTAACTTGAAGCCGCTGAAGTACGACTTGCGATCCTGCTTGACGCTGAAGGACACACCGCAAATAAATGCCTGAGCGGTTATCGGAATGATCTCCATCCACACATGACCGTTTTCGCGCCACATATAGATGTCAAACTCGTCGAGAACGCCATAGTTCCAGCCGCGTCCAACCACGGCGCCTTCCGCGTGCGCTGCCGGGAACTCCAGCTTAAATTGTGCCGGGGTGGCTGGGGTCGACACGATCGACGAAGCCTCCTGGGCCGCGCCGCCCTCTGCCGCCACGCCTTGTGCGAGAACCATTGAGATAGCGATTGAAATGAGGTTTTTGCCTGTATTCATCAGTCTTGCGCGAGAATGATCGCCTGGAATAGGCGGGTCCGTCTCGCTTTCTCCGTCAACAATTATGAAAGTTGAGCTAATTTACATTGTAGTTTTTTCTGTATCAATAACTGACTTAAAATGTTCCGAGAAAGCCATGCAAGGCTTCCGCAAACGAGGAGTCCGAGATGGGAATGTTTGATTCGCTGCTCGTCGAGCACAACGGGCGCACGCTGGAGGTTCAGACCAAGCGCTTTGAGAACATGCTGTACAGCTATCGCGTCGGCGACTGGATCTGCGGTGCGCCGCCCGGTGTGGTCGCCTACTTCGACATCCTGCGCCTCGACGCGGATGGCCAGCGGGTCTATGGTCCCCAAGCGACCTCGGTCCCGGCCTACACGCTGCTGGTGGTGCTCGCCCACGGCGTCTTCGTCGACTCCGAGATCCGCGACGGCGAGATGGACCCCGAGGCCATCTCGCAGGCGCTGATGCAGCGTCGCGAGGCCTGGCAGGATTCGGCGCGGTTACTCGGGTTTCTCGTCGAGCAGCTGCGCCTCAAGCAGCAGCGCCTGCGGAACTACGACCGTGTGCTGGGCGCCGCCCAGATGGCGATTAAGCATGTGCAGGACAGCCGTGCGGGACAGCGGCCAGAGCGGGAGCGGCGATTCTTCGGATCACTTCATCCAGAGATCAAGCGGCTGGATGACGGCGAGGATCCGCTCACGGTCATCGCCTCGATTCTGGCGCCTCCTGAATCGGATCGGCCGTTCCTCAACGATCCGCCCCAGGATCCGCTGGCCGACTATCGGCTCTGAGCATTGGCCATCATTGTGTGCAGGAGAGTTTTTGAATGAAGAAGTCCGACCTGATCGAGATCCTGGCCGCCAAACAGGATCACCTGCCGTCCGCCGACGTCGAGGCGGCGGTCAGAGTGCTGCTTGAGCAGCTGAGCACAACGCTGGCCGCCGGGGGACGCATCGAGATCCGTGGCTTCGGCTGTTTCTCGCTGCACCATCGAGCGCCGCGCCTCGGGCGCAATCCCAAGACGGGCGAGTCGGTGGCCCTGCCCGCGACATACCGTCCGCACTTTAAGCCGGGCAAGGAACTGCGCGATCGGGTCAATGAGGCGTTCCAGCGGTCGCTCTCGGACGATCGTGCTTAACACATCGATCCTAGCGGCTATCAAGCTTCCAACGCTCTGTTGGTGTTGGTCGCTTGTGCAACCGCATCCAAATACAGGCCTGCGGCGGGAGCGCCCGACCGCTCATCGACAGTTCCTGGGCGATTTTTAGGATGCTCAGGCAGGTCCACCCTAACACCGGCCAAGCGTTGGTCGATGATCGCGGTATTTATTCGCATAAGCGCCTCTACCAGCCGCCCGCCGGCTGGGGTCGTTGTGCCTGTTTCCGTCATTGGATGATTTTTTGAGAAATGACGGAAACATTTTTAAAAGACAGCGTCTTGCGAGACTTTTTCTGGGCGCGATCGACTCAGGTGCCGGGATCTAGTGCCCGATAGCGCTCGCAGCGCACATCGTCTGCGCCCGGCCAGAGTGAGCCAATGCGCTTGCTGGCCGGCGCTTCAGCCAGGCAGCGGCCGAGCCCGCCTTCGGGATTGAGCTTGTTGGGAATCCAGTGGACACATCGCGCGCAGGCGACCTTGGGCTGGCCGGGTGCCTCGACCTCCAGCACGCTTTCCTGGCCGGTTTCCCAAATCGCCAGTCCCAGGGCAACGGCCTCGGCGAAAAAGAACCTCCGCTGTTCCAGGTCGCCTTCCAGAACCTCCAGAAATTCGCGAATGCAAACTGGATCCGTCTCGCCGATGCAATCCAGATAGGCGGCCACGATTGCCCGCTCTTCAGCATTGAGCGGGTCTGACTGTCCAGCAGCTTGAGGGCTTGGTGAGACCGGACGATCGAAAATACACCTCCCCGTGCCGCATCCGGCTTTCGAAGTATCTTTAGATCGATGTGGCACTCAGCTGGCCAACGCGCCTGTCCTTTTGCAGCCTATCCGGCTGTTAACGGAGCGGGCGTTGATGCAGGCCGGGCGGCCCATCTATAAGCAGCCTATCCGGCTGTTAACATCCCGATCGGCCCGGACGACCTTCGTCTGCTCTTTAAGCAGCCTATCCGGCTGTCAGGGCGCGCCCACCCGCCACTCAGTACGGCGGAGACAAACTCCCGGTCAGACCCACACTTTCCCGAATCCCCAAACCAACCATCGTGCCCAGCCGTCGAGCCATGGAATCAAGCGGGTTGCGCTTCTTTGAGTATTTCACGACCTTTTCGGTGCCCAGCAAGTCCCTCGCGATCTGCGTCGAATTGCCAAGCCCATCGGCCAGACCCAGTTCGACCGCTTCCTCACCGCTCCAGAACAATCCGCTGAAGAGTTCGTCTCCTCCCTTGAGCTTGTCGCCCCGGCCCCGCTTGACCTCGTCGATGAACTGCGCGTGCAGTTGGTCCAGAACGCCCTGGATGAAATCGCGTTGAGACTCGTCGAGCGGCGAGAAGGGATCAAGAATACCTTTGTTGGCTCCAGCCGTCAGCAGACGCCGCTCAATCCCCAGATCCTCGATCGCCTTCTGAAAACCAAAACCGTCCATTCGCACTCCAATGGATCCCACCAAACTCGCTTTATCGACATAGATGGCATCCGCGCCGACAGCTACATAGTAGCCGCCCGAGGCGCAGAGATCCACAGCCACGGCATAGACCGGCATGTCCTTCCCGTCATGGTCCTTCTTGTACTTCTCTTTAAGACGCTTGATCTCATCGTTGATGTAGCCGGCCTGGACCGGACTGCCGCCGGGGCTGTTGATGCGCAGAATGACGCCCTTGGCGTGTTTGGCCTCGAAAGCGGTACGTAACGCGAAAATAACCCGGTCGGCGCTCGCATCCGAATCGGTATCGATGATCCCGTTAATTTCGACCAGTGCCGCATGATCCTCCGTTGGCGCAGACGCCGGGGCCAAAAATTGCGCCGTGACCGCGAACGTCACAATAACGTAGATCAGAATCGAGAGCTTGAACAGCACCGACCAGCGTCGCCGTTTGCGCTGATCATCCAGATATTCGATCACCACGCGATTGATCAGCGCGCGATCCCAATCCGCCTGACTGGGATCCGGCAGACTGTCGCAGCGTTTGTTCCAAAATTTCCAGTTCATCAGTGCCTCCTGATGGGGTGAATTAAAGCGCTTTAATGCTACTAAGTTTTAGGATAACATATTATCCTGATAATATGTTATCAGAGGGTGCCATGAGTGCTATCAAACGAATCCATGTATCAATCGGTAACAAGGCCACCACCGTCTCGATGGACGAAACGCTGTTCATATACCTTGAACAGCGACTCGATAAACATTTATCCGTGCGCGAGTGGGTGCAATCCCAAATTGATAAAATGTTATCCGATAAACTGTTATCAGAGCATGAGCGCGCTTCCAGCCTGAGTCGACGTATCCAATCCCGTGCGATCCATCTCGTTGCTGAATGCTCCAGAGTATGACTGAAACTTCACCGTGGCTGAGAGGCGTGGGGGTGCCCCCCCACACCCCCCGAAAAGCCGGCGCGGCGCGTGCGCAGCACGTGCCAAGCATTCGATGGGTGAATCTGACGGCCATGAGTGCCGGCACAGGCTCTGCTGCCCGCTGTCGTCAACGCCGCAAGCGCGTAGGGGCCAACGGTCCCGGTCCCGATCCCGCCACGCATCCTGCGCGACGATGACACTCCGGCCCTAGTGCAACACTACTGAAGGCACGATGCATCAGATCTTCCACATGATGGCAGTGGGTCTATGGATTCCCATTCGATGGGTCCGGCCTCGTATCAGCCAAAAACCTCTTTAGGATCAAGTTGCATCACGCCTTTCTCGTTGATGCTTCCGAGAATCGCCGCAAGGTCATAGATGATCGCTTGTTCGCGATCAGATAAGTGCTGATCTTTCTGCGTCCAGCCCCGGCTGAAGTTTGTGATGTAACCGACGAGCGTTTTTCTGTGCTCGATGAGTTCTTGCGCGATCTCGATAAGATCAAGAACTTCGTCGCGATGTGTCGAGAATCCGCCTTTTGCTCTCACCGCTTTTGTCGGTCTTAACAGGACGCGATAACGCCAGCGACATCTCCCGTTTTTTGTCCCGCCAAGCTTGATCCACTTCACAAGCCGCGGCCGGTACTGATTCGACTCCTCCTCTCTGCGCCTCCACATGATACGGATTCGTCCCGTCGTCGGCGGCTGCGACGCATACAGCAAGCGATCGGTCCACAGCAGTAGCTTGTCGATCTTTTCAATCCCATACATCACCTCGCTCAGACGTCGCTCAGACGTCGTTTTCAGTTCTTGCTGTGCCGCGCGCGCGCGTTTTTCAAACACACCGAACGAGTCAGGAACCGTGTCATTTAATGGGTTCGTTTCCGTGTCTTTTGTCATCGCTTGAGAGCCTGTGCTGTTGAAATTCGATGGGTCTGCCCCGCTAGTTGTGCGCCGATCGTACAGACAAACGCACTCTCACATTCGATGGGTCCGTCTGGCGCGCTCGCACGCCGTTCGGTTCGGCTCTGCCCGCACAGCACCCGAGGCGCGCCCTCGGGTGTCCTCTACGCGCAGCCAATGCCACCCTTCGATGGGTCCGTTCGGATGGCATCTAGGCCGTTCCTGTGACGCTCCACACCCACTGATCCGATGGGTTCCTTCGGGCTGGAATTCTATAACGGGGGGACGTCGGTGGCGCAAAATTCGTAACGGGGGGACGTCGGTGGCGCAAAGTGTTTATTTATAGATGGGGGACGTCGGTGGCGCAAGACAGTTAAAGGGGGGGCGGGAGGGGGGCAGGAGGGGGGCGCGAATGGTGTGGACTGTATACAGTGACACTAGACTGCGGCACGAGACTTCGGGAGTGTTTTTCGGCTTCGGAACGTTACAGCCGAGAGGTACAATGTGCTGTTGACGGTAGACAAGTATTGATCGATGATCTAGTATCAGTGCGAAAAAGAGTAGGTGAGCCTCTGTTTCTGTTTAGGGTCGGCTTGCCGTTCATTCCTTTCACTTCCATTCGGAGAATTAGCCTAATGCAAACTGTTGTTGTAGGGCTTGATCTTGGGCATTCGGCGGTCAAGATGACGTTCGACGGCAAAAAAGGGACCGAACGAGCGATTTTCCCTTCTTATGCTTGTGACGCCTGGAGTATTGATGGAGACGATCATCAGGCGGCGCTGGCATCAGAAAACACTGTCACTGTGAATGGTCGTGATTACTTCGTTGGAGAAGTTGCAGGAAGACAAGGAAAGTCGAAACTATCGACCGGCCTCACAGACGAATGGGTGCTGTCTAACGAACATGCGGCCCTGATGGTGATGGCTCGCAAGATTGTTGATGAGCGGGCGGTTTCTGGTAAAAGGCTTTGGGTGCTGGGGCTGCCGGTCAGCCTGTTTTCCAGTTATCGCCAGCCGCTGAAGGATATTGCGCAATTACATTTTGGAGATGACTCGGAGATTCGCATTGTTCCGCAGCCGATCGGGGTTTATCAAGCACACATGCTCAATCGCGCTGGAGTGCCCGGACGTGGGCGTGACTTGGCCTCGGAATCTTGGGGTATTGTGGATGTTGGCTATTACACGACAGACTTCATATTGATGGAACAGGGGCACTGGATCGATGCGGCGTCGGGTGTCTGCGGCGGTGTCCGAGTCGCTGTTGAAACGCTTCAAAATCTGTTGAATGATCGCTATAAACTCAAGCGCGATTTGATCAGCAGCGAGCGTATTTTGAGAGGTGCAGCAGTAAAGCACATGGGAGAAGACCTCTCTTTAGAAAAGGAGATCGAATACGCGAAATCCGTTTTAGCGACGCAGGTCGCTGATATGGCATCAAAGTTGATGAAAGACTATGTGGAAGAAATTGATGGTGTTTTGATCGCCGGGGGGGGCGCAGAGATGGTTGCCGGGCCACTTCGTGAACGTTGGCCGCATGCGCGGATTATCACTGATATGCACGATGATGCCCGGCTGTCCGGACCGCGTTTTAGTATTTCAGAAGGATACTATCGTCTCGGTCGGTTTACGACGCTGCTTCACCTGCAAGGCAAGACAGATAAGGCAGCCTAATGTCTAAAATGTCTAAGTGGATACGTAATCAATCGTCTAAAGACGAAAGTTTAACCGAAAAGGTAACTTTTTACGTTAACACAGAATCGGATCCGCACATCGCCGAGTGGATTCGATCCATCCCTTACGGTAAGACGGGAAAGCATATCCGGACTGCGATTGATTTTTATCTTGAGCATGGGCAAGCCGTTATGCCAGATAAAACGTCGAGTCGACGTAAACAGTCTGCGAGGCAAGCGCCCCCGTCAACCTCGTTTGAGGTCGTGAGGAAAACGGCTCCGGCTCCTAGTCCAACTTTGACGGCTGTTGATTCAGCACAGAAGGCGGCAGTAGCGCCTGTTGCCTATCGAGGGGATGATAATCTGGAGGCCACCTCGGAGCCGATTTCGAGCATCGCACGCACACCCGTGCAAACCCCAAGCTCGATTCCAGATCCGGGGCCAGTGCCTGCGCCTGCGCCGATTTCGACTTCTGCAATTACTCCCGCTGTCAATTCGACTTCGTCGCCGCCGCCTGCATTGGATCCGGAAAGTCCCTTGTCAGATTCAGTGTTAGACTCAGACGAGCAAGAGGCTAACTCACTGGATGATATCGACCCCCAAGCGCTGGCATTGCAAATGGAACTTGCAAATCGGTTTTCTTTTTAATGCCGAAAAGTAGAAGCATAATCAAACGCTTCAGGCGCGAGAAACGCCTTCTCCAGCTTGGGGGCTTCGATCTGGAAGCTATTAAGACACAGGACTTATATACGCATGCGATTATTTATTGCAGAAAAACCTAGCATGGGCAAAGCTATCGCGGCCTGCTTGCCAGGGCGGCGCGACGTCTCGAAAACCCACATTGAAGTCGGCGACGACGTTGTTACATGGTGCGTCGGGCATATCCTTGAGGCGGCACCGCCGGAGGATTACAACCCTGAATGGAAAGCCTGGCGTTTGGATCTGCTGCCGATTTTTCCGGACAAGATCCAGATGCGCCCGGTTGAGAATGCCCAGGGCCAGTTGACGGCTATCAAACGCTTGCTGGCTCGGGCCGACAGCGTGGTCCATGCCGGTGATCCGGGTCGCGAAGGCCAGATGATCGTCGACGAGGTGCTGGAATACCTCAACAACCGCAAGCCGGTGCAGCGTTTGCTACTCAATGCCACGGATCCGGCGACGATCAAAAAGCAGCTTCAGCGACTGGAAAGCAATGCGAAACTGCGCCCGCTTTACGAAGCCGCCAAAGCACGCTCCGAAGCGGACTGGGTGATGGGGATGAATCTGACGCGCGCGGCAACAAAATCCATTGCGGATCGCGATACCATGGTCTCGATTGGGCGCGTCCAGACGCCCACGCTTGCCTTGGTGGTCAACCGCTGCAAGACCATCGAGCAGTTCGTCCCGCGCGCTTTTTACGACATCGAGGCGAAGGTAAAAACGCGCGCCGGTTCGGTGGTGCTCATGCGCCATTCACCGAGCAGCGAGGAGTCGCGCCTCTGGGAGCGCGAAAAAGCCGAAACGCTGGCCGAGCAGGCGAAGGGCCAGATCGGACAGCTTCAGGTTGAGACTGCGCGCAAAAAGGTCGCCCCGCCCAAACTGCACGCCTTGCCGTCGCTGCAAGCGGAAGCCAACAAGCGTTTCAAATGGTCGGCGGCGGAAGTTCTGGCCATTGCCCAGGAACTGTATGTGGCCGGATGCCTATCCTATCCTCGGACGGAATGCTGCTTTCTGCCGGAAGAGCAGAAAGGCGAAGTGCCAAGCGTGATGGCCGCCATTCGCCAGGGACCGGAGTCCTCCTTGGCTGAGATGGCTGAAGCCATCACCGAGCCGATGCCACGTGCAACTGTGTTCAGCAACAAAAAGATGGAAGGTGAAGAACACCACGCCATCATCCCGACCGGCAAACCGCTGCCGCTTGATGCGACAACAAAACAGCGCCAACTCTATGCCCTGGCCGCGCAGCGCTACCTGTGGTCGCTGTGCCCGGATTATGAGCACGACGAGACCCAGGTACTGCTGCCGCTCGGAGAACTGCAATTCAAGACTAAAGGCAGTGTGCCGCGCGTGCTGGGCTGGAAAGCTCACTTAAACGAGAAGCCGTCCGAGGTCGAACTGCCGCCACTCCAGAATGGCGAGGACGCCAAGGTCGTCAATACGCGCCTGGTTGAGGGTCAGACAACGCCCCCCGCTTACTACACGGAAGGCTCCCTGATCGGCGACATGGGTGCCATTGCCAAGTATGTGCAGGACGAACGGATCAAGGCCGTGCTCAAGGAGACCTCGGGTATCGGTACAGCCGCCACGCAGGCTGAGACGATCGAAAAGCTCAAAAAGCGCAACTATATCCGTGTCGACACCAAGGGGAATCTTCACGATACGCCGGTTGGGCGTTCAATCATCGAGAACCTTCCGGTTCCGCTCACGCGCCCGGATATGACCGCTAAGTGGGAAATGGAGCTCAAGCAGATCGCCGAGGGGCAGCTGCCGGCGGCTACCTTCATGGAAGGGATCCGGAAATTCGTCGGGGGTGGCACCCGCTGGTTCAGCGAGCGCGCCGGACAAACGCTTGTGCGCGGAGGAAATACGGCAGCGCCTACCCAAGCCCCAAAAACAGGCAGCAAAGCGCGCTCGGGTGCGCGCAAGGGGGCGTCCGGCAGCAAGTCTCGCTCTAAACGGAGCAGCGCCGCTTGAGCATTGAATCATCGCTTTGGGACATCATCCCCTGGCTGACGGAACGCTCTTCTGACTGGAAATCCCTTTTTCGGGACATCCATACGCATCAGACCACGCCGTCGGTCTATCTGACGCTAACCTGGCTGGCGATTCTGCGCACTGGACGTAACTCCCTTTGGACGTTGGCCTTGTTGAGTTTGCCGGGAACGCTGCTGCATGAGTTGACGCATTTTACTGTCGGCTGGTTGCTAGGGGCCAAGCCGGTCTCGCTCGACCTGGCCCCTCGGCGTGTTGGGGATCGCTGGATCCTGGGTTCGGTAAGTTTCGCGCGCATCAACATCCTGAATGCCGCCCCCACAGCCTTTGCCCCGCTACTGATGCTTCCGATCGCCTGGTGGCTGTTTCAGCACTGGCTGACGCCGGTGTTTGTTGCTGGACACTACGCTGAATGGGTGTTGGCGGGCTACTTGGTGGGATGCTGTGTGTTTTCCTGTCTTCCATCCTGGATCGACATCAAGTTGGGAACACCTTCAGCGCTTGTCTGGGCTGGATTGGGCTATGGCGCGTGGCATTCTTGGATGCTGGTCTGAACGAATTACCCGCTACAACGCGATGCAGGCCGGTGTGGCGGTGGACGCCGTGCGTCCG
>NZ_JABZEO010000036.1 GCF_013385175.1 Allochromatium humboldtianum | reverse complement strand
GGGCGGCGACGGCCTCTGGATCGTCCCGGAGTCGCGACCAAAGGTTGCTCAGGGCGCTGAATAATTTCCGGTGGTGCTCCGCGCCGCCGTGGCGCAGGTCGTCATGGAATGCCATCCGTTGTTGCAGATTCATCATGGCTTGGCTCCGGTGGTGGTGATGTGGGATTCGATGGCCGAAAGGCGCTGCTCGATGCGCTCTACGTGCGATTCCAGGCGTTCGAGCAGGTCTAGCGTTGTGACGATGCCGTGGAGCAGGGCTTCATTCTGCCGGGTCATCACGTCGATGATGCGGATGGCGGCATGGGCCGCGACTGTGGCTTCACTCATCGTCGTTATCCCCTCAGCCCGGCCAGGCGCTCAGCCTCAATGCGCGCAGCCTCGGCGTCGGATGCCTGCATCGCGCGGTTGTAGAGTTCGTCGAGCTTGTCGAAGTCGATCGGCGTGATCGACGTGTCCGCTGGCTGAGCACTGCCGACCAGGGCGAGCAATTCGGATGCGGTCTCGGTCGAGAGTTCGCCAGCACTCACGGCCTGCAACAGCCGATCAGCGACGGATTGACGATCTCCGGTGACATCCACGGCGACGGGTTCGGACATCGGCCGCAGACGCGCCACACAGCGATCAAGCAAGGCAACGGCGGCGGCGGTATCGCCTTGCTTGGCCTGCTTGATGAGCGCCTGGACGAGTTCGTCACCGTGTTGGGCGATCAAGCGCCGCAGTCGGACGCCGGGCGATGATCCAGAGCCGGGCGGTCTGCCTCGCGGGTTGCCGCTCCGACCAGGAGGGAACTTCCCTCCGGCGTCGCGTGGGGTGGGTATCGGGGTTTCGTGCATTGGGGATGACCCTGTTGTCACCTGCAATATCAGGCGAGGGCATCATCCGGCATCGGAGTAGGGCTATCTGGCGCGGTTTTCCTGATTCGCGCGTGTTCCGCCCCTGATCGGTATCGAGGATCAGGTGAAATCGGGCGGGGGTTTCTTCAGTCCAGAAAAAAGGGAGCTACCAGAGTTTCTAGCCACCAGAAAAAAGGGCGTCCGATGGCGGCGAGCGCGCGGGAGTGGCCGGATCGCGGGAAATCGGCAGCACGCTGCCGATCTCGCACCCACGCGCGCGCGGGAAGCGCATCGGGTCGGTCATGTCGGATGCGGCCTCGTTGCTCGCACCCACGCGCGCGCGGGAAGCGCGCTGGATGATCTTCGCGAAATGCGGTTTGAACACTCGCACCCACGCGCGCGCGGGAAGCGCCGCCTACGCACCAAGCCCCTCTGGTATACAGGGCCGGATGGGAGCAGAGCCTATACAAAGGCTAGCGCCAGACGATCCAGCGTCAAGGCGCCGTGCGGCTTTGGCGGTCGCTTCTTCCCAGACCTTGCGGCGCTCGTCGTCGGTCAGTGGGGCGAGTGGGCGGAGGTGGGATTCCGGGGCGCTTTCCCCAATTGGGGAATCGAGAGATTTCGCTATTTCACCGGCCTCTGCCAGCCGGTAAATTTGCGATTTTTCGTAACCAAGCTCGGTTTTGCCGTATTCCTCGAAGCTCGAATATCCGAGCGCCTTCCATCCCTTGCGGTCGCGCATGTCGAGCAGGAGCGCCCGAAGCGTCGTGATGCCGGCCTTGTCTTCAGTCAGGAGTTCGAGGGCGGCGCGGATGGAGGGCCGTTCCAAATCCGTCGCGCGTGACGGATTTGAGGCGATCCGCATGTAGCGTTGCGCCGTCACTTCAGAGAAGTCAACCGCGCCCGATTCCTGCTGCTGCTTCAGCCACGGCAAACGTCACGATTTCCGTGATAGATGCCCCGCGCCCGTGGGCGACCCGCTGGATGTAAATGCTACGATCGTAGCAGTGAAGGATCACCCGCGAGCGTGGGCGAGACGGGTATCTCGTTGGAATACCCGGCTGCCCACGGGCGGGCGGGCGGAGCGGTGCACGTCCGCGTGCACTGGCCTCAACTGGTTGCCCCGCGCGCGTGGGGGCGACATCCCAAACCCCGAAATCGGGGTTTCTAGCCGCCATAAAAAAGCGGCGCTCGATTGCTCGGGCACCGCTTCTGCATCCAAACATTCGCCCGACAACGATTCGGGGGATCTGGATGACTTCAACCTAGACGGCTTCGGCGCCAGCGTCAAGGCAGGGCGGGAACGATGGTGGACATCACCACGGTTGGCGCGGTTGCCAATTGGCAACCGTCACGGTCTCCGTGATAGATGCCCTTCCGCGCGCGTGGATGAATCGCGGTGCCACTCCGGTAGCACTGCCGCCAACCTGCCCTTCCGGGCGCGCGTTAATTGCAACGATCGTTGCATTGGCATCCAGCCCACTCCCCGCGCGCGGGCTACCCGGCACATCCTCAATTTGAGGATCTACGATAACCGGATCACCCGCGCGAACGTGGGCGACCCTACGGGCAGGTGCGCAACAGATGCTCCAGGATCTCCGCGCGCCGCTCGGCCTCATCCACCACGCCCTTGAGGCCATCGGCGATATGGATGGCTTCGGCTCGATCCACGGGCGCCAGCTCGGTCAGCAGCCCCTCGACGAACCAGCGACGGGCGCTGATACGGTCGTCCTCATCGCCCTGGAACTCGCCGGGGTGCTCGGTCTGGCCCATGCGCCAGCGGATGTCATGCAGCCATTGCCAGTAGCGCAGTTCGTCCAGGCATTCGGTCAGGGTTGCCGGGTTGACCGACTCGGTGAATAGCGCGTCCAGGCGATCAGGATCAGCCCGCCACAGTTCCTCGCCCTCCAGCACGGCGCCCACGGACGCGACCCCTGCCCCGCATCCCTCAGATATTCCGGGCGAATCCCGGATTTGGATTCCGGCTCCGCAGTCCGGCAACGCCGGTTGTACCGTTGACCCAGTGGGAAAGGGCCGGGATCGCCCCGGCCCTCGGTCGGTCAGATTTCGTTCGGCTTCAAGACTGTCACGCTGTAGCTGTTGAACTCCACACCGCGTTTCGAGCGGTGGCGTCCGTGAAAGGTCAGCGACACCAAATCACCTCGCGTGGCTCGCTGTTCCTTGAGTCGGTCCAGCAGCCACGACGTGAGCCAGACGGCTAGCATCCGTCCGTCGATCGTCTGTACCAGCATTTGCGCTTGCTCGCCGTATGGTCCGTCGACCTTCCGGCTGCCGGTGATGACGCCTTCCAGCGTCTCGCCCGGCGTCGGCTTCCAGGTCTCTACCGCCGTCATCGCGGCCTTCCGGCGTAGTGCCTCCAGGGCGTGGGCCGGCACGGAGACGGTGCCGGTGGTCGTTACGGTCATTCCGTTCATGCCGTCACCCCCCGGAACCGCCCGCAGGAAATCTCAGCATCGGGCCACGGCCACAGTGAACCGGGTTTGCGGCTTGCCGGCGCGTCAATCTGGCAACGCCCGATGCCGCCCGAAGGATTTACCGGGTCAGGCGTCCAGTGCGCGCACCGAGCGCAGACGGCACTGCCGGGCTTCAGCTCGGCCTCGCTGGACCCGTCAATCCGCCAATCCGCCAATGCCGAAACATCTTCCGCCGTTCCCCCCACACCCCTTCCGACACTGACGGGCGGAAGGTGGTGGGTGGTGTTCCGCCAGTCTCCGTCAGTCTTAACATTGGCGGACATTGGCGGATTGGCGGATAGGACGTACTTGGTTCGCGGCTTGTAGTGCGCGTCCTTGTATTCCACCTGCTGAATCGCCCCGGAGCGCAGCAACCGCGTAACCGCCTCACGAAACCGCGCGCGGTCCTTCTTCATGGTTGCCGGGAATTCAGCGTAAGAAGAGAGTGCGTGCCACGTCGTTGAGTTGCCGGTGTCTGCCGCCGATACGTTCTTGCCGACCGCCTCAGCCGCGCGAAAACAGCTCAAGATGGCCTCTTCATCGGCCTCTTCAGCGTGGCGTCTCTCGGTCGTCACGCCCGATTGCCCAGCCGGAACCGGAACCGGCCCCTTCCACTCCAGCGGAATCGAATCAGGGTGGGCCTTACCGACATTCAGCTTTTCCTGATGCAGCTCGTCGTCGATCAGCGCCAGCCGCGACCGAGCCGAGTTATGCCAGGCAGTCGAACCTGAGTATGAGTTACGGGCTGAGCCGAACTTTGCGGCGGCTTTGTCGATGTGAGCGAGCAACAGGACTGCGCCTTTGTGGCCCTTCACTGCACTGGCGCACTGGCGCACGAAATGCCGGACTTGCTGACGGTCGTTCTCGTTGCCGCCGAAACAGTCGCTCGCGTTGTCGATGATGACGAGATCGAACGCGCCCTCAGCGATCATCGCGACCAGCTCGTCACCGTCGCCAGTCGAGAGCAGGCGACGAACACCGTGGTCGTTAAACTCGACCATCATGGCTTCGGCCTCAGTGGCGTCGACGATCACCATGTTGGCCATGATCGCCGGCAGGGAAAGCTGATACTGCATTGCGATCTTCTTCAATCGCCAAACAACCAATTCCTCGGCATCTTCGTAGGAGATCACTAGTACGCGCCCCTGGGTGACTGTGAACTCGCCCCAGTTCCGCCCACTGGCGACGTGCGCGCCCATCGCCAGCGCCAAACTCGACTTCCCAGACCCGCCATGACCGCCGAACAGAGTGAGGAAGGAGCGTGGAATCAACGGCTCGATCACGAACTCGGGCGCGGCCAGCTCGGCACTACGCAGGTTCGATAGGTCACAGCGCCTCAGACGCGATACAGGCGCTTCAGGCTCGTTGCTGGCTTCAGGCTGTGGGTCGGCTTGGGTCTGCCGGTAGTCGTCTCTACGGGCCTCCTGTTGCGTTCTATCGGCTTTCCGCTCGAACTCCATCCCCAGCAAGCGCGACGCCTCCCGAACAGCGGTCTTGATGTCGCCTCCGTGCTCCAGGGTGCACCAGATGGAAAAGGCGTCATGAGCGTGGCCGTCGTTAAGCGGACAGCAACCATGCGACGAGAAGACGCGCGGCGGGTCTGACTCGGGCAGCAGCCGCACGCCAGCCATGCCGGTCGTCGATTCTGGGTGCATCCAGCGGTTGCCGCGCTTCTTGATGTAGCCGTGGTGGCGCAGCAGCTCCCGGACATCATGGGCCGCGTTGAAGGCGTCGATGACGCTGGCGGTCTGTGGGCCTTGCCGGCGCGCGGCGGCGGCGCGAAGGGCGTCCTGTGCGGCCTTGGCCTCACTCAGCAGTGACTCGACGGGCAACGGCTCGCCCTCGACACTGACATGCCCGAAATAGATCAGCCGATCCTCGGGGGCGCGCGGCAGGTACAGGGGTTGGCTTGGCTTCAGGGTCGACGGGTCGAAGCAATCGGAGATCCCCAGCACACTAGCGACATGGCGCCCCAAGAGGTCCAGCTCGCCGGGTTGGAGCGGACGCTCCAGCGCCAGCACCAGCCGATAGCGGTGATGAGGAACGCCGGACGGCTGGATGCTGGGGTCTAGGTGGCTGTGCGTCGTGTGCAGGATGGCGCGCCAGCCGCACAGATCGACCTCGACGGCCATTTCCTCGACCGTGGGCGGCTCCGGGCCGATGACGGTCTTGATGCCGGTCTCGGGGTTCCGCGCGGTCTTGGCTTCCACGTCCAGCGCCAGCACGGAGACTGAGCGGACATGCTCGTTGCCGCGTGGTCCTGGGGCATGGTCGCCAGCGATCCAGAGTGGTCCATCCTTAGCGCCAGCCTGGACACTCCCAAGCATCGCGGCCAGTTCGTTCCAAGCGACTTCGCGACGGCGAGTGATGGGGCCGGTGACGGTATCGGCCAGCGCGATTGGGAAGCGGGCCAGCTCTTCGCCAAGTCGATCCCGAATCGACTCGGGTGCCTGGACCTCGGCGAGGGGTGCATCGGCGGTTTTCCCCTCGTCGGGGGAGAAGCACACCAACTCGACCGGCTCTTGCTGGTGCTCATATTCGGCCAGCCGTTCGAGATCGGTCTGAAGATCCGAATCAGCCTCCAGCTCGGCAGCCCGCGCGGCGATGGATTCATTCTCGGTGATGGCATCGCCGATATTGAACGTCGCCGGGCCTTCGATAACTTCGGCGCGGACGCCACGGCGCCGCCGCTTGGCCGCATTCTGCGCGGCAATGCGTGCCTCGATCGCGGCGGATTCGTCGTCGGTCATCTCGACCAATTCGACGATGGGCGCGCTGGGGATGTTTGTATCAAGCATAACGACTCCAAAATCAGGAGCCGCGCAGACGGGCAGGCAGGGCGAACGGGTGGAAATTTTGAGGTGGCTACCCCATAATCCCCCAAGCTCGACCGAGCTGGACCGTCTACAGCGGCCTAGCTAACGTGGCTCGACCTTGCCGGGTCGGGTCACGCGGTTGGCAAAAGCGAAAAGATCAGATTGCAGCCCCGGCCGGATGGACTCTGGCCGGGGCTTCTTCTTTTTGGCGTCCATACCCCACAGGCGAGCCTGTTTGTCGAGCCGCGCGCGGCGGCGGTCGCGAGACTTCCGATTCACGCCGCAGCCTCCTGCTCTTCAAGCATCCGTGCCAGTGCCTCAATGAAGGCGGTGCGCGGGTACAAATAGCGCCCCGCGTACCGGATCGGCGCCGGGATCTTACCCGCTCTCCGCCACGCCCTCAGGGTCGGCTTCGAGATGTTCGCGGCCTCAGCGGCCTGTTCGGTCGAGAGGAAGTCAGTCAGTGGGTTTTCCATGTGTCGCGCCTCTTTGGTGAAGGTTCGCGATCACTCTACCCCTGAAAAAACGACACCCTTCCTGCCGTTTTCCTAGTTTTGCACACCCATCCCCGGCCCCGCTCGATGGCCGTGTCAGACCATCCCGCCCATCTTCATCAGGGCGCCGATGATGAGCGTGGTCTGAAGGAATCCAGCCCCGACAACCCAGCGGATCAATTCGGACTTGCTTTCGGCGATGTCGCGCTTGACCTCCAGGCGCAGAACCTCGATGTCGCGCCGCAGGTTGTTTTCGTGCGCTTCCATTTCGGCCTTGGTCGCCATCTGCCGATCGATGATCTCGGCCAGGGCGCGGGCCTGGGTCGCGGCTTGCTGTTCGTTGAATCCCCCGGCCTTGAGCGTTTCGGCATAGGCCAGGGTGTCGAGTACGAAGGTGGTCATGGCGTGGCCCTCTCGGGGTGTGGGTGTCTCGAATCAGTGTGGTCGGTCAGTCACCAGGGCGTAGCGCGGCGGTCATGCGCGGCCTCTTCAAGCTGTCGCTCGCGCTCGATCTCCCATTCAATCTGCTCTTTTTCCCACTCGGCTTCCATTGCCTCATGCTGCTCGCAGCCGGAGACCAGCGGCAGTGCGATGTCGTCAGGGTCAGGGATGTAGTCGGTCATGGTGGTGTTCCTCAATGGGTCCATCCCTGGACCACCAGGGCGCGCTAGGCCGCGTTGCTCGCGCTCGACTCAGGGCCATCCTGATTCGCGGCCTGGACCGCTGTCTCGGCATCGCTGACCCATTCCTCAGTCAGTCCGGCCAGTCGCTCGCGGACTTCGCGCGCCCACTCAAGTTTTTCCTCGGGTGTCGGCTCGGGCTTGATGTTGGCGGCGATCTCTTCACGAATGCGCGCCGCTTCCTTGGCGATCAGGTCGGCAACCGTGGCATCCCAGCCTGAATAGCCGTGATGCAACAGAAACCGCAGATCGTTCTGCGTCTCTTCCGAGAGCCGGACACTGTTCTCTTCCAGGTCATCGGCTTCCTGATAGGCAGACTCGGCCAGCAGCCGGGCCGCGCACGCAATCTGGCACAGGTGGTTGCGCTCTGTGATGAAGTCGTCATCGTCGAGCGACAGGGTGCCCACGCGGTAGGACAGTTCGCGGGTCAAGGCGATCAGGGCATAGGAGGGTTCGTTCACGTCGGTCTCTCACTCAGGTTGGTGTGATGACCGACCGCGCAGAGGTGGGCAGGGCGAGCAGACGCGCAGCCGCACGACGGCTATCATGTCTGTGTTCTCACCGTTGTCCGAACCGTTCCAGCGGTCGGGCTTTACTGCCGGGTGCGGGCTTCAATCGACACCCGGCAGACGGCGGGGACTCTACCCCTCCCTGTCAAACGCACTCCCTTACTCCGTCAGCTCCCAGTGCAGATGACGCTTGTCGTCGTCGGGGAGCCTCTGATTCAGTCGCTCGACCACCTCCATCATGACCAGCGAAAGGGCCGCAGGTCGCACCTGCCGGAACGCGCGCGCCAGGGCCTCAATCAGCAGGTGGTCGGGCAAGGCTTTGATGTCGATCGCGGGCGTATCCATCGCTTGGCGCACCCGTTCACGGGCGCGACGCATCTTCTCAGCCGATGTCAGTGCTGGGCGCGGGCCTTTTGGTCGTCCACGGCGCCGCAGTGTGGGTGTCTCGCTCATGTTTACGCCCTATTGCCTGGAAATGATGCCACAAAATAGGGCACCGTGACTAAAAAAACAATCGCTCTCTGCCTGTGTCCGTGAACCTCGATCACCCGCTATCCGGCTCCAGAGCACTTCGGGCGTGGCCTGTCGCGTTCGACTTGCCTCGTGGCAACAGCCCCGCGCCCTCGATGACGCTGGACCGGCGCCGCGTCTGGTGCGTCAACAGCGCCAGCCCTCCCGCGTCCGAGCATGGCCGCGCTTGAGCACGAAATGCCACAGAAAATCACTCACGATAATTGCCAATGTCGTGAGTGATCGGTTTCGCGCGCGCGATTCGTGTTAGGACGAGGAACGCTCGACCTCGGCCACCAGCCCAACGAGCTTATCGTGGGCCTCGTCGTCCAGCTTGGCGCCGCGATTGAGCGCACGCGACACGCGGCCTTGATCGCGTCCGACCTCATGGGCAATCCGGGCCTGAGTCCAGCCGTGGGCCTTCAGGATGCCAATCAGATCGGCGGTGGTGCGTGGAGGCGGGGATGGCTCCAGTTCCAACACGGGCGTCTCTGATACGGTCTCGCGCGCCGTCTCTGATACCGGGTCCGGTGTATCAGAGACATGGTACGCCAGCTCGATCGGACGCCCACCGGGGACAGGCGGGCAGCGTCGGTGCAGCTCCACCAGGACCACGGCCAGCGAATAGGGATTGCCGCGCTTGAGCTGCACGCGGGCCACTTCCCATAGCGCCGTCGTCGAGAAGCCCGACAGGTCTTGCAGCACCGGGCCATCGTTGAACGCTTCCAGCGCGCGTTGCCTCATGGCGGTCATGCGGGTGTTCGGCTTGGGCATGGCTGTATCCGATACAGGGTGATGGTGGCTCAAGGTTAGTATCTGATACAGCGGTCGGCAAGTATCAGATACAACGCCCGCGTCACCCCTCCCGGCAAATCTGCCACAGCGCCACGGCCAGATCCCAGCAATAGTCTGGATCGCGGTCAGATCCGGCCTTGGCGAGCACAGCGCGGACCTTGCCCGCATACCGATCGGCGAAAGCGCCCACGGACAAGAGGGCAGCGTCCATGCGCATGTCGAGCTTGAGGGCGGGGTCGGACAGACTGAGGTCATCCCAGGTCGCGCGGGCCTCGGCGGCGAGTGCGTTATCCCACATGGCTATGCCGCCTCCCGCCGCGTCATCAGTCGTTGAGCGATGTTCGAGACGGTACGCGCGGCCCAGATCCCTTCTCTGGCTGTGGGGACGCCCATAGCATTGAGCCGACGCGCGATCTCGCGATAGGACAAGCCGGCGTCAAGCATCGGCTGCATGGTCGGGCGCAGCTTCTCGGCGAAGGAATCCGCGTGGCGCCGGTTGGTCTCGTGCCCCTTGGCTCGGGCTTCCGGGAGGTTGGTCGTATTCCCAAGCACCACACCACGCGCCTTCGCGGCCTCCAGCGCCGCCTTGGTCCGCTCGCTGATCATGGCGCGCTCCTTCTCGGCCAGGGCCGCGTACAGGTGAAGCATGAAGGGGTCCGCGTCAATGCCATGCTCGACCGACACGAATGGCACGCGCTTGGTCATCAGCCCCGAGACGAAGTGAACGTCACGCGCCAGCCGGTCGAGTTTCGCGACGACGATGGCGGCATCGGCGCGCTTCGCTTCCTTCAATGCGGATGCCAGCACGGGGCGCCGCTCCAGGGCATCGCTACCTTTGCCGGTCTCGATCTCTACTACCTCGCTCAGTAGCTCGATCCCCTCCTGCTCGCAGAACGCACGGACCTTTGCTTGCTGAGACTCCAGGCCCAGCCCTGAGCGCCCCTGTTGGTCGGTGCTGACGCGGTAGTACCCGATAGCTCTGGTGATGGTGATGCTCATGCTGGACCCCGTGAAACCCTAAACTGTGAAAGCATTATACGCTCGTTTACGGTTTTCACAATCCCGCGATCCAAAGAAAAACCCGCCATCACAGCGGGTATTTCAGCGTCCGGTCGATCAGGGGTAGAATCCGGTTGACCCTTGCATGTGTCGGCCAACTTTCGCGCTGGAATGCGGCACGACCTGGACATCGGGCAGCCCCGCCACTGTGCGGGGCTTTTCATGTCGGGGTCATGGACACCGCAGCCAAGCGTTGCTCCCGAAGCTCCCGGTACGCCCTCACGCGATCCGCGAACCCAATGGGTAGGCTCCGGTCATCCATCGTCGCAACGAACCGCCCAAGCCTTTCATCTTCGTCGTCGATCTCCGCGAGCGCGGCAGCCAGCCTCTCCCGCTGCTGGGTGGACTCTGAACCGGCCTCTTCCAGTTGCCGGACGATCCGTTTGCGTTCGCTACCAAGCTCCACACGCCGACTGATCGCGACATCGATGAAGTCCCCGAGCCGGTTCCGCTCGCCAGCACACGTCAACTCCGTGCCCGATACCACCGTCATCACGTCGCGGACCAGCCGCTCAAGACGCTCCTGAGTTTGGTCATAGGCAGCCGGCAGGTCCGGCGCGTCCGGGGCCAGGGCTTCGACCAGGGCGAATACCGCCGTCGGGTCCGTCGAGATCCGCTGCCAGAACCCGCGCAACAGCTTCATCATCTTCCGGTGCCGCACGGCCAGCGGGCCTTTGTGGAGCTGGCCGCCCAAGGCGGTACGCTCGATGAGGGTGAAGTGTTTTCGCGGCATGGTGTGCTCCGTGGTGGCATGGCGGGCCTCGACCCGCCACTGTTGATGGTGGCTACGGTCCCATCACGGCCAGATTCGGCCCCCGCGCCGTCCGCATCAGCTCGTAAAGTTCCCGGTGCGCCCGCGCCCGATCGGCAAAGTCAGCAGGCAGGATCGATTCGTCTGCGGTACTGGTGAACCGGCTTAACATCGTGCTTTCGGCATCCAGCTCGGCAATCTGCGCCCGCACTTCATTGTGATCCAGCAAGGGCTTGATCCGGTCGAGTTCGCGCTCGGGCACTCCTGCTGAGCGCATCTTCTCGCGGGCCTTCAAGACTGACTCACTGGCTCCGCGCTCCAAGAGCCGCTCCAGCTTCTTCCGCTCGCCGATCAGCTCAATGATACGGTGGCTCGCGTAAGCCACATGATCCTTCAGGCGTGCGGCTTCCTCCTTGCACACCCGGTTTGTCTCGGCAATCTCGTTCGAGATGTCTTGCTCCAGCCGCCTCAGGCGCTCCGTCGCAGCGCAATAGGCGTCGGGCAAGCTCTCGGCCTCGGGCGCCAGGATTTGGGCCA
>NZ_JABZEO010000035.1 GCF_013385175.1 Allochromatium humboldtianum | reverse complement strand
CATCACAAGGAGTTCATCATGGCATCCACTCACTTCACTCCCGCTGTTTCCGATTTTCGCCCTGTATTCGAGTCCCTACCGGCATGGGAGACCGAGGCAACTCCCAGCACGATCGATGAGCTGAAAGAGGCACTATCGAATTACGTGGATCTCAATGGTAGTGGTGGGGTGGCGCTGGAGATCGGCCTTGATGCTCTGGAACACGCCGCTGGAAAGCAGCAAATCATCTACGAAGCCAGCCACGTTCAGCACTTGGTACTGAACGCTTTGAGAAACCCCATCAACTCCGAGTCCCCCTGCGAAATCATTCTCGCTGCAATTGGGGTCTGGGGGCTCACCGAAAATCTCGATTCGGAAACCAGAATGAATCTGATGTCGTTACTGGAAGCTTGTTTCTCTGTCGTCGACCAGAACAATTCCTGCGATGCCTGATTCTAGGGATGCAAGCTTCTCTCTCGCCTCTGTCAAATCCCCGCCCTGAAGGACGGGGTTTTACGGCGTGTGGGATAATCGGAACATAATCTATGTCTGCTGCGCGCGGTCGACCCGTTGACATGGGCAAACACCTTGAAATCATCGATGCAGCCTTGAAGATTCTGGAATCTGAAGACACGCTTACCATTGAGCGTGTTGCACGTGAAGCCGGTGTGTCTCGCAATACGGTCTACAATCATTTTGGTGATCTTGCAGAACTAGAGATTGCCGTTTTATTAAAAAAAAATGTAGAGATAATGAGGGTTTTTGATGTCTCTATCAACAAAAATCAAACATCGCGACAGGCTTTGATTGGTGCCGGATGCATAATTGCGAATGCTCTGACAGATGATGCTTTTGTTAATCTGGCTTATATTTTGATTGCAAAAAAACCGAAGAAGAAAAGGGGCCGAGAGATTCGGTCGATCGTCGATACATTTTACAGCAAATATAAATCCATTTTACAAGAAAAAGTCAAAGATATATTAGAATTGGGTGTACAACGCGGTGAACTCAGGATAAACTCGTCCAACATCAATGAAGTGGCCGAACAACTGCTGGCAATGTGGCAAGGTTTTCAGGTCATTGGCTTGCTGATCGGTGCCATCCCGCGACCATCGCAGGACGTGCAATATCAGCGTGTTGTCAATTCTGTTGATTTGATATTAAACGTTTATAGAACAGATGTATGCGTGGATTAAGCGCACTCGGGGCATCCTCTCTGGCCGAATTGCCATTGCTGGTTCCAAAGGGCTTGATCGACTATCGATCTGTCGATTGCGCCTTTTTCGAGAACGATGATTTTTGTGGGCCGGTCCGTGTCGTTTCGGCCCCTCAAAAACACCGTGAGCGTTCCATGTGGTCGTTCGATGTCGAAACCGACGGTCCCCGGTTGCGCGTCTCGTTTTTCGGGCCGCATCCTTCCGCCACTAAGGATTGGAAAGACCTTAAAGTCGGACTCAGACTGCATCTCAAGGGTGTCATTCGTCAATTTGGGCAGACGCTGACACTATCCAAGGCACAGCGCATTCCCCCTTTGTTGTATGGTCGCGTGATCCCGGCCTATCGCACTGTACCAAAGATCATCACGGGAGATCGGTTGCGTGATGAGATCGCCGTTATCCTGGATGATCAGGAACTGTATTCACAGGCACTGAATATTTTGCATAATCGCCTGGGTGAAGTTTCTCCAGGGCATGAAGCGCTGCATCAACTGTTGCAGTGCCTGCATCGTCCCTGCTCGTCCGATGTTTTTTCCTGGGCTATCGGCGAGGCCAAACGATTAAGCGTGCTGGCGATCCTGTCACGGGCGTCGACGCATCAAGAGCGCATTGAACCGCATTCTCGTATCCCTATAGACTGGTTTGGACTCATGGCGCTCAAGCAGAAGCTACCGTTTGCGTTGTCGTCCAGTCAAGAGTCTGCCATTGATGAGCTAGTCGACATTCTGGATTCTGAACGTCCGCTGCGAGCATTGCTGTCTGGTGATGTTGGGTCAGGCAAGACCATCACCTACGCTCTGCCTGCCGTTGGGGCATGGCTGGCTGGTAAACGGGTGGCGATCATGGCCCCCAATACGCCTCTGGCCACCCAGATTGCCCGTGAGATTAAAACGCATTTTTCGCAAGTCCGCGTTTCACTCCTAACAGGATCCTCCGAAGGCGAGACTCCAGATAATGCCCTCCTTGTCGGAACGACAGCCCTGATCTCACATGCCAGGCGCACGGGCTGGATAGCCGATTTCCTGATCGTCGACGAGCAGCAAAAGTTCAGTTTGGAGCAGCGTTGCGCCCTGGCGAATGAATCGACGAACATTCTGGAGGCCACAGCCACCTGTATTCCGCATACTTTGGGGATGCTCAAATATGGTGGCATGCCGGTTTTCAGGCTTCAAGGGCACGCCAAAAAGCAGATTGTCACGCGCCTTGTTGGGGAGCCGGAGAAGGCCCTGCTGATGCAGCAGGTCGAGCAGACGGTCAAGGCCGGCGAGCGGGTGATGATCATCTACCCCAAGCAAGCCCATGACGAGTCCGATCACCGGCGCAATGTTCGTGCGGCCGCTGAACGCTGGTCCACTCTACAACCTGGAAACGTGGTGCTGTTGCACGGACGGCTGTCCGACACCGAAAAAACCCAAGCCCTCAATCGGGTTCGGCTTGGTGAATGCCCGATCGTGATTGCCACTTCCATCATGGAAGTGGGGATCACGATTCCTAAACTGACACTGGGCATTGTTGTCAGTGCCGAACGTTACGGGATCTCGACATTGCATCAAATGCGCGGACGCCTGGCTCGAGAGGGCGGCCAAGGTCGATTTCTAATGTACGTGCCATTCGATATTCGGGATCCCGAGTTGAGTCGGGAGCGGGAGACCACCATCCAGCGGCTTCGTTTGCTGGAGCAAACGCAAGATGGATTTGATCTAGCGGAACGCGATGCCGCGCGGCGCGGTTATGGCGATTTACTTAATGGAGCGGAAGCCCAGCATGGTAAGTCTGCAACGCCATTTTTAGGACTCGCATTAGAACCGCACGACATGCACCGAGGCTTTGCTTAAACGAATCTGCCGGCCTGTCCCGCCCTTCGGGCGGAAGCGTGGCTACGAATCAGCTCACCCGTCTTGCGCGAGAAACCCCGTCCTTCAGGGCGGGGAGGATCAGCGCCCCCCTGGATTTTTTTCGGCAATCTTACGCGCGATCAGATCGTAGCGCAGGATATCGCGTGCCGCCGGGCGACTGGGCTGTGTCCGCCAACGCTCGACGGTCAGTCCACAGACACCCAGAAGGATTGCCCCTTCCTCATCGTTATCGACGCCCATCATAGCCCACCAGCGATCCAAGATCTCGGGCATAGATAGATTTTGAAGATCGGCTAACGGTTTGACTCGTCCGTAATAAGCGCCCTCCATAACTTTTCTGGCTTCCTCCAAAATTTCATCTGGAATATTTCGGACTCTTCCGTTTTCGATATTGACGATCTTGTCTTTTTCGAGGCCGACAGACATGGCAAAATCCGCCTGCGTCATTCCCAGTTTTTTCCGTATTCTTACTAGCTCTAATGCTCTTTCAGACAGATTTTTCGTGCTGTAGTCACCTCTTAGCGCAGTAGAGTGAAAGCTCTTTATTTGAGCTTCATCGACCGAGTCATCGACACGTAGAGGCGGGCTACTCCAGGGTATAAAGGGACTTGTGGCGACCTGCGATTTCTTCATCGTTGAAATCTCTAAAGATTGACAATCAATTAGTTAAGAAGGTTGAGAGACTGACACCATCACTGTATTAAAAGGATGCAGCTTGAGCCATTTTAGTTATCCGGCGAGCGCCTTATATCTCCGACCTGAAGAACGGGATTTTACCGCGCGTGGGATAAGGATTCTACTTTGATATGGTGCCGAAGTACGATGCTGTGTCGTGGCTTGTAATCGTCTTCGATCCATCGGCGCAGCGTGCGCTTTGAAATACCCAGATGTTCGGCGGCTTCCGTTTCCGAGCAATTCAGCATGCGACACCATTTTTGGATGATCTCGCTCATCGGAAGATCCGCGATTTCATCCGTTAATCGAGTACGATGCCCCATATTTGAATAAACCAGATTGGCACGTTCGTAGATATCCTCTGGCACAGATTGAATCTTACCCGATTCATAACCCGCGTAGCGCCCAAGCGAAATTCCCATGGATGCAGCCATATCCGCTCGCGTCATCCCGACAGCGTGCCGGATTTTCAGCAAGTATTTATTTGGCTTCAAGCGACGAGCCTTCTTGATCCGATCGCTAGTCGGTTTTCGATCGGGATCTGGAAATTCAGACAGTGCGCGCTCAAGTCCATCTATCGAAAATCCATCTGGGACGCGCCGCAAGAACTCTCTATCGATCATAGCGTATATCGATTGATCATCCTGGATAGCATTGATTGCTTCCAGAGTGCGGTCGCACAGCATGTCCGACTCTGTTTTGGAATAAAGGTCGTCAAAATTTTCCTCGCGCATTTTTGATTGCGATATGCTAGAGGCGATACGCCATGCCCAGCCTGTCATGTAGCTTGAAATACTGAGCACAGGGTTCCATTTTTTAGCGGCTTCGCCCAGAAGAGCTAACGCCAGTTCCTGCTCAATATCCTCTGCATGACCAGGAACATTGTATTTGCGAGCCGCCCATAGTGACAATCTCTGAAGCAACGGAGCTAACTTTAGAAGCGCTTGATTGGAGTCGATTTTGCCGTCTATCCAATCGCGCATGATGTCATTTTCTCGACACATCAATTCAATCTCGCGTTTTGGTTTTTCGGGTGGCCAGATGGGCTATCGTGATGCTGATTCCATTCTTTGATGGCCTCGAAAAGCTCGCCATGCTCTCCTGTGATCCAGCCGTCGACGAGGCATGTGATGGCGAATGTACCTTCAGACGCGCTATAGAGTATTTCGATGTTGCTCGTGCTATTACAGTTGCCGCAAGGATGTATTTCCGGCAGAAGCTCGGGTTTGATGCCCAAAACACTTCTGAGCCGTCCGCGAATCTCCTGTGAAATCAGCATCAGAAGCGCGATCTCCATGGGTTATTTCGATCGAGCAGTCGCCCGCGACTACCTACGGCATAGCAGTTATCATTCCAGTCGAGTAGATATTTTTTTTCCTGAAGCGCTCCAATAGAATTGTAAATATACTTGATGCTAAAGCCCGATTTTGCTACATCCTCCACCAGCTTTTGGAGAGGAATCCCCGGCCATTCCCAGGTATGGCGCATAATGATTGCTCCAGCCTGTCCTCCATAATATGTCGACTGACTCAGCATCTCCTCTGGCGGAGGAGCGACCAGAAATCCGATCGGTGCATTCAACACGACCCAACGCAAATACATATAACTTTGAAAGCGCAGGCGCACGCTGCTTGGGTCTGCGCCCAGGCCGATCGCGCAGACCTCGAAATCCAGACCGTAATCGTCTTTTTCCATACAAAAGAACCAGCGTAAAAAAGCCGGAGCGCCGGGTTTGTTGGCGAGGATCGCTTGTGCGCGCAGATTCATCAAGCGAACGAGCTTTTGCTGCAATGGGTCGTCGTAATCCTGATAACTTACAACAGCAAGCTTCGCTTGTTTTAACTCCTTCGCTCGCTCTTTTCGAGGGTCGGGTATATTTTTGACCGCGGCAACAAGAGATTCCGAAAATAAATCAGGTGGGCATGGATCAGTTTCTTCATCGCCCAGATCAACCACTGGAAAATAATCCGCAGAATCCATGTACCACTCGGCGACAGGATTTTCTCCAGAATCCATCTCAGCGGCGGGAAAATCCACATCGCCAGGAGCGTGCCAATCCCAATCCATAAGAGATGGGTCTGATTCATCCAGTTCGAAATTTGCGTCCAAAAATCCATAGCGATCCCGATGGTTTGTTGATTCTGCCATCATCAGTCTCGTGCCTCGCGATCAATTTGTTCGCGCTCGGTCGAAGATAGAAATCTGTCGATTTGCTCAAACAAGTTAATGCCCCGTTTGTATGCCCCGCTGGGACTGTGGCTTGGGCGCGGATGGTTGATGCGCGCTGATCCAACGCGATCTATGAATGCACGATCAAAGGTTAAGCGCGGAATTTTGACCGAATAAACTCGGTCGCCTCCGTAAAGAATAATAGCCTCTCCTTTGCCCAACGCCTTAAGATCATCTGGCGCGACTCGATACTGCTCTTCCTCGCGCTCGGTGTAGGAAAAACCATTGGAATCACCGGAGGATTGTGCCGGGGAGGGCTGAACGAGCGTGCTGGTTTCCGAGCGACTGTCGCTGACAGAAAGCGAACGCGCGACGCGCTTGACCTTCCCAATGAACTCGGCGGCACTCTCGGCCGTGCCCTGCGAACCGAGCTTGAAGTAGGCCTTCACCCAGGTATTACCCTCGATCATTTCGGCGAGTTCGTCAGAGACGGCGGCAAAGTTGGCATCGGTTTGCACAGCCGGCATCAGCATGATATGTGCTGACCGTGCTTGTTCAAACAAGCGACTCCAGGTCGCTGAAACGTAAGATCCGGCTTCGTCAAAAAAGCCCATATAGGGTGGGGAGGGGCGATCTTTGACCTCCAGCAGCTGAATCCAGGAGACAGCGGTTCGGAAATCGCCGACGGCCATCTTGCCGAAATTGTTCGCTGCCACATCCTTACCCATGGTCGGCAAGGCAATGTAGGTTATTTTGTTTTCGCGTATGGATCGGTGCAGCTGGACTTCGGGGGAGTAGGTGTTCATAACCTCGCCGAACTTCCCGGTGCCGAAACTGTAGAGGCGACCGCCCAATCCTCCAAAGACCTCCTTGAGTTTCTTCATGTCGATGACGCCCTCCTTCCCTGTACGGTACTGATCGAGAAAGATCTTGAGCGCCAGGGCCGCCGGATGCTGGTCTGAAACCTGGCTTACCACCTGACTTTCTAAGTAGTTGAGCGCCTTGGGCGACATCAGCAAGATCGTGAGATCAATAAAGTTGTACGCTAATTGCGCCGCCTGTAATGCGGCCACTAGGGTCGTGATGCCCTGATTGCCCGACTGTTTGTAGTAGTCGGCTCCTGCATTGGATTCGGTTGAGGGGATCAGACCGATGATGCGTGCTGATACCTCGTCCGGGTCGCCGAAGAGGATCGGGTTGTAGGTGTTGCTCTTGGACGGATCACCGGCATTGATGACTTCCAGATCATGTTCGCGCCCACACCAGGAGGCCATCCTATACAGCATTTCCAGGTTGTCGGCATCGATTTTGCCGTCCATGAACAGCAATCCGCCTCCGCGCTGGATTTGCTGAAACATCATTAGACTGGCCGCCACGGTTTTGCCCACGCCTGACTGACCGCGAATGTAGAGATGACGCATCGCGTCTTCGTTGTTGATCCAAATCGGATCGCCCGTATCGCCCGCATAGCCAAGCAACAGGGCATCCTTGATTTGACGTCCGAGTTTGGCGTTGACCACGGGCGCATCGGAGATCGTCGCGCCCTTCCATCCCTTGAACATCGGACGCTTGAACAACGCATCCAGGGCGCGTAACCCCATCCATCCGCCGCCGACGACGGCCCCCCCTGTCAGAACGGTTGGGGGGAGCCAGTCCGCCAGCATGGGGCTGGCACCAAGGACCGTCAGTCCAGCGCCTGTGAGCGCGACCGTGTCCAGGGATCCGCCAAATTTCCGGGTGATGGTCATCAGGTTTTTTATGTAAAATATGATACATACATTTTACATTGTATGACCATGTTCGGCAACGTACCCACACCGACCTATCTTCCACGCGGAGCGCCTTTGTTTGTCAGGCAATTCCACATGGAGCCCATGTGTCGCGAACACTGGGCATTGTGAAGAAGCCCCGGCCTGTTGCCAGGGCGCGAACGAGGAGAGCCGACATGGCAAAAACATTCGTTGAAGGCATCAAGACCCCGATCAAAGGGTTGGTCAGCGAGGCTAACGGGCATCAGTACCTGCCGTGGCCCACGGCCATGGCGCTCGCCGAGCGTCCGTCGCTCTCTGTCGTCCAGTTCGACAGTGGGCATCCCTACCTCGAGTTCTTCGGCGGCCTGGTGGTCGCTGTGGAAGGGCAGGTCGGGGAGCACCGGCAGCGGGTTTGGTTGCCGGTCCTGACGCATTCCAACCTGGCCTTGGCGGTCGAACGGGCAACCGCTCGCGACATCGGGGATGCGCAGTCCAGATGTCGCGCGAAGGCGTCCGCCCTGATCCATGGGGTCGGCATGAGCCTGTATGCGGGGCACGTGGACAATGTGGCCGGGTTCCTCAAGGAACTTGGGATCACACCCCAAAGCGACCTGAGCCAGATCCCCGCACCAACCGGGGACAAGCGTGGGGCGGCCTATGTCGATTGGACATCGGCCTACACCGCCGCGAAGCTGACCGACCCGAACTTCCGGTTCGAGGTCGAGATGTTCGAGGATGTCGACCCTGAAACGGGGGAAATGTCCCGCATCCCAGCACAACGGGTTCGGGGTGGCTGGATGGTGGCCGTAACCCTGCACTACAAGGGGGAGAGCCATACCGAATGGCTGCCCATCATGGGTGTCCAGGAGGTCCAGACCAAGAATGGTCGCAAGAAGATGGATCACCAACCGCTGGTGTCGCCGTCGACTCACGACTGGAACCGGGCGGTTATGCGCTGCCTGACCCGTGGCATTGCGGTGCTGACCGGCTATGGGATCGCAGTCTATGCCCGCGAGGATCTGGACGATCTCCATCGCGAGCCGATGGGAAGCCAGCCTCGGACGCCGGCGGAAACATCTGTCTCTGAGGCCAACGAGGGCAGTGACTCCTCGTCCGAGGCTGCAACCCAGGTACAGGAACCTTCAGATGAAGATCACACAAAGCTTCTGACAAGGATCGAGCGCATTTCCAACCTGGAGAGCGCTGCGATGGCTCGGACGCATCTGTCGAAGCAGTTCGCCGGAACCAAGGCACTTGAGATTTACCTCAATGCCATCGAGCGTCGGGAGGCTAAACTGGAACAACTGGCCGCCTAGCGCTTAAACCACATGCCCCATCAGCCTTGCTGGTGGGGTTTCTTTTGCGAGAAAATCTTGAGGAACTAGGATGGATAGAACAGATATCATCGGCAACCTGACCAAAGATGCTGAAGTTCGAAAAACAGCGTCTGGGCAATGTGTGTGTAATTTTACGGTTGCTGTCAATAACCGCCGAGACAAAGATAAAGCTCGTACGAAATACTATGATTGCGGGTTGTGGGGCAAACGTGCCGAATCGACCCTGCCTCAATACTTAACGAAAGGAAAAAAGGTTTGGGTTTCAGGGGATGTGAATGCTCGCGCTTACATTCCAAAGGAGGGTGGAGAACCCAAAGTTGTCTTAACCTTAATGGTTGATGAAATTGAACTTCTCGGGGGGGATGTACGGGCAAACGGCGATAACAGCGAGGGAGGCAGTCAATTATCCAGCCAATCAACTCCTCCGCCAGCTCCCAAAGCCCCAACGGCGACCACCAGTAGTTCCAGTTCAGACTGGGACGAGTCCGGGGATCTGGCCTTCTGAGGCACACCGCGTCGCCCGGTTCGACCTCGAACACATCCAACACACCGAGCCTAGCTCGGTGTTTTTTTGTCCGGCAACTCCCTCTGAAGCCACGTCATATCGACCGTGGCAAAACAGAGGAAACTCTCATGGCAGGCGTAAACAAAGTCATCCTGGTCGGGAACCTCGGCGCGGATCCCGAAATCCGCAACATGCCCAGTGGCGACCCCGTCGCCAATGTGCGGATCGCGACCAGCGAGAGTTGGAAGGATCGCAACACCGGCGAAAAGCAGGAGCGCACGGAGTGGCACAACGTCGTGTTCTTCGGCAAGCTCGCCGAGATCGTCCAACAGTATCTGCACAAGGGCTCCAAGATCTACGTCGAGGGCAAGCTACGCACCCGCAAGTGGCAGACCCAGGATGGCCAGGATCGCTATACCACGGAGGTCGTCGTCGATATGGGCGGCACCATGCAGATGCTCGATACCCGTCAGCAGCAGGGCGACGCCCCGGCTGCTCGTCCGAGCCGGCCAGCATCGGCTCCGTCACCGCGTCAGCCGGAAACGGCTGACGCTGGTGCTGACTGGGATGACGACATACCGTTCTAGTCTGGAGCACTTTAAGTGCATTCCACAAACCCACCTTGCCTATGGCTTGGTGGGTTTTCTTTTGTCTGCCAAAACGCCGCGCCCCCGACTTTTCCTGCCTCGCAAGTCCTCCTGAAGCCCGCCATCCCGACGGGTTATTATAGAAGGAGAGATTCATGAATCACCTGATCGAAAACGTCAAAGCGTCCGTATCCCTCCAGGTCTTTCTGGAGGAACACGGCGCACAATTCCGCAAAGTAGGCGGCTCTCTGCGTTCAGATTTCTGTCCATGCTGCGGCGCAGGCCGGATGGACAGCAACAAGCTCGGTCTCCACAGAGGAGACCAAAAATGGCGTTGCTTCTCTTGTGGAAGGGGAGGGGACGTCATCGATGCCGCAGCAGCACTTTGGTGCATGCCACATCGGGATGCGCTCAAGCGTCTTGCTGGGGAGCAGTGGGTCTCGGCCGCCACGCCGGTCATGCGTCGGCGACCGGTGACGGATCCGTCCGCGAATCAGGCACGCCAAGCGGCACTCAACACAGCACTTGAGCGTCTGCGCGACGGCGTGGGCAAGCTGGCCCCGGATCCCGAGGTTATTGCCTATATGACCAAGGCTCGGGGAATACCTGGGCGCATCATCGCTAAGGCCCAAGCTCAGAAGATGCTCGGCTTTCTGCCGGCCGATCCCTTCCAGGCGCGCCTGTTTCTGGAAGACACTGTTGGCCTGGATCTCATGCTGGAGGCCGGGCTTTGGAAGGAGGGCAAGAAGATCCCGGCGATTGCCTATCGACCGATCGTCTTTTTTTTGCCGGGGATGGATTCAGCCGAATTTCGGCTGTGCCGTAAACCGAACGAAGGGGAGCGCAAGGCGATCCGTTATGGATCGGCCAGTCGGCCTTGGTATTGGGCCGGGGAGGATTCCCGCTTGGCGGTCGTCGAGGGTGCAGTAGATCTGCTGTCACTCGTGGCCCTCGGGTTCAAAGGCGACATCATCGGTCTGCCTGGTGCCTCGGTCTGGCGACCCGAATGGTTCGCTGGAGCCAGTCGAGTTCTCGTGTGCCTGGATTCCGACAAAGCCGGACAGGATGCCACGACCCGGATTCTGGCCGCCTGTGAACGCCTGGGGATCCCGGCCATAGATCGCGCCCCAAAGAACGGCGACGTGAACGATAATTTGCGGAGCAAGCTGGCCGCATAAGCCAAACCCCATCGGTCTTTGACTGGTGGGGTTTTCTATTTGATGGCGTGGTTTCCGTCCCCACGGTTCATCCCCGCGCACGCGGGGAACAGGTAGCCGGAGATGATCTGGATAGTCGTGTCGACGGTTCATCCCCGCGCACGCGGGGAACAGGCCATATTGACCTCCTTTGCAGGTCAGTTGTGGGGTTCATCCCCGCGCACGCGGGGAACAGAGCGCCGCCCTTCCCGCCGTCGGTTTGATTCCCGGTTCATCCCCGCGCACGCGGGGAACAGTCACGTTGTCCGTCAGAACTGAGCTACCCCGACGGTTCATCCCCGCGCACGCGGGGAACAGGTAGTCTCCGGTGGTTGATTGAATCCAACCCTCGGTTCATCCCCGCGCACGCGGGGAACAGGGCAGGTCGAGCGTGTAGCTCGTCATCAGCCGCGGTTCATCCCCGCGCACGCGGGGAACAGTCGTGCAGGGCGCAATAGCGGGTGCTGTAGAGCGGTTCATCCCCGCGCACGCGGGGAACAGCTCAGTCGTTGAGAGCGAGCGGCCAGACCCACCGGTTCATCCCCGCGCACGCGGGGAACAGTCTTAATTTAATCAAATGTTTTATATCGTTTTTTCCAATCAAAAACAATCCTCCAAATTTTCTGTTCCCGGAAGTGGGTCATGGATGACGAGCAACCCGCCAGCGACATGCATACCGCTCATAAAAACCTATCCAAACTTGCACGAAGCTGAATAAGTCTGTTCACGTCGTCAACACCCGTGCGGGCTTTCCCCGTCTGACCCGGCTCTTACGTGCGTTTAAGGTCTCGCCTGAGCGCGTCGCGACCATACTGATCAAGGTTTTTGGCGGCGTTGAGGTCACGATCCATGACGTGTCCGCAGTCGCAGACCAGCATGCGCTGCGACAGGGGCATGTCATGGATTTGACCGCAGGCGTGACAGGTCTTGGAGGATGGAAACCAGCGATCCGCGATGACGACCGTCACGCCGCGCCAGTGGGCCTTGTATTCGATCTGCCGCCGTAGT
>NZ_JABZEO010000034.1 GCF_013385175.1 Allochromatium humboldtianum | reverse complement strand
TGAATGCCAAACAAGAAAGATGACGTATCAGACAAGCGCCGCTACCTGTCCTCTGCAGCCAGGAAAGAGGAAATATTGGATGCGGCTCTGGTCGAGTTCTCAGATCGGACATACAACGCCGTAACGATGGAGCGCCTGGCGGAATGTGCGGGCTTATCCAAGGCAGGCATCTACGCCCACTTCAAAAGCAAGGAGGAGATTTTTCACGCCTTGCTCGAACGCATGACGAAGCAGCTTTGCGATTTCCAGGGCTGGCTCCCGGATGAAGATTTGACGTTGCTAGAGTTGGTAGACGTCTATCTTGATCGGCTGTACACGACGTTCGACTCACCCACCACGATATCGGTCTATCGTCTACTTCTGGCCGAAAGCGCCAGAGCGCCGACGCTGGTGCGGCATTGGCGCGAGGAAGTTGCGTGCGGGTTGCGAGAGCGTGCAAAGATCATCATCCAACGCAACATAGACCGGGGTATCGTTCGCCCGGGGGTCTTGACCGAGTATTTTTTCCCGCTGGCGCTCGCTCCCGCACTGCTTTGGCTGAACTCTTCGATGCTATCCAGGGGCAACCCTTCCATATCGCTGGCGCAGTTACGGGATGCACATCGGCAATTGTTGCTTGAGCTTATGCAGCCCCGATGAGCAGAGTAACGCACACAGATGCAGACGTCTGATGCTCGGCGCGGCATTGCTAAAGCACCACCGACAGGTTGTGGGATGCCTCATAGATCTCAAGCATTTCCATTCGCTCACGCTGGAAATCCGAAACCACAACCTCCGCGGAATCCACCGGCTCAGCGACTGTCTGGCAGGCGTTTGGCCGACGTATTGATCGCCGATGGCACCACAATAGGCACCGCATCAGGTGCCATCGAGTCCACAGCCACATCGCTACCATCAGCCAGCACCGGCATACCATCAATACGGATGGGCAGATACGTGCTCGCTGCATTTACGTCGCCCTGCTCCAGAAGATCGAGCCGATCGGCCCAGTCCTGCATCATCTTCCGGCGAGGCTCAACGTATAAGGCATGGTTGTAGGTGGCGCTGACTTTATTGGGATCAGCGTGCGAGAGTTGAGCATCCACCCAATTCTTGGGGTAACCGAACTCGTTGAGGGCCGTGGACAACGTGGCACGGATGCCGTGACCGGTGAGTAAATCCTTATAGCCCATACGCTTGATCGCGCCGTTCAGCGTGTTCTCGCTAATGCGCATTCTCAGCTCGCTTCGATGCGCAAGTAGATAGCGCTGGGCTGGCTTGACCTGCTCCAGCAGATAGCGAACGATTTCGATAGCCTGGACAGATAACGGCACGATGTAGGGCGGAATATCCTGCGGTCGCTGTCCCCGCTTGCGCATACCATCCTGCAGTTGCTTGACCACCTCGGGAGGAATGATCCACAAGCCGCGCTCAAGATCGAATTGATCAGGGGTCGCCAGTCGCAGCTCACCAGTACGCACACCCGTCAGCAACAGCAGGCGAATACCAAGTTGTGTGGTGATCCTGCCTCTATAACTGCGTAGCTTGTTCAGCAGACTGGGCAGTTCAGGCAGCCGCAGGAAGGGATTATTGACCACCGGTGGTTTGGGGACAGCCACGACATCCAGATCCGATGCGGGATTGCTTTGCAGCCCCGCGACTTTCACCATCGCAAAGCGGAACAACTGCCTGAGCCAGGTGCGCACTTTCTCGGCGGTGGTAAATGCCCTACGCTGCTCGATACTAGCAAGCACGTCCAACAGGTCGGGACGGCAAATGTCGAAGATGGATACGGCGCCTAGCGCGGGCAACACGTCTTTATCGAAGATACGCTGGATCTGCGAGAGGGTACTTTGCCTGCCCTCCTTGAGTTCCAGCTTGCGGTGCCCAAGCCACTGCAGATAAACCACCTTGAAGCTGTTCTCCGTCGCGAAACGGACAGCTCGAAGTTTTTGCTTACGATCAATCTTGGGATTGACGCCTTTCGCTACTAGGGCGCGGGCCTCATCGCGTAACGCACGCGCTTCCCGAAGGCTAACCTTCGGATAGGTGCCCAGCGACATTCGTTTCTGTTTGGTAGCCCAGTAATATCTGAAGTGCCAAGATTTACCGCCAGCGGCAGATACCGCCAGAGAAAGGCCGTCGAAGTCTGTGAGGGTATAGTCTTTGCCAGTCGCCCGAGCCTGCCGGACAGTGACGTCTGTGAGCGCCATGGTTAGCTCCTGAACTTGGGTCAGGGCTAGATGCTTGTCTCGCAGGCCACGCTCCTCCAGCAACAATCCGGAAACCACGCACCCCGCAAAGATGGACTTAAAAATGGACTTAAAAGCCCTGGCTGGGGACGGATTCCAGTAGATTTCGCTGGAACGAAAAAAGGGCCCTAAGGCCCTTTTTCAATGACTTACAGACTTCAATAGACGTCTATAGATCATAATTTGGAGCGGGAAACGGGTTTCCCCGTCGATCCCTATCCTATTGATTCAACAGAGGTTTTTGGTACACCGCTCTGCTTGACGGACTGGATTATGTACTACCCTTGCTGTCTTGGCAAGCGCTTTCTCACGACACCGCTTCAAGTGCTTGTTTTTTGGTCATATCGTCTCTTCATCTTACCCGATCATTGCCTGCATGCCCCTGGGCAGCAGCAACCATGCGGTGACTGATGCCGAACAAGAAGCACCGCCCCAGCCTGCATCTACCACTCCGCGTCCCTGCTCCAGCCAAGAAGAGCTTGTAGGTGCTGCCTCAGGTCATGGTGCCAGGCGAAGCAACCTTCATAGTGGCAATGTTGCCTGGTTTGTCCCGCCATGGACGTTCTTTCACTGACAAGGACACTGCAATTCAGCAGAAGCCCGAGCAGCACAAAAATAACGCAATCCAACCCTAAAGAATTCTCATTTGTAGCCGTTAACCCGTAGGGAACTTATACAAAAATTTTATCAGCCTGCATTGAATAAGAATCCACGAGAAGACGTTTCAACGCAGGCAAGATAAAGCAGAATTGCCGCATGGAATCGCACAACGAAGTGCTGCAATACCGGACGGGCGAACACAAACCCTGCACGGATACATTGTTCAATACCACTGAAGGAGATCGTATATGAAGATCAAACAAACCATGCTGTCGGCTGCTCTTGCCGCTGCGACGATGTGTGCCGCTGGCGCTGCATTTGCTGGCCCGCCAGTGACCGTAACATTCAAAAACCTCAGCACTCAAGAGGCCACCTACAAGGTCGTCACCAATAATGAGGTGAGTACCAACACCAATGCAAGCCCTAAGCCAAAAACGACAGTGCAGCCTCAAGGTGCTGACACATACGTTGTGCAAAATATCATCAGCCCCGATGCCAACGCAGCAACCGTGCGCTATACCATAGGCAGTAAGACCTGCGTCTTCGGTACAACCTTCGTAAATCAAATCTCGGGCGGCGCTCTGCTACCTGGCGGCCCAACTAAAATTCCGAAATGGAACAAAACTGCAACCGCTAGCGGTGGGGCAGTCTGCACCGCCACCATCAAATCGCAGAATTTGTCAAACTACTCGTGGACGGTTGAATTCACGATGAAGTAACTGACAACGGGCGACCCGGCATATGTAACTGGTCGCCCCTCTTTCTGAAAGCGCAATGCAGATTACAATTCCTACGGGACGCTATATGAATAGCATTAATCAACTTGGCACAACCACGCCTCAACAAACTCAAGTAAGCGAACGCAGTTTTGTTAATAAAACTGGGGAAACAACATACTCTCAGACCTCTGAGATAATCAACACTCCCAACAGTGCAACAATGCAGGTTTCATCGCTATCACGCCTGCTTAATGATGCCGCCGTTCGAGCCGAAACACGAGACGCCATCACCAATCGTGACGGACTTGCAGCTATTGCCCAATCGACCGCTCATGAGCTTTATGGTGAAAGCTATACACGCAACAAAGCTATTCATGATGCAGAAGTCCCGAACTCCGACGACTCACAACGACTTGCACAAGCAAAACAGGCAACTGCCTTTACCAACGGCCAAGGCAGCAATCCATTCAAAGGTATGTCACGCGACCAACTTGCACTAATCGCTTACGACGACAGCGGCGCCTTCACTGTCAACGAGCGCCGTGCGGCTTTATCAGAAGCGGATGATCAGGAATATCAGTGGCGCGTAAAGGTTGTTGCCAAAATGATGGATGACTACAACCGTACAGGCAAAATATCTGCAGAGACCCACCAGGAAGTTCTTGACCACTATAAATCTCTACCCGCCATTGAAGAGTCCCAACTTCCCAAAGGCTATGACATGCAGTTGCAGGGCTGGATACAGGAGGCTAAAAGCACAGAGTCATCACAACATAAAGATGAACTTGAATCCTTGCTGGAACAACTAACAAAACGACTAACAAATAACCAGAAATCATAAGCCCAGAAACATCATCGTCTGCTGCGACAGCACAGGCAAGGGGACGGCAAAATCATCTGGAGAGAGGATGCAGAGAGTTCACGACACCGATTTGATTCGCCTGGAAAATATTACGCATGCTTATGCTACGGGCGCGTCCAGTCAGGCGGTTTTGTATGATGTGTCGTTTTCTGTCCCCACAGGCCAAAGTTGCGCCATCGTTGGTGCGTCTGGCTCAGGGAAAAGCACGCTGCTCAACCTCATCGGGCTGCTGGATGAACCGACTTCGGGGCGTGTTCTGCTCGCGGGCGAAGACATGACCAACGCCGATGCCGAATCACGCGCCATCGCGCGTAATCGGATCATTGGCTTCGTATTCCAGAGTTTCAACCTGCTGCCACGGCTCGATGCGCTCGACAATGTGGCACTCCCGCTGCTCTATCGCGGCATCCCCCAGCCGCAAGCCCGCCAGGCTGCCCTGACGCAACTGGAGCGCGTCGGCCTGAGCAACCGCAGCCACCATCGACCCGCCGATATGTCGGGCGGCCAGCGCCAGCGTGTCGCGATAGCCCGCGCCCTTGTCGGCGAACCCTCGCTGCTGCTGGCGGACGAACCCACCGGCAACCTCGACAGCCAGACGGCGCAGGACATCATCGGGCTGCTGCTGTCTTTGAACCGCGAACGCGGCACGACCCTGGTTGTGGTGACGCACGATACCGGGATTGCCGATCGCATGGCTCGTTGCATTCAAGTCCGCGATGGCCGGATCGAGGAAGCGGGACATGCCTAGACGTGCTGCCATCACACTGACCTCATCGCATGGCTACGGCCCCTCATGGCTGCACCTGGTGCGCGAACCCGTGGAGAATCTGCGCCAGCTCGGTCGCCGTGCCGTTCTGGCGCTGCTGGGGATCGCCGTGGGCTGCATGGCCGTCGTTGCCCTGCTGAACATCGGGCACAACGCCGAACGTGAAGCCATGAACGTCTTCAAGGGGATGGGCAGCGATCTGCTTGTGGCAAACGTGCAGATCCCCGGCAGCGGCCGCAGCGAGGCGTTACCGAACGTCGCCACACTGGATACCGCCGCGTTGCGCCAGGCCATCCCCGACATTACAGCGGCAGCTCCTCTCATCCTGACCAGTAGTGACGCCCGGCTTAAAGGCCATGCTCTGAGTACAACAATACTGGGCAGCAATGCCGACCTGCCCGGCGTGCTGGATCTCCAACTGGCGCAGGGGCGTTTCCTGAGCCAGTTCGATACGCACAGTACCCATGCGGTGCTGGGTGCGAATGTCGCAGCGGCGTGGGAAAACGCAGGCATCCATGCCCAGCCCGGCGACCGCATTCAGATCGGCGGTTATCTGTTTCAGGTGATCGGCATCCTGCAACCCGCAGGCCAGAACCCATTGCTTCCCGCCCCGCCGGACGACGCCATTTTGCTGCCACTGGAAGGCATGCGACGCATCATCCCCAGTCCGCAGATCACCAGCGTACTGGCCCGCAACCCCAACGGCGCAACGCTGGTGCAAACCTCCCCCGCCCTGCAGCAATGGGTGGAAGGCAGGATGCCCGGCTATGAGGTCAACGTGCAAATTCCCCGACTGTTGCTTGAGGGCATGGCGAAACAGTCACGCCTGTTTTCCTGGCTGCTGGCAGGACTGGGCAGTATCGCCCTGCTGGTCGGCGGCATCGGCGTCATGAATGTCATGGTGATGAACGTCGCCGAGCGCCGCCGTGAGATAGGCGTGCGTATGGCGCTCGGCGCTCGCCCCAGGGACATTGCCAGGCTCTTCCTGCTGGAAGCGGTTGTACTGGCCGCCACCGGGGCACTGGCTGGCGCGGCTGTTGGCCTGATCATGGCCTGGGCCTTCGTTCACTACTCGGGCTGGTCTGCCTTCTCATTCTCGGCGGCGGCATTGCCGCTCGGTATTGGCAGCGCCATCGCAACCGGCCTGTTTTTCGGGCTGTCGCCTGCGATGGCGGCTGCGCGCCTCACCCCGGTACAGGCGTTGCGTGATGCGTAAAGTGTCTATCCTCATCGCACTCATGCTGATGGCCCCTGTCGTTGCGCAGGCGAGGACAGATGGGGCGCTGCGCCCATCCCAGGCGACCCGCCAGGGTCAGCCATCATCGACGACGGCCAGCATTTCACTCAATGCCGAGACCATCGAGTTGACCCTGAGCGACGCGATCTATCTGGGGCTGCGCGACAACCGCGCCATCCGCAGCGCCTATCTCGATCGCATTGCCCAGAAATTCGACCTGCGCGTGGCGGAAGACCGCTTCACACCCAAACTGGTGCTCAGCGGCGGCTATCTTTCCAGCCGGAATCAGGATGACCGTTACCGGGAAAGCACCGTAACCCCCACAACCACATTGCTGACGCCCTATGGCACCCGCGTAAGCCTGGGCTGGACGTACCGCCATACGCAGGCCGACCAGGCCGGGCTGTCACGCAATGACGGGGCCAACATTTCTCTGATCCAGCCGTTGTTACGCGGCGCAGGCAAGGATATTGCGACAGCACCGGTGCGCCTGGCGCGGCTATCCGAGCAGGCCAACCGGCTCAACCTGAAATCCACTGTCTCGCAGACCATCACGCAAGTGATTGCGTCCTACCGCACCCTGCTGCAGGCACAGGAGCAGTTGAAGATTTCCAGGGAATCGTTGCAACGCGCCCGTCAGTTGCTTGAAGTCAACCGCGCCATGATCGCTGCCGGACGCATGGCCGAGTTTGAAATCGTGCAGACAGAGGCCGAAGTCGCCTCACAGGAACTGGCCTATGAAGAGGCCCGCAATCAGACGGATACCGCACGGCTTGCCCTGTTGCAGCTACTCGCCCTGAATCTGAATACGCCGATAGTCGCCACCGAGGCACTGCAGGCGCGGCGCGTGGACGTCAATGCCGCTGAGGCGCTCCGGCAAGCCGAAGCCTTGCAACCCGCCTGGCTCTCTCAACTCATCTACAGCGAACAGGCCACCATCAATCTTGCCGTAGCGCGTAATGACCGCCTGTGGGACGTTTCTCTGGTGGGCGGCGCCAGCCAGATACGCGACCGCAATACCCTGAGCGGTTCCGCACGAACCTGGGAAAACTATGTCGGCATCCAGGTCGAAATCCCCATTGGCGACCTCAGCACGCGCCAGGCCGAGGTACAGGCCCAGGTCAACGTGCGCAATCAGGAAATCCAGCTGGCCGAAGCCCGCCAGCAACTGGAGCGCGACGTGGCGAATGCGGTGCGCGATATTGGCACCCGCTGGCGACAGTACGAAATCGCCCAGCGTGCGCTCGACCTTTCACGCCGCAAGCTGGAAATTGAACGGGAAAAGCTCACCGTGGGCCGCTCCAGCAACTTTCAGGTGCTGAGTTTCGAGAACGACCTGCGCAATGCCGAGAACGCCCGCCTGAACGCATTGATCAGCTACCTGAACGCGCAGGCCGAACTCGATCAGACGCTGGGCACCACACTGGAAAGCTGGGACATATCGCTGAATGATTAAAAATCGCTTGATAGACCCACTGATCGCACACGTCCGCCGCCACCCCATGCGTTCGGCGTTACTCGTGTTGCTGACAGCCGCGACTTCCGCCGCCTTCTGGCAATCCGACAACGCCAGCATCCCCCAGCAACCACAAGCGCAATGGGTGCAGGTACAGCCCCAGTTGGTGGAACAGCAGCTGGGCCTGGTGGGCCGCATCCAGGCTGCCCGGCAGGAAACCCTGTCCGCGCCGTTTGAAGGCGTCATTCGGGACGTGCTGGTGCAGGAAGGTCAAACCGTTGAGGCGGGCCAGACACTGCTGCGGCTTGACCCGGCGCAAATCGAAATCCAGTTGCGGCAGGCACAGGCCGAACTGCTCAAGGCACAACGGGAAGCCCATCAACTGCGCAACTGGGACGGCAGCCCCGAAGTGTCACGCGCCCGACGCGCCGTGCAGACCGCTCGTTCAACGTTGGAAGCCACGCAGGCCAACCTGCGAGACACGCGGGCGTTGTTCGAGCGTGGGATCGTGGCCCGCATGGAAGTTGATACGCTGGCGCAGCAGGTACGCACCCAGCAGCAAGACCTGCTTGCCGCCCGGGACGAACTGCGTACCGCCGAGTCTCGCGGCCAGGGCGAAGAACGCAAGATTGCCGAGATGGAGCTGACCAACGCACAAGCCCGCTATCAGGCCGTGACGGCGCAAAGCGAACGGCGCGTGCTTAGAGCGCCATTTCCTGGCGTGGTGGCGCGTCCATCGGTGCCCGAGGGCGGAAAAGCGCTTATCGCGCAGGCTGGCGTACAGGTCACGCAAGGCACGCCACTGCTGACCGTAATCGGGCTGGATCGCATCCAGGTACTCACCCGCGTAGAGGAAACCGACCTGCATCAGCTACGCGAGGGCATGCCCGTGCAAATCACGGGCGATGGCTTCGCCGGGATAACGCTGACAGGCCGTATTGCCGCCATCGCGGTACAGGGCAACGCGGCGGATGCCCCCGGCGCAGCCGCCCACTACGACATTGTGATTGCCGTCGATACGCCGCAGACCGAAGCCGCGCAGGTCAGGCTGGGTATGAGCGCCCGGCTGGCGGTCAGCCTCTACCGCAACGAGCAGGGCATCGTGGTGCCGCCACAGGCATTGACGACGGACAGTGACGGTTCAACTTATGTCATGTTCCGCGCCACCGCAGATACAACGCCATCGAAGATTCCGGTTGTACCAGGACGGGCAATCACTGAGGGCATTGAAGTACAAGGGTTGCAGGCAGGGTATGTTCTGGTGCCCTGAACGTGGGCGACGGCAAAAAATCACGCAAAAATTGCAGAAAAAACAGTCAAGAAAAGCTAAAGAATTCTCATTTCCTGCCGTTATAGAAGTTACCCTTCACCAGCTTTCCGTGCCGAACGAGGGCGAAGGGGATTCAGCTATTTCATCCACAAGGAGTATCGTATGAAAAAACTGTTCTTCTCGCTATTCGCGGCATTGTTGCTGAGTACCAGCAACATGGCGGCTGCTGCATGCGCTTATATGAACATCACCAGCAGCGGGGCAAGCCTTTCTGCAGGTGATTCTCAGAACGTGTATGAGTTCAGCATCTCGTGCATTGGCTCGGTGACGTTCAAGTTTGAAGACCTTTCCGGCAACAACCCGACGAGCAGGATCGCCCATATCATTGAGCGACGTTCTGGTTCGTCGTGGTCTCTCGTGTCTTCGACCACCAGTAATGGAGCAAGAACTGTTAATCGGAGCTTCGTACCCAGTGCTACCGGCCAATACCGTTATCGCATCGAGAACGTAGGTACATCTCAAGTACGTAACTGGCGTATGGAAGGTCGTATGCCACTGTTCACAATCCCTGGCACTTGATTGATTTAATAAAGCTGAACTGGGGAGCCATCGTCTGCTCCCCAGTTCTATCAAAATCGCGTCATGGCAACTCAAAGGGAGAATCATAGACCATGCCATCAATTAACCCGTTATCAAATGCACTGGGCAATTTATCACTCAACGCGAACCGTTCACTGCTTGATCCCAAACAGTATGAGGGATTTACCGTAAAAGTAGGGAAAGAAACCAGCCAAAACGGGGTATTGGGTGGCGTTCTAAGTCAGGATGATTATGATAAATTTAAAGAGATAGTAAAAGATATCAATGTTAAAGATGCCAGCCGCAATGATATGCTCACTCTTTACAGAGGGCTTATCGACGCAAAACTTCTGACTTACGAACAAGTCAATTTCGGATATATATCTGGCTCAGTAGAATTTGGCCCTGATGGCAAGGGGATAAATCAAGACGCAAAATACAATCAATGGGATTTTCAGCAAAAACAACTTCCCACATATGCCGGAAGTGAATTTAACGGGAGTCGTGGTGGCGCAATCAATTCCATGAAGCTCATCGCTGCTGTTGCAAATGCTTCACCAGTTACCGGGGCTACTGTAGCGAAAGAAACCTATTCTCCGCAAGATCGCAACTATTCAAGCGGTAATTCATCAAGCTACCAAGTCAATTTCTCTGAGCTGGCACAGCGCCTATCTCGTGGTGAAAGCATTGAAGAACTGAATGTTCCTAAAGATGTGGACATTGCTGAACTGATCAAGCAACTTGAACAAATGGCCCAAGCGCAACGTTCGGCAAAAGCCGTAGAGCCACAGGACTCAAGGGCAGTCTCACAAGGGTGACGGACGCATGAGCATCATCACATCGTCAACCGGCATCATGTCCGTACAGCCTGCGCAGACCATCACAACGGGCAGTGCGCAGTCTCCCCTTGGAAATACTCAGCCAGATGACGCAGGCTCTGTAAAAATTTCAATGGCTGGCCTTATGATGGCTGGGCAAGCCAACAAGAAAACATCAGGGAAATACGACGACATTGAAAATAGCGGCCTCCCCGATGAAGTGCAGCGCATTCTGAAAATGATCCGCGACCTTAAAGAAAAGCTCAAGGCTGAACAGGAAAAACTCCAACAGATCATGAACGATGCCAGCCTTAGCGACGAAACGCGACAGGTGAAAGTTGCGCAGAGCCAGGCAATGATCAATGCGCTATCTGGAGCGTTGGCAGATGCAAATCAAATGCTGGCAAAAGTTACCAAAGACCTTAACTTAAGCAAAGAAGATTTAGTGAAGGTGGCAGCGCTTGCAATGAAGTAATGATGCCCATTTCGATACGCCGAAGACCGAAGCCGCGCAGGTCAGGCTGGATATGAGCGTCCGGCTGGCGGTCATCCTCTACCGCAACGAGCAGGGCATCGTGGTTCCGCCCCAGGTTTTGGCGACGGACAATAACGGTTCAACTTATGTCATGTTCCGCGCCACAGCAGGCGCAACGCCAGCGAATGTTCCTGCCGTGCCTGGACAGGCGATCACCCAGGGCGTTGAGGTGCAAGGGTTGCAGGCAGGGTATGTTCTGGCGCCATGAGCACGACGAAAACTTACGCAAAAAAATGCAGAAAAAACAGCCAGGAAAGCTAAAGAATTCTCATTTACCGCCGTTAATTTAGATGTTCTTCCGCTGCCGGGGAGACCTGGCAGGTCAGGTACTTGCCTGAATGCTGAGGGACAAGCGCTGTAGAGATTATCAACCTTAAAAGGACATTTTATGAAACTCGCTAAACTGTTCGGAGCAGCCGCTCTCTTCGCGTCGATGGTCGCAACCGCCCACGCGGCCAATACTACTGTCACCGTTAAGGTGAAAAACTCCACCACCACCGAAGCAGCATACACTTACGAGTACTTCTCAGGTAGCGTCTCGCCGACGCCAGGCTCGATCCTGCCGTCCAATACAACAACTTTCTACCTGACCAGCGTTGCAGATACGGTTTCTGGCATGCGCTTCGTCTACGCTTCCGGCAACAAGAAATGCCGTTTTGCGGCATCGCACCAGGTCAACCCAAGCACCAAAGTACCGAGCTGGACCAAGACCGGCACCAGCATTGGCACCACTCGCGCCACCTGTAATGCCAACATCACTGCGGCCCAAACTGGGCTTCCGTACAACTATACAGTCGAATTTGAAATCAAGTAATTCGGCATTTCTCTAGGCTCTCTGGCCGGGGATAGCTATGCTGTTATCTCCGGCTTTTGGAGTATTGCTATGAATATCACGATCAAATCCTATCAGGCGAGCATTCCCGCACAAGTGCCTGCCCAGGAAATACCGCGTTCGGACAACACTACAAAGTCCATCGCTGAAAACACCAACTCGAGCACTGCCGCAACCGTCTCAATATCCAGCTCCGCACAAGCCCGCTATATCCAGAGCAGCGCAACCGAGCGCCAAGCTGCCATGTCGCAAGGTGAATTAAAGCAGCTACACTCAAGTACATGGTCTGATATATACAATTTCAGCCAACTTCTCGGCAGCAAAAATTACAATAAAGATGATTTGCTACCACAAACAGATGATCCCGCACGATTGGAACTGGGAAAAAAATCTCTGGAATACGCCATTTCCCTTCATCAATCCCCCCCGGGGAATGCTTCTAACCCTTTTGCTGGAATGGCCCGAAATGATCTGAGTGCCGTGGTCTATGATGACTCCGGAACATACACCATGGCCGAGCGATATGCTGCCTCAGCAGAACTCCGCATGCAGGACGAGGCATATTTCTCCAGCCTGTCAGCCAAACTAACAAATGGTGGCGATAATCGTGATTTTTTCAAAAGCATTCTGGACTACTTCGATGATCTGCCTCCGGTAGAAAAGGCAGCCTACCCGGATGGTTACAGGGACAGCATCGACAGTCTGTATCAAGAACAGCTGGAT
>NZ_JABZEO010000033.1 GCF_013385175.1 Allochromatium humboldtianum | reverse complement strand
GAAATAAGAAAGGCATTCTTTGCTTTACGAGATGGAGATGGAATGCCAGACGTTTTCTATCTGGGCCATTTCCCCGATCAAGCGACTGGCAGGTTGGCTGCCAAGCTAGATATGCTTTTTTCAATAAAAGTTCCAACCAACGAAAAGGACAGGAAGGATTGGGTTGCTAAACATAGAGTGGCGACTTTATCTAATGACCACAGGCGACACCTTCATGCTCGAATTATGCTTGCCTTCGGTAGAGAGGGGTTCGACGATTTCGCTTGGTGGCCAGATGAGGATTTAAAAATTGCAATCGTTTCAGGAAAGCAGACGCTGTTAGAAGCTGATAAGAAGAGAACAGAACTCTTATCCCAGTATCAAAGCCTATGCGCCACTTTTACGGACAGCGACAAAAAGAAAAAACTAAGCATTGAAACGCAGCAGAATAATGCAAATGCGACATATGATCAAGCAAAAAAAGAGCTAGCCCCATTCGAGGACGAGTGGCGGCGTCGCCATGGCGACCTGGATCCGCTAGTTTGCTCGCCTCACGGATAACGACATCGACGGGCTGATTCAGAACGTCGTCGCGCCTTCTTTGGCTTCGTTTCATCGAGCGACTCAAGGACGAGTCCGGTCATCTTGCGTGTAATGAATAATCAAATGAACAGTCGCCGATCCTACTTTGCTATCCAACCCGATCTGCCAGGGCAAGCATCAATCACCCTTCACTACCAAGACGAGAAAGGGGAGATCTATTTAGGGCCGCATGTTCGTTTGTCCGGGCTGGCAGGAATGGCCCACATTGAATCCAAGGAGTTGGCGGAACAATTTGCGGAAGCGTGCGCCCCACGTCTTCAAAAACGATACGGTAAAGAAACTCGGCTCAATGTTGTTGAATGGTCGGCAACTTCTAACAACAAGCTGGATCTTCGGATTAAGAACGATTCGGAAATAATCAAGAAGAGACTGGCAACTAGAAATCTGGCCCCGAATAAACCCGTGCAAGATTAACATCCTCCCAACCCTCTTAAAGGGCGAGGCGGATTCCATCTCGCCGACAACGCTTCGGCTTGGGCCAGCACCGTCTGAACAGCGGCATCCTGCAAGTCCGGCGGATAGCCGTAGCGGCGCAGGATGCGCTTGACCAGAACCCGCATCTTGGCACGGGCACTGGAGCGGTGCGCCCAATCCACCGTGATGTTGCGCTGTAAGTCGGTCAGCAGTTCATGGGCGATGACCTTGAGCTGATCGTTGCCCATGACTTCAACCGCGCTTTGGTTCTCAGCCAGGGCGTCATAGAAGGCGATCTCATCCTCCGACAGCCCCTCGTCCTGGCCGCGCGCCTTGGCGGCGCGGATCTCATGGGCCAGTTCGATGAGTTCCTGAAGGATCTCGACGGTGCTGAGCGCGTTGGTGTGGTAGCGGGCGATGGCCGCCTCCAGACGCTCGGAGAACTGCCGGGCCTGGACGACATTGGTGCGGGTGCGTGCGCGCACTTCGTCGTTCAAGAGCTTGCGCAGCGCTTCCAGGGCCAAGTTCTTCTGCGGCATCTGGGCGACTTCGGCTAAGAAGTCATCCGACAGAATCGAGATGTCCGGTGTGCTCAGACCGGCGGCGGCGAGAATGTCGACGATCTCGGTCGAGACCACGGCGCGGTCGATGATCTGGGCGATGGCCCAATCACGCTCGGACTTTGACTGGCGGCCACTGGTGCCGGTCTTGATTAGGGCCGCGCGCAGGGTCTGGAAGAAGCCCACGGCCTCTCGAATCTCGCGCGCGTAGTCGCTCGCCGACGCCAGCGCGAACGCTTTGGACAGAGCGAGCGTGGCATCCTGAAACCGCCGATGGGCGCGCTTCTGCGCCTCGGGCGTCTTCTCGCGGGCGGCCGCCTCCTGCTGACGGGCCAGAATCCATTCGATGGCCTCGGCCATGGTCGCCAGCCGCGCCTGAGCGGTCCCGGTCAGTCCCTGCTGATAGTTGAAGCCGTGGAACATGGCGTCCACCACCTCGAAGGCTTCCTGCAGGGCCGCGACCGCCTCGGCCTCGTCGACGCCGGTCTGACGCTGATCGGCGGCGGAATACTCGGCCAGCGCCCGCTTGAGGTTCTGGGCGATGCCGATGTAATCGACCACCAGCCCGGCGGGCTTGTCGCGAAAGACGCGATTGACGCGCGCGATGGCCTGCATCAAGCCATGTCCGCGCATGGGCTTGTCGACGTAGAGGGTGTGCATGGAGGGCGCATCGAAGCCGGTCAGCCACATATCCCGCACGATCACCAGTTGCAGCGGATCGTTCGGGTCTTTGGCGCGCTTGGCCAGCAGATCGCGCCGGGCCTTGGTGCCGATGTGCGGCTGCCACTCCTGGGGATCGGCCGCCGAACCGGTCATGACAATCTTGATCCGTCCGGCCGCATCGTCGGCGGAATGCCAGTCCGGGCGTAAGGCGACGATAGCGTCATAGAGGGCGACACAGATGCGCCGGCTCATGCAGACCACCATCCCCTTGCCCTCCAGGGCGGCGACGCGATCCTCGAAGTGCTGCACCAGATCCTCGGCGACCATCGCCAGCCGTTCCTTGGCGCCGACCAGGGCCTCGATGGTCGACCACTGGCGCTTGATCCGCTCCTGCTCGCTCTCGGCCTCGTCCTCGGTCAGTTCGGCGATCGCGTCATCGATGGTCGGCTTGGCTGCTTCCGGTAGCTCGATGCGGGCCAGACGGCTTTCGTAGTAGATGGGCACCGTCGCGCCGTCCTCGACCGCGCGGCTGATGTCGTAGACATCGATGTAATCGCCGAACACCTGCCGGGTGTTGACGTCGGCGCTGTCGATGGGCGTGCCGGTAAAGCCGACGAAGGCCGCATTGGGCAGGGCATCGCGCAGATACTTGGCAAAGCCGTAGCTGATCTCGCCGGTCTTGCTGTCCACCTTGGCCTTGAAGCCGTATTGGCTGCGGTGGGCCTCGTCGACGATCACGATCACGTTACGCCGGTCGGTCAGCACCGGATAGGCCGACTCGCCCGCCGGCGGCGCGAACTTCTGCAAGGTGGTGAAGATCACCCCGCCCGAGGCGCGGTTGAGTTGGGCGCGCAGATCCTCGCGGCTCTCGACCTGGATCGGGGTCTGACGGATCAGATCGGCGCACAGGACGAAGGTGGAGAACAGCTGGTCATCGAGATCGTTACGGTCGGTGATGACCACGAGGGTTGGGTTGGCCAGTTCGGGACAGCGCACCAGTTGCCCGGCGTAGAAGGCCATCAACAAGCTCTTGCCCGAGCCTTGGGTGTGCCAGATGACCCCGACGCGGCGGTCGCCATCGGGACGGATCGCAACCAGCGTGCGCACCATCGCCTGACGCACGGCATGAAACTGATGGTAGCCGGCGATGATCTTGAAGGGGCCGTTGCCGGTGTTGCCGAAGACGGTGAAATCGCGCAGCAGCGCCAGGAAACGCGCGCGCTCGAACACGCCCCCAACCAGCACCGCCTGTTCGGCCTGCCCCTTCTCCGCCACGGTCTGCCCGTCCGTGGTGCGCCACGGCATGAAGCGTTCCATATTGGCGGTGAGCGAGCCGATACGCGCCGTCAGTCCATCGGAGATCACCAGTGCCGCGTTGGTACGGAACAGCGATGGGATCTGGGCCTTGTAGGTTTGGAGTTGGTTGAAGGCTCCCGCCATCGTCGCCTGCTCGCCGCCGGGGTTCTTGAGCTCGAAGACAGCCACGGGCAAGCCGTTGAGGAACAGCACAACGTCGGGGCGGCGGTTGATGCCGTTCTCGACCACCGTGAGTTGCGCGACGGCCAGCCAGTCGTTGCCGTCGGGATCGTCAAAGTCGACCAGCCGCACGGTATCGCCGCGTAGCGTGCCGTCGGCGGTGTAGAACTCGACCGGCACGCCCTCGACCAGAAGCCGATGCAGGCGGCGGTTTTCCTCGATCAGTGACGGCGAGACCGTCGCGACAAGCTGCTTGAGCGCATCTTCCTGCGCCTCAGCGGGGATTTCTGGATTCAGCCGCGCGATGGCGGCGCGCACCCGGTCGACCAGCAACACATCCGAGAAGGCTTCACGCTCGGCCGCGTGGCCCTCGGGACCGATGACGGCATCGCTCGTGCACCGATAACCCAAGCCCGCCAGTTGCTCCAGCAACAGCCCTTCAATATCCGCTTCCGAGATAAACGTCATCCTTTGCTGCTCCATTCAAGCGTCACGAGCCGGACGCGGCGGTCAATGGCCTCAATCGCTATACTCCAGCGTCGGCGTACCGGCGATCTCATCGCCATCCTGATCCTCCAGCACTTGCAGCGCGCGCGGGTTGCGAATCTCCCAGCGCCGCCCGGTCGGGAATAGATCTCCGAGCAACGAGATCGCCGACTTGTCCTGGAAGGCTTGAATCACTTGTGCGTAGACGGCTTGCTCGAAGCGCACCCGCACCCGGCGCGGTTTCTCATCGATCAGCACACGCAATGTGGCGTTGCCGTCGAACTGCTCGAACGGACGGTCGAGGGCGATGACAAACCCGGTGACGCGCGTATCCGTTACGGGTTCTGATTGCCGAAAGATCCGCGCCGCTTCGCGCAGCACTTCGCCGACCTCGGGGGTGAAATGGAAGGTTTGGCGTGGTCGTCCGGCAGGTCGGGTCCGCGCCCAGGTCAGCCCGATGTCGAAGCCTTGGGTCGTTTCAGTCAGACGGGCCAGCGCCTCGCACAGATTGGCGCTCACGCCGTGCGAGACGGCGGCATCGAACGGCTCAAAGGCATTCTCAGCTCGTGCTTGATCGGCGGCTCGCTTGGCGGCGCCGAGCGCATCGGCCAGCCGTAGCATGACCGTGCGGGGGAAAGGCTCCTCGTCGAAATCGATCGGTCGCTGATGGGTCAGGCGCGGTTGTACCGGCGACAGGATGGTCAGCACATAACTCCCGCGCTCGCTTGGTCCGAGCCGAACCGTTTTGAGGTAATCGGTCGCCTCGGTGACTTTGCGCAGATGGTAGGTGCGCCGGGAATCGACGACCGAGCAGGCCGCCGAGAGCATCAGGTTTTCGGCCTCGCGATAGAGCACGACCCCATCCTCGATGGCGATGGCTCCGCTTGCATCGGCCTTCGGTGCCCGCAACCGCACCACGTCGAGTCCGGAGGTCGTGAGATCCTGGTAGACGGCCAGCGCCGGGCGATCTTCCAGATTGGCCAGAATCTGGATCGCCTCCGCCATGCGCGCGGCGTAATCGCCCAGATCATCGCGGGCCGGAACCAGAATCTCCACCGGATCGGTCGCCGCCGGATCGGGCACATAGACCAGTGCCTTGTCTCCGATACGCTCGACCAGATGCCAGCCTTGCGCGTCCAGATAGGATTTGAGATCGCTCCAGGGGAGTTGCTGGAGAGCGGGCTTGTCGGTTAGATCGAATTTCATAGCGTGCCCTTTTCGTCGATCCGGTTCATCAGGGTTCGCAGGGCGTGCGGATTGAATTGCTGCCGGCGAGGAATATGGACAGTGACGCTGGTTGAGTTCTCCCGTTCCGGGTCGCCCGCGAGCGAGTGCCAGTACCCACCGTGGCGCAGGATCAGTTCGTCCTCGGTGTGCGTCAGCCAATCGTCCTCGTGCTCCGGCAGGACGACCAGGATCAACAGGCGCGGGATCATCACGTCCCGGCGCAAGTCGTCGTAGTTCTTCAGCGGTAGGGCGAAGTTCACGGTCTCGTCACCGATCACGTCGCGCGCGGTCGCCTTGGCCTGAAACTCCAGCCGGGGGCGACGTCCCGCATGGGCGATAAACATTCCATCGACACTATCGATATCGACGGTCGGTTCGACCACATCGAAACCGGCGCATGAGGCGACCGCGTTGATGTAGGCGAGCGAGAAACGGGCTTTGCGGTCGTTCGGGTGCATCAGCGGATCGATTCCTGATCGTCCTCGCCAGCCGCCTTGCGTAGCAGTTCCAGCCCCCGCTCGGTCTGGCCTTGCCCGCGTTGGACCCTCGCACGAAAGCGAGCCTCGGCGTCAGCTTCGGCCACGAGTGCCGCCGTCCTTTGATCGAATAGTTGGATATTATTCACGCATCTAACCATGAGGATTTTCTTGAGCGGAAGATGGAAAAATGAGATCACGCGCTCAGCATGATCTTTTAAAGACTTCAATGCGGTATTTGTGCGTTGTTTCAATTCACTCTTGTTTTTAATGGGCTTTCGTCCGAGTTGCTTATCTTTAATTTCCTCCCAAACATGTTCGTCAGGATTCAGTTCAGGGCTGTATGTTGGAAGATAATAAAGGCGAATTTCATCGCGATGACGCCAAATAAATTTGCGAACTTGTTTTGAACAATGGAAAGAGGCTTGATCAACAATCAAAAAAATCGCGCGATCACGTTCATCAATCAGCTTTTCGAGGAATTGAATATACTCTTCTGAGTTAATGGATTTTTCGGTGACGTAATAATGGAGATCGCCTTTAGCTGTGACAACAGAGAGAATATTGACGCGGCCACGTTGACCAGTCACATAAACATTCGGTCGAATGCCGCGCTGCCCCCATGTTGTCCCTGAGCGGTCTCGAAGGTCAACAGCGGCTTCATCTTCAAAGCCAATGTCCGCTCCAACTTTTTTTGCAAAACTTTGAATTTTAGGGAATTTTTCTGTGAGAAATTGTTTAACAGCCGCTGGATCCTGCTCGCAAGCAATGTAGTTTGGTTTTTGGCTGGTCAACCCCAATTGATGCAGGTGATGATTCACTGTTGACCCAAGGACATTTACACCATATTTCTCGGCCAGTAGCTTTGCCAACAGGTCACACGTCCACAGCGTTGTGTCGTAACCGAAATCTTCAGGAGTGCAATTAAGAACAGTTCTTTTTAACCACGCATCCATCTCTTCGGTCACAGTCGGAGACACTCCAGGAGCTTTTTTCGTGTCCAGTCCTTCATAACCATTTTCTTTATAACGATGAAGCCAGTCATACATGCAGCTTCGACTGAGACCCAAAATTTTGATGACATCTTCAGGGCTATAATGATTTTCCTCAACCGCATGAACCGCGATTTTCCGAAGATAGTTCATTACCTCATCAGGGATCAAACGCGCATCGGATAGCCAGTTCGGTTTCATGGCAAACCTCTATGATTTAAATGCCTTATATGAATTTAGACAGCTTGCCATGCTTTTGGTTTTAAATGTGTCTGGAATATTAATGTAGTGGCTATATCTGTCAGTTACCCGTCAATCACCAAAACTTGCCGCTACGTTCATTTACCCAACTTTTAAAATCTTCCATTATTTTTGCGCAATCTTCCGCAGAACTCCCAAAAATACCGCTTTTTATGTAAATTGATTCATTTCCTTGACTTGAAATAGATTCTCTAATTTCATTGAAAATTCGCGTGCGATTATCATGATTGTAGGCATAGCACCCGAGCGGCACCCAATACCAATCTTTGCTGTTATTATCATTATAGTTGTATCCAAGAGCCATCAAAACTTCGAGTCGGTCAAAGGCATAGCTGAACCTCGCGATAGATGGAATGGCATGTCGATATCGATGCCGCAATAAATTATGCATCCAATCATTGAGAGGAAAATATCGATTGCTCATGCCTTCAAGCAATTTTGCAGCGCCAGTTCCATTCTGAAAGAGGCAGAGTGCCGGCAGCAACTCTACTGCGGTTTTGTCCTCCCTATGTTCACGATGGATGAGCGTTCTAAATAGTTGGTTAAGAAACAGAAATCCTCGCTCCCCTGCCTCGATCGCGCCAAGCCCCAAGGCATAAAAAAGCAGCGTGGCAGGGTAGCGTTGCAACTCGACCCATACAACATAACCGCTATCGATACGGTAAGTCGCCAGCCGTACAAGGGCGTTCTGCCAGATCGCGTAGTGCCAGTCTTCAACCCAGTAACCGCCCACAGCCGCCATCGCAAGCAGCGTTTCGCACGCGGCTTCGTAAGCACGCACCCGCGCGGTAAACGTATTTGTGTCCAGTGCAGGGCAATTTTGGGTAGCGAAAGCCGGTCCAGAAGTGGCTTCAATCACTCGCTCGACCTCGTTGTTGATCAAGTCGGCAAGACGAATGCGATGCTTGGTCTCGGCAAGATAGCCCTTGAGACTGGCTACGGCCGCTTCGGTTGACAGTGGATGCGGACGTGAGAATTGATTTAAGGCTTCGACAAGGCGGGTGAGTTCGGAAAAAAAGCTGTCGGCACCGCCTATGCGTATGGTCTGCGCCTGCCGGTGCTCAATCAGGCGTTTGGCCGCGTTGCCAGGCTCTCCAACAAGCGCCCAAAAGTGGCTGAAGCGGCGGGACACCGAGCGTTCGATGACTTGACGTAAGGCCGTATCCCACTCTGCCGACCAGCCGCAGACGATCAGTCCGAACTCATCGAAGATTCGATCAAGCAAACTATCGAATTCGCTTGGGTAGGATTCCAGTTCGCTAGGCGTGTTGCGTATCCGAGTATCCAGGTAATCGCCGTGAACTTTGAAGACGCAACATTGGGTATGGATCAGCGGCATTGCGCCGTGCACATGATCTTCCGAACTTAACACCGTGGGCACAATCCCCACGTCAGCCAGCGCCGTTTCCATAAGCCGGTCAAAATTCGTGGTGATGATGACGCGGATATGGCCTGTCGCCGCGAGACCTGCTATCGCCTGATGAGCGGCGGTCGGTGCCTTGATGCCTTCTGCGCGTTCCTCTTCGGTGGGTTCAATGTAGCCGCGCAGCAATTGTTGGCGTTCAGCCGGTGTTTTCGCCAGCGCATCCAGGAGATCAGAGTAGTCGGGTTCCTTACCATACTTCTCGCGATACCAAGTTGCCGGATCGGGCTGGCAAGGTTCATCGCATACCTCTGCCAGCTTACGCACGAAGTCAAGCGTGATTTCCCAGCCGGTTGGAATCCTGGCGGAACGCGAGACTCCAGATCCGAGAAGAACCGCATAGACGCCGGGATTCGCCTGTATCGAGAAGGCCAGAGAATGCAACGGCTCAATCATTCGTCCTCCTTTCGCGCAACATGGATTCCACCGTTTGACCCATTCAAAGCACCGCTTCGACGATCCGCTCGGCCTCACGCAGACGAATCTCGCCGGACATCAGCTTGGGGAGCAACAGATCGCGGATTTGGGCGAGGGTGCGGGATTCCTCAAGGTTAGAGTGAATCCGATTGAACAAGAGCGTAACGGTTTCCTCAAAGCTATCAATCAGCTTCTGGTCAGCAATCGTTATCCGCGCTTGCTGAATGGTTTTAGTTGTAATGGTGTCAAACACAGAGCCATGAGCAGAATGTACAAGCTCTTGCACCACAAAACCGAATGCGCAATTCAACCAGAACGGCCACTGATTGAGTGAAGCAAGCGCGTAGCAGGTCTGATTCATCGCCATTTCAGACCCAAACAAGCAGTAGCGACCTGTCGTAGCTCCGCGCGCTACAACAACAGTTGCATTTTTGGGTATCAGTCGAGTTGAGCTTTCTTCAAGCCCCCGTGGCGTAATACTTCGTTCGGTTTCAATCAAGAATGCATCGGAACACTGGCTAACGTCTTTAGCACTTGCCCAAGCGATCGGTCCATGCCAGTAAGCGGTAACATCTGTTTTGGGGGTGCCACCCGAGATCAAGCGCGCATGGTCCAACAGCGGCTCAATGGTCCATCCCACCGGCTTATCTTCATCATCGAGAGCATCGGGGAAAAATTCCCAGATGTGCGGGGCGAGATAGGGCGTGCGGCCTTCAGCCTTGGCGCGCGTGGGGCCGAAGTCCACGAACCAGTCTTTGAACAACGCCCGCGCCATCGCCTCCAGGGTCGCGTTTGTCTGACAGTTCAGCTCGATTTTGTCGTCGAGGGTGCTGAGTAGATCCGCAATGGCCACCTGTTCTTCAAGTTCCACGGGATAGGCAATAGGGGCTTGATGCAGATGATTCCGGTTGAGTCCAGGTACTGCCGCTTTGTCAGAGTAGGCGCTGAAGTCAAGATGACGAAGGAAATAGCTTATGAAACGTTGATCGTTACCTTTAAAGTCGCGAACGTACAGAGTGGTGTTGAGCGGCCAAAAATCACTGTCAACGTAGAAGACCTCGCCTAGCGTCCCATATCGCCCGGTTATTACTCCTGGCCCCTTAACCATGGCTTCAGCGTGATAGTCAGTAACACCCGATGAAGAGACTAGCGGGAATGATCCCTTACAGCGCTTCTTCTGCGGCAGGTCATATCCGCGCTTTAATTCTAGGATGTCTCCAAGCACACCCTGACACCAATCACCCATCAATAAGCACTCCAGCCAACTTATCCCGAATCACCGCCCCCAGCTTCTCCCCTTCGGCCAACTGAGCCTCCAGCGTCGCCCGCAGCGCCGCGAACCGCTCCACGAACGGCACGTTGTCCTCTTCCACCGCCGCCGCGCCGACATAGCGCCCCGGCGTGAGGACGTGCTGATGGGCGCGGATCTCCTCCAGCGTCGCCGACTTGCAGAAGCCGGGCACGTCGGCATACGCGCCCGCGTCCGCCTCACCACGCCAAGCGTGATAGGTGTCCGCAATGCGCGCGATGTCCGCATCGGAGAGTTCCTTGCGGGTGCGGTCGACCATGTGCCCGAGCTGCCGGGCGTCGATGAACAGGATCTGACCGCGCCGGTCACGCAATCCACCGTTGGCCTTGTTCTTGGCCAGAAACCAGAGACAGGCCGGGATCTGGGTCGAATAGAACAACTGCCCCGGCAGGGCGATCATGCAATCGACCACATCGGCCTCGACCATCGCCCGGCGGATCTCGCCCTCGCCGGATTGGCTTGATGACATGGACCCGTTGGCCAGCACCACGCCCGCCGTCCCATTGGGACTGAGGTGGTGGAGGATGTGTTGCAGCCACGCGAAGTTGGCATTGCCGACCGGCGGGGCGCCATAGACCCAGCGCGCATCCTCGCGCAGCTTGTCGCCGCCCCAGTCGGAGATGTTGAAGGGCGGATTGGCCAGAATGAAATCGGCGCGCAGATCCGGCAGCTCGTCCTTGCGGAAACTGCCCTCGGCGTTCCAGCGGATGTCGGCCTCGATGCCGCGCACCGCCAGATTCATCTTGGCGAGCCGCCAAGTGGTGTAGTTCGACTCCTGCCCGTAGATGGCCAGCTCGCCGACCCGTCCGCCGTGGGTCTCCAGAAAGCGTTCGGCCTGCACGAACAGGCCGCCGGAACCGCAGCAGGGGTCATAGACGCGGCCCTTCAGATTGCGCTTGGGATCGGGGAACGGCCCCAGCATCTCGACCAGCACCCGCACCACCGAGCGCGGGGTGTAGAACTCGCCACCGCGCTTGCCTTCGGACCCGGCGAACTGGCCGAGGAAGTATTCATAGACCCGCCCCAGCACATCGCGCGCGCGGTCCTGGGCCTCGCCGAGCGCAATCCCGGAGATCAGGTCGATCAACTCGCCCAACATCACCGCATCCAGCGCGGGCTTGGCGTACTCCTTGGGCAGCACACCCTTGAGGCTGGCGTTGACCTTCTCGATGGCCAACATCGCCTCATCGATGCGCTTGCCGATGCCCGGCTGCTTGGCGGTGTCCTGCAGAAAGGACCAGCGCGCCTCCTTCGGCACCCAAAAGACGTTCTCGGCGGCGTATTCGTCGGGATCTTCGGCCCCTTCGGGATACTCGGCCAGCAACTGCGCGTGCTTGGCCTCGAAGCTGTCGGAGATGTGCTTGAGGAAGATCAGGCCCAGCGCGACGTGTTTGTAATCCGACGGCTCCATGTTGCCGCGCAGCTTGTCGGCGGCCTTGAACAGTTCGGCCTCGAAGCCGAGGTCGCCGCCGTTGCGGGCAGTCTTGGCGGTGGCACGCTTGGCCATGTGCGCAGTCTCCTTGAGATCGGGACGAGTCAGTCAGCGCCGGAGGGCGCCGTGGAAGGCGTGGCGGGAATGCCGGCAAATGCGTGGGGATGACGCATCCTGTAGTCGAGGATCATCACATCGAGCATGTTCGACAGACTGCGCCGCTCGCACTCGGCCGCTTGGCGCAATGCGGCCTTAGTCTCGGGACAGAGGCGGATGGTCAGGGTCTCGGTCTTGAGGGCTGGCATCGACGGTCTCACGGTCCGGTTTCGCTTGTCGTGCAAAGATGGTACAACAGTAGGGACATCCACGGGTAGTGCTTTCAGCGCGCCGTGCGGTGTGAAGTCTACCGACCGTCGTTGATCCTCATGAGACCCGGTGATCCATGCCTCGCAAGAAGAAACACAGCGCGCTCGAAGACACCATTGAAATCGCCTCCCGGCTGCCGTGGTGGGCGGGTCTGCCGTTGGCCGTCGTGTCTTACTTCGGACTTCACGCCCTGGCCGTCACGGCTCCCACGAGCGCCCCGGCCATGCCTGGTGAGTTGGGCAACGTCGTTGTGGGGCAGATGTTTCGCACGATGGCGTTCTATGGCCAGTACCTGCTTCCAGCCATTTTCACCCTCGGCGCGCTCGTCTCCGTCCTGCGTCGGCGCAAGCGGGCGAAGCTCTATCAAGACGTGGCGCGCACGCCCAGCCAACAGGCGCTGGAAAGCCTCACCTGGCACGAGTTCGAGCTTCTGATCGGTGAGTGGTTTCGGCGTCAGGGCTATGCCGTCGTGGAAACGGGCGGTGTCGGAGAACCGGATGGCGGGATCGATCTGGTGCTGTCCAAGCAGAACCAGACCTATCTGGTGCAGTGCAAGCAATGGAAGGCGCTCCAGGTTGGCGTCACCGTGGTACGCGAGCTGATGGGCGTGATGGCGGTCCGGAACGCGAACGGGGGCTTCGTCGTCACCTCGGGCCGCTTCACCGACGAAGCCCGCCGCTTCGCCGAGCAAGCCAAGATCACCC
>NZ_JABZEO010000032.1 GCF_013385175.1 Allochromatium humboldtianum | reverse complement strand
CAAAAACAGGTCGCCGTGTCGACCGGCTGGAGGCGGATGGTGCAAACGCCGCCGAGGTGGTGGTGGGCGATCGACCTATCTTCGAAGACGTTGCCGCCTGGTATGCCCGTCCCGAAATCGCCCGGCACTTGGACGTCGCCGATGCGGCTGTTGGTCAGCCGTTTGCCCGGCTGCGACTGAATCCAAGATACGGATTTTTGCGAGACATCGATTGGCTTGATACGGGGGACGGGATGATCCAGGCGCTCCCGATGCTTGCAGCCGCCGCGCAGGCCCGTGTGCGTGGTGAAGCCGGGATCCTGGCCGTCGAAGCGCCTGAAAGCCTGCTGCATGCCAACGCGCAGCAGGCACTGGCCGACCATGTGTGCCAGATCGCCGCCGGCACGCACGCGCCGACGATCGTCTTGGAAACGCATTCGCGCATTTGGCTGCTCAGCGTGCAGTTGGCCATCGCCGAGGGGCGTTTACCGCCCGAGCGGGTGCGCGTCTATTGGTTCGATCAAGAAACGACCGGTGAGTGTATCGCCACACCGGTCGAGTTCGACCGCTACGGAAGACCGCTCAACGCTTGGGCAGAGGCGTCGTTCGATGAAGAACAGGCACTTGCCCGCCGCTTGCTGGGCCAGCAGTTGCGCGATGGTGCCTTCGGCTGAGTCGCACGCCCAGTGCCACATTGGGCTGTAGATCCTTTACAGTGTCGTGTGGCACCTGGCACCTGGCACCTGGCACCGGCGCTACTCGAGACGGCCGAGGACATCGGGCGAGACCACGATCGTGCGGCGTCGGCGTAGTGGCACGACCGTTGGATCGTGCGCGGCACAGATGGCCAGATGCTGCGCCTCTAGGAACTCAGTGGCGGCCTGGATCTCAGCCTGCTCAATGCCCTCAAAGCGGGACATTTCGCCCGGCATCGCCGAGCAGTCGCGAACGAAATGGCGCAAGCGCACCGCCTTCAGCGCGGACGGATCTGAGAACACGATGTTCCACTACGGGTCCGGGCTGTCGGTTTTCTCGATCCAGTAGACCTGGGGCTGATCAGCCTGGGTGAAGTATTCGGCCAGGGCGCGCATGCGCTCTTGCAGATAGGCGAAAAAACGCCGCTCCAGTTCACGCAGCACGGCCTCCTGTCCGCCGGCATCGGCGTGCATATCCCACTGGAAACCGCCTTTGACGGGTTTCATATGCTTTGGGCCTGGCACAAACTCGTGCGGAACCATCTGCTCGATCTTGAGACGCCCCGCTTCCTCAAGGCCCATGGCCACATAGCTCCAGGCCATCCAGAGCGAGGCATAGATCATGCGGCCCCGGTATTCCAAGCGCGCCCAGCGTCCGCTCAACTCGCCCAGATAGGGCCAATCGGCCTGTGGCGCGTTGTGCTGTTGGCGATCGGTCTGATGGAACAAAAAGTCTGCATGATCGTAGTCCCATAGCGAGATGTTCGGCGTCATCCGCGCTGATACCAAACAGCTGCCTGACCACCAGCTGGTGTTGGTCAGACCATGAAAAGTAATCCGGCTCAACCGCCATCATGGCGCGGCGGAAAATAGGTTCTGGATTAAATTTTTGGAACATAACAGGCTCCGGATAATGCGTTTGAACTATTGCGAATCTAGATTTTTTATGTTTTCATAAGTGCTCTTTTTAGTTTGAACGCTATTGTAGGTTAAAAATGTTGAGCACCGAAGAACAAGAAGAAATCCACGAACTCATGGAACAGCGTCGCGAACTGGACGAGAAGATCGAGCAGCTTCGCAGCCAAGCACGGACCCAGGCCATTGAGAAGGCCCGGTCTCTGGTTGATACATTTCAATTAACAGCGGACGATCTCTTCAAGACTGTCCGCAAGGTTCGCGCTCGTAGCGCTTCGGAATCTGCTTCTGGTGAAGCGCGCTATCGTGATCCGGAAACAGGAAAAACCTGGACAGGTCGCGGTCGAGCCCCCGCTTGGCTGACCGATAAGGATGATCCACGCTTCAAGATTGGGGCGGCGGAAGAAGCGTGAAACAGCGGGGGCCGGTCCCTCAACAGGATCGGCCCCCAATAAGCGTAACGCTTTCTAGATTAACGAGACAACCGAAGCAATTTTTCGATCACTCCCCAATATCCGCCGGCTTGGCGCGACTCATCGTCCCCATCGTCCCCATCGTCGTCTTCGGCGGCCACTCGACGCAGCGCATACCAGTCCGATTCCAGTACATGACGATAGGGATGGTCGCGGTCGGGCCGATTGACATTGGCCGAGGCAATCTTGTCGATGGCCACCAAAGCAAACCCTGCCTCATGCAGCTGATCACGTGCCAGTGAGACCACGGCACGCGCGGCCTCAAACCGCTCTTTACGGCCACGATCGGCCGGCACCATGTTCGAGGCCATCACATCGACCGCCTTCTTCACGGCATGCAGGTCGATCAGGCTCATAAGCAAGGCGTTGACATCGGCTTTCTCCTGGATAAGCGCCGCCGCCTGCGCCTCCTGTCGCGCCTTGGCCTCGATCAGGGGGGCACGCGCGGCTTCCAGAAGCGCGCGAGATTCGCCCAGGCGCTCACGCAACGCCTGAGCCGTGCCGATCTCCCGCTCGACGGCCTCAAGCTGGAAGCGGATTTTTTCCAGTTCTTCCGGGACGAAATCAAGCTCCTCCTTGATCGCCAGAGCCTCGGCGGTCTCCTTGACCGCCTCGATCCAGGCTTCAAGGCGCTTTTTCGACCGCACACCCACTTCCCAGTGCCGATCGTCGCGATTCCATTTTGCGCTGGGAAACGCGACGCGGAAGGCCTCTTTTAGCGCAAATGGAAATCGCACGCCGTATCCTTTGGAAAGTGGAAGGATTTCAACCCCCATCCTGGTGCCCTCATTGAATTTTCAGGTGTTTTTTGAGCAGCCGCTCGACGATCTCGGTTTCCGTGACGCGCCGCCCTTCACGAGACGATTCTCGGCCAGCTTCCGCTTTAAGCTCTGCGGCGATATTCCAGCGTAGCCGGAACATCTTTTGGACGGTGGGCACGGGCGCGGAGACTTCGATCATCATCGACTCTGGGGCGCTATTTGTAGACGATGCGGACGTGTCCTCAACGGCGGTGGTCTCAGTACGAGAATTGGCACCTTCAAGAAACGCATCAACGCTCGGCTTTGGTTTCATTGCCACGAATCGCTTACCTCTTCAAATAATGATTGCATCTCAGCACTGGCGGCCTTGTCCTTGCCGTACTCGCCGACCGTGGAGCCGTCGCCGACTGAGCGCCGGTAAGCCACGCGCTCGATGATCATGGTCTTGAGCGCCGCCAGTTTTTGTTCGGTCAGAAAGCTGACCATATCGGTTGTGTCGCGCGTGCGCGGGTCAATGCGGTTGAGCAACACCCGTACCTTCAGATCCGGGTTGTAGTCACGAGCCATATCGACCAGCGTGAGGATGTCGGTAAGGGCGGCGGCATCCAGCTGTGAAGCTCCGACGGGGATGATGGCGCGCTGGGCAAGCAGGAGCGCCGAGCGCAGGCCAGCCGTGTCGCGCCCTCCAGCGTCGACCACGGCATGATCGAATCCTTTGGCGAGGGGGCGACCCTCGTTCAAGATGGCTTTTTCGTGCAGGCAGGTCGTTGTGGGCGACGGCGCATCGGGCAGGTAGTCTCGCCGCCAGGCGGCCCAGGACGCCGCGCTCCCCTGCGGATCGCCATCAATGAGGAGCGTGCGGCTGGTTTGGGCAACCAGCGTCGCCAGATGCACAGCGATCGTGGTTTTTCCCACACCGCCTTTTGAGTTCACGACGGCATAAATGGTCATCAGTTTCTCCGCAAAAAGATTTTTGCAATCCTTATTCTAGCATCAAGATAGCTATCAAACCGATAGCTAAAATCCAGCTATTTTATTGACCGAACTCGCCGCGCAAGCCCCTGGCTTTAGACATGGGGTGAGCGGCGTCCGGCGAAGCCGGAAGATCGCTTGATTATTCTGAGCGTGATTGTATAATAACCCTATGGCTGATTATCGCGTCCAGTACAAGTCCAACAACAGCGTGGTCTACTCCTGCAAGTACCATGTTGTCTGGTGTCCCAAGTACCGTCGAGATGTCCTTAAGGATGGAGCCGATGTGCGCCTCAAAGAGATTATTCGTGAGGTCTGCAACGAATCCGCGTCAGACCTCATCGAACTGGAGGTCATGCCCGATCATGTCCATCTGCTCGTCGAGGTCGATCCGCAGTACGGCATCGCCAAGCTGATCCGCACCATCAAGGGACGCTCCTCTCGCCGACTGCGTGAGGAGTTTCGCTGGTGTCGCACCCGGTTGCCGTCGCTGTGGACCAACAGCTATTTCGTCGCCACCGTCGGCGGCGCTCCGCTTGAGGTGATCAAGCAATACATCGAGCAGCAGAAGCATGTCTAAACGCTGCCAAACACCGTCATTCGTTCTCGAAGTCCCGCTGGTGGTCACACCGGACGATGAGCGTGTGTTACTGGCGCGTCTGGAGGCCGGTCGGCGGCTCTACAACGCCGTGCTTGGCGATGCACTCAAGCGTCTGGCGGCCATGCGTGCCGAGGCGTCTTGGGCCGACGCCTGTGCCCTGCCCAAAGGAACGTCGGCACGAACGGCGGCGTTTCGCGCCTGTCGCGAGCGTCATGGGTTTAGCGAAAACGCCCTTCAGGCCTGCGCCACGGCCCACAAGAACGCGGCCGGATTTCAGGATCGCCTCGGGGCGCACGAGACGCAGACCATTGCCACGCGCGTCTGGAAAGCCGTCGAAGCCTATGCCTTGGGGCGACGGGGACGCCCCCGCTTCAAGGGCGCGCGACGCCCGCTGCGCTCAATCGAGGGCAAATCGGCCGGCTCGGGTCTGCGCTGGAACCGCGATATCGGGGTGTTGATCTGGGGCAAGCGCTATCTACCGGCGAAACTCCCCACGGCCGCGCAAGACGCCTATCTGCACGCCGGCCTTCAGGCACGCACCAAGTATGCGCGCCTGGTGTGGCGGATGGTCGGCGGTCGTCGGCGCTGGTATGCACAACTGATCCAGGAAGGAACGCCCCCCGTCAAAGCGCACCACCTGCGCCGTGAGGGGCGGGTTGGACTCGACGTGGGACCGTCGACCGTGGCCATTGTGGCTGAAAACGCCGTGGCCTTGCAGCCGCTGGCTCCATCCGTGGTCCAGCCTTGGGCCGAGATCCGCCGCTTGCAACGGGCACAGGATCGCTCGCGTCGTGCCATTAATCCCGAACACTACGACGCCCAGGGGCGCGTCAAGCCCGGACCGAAGCGCTGGGTGTGCTCCGGACGCTACCAGCGGCGCGCCGCCCGGATCGCCGATCTCCAGCGGCGGTTGGCGGCGGCGCGCAAGCGCGACCACGGCGAACTGGCCAACCGGATCCTGGCCCAGGGTGCCACCATTCAGACCGAAACCCTCTCCTATCGGGCCTTTCAACGCTGTTTCGGACGCAGCGTCCAGGTTCGTGCGCCGGGCGCCTTCGTCGCCACCTTAACCCGCAAGGCTGAAAGTGCCGGCGGGCGTGTGGTGTTACTCGACACCCGGCGCTTGTGTCTGAGCCAGTACGATCACGTCACCGGCTCCTGCACCAAAAAACCGCTGTCGCAGCGCTGGCACGCCCTCGGTGGCGGACCGGTCCTGGTGCAGCGTGATGCCTACAGCGCCTTTCTCGCCCGTGCGGTCGAGGACGGCGCGCACAATCCATCCCGGCTCACCGAGAGTTGGGCGGCTGCCGAGCCGCTGCTGCGACGCGCGGGATTGTGCACAGAGCCATCGGCAAGCGGACGGCCCCCGGCCTGTCCCACGGTGCTGTTGCCGTCAGAGCCGATCGCGCGTCGAAGGGGACTTGCCAGCGGTCACGGCCAGGCGCCCGTTGGGCCTGGAGACCCCGTTGGGTTCGGCCCCAGAACCCCCCGGCTTTAGCCGGGGGGAGGTTCAGCACCTGACTGACTCCAGCGTTCGTGCCGCCCGATAGACAAATCGAGCGCGCTGGGCCTCTTCGATTTCCTCGCTCGATGCAGGCCCACTGATCCGCTCGCGTTTCCCCACGATTTGTCCGTCTAATTTACGCACCTGAAAAACGTGCTTGACCGTCTGTCCCTGGATGATCCCGACCTTCCAGCGTGTAGCCGTCACTCCGACCACTTTATAGGCATTCAACACCGGAGCACCAATCGACGGTCGTTCAACCGTCGTCCATGTGCTACCGACCTCCAGCGAAGCCAACCAGTCCTTGTAGGTCTCACGCTTAGTGTCAAACATGCTATCCCTCCTCGCCCCCGGTTACTCGAAATTACTTGGTCTTTTTCTCAAAAACCTGGATCGCCGGGTTTTCGAGCACAACGACATCCGGTCCGTCGGCCCCGACGCGCGTTCCGAGCTTGCCCGTCAGTGAGGCGACCCACTGCGGCCAGTCCGCCTTGGCCTTCTCCAGTTTCTTCCAGGCCTTCGGCGGCAGCGTGGCCACAACGAGGGCGCTTTCGGTCTGGATGCCGATCTTCATGCCGCTCTTGACCGGCATCGGCTTGGGGATTTCGGAAAACTTCACGGTCAGTTCGAGTCGGCCAGGCACGATGTTGTCCTCGGTCAGTGGGGCGTCGATGGGAAGCTCGGGAACCGGCGCCGTCGTTTTGGCGGGCGGGTTCCACTTGTTTTCGAGTCGGGCTTTCGCGTGCTCAGAGGCCTCGGCCGTGACGATCCCGGCCGGCTGGCCCTGGAGATCTATCCGGGGAGCATCTGGCCGCAGACTTTTTAGGTAACGCGCGCGCGAGCAGTAGATGGCCAGGGCATGGCGAACCTGTTGGGGGTCGTGTCCCACCGCGACCAGATCATCGAAAAGCCCGATTTTGAGCGGCTGAGGTTTCTTCCAGTCGAAGCAGGCTGGATACAGGCCGGCCAGATCAAGCAGGAGGCTTCGCGATTTTTGGCTTTCTGAAGCATTTGTTTCGGCCATATTTTTTGCCAACAGAAACTTTCTACAAACACAATGATAGCTGAAAGATAGCTATTTTAAAGATATAACATGGATTTGTTAAGGGTTGACGACGAACCGCCCGACGACTGGGATGCCTTGCGAGCCGCAGCAAAGGTGGATTGAAAGCGCTATAAAGAGCCGTTCATTCCCGAATGGCCGCACCATCTCAGCCTTTCCGCTCGGCTTGGGATCTTGGCTGTTCAATATGCGCTAAAGCTTTCTGCAAGCAAGATAGAAAAAAGATAGCTATCCAAGCCTCTCCCCGCCGCTAAAGGCCGGACTCGACGAGGCTTCGCGCGAGACCGTTTACGCCCGACTTTAGGTACTTTTGTATCACTTAAGGATTTTAGTGATACAATTTAAACTATGTCGTATCCACCCACCAAGCTATCCCCCGCCACACGACACTCCCTGCGACTGCTCGGCGGGCTGATCGAGGAAGGTCGTCTGCACAAAGGCTGGACGCGCGACGAGCTGGCCAAGCGAATCGGCGTCGGACTCGTCACCGTTCGCCGGCTCATTCGTGGAGAACCGGGCGTGGCGATCGGCACCTACTTCGAGGCCGCCTGGCTGGTCGGTATTCCGATCTTCGGCCAAGACACCCCCGCTCTGGAGCGCGAGGCCGCTCGTCAGGATGAGCGTCTGACACTCCTGCCCTCACGGATAAGATCGACGACTCGGGAAGTGCCGAACGATGACTTCTGATCCACGCGAAGCCTATGTCTGGATCTGGCTGCCGAATGCCACGACACCTGTCGTTGCAGGACGACTGGACCGTCAGGCTCAAGGCGCTTATGTCTTCACCTACGGCCGTTCCTATCTGGAACGGCCGGAGGCCATCAGTCTCTTTCCTGATGAATTGCCATTGCGCGTAGGTCCACAGCATCGCAACGACGAAGACATTCCTTCCTGTCTGCGCGATGCCGCACCGGATGCCTGGGGACGCCGAGTCATCATCCATCGCCTGACCGGACAAGGCGGCCGGATGGCGGCGGCCGTGGAACTCGACGAACTGACGTATCTGCTCGAATCCGGATCCGATCGTATTGGGGCTTTGGACTTTCAGCCGTCCGCGACCGACTATGTGGCACGCGAATCCGAAGCGGTCGACCTGGAAACCCTGTCCGAGGCGGCGATGCGCTTGGAACGTGGCGAAACCTTGGCGCCGGATCTGGCCCGTGTCCTGCAACATGGAACGTCCATTGGAGGGGCGCGTCCCAAGGCACTCCTCACCGATCAGGGGCGCAAGCTCATCGCCAAGTTCTCCACCAGCAACGACCTCTACAGCGTCGTCAAGGCCGAATATGTGGCCATGCGTTTGGCGAGTCTGGCTGGACTGGATGCGGCGCCTGTCTCCCTGACGCGCGCGCTCGGACGGGACGTGCTTTTGGTCGAGCGTTTCGATCGCGTCCGCAACGAAGCGGGCTGGCAGCGCCGCGCCATGCTCTCGGCTCTGACCCTGCTCGGGTTGCGCGCGATGGAGGCCCGCTATGCCAGCTATGAGGATTTGGCCCACCGCGTGCGCCGTGACTTCGCTGAGGCCGACCGGACACTCATGGAGCTCTATGGCCGCATGACTTTCAACCTGCTCTGCGGTAATACCGACGATCATGCCCGCAACCACGCCGCCTTCTGGGACGGCAGGCACTATCGATTGACGCCGGCCTATGATATCTGCCCCCAATCACGCACCGGCGGTGAAGCCTCGCAAGCGATGCTCCTGACCGGCCAACGTCGCGACAGTCGACTGACCACATGCTTGGAGGCCGCGCCCGCTTTTGGATTCAGAGCCGCGCAGGCACGGACCTTGATCGACCATCAGATCGAGATCATTTGCAAACATTGGGATCAAGTGTGCGATGAGGCGGAATTGACCTCTGCCGAGCGACTGGGGATGTGGCGACGCCAGTTCCTTAATCCGTTTTGCTTGGAAGATCTGCTGCCTCCTAAGATATATTTTTGAAAAATATCTATAAAATAGATAGCTATCTTAAAATGCAAAACAGCTTGCTTGATGCCCTCAAGCGCCGCTTGGGTGTTCAGTCGGACGCTCAACTGGCACGACTTCTGGGGCTGACCCGGACGCCGCTGCATCAAGTGCGTCATGGCCGAAGCCGGCTCGGTCTTGCCACCCGGCTTCGGATCCTGGATCTGCTCGCCTATCAGGGGCGGACAGACTGGACATCGCGCCTCGAGGTCGAGGCGCTCATCGCCGCTCTGCAAGAAGCCGAGGGTGAGGACTTGCTCCCCCCTACCCCACCGCAGCGACAGAAGCGAACGCCAGGGCCGGAAGGCCGATTGCTCGATCTCGTGCAGGCCTCGGGCGGCTTTGCGACAGATGCCGATCTGGCCAATTTTTTGGGTATCGCCCGCGAGAGCGTGGTCAACGCGCGGGCTGGACGAACAACGCTGGGACCACGCCCGCGCTTGCGGATCCTTAACCACATCGAGCCGTTCGATTTGGCGGATCTGGAGCACCGCCTGGAGTCCGATGAGGCGCTTTTGGATGTGCTTGCTGGCTATATTCCAGATAGCCAGAAGATAGCTATTTCCTAGGCAATCCCGAGCAGATCACCGTTCAGCGCGGCGCGGATCAAGGAGCAAAAAACAGTACCGCATCAAGCAAAACGGCACGCCGGAGGAAACTAAAAGCTAGTTAGGAGATAGCTATCTAGATGCTATCTCTATCCGGCCTCAGATGCCCGCTCTTTTCTGGCTGGGTTGACCAGCCTCAGCCCGCCTGACCAGGAGGGTCGAAAGGGGCTACGTGCGCCACAGGTCGTTAAGACTCACCGGCGGATGCTTCCTCAGTCCGCCGCTCTGAAAAACCCGGATCACGCTGACGAAAGGCAAAGCGTCGAAGGTTCGGGTCGCTGTTGCCAAGGCAACCGAAGCTGGCGTCACCGTTGCCGCCCCAACGGAGTGAGCCATCGGCTCTACTCCCTCCCCCACGCCCCATCGGTCCTTGACTGATGGGGTTTTTTGCGTGCTATGCGCGAGAAAATAGATAGCTTTCTAGGAGATAGCTATATAGATGCTGTCTTTCTTGTCGCCCCAAATCGCCCCGCACTTTCCTGACCCACAAATCCTCTTGAACCCAGCCTGTCGCTGGGCATTGAAGAGGAAATATCCATGAGCAACAACACGCACGACACGCACGACACGCACGTTTCCGTCGACGCCGAGCGCCGTCTCTACATCATCAAGCACCAGGCCGGTTTCAGTTGCCTGGGCTTTGATAATCTGGAGGAGCACCTGGCGGTGCTTCAAGAGCGCCTGGGATTTTCGGTCGAGTCTGACGCTCCGGTGGGGACGCCTGAGCGTTACGCTCAATACGAGCAGATGCTTGAGGAAGCCGGTCGCCATCCTAAAAAGATGGCGGCGACATGGTTCAAGCCGAAGACCCCGTTGAAGGTCAGGCGGATTTTGGAAAAGGCCTGGCGTGAAGACATAACGCTTCGTCTGTTCTACGGCGATTCCGACACCGGTCGGGATTGGCTTGAGGAGAACGACACCTTCGGGCGGATCGGTCGCTCTGGGGGGCTAATGAAAGTGCCTTTGCTTTTGAGCGACAGCGGTCGTTTTGGCGCTCCGATTCTCGACGACTGCATCGTCAAGATCCAGGATGAAGAGGGGAGGGTGCTGTGGCAGCACCCCAAGTACCATCTCCCCGAGATGGAGATCCAGAAGGGTCCGAAGAACCTCTGGGAGCTGCGGGTGGAAGGCGACGTTCGCGCGCGTTTCGCCTCGTTCGGTGAAGCCGCCGCCTATGCCGCGTTTTTGAGCGGTGAACGCTACCCTGACTGAGCCATCGGCTCTACCCCGCCCCATCGGTCCTTGACTGATGGGGTTTTTTGCGTGCTATGCGCGAGAAAATAGATACCTATTTCAAAGATAGATAGCACATATATAGATCCAAGATCGTCCCTAACTCGAATCAAAGCCAATTCAGAGCCACGGCATCCCGAAACATTCGAGCTAGGTCTGTTCGCGCTTTTTTGACCGCCGATTCTTGAAGAACCCGGTATCCATCCGGGCATCGCGAGATGAAAAAACATGCCCGTATCGGGTATACTTCGGAGGTCAAAATGAACCGCATTTTCAAGCGCAAGGTGTTTGCGCGCTGGCAAACTGGAGAGAGCTTGCCCGATACCGCGCTGTGCGAAGCTGTAGCGGAAATGGAGAGAGGATTGATCGACGCGGACCTGGGAGGACTGCTCTACAAAAAGCGGGTAGCCCGATCAGGAGGCGGCAAGCGTGGCGGCTACCGGACACTACTGTCCGCGCGGCTAGGGGATCGCTACGTGTTCCTGCATGGGTTCTCCAAAAGCGATAGATCCAATATCGCGCAAGAAGAAAAAAAGGCTCTTCAGTGTGCCGGAAAGGCGTTTTTGACGCTGTCGCCTGAAGAGTTGGCGACAGCATTGCTTCTGGGCGTTTTAGTAGAGGTTCGTTGCCATGAGCAAAATCATTGAATCGCTGCGTGACGACTTAACCGCGCTTCACAAAGCCGGAGCCATCAGCAAGATAACGATGCGAGAGTTCGATGCGATCTGTCCGCCGCCTGTGCGCGAGTTCGAAGCAGAAGACATTCGGCGCCTGCGCGAAGACTTGAAGTTCAGCCAGCCGGTCTTTGCGCTTCACTTGCACACAAGCGTTTCAACGGTTCGGAAGTGGGAGCAAGGGGAAACCCGTCCAGCTGGGCCTGCACTCAAGTTGCTCAACGTCATAGCGGACAAGGGTTTGCAGGCAATCATGTAGCCTGTGGAGCGGGCGCTGACGGCGAAACGGAGGTGGTTGAGGCGATCTCCGCGTCTCAGTCCTTTAGGTCCGGGAAACTTTTTTAGCGGCGAACGCGACCCCGACTGAGCCATCGGCTCTACCCGCCCCATCGGTCCTTGACTGATGGGGCTTTTTTTGCGTGCTATGCGTGAGAAAATAGATAGCTTTTTGATAGCTATCTATCCAAATCGACCCCCATTTTCTCCAATATATCGTCCAGAATATCCAGATTCTGGAACTCCAGTGTCAAAGTCCCCCGCTGTTGCTCGGCATCGTAGGCCAACTGCGCTTTCCAGCCGCGCTGCTCGGCGATGGCCTGCTCCAGGGCGATGGCATTCGGGTCGCGCTCGATGAGCCCTTCCGATAACCCGTCCTCGGCCCCTAGCGCTCGACACCTGGCCGACTGCTCGATGTCCCGCACCGAGGCACCGCGCTCCAGGATCCGCGCCACGATGCGGGGCTGCTCTTTGTATCGAAACCGCGTCAACGCCTTGGCGTGCCCCAGCGAGATCCCGCCACGCTTCAACGCCTCCTTCGCCACCGGATGCAGCGCCTGTTGCAGCCGGCGTCCATGGGAGAGCAGGGCAGGGGAGACCCCGTACTCCTTGGCCGCTTGTCTCCAGGTATAGCGAATGTGGCGCTGCGCCAGTTCCTCCATTTTTGATTGGATCTCCTCCACGATCGTCAGCAGGCGCTGACCGATCGGCGATGTAGCCTCGGGCGATCGCTGCTCCTCGGCATTGAAGACCCGCACGAACTCCTGAGCTTCCGTCAAGGTCAAGTCGAGGATGACCGCCGGAATATCGGTTCGGAACAGATGACGCGCCAACTCAAGGGAGTCTCGCCCTGAGAGCAGTTCATAGCGCGGGAAGCCCGGATTGCCTACTGATCGCACGATGACTGGATCGATCAGCCCCGATTCTTCCGCAAAGCGGAGCGCCTCTTGGCGTGGCGCGGCGCAGCGCGGCCAGGGCCAGTAGGCTGGCAGTTCGATGTATTCCAGTCGAAGCGTCTGAATCTGGTGCATGACGGGGGCCAAAGCTTGCCACGTGGCAATTTTCATATTTCGCTACGTAAAAAGCAATTTTTTACAGAGACATATAGGTGGTTTTCCGTGTTTTAGAGTGACTAACACCTCTGCCTCTGCCTGCGCTCACCAGATTGGCGCGAGAAGCCCCCGGCTTTAGCCGTGGGGAGGGAAGCGCCCCGCCCGTCAGGGCGGAAGGCGGCGGCTGGGGTTGACACGCCGGTCTCTTTGTGATTATTTTCGTCAATATGAAAGTAACGCTGCAACTCAAACTGCTTCCCACGCCCGACCAGTACGCCGCGCTGCTCAAGACCATGCAGGTGTTCAATGACGCCTGCAACTTCATCGCCGAAGTGGCCTATCGCGAA
>NZ_JABZEO010000031.1 GCF_013385175.1 Allochromatium humboldtianum | reverse complement strand
AGGATGTTTTGGCCGGTTCCGTCCCCGGTGGAGCGGAACCGGCCGGAGATCAAGGCGAGGCGATCTGCTGAGTCAGATCCGACAGCGGAATGTCCTGCTTGAACTGGGCTCCCAGATCCGATTCGACCGTCAGGGTCAGATTGCGGATGCGATCCCCATTCAGCCAGGCTTTCATCACCACGAACGCCTTGGATGTCGAGCGCTGAGGCTGACCATCCAGTTCGTAGTTCCATGTGTAGGAGCGCACGTAGCCGGCGTCCACTGTGCAGCTGGGCGTGAGATAGGGGCCGGAGGTCGTCATCTTGCTGTCGACCGAGCAACGCGGTTCGGGCGGTGCCTCCACCATCACATTGAGCGTGTTCTCGCTATAGTTTTCGAGTCGGGTGAGTGTGCGTAGCACCACTTCATACTCACCGGGCTGCGTGAACGATACATAGGTTCCGGAGCCGACGAACTCCCCGACCTTCTGACCGTTGATGAGCACCTCGTTTTTCAGGAAGCGATCACCGCGCGGGACTTCCAAGACCTTCAGGCTCACGTAGTAGGAGCCTGGGGCATAGTAGGTCTCACCATACTTGGACACGATGTTGGCTTGCGCCTTGACCGTAGCGGCCGGCAGCACACTGAACTGATCACTGCTGACATTGACCACATTGCCCCGCGTGTCCGCCACCTGAACGGCAATCTGGTAGGTGCCATGCTGGCTGATCTCCAATGTGCCTTGGGTGTTGCCGCTCTCGCGCTGAATCACGCCGTTGGGGAGTGACCATGTGTAGGTCAGCGGCTCACCATTGAGCGTGCGCAGATCGAAATTGACCGGGGCGATGCTGTAGCGGATCGAGGCTGGAACATCCAAGAAGATGGGGCTGAGTTGAATACGCCAGTCGGTGGGCCATTGATACGCCCATGTGCGCATGCTATGGAAGGCGACCGAGGTTTCTTCCGGATAGCCATCGACGTAGGTGTAATAACTCAGACCGGTGTCGGCGGGTTGGACTGTGTAATCAAGTTCCAGCGCATCGACGCGGGATCCATCCGGAAGCGACCAGTATCCCTTGATTTCATAAGATTTGTTGACGCTGCTGGAGACCACGTCATTGTGGCGAGCTTGGAAGCGGTAGGTTTTCCCCGCCTCGACAAAGGTCGGCCCGGACAAGGTGGCGCGTGCCGCCAGCGGGTTGACGGCTTTGAGGGAGACGGTTTTCTTTACCGCGGACTGAGCGGTTTCCGGCGCCCCTCGCTCGCGGGCGCTCACCTCAATGACGTAGGATTTCAATTCTTTGGGGGTGAAGGTGAAGGTCATCCCGCCAGAATCCGAGGCCTCTTCGACCATGGCGCTGGAGACGAATGACCATGTGTAATCGGCATCCAGCCCGCTGTCCGGCTTGACGGTCAACGTCACGGGTTTGCCGACGACCGTCGCGGCCGGCGCTTCCACCGTAAAACTGGGCAGGTTGTAAGCCTGCAATTCAAAGGGTTCGGTCACGAACTCGGATCCCGAGAAACGGTTGGTCACAATGGCGCGATAACGTCGCTTGCCGGCCTCGGCGACCTCCGCTACATAGTTCATCCCTGTGTACTCCGTGGCACCATTGCGCATGATCCGTTGCCATGTACCATCCTCGCGTTCCTGTTCCCAGCGAACGGATCCAACATTACGCAGTAGCGTGGAGTCCCGCAGCGAGAAGTAAATCGTTTGACGGAACGGAATCTTGCCGCTGCTTTGCCGGGCACTGAGCGACCCTTCCAGGACATTGCCGCGCTGCGTGACCAGCACTCGATCTTTCGACTCAATGCGGTGATTGACGAGTCCCTCTGCCGCATCGAGCATCTGCGCCACCACGCGGATGGTTCTTGAACCAGCTGACAGTTGCCCGAGATCCACGGAGAAGGTGCCGTCCGATTGGATCTCAACCGGGGGCGACAAGGCGGACTCGTCTTCGGTTTTTCCGCTTTTTTTCTCGACGATCTGTACCTGCCAGCGCCCCATACTCGCCGGATCGAACGTCACATCCCGGCCTTTGACGATCCCCATGTAGCCGTTCACAACGGTGTTCGTATGATCGTGGCTCGACAGTTCTCGCTCCAGGTCGACGACCGGAGTCAAAGGGATCCCAACAAATTCGAGCGTCTCCTCGGTACGAAATTCCGGTGCCCGCTCATACCAGCTTTCGACCTTGACGGGGTAGGTTTCCCAAGGCTCATCGACATGCAGAACCATGGCCATGTTCGATTCCTGCACAGAGCTATAGTGCTCACGCTCGGAACCATCGGGGTACGTCACACGCGACCGAACATTGCGATGACCGCCTTTGATATTGAGCAGGCCCGCCAATCGCTCTTGATTGGGATCGGTCTGCGCAAAATATTTTCCGGGGAATTGCGAACCGCTGCTGGCATAAAACGCCTCGAATGATCGGTGCGGCCGAAAAGTAAAAGCGATCGTCGTCGGCGACGTTCCCTGAAGCAAGAGGGAGCCATCCCCCGTTTTTGCCGGGTAGAACTGCGTGGTTTTTTCAATCGGGTCGGTATAGACCACTCCCGGCGTATAGCTGAACGCATTGTCGCCCAGATTGGGTACAGACCCGCGCAAGGCATTGGCGCGATAGGGGTTGTACTTCAGTCCTTCCGGAAGCTCAGCCCAACGCAGCGCACAAAGGATGGCCGATGCCTGGGCTAGACGAAAATCGGGGCGCACCAAGGTCAGGGTCTGGCAGGTGTCGGCCGCGCCGCCGGAGAGCTTGGCGTCGATGTCGATATCTTCGACCTTGATCGGCACCGATGGCCTGGAGGGTGTCACGGAGATCAAATCCGCCGGATTCCAGCGGCGCACGTTGAGCCGGATGTTCGGGGCATCGGGCAGGTTCACGAACAATCCGACCGTTTGTTGTCCGGTGCTATCCATCTCGTCGGTCAAGCGGGCGCGATAGACACCGGATACCCCCGTCTGACGGGCAATCTCGCGCGCTTGCCCCGCTTGAAGCACCCCCCCATCAACCTTGACCGTTGCGCTGTCCACGGCATCCACGATCACCGGCAACGCTTCCCTGTCGATAGGGCGCTTGGTCAGCGGGTTGATCGGCGCAATTCTGGGAATCACGCCAGGGAAATCCTGCACGAGCGGAACGGACACTGGGATATCGATGACAGGGCGCTGGTAGTTGAAATCCACTTTGGATTGTACGGCCCCCGTAATCGCGTTGAGTTGCGCCTCGATACGGTATTGGCCATCGCGTAACGGCGGGTATCCGGCTGCACGCAGCGCTCCCGAACTGTTGCGCGTCAAGCCCAGAGGAACGACCGTCCCATCGGTGGCGACCAAACGAAAGGGGCTGTTCGACTCGTCCAGCCGGAATGTAGCGCGGTTGCCGGCGTCCAGGGGAACGCTGACCAGGCCAGCTTTCTCCATCGAGATCCGTGCCTCAACCACGGCGTAGCTCCCCGGCGGAAGCGAGGCCATGAACACCTGCGCAATGAAACCGGCGTTCACGACGGAATACTGTTCGGGTCTGATCGTACCCGTCAGTTTAGGGCCAAGGATCTCGGGGCGCGCCTCGATACGGCGTATTGGCAGTCTGTAAATCGCGAGGGTGTCCTCGTTGCGGATCTGGATATACCCGCCCGGCTGGGGACGATCGCTCGTCTCGATGTCGTAGGCATAGCCTCTCAGGGTCAGGATGCCGCTGCCCGTCACCAGAGCAGATCCGCCGGCACAGCCGTCCACATCGTTGACCTGGCAAACAGCGGCCACGATGTCGGCCTGCGCGAACGGTGAGAGACCGCCGGTGATACCGGCCAAAACGGCGGCTGTCAGAATATTTTTTCGAAACGGCATCCATTTGCTCCTGCAAGTTGTGGAAGATCAACAGGCAGACTACGGGGAGGTGCGCGTGCGCGCCGGTGATTCTGGGTATTTTGATACAAAAACAAAGCAATGTCATGCTTTGGCCGCTGAAAAAGCCTATGCATGACACATCATCCCTTTTTTGAGCGACGCGACGCGCCGAGCGGGTGTGTGCTTAAGCCTCTGTCTGCGAAGAGATACTACAAAAATCCAGGTTTTTGCAGGTAAAATAGATACATAAAAAACAGCAATGTAGGGATTTTATGGTCTCCAACCTCGACAGCATGCAGCACTTTCTCAAAATCCTGCCGAACGTGGCGCGAGACGGGGCGCTGGCGGCGCCGAACGCGACGCTGCGTTGTGCGCTGTTTGCCGGTGCCAATGCGACCAATCGCCGTGGGTTGCGGCGAGAAACCCTTGCTTCGTTGTCCAACTTTCGCTTGATCTACACAGGCCTGCGTCTGGATCAGGGCGATCTGGATTGCTGGCTGGCCGTCCTACAGGCCGCCCACGAGAGCCCGGCGGATCTCCAAGGGCGTTTTTGCGTCAGCGGACAGCGTCTGTTGCGACTGATGGGACTCAAAAATACCGGCCCCAATCAGGATCTGCTTGACGGACGTCTCTCCAAGCTCAAATCAGGAGCCATCGACCTCAAGGGGGATCGCTACAGTTACGAGGGCAGTCTGATCGATGAAGTGTTTCGCGACAGCGTCACCCAGCATGTGGTCATCAAGCTCAATCCCAGGATGGCGATCCTGTTTGGGGCCGAATCCGGCTGGACGAAGCTCAGTCTCGACATTCGAGCGAAACTCGGTCGCAATGCCTTAGCCAAATGGCTTTACGCCTACTTAGCCTCGCATCGGGTTCCAACACCTATCGGGGTTTCGCTGCTCAAGGAACTGAGCAGCAGTGAATATGCCGAGTTGTGGCGGTTTCGCCAGCATCTGCGCAAGGCGCTCGCTGCCCTCAACCTTGCGACAGGCTGGGAACTCGACATCGATCAGGGCAGTGACTGCCTAGTCGGACGTCCTATCCGGCTTGTAGCGCCCAAAAAGCAAACGGTCGTTCGATAGCCGTTACGCCCCCCCCTGCCCGTTCCACCGGCGCTTGGCTGTGCCTTTGCCCCCCTTCGACGCGAGATCGGCTGTTGCGGCAAACGCCCCCCTTTGGGGGGCTAGGGGGGACTTCTTAATATCTTCTTAAAAGATACTTCTTAAATACTTCTTGGCAGTCGGTGGGAAGTGAATTTTATTTTTCAAAAACAGGAGCTTGCATGCGATTTTTGGGAGCACAACCTACCCGGAGCAACGTGCCAACCTACCCGGAGCAACGTGCCAACCTACCCGGAGCAACGTGCCAACCTACCCGGAGCAACGTGCCAACCTACCCGGAGCAACGTGCCCTGTAGCACTCTCGCACGGTTCTGCACAGTTCGAGTCTTTCATGCTGATTTTTAAGGCAAAAATCCGTGCAAAGGCGTCGACGCACTGCCACTTTCAGCCTACCCGGAGCAACGCGCCTTGCGGCACTCCCGCGCAGTTCTGCGCAATTTCGGTTTAAGTCATTGGCGCATAAAGCAAAAAAGTGCGCGGCATGGCCGAAATCCGCGCGCGAAGATGCGGCGTGCACAAAAGCTCCTTGACACGCATATTCAATACAATGCAGTATTTCCTGTGTCGAAAAAGGCGTACAAAACATGCTAAAAGCTCACGAAAAACAGGCCATGATCGAGCAGCTGCTCCTGGAACAGGCCGGTAGCACCGATGTCTTCCGGCGCGTGAATGTTGCTCAAGTTGCTCGCGATATCGGCGTGACCCATACCGTTGCGAACCGGGTTCTGCATTCACTCGTTGAGCGTCAACTACCCCGCCCTGAAGGGCGGAGCTTGAAAGAGCTAGGTTGACCAGGGCAAGCGGTGAAAACCCGCTCCGTTGGCAACAGGTCGTTGAGACCCACTCCGGGATGCTTCCTCAGTCCCGGACCCTGGAAGGTCAGGATCATGCAGGCGAAAGGCAAAGCGCCGAAGGTTCTGATCGCCGCCGCGAGGCGGGAGCCGGTTGCAGACATTCCCGAGGGGAGCGAGCCGCGAGGCTCCGTCACCAGGCCCGTAAGGGCACGTTTTGGAACAGACCGATGGCGGTATTCGTACTCGACAAACAGAAACGTCCGTTGATGCCGTGCACGGAGAAACGCGCGCGGCTGTTACTGGAGCGCGGGCGCGCGGTGGTGGTGCGTCTGGCCCCGTTCACCATTCGCTTGAAGGATCGGATCGGCGGGGCGGTTCAACCGCTGCGCCTGAAACTCGATCCGGGCAGTCGGACCACGGGGCTGGCCCTGGTGCGCGAATCCGAAACCATTGACCCCGACACGGGCGCGGTTGAGCGCGTGGCCCATGTCCGGTGGCTCGGGGAACTGACGCATCGCGGACACCAGATCCGCGAGGCACTGACGGCGCGCGCCGCCTTCCGCCGTCGCCGTCGTACCGCCAACCTGCGCCATCGGGCACCGCGTTTCGACAACCGCACTCGCCCCGCTGGCTGGCTGGCTCCAAGCCTGCGTCATCAGGTCGAGACCACGGCCAACTGGGTCGCGCGCCTGCGTCGTTTGGCCCCGCTGTCGGCGATCGGCCTGGAATTGGTTCGCTTCGACATGCAGGCCATGCAGAACCCGGAGATCAGCGGGGTCGAATACCAACAGGGAACGCTGGCCGGCTACGAGGTGCGCGAGTATCTGCTCGAAAATTGGCATCGCACCTGTGCCTATTGCGGGGCGACGAACGTACCGCTGGAGATCGAGCATATCGTGCCGCGTTCCAACGGCGGTTCGAACCGGGTCAGTAACCTGACACTGGCCTGCTCGCCGTGCAACCGCAAGAAAGGCGCGCAGCCGGTCGAAGTCTTCCTGAAAGGCAAGCCCGAGGTGTTGCGCCGGATCCAGGCTCAGGCCAAGGCACCGCTGAAAGACTCCGCTGCTGTCAATGCGACCCGCTGGGCGCTGTTCGGCGCACTCCAAGCGACCGGCCTGCCGGTCGAAACCGGCTCCGGCGGGCGGACCAAGTTCAACCGCACGCGCCTGGACATCCCCAAGACCCATGCGCTCGATGCGGCTTGCGTGGGCCAGGTCGATACCCTGTCCGGTTGGCAATGCCCGACGTTGGCCATCCGTGCCACCGGGCGCGGCCGCTACCAGCGCACGCGCCCGGATCGTTTCGGCTTCCCGCGCGGTTATCTGATGCGCCACAAGCGCGTCCACGGCGTCCAGACCGGGGATCGCGTGATCGCTCGCGTACCGACCGGCAAGAAAGCCGGGGTTCATGTCGGGCGCGTGGCCGTGCGGGCGAGGGGGGTTTTCAACATCCAGACCGCCGCTGGCGTCGTGGACAGTCTTTCCCACCGCCATTGCCGGGTGCTCCAGCGCGCCGATGGCTATGGCTATGCGTTCAACCCTAAAACGCTAACGGAGGAAGCGAGACGGGCGGCCTGACCGCGCTTGGCGCGCGGTGCGCTATCCCCCTCCGCCCTGAACGACGGAGTCCCTCGCGCAAAACGGATGGATTTCCAGAAAAACGCAGAAATTGAACGCGACGTCCTGGCGGTACTGAACGCCAAGACGTTTGCGCGCGTAAATTGCAGTGATATTGCGCAACGCCATGGGGTGCACCGCTCAAGGGTCTCACGTGCTGTCACGCGGCTGTGCCGTAATGGTCAGATCGAGATGGGCGGCTGTCGGTGGGGGTATTACCGGCTGAAGGCCGACGATCGTGCCTCGATGGTCGAGGCCATGATCGCCCTGGAAGCCAGGGTCAGCGCGCAGCTGATGCAGATCCAAGCGCTCCTGGAGCAAACGCTGTCGAACGTCGCACCTCTAGCGGCTGCTCAGGCAGAACCCAGTACGCCTTCCCCGCCTCCTGAGTTGGCAACCGAAATCTCCAATACCGCACGATCCGAACAGGAGGCACCGCCGGAGCACTCCGTGCCCGGTGAGACGGTGGGAGGGGGGGCGCAGCAGTCCTTTGACTTTGGGTCTCCAGATACGCCGACAGATGAAAAGACGGACACGAGCTTCGCCGATAAGGCCTCCAGACGCGAGGCCACCAAGCGGCGCGGTGCCGAGATTCCTTACGAAAAGGTGCTCGAACTGTTTCGAGACCACCTGCCCATGCTTCCGCAGCCGCATACCGTGAATCGCGCACGTCAAAAAGCGATTCGTTTGCGCTGGGATGAGGCACAGAAAGCCGGCTACTTTGATGAATTCGTCACACCGGACGGCGACCCGATTGAGGCGGGACTCCGCTTTTTCGACCACTTCTTCTTGCTTGTCTCGCGTTGCCCATTCCTGATCGGCCGCAAAGCCAAATGGCGTGCCGACTTTGACTGGCTGATGAAGCCCAGCAACTTCACCAAAGTGCTTGAGGGGAACTACGTCGAGAAGTACCAGGAAGACGGTGCAGTCGCCATCGCGACCTTTAACGACAATGACCGCCAGATCGCGGCCAATATTGTCGCCACATATGGAAAGGCCGCCGTGGATGCGGCGGCCTCTGATTTGATTCGTCGGGGCGAGCAACCAACGACGAAAAGCGTCTTGCAACACCTAAAAAGGCAGAAATCAGATGAAGACACTCTCAGAGATCTTATCAGAGACTATCCCGGAATGGAAGAATACCTCGAGCGAACAGGACGTCTCACCCCCTCGTCAGCGTCGTTCGACGTCGACCCAAATGGGTGTATCGAGGCCGAATACTACTGCGAGCCGGCCGAAGCCTGATGCGGCGGTGCCGGAACCCGAGGCGCAACCGGCTCTGGATGCGTTACAGGAACGCCAGTTTTTTGTGTTGGCCCTCATCAAGCGCATCGGTTACGACTGGCCCCAGGCCCGTAAATGGCTCGACGACCCGGATCTCGTGCAGTCCTGGTCGGAGGCTTTCATCCAGTCCGGACTAAAGCCAGAAGCTATTTGGGATACGTACAAACGGTTGGATGCCCTCCGCACGTCCGGCTTCGAGTTCCCGCCAACGATGCGCGAACTCATTGGATTCGCCATCAAGCCCTTCTCGGACGAGGACGTTTGGAAAAGTCTGGAACGTGCCGTCAACGTCGCTGCAACAGATCGCTATGATCGCCTCTCCCCCCAGGAGTGGTACGCTTTCAGGGAGATCGGACGCTCAGAACTTCTCACCGGCGGTCGAGACTATCTGATAAAGCGCTGGGGAAAGCTTCTGCAAAGCGCGCACAGAATCCAGGATCTCCCGCCCCCGCCCCCCGTTCAGTCGGAACAGCACCGTCTTGCACGCGCCCCGCGTGTCCCCTCCTCCGAGGATATTCGCCAGGTTGCCGATTACATCGAATCACACTGGTATGATTTCATCACGTTCGTCAAGAACCATCATCGCGTTCTCTGCTCAAAGCTTCCGGATGATCCGCCGGATTTTGAGGCCTTGAGCAAGCGTCGCTATCTGTACCAGATTGGTAAGGAATATTTGGCGCTGTCGCAGAAGCCAACAGTCGCTGCGGCTGTTTAGTCGGCAAACGCGCCGACAGCCCCCGCGTGGCTGTTCGGCGCGAAATCGATCATCGGTATCATGCAGAACACAACACCTTTTACTTTGACAGAACATGCGCAGCTGCGCCTAAGTGAGCGCACATCGATCCATCCAGATGAGATCGATGCTGTGGTTCAGCGCGGTATCCAGATGAAATACCCCGGTTTCAGCACGCACGCCATCCGGCTGTTCTGGTCGGAGGCTGATACGCAGGCCTACCTGGCGATTCACGATAGAGAAACGCGCAGAATTATTACGATTCTGCCGGCTTACGCTGTGCGTCCCGATGGGGTCATTCGCTGGAAGTCTTACACCGACCATGGTATCGGACGCTCAGATCTGAATTTTTCATCGCACGTCAAGCCGCGCCATATTCTCAAATGCTTAAAAAAAGCGGGTGCACCGATCCCTCCGATTCTGTATCGGGCTGGTGTCCGTGAGGCGGTGGAAAAACCTGAGCAACCTCCCAAGGGCTACACCATCAATCTCCGATATCGCATGATAGAGGATGACTATCCGCCCGTGCGCGTGCTCAAGCGGTTAACGGCGGATCAGAGTCTGGACGATGTCGAGACCCAGGAACTCTACGCTCTGGCGCGTGAGATGTTAGGTGAGGCGCTCGGTTCAGTGGTTGAGGCCGGCGTCGAGTTCAAGGCGGGAAGAAACAACGCCGGGGTCGGGCGACTCTTGTTCGAAATTGATTTGGATGTTGAACATTTGCGTGGGTACGCGGCTTAATCAGATTTATAAGGCAGCATTCATATTTTTTCCTCCAAGCTATAACATGGCTCTATTGAAGAACATAAAAGGAGATATAAATGGCCGCGCTTACGAATGTTGATATTAGCCTTAAAGAGTTAATAGATGAAATTGAGAAGGGAAACTTTCTCATCCCAAAATTCCAGCGTGACTTTGTGTGGCGAACTCCGGATATTGAAAGTCTTGGCGACTCAATTGTTCGTGGCTACCCAATTTCATCAATGCTCACGATGCCAGCAAATGGCACACTGAAACTTACAGCTTCACCGCTCAAGACCCATGGGGCTATTGATTCGGGGGGGCAGCCTAACTATGTGCTCGATGGTCAGCAGCGTATAACGTCTTTAGCAAAACTATTTCTAGGCTATGATGAAAAAAAAGATTATTATTTTGACATGCTTTCTATTCTTGATGATATGTTTCCAGAAGACGCTATACGCAATATGCCCCCCATCTATGAGCGACTTAAGAAGGGAAGAAACGACCGCCGCAATGGATACTCATCAATCACTTCGGATTTATGCAGATCATTTGACAAGAAAAGTGGCGGCGAAGGTGATTTCAGGCAAAATTATCGTTTTATACATGGGCGCCTAATTATTCAGAATCGCTTTGGATCAGCTGTTACTCGTTTTCTTAGGGCGTTTGAAGGGATGCCTGATGAACTCCTTGATAAATACACTGACTATCTTAATGCTGTATTTGGTGCTATGGGGTCATACGGAATTCCACTTACTAAGATTAATGCGGAATCAGATCTTAGCTTGGTGATTCGGGTTTTTGAAAAGGTGAATACATCAGGAAAAAAACTGACATTGTTTGACCTTGTTAATGCTAAAAGCTTTGAAAGCGCCAACCCTTCCTATCAAATAGGGCTGGCCGACTTCATAAGCGAATCTCTCCGTGTTGCTGCAGAAAACCGAAATTACCGCTCAAGTGCGATCAATCTTTTTTTTGGTGGAAATGGCAAGACTTATTCCGATTTAGCACCATTTATACGTTGCGCATCAATCGCTGATCACCTGTCCAAAGATTTGTTTCCTAGTATTACCAACAAGGAAATGCTTGATAAAAATGCAGATCATTGGTTTGGCGCGTGGCAAGAATATTCTGATACGATCTTGAAATTTATATCTAGGCTAGACCAAGAGCGTTTTCTGACTTTGATTAATGGAACATTTTTAGAGTACGCCACAGCCATTGTTATGGTTAATTCAAAGCTTCTTGATGAGCCAGTATTTATTAAAGAAATTAAGAGATACGCGCTCGATTTGATTTTATCTGGGCAAACATTCAACAAATCAAATCTTGATGTAGTTATGGAACTCCATAAGCTCGGCAAGCATCTTGTTAACGCCCATGAGTTTGAAAAAAATAGATATCCATTTTCGCATTATTCGACAACAATTTCGCCGGATCGTATGGAGCAATGGGGCGTGGGTCGCCAGCAATTCAAAGCTATCATGTATATCCTTTATAGCGAAAAAGCTGGTGGCAAATTCACGATCGACCTTGAGGGTAATTCAATCAAAGAATCCAACATTGAATTGATGGATCAGCATCACCTTTACCCAAAAGCAAAGATAAAACGGGAAGAAGAAAAAATATTTAATTCTGTAGCCAATATTGTTATGCTGAACAGGGCTTGCAATCAGCGCGAAATTAAAGACAAACACCCGTATTTGTATCTTCGAGAGCTTAAATCAATTCATGGCAGTCATGCTGAATATATTTTTAGTCAAAATGTTCTGCCAGAGAGCATGTGGAAAAATGAGGCGGCTGATCCCAGGCAAGTGCTTAAAGATCGATTAAAAAATATCGCGGATATTGTAAATGACTATTTCTCAATAGCCAACGCGAAAGCGTCATTTATTGAAAAGCAAATGAATATGCAAGCGAAACAACAAATCCTTATTTGATAAGGCTCCGTTCACCCCTCGCGTGAAGGGACTCACTTCATGGACATCCTAAACCGCCACCACTTTCAGGGTCGCACCCTTCCCGCAGCGTCCGTCTATGTCGGGCGCGGCACACCCCTGGGAAATCCGTTCGTCCTTGGCGAGCACGGAGATGGCGACGCCGTCATCGCCCTCTACCAAACATGGCTGCACGAACGGATCGCCACACAGGATCCCATCATCCTGGCTGCATTGGGCCGCCTGCGGTCGGCCGAGGCGTTGGTGTGTTCCTGTGCGCCGGCCCGCTGCCATGCCGAATGTATTCGCGATGTCCTGGAATACATCAAAGCCCAGGGCGGACTGCGCTCCCTGTACGCCTGCCCCACGCACGAGGACGGCACCCTCTCCCTGAACGGCGAAATCTTCGTCTTCGGCTCCAACCTCGCCGGTCGACATGGTGCGGGGGCGGCGCGTGTGGCCCGTGAACGCTTCGGTGCAATCCCTGGACGCGGGATCGGGCGCATGGGCCAGTCCTACGCGCTCCCGACCAAAGATGCCGACCTGAACGTCTTGCCTCTGGAGGTGATCGAGGAGCACATCCGCTCCTTCGTTGAGCAAATTTGCCGCGCATCCTGCGCCTCGACGCGAAGCGTGATGCGTCAGTCAAGCGGCAGCCCGAGCTTGCGAGGGTCATCCTGGTTTTCGATATAGCGCAGCAGCGTATCGATGTTGGCACGCCCGCCCACACTGATCAGGGCATAGGCACGGTTCCAGAAATAGGGCTTCCAGTAATACGGCGCGAGTTCTTGGGCGAACTCCTTGCGCATCCGGCGGGCGGTGACGGACTTCAGGTTCTTGACCAGATCGGAGAGCTTGACCGTGGGCGGAGCCTCGAACAGCAGATGCGCGTGGTCGGCCTCGCCACCGAATTCGACCATCTGACACCCCCACTGGGTCAGCAGGTCACGCAAGATCTCTTCGAGCCGTGCGAGCATCGGTGCCGTCAGACATTTGTGCCGATACTTCATTGACAGCACTAGATGATAATAAAGCCTGTAAGCACTGTGGTTGCTGGTTCTAAGGCT
>NZ_JABZEO010000030.1 GCF_013385175.1 Allochromatium humboldtianum | reverse complement strand
TCCGCGATCAGCGGGGCGCGAAATCATCCCCGGATCTCGCGCTCGCTGACATCGCTTCGAGTTTAGGCCAGTAGCTCAATTGGCAGAGCAGCGGTCTCCAAAACCGCAGGTTGGGGGTTCGAGTCCCTCCTGGCCTGCCATTCAAATCACCACAACCGCTCCCTTCCGGGAGCGGTTTCTGGTGAGATCCCCTAGCTTCGCGTGAGCCAATGAGGCTTCTTGTCGGGCGCGCTTTGGTAGTATCTTCTCAGGCCGCGTTCCGCTGAGTCTGTTGGTTTTTGATGTGCTGTATTCGAGCCAGAAAGCTAAATTTGTCGCGCTAGACGCGGTTTGGAAATAGGCGAATTCATGAGTTCACGCGCAGAGACCCGCGGTGCCGGCTTGGATTCTCTCAAGCTGGGTGGTGCTGCATTCCTCCTGGTCGGCGGTATCCTGGCCTTCTATTATTTCTCCGGAGTCTCGACACTGCTGCGTGTGATCGCGCTGCTGGTGATCAGCGGCGGAGCGGCGGCCATCGCCTTTCAGACCGAACGCGGTCGCGCGCTCTGGCAGTTCATCTCCGATTCGCGCATGGAAGTGCGCAAGGTCGTCTGGCCCTCGCGTCAGGAAACCCTGCAAACGACCCTGGTGGTCGTGGTCATGGTGCTGCTCCTCGGTATCGTCCTCTGGCTGTTCGACATGATGTTGATGTCGATCCTGCGATTCCTGACCGGCCAGGGGGGCTGAGCATGTCCAAGCGTTGGTACGTCATTCATGCCTACTCGGGATTCGAGGGGCAGGTCAAACGTTCCCTGGAAGATCATGTCAAGCGCGCCGGGCTCGAAGAGCTGTTCGGTCAGATTCTGGTGCCCACCGAAGAAGTGGTCGAGATGCGCGGCGGACAGCAGCGCAAGAGCGAGCGCAAGTTCTTCCCCGGCTATGTCCTCGTCCATATGGAGCTGACCGACGAGACTTGGCATCTGGTCAAGAACGTGCCCAAGGTCATGGGCTTCATCGGTGGCACGGGCGATCGTCCGGCGCCCATCCCGGACTCTCAGGCCGAGGTCATTCTGCAGCGCTTGCAGGAAGGCGGCGAGAAGCCGCGTCCGAAGGTGCTCTACGAGCCGGGCGAGGTGGTGCGCGTCATCGACGGGCCCTTCACCGACTTCAATGGTGTGGTCGAAGACGTCGACTACGACAAGAGCCGCGTCAAGGTCTCGGTGCTCATCTTCGGCCGCTCGACGCCGGTCGAGCTGGAATTTGCCCAGGTCGAGAAAGTCTGAGCGTCACAGCATTCGCGTCCGCGTGAACTGAATATCCGGCCGTATCCTGTCTGGATGCGGCCTCCCAGCCCCGTATCGGGGATATACACACGGGGAGCCGGATCGATCCTCCGGCGCTTGCACCCACTGGAGACTCATCGTGGCAAAGAAGATCAATGCCTACATCAAGTTGCAGGTGAAGGCCGGCGAAGCCAATCCCAGTCCGCCGGTCGGTCCCGCGCTTGGTCAGCACGGCGTCAACATCATGGAGTTCTGCAAGGCGTTCAACGCGCGCACGCAGGACATGGAGAAGGGCATCCCGACGCCCGTGGTCATCACGGTCTACTCGGATCGCAGCTTCACCTTCATCACCAAGACCCCGCCGGCCTCGATCCTGCTGAAGAAGGCTGTCGGCATCAGCAGCGGCAGCGCCAAGCCGAACACCAACAAGGTCGGCACTGTCACGCGCGAGCAGCTCGAACAGATCGCCACGCTCAAGATGCCCGATCTGACCGCCGCCGACATGGACGCCGCCGTGCGTACCATCGCTGGCAGCGCGCGCTCCATGGGTCTGAACGTCGAAGGGGTGAACTGATATGGCGCGTCTCAGCAAACGTGTGCGTGCAATCCAGGAGCGCGTCGAGGCCGGCAAGCTCTATCCGGCTGACGAGGCTTTCTCGCTGCTGAAAGAACTCTCCCAGGTCAAGTTCGCCGAAAGCATTGATGTCGCGGTGAACCTGGGCGTCGATCCGCGTAAGTCGGATCAGGTCGTCCGCGGTTCGACCGTGCTGCCGCACGGCATCGGCAAGACCGTGCGCGTGGCTGTCTTCGCCCAGGGCGCCGCCGCCGATGCGGCACGCGAAGCCGGGGCCGACAAGGTCGGTTTCGAGGATCTGGCCGAAGAGATGAAGGCCGGTCAGCTCGACTACGACGTCGTCATCGCTTCGCCCGATGCCATGCGTATCGTCGGTCAGCTCGGTAAGGTGCTCGGCCCGCGTGGTCTGATGCCCAACCCCAAGGTCGGCACCGTGTCCCCGGACGTCGCCGAGGCCGTGCGCAACGCCAAGGCCGGTCAGGTGCGCTATCGCACCGACAAGGCGGGTATCATCCACTGCCCGCTCGGCAAGGTCGACTTCGAGGCCGACAAGCTGCGCGAGAACCTCGAAGCCCTGCTCGGCAGCCTGATGAAGGCCAAGCCGACGGCGGCCAAGGGTATCTACATGAAGAAGGTCACGGTCTCCAGCACCATGGGGCCGGGCCTGGCGGTCGACCATTCAGCGTTGACCTTCTGATCCGGGGTGCCGGCTCTCGGGTCGGCACGCTTGGAGACTGAGTTTTCTTTGAGGTCTCGGGCATCGCTGGAGACCGTCAAAGACCGCGGGTGTCCGAGGTGCTGCAAGGGAACGCGGCGGCTGGACTTAATGCCCACCACGCCCGCGCAGACGGTGCTCCCGAGTCAGATCGTTAGCTGATGACGGCGCACGAACCTGGCGAGTCGGTTCGTCACTGGAGGTGACGGCCCGCTCGCCGCCCGGTCTCGACCGGGTTCCAATGTCAGTAGAGGTGACGACAGTGGCGCTGAATTTTGCGCAAAAAGAAGCAATCGTCGCCGAAGTCGCGGAAGTTGCAAAGAGCGCCTATTCGGCCATCGCGGCCGAGTACCGGGGCTTGACCGTCGAGCAACTGACCAAGCTGCGCGTGGAAGCACGCAAGGCCGGGGTCTATGTGCGCGTGGTCAAGAATACCCTGGCCAAGCGCGCGCTGGAAGACACGGATTTCGCCTGCATGCGGGATGGGCTCACCGGCCCGATGATCCTCGCGTTCTCGCAGGACGATCCGGGTTCGGTCGCGCGCGTCCTGGAGCCCTTCGCCAAGGAGCACGACAAGTTCCAGGTGCGGATCATCGCCCTGGGCGGCAAGCTGCTCGCGCCCACCGAGATCGGCAATCTGGCCAAGATGCCGACCTACGATCAGGCGATCAGTCTGCTCATGGCGACCATGAAGGCTCCGGTCCAGAAGCTCGCCGCAACGCTCAACGAGGTGCCGGGCAAGCTCGTCCGCACCGTCGCCGCGATTCGCGATGCCAAGGAAGCCGCCTAAGGCGCGTCTTCCATCCATCAGCTACCCGATCAACCGTATTTTCTTAGGAGAAACCCATGGCCGTTTCGAAAGACGACATTCTCGAAGCGATTGGCAACATGACCGTGCTCGAGGTCGTCGACCTCATCAGCGCGATGGAAGAGAAGTTCGGCGTGACCGCCGCTGCCGCTGTCGTGGCTGCCGGTCCGGCCGCCGGTGGCGCTGAGGCCGCCGCCGTCGAAGAGCAGACCGAGTTCAACGTCGTTCTGACCTCGTTCGGCGCCAACAAGGTTGGCGTCATCAAGGCTGTGCGCTCGATCACCGGTCTGGGCCTGAAGGAAGCCAAGGACGCCGTCGAAGGCGTTCCGACCGTCCTGAAGGAAGGCATCTCCAAGGCCGAGGCCGAGGCCGCGAAGAAGGAACTCGAAGAGGCTGGCGCCGCGGTCGAGATCAAGTAACGGCGCGTTGCGTCGTTATTCGTTCGACCAAGCAAGCGAGGCTGGCGGCGATTAGCCGCCGGCCTTTTCCCGTTGGATTCGGCGAATCCGGTGGGATAGCACGCCCCGATCCGGGCGTGTCTTGATTCTGTTCCAAGTTTCGAGCCATCCGCATCCGTGTCCATGCCCCGTCAGGGACCCACGCAAGCATCTCGAGGGAAGGCATAATGGCCTATTCGTTCACCGAAAAGAAGCGCATCCGCAAAGACTTCGGCAAGCGTCCCAGTATCCTGGACGTCCCGTTCCTGCTGGCGACGCAGATCGACTCCTATCGCGAGTTCCTGCAAGCCGATGTGTCGGTCAAGGACCGCCGGGATCTCGGGTTGCATGCGGCCTTCAAGTCCGTGTTCCCCATCGAGAGCTACTCGGGCAACGCCGTCCTGGAGTATGTCAAGTATCGCCTGGGCGATCCAGTGTTCGACGAGCGCGAGTGTCATCTGCGCGGCGCGACCTTCGCGGCGCCCCTGCGCGTGCTGCTGCGGCTGGTGATCTACGACAAGGACGCTCCGGCCGGCTCCAAGGTCGTCAAGGACGTGCGCGAGCAGGAAGTCTACATGGGCGAACTGCCGCTCATGACCGAGACCGGCACCTTCATCATCAACGGCACCGAGCGTGTCATCGTCTCGCAGTTGCACCGTTCGCCCGGTGTCTTCTTCGACCATGACAAGGGCAAGACCCACTCCTCGGGCAAGCTGCTGTTCTCGGCGCGCGTCATTCCCTATCGCGGCTCCTGGCTCGACTTCGAGTTCGACCCCAAGGACAACGTCTTCGTGCGCATCGACCGTCGGCGCAAGCTGCCGGCCACGGTGCTGCTGCGCGCGCTCGGCTATGGCGTCGAGGACATCCTCGGGCGCTTCTTCGAGACCGACACTTTCCGCATCCAGGGTCAGACCGTGACCCTGGATCTGGTCCCCGAGCGCCTGCGCGGCGAGACCGTCGGCTTCGACGTCAAGATCGGCGACGAGGTGCTGGTCGAGTCCGGCCGGCGCGTGACCGCGCGTCACATCCGCGAGCTGCAGAAGGCCGGCGTCGATCGGCTGGAAGTGCCGGCGGACTTCCTGCTCGGCCGCATCCTGGCGCACGCCCAGGTCGACAGCGACACCGGCGAGGTCTTCGCCGAGGCCAATGATCCGATCACGCCCGAGCTGCTGGAGACCCTGTTCCGCAAGGGCGTCGAGACTCTGGAGACCCTGTTCGTCAACGATCTCGACCAGGGGCCTTACATCTCCGAGACCCTGCGCATCGATCCGACGACCAACGATCTGGACGCTCAGATCGAGATCTATCGCATGATGCGTCCCGGCGAGCCGCCGACCAAGGAGGCCGCCCAGAATCTGTTCCACAACCTGTTCTTCACCTCCGATCGCTACGATCTCTCGGCGGTCGGTCGCATGAAGTTCAACCGCCGGCTCGGTCGCGCCGACGAGACGGGGCCGGGCGTCATCTATGACGGGCGCTATTTCGCCGCCCGCACCGACGACTTCTCCAAAAAGCTCTTCGACCAGTACGGCGAGGACGCCTCCGACATCCTCGATTCGCTCAAGGTGCTGGTCGAGCTGCGCAACGGTCGTGGCATGGTCGACGACATCGACCATCTGGGCAACCGCCGCATCCGCTGCGTCGGCGAGATGGCCGAGAACCAGTTCCGCGTCGGTCTGGTGCGGGTCGAGCGCGCGGTCAAGGAGCGCCTGTCGCTGGCCGAGTCCGAGGGGCTGATGCCGCAGGAGCTCATCAACGCCAAGCCAGTGTCGGCGGCGATCAAGGAGTTCTTCGGTTCCTCGCAGCTCTCGCAGTTCATGGACCAGAACAATCCGCTGTCCGAGGTCACGCACAAGCGGCGCGTCTCGGCGCTCGGCCCCGGCGGTCTGGCGCGCGAGCGGGCCGGCTTCGAGGTGCGTGACGTGCACCCGACCCACTATGGCCGCGTCTGCCCGATCGAGACCCCTGAAGGTCCGAACATCGGTCTGATCAACTCGCTGGCGGTCTATGCCCGCACCAACTCCTACGGCTTCCTGGAGACGCCCTATCGCAAGGTCGAGGACGGTCGCGTCACCGATCAGATCGACTATCTGTCGGCGATCGAGGAGGGCAACTTCGTCATCGCCCAGGCCAACGCGACCCTGGACGCGGACGGACGGCTCGCCGACGCCCTGGTCTCCTGCCGTCATGCCAACGAGTTCGCCATGCGCGCGCCGGAGGAAGTCCAGTACATGGACGTCTCGCCGCGTCAGATCGTCTCGGTGGCCGCTTCGCTGATCCCGTTCCTGGAGCACGACGACGCCAACCGTGCACTCATGGGTTCGAACATGCAGCGTCAGGCCGTGCCCACGCTGCGCGCCGAAAAGCCGCTGGTCGGCACCGGCATGGAGCGTGTCGTCGCCCGTGACTCGGGTGTGTGCGTGGTCGCGCGGCGCGGCGGCGTCATCGAGTCGGTCGACGCGGCGCGTATCGTGGTGCGCGTCAACGACGACGAGGCGGCCAAGACCCCGGACGTGCCGGGCGTCGACATCTACAACCTGACCAAGTACACCCGCTCCAACCAGAACACCTGTATCAATCAGCGCCCGCTGGTCAAGCTGGGTGATGCGATCGCGCGCGGCGACGTCCTGGCCGACGGTCCCTCGACCGACATGGGCGAGCTGGCCCTGGGTCAGAACCTGCGCGTGGCCTTCATGCCCTGGAACGGCTACAACTTCGAGGACTCGATCCTGATCTCGGAGCGCGTGGTGCAGGAGGATCGCTTCACCACCATCCATATCGAGGAACTGTCCTGTCTGGCGCGCGACACCAAGCTCGGGCCGGAAGAGATCACGGGCGACATCCCGAACGTGGGTGAGTCGGCGCTCTCCAAGCTCGACGAATCCGGCATCGTCTATGTCGGCGCCGAGGTGCGCGACGGCGACATCCTGGTCGGCAAGGTGACGCCCAAGGGCGAGACCCAGCTGACGCCGGAAGAGAAGCTGCTGCGCGCCATCTTCGGCGAGAAGGCCTCCGACGTGAAGGACACCTCGCTGCGTCTGCCCACGGGCATGAACGGCACCGTGGTCGACGTCCAGGTCTTCACCCGCGACGGCGTGGACAAGGACAAGCGCGCCATCGAGATCGAGGAGATGGAACTGGAGCGCGTGCGCAAGGACTTCGCCGACCAGCAGCGCATCATGGAGAACGACACCTTTCAGCGTGTCGAGAAGCTCCTGGTGGGCAAGGTCGCCGACGGCGGTCCGGGCGGTTTCCGTCCCGGTTCCGAGATCACCAAGGACTATCTCGACTCGCTCAAGTCCAAGGGTTCGCGCGATGCCTGGTTCGAGATCCGCGTGCGTGACGAGGACGCCGCCACCCAGCTCGAAGCCGTCGCCGCTCAGGTCAAGCAGCAGCGCGAGGAATTCCGCGAGCGCTACGAGATCAAGAAGCGCAAGGTCGCCAGTGGCGACGATCTGGCGCCCGGCGTGCTCAAGATGGTCAAGGTCTATGTGGCCGTGAAGCGCCGCATCCAGCCCGGTGACAAGATGGCCGGTCGTCACGGTAACAAGGGTGTCATCTCCAAGGTGGTGCCGGTCGAGGACATGCCGTTCTCGGCCGATGGTGTGCCGGTCGACATCGTGCTCAACCCGCTCGGCGTGCCCTCGCGCATGAACGTCGGTCAGGTGCTGGAGACCCATCTCGGGTGGGCGGCTCAGGGTCTGGGCGAGAAGATCGGGCGCATGCTGCAACGCCAGACGGCGATCGGCGAGCTGCGCGACTTCCTGGAGCAGGTCTACAACACCAGCGGCAAGCAGGAAGATCTGGCGAGCTTCTCCGACGATGAGATCCTGGAGCTGGCGCGCAATCTGACCCGAGGCGTGCCGCTGGCCACGCCGGTCTTCGACGGTGCGACCGAGGAAGAGATCAAGGCGATGCTCAAGCTCGCCGACCGCGACAACACCGAGCAGGGCGTTCCAAGCGGCCAGACCATTCTGTTCGACGGGCGCTCCGGCGACCAGTTCGAGCGTCCGGTCACCGTGGGCTACATGTACATGATCAAGCTCAACCACTTGGTCGACGACAAGATGCACGCCCGTTCGACCGGCCCCTACAGCCTGGTCACGCAGCAGCCCCTGGGCGGCAAGGCGCAGTTCGGCGGTCAGCGCTTCGGTGAGATGGAGGTCTGGGCGCTGGAAGCCTATGGCGCCGCCTACACCCTGCAGGAGATGCTCACGGTCAAGTCCGACGACGTCAACGGGCGCACCAAGATGTACAAGAACATCGTGGATGGGGATCACCGCATGGAGGCCGGCATGCCCGAGTCCTTCAACGTGCTGGTCAAGGAGATCCGCTCGCTCGCCATCAACGTGGAGCTACAGCAGGATTGATGGGGTAGGGTGCGGTGAGCGAACCGCACCGACCGCCGGTGATGCGGCTCTTTCGATGCCGCATCCCGGTCTCTGTTCAAAGCTCAAGCGTTGTGGCGATGGGTGTCGCTGCCGCTCTACCCATCCCAAGCCGGTTATTCCAGGCAGGAGATCAAGGTCTTGAAAGATCTACTCAAAATCATCAAGCAACAGGGTCAGGCACTCGAATTCGACGCGATCAAGATCGGGCTGGCCTCGCCCGAGATGATCCGTTCCTGGTCCTATGGCGAGGTCAAGAAGCCCGAGACCATCAACTATCGCACCTTCAAGCCGGAGCGCGATGGTCTGTTCTGCGCCAAGATCTTCGGACCCATCACCGACTACGAGTGCATCTGCGGCAAGTACAAGCGTCTGAAGCATCGCGGCGTGGTGTGCGAGAAGTGCGGTGTCGAGGTCACGCTGGCCAAGGTGCGCCGCGAGCGCATGGGCCACATCGATCTGGCCAGCCCGGTGGCGCACATCTGGTTCCTCAAGTCGCTGCCGTCGCGCATCGGTCTCCTGCTCGACATGACCCTGCGCGACATCGAGCGCATCCTTTATTTCGAATCGTTCGTCGTCATCGATCCGGGCATGATCGTCGATCTCGAGCGCGGCCAGCTGCTCAATGACGAGCAGTATCTCGACGTGCTCGAAGCCAACGGCGACGAGTTCGACGCGCGCATGGGCGCCGAGGCCATCTACGAGCTGCTGCGCAGCATCGACATGGCCGCCGAGATCCGCCGCATGCGCGAGGAGATCGAGTCGACCAACTCCGAAACCAAGATCAAGAAGCTCGCCAAGCGCCTCAAGCTCATGGAGTCGCTGCTGGCCTCGGGCAACCGCCCGGAGTGGATGATCCTGACTGTGCTGCCGGTGCTGCCGCCCGAACTGCGCCCGCTGGTGCCGCTCGACGGCGGACGCTTCGCGACCTCGGATCTCAATGATCTCTATCGTCGCGTCATCAACCGCAACAACCGCCTGAAGCGCCTGCTCGATCTGATCGCGCCCGACATCATCGTGCGCAACGAGAAGCGCATGCTCCAGGAGTCGGTCGACGCGCTGCTCGACAACGGGCGTCGCGGACGTGCGATCACGGGCACCAACAAGCGTCCGCTCAAGTCGCTTGCCGACATGATCAAGGGCAAGCAGGGGCGCTTCCGCCAGAACCTGCTCGGCAAGCGCGTCGACTACTCGGGCCGTTCGGTCATCGTGGTCGGCCCGACGCTCAAGCTCCATCAGTGCGGTCTGCCCAAGCGCATGGCTCTGGAGCTGTTCAAGCCCTTCATCTTCAGCAAGCTCCAGTTCCGCGGGCTGGCGGCCACCATCAAGGCGGCCAAGAAGATGGTCGAGCGCGGCACGCCGGAGGTCTGGGACATCCTCGAAGAGGTGATCCGCGAGCATCCGGTCATGCTCAACCGCGCGCCGACCCTGCACCGTCTGGGCATCCAGGCGTTCGAGCCGGTTCTGATCGAAGGCAAGGCGATCCAGCTCCATCCGCTGGTCTGTACCGCCTTCAACGCCGACTTCGACGGCGACCAGATGGCCGTGCACGTGCCGCTGTCGCTGGAGGCGCAGTTGGAAGCGCGCGCCCTGATGATGGCTTCCAACAACATCCTCTCGCCCGCCAACGGCGAGCCGATCATCGTGCCGTCGCAGGACGTGGTGCTGGGTCTCTATTACATGACCCGCGAGCGCATCGGCGCCAGGGGTGAGGGCAGTCTGTTCGTCAACATCGACGAAGCACGCCGTGCCTACGAGACCGGACACGCCGATCTGCACGCGCGCTGCCGGGTGCGTATCCGCGAGGTCATCAAGCACAAGGACGGCAGCCTGACCGATCGCACCAGTATCAAGGAGACGACCGTCGGACGCGCGATGGTGTTCGCCATCGTGCCCGAGGGGCTGCCCTTCGAGCTGGTCGACCGTCCGCTGGGCAAGAAGCAGATCTCGATGCTGATCAACACCTGCTATCGCCGCCTGGGACTCAAGGACACCGTGGTCTTCGCCGACCAGGTGATGTATCTGGGCTTCCGCATGGCCACCCGTGCCGGTGTCTCCATCGGTCTGGACGACATGGAGGTGCCGCGCGACGACCAGGACGCCAAGATGGACAAGGGCGCACTGCTTGCGGCGGCCGAACTCGAGGTGCAGGAGATCCAGCAGCAGTACGCCTCGGGTCTGGTGACGAACGGCGAGCGCTACAACAAGGTCGTCGACATCTGGTCGCGCACCAACGATCAGGTCGCCAAGGCGATGATGTCCAAGCTGGGTACGGATCTGGCCAAGACCGATCCCGGCTTCGAGGCCGAGCGCCTGATCGGCGAGTACCGTCAGGCGGCGCTGTCGGCGGTCGAGCCTGAGGGCTACGAGGCATTGCGGGCGATCTTCGGCGAGTGGCAGGGCGAGCTGCGTTCGATGGCTCGGGCCCTGGCGCGCGAGGAGCTGAGCCTGGAGGCGTTCAATGCCCGTTTCGACGAGCTGACCGCGCGTTATCGTCCCGAGGTCATGGCCAAGCTCGATCCCGAGCGGATCAAGGCGTCCGAGGGTCGCGAGCGTCTGGCGAGCGGACTCAAGGAGGCGCCGACGCGCCTGGTCGAGGAGCGCAAGCAGGACTCGTTCAACTCCATCTACATGATGGCCAACTCCGGCGCCCGTGGCTCGGCGGCCCAGATCCGTCAGCTCGCCGGGATGCGCGGCCTGATGGCCAAGCCGGACGGCTCCATCATCGAGACGCCGATCACCGCGAACTTCCGCGAGGGTCTGAACGTCATTCAGTACTTCATCTCGACTCACGGCGCGCGCAAGGGTCTGGCCGACACCGCGCTCAAGACCGCGAACTCCGGTTATCTGACCCGGCGTCTGGTCGACGTGGCGCAGGACATGGTGGTGCTCGAAGAGGATTGCGGCACCGACCAGGGTCTGCTGATGGCGCCCGTCATCGAGGGCGGCGACGTGGTCGAACCGCTGCGCGAGCGTATCCTCGGTCGCGTCACGGCGGTCGATGTCTATCGTCCGGGCGTAGACAACCCGGAACTGATCTGCAAGGCCGGCACCCTGCTCGACGAGTCCTGGGTCGAGCGCTTCGAAGAAGTCGGTATCGACCAGGTGCGGGTGCGTTCGCCCATCACCTGTGAGTCGCGACTCGGCGTCTGCGCCCAGTGCTACGGACGCGATCTGGCGCGCGGTCATCGCGTCAACATGGGCGAGGCGGTCGGCGTCATCGCCGCCCAGTCGATCGGCGAGCCGGGCACCCAGCTCACCATGCGCACCTTCCACATCGGCGGCGCGGCCTCGCGTGCGGCGGCCGTCAGCAGCATCGAGATCAAGAACGGCGGCTCGGCGCGTCTGCACAACATCAAGACCGTGCAGCATCACTCGGGCAACCTGGTCGCGGTCTCGCGTTCGGGCGAACTGACCGTGGTCGACGAGCGCGGCATGGAGAAGGAGCGCTACAAGGTGCCCTATGGCGCGACCCTGCGCGTCGGCGACGGCGACGCGGTCAAGCCGGGCGACGTGGTCGCGACCTGGGATCCGCACACCCACCCCGTGGTCACCGAGGTGGCCGGTCGACTGGAGTTCGAGGACTTCATCGAGGGCGTGACCGTGCAGGCCCAGACCGACGATGTGACGGGTCTGAGTTCGCTGGTGGTCATCGATCCCAAGCAGCGTCCGGCGGCGGGCAAGGATCTGCGCCCCATGGTCAAGCTGCTCGACGAGGACGGCAACGAGCTCAACATCGCGGGCACGGATCTGCCGGCGCGCTATGCGCTGTCATCGGGCGCCATCGTCAGCGTGGCCAATGGCGCCAACGTCGGCGTGGGCGACATCCTGGCGCGTATCCCGCAGGAGTCCTCCAAGACCCGTGACATCACCGGCGGTCTGCCGCGCGTCGCCGACCTGTTCGAGGCGCGCAAGCCCAAGGAACCGGCCCTGCTCGCCGAGGCCAGCGGTACCATCAGCTTCGGCAAGGACACCAAGGGCAAGCAGCGTCTGATCATCACCAAGGACGACGGCGAGACGGTCGAGGAGCTGATCCCGAAGTGGCGTCACGTCAACGTCTTCGAGGGCGAGCGCGTGGAGCGCGGCGAGGTCATCGCCGACGGCGAGCTGGCCTCACACGACATCCTGCGTCTGAAGGGCGTCACGGCGCTGGCCGAATATCTGGTCAAGGAGATCCAGGACGTCTACCGCCTGCAGGGCGTGAAGATCAACGACAAGCACATCGAGGTCATCGTCCGCCAGATGCTGCGCAAGGTCGAGGTCACGGCGCCGGGCGACACCCGACTGCTGCGCGGCGAGCAGGTCGAACATGCGTTGCTGATCGACGAGAACAAGCGCGCCATGGCCGAGGGCAAGCAGCCGGCGCTGTTCGAGCCGCTACTGCTCGGCATCACCAAGGCGTCGCTGGCCACCGAGTCCTTCATCTCGGCGGCCTCGTTCCAGGAGACCACGCGCGTGCTGACCGAAGCTGCCGTGCGCGGTTCGACCGACCGGCTCGTGGGGCTGAAGGAGAACGTCATCGTCGGTCGTCTCATCCCGGCCGGCACGGGGTTGTCCTATCATCAGGAACGGCGCCGTCAGCGGGTGCTCGACTCGGGCAAGGTCGAGATGGCCACCGAGGATCTGGAGCAGGCGCTCAAGAAGGCGCTCAATACTCCGGAAGCCGCTGAGTAGTCTGAGTGAGCATCCGCCTAGGTCGATCAACCGGTTGACACGGCCTAGGCGCCTCCCTATACTGCTCTGTCTCAGCTAGCCGATGGTCTATCGGCTAGCTTCATTTTTTATCCGATTCCCTGGTTTGGGCGCCTTTGCCCGGCCCCTGAGCAGACGGTCGCATCTGGTGCGTGTCATTCCGGCGATGTCATCGAGCCGGCCCGTGCGCGCAGGCTTCGTTTGACTCCAAAGAAGAATCATGGCGCGAGGGCGCCGCTGGAGACTCATCGCATGGCAACGATCAACCAACTCGTCCGCAAGCCTCGCAAGCGGAACGTGGCGAAAACCAACGTGCCCGCCCTCGAGGCCTGTCCGCAGCGTCGCGGGGTCTGTACGCGCGTCTACACCACCACGCCCAAGAAGCCGAACTCGGCTCTGCGTAAGGTGGCTCGCGTGCGTCTGACCAACGGGTATGAGGTCGCGTCCTACATCGGCGGCGAAGGCCACAATCTTCAGGAGCACTCGGTGGTCCTGATTCGCGGCGGTCGTGTCAAGGACTTGCCGGGCGTGCGCTACCACACCGTGCGCGGCACCCTGGACACCTCGGGTGTCGAGAAGCGCCGTCAGGCGCGTTCCAAGTACGGCGCCAAGCGTCCGAAGAAGTGATCGCGCCCTGACGCGACCCAGACTACAACGAATACGTCGGAGCCTTAGAAGACCATGCCAAGAAGACGCGTTGCCGCTCGTCGTCAAATCCTTCCGGATCCCAAGCACGGAAGTGAGTTGCTGACCAAGTTCATCAACATGATGATGGAAGACGGCAAGAAGTCCGTCGCCGAGCGCATCATCTACAACGCCCTGGATCAGATCGCCGAGAAGAAGGGCGGAAGCCCGGTCGAGCTGCTCGAGCAGGCGATGGAGAACGTGCGTCCGGTGGTCGAGGTCAAGTCGCGTCGTGTCGGCGGCGCCACTTATCAGGTTCCGGTCGAGGTGCGTCCGGCTCGTCGCAATTCGCTGGCTATGCGCTGGCTGATCGATTCGGCGCGCAAGCGGTCCGAGAAGTCCATGGCTCAGCGTCTGGCGGGTGAGCTGATGGATGCGGCCGATTCGCGCGGTACGGCTGTGAAGAAGAAAGAAGACACTCACCGTATGGCCGAAGCCAATAAAGCCTTCTCGCATTACCGCTGGTAAATCCGCGGTTTCGCGTTCGTTTTTTTCGAGTTCTTTAGGATCATCAGGGCGGATTCAGTCGTGGCACGTAGCACACCCATCGAGCGGTATCGCAATCTCGGCATCATGGCACATATCGATGCCGGGAAGACCACTACCACGGAGCGCATCCTGTTCTACACGGGTGTCTCGCACAAGCTTGGCGAGACGCACGACGGCTCCGCCACCATGGACTGGATGGAGCAGGAGCAGGAGCGTGGCATCACCATCACCTCCGCCGCGACCACCTGTTTCTGGAAGGGCATGGCGCTCGACCGCCCTGAGCACCGCATCAACATCATCGACACCCCCGGACACGTCGACTTCACCATCGAAGTCGAGCGTTCGCTGCGCGTCCTCGACGGCGCCTGCGCGGTCTTCTGCGCGGTCGGCGGCGTCGAGCCTCAATCCGAGACCGTCTGGCGTCAGGCCAACAAGTACGGCGTTCCGCGTCTGGCGTTCGTCAACAAGATGGACCGCATGGGCGCCAACTTCCTGCGCGTCGTCGGTCAGGTCAAGGATCGTCTGGGCGGCAATCCCGTTCCTCTGCAGCTGCCGATCGGCGCCGAGGAGCACTTCAAGGGCGTCATCGATCTGGTCAAGATGAAGGCCATCCTCTGGGACGAAGAGTCCAAGGGCACCAAGTTCGAGTACGGCGACATTCCGGCTGACATGGTCGACGACTGTGAGGAATGGCGCGAGAAACTGGTCGAGGCCGCCGCTGAGTCCAGCGAAGAGCTGATGGAGAAGTACCTCGAGGGCGAGGCTCTGACCGAGGACGAGATCAAGGCTGGTCTGCGTGCGCGCACCCTCAAGAGCGAGATCGTGCCCATGCTCTGTGGTTCGGCGTTCAAGAACAAGGGCGTGCAGGCCATGCTCGACGCCGTGCTCGATTACATGCCGTCGCCGATCGACGTCCCCGCCATCAAGGGCATCCTCGACGACAAGGACGAGAGCGAAGGCTCGCGTGAAGCGTCCGACACCGCGCCCTTTGCCGCGCTCGCGTTCAAGATCGCGACCGACCCCTTCGTCGGTACCCTGACCTTCTTCCGTGTCTATTCGGGCGTGCTCAACTCGGGCGATACCCTGTACAACCCGGTCAAGGGCAAGAAAGAGCGCATCGGCCGTATCCTGCAGATGCACGCCAACAACCGTGAAGAGATCAAGGAAGTCCGCGCCGGCGACATCGCCGCGGCGGTCGGTCTGAAAGATGTCACCACGGGCGATACCCTGTGTGATCTCAATCAGATCATCACCCTGGAGCGCATGGAGTTCCCCGAGCCGGTCATCTCGGTCGCGGTCGAGCCCAAGACCAAGGGCGACCAGGAGAAGATGGGTATCGCGCTGCAGAAGCTGGCGCAGGAAGACCCGTCGTTCCGCGTCCACACCGACGAGGAATCCGGTCAGACCATCATCTCCGGCATGGGCGAGCTGCACCTGGAGATCATCGTCGACCGCATGCGTCGCGAATTCAAGGTCGAGGCCAACGTCGGCGCGCCCCAGGTCAGCTACCGCGAGACCATCCGCACCAGCGTCGAGCAGGACACCAAGTTCGCCCGTCAGTCCGGCGGTCGCGGTCAGTATGGTCACGTCCTCATCCGCGTCGAGCCGATGGAGGCCGGCGGCGGTTACGAGTTCGTCAACGGCATCGTCGGCGGTACCGTGCCCAAGGAATACATCCCGGCAGTCGACAAGGGCATCCAGGAGGCCATGAAAAACGGTATCCTGGCCGGCTTCCCCATGGTCGACATCAAGGTCACGCTCTACGACGGCTCCTATCACGAAGTCGACTCGAGCGAAATGGCGTTCAAGATCGCCGGCTCCATGGCGATCAAGGAAGCGGCGGCCAAGGCCAAGCCGGTCCTGCTGGAGCCGATCATGAAGGTCGAGGTGGTCACGCCCGAGGAGAACATGGGCGACGTCATGGGCGACATCAACAGCCGTCGCGGCATGATCCAGGGCATGGACGATTCCCCGTCCGGCAAGATCATCCGTGCCGAGGTTCCGCTGTCGGAGATGTTCGGTTACGCCACCGACCTGCGTTCGGCGACCCAGGGTCGCGCGACCTACAGCATGGAATTCTGCAAGTACAACGAGGTGCCCGCCAGCATTGCCGAAGCGGTCTCCAAGAAGAAGTAACGATTCATCCGAAGGGTAGAGCGGGATGTCC
>NZ_JABZEO010000003.1 GCF_013385175.1 Allochromatium humboldtianum | reverse complement strand
GAGTCGCTCCAGCAACCGCCCCAGATCGACGCGCACCCGCACCTCTTCCGGGTCCATGTAGCGCTTGATACCGAGTCCCGGCTGCTCGGTGTCTCGAACCTGCGGCGGACTCAGGGGCATGCCGATCGGATCGGCGACCGCGACCGTCAGCGGGCAGTTGACGCGCGCTCCGCGCCGGACGACGACCGCCGTCTCGCCGCTCTGGAGCCGCACATAGGTTCCGGGCGGATACATGCCCATCTGCTTGGTGAAGATGGCGCCGAGCTCGCCGGAGTGGTCACGCATCTCCAGATAGAGATTGCGCACCGCCACGTTGGGCGCCAGGGCGCGTCGGCTCCGACGCGGGCTGATGCGGGCCACGAACAGATCGCTCATGCGCAGCAGATGCTGGAGCGAGTCGCGCACGGGCTTGCCCTTCGGATAGCCCCGGCCATCCGGGGTCTCATGATGCTCCTCGACCAACGACAGCCAGATCTCGTCGGTGACGCCCAGCCGACGCAGCACATTGGAGCCCTCGGTCGGATGCCGTTCGATCAACTCGCGTTGTTCGAAATCCAGGGGTTGGGTCTGAGACGCGAGCCGATCCTGCAACGCACGCATCCCGATGTTCATCGTCAAAGCAGCCTGACTCAAGGACTTGAGCCGCTCGCCCTGGATGCCGGCCAGCGGCCCTGCCAGCTGACAGGTCACAGCCGCCAGCAGCGCATGAGAAACACTGTAGCCGTGGCGTAGATCGTGGAGCATCTGCACGAGCACGAACAGACTGTCATCGGGACGTTCCGCCAGTGCTCGCGTCAATTCAGTGTTGAGCCGGGACAGTTGCGTCTGGAAATCCGGGCCGTTGGTGGAACCGGCTCCGAGTCTCTGGAGTCGTCGATGCAACGCCGGCCATAGATCCGTCGGATCCGGGCTGGGTGATGGTTGGGTGACGTCACTGTCTGGCGTTGACATGGTCCGGACGGCTGATGGATGTCGATGTCCGAATTCTAAACCGGCACGATCAGGCCGTGCTTGGGTCTATTGATTGCGCGCGAAGAGGAGCAATAGATCGAAGGCCAGCCCGCGCTGGGCGCCGATGGTGGCCGGGTCGAAGCCGTGCTCGAAGAAGGGCGCGAAATTGGGGTGACGCCGGATCTCCTCCTCAGTCACCTGTTTGAAGCCCATGCTCCATTGTTCGAAACTGCGGGCCGGGATCTCGCTACGCTCCAGCTCGATCAGACCGAAGTGACGCGCATCCCGCGCGACGCGGGCATAGGTCTCGTCTACGGCCTCGGCCTCGCCCTCCAGCACCTGGATGAAGCACCCCTCGGCATAGAGCAGCATGCCCGTGATGCCGTGGCGTGCGTTGTGGCGTGCCGAGCTGTCGAGAATCGCCTTGAGTTCGGCGGGCTCGTACTCCTGGCGGGCCGTGCTCATGTAGATGATATGGATCAGTGGCATGGGATTCTCCAGGCTGGGTGCGATGACGGTGGTCCCGGATCCGGCCAGTCGGAATATCGGGTCGATCACGCTGTTTATGCATGATATGCGTTCTTCGCTTCTGCGCGCCATCGATGAGCGTTTTATGATTCGAGCGGACAAAAGAATGGGGCCGAACGGCCCCGAAATCACAACAACAGTCAAAGCATGATGTGTCCCGGTTCGGGACGGTGGCCGGACGGCGCCGGCCACCCGTAAGCGGATCAGAGGATATAGCCGCGTTCGTCGTGCTGCGCCAGATCCAGACCCATGGTCTCCTGTTCCTCGGTGACGCGCAGACCCATGGTGGACTTGATCCCCATCAGGATCAGCCAGCTCAGGACGCCGCCATAGACCAGGGTGGCCACGACCGAGACGAACTGGATGAGCACCTGCACGCCGATGCCGTCGACGCCGTCGGCCAGCCCGGCCCCGCCCAGGACAGGCGCGGCGAAGACGCCGGTGAGGATGGCGCCGACGATGCCGGCCACGCCATGTACGCCCCAGACGTCGAGCGAGTCGTCATAGCCGAGTTTGCGCTTGAGCTTGGTCGCGGCGAAGAAGGCGAAGAAGGCGCCGGCGAAGCCGATGGCGATCGCGCCCATGGGACCGGCCGTGCCCGAGGCCGGGGTGATGGCGACCAGTCCGGCGACCGCGCCGGTGGCGATACCCAGCACCGAGGGTTTGCCGTGATTGATCCACTCGATGAACATCCAGGTCAGGGCCGCCGTGGCCGTGGCCAGTTGCGTGACCGTCATCGCCATGCCGGCGGTGCCGTCGGCGGCCAGTTCCGATCCGGCATTGAAGCCGAACCAGCCGACCCACAGCATGGAGGCGCCGATCACCGTCAGACCCAGGTTGTGCGGCGGCATGGCAGTGACCGGATAGCCCTTGCGCGGACCGAGCACGATGGCCGCCATGAGCGCGGCGATACCGGCGTTGATGTGCACCACGGTGCCGCCGGCGAAGTCGAGCGCCTCGCCGCCTTCCGTGGTCAGGCCCATGATCGTGCCCAGATGCGCGATCCAGCCGCCGCCCCACACCCAGTGCCAGACCGGCACATAGACCAGCGTCAGCCACAGCGCCATGAACACCAGCATGGCCGAGAATTTCATGCGTTCGGCGAAGGCGCCGACGATGAGTGCCGGGGTGATGATGGCGAAGGTCATCTGGAAGGTCATGTAGAGCGATTCGGGGATGGTGCCGGCGACCGAATCGACCGTCAGGCCCGAGAGGAACAGGCGATCCAGACCGCCGATGATCGATTGCAGCGAGCCGCCGTCGGTATAGGCCAGACTGTAGCCGTAGATGGCCCACAGCAGACTCATCATGGCGGTGATGGCGAAACACTGCATGAGCACCGAGAGCACGTTCTTGGCGCGCACCAGACCGGCATAGAACAGCGACAGTCCGGGGATGGTCATGAACAGGACCAGCGCGGTGGCGGTCAGCATCCAGGCGGTGTCGCCGGTGTCGATCGTCGCCTCTTCCTGAGCGAGCGCCAGGAAGGGGATGAACATCAGCCCGACCGCGAGCAACGGTCGGAGCAGGCGTGGGAGCGGGGTCGAATGCATCTGAGGGATCTCCTGGGGAGTGGATCAGAGTGCGTCCGCGCCGGTCTCGCCGGTGCGGATACGGATGACCTGATCGAGTTCGAAGACGAAGATCTTGCCGTCGCCGATCTTGCCGGTGCGGGCGGCGTTGCTGATGGCCTCGATCACCTGATCGACCATGGCGTCGTCGACGGCGATCTCGACCTTGATCTTCGGCAGGAAGTCCACGACGTATTCGGCGCCGCGGTAGAGTTCGGTGTGGCCCTTCTGTCGGCCGAAGCCCTTGACCTCGACGACGGTGATGCCCGAGACGCCGATGTCGCCGAGCGCTTCGCGCACGTCGTCGAGCTTGAAGGGTTTGATGACGGCTGAAACCAGTTTCATGGTGGATGAGCTCCGATGGCGGCCAGGGCCGGTCCCCTGGTCGATGGGTTGCGAGTCAGGCGCGGTGCCGTGCTCAGAATTCCTTCAGCCAGCCGACCCAGACCTTGGGATCGTCGTCATAGGTGTCGCGTCCGACCTGATCGTAGTTGAGGCTGAAGGTGCCGAAGTCGCCGGCCTCGCGGCTGACAGTCACACCCCAGTGGGCGTAGTCGTTGCCGCCGTCGTTGTAGCGGAAGTCGTAATAGCCGCCGCGCAGGCTCAGACCCAGTTCGTAGGGCAGTTCGAAGTCGAGACTGGCGTGGTAGTAGAGATCGCCTTCGATGTAGTTGGCCTCGTCGTCGGCGACGCCGTCGGCATCGTCGGCCTGACCATAGAAGGTGTAGGCGACGCCGGCGGTCAGCCATTTGTAGGTCGCGCTGGCGCCGATCTCGGAGAAGTCCAGATCACGGCCATCGGGATAGGCGTAGTAGATCAGGTTGAGTTCATAGCTCAGGTCGTCGTTGATCGAGCCGCCGAAACCTGTATAGAGATCGAGTTCATAGTTGGTGTCGTCACCGAAGTCGACGTTCGAGACCCAGGTGCCGGCCGAGAAGCCGCTCTCGTGGGCGTAGTCCAGACCGCCCTGGATGGCCGGACCATTGTCGGTCTGGCTCTGGCCGCGCCACATGTAGTTGCTCACGGCGCCGATGTTGGCGCTGACCGAGTGCGGACCCTCGGCGAGCGCGATCCGCGAGGCGGTGGCGCCCATGACCAGGAGGCCGGCCGCCGCGAGTGCGCTGATGCTCTGTGTCTTCATGGATGGTTCCTCGTGCTGGGTTGTTGGCTGATGGACTCGATCGCGGACGTCGACGGCTCGACCGGAGGGGCTGTGCGAGCGGTTCGGTCCTGGATGCGTGCCGGCAATAATGCAGAGAGCGTGCCATCGAGCGTCCGAGCCGGGATTCGGTCGCCGGACGGATCGGCTCGGCACGGATATCCCCAAGACCTCAAAGGGTTCAGGGATGGTGTGGAGTCGCGGTTCCAGCGGCGATGTGTTGCGCGTGAACGGATGCTTTTCGGCCGCATGTGTGAAATTCACCACAGTTGGATGCACCAAAATGAGGCGCGCCGATCCGGCCGAGGCGGATGGATGCACACTCATGGAGCGAACGCGAATAGAAGACGGTTCGCGAACACGCCCCTATAATGCCCACTCGAGGTCTCTTCCGATCCGAGCTTCATTCCAACCCAATTCAAGGTCTTCAAACGATGTTGGACCCAAAACACTTCGACGATCTGTTCCAACGCCTGTCGACGGCCATGCCGAAGGGGCTCCAGGTCTTGCAGGACGACGTCAACCGCAATCTGCGCGCCTCGCTGGAGGCCGGACTGTCGCGGCTCGATCTGGTCACGCGCGAGGAGTTCGACGTGCAGTCGGCGGTGCTGGCGCGCACCCGCGAGAAGCTGGCCGCGCTGGAGTCGCAGGTCGCCGCCCTGGAGCAGGCGCACGCCGCTCCGGGACACCATTCGAGCTGAGTCAGGGAGGGACCGGACTTGGCCCTCTGCATCCTGCACAGCCGCGGACGGCTCGGGATCGAGGCGCCGCCGGTCACGGTCGAGGTCCAGCTCGCGGGCGGGCTGCCGGCGATGTCCATCGTGGGTCTGCCCGAGATGGCGGTGCGCGAGAGCAAGGACCGGGTGCATGGCGCGCTGGTCAACAACGACTTCCAGTTTCCGAATGGGCGGGTCACGATCAATCTCGCCCCGGCCGATCTGCCCAAGGAAGGCGGGCGCTTCGATCTGCCGATCGCGCTCGGCACCCTGGGCGCCACGGGCCAGATGCGCACCGAGCTGCTCCGGCACTATGAATTCATCGGCGAGCTGGCCCTGTCGGGTGAACTGCGCCCGATCCAGGGCGTGCTGCCGATCGCCCTGGCGGCGCGTGCCGCCGGACGCGCGCTGATCCTGCCCGAGGCGAACGCCGCCGAGGCGTCCATCGTCGATGGGCTGGAGGTGCGCCCGGCCGCCCATCTGCGCGAGGTCTGCGCCCATCTCAACGGCGCCGAGCCGCTCGCCGTCCAGCGCGGCGACGATCGTTTCCAGATCCGGCCCGAGTATCCGGATCTGGCGGACGTGCGCGGTCAGGAGCACGGCAAACGCGGACTGGAGATCGCCGCCAGCGGCGGACACTCGATCCTGATGTCCGGTCCGCCCGGCACCGGCAAATCCATGCTGGCCATGCGGCTGCCCGGTCTGCTGCCGCCCTTGACCGAATCCGAGGCGCTGGAAGCAGCCGCGATCCGCTCGGTCGGCGGGCGTGATCCCTTCGATCCGGGGCGCTGGCTGGAGCGCCCCTTCCGCTCACCGCATCACACCGCCTCCGCCGTGGCCCTGGTCGGCGGCGGCGCCCAGCCGCGACCGGGCGAGATCTCGCTGGCGCATCATGGCGTGCTCTTTCTCGACGAACTGCCCGAGTTCGATCGTCGGGTGCTGGAGGTGTTGCGCGAGCCGCTGGAGTCGGGCTGGATCGACATCTCGCGCGCGGCACGCCAAGTGCGTTTTCCGGCGCGCTTCCAGATGGTCGCGGCCATGAACCCCTGTCCCTGCGGTTATCTGGGCGATAGTACCGGGCGCTGCCGTTGCAGCCCCGAGCAGGTGGCGCGTTATCGCCGGCGTCTGTCCGGTCCGCTGCTCGACCGCATCGATCTGCATGTCGAGGTCTTGCGTCTGGAGGTGGGGCAGCTCACCGGACCGGCGTCGTGTGCGACCGAGACCACGGCTCAGGTACGCGCCCGTGTCGGGGCGGCGCGCGAACGACAGCTGGCACGCGCCGGCAAGCCCAATGCCGATCTGATGCCCGCCGAGATCGAGCGCGACTGTGCGCTCGATGCCGCCGGCCGGCGACTGATCGAGCAGGCCCTGACGCGACTGGCGCTCTCGGCACGCGCCTATCACCGTATTCTCAAGGTGGCGCGCACCATCGCCGATCTGGCCGGCGCCGAGCGCATCGACACCACGCATCTGAGCGAGGCCATCGGCTACCGACGGCTCGATCGGGGCGTGAAAGTTTGAATCCATGCCATTTTCGGAACGCAGTGCGCGGCTTATCATATGAACGCGCACGGCTCCTGAGCGTCATGCGCGCGACCGTCGATGTGATCGTCGTTCGTCATCCGTACTACCAGAGGGCGCCATGGACCGTCAACAAGCTGCAAATTTCATGCTCGACTGTCTGCGTAAGATGACGCAGAAGAACGGGTCCGATCTCTTCATCTCCGCCGGATTCCCGCCCGCCTGCAAGATCCACGGGCGCATGACGCCGATGAGCACTCAGACGCTGTCCGGCGAGCAGACCAACATCCTGGTGCGCTCGATCATGAACGACCGGCAGGTGCGCGACTTCGACGCCCACAAGGAGTGCAACTTCGCCATCAGTCCCAAGGGCATCGGGCGTTTCCGCGTCAATGCCTTCGTGCAGCAGGGACTGTCGGGCGCGGTGCTGCGCACCATCAACGCCGGCATCCCGACCCTCGACGAGCTGAAGCTGCCGCCGGTGCTCAAGGAGGTGGTGATGAACAAGCGCGGTCTGGTGCTCATGGTCGGCGGCACCGGCTCGGGCAAGTCGACCTCGCTCGCGGCCATGCTCGGGCACCGCAACGCCAACAGCTACGGCCACATCATCACCATCGAAGACCCGGTCGAATACGTGCATCCGCACGTCAACTGTCTGATCACGCAGCGCGAGGTCGGCGTCGATACCGAGAGCTGGGATGCCGCGCTCGTCAACACACTGCGTCAGGCTCCGGACGTGATCCTGATCGGCGAGATCCGCACCCGCGAGACCATGGAGCATGCGATCAACTTCGCCGAGACCGGACACCTCTGTCTCTCGACCCTGCACGCCAACAGCGCCAATCAGGCGCTCGACCGCATCATCAACCTCTTCCCCGAGGAGCGGCGCAGTCAGTTGCTGATGGATCTCTCGCTCAATCTCAACGCCATCATCTCGCAGCGTCTGCTGCCGAGTACCGACGGCGGGCGCGTCGCCGCCGTCGAGATCCTGCTCAACTCGCCGCTGATCCAGGATCTGATCTTCAAGGGTGATGTCGGCGGCATCAAGGCGATCATGAAGAAGTCGCGCGAACTCGGGATGCAGACCTTCGACATGGCGCTGTTCGACCTCTACGAAGCGGGCAAGATCAGCTACGAGGATGCACTGCGCAACGCCGACTCCATGAACGGTCTGCGGTTGGCCATCAAGCTCGAAGGGCATGGGGCACGGGAGAAGGACCACTTCAGCGACACGGGTGGGCTGTCGATCCTGAGCGACGAGGACGAGGAAGAGGGCGGTCCGGATTCGAGTATGTTCGGTGAGTCCTCGCCGGTCTCGACCATCGAAGACCCGCCGACACGCTTCACGCCGAATCGATGAAGAACGAGCCGCGACGGTAAACCAACATGGACATCAAGCCCTATCTCGAACTCATGGTCAAGCACAAGGCCTCTGACCTGTTCTTCGCCGCCGGCACCCAGGTCAAGATCAAGATCGAGGGCGTCATCCGCTCGGTCGGCGAGACGGTGCTGACGGCGGCGACCTGTCGGGCGGCGGTCGAGGGCATCATGACCCCCGAGCAGATCGAGGAATTGGAACGCGAGCGTGAGCTGGATTTCGCCATCGCGCTGGAGGGCAAGGCGCGTTTTCGCGTCAACGCCTATTTCCAGCGTGGGCAGCCGGCGATGGTGTTGCGCTACATCCGCGCCAATGTGCCCACGATCGAGGAGCTCAACGTCCCGCCGATCCTCTCGCAGTTGATCATGAACAAGCGCGGGATCATTCTGATGGTCGGGGCCACCGGCTCGGGCAAGTCGACCACGCTTGCGGCCATGATCAACCACCGTAACCGCAATTCGACCGGCCACATCGTCACCATCGAGGATCCGATCGAGTTCACCCACACGCACCAGCAGTGCATCATCAGTCAGCGCGAGATCGGCATCGACACCAAGAGCTATGCCAACGCGCTCAAGAGCGTGCTGCGCGAGGCGCCGGACGTGGTGCTGATCGGCGAGATCCGCACCCGCGAGACCATGGAGGCGGCAATCGAGCTGGCCGGGACCGGGCATCTGGCGATCTCGACCCTGCACGCGAACAACGCGCATCAGGCGATGGAGCGCATCATCAACATGTTTCCTCAGGAGATGCACAAGACGCTGTTCATGGATCTCTCGGCCTATATGCGCGCCATCCTGTCACAGCGTCTGGTGCGCACCAAGGACGGTGCGCGCTGCGCGGCGATCGAGATCCTGGTCAACACCCCGCATATCGCCGATCTGATCCGCGACGGACGGGTCGACGCCATCAACGAGGCGATGCAGGAGAGCGGCACCGAGGGCATGTGCACCTTCGACGATGCGCTGCTGGCGCTCTACAACGCCGGCACCATCACGATGGAAGAGGCGCTGGCCAATGCCGACTCGGCGGCCAATCTGGAGGCGAAGATCCATTTCGGCTGAGCTGCTCCACACCCAGCGCATCGAGCTGGTCGATCAGCCGGTGGAAGCCGACGTGCTCCTGCTCCAGCCGCCGGTTCGGGCCGAAGCGGTTCTGTTGCAGATCCAGGTACAGGGCGCGCTCTTCATCCGTCAGTCGCTGTAGCTCGGCCCGCGAGGGCTTGTCCTCGACGCCCCAGAGGTCGAATCAGTCATCAGTCTTGCGCGAGAAACCCCGTCCTTCAGGGCGGGGAGGGATAGCGCACCGCGCGGAGCGCGGTTAGGCCGCCCGTCTCGCCTTCTCCATTTTTGGTTTAGGTTGGAAGGCGTAGCCATAGCCGTCAGCACGCTGAAGGAGACGACAATGGCGGTAGGAGATCCCCTGGACGGTTCCGGCCGGGGCCTGGATGTTGAACGATCCCGTTAGGCGCACCGCGACGCGCCCGACATGCACGCCGGCCTTTTTCCCTTTGGGCACCTCGGCGCGCACCCAGTCGCCGGTCTGGAAGCCCTGGACGCGCTTGTGGCGCCTGAGATAGCCACGCGGAAAGCCGTTTTTGGACGTGCGCGTGCGGCTGTAGGCCCCGCGTCCGGTGGCGCGGATGCTCAGGACCGGGCGGTTCCAGTCGTGCACCTGATCGACGGCGCCGACACAGGCGGCATCGAGGGCATGGGTTTTGGGGATGTCCAGGCGCGTGCGATTGAACTTGGTGCGTCCACCCGAGGCGGTCTCGACCGGCAGGCCCGTGGTCTTGAGCGCGTTCAACAGCGCCCAGCGCGTGGCATTGACGGCGGCGGCATCCTGGAGCGGCGCTTTGGCCTGGGCCTGGATCTGGTGCAGGCGCGCCGGTTGGCGTTGCAGAAAGTCCTCAATGGATCGGTTCCCCTTGCGCTGATTGCAGGGCCGGCAAGCGAGCGTCAGGTTCGAGACCCGATCCGAGCCGCCCCGCGCGCGTGGAACGATGTGCTCGATCTCCAGCGGCACGTGCGTCGCGCCACAATAGGCACAGCGGCGGCGCCACTTCTCCAGCAGGTATTCACGGACTTCGTAACCGGCCAGTTCGCCCTGTTGGTATTCGACCCCGCTGATCTCGGGATTTTGCATGGCTTGGGTATCGAAACGCACCAGTTCCTGACTGAGGGCGGTGATCGGGGCGAGCCGGCGCAGGCGCTGCACCCAGTTGACGGTGGTGTCGAGCCGATGCTGTAACGACGGCGGCAACCAGCCCTCACGGCGGAGGCGATTCAGGAAGCGCGGCGCCCGGTAGCGCGTCTTTCGAGACCGGCGTGCCCGGCGGTAGTGACGCCGAAGCGTCAGCGCCTCCCGGATCGCCTGGCCGCGATGCGCCAGTTCCCCAAACCACAGCCCATGTTCCAAGCGCTCGACCGCGCCCGTGTCTGGATCACAGGTCTCGGATTCACGTACCAGGGCCAACCCCGTGACGCGACTGCCCGGATCGAGCTTCAGGCGCAGCGGTTGCAGCGCCCCGCCGAGCCGATCCTTCAGCCGAATGGTGAAGGGGGCCAGACGCACCACCACCGCCCGTCCGCGCTCCAGTAACAGCCGCGCGCGTTTCTCCGTGCACGGCATCAGTGGTTTCTTCTGTTTGTCGAGTACGAATACAGCCATCGCTCTGTTCCAAAACGCGCCCTTACGGGCCTGGTGACGGAGCCTTGCGGCTCGCTCCCCTCGGGAATGTCTGCAACCGGCTCCCGCCTCACGGCGGCGACCCGAACCTTCGACGCTTTACCTTTCGTCAGCATGATCCGGGTCTTCGAGAGTCCGAGGCTGAGGAAGCACCTCGGAGTCGGTCTGTGCGACCTGTTGCAAACGCAGCGGGTTTTCACCGCTTTCCCTGGTCAACCTAGCTCTTTCAAGCTCCGGCCTTCAGGCCGGGGTAGTTGACAGAGTGTCGGGCGGTAAGCGAAGGCGAGGGCGGACATGAGACGACCTCTCGATCAGGGGGGATGTTGCTGCATTTGCCATGAAGACGCTTGATACTACAATACCTCGCCACAGCTCAGGCGAAACCTGAGCCCATCCCACAGGCTCCCGAGGCAATGATGTCTTTCGATATCCCCAGACCACTCTATCGTGTCGCCCTGCTGATCTGCCTGCTGGCCGTGCTCTATCTGGCCCTGACGCCCACCGAGACGGTGCCCGGACTCGGCTTCGACAAGGCCAATCATCTGCTGGCCTTCCTGGTTCTCGCCTGGCTGGCCGACGGCGGCTGGCCCGGACGCGAACAGGCCTGGAAGCGCTGGGGCTGGCTGCTGTGCTATGCGGTGTTCATCGAGTCGCTGCAATACGAGCTACCCTATCGCGACGCTTCCTGGTTCGATCTGCTGGCCGATCTGCTGGGGCTGGCGCTCTATTCGGGACTCAAGTGGCGCTTTCCCCAGTGGAAGGTCTTTCCACGCACCCCATCTCAGCCACAACCGCTCCCGCAAGCGACTGGAGACACCTGACACATGCCGGATTCACCCTTTGCGCTCGACGACGACTCGGCTTACCAACGCTGGCGCGAGCGTAAGCTCGAACAGGCGCCGACCGCTCTCGGGGCGCTGATCGTCGAGGTCCGTGACCCGCGCCGGCTCACCGACGCCGAGCGCTCGGCCATCCTGGAGCGCTGCCGGATCGCCAACATGGCCATCTATGTCGGCGCCACCGGCGACGACCCGGACAAGGAGATCCCGCGCGCACTCGGCGCCAGCCTGGGCCTGCACCGGCTCGACCACAACCCCGGCGCCGATGAGGACGCCATCACCTCGCTGACGGTGCAGACCGACGCCCGTCATCGCGACTACATCCCCTATTCGAACCGTCCCATCTCCTGGCACACCGACGGCTACTACAACGACCCCGAGCACCAGATCCATGGTCTGCTGCTGCACTGCGTCCATCCGGCCGAGGAGGGCGGGGCGAACGACCTGCTCGACCACGAGATCGCCTACATCCTGCTGCGCGACCGCAATCCCGAGTTCATCCGCGCTCTGATGCACCCGGAGTGCATGACCATCCCGGCCAATCATGTCGATGGCGAGGAAGTCCGGCCCGAGCAGCCCGGCCCGGTGTTCTCGGTGCGACCCGACGGACGGCTGCACATGCGCTATACCAATCGCGCACGCAACATCCGCTGGCGCGACGATCCCGTCACCCTTGAGGCCGTCGCGACGCTCAAGACCCTGTTCGAGCAGGGTACGTCCTGGAGTGTCTGCGGGCGCCTGGAATCCGGCTGGGGTCTGCTCAGCAACAATGTGCTGCACACCCGAAGCGGCTTCACGGACGGCCCGACGCCGCGTCTGATCTATCGGGCGCGCTATTACGACCGCCTTCAGGACACCTGACGTGCGTTCCGGCTCAGCCGGCGGAAGGCGGTTCCAAAGCCGCCTCCTTGAGTACGGCGAGCGCGGCCTCGAAGCGCAGATCACGGATCGCCGTGCCAAGTGTCCGGCACCTGTCCGCGCCGAGCGCGCTCTTCAACGCCGGCTCCAGCTCACGGAAGATCCGTCGCGCCCGCGAGTTGTTTTCGCTCAGTGCGGCGCGCAGCTCGGCGACTCGCTCCAGATCCGGGTCGGACATCACCTCGGTCGTCGCTGAATGGCGTTCGGGCGGAGTGGTCGTCTCTGTGTCCAGAACCCAGGGGCCGCAGAGCACGATGAAGTCCATCAGCCGCTGTTCGAGACTCTCCAGTTCGGGTGCGAGCACGCGCGCGTCGACACCCTGCTCGATGGCCAGCTCCAGGCGTTCCGCCCGCTGCATCAAGTCCGCCGCGCCCAGATGTCCGGCCTCGCCGCGCAGTCTGTGCATGGCCTGTGTGGCGGCCTTGCGCGCGCCCTGCGCCAGGGCCTCTTGCGCACGCTCCACCGCGTCGTGCTGTTCGCTGATGAAGCGGGTCAGCAGATGCTGGAAAAAGGCCGGATCGTTTCCAAGGCTACGGATGGCGAGCGCCTGGTCGATGCCCGGAATGTCCGGAAATGCCGCGCCTGTGTCGGCGAATGCGGCAGACGGCATCTCCGCAGACGTCTCGCTATCGACCGCACGCTCGGCGTCCGGAAGCTCAGTCACCGGCTCGACTTCGGCATCCGCCGGCGGCTGCGCGCCGATCCGGGCCGCCAGACAGTCGACGAGCTGCTCCAGATCCAGCGGCTTGGGCAGGATGTCGTCGACCCCGGCGGCACGCGCGGCGGCCTGTTCCTCGGTGGTCACGCCCGCCGTCAGAGCGATGATCGGCAGATCGGTCAGCCCCAGATCGTCGCGGATCAGTCCGGTGGCGGTCAGACCGTCCATCACCGGCATCCGCACGTCCATCAGCACGGCATCGAATCCAGCCGGGCAGGATTCCAGAATCCGGACGGCTTGCTGACCGTCGACCGCCAGGGTGACGCGCGCGCCCTCTTTGCCCAGCGCACGTTCGACCACTTCGCGATTCATGGCGCTGTCGTCGACCACCAGGAAACGACGTCCTGTCAGACGCGGTCCGCTCTCTGTGCGTTGTGCATGGAAGACCGGCACGACCGGATCCGTGGCAGCGCGCGCGAACGGCAGCTCGAACCAGAAGGTACTGCCCTGTCCGACCTGACTCTCGACCCCGATCCGTCCGCCCATGAGTTCGACCAGACGCTTGCTGATCGACAGCCCCAGTCCGGTGCCGCCGAAGCGCCGGCTGATGTGGCCGTCGGCCTGGGTGAACGCCTGGAAGAGTCGGGTGACTGTCGCCGGCTCGATGCCGATGCCGCTGTCGGAGACCTCGAAACGCAGCCGAACCTGTCGCGCGTCGGATTCGAGCGTCCGGATACGCACTCGGATGCCGCCGTGCTCGGTGAACTTGATGGCGTTGCCGATGAGATTGAGCAGCACCTGATCGAGCCGCAGGGCATCGCCGAGCAGCGAGCCGATGGGCGTGTCCGGCGTCTCGATGTCCAGCGTCAGCCCGCGCGACTGCGCGGTGGAGAGCATCAGGCTGTCGACCTTGGCCAGCAGGGTGTCGAGGTCGAAGGGATGCGACTCCAGCCGCAGTTGTCCGGCCTCGATCTTGGAGAAGTCCAGGATGTCGTTGAGCAGCACCAGCAGCGACTGACCGGCCTCATGGATGTGCTCGACCAGTTCATGCTGATCGGCCGGCAGCGGCTCCCGTTCCAGCACCTGGGTCAGGCCCAGCACGGCGTTGAGCGGGGTGCGGATCTCGTGGCTCATGTGGGCCAGGAACTCGCTCTTGGCGGCACTGGCGGCGCGCGCCTCGGCCGTGCTCGCCTCGATCTGCCGCGCCAGACTCGAGTTGAGTTCACGGAAACGGCGTTCGCTCTCGCGCAGTTCCTGCTCCATGCGCTTGCGCTCGGTGATGTCGAGCGTGACCCCGCTCAGGCGCTCGACCCGACCTTCGGGCGAGAAGGAGGTGCGCCCGAGTGCGCTGATCCAGCGTAAGGAGCCATCGGGCTGGATGACGCGATACTCGGCTTGATAAGGCGCGTGCTGTTCGAGCGCACGTCGTACCAGTCGATCGGTGGCCGGGCGATCCTCGGGGTGGATCAGCGACATGATTTCTTCATAGCTCGGTTCGGCATTGGCCGGTAGCCCGAACTGCGCACTCAAATGGCCCCAGCACTGCACCCGATCGGTCCCGACGTCCAGGTTCCAGAGTCCCAATTGCGCGCTCTCGATGGCCAGCCGCAGGTTCTCCTCGGTCTGGCGCAGGGCGGTGATGTCGGTATGGGTGCCGATCATGCGGATGGGCGTGCCGTCGGCGGCGCGCTCGAAGATCAGGCCGCGATCCAGGATCCAGACCCAGCGACCGTCGCGATGGCGCATCCGATGGATGCTTTCGTAATGAGCGGCGTGTCCGTCGAGATGGGATTTGACCAAGGCGATCGTCTCCTCCAGGTCGTCCGGATGGATACGACGCTCCCATTCAGAGAGGCTGTTGCTGAGTTCGCCCGGCTGATAGCCGATCAATTCATGCCAGCTCGCCGAGAAATCGACCGTGCCGGCCTGGACGTTCCAGTCCCAGACCGCGTGTCCGGCTCCATCGAGCGCCCGCTTCCAGCGCTGCTCGTCGGATCTCAGTCGCTGTTCGTCGTCGAAGTGCGTCTCGGCGGTGCGTCGCAATTCCAGCACGGCCTGTTCGCGCTGCCGATGCTCGCGCCGCCACAGCAGAACGCCGGCGGCATAGGTCAGTACCAGTATGAAGCCCAGGCCCAGATTCATCAGACAGGCCGGGGTATCGAGGCGACAGTGCGGATCGGCATAGCCGCTCATCGCCGCGAGTGCGAGCGTGACGACGAGCAGGACGAGCAGCACAGGCCAGATCAAACGCGCCGTGCGGGTCGAGTGTTCGGATGGATGGTTCATCGCTTTTCGATTGACTGTGGTGCGTGCTCGCGACGGAAGCGTTGCAACCGCTCGCGGGCCGTTTCGAAATCGAGGGCGCCGATCGACTCCGCAACGGGCGCATAGCCGGAATGCCGGGGCGTGCCGATGAGTTCGGCCAGGATCTCGCGATTCAGATGCCGCGCCCGACTACTGTGGGTCGCCAGCAGCGCGTCGAGTTCGTCCAGACGTCCAGTCAACCGGCTCGGATCCTGGTCGGACACGGCGGGATTCGCCGCCGGAGCCGCAGACGTCTCGGGTTCGATTTCAGACAGCGCCTGTAGCGGCCAGTGCGGAGCATGGATCTCCGCCGGCTCGCTCTCGGCGTCCGGGTTCCATTCGCTCCTCGGCGCGGGTCGTTCCAGGCGCGCCGTGAACCAGAAGGTGCTGCCCTGACCGGCGACGCTCTCCACGCCGATCTCGCCGCCCATCAGCTCGGTCAGACGCTTGCAGATGCTCAGTCCCAGCCCGGTGCCGCCGTACTGGCGCGTGGTCGAGGCGTCGGCCTGATGGAAGACGTTGAACAGCCGCGCCAACTGTTCCGGCGTCAGCCCGATGCCGGTATCGCTGACCGAGATCTTCAGCCGCACCGCCGACTCGGTAGCGTCCAGGCACTCGACGCGCACCTGAACGCCTCCGGCGTGCGTGAACTTGAGCGCATTGCCGACCAGATTGTTGAGCACCTGCAACAGCCGCAAAGGATCGCCCAGCAGCCGCTCGGGCGTCTCGGACGCCAGCCTGAACTCCAGGCGCAGCCGCTTCTTGCGCGCCTGGAGCTCGAACAGGGCGCGCACGGTATCGAGCACCTGCCGGATCTGAACCGGGATCGATTCCAACTGCATCTGTCCGGCCTCGATCTTGGAATAGTCCAGGATGTCGTTCAGCACGCCGAGCAGGGCGGTGGCGGCCAGATGGATGCGTTCGATGTAATCGCGTTGCTGCGCCGTCGGTGACGAATCGAGCAACAGGTCGGTGAATCCGATCACGGCATTCATCGGGGTACGGATCTCATGGCTCATGTTGGCCAGGAACTCGCCCTTGGCGCGGTTGGCCGACTCGGCGGCGGCGCGCGCCTGTTGCAACTCATGTTCGTTGCGCTTGCGCTCGCTGATGTCGCGCCCGTTGAGCACCAGACCGCCGACGGCCGGGTTGCGGCTCAGGTTGGTGGCCAGGATCTCGATGTCGCGCCAGGCGCCGTCGGCATGGCGCATGGACCACTCCGTGACCAGGGTGATGTCCGGGGCGTCCAGAACACGGGCGATGAAGCGGGCGGCCTGCGCCTGATCCTCCGGGCGTAGAGAGTCGAGCAGCGAGACCTGCGTCAGCTCGCGCGGCGAATGACCGAGCACGCGCTGTACGGAATCGCTCGCGAAGCGCGCCCGCAGATCCGTGTCGGTCAGGATGATGAGATCCGAGGAGTGACGCGCGAGCGCGGCGAAACGGATCTCGCCGATTTGGACGGCGTGCTCGGTCTTCAGGCGCGCCAGCTCGCCGGCGGCGATCGCCTGACGCAGCATGGCCAGGACGACCAGGATCGTCGCGACCAGGATCAGGATGCCGAGTTCCGTGCCGTCGCGATCCTGGGTGTGGCCCGGCAGCCAGTCGAATACAGTCGGAATGATGAGGGCGTAGACGGCGCCGATCGCCAGATAGGGCAGGATCGCCAGACCCCATTCGGGACGCTTCGGGACGAGCGCCCGTCCGTCGTCGGGCGGGACGGAACCGGGGCGGCGATCGCGATACTCCAGATAGGCCGCCGCCATCATCATCACCGTGGCCAGATGGTAGAAGACATCGGTGAGTTGACCGACGGCATACTCGCCGGTGGCCGCTTCCTGGGCGAAACGCAGGTCGGCCAGCAGAAAGACGAGCAGCCCCGACATCAGCCATAGCATGGGCGCCGCCGCGCGCTTGCGTCTGGGCCGCAACAGCCAGACCGCCATGCCGACCAGCAGCACCGCATCGCTGACCGGATAGGCCAGCACCAACGCCACGACCTCGACATCCTCGGCGGCGGTGATGGCGCGCAGCGGGAAGTACCATACCAGGGTCGCCACGCCGATCGCGATCACGCTCAGATCCAGCCAGAACAGCAGCCGCTCGCCGCGCGCCTCCAGCGGACGTGCGAAACTCAGGATTCCGGCGAGCATCAGCGGGAAGAAGGCCAGATAACCCAGATCCGCCAGTGAAGGAAAGGGTTCGATCCCGAGCAGATTCTCATAGACCAACCAGGTGATCTCGCCGCTCAGATAGGCCAGCTCGCCGAACGCGATCAGCCGCCAGCCGCGACGAATGACCGGCTCGATCCAGGGCGCGCGCGCCGTGCGCCACAGCAGGATCAGGTATGAGACATGGAACAGGATGAAGGCCAGATTGGCGATCAGCGTGCTCCAGTGCTCGCTGCCCCAGTGCGCCTGCAGCCAAACGGTAAAGATCGCCAGGGCCGCCAGATTGAACGCCAGCAACCAGAATCCCGGATCGCGGAACGGCGCATCGAAAACGGCACGGGCGGAGGCGGACTCCGGAGTCCGCGACGATTCAGGCATGAGGCGCTCGTTCGGGCATGATCTCGACTCGGCGGCGAATCTCGACGCTTCTCGGAAGCGTCTTTTGGATAGAATGCCGTATTCTAAACCCTGCCGGCGTCGACCGCCGTCGATTCGCATCGCGTCCACGCCGCATCGCGGGGAACAGAAACACTCGCGAGTGCGTCCGAACCCCAGCCGTCGCCACATCCATGGATCCTCATCGCCGATGAAAAAGAACGCCCCGCCCAAGAGCGAAGGGACCGACGCCCCCAAGTCGGCCCCCTTCGACGGCTATGTCGTCTGCATCGGCGCCTCGGCCGGCGGTCTCGACGCGCTGGAGAAGTTCTTCAAGGCCTGCCCGACCGATCTCGGCGCGGCCTTCGTGGTGGTGCAGCATCTGTCGCCCGACCACAAGAGCATGATGAGCAATCTGCTCGCCCGTCACACCGAGATGCCGGTGACCATGGTCGAGGACGACATGCCGATGGACGCCAACCACGTCTATCTGATCCCGCCCGGCGCCATCATGCACGTCTCCAAGGGGCATCTGCATCTGACGCCGAAGAATCCGCGCGGCCTGACCCTGCCGATCGACATCTTCTTCTCCTCGCTGGCCGACGTCTACGACCGCCATGCCGTCGGCATCATCCTCTCGGGCACGGGCACCGACGGCACGCGCGGCTCGGTGGCCATCAATGCCGCCGGCGGTTTCCTCATGGCCCAGGAGCCGGAGTCGGCCAAGTTCGACGGTATGCCGCGCAGCGTGATCGCCACCGGACTGGTCGACGCCATCCTGCCGGCCGAGGATATTCCGGCGCGGCTGCTGGCCCACATCCGCAACCTTCCCTACGAAGAACCCGAGATCGAGCCGCCGCGGCTGGTGCCGCGCGCCAACATGACCACCGAGGAAGTGCTGGCGGCGCTCCTGCATCTGCTGCATCAGGTCGGCGGGATCGACTTCTCCGACTACAAGCCGACCACGGTCATGCGCCGCATCGACCGGCGGATGCAGGTGCGCCACACCCCGGAGCTGTATCAGTACTACGATCTGCTCGAACACGACCGCAACGAGATCATCACCCTGCGGCGCGAGATGCTGATCTCGGTCACAAGCTTCTTCCGCGATCCCGAGACCTTCAGCCTGCTGGGCGAGAGTGTGATCGCGCCCATGGTCGCCGACCGTCCGCCCAATGAGCCGATCCGGGTCTGGATCGCGGGCGTGGCCACGGGCGAGGAAGCCTATACCATCGGCATGCTGTTCATCGAAGCCTTCGAACGCGAACGCCGCTGGCCGAACCTCAAAATCTTTGCCACCGACGTCGATCAGTCCTGCGTCGAGACGGCCAGCGTCGGTCAGTATCCCGAATCGGCCGCCGCCGAACTCTCGCCCGAGCGTCTGGAACGCTTCTTCACCAGGCAGGGCGACCGCTTCGTCATCAAGAACGAACTGCGTCAGTGCATCGTCTTCGCCCGGCACAATCTGCTCGCCGATCCGCCCTTCACCAAGATGGATCTGGTGGTCTGCCGCAACACGCTCATCTATTTCAATTCAGCCGCCCAGGAACATGCCCTGCGCTCGCTGCAGTACGCCATCCGCGAGGGCGGGGTGCTGCTGCTCGGTTCCAGCGAATCGCTCTCGGCCTCCACCGAAGGCTTGCAGACCATCAGCGCCAAGCACAAGCTGTTCCGGCGCGTCGGCGCCATGTCGCTGCCGTTCCTGGAACGCCGGGGCGCGGCGCTGCTCACGCCGCCGACGCTCGGCAAGGCGCCCCAGTTGGCCAAGTCGCGTCACGGCGCGAGCGAAGCCTCGGTGGCCAGTCTCGGCGTCACGGCCCTGCTCTCGCTCTATGCCCCGCCGGCGATCGTCGTCAATCACCAGCACGAAGTCATCCATCTGTTCGGCGACGTCAACCCCTATCTCCAGACCCGCGAGGGTGCGGCCAGTCTGGAGGTCAGCCGGCTGTTGCCCGAAAAGCTCACGCCGGTGGCCGCCGCACTGCTCTACAAGGCCACGCGCGATCGCTGTTCGATCGTCTCCGATCTGCTCGATGCGACGCTCAAGAGCGGCGAACAGCGCACCATCCGGCTGTCGGCCCATCCGCTGCACAGCGAGAGCGATGAGCGTCTGACGCTGCTGTGCTTCGAGGCCGCTCCGAACCAGACGGCGACGGCGGCCGCCGAGCCGGTCGACGTCGATGCCGAGACCATGGCGCGCGTGGCCGTGCTCGAACGCGAGCTGGGCGCCACCCGCGAGAGTCTCCAGGCGACCATCGAGGAACTGGAGACCTCCAACGAGGAGCTTCAGGCCACCAACGAAGAACTCATGGCCTCCAACGAGGAGCTGCAAAGCTCCAACGAGGAGTTGCAGTCGGTCAACGAGGAGATGAGCACCGTCAATGCCGAGTTCCAGGAAAAGATGCTGGTGCTCAACCGCGTCAACGCCGATCTCGACAGCATGGCCAAGGCCGCCGGCGTGGCCACCATCTTTCTCGACTCAGAGCTGCACATCACGCGCTTCAGTCCGGACGCGACCCAGATCTTCAAGCTGCGCGAGTCCGACGCCGGGCGTCCGCTGGGCGACATCTCGCACGTGCTGCGCTACCCGAGCCTGATCGAGGATCTGCGCCAGACCCTCGGCGCCCAGCGCTCGGTCGAGACCGAGGTGGTGACGCTCGACGACAAGAAGACCTATCTGGTGCGCATCCTGCCGTATCTGATCCCCTCGACCACCATCAACGGCGTGGTGGCCACCTTCGTCGACGTGACCGCCTTCCACGACGCGCGTCGGCTGCAATCCATCCTCGACGCGCTGCCCGAGCACATCGCCGTGCTCGACCACGGCGGCTGCATCATCATGGTCAACGCCGCCTGGCGACGCTTCGCGCGCGCCAACGGCGACAAGGATCTCAAGCACTCCGGCCCTGGGGTGAACTATCTGGACATCTGCCAGCCGGGCATGAGCAAGGAAGATGGCTATGCCGAGGAAGCCTATCGCGGTCTGCGCAGCGTGCTCGAAGGCTCGCTGCCGATCTTCTCGATGGAATATCCCTGCCACTCACCAAGCGAGGAGCGCTGGTTCGTCATGAACGTGGCCCCCGTGATGAGTCAGGACATCGGCGTGGTGGTCAGTCACATCAACATCACGTCCTGGCATCGGAGTCGCAAGGCTTGAAGCGGCGCCAGCTCGATTTCAACCAACTGCGCGAGCGCGCCGAGCAGGCGATCGCCGAGGGACAGGCCGGCCTGACCCTGGACCCGGACGGCTCCAAGGCGCTGGAACTCTCGCATCTGGTCGAGGAACTGCGGGTCTACCAGGCCGAGTTGGAGATCCAGAACGATGAACTGATGCTGGCGCAGGATCACATCGCGGTCGCCATGGAGCGCTATCGGCGTCTCTTCGCGTCTCTGCCCGTGCCGGCCATCGTGGTCGATGCCGGCGGTTTCATCGTCGAGGCCAACGAACAGGCGCACGAGGTACTGGGCATCAGCCGCCATATCGCCTTGCAGCGCGGCTCGCTGTTCCAGCTCTTCGACTTCCCGAGCCGCACCCGGCTGCACAGTCTCATGCGTACCGCGCTCGACCTCGGCCCCTATCAGTTGGAGTCCATGGCTCTGAAGGTCCAGGGGGATGGCGAAGCCTGGTTCGACGTGCATCTCATGCCCCTGAGCGAGCGCACGCCGGGCGAGCGTCAGGTTCTGGTGGCCCTGGTCGATCGCCGGGCCGAGCAGGCCCTGCGCGTGCTCTCGCACGAACTCATGCAGGCCAAGCTGGCCGCCGAGCAGGCCAACGCGGCCAAGAGCGCCTTTCTGGCCAACATGGGGCACGAACTGCGCACCCCCATGAACGCGCTCATCGGACTGTCGAACCTGTTGCTCGACGGCTCCGAGCCCATGACCCCGCACCAGAGTGACTATCTGCTCAAGATCCATGACTCGGCGGCGGCGCTCTCGAGCCTGCTCAACGACATCCTGGACTATTCCAAGGTCGAGTCCGGCTATCTGCGTCTGGAGTCCACGCCCCTGAATCTCGACAACATCCTCGACCGCACGCGCCAGCTCTACGGGCCCTGCGCCGAGGAGAAGGGACTGACGTTCACCTGTGTGAGGGCGCCCGAGGTGCCGCCCGTCCTCGCCGGCGACCCCTTGCGCATCCAGCAGGTGCTCGACCATCTGGTCGACAACGCCATCGAGTTCACCGAGCGCGGCGGCGTCCGGGTCGGGGTCGTGCTGGTCGCCGCGCCCGAGCGCGCGGTCTCCAGGACGGCGGCCGGCGAGCGTCTCGTGCTGCGCTTCTCGATCGAGGATACGGGCATCGGCTTGACGCCCGAGCAGTGCCGGACGCTCTTCGCCCCCTTTCAGCAGGCCGATATGTCGGCCAGTCGCGTCCACGGCGGTACCGGCCTGGGCCTGAGCCTCAGCCGGCGTCTGGTCGAGCTGATGGGCGGTGATATCGGGGTCGAGAGCCGGCTCGGCGAGGGCAGCACCTTCTGGTTCACGGCGCCGCTGCATCTCGTCGACATCACCGACTATGCCGGAAGCCGGGCGTCCCAGGCATCCGCGCCCACCACCGCGCCCGAACGGCCATCGGAGCAGCGCGCAACGCCCAAGCGACTGGATCTGGACGCCCTGCACCCGAAGCTCCACACACTGGCCTGGATGCTCGACAATCGGCAGAGTCGGGCGCGCCGGCTCAGCCACGAGATCGAATCCTGGCTACAGGGTTCCGCGCTACAGGCCGACTATGCCCCGATCGCCGCCGCGATCGCCCGGCTCGACTTCGAGCAGGCCCTGGCCGGGGTGCGGCGTCTGGCGCAAAAACAGAGTTGGAATCTGCCATGAAAGAACACGACCTTCCACGCCTCCTCATCGTCGACGATACGCCGACCAACATCGAGATCCTGCTCGGGATGCTGGAAGACAGCTACGACACCAGCTTCGCCACCTCCGGGCGTCAGGCGCTGGATCTGCTCGCCAAGACCGCCAGACCGGATCTGATCCTGCTCGACGTCATGATGCCCGAGATGGACGGCTATGAGGTCTGCGCGGCGCTCAAGTCCGATCCGGCCACGCGCGAGATCCCGGTGATCTTCGTCACCGCGCGCACCGACTCCGAGAGCGAGACACGCGCTCTGAGGGCCGGCGGCGTGGACTTCGTGCACAAGCCGGTCAACAAGCCGGTTTTGCGCGCACGCGTCGCGCTGCATCTGGAGCTGGAGCGGCGTGAACGTGAACTGCGCACCGCCAATGCCGAGCTGACGCGTCATCGCGATCACCTGGAGGATCTGGTCCATGAGCGGGTGCGCGAACTGGCGCTGGCGCGCGACGAGGCCGAGAGCGCCAACCGCGCCAAGAGCGTCTTCCTGACCAATGTCGGACACGAATTCCTCACGCCCCTGCATCAGATCATGGGGCTGGCCTATCTGGCCAAGCGCGACAGCCAGGACGAGCGTTCGAGGACGCGCATGGATCAGCTCGAACGCGCCTCGCAGCGGCTGCTCCACATCATCAATGATCTGCTGACGCTCAGTCGCGCCGAATCCGAGCGGCTGGTGCTGGAGAGCGCTGATTTCGATCTCGCGGCACTGTGCGCGCGCGTCATCGGGCGCTTCGAGGCGTCGGCCCGCTCCAAGGGGCTCGAACTGGTCCAGGTGATCGAAGACGGCGTGCCACTGTGTTTGCGCGGCGATGCGCCCCACCTCGAACAGATGCTCGACGCCCTGTTGAGCAATGCCGTCAAGTTCTCCGAGCAGGGGCGGGTTCGACTCATGGTTGCGCCGATCGAGTCGCGCGAAAAGGCAGTGACGTTGCGCTTCGTGGTCGAGGACCAGGGGATCGGCCTGTCGCCCGAGGCGCGCGCCAGTCTGTTCGAACCCTTCCGCCAGGGCGATGGATCCATGACCCGTCGATACGATGGCATCGGGCTGGGACTGGCGCTCACCAAGCGTCTGGTCACGCTCATGGGCGGCGAGATCGGGGTCGAGAGCACCCTCGGCGAAGGGAGTGTGTTCTGGCTCAGTCTGCGCCTGCCCATCGGCGAGGTCGTGCCGGCGGAGACGGGGCAGGGCGCGGACATGGCCGACGAGGCGGTTCTGCGCAAGGCCATCGACGACCTGATGTGCCTGCTCGAACAGTGCGACGTGACTGCGCACAGTCTGTATTTCGATGCACCCAGCCTCTATGAACCCGCGCTGAAGGGGCGCGAGGCGGCGTTTCGTCAGGCGCTGGCCGGCTACGACTTCGAAGAAGCGCTGGCGGTGTTGCGGGGGTGATGGATCGGCCGCCGCTCAGTGCGAACGGCCGATGTGTCAGGTGCGCGATGGATGACCGCGCCCCGGCTCACTTCATCCGCCGCACCGCCTGCCGGAAGTTGGACATGGGCGATTCGGCCACGCCCCACCAGGCATCGGAGCGCTCCTGGAAGGCCATCATGGAGTCATAGAGCCGCTTGAAGGTGGGATTTTTCTCGGCTTCCTCGGCATAGACCTGATGCGCGGTCTCATAGGCCTTGAGCAGCACGTCGTCGGGGAAGCGGCGCAGCTCGGCCCCGCCGGCGATCAGCCGTTGCAGTGCGTGCGGATTCTTGGCGTCGTAGCGGGCGAGCATCTCCAGGTGCGCCTCATTGGCGGCGACCTCGAAGGCGGCCCGATAGCTCGGCGGCAGCGCGGCCCACTGGTCCTTGTTCACATAGAACACCAGATGGGTGCCGGTCTCCCACCAGCCGGGGTAGTAGTAATACTTGGCGACCTTGTGGAAGCCGAGCTTCTCGTCGTCATAGGGCACGGTCCATTCGGCCGCGTCGATGGCGCCGCGCTCCAGCGAAGGATAGATCTCACCGCCCGGCAGTGACTGGGGCACCGCGCCCAGACGCGAGAAGATCTCGGCGCCGAAGCCGGGGATGCGGATCTTGAGTCCCTTGAGATCTTCCAGCGACTTGATCTCCTTACGATACCAGCCGCCCATCTGCGCGCCCGTGCTGCCGCCGGGGAAGTTGAGGATGTCGTACTCGGCGAACATCTCGCGCAGCAGCCCCATGCCTTCGTCGGCCATCACCCAGGAGGTGAGCTGGCGTGTGTTCAGCCCGAAGGGCAGGGTGGTCTCGGCGGCCAGCGCCTTGTTCTTGCCGTAGTAGTAATAGGAGGCGGTGTGGCCGCACTCGACCGTGTTCTGCTGCACGGCATCGAGCACGCCGAACGCGGGCACCAGCTCGCCGCCGGCAAAGACGCGGATCTCGAAGCGCCCGTCGGTCAGCTCGGCGACCCGCCTGGACAGGGTCTCGGCGCCGCCGTAGATGGTGTCCAGGCTCTTCGGAAAGCTCGACGCCAGGCGCCATTTGATGCTTGGCCCCTCGGCACGGGCCGGGAGCGAGACACTGGCTCCGGCGGCGAGTGCGCCGACTCCGGCGGTCTTCAGGAAATCACGTCTTTGCATGGCTGTGTCCTCACCGGATCGTTGTCGTTGGTCAGTGATGATTGAGGGCGGATGAATCGGCGTCGGCCGTGACCTCGGCCAGTTCACGATCGGCACGCCGGCCGATGATCCGCACCAGCGGTCCGAGTGTCAGTCCCTGGACCAGGATCGAGAACACGACCACGACATAGGTCACGCTCAGCAGGATGTCGCGCGTCTCTCCATCCGGCAGCGAGAGGGCCAGCGCGATCGAAATGCCGCCACGCAATCCGGCCCAGGTCAGCAGGGTGACGGTGCCGGGTGCAAAGTCGCTGCTCCGGCGTCTCATCATCCGGATCGGCAGTCCCACGCTCAGGGCGCGTGCGGCCAGCACCAGCGGAATCGCCAGCGCCCCGGCCAGCAGCGGACCGCCGCTCAGTTCCAGCACCAGCACCTCGAGTCCGATCAGCACGAAGAGCACGGCGTTGAGGATCTCGTCGACCAGTTCCCAGAAGTCGTCCAGATGCCGGCGGGTCTTGTCCGACATGAAGCACCGGCGCCCATGATTGCCGATCATCAGGCCGGCGACCACGATGGCGATCGGCGCCGACAGATGCAGCTGCTCGGCCAGGGCATAGCCGCCGGTGGCCAGGGCCAGGGTGAGCAGGATCTCGACCTGATAGTCGTCGACGCGGCTCAGCATCAGCAGCACCAGACCGCCGCTCAGAATGCCCAGCAGCGCGCCGCCGATGACCTCGTACCCCAGCATCCCGAGCGCGCCGAACAGGCTGGCTTCATGCTCGCCGGTGGCGATGCCGAGCAGGGTCAGGAACAGCACTACGGCCACGCCGTCGTTGAACAGGGATTCGCCCGTGATCTTGGTGTTGAGCGATTCGGGCGCATTGGCCTTCTTGAGGATGCCGAGCACGGCGATCGGATCGGTCGGCGAGATCAGGGCACCGAACAGCAGACAGTAGATGAAGGGCACGTCCAGCCCGAGTAGCCCGAACAGCAGCCAGCCGCCCAGGGCGATCAGCAGGGTCGCGCCGACGACGCTGGCGCTCGCGAGCGTGGCGATGACCCATTTGTGACGCGCCAGATCATGCAAGTTGACATGGAGCGCACCGGCGAACAGCAGGAAGCCGAGCATCCCGTGCAGTACCGTATCCTCGAAATCGACGTCTTCGAGTAGCTGCTTCAGGAGAGTGTGCCATTCGCTGTCGAGTGGTGCGATCAGCAGCCCGAGCGAGAGCAGGAGTGCGATCAGCATCAAGCCGATGGTGGTCGGCAGCCGGATGAACCGATGGTTGATCCAACTGAAGACCGCCGCCAGACTCAGCAGGACGGCGAGGATGTCGAACAGGTGCATCGGCGCCTCCGGAGGCTATTGGGGGTTATGGCTTCGGGTGCGATGCGCCGGCGCGAAGGCGTGGATTTCGGTCTCGCGACGGCGGATCCAATCAGGCTCACCGGCTCAATAGCGTCCGCCGCTCTTGAGCAGATAGTTGCGCATCTCGGCGCTCTCCAGATTCATACGCATCAGGTTGCTGTGGGTGATGCGGAACATGGCGCGCATGATCTTGAAGACCAGACGCGGGTGGGTCTCGATCAGGGCGTCGAAGTCCTCCGGCTCCAGAGTCAGGACGGTGACGGGTTCCTCGGCGCGCAGGGCGGCGCGGCGTGGTTTGCCGTCGACGAAGGCGCGGGTGCCGGCGCACTCGCCGGGGCGCATCTGGTAGACGGTCTCCTCCTTGCCGCCGACGGATTTGCAGACGCAGAGCCGACCGCGTGCCAGTACGAAGAGCGTGCGTCGATCCTGGTCCTCGTCGACCAGCGTCTCTCCGGCCTGGAGTGAGATGACACCCATGCGCTCGGCGAGCGCCTGGCATTCGTCGGCGTCCAGTTCCCCGCCCAGAGTCGAGCCGGCGAGGGCTTGTGCTTTGTCGATGTCGGTCATGGGGTTTGATTCCTGAATCGGCGAAATGGCGACTATCATACCGGACACGGTTCAATGGTCGATAGGCGCGATGGATCTTGGAGCCGACCAGTCGTTCGCAGTACGGGCCGGTCCCAGCGAACCGGCCCGCGACTCAAACCGCGATCATCCCTTGGTCGCGCCCGCCGAGTCGTCATCCTTGTTCCCAGGGAAGAGCAGGGAGGCGACCACACCCAGCACCAGCACACCGAGCACCACCATCAGACTGGTCCCAGGCGAGATATGCAGACCCGTATCCCCAATCGCATGGTTCCAGGACTGCAACGCCATCTTGCCGGCGATGTAGAACAGCAGCACGATGACCGCCTTCTCCAGGTGCACCAGATAGCGTGTCAGGGCCGCGAGCACGAAATACAGACTGCGCAGACCCAGGATGGCGAAGATCATGGCCGCATAGACCAGCAGCGGTTCCTGCGTCACGGCGATGACGGCCGGCACCGAGTCGAACGAGAAGGCCAGGTCCGAGGTCTCGATCGTCGCCAGACAGAGGAAGGCCGGCGTGGCATAGAGCGCGCCCATGCGCGTGACCGACTTCTGGCGCTCGGCCTCCTCGCGTCCGACGAACAACTCCTCGTGCCTGACGAAGAAGCGGTCCAGATGCAGCCGGGTGTAGATCGGCATCATCTTGCCGGTCAGACGCACGCTCCAGTGATCCGAATAGTCCTCGATCTCCTCCCCATCGCCACGGCTCTTGAGCATCTGCACGCCGCTCCAGGCCACCAGGATGGCGAAGACGAAGCCGACCCAGGGACTGGCCATGAACAGACTGGTGCCGATCAGCACGAAGATGGCGCGGAACACCAGCGCGCCGATGATGCCCCAGTAGAGGATGCGGTGTTGCAGCCCCGAGCGGATGCCGAAGGAGGCGAAGATGGCCATGAAGACCATGAGATTGTCGACCGAGAGGCTCTTTTCGAGCACATAGCCGGCCAGATAGAGATCGGCCCACTCCTTGCTGAAACGTCCCCACAGATAGCCGTAGAAGCCGAGTGCGAGCACGATCCAGAACACCGACCACTTGGCGGCATCCGCGACGCTGATCTCATCGGTCTTGCGATGCGCGAAGAGATCCAGATAGATGGAGACGGCGACCACGGCGACGAAGATGGCGATGGCTTCCATCGGAAAGCCGAAATGTTCCATACAGGTAGACTCCAGGGTTGAGGTTGATTGATCGATCGAAACGAGAAACCGCCGCGAAGAGCGGCGGTCCGTGGCGCTTGTGGACCACTCCGGGAGCGGTTCGTTCAAGGGCGTCGAGCATAGGCGAGATTGCCGGTTCGCTCCAGTCCTGCCGGCGGGTCGGACACAGACATCCGTCAAACGTTCGACATGGGCGCAAGCCATAATCGTCTGGATCGATCTTGCACCGCGTTTCGACGCAACCCATACCCATGGGTTACGCTTGAATCACTCCATCCCTTTCGTTTTTTGCGCTGGAGGCGCTTTTCATCATGAACCGACTCGAAGCACTCAAGAGTATGACCACCGTGGTCGCCGACACCGGCGACTTCCAGGCCATCATCGACTATCGTCCCCAGGACGCCACCACCAATCCCTCGCTGCTCTACAAGGCGGCGCAGATGCCGGCCTATCGCGAACTGGTCGAGGACGCGGTGCTCCACGGCACCCGGCACGGCGGCGGCGACAGTCAGGCTCAGGCGCGTCTGACCATGGACAAGCTGGCGGTCAACTTCGGCACCGAGATCCTGAAAGTCGTCCCCGGCCGGGTCTCGACCGAGATCGATGCACGGCTCTCATTCGACACCGAGGGCACGGTGCGCCGCGCCGAGGCGTTGGTCGAGCTCTACGACCAGGCCGGGATCGATGCGCGCGAGCGGGTGCTGTTCAAGATCGCCTCGACCTGGGAGGGCATTCGCGCCGCCGAGCGGCTGGAGCGTCAGGGGATTCATTGCAATCTGACCCTGCTGTTCGGCTTCGCCCAGGCCGTGGCCTGTGCCGATGCCGGTGTCACGCTCATCTCGCCCTTCGTCGGGCGTATCCTCGACTGGTACAAGAAGGCCGAGAACGTCGCCGGCTATCCGGCCGACGAAGATCCGGGCGTGCGCTCGGTCACGCGCATCTACAACTACTACAAGCGTCACGACTATCCGACCGTGGTCATGGGCGCGAGCTTCCGCAATCTCGACGAGATCCTGGAACTGGCCGGCTGTGACTATCTGACCATCTCCCCGGCGCTGCTCGGTGAGCTGGCCTCGACCGAGGGCGAGGTGCCGCGCCGGCTCGATCCGGACCGGGCGCGGGCGCTCGACATTCCCAGGGTCGGCTATGACGAGATCGGTTTCCGCTGGGAGCTGAACGAGGACGCCATGGCCACCGAGAAGCTCGCCGAGGGCATCCGGCTCTTCACCGCCGACACGCTCAAGCTCGAACGCTTCGCGCGCGAGATCAACCAGAGCGCCTGAGGGTGCACCGAACCGCACCCGAATCCGTCTCCACCGGGCTCCCCGGACTCGACAGCGTTCTCGACGGTCTGCGCATCGGCGACAACGTGGTCTGGCGCATCGAGGAGATCGAGGACTATCGCCGCTTCGTCACGCCGTTCGTCGACGCGGCGGCGGCGCGCGAGCGTTCGATCATCTATCTGCGTTTTGGGCATCACGCCCCGCTGATCGCGCCCGGACCGCACATCCGGATCATCAAGATCGATGCGCTGCGGGGCTTCGAGGCGTTCACCCGTCATGTCTACCGGCTGATCACCGATCACGGGCGCGGCGCCTTCTATGTCTTCGACTGTCTCTCCGATCTGCTCTCGGCCTGGGCGACCGATCTGATGGTCGGCAATCTGTTCCGCGTGGTCTGTCCCTATCTCTATGAACTGGACACGGTCGCCTATTTCGGTCTGCTCGCGCACCGTCACAGTCATACCACCATGGCGCATATTCGCGCGACCACGCAGGTGCTGATCGACGTGCGCCGCGCCGACGAGGCGCGCTATGTCCAGCCGGTAAAGGTCTGGCAGCGGCAGTCGCCGACCATGTTCCTGCCGCACATCCGGGAGGACGGGCGCTTCGTGCCGGTCATCGATAGCTGGAACGCCACGCGGCTCCAGGTCGATCTGGAGCGCCGCCGGGGCGAGACCGCACAGCGTCAGCTCGATTATTGGGATCGGCTCTTTCTGGAGGCCGCCAACGCGGTCGCCGGTGAGGCCGACGAGACACAGCAGGGCGCCGTGCTCGAACGGCTCTATCAGGCCATGATCGGTCGCGACGAGCGCCTGATCGACTTGGCACGCCGCTATCTGAGCCTGCGCGATCTGCTGGCGATCCGCGCGCGCATGATCGGCAGCGGCTATTTGGGCGGCAAGGCGGTCGGGATGCTGCTGGCGCGTCAGATCCTCTGCCGTCAGGATCCCGCGCTCTGGGCGCGTCATCTCGAACCGCACGATTCCTTCTATCTCGGCTCGGATGTCTATTATTCGTTCCTGGTCCACAATGGCTGGTGGCCGCGCATCATGCGCCAGCGCACGCCCGAGGGCTATTTCAGCGAGGCCCGGTCGCTGCGCGACGACATGCGCCGGGGCCGACTGCCCGACGAGGTGCGGCTGGAACTGGCGCGGATGCTCGATTATTTCGGCCAGTATCCGCTGCTGGTGCGTTCCAGCAGCTTGCTGGAAGACGGCTTCGGCAATGCCTTCGCCGGCAAATATGAGAGCGTCTTCTGCGTCAATCAGGGCTCGCCCGAACAGCGGCTGGCGGCGCTGGAGTCGGCCATCTGCGAAGTCTTCGCCAGCACGATGAGCGATGATGCGCTGGTCTACCGGCGTCAGCGCGGTCTGGAGGATCTGGAAGAGCCGATGGCCCTGCTGCTCCAGCGGGTCAGCGGACGCTATCACGGACACCGCTACTTTCCGGATGCGGCCGGGGTCGGGGTGTCGCGCAATGCCTTCGTCTGGGACGCCGGCCTGGATCCGGCGGCCGGGATGGTGCGGCTGGTGATGGGGCTGGGCACGCGCGCGGTGGATCGCATCGAAGGCGATCATGCCTGCGTGGTTGCGCTCGATCAGCCGCACAAGCGACCCTTCCGCGATGCCGACGACGCGCGGCGGTTCTCGCAGCATGAGCTGGATCTGCTCGACATCGACCAGAACCGCCTGTGCACGGTCTCCGTGCGTCAACTGGTCAAGTCCGGTCTCGATCTGCCGCTGCGCTGGTGCGCCGAACTCGACCGTGAGGCGAGCGAACGCGCGCGTGAACGCCCGGGTCAGACGGCTCCCGATCCGGTCTGGCGTCTGACCTTCGCCCCGCTGCTGCGCCACACCGACTGCGTGCCGCTGCTGCGCCGCCTGTTACAGACGCTGGAGACGGCCTATGACTATCCGGTGGATGTCGAATTCACCCTGCATCTGGATGAGGCGGGCACGCCGACCTTCAATCTGGTGCAGTGCCGGCCCTTGCAGACGCTCGGCGTCGGTCAGCGGGTGGAGATGCCGGACGAGGTGCCCGAGCATCGGCTGTTGTTCGCCAGTGACGGGCATTTCATGGGGGGGAATATCGATCAGCCGATCGAGCGGGTCATTCAGGTCGATGGACCACGCTACAGCGCCCTGACTCAGTCGGAAAAGTTCGCCGTCGCCCGACTGGTGGGGCGGTTCAACCGCCGGATCGACAGCCGCGACGACTGCCCGACCCTGCTGATCGGGCCGGGACGCTGGGGGAGCAGCACCCCGGAACTGGGGGTGCCGATCCGTTTTGCCGACATCAGTCAGGTGGCGATCCTGGCCGAAGTGGCCGAACTCGGCGGCGGTCTGGTGCCGGATCTCTCGTTCGGCTCGCACTTCTTTCAGGATCTGGTCGAGTCGCGCATCGCCTATGTCGCGCTCTTCCCGCACGCGCGCGGCGGACGCTATCGGCCCGAGTGGCTCGATGCCCTGCCCGAGCACACCCGGCTGCCGCTCCCGGAGGACGCCGACGAACCGCTGACGCCCGCCGTCGCCGCCGCGATCCGCGTCTGGGACGTGCGCGGGTGCGGACTGCGGGTGGCGGCGGACATTCTCAGTCAGCGGCTGGTGTGTTACGCGACCTAGATCAACCCCATCGCCAGCATCGAGCGGGCGACCTTGACGAAGCCGGTGATGTTGGCGCCCACCACATAGTTGCCCGGCGCGCCGAACTCGGCGGCGGTTTCGTGGCAATCGCGATGGATGTCGATCATGATCTGGTGGAGCCGCTGCTCGGTGTACTCGAACGACCAGGAATCGCGGCTGGCGTTCTGCTGCATCTCCAGCGCGCTGGTCGCCACGCCGCCGGCATTGGCGGCCTTGGCCGGTCCGTAGGCGAGGCCGGCGTCTTGGAAGATCCGAACGCCTTCCGGCGTGGTCGGCATGTTGGCGCCCTCGGCGACCGCGATGCAGCCGTTTTTCACCAGCATCTCGGCATCCTTGCCGTTGAGTTCGTTCTGGGTCGCGCAGGGCAGGGCGATCTGGCAGGGAATGGTCCAGATGTTGCCGTTTTCCAGATAGGTCGCGCTCGGTTTCTCCTGGGCATAGACGCTGATGCGGCGGCGTTCGACCTCCTTGATCTGCTTGATCAGCGCGAGATCGAGTCCATCGTGATCGACGATGACGCCATTGGAATCGGAGCAGGCGATGACCTTGGCGCCGAGTGCGGTCGCTTTCTCGATGGCGTAGATGGCGACATTGCCCGAGCCGGAGACCACGCAGGTCTTGCCCTCCAGTCGGTCGCCGCGCGCCTTGAGCATCTCGTCGGCGAAGAAGATGGTGCCGTAGCCGGTGGCCTCGGTGCGCACCCGGCTGCCGCCCCAGCTCAGCCCCTTGCCGGTCAGGACGCCCGACTCATAGCGGTTTGTGATGCGTTTGTACTGGCCGAACAGATAGCCCAGCTCGCGCCCGCCGACTCCGATGTCGCCGGCCGGCACGTCGGTGTATTCGCCCAGATGGCGATAGAGCTCGGTCATGAAGCTCTGGCAGAAGCGCATGATCTCGCTGTCGGACTTGCCCTTCGGGTCGAAGTCGCTGCCGCCCTTGCCGCCGCCGATCGGCAGGCCGGTGAGCGCGTTCTTGAAGATCTGCTCGAAGCCCAGGAATTTGATGATGCCGAGATAGACCGAGGGATGGAAACGCAGTCCGCCCTTGTAGGGGCCGAGTGCGCTGTTGAACTCGACGCGGAAGCCGCGGTTGATCTGCACCCGACCCTGATCGTCCTGCCAGGGCACGCGGAAGATGATCTGACGCTCCGGCTCACAGACGCGCTGGATGATCTTGTGTTCGGCGAATTCGGGATACTTGGCCAGCACCGGACCCAGGGTTTCGAGCACCTCACGGACGGCCTGATGGAACTCGATTTCGCCCGGATTGCGGCGTAGTACTTCCTGGTAAGCGGATTCCAGTTTTTCGTCGAGAGTTGTGACCATCACTCAGATACCTCGCGCGCGACAGCACGGATCCGTCATCCGCATGAGCGGGCGCGCATTGATTATTTTACAAGTCAGCCCCGGAGATCATCGTCCGATAGGCCGCGTCGGCCGGGACGGGGCCGGCAGCGCGAGGCGCATCATGCCTGAGATCGACCCGAGCTGACCATCAGCGAAACGCTGCTGTTGTGTCGGAAGCGGGCAGCGAGCCGACGGGGTTCAGTGCACTTGGGTAGCGTACCGCAACCATGGCGTCTCTCAGGCTCAGGCTGGGCGTGGTTCAGCCCGGCACGCCGATCCCCCACAGCCAGAGTCCGAGATTGAGCGTCACGAAGGCCAGCAGCGTCGTGATCACCAGCGCCGTGGCCGGGATCTCGCCCTGATCATAGCGCTGGGCGATCAGGGGGAAGATCGTCACCATCGGCAGTCCGGCCAGGATCAGCGCCGCCTGACCGAGCGTCGGATCGAGCGTCGGCACCAGCATCAGCATCCCAAAGGCCACGAGCGGATGGACCACCAGCTTGCCGGCGGCGATCGCCGTCGCCGGGCCGAGCGCGCCCCGCACCCGCTGTCCGGCCAGACTGCCGCCGATGGCGAACAGCGCCACCACCGCCGCCGATCCGGCCAGCAGCTCGATGGTGCGTCCGATCGGCGCCGGCAGGCGCCAGCCGAGCGCCGCGAACACCAGTCCGGCCGCGATCGCCAGCAGGATCGGATTGGTGCCGACCGTGCGCAGCACCCGCCCCAGCGTCCGCAGCACGCTGCCGCGTCCGCGCTCGCGATGGAACTCGGTCAGGATCAGGGTCAGCGGCAGGATGATCAGCACCTCGGTCAGAATGGCCATGACAACCGCGATCAGGGCCGAGTCGCCCAGCAACTGCGCCACCAGCGGATAGCCGATATAGCTGCTGTTGGACATCGACAGCCCCATGCCGAAGAAGGCATTGTCGAGCGGCGAGGTCCGCCGCGCGATGGAGGCGACCAGCACGCCGATGCCGTAGGTGATCATCGAGGCGCTGACATAGACCAGCAGGAAGTCGGGCACCAGGATGCTGTCGAGCGAGCGCTTGGAGAGCGTGTCGAACAGTAGCGCGGGCAGGGCGAACAGCAGGGCATAGCGGCTCATGGCGACCGCGCCCTCGCGCGGCATCCAGACCCGACGCACGGCGACGAAGCCGAGTGCGATCAACAGAAAGATGGGAGCCGTGACGGCAAGGATGGCGAGCAAGACGAACTTCCTGAGTGTGGGTGATTGGAGATGGATCGCGCCCGGTCAGACCGCCACCCAATCCCCTTGAATCAGGTTGCGCGCGTCCGGATCGAACACCAGTCCGACCTCGAACAGACCCCGCGCCGGCAGGCCGCGATATTTGGCACTGTAGCCGCGCGCCCGGATCTGTGCCAGCGCCGGATTGTCGACCGGCTCCTGATCGGGCGTCGGGACGGGCCGGCCGCGCTCGACCTTGATCTCGATGACATAGACGTAGCCTTCCAGTTTCACCGTCAGGTCCACCTGACCGTGATGGCTGATGTCCTCGGCGATCACCTCGGCGTTGAGACTGACAAAGAAGGCATAGAGCACGCTGGCGTAATAGCCCTCGTACTCGGGCAGGTCGCTGTAGGTGAAGTTGCGCCAGGGGATGCCGGCGAACAGGCGTTTGATGGCCGCGATCAAGCCGGCGACATCGCCATGGATCAGCGGCTCATGGATCGCCAGCTGCCAAGGCATGCGTTCACTGGGCAGGCGGTCGGTCCAGGCATCGACGAGGTGATTCATCAAGGCCAGGCGGACTTCCTGGTTCGGGATGCGCAGCCTGAACAGTAGCTGACCGAATCGTTGCTCGACCTGATCGATGGTCAGATAGCCGGTTTGGAACAGCAGCGTCACCGGATCGATGCGCTCGATGTCGAATGAATCCAGGATTTCTTCGCTGGTTTCGACGGCCTCCAGATCCGGCAGGAAATAGCGCCGCCGCTGGAACAGCTTGATCAGAAAACTCGGACTGCCGGTCTCGAACCAGTAATTGCGATAGGTTCGGCCCTTGCTGATGAACAGCAGGATATCGAAGGGGTTGTAAACCGGGTCGCCGAGAAAACCGTAGCCGTTGTACCAGCGTCGGAGCTGCTCCCAATCCACGCCGGCCAGATGCTCGGCGAACACGGTCTCCAGGTCATGCTGGGTATAGCCGCACAGGGTCGCGCAGCGGGGATCCAGGGTGAGATCCTGAAGCTGGTTGATGCCGGAAAAAAGACTGACCTTGCTGAACTTGGTCACGCCGGTCATGAAGACGAAGCGTAGCTCGGCATCCCGGCCCTTCATGGCTGAGTAGAGGTTCTTGAGTCCTTCACGCGCTTCGGCCGCGCGTTTGGGATGGTCGATGTTGTCCAGGATGGGCTTGTCGTACTCGTCGACCAGGATCACAAGGCTCTGGCCGGACTGCGCCTGAGCGCCCCGGATCAGGTCGCTGAAGGCACCCGGAATCCCGTCGCGTTCGGGGTCACAGGCCAGACCAAGGCGGCGGGCGTTGTCGCGCAGCAGATACCGGATGTGCCGGTCCAACTCCTCCCGACTCTCCAGGATACCCGCCGAGAAATCCAGCCGGATCACCGGATGCCGTTGTGACCAGTCCCAGCGGTCATGGACGTACAGCCCACGGAACAGCGGTTCATTGCCCTCGAACAGCTCCTTCAGCGTATCCAGGAACAGGCTCTTGCCGAACCGGCGCGGGCGCGACAGGAAGTAATACTTGCCCGCCTCGGCCAGCGCCAGGGCGTGCATGGTCTTGTCCACATAGCAGTAGCCGTCGGTGATGATCTCGCGCAGGTTCTGGAGGCCGATCGGGAGCTTGCGCGGGCGGGCCGGGGCGGGAGCGGTCATGTGGGGGATCTCCGGAGTCGTGCGGATGGCAGCCTGGATTTCAGTCTAAACCAGGCTCCGCCGCCCCGGTAGTCGCCGCTCAGGGCATCCGACCCTGATGGCCGCACATCAAATGTCGATTGACGATTGTCATTGATAACGCAATTTTTATTTTCCCTGCTGTCTTGATGGATTCACTCAAGGGGTGCTCTAATTTCCACACTCTTTGGAGGAGATCAGGCGTCACGACCGAGAGTGATCCGCGTGGCGCCGACTACAACTAAAAAATAGAGACACCAAAATGGCGACCACCGACACCTTCTATGAGGCGATGCGCCGGCAGGGGATCAGCCGGCGCGGGTTCCTCCAGTTCTGCACCATCACGGCCGCGACCCTGGGTCTGGCGCCCGGCTTCGCGGGCCGCATCGCCGAGGCCATGGAGACCAAGCCGCGCATCCCGGTGCTCTGGCTGCACGGTCTGGAATGCACCTGCTGCTCGGAGTCCTTCATCCGCTCGGCCCATCCGCTGGCCTCGGACGTCGTGCTGTCGATGATCTCGCTCGACTACAACGACACGCTCATGGCCGCCGCCGGGCATCAGGCCGAGGCGATCCTCGATGAGATCCGCCACCAGTACAAAGGCCGCTACATCCTGGCCGTCGAGGGCAATCCGCCGCTGGGTCAGGACGGCATGAGCTGCATCATCGGCGGGCGTCCCTTCCTCGATCAGCTGCGCGAGGTCGCCGCCGACTGTCAGGCCGTGATCGCCTGGGGCACCTGCGCCTCCTGGGGCTGCGTGCAGGCCGCGCATCCGAATCCGACTCAGGCGGTCTCGATCGACAAGGTCATCCACGACAAGCCGATCATCAAGGTGCCGGGATGTCCGCCGATCGCCGAGGTCATGACCGGCGTCATCGCCTACATGCTGACCTTCGAGCGTCTGCCGGAACTCGACCGTCAGGGGCGGCCGAAAATGTTCTACGGCCAGCGCATCCACGACAAATGCTATCGCCGCCCGCACTTCGACGCCGGTCAGTTCGTCGAGTCCTGGGACGACGAGGGCGCGCGCAAGGGTTACTGTCTCTACAAGATGGGCTGCAAGGGACCGACCACCTACAACGCCTGCTCGACCGTGCGCTGGAACGATGGGGTCTCGTTCCCGATCCAGTCGGGGCACGGCTGCATCGGCTGCTCGGAGAAGGATTTCTGGGACAAGGGCAGCTTCTACGACCATGTCACCGACACCCGCGTCTTCGGCATCGAGGCCAACGCCGACGCGGTCGGGATCGCGGCTGCAGGCACGGTCGGCGCGGCCATCACCGCGCATGCGGCGGCGAGCGCCGTCCATCGCATCAAACAGCGCGCCGGCGCTCAGCATACTGAGGACGGACAGGCATGAGCGTTCAGACCCCCAACGGTTTCCAACTCGACACCGCCGGCCGACGTGTCGTCGTCGATCCCGTGACCCGCATCGAGGGTCACATGCGCTGCGAGGTCAATCTCGACGCGGACAACGTCATCCGCAACGCCGTCTCGACCGGCACCATGTGGCGCGGTCTGGAGGTGATCCTGCGCGGTCGCGATCCGCGCGACGCCTGGGCCTTCACCCAGCGCATCTGCGGTGTGTGCACCGGCACCCATGCCCTGACCTCGGTGCGCGCCATCGAGGATGCGCTCGACATCCAGATCCCGGAGAACGCCAACTCCATCCGCAACATCATGCAGTTGACGCTCTACGCGCACGACCATCTGGTGCACTTCTATCATCTGCATGCGCTCGACTGGGTGGACGTGGTTTCGGCGCTAAAGGCCGATCCCAAGGCGACCTCGGCGCTGGCGCAGTCGATCTCGGACTGGCCGCTGTCCTCGCCCGGCTATTTCCGTGACGTCCAGACCCGGATCAAGCGCTTCGTCGAGTCCGGTCAGCTCGGTCCCTTCACCAACGGCTACTGGGGCAATCCGGCCTACCGGCTGCCGCCCGAGGCCAATCTGCTGGCCGTCACCCACTATCTGGAGGCGCTCGACTTCCAGAAAGAGATCGTCAAGATCCACACCATCTACGGCGGCAAGAACCCGCATCCGAATTGGCTGGTCGGCGGCGTGCCCTGCGCCATCAACATCCATGACACGGGCGCTGTGGGCGCGGTCAACATGGAGCGGCTGAATCTGGTCTCCTCGATCATCGACCGCACCATCGAGTTCATCGACAAGGTCTATCTGCCGGATCTCATGGCTATCGCGTCCTTCTATAAGGATTGGACCCACGGCGGGGGCTTGAGCAGTCAGGCGGTGCTGTCCTATGGCGACATTCCCGAGCGCGCCAACGATGACTCATCCGACAACCAGTGCCTGCCGCGCGGTGCGATCATCAACGGCAAGCTCGACGAGGTCCATGAGGTCGATTTGCGCGATCCCGAGCAGATCCAGGAGTTCGTCGCCCACTCCTGGTTCAAGTACAAAGACGAATCCAAGGGACTGCATCCCTGGGACGGCGTGACCGAGCCGAACTTCGTCCTGGGTCCGAACACCAAGGGCAGCCAGACCCGGATCGAAGCCATCGACGAGAACGCCAAATACAGTTGGATCAAGGCCCCGCGCTGGCGCGGTCACGCGATGGAGGTCGGGCCGCTGGCGCGCTACATCATCGGCTATGCCAAGGGCATCCCGGAGTTCAAGGAGCCGGTCGAGAAGGTGCTGACCGACTTGCAGCTCCCGGTCTCGGCGCTGTTCTCGACGCTCGGACGCACGGCGGCGCGCGGGCTGGAGGCGTCCTGGGCGGCGCACAGGCTGCGCCATTTCCAGGACAAGCTGGTGGCCAATCTCAAGGCCGGCGACAGCGCGACCGCCAATCCCGACAAATGGGAGCCGCGAACCTGGCCGAAACTGACCAAGGGCGTCGGCACCACCGAGGCCCCACGCGGCGCGCTCGGGCATTGGGTCGTGATCGAGAAGGGCAAGATCGCCAACTATCAGGCCGTGGTGCCGACCACCTGGAATGGCTCGCCGCGCGATCCGGCCGGCAACATCGGCGCCTTCGAGGCTGCGCTCCTGAACACGCCGGTTGCCGTACCCGATCAGCCACTGGAGATCCTGCGCACGCTGCACAGCTTCGATCCCTGTCTGGCCTGCTCGACGCACATCATGAGCCCGGACGGCGAGGAGCTGACTCGGGTCAAGGTCCGCTGATTGTGAGGAACAGGTTATGTCTATGTACACCGGCGTCCCAACGGTCAAGCGCACGGCCGTCTATGTCTACCAAACCCCGGTACGGATCTGGCACTGGGTCAATGCGCTCGCGATCACGGTCCTAGCCATCACCGGCTATCTGATCGGCAGTCCGCTGCCGAGCCTGCCGGGCGAGGCCAGCGATCACTATCTGATGGGTAACATCCGCTTCCTGCATTTCGCGGCGGGCTATGTGTTCCTGGTCGGTTTCCTGTTCCGGCTCTATTGGGCGGTCGTGGGCAATCGCTACTCGCGTCAGTTGTTCACCTTGCCCTTCTGGCGGCGCGGATTCTGGAGCGAGCTGGTGCACGAGCTGCGTTGGTATGCCTTCCAAGAGCCGGAGCCGCGCAAATACGTCGGGCACAATCCGCTGGCGCATCTGTTCATGGTCGTCATCATCACGGTCGGCGGACTGGTGATGATGGTCACGGGGTTTGCGCTCTATTCGGAGCAGACCGGGCTGGGGAGCTGGCAGGACGAACTCTTCGGCTGGGTCATCCCGGCCGTCGGCCAGAGCCAGGACGTGCGGATGTGGCACCACTGGGGGATGTGGGTCATCGTGGTGTTCGTGATGCTGCACGTCTATACCGCCATCCGCGAGGACATCATGTCGCGTCAGAGCCTCATCAGCACCATGATCAGCGGGTGGCGCATGTTCAAGGATGATCGGCCATGAGCGCCGGCCCCAATGTGCTGGTTCTCGGCATCGGCAACGTGCTCTGGGCCGACGAGGGTTTCGGTGTGCGGGTGATCGAGGAGATCGCCCGCCGCTATCGCTTCGGTCCCAACGTGCGTCTGCTCGACGGCGGTACTCAGGGCATCTATCTGGTCGACGACATCCGCTGGGCCGAGGTGCTGGTGGTGTTCGATGCCATCGACTATGGGCTGACGCCCGGCACGCTCAAACGGGTCGAGGGCGACGAGGTGCCCAAGTTCATGGGTGCCAAGAAGATGAGCCTGCATCAGACCGGCTTCCAGGAGGTGCTGGCGCTGGCCGATCTGCTCGGAGACTATCCGAGCCATCTGCTGTTGATCGGCGTGCAGCCGGTCGAGCTGGACGACTTCGGCGGCAGTCTGCGCCCCGAGGTCAAGGCACAGATCGAGCCGGCGATCCGTCTGGCGCGCGCGTATCTGGAGTCGTTCGGCATTGACTGGGAGGACTGTGAGACGTCTGAATCGACGGACTATCGCGATCTGCCGCATCCGTCCCTGGGGCTGGAGGTCTACGAATCCGGTCGTCCGTGCATCAATGCGGTTTAGGGGGATTTCCGGAAGGCCGGTTGCGGTAGACCCAAGATCAAGCCGACGCGCGCCATACAAGCCGGATATCGAAAGCGCCATACGGGAAGAGTCGCTTGCCATCGCGGCGCTTCTCGGTCAGCCCAATTCTCGCCAATCGCTGCGCGTCGGCGTGGACCGCACGCACATCGCATCTGACGTGCCGCGCCAATTCGCGCGCGCCGATTGAGCCGCCCCCCACCAGAGCCTTGAGAATGGCGAAGCGGTTGGGTGTGAGGACAAGCCGGTTCTTATCGGCACCGACGATGGTGCTTGGTCTCTCTCCGGCGACCCTCAATCGCCTCGGCCATCGAGAAAGCGATAACCCACGCCGGGTTCCGTGCGCAGATAGCGCGGTTCATCGGTGTCTTCGCGGAGCTTCTGGCGAATGCGGCCGATGAAGTTGCGCAGATAGTGGGTGTCGCCGGCATGCGTTGGTCCCCAGATTTCGCGCAGTAGCTGGGTCTGGGTGATCACCTGGCCGGGGTTGGAGACCAACATCTTGAAAATGGCGAATTCCTTGCGTGTGAGATGCACCTCTTCGCCCATCACGGACACAATACGCTTGATCAGATCGATATGGAGATAACCATCATCGTAAATTCCGGCATCCTGCCTCTCAGTCGCCCGAGGCAGGCGCAATAACGCACGCACACGCGCCAGGAACTCCTGAATGCCGAATGGCTTGGTCACGTAGTCGTTGGCCCCCGCGTCCAACACGGCGACCTTTTCGCTCTCCGATGACCGAACCGACAGGATCATGACCGGCACGGTCGACCAGTGACGCAATTCATTCAGCACGGATTGGCCGTCGGCATCGGGAAGCCCCAGGTCGAGCACGATCAAGTCCGGCGTCTGGGTCGCCGCAAGCTCGAGTCCCTTGCCGGCCGTCTCCGCTTCGATGACCTGATACCCCTGGCTCCTGAGACTGATGCGCAGGAATCGCCGGATCTGTTCCTCATCGTCGATGATAAGGAGGCGTGCGGAGGCGTTGCCTTCAGTCATGCGCGTTCCTCGTTATCGTCGTCGGGAGGCTCGATCAGCGGCAAGCGGGTGGCGATGGTGGTCCCCCGACCGCCCGGCCCAGGCAGCGCCTCGATGCGCCCACCATGAGCACCGATCATGCCGCTGCAGATGGCCAGTCCCAACCCGCTGCCATGCTTGCCGCGATCGCCTTCACCGCCGGTGAAGAACATGTTGAACACCTTTTCACGGTGATCGGATGGAATGCCCGGTCCCTCATCCGCGACCGTGATCAGCAGTTCACCGTCGTCACGCATCGCCGCGACCTGCACTTCGCCGCCTTCGGGCGAAAATTTTGCCGCGTTTTCGATGACATTGACCAGCGCCTGCTCGATCAATGCGGGGTGAACATAGAGCAACGGCAGGCCCGGCTCGATGTGTCTGATCAGCCGACAGTGGTGCAGTAACTCGCGGGTACGCCGCAGTGCCGAGTTGAGGATGTCGTCGATGCCGATCCAGTCCCGCTCCAGTTTCAAGGTGCCGTGCCCGAGCCGGGTCATATCGAGCAGATTCTGGATGTAGCGGTTGAGCCGCTCGCCTTCACTGATCACGGAGTCGAGCAGCTCGTGTCTGTCGTCCCTGGACAGGGCTTCGTCCAAAGAACGCAAGCTGCTGGCCGCACCGATCATCGAGGCCAGCGGGGTGCGCAAATCATGGGACACCGATGACAGGAGCGCCGAACGCAAGCGCTCCGTCTCTTCGGCGACCTTGGCCTGCTCCAGGGTTGTAGCCAGGCGGGTACGGGCAATGGCCATGGTCACCTGCGTGATCAGCGCGTCGATGGCGGCGAGTTGTTCACTCTGGAAGCCCTGGCTCAATCGGTAGACACCGAGCACACCAAAGCACTCCTGCTCGATCGCCAGCGGCAGAAAGCGCCAATCGAGTGCCGAGAGGGTTTGTGTTTGAAAGCCGCTGGGTTGACGATGATCGAACGCCCATTGCGCGGCCGATCGGGCTTTGTCATTCAGGTCCAGCTCGTCCTGCGAGGCGGCCGCCTGCATCAGTGTGCCGCCGTCGCCCGGTGCCATCAGAACCACCGGGACGTGCAGAGACTCGGCGATCGTCCTCGTGGCCTCGCGATGGACCGTGGGGAGATCGACGGCGGCCGAGAGGCGGCGGCTCAGGGACAGCAGCCTTTGCGTCATTTCGTTGGTTCCGCGCAGCGCGAGCACCTGGTGGCGCAGACGACCGGCCAACTGCCCGCCGATCAGGCCCATGATCAGAAAAAAGCCGACGGTCGCCAGCTCGTGCGGACGATGCATGGCAAAGGTGAAGCGCGGTTCCGTGAAGAAAAAGTTGTAAACCGCGGCGCTCAGGACCGCCGCGATCAGCGCCGGGCGCATGGCCGTGCGCACCGCGACCAGCAAGACGGCGATCAGGAAGACCAGCGAGAGGCTGGGCAAGAGGACCAAAGGCTCGATGGCCGCAGCGATGCCAGTCGCCGCCGCGACCACGGCCAGCGTCAAGATATAGTCACGCATCGGTTCGAGTCGCCGGAGCCGGAGCCGACGCACCCGGGCGACCCGTGAGGGAACAAAGGTGATTTCGAAGTCTTCGCCGCGCCGCAACAAGCGTTGACTCAAGGACTGGCTGAACAATCCCGCCAGGGGTCGGTGCCGGCTGCGCCCCACCACCAGCGTGGTGGCATTTCGTTCGCGCGCGAAGGCCAGTAATTCTTCCACGGGATCATGGCCGCGCAGGGTCAGGGTTTCGCCCCCCAGGCGCGCGGCCAGCTCGAAGGTGCGCTCGACACCGGCCTGCTGTTCGGGGCCTGTGTCGCCGCGATCGACAAACACCGCGCTCCATGGCGCCCGACGACGCTCGGCGAGACGCCGGCCGAGACGCACCAGTTCCTCACCGTTACCGATGCCGTCGATGGCGACGACGATGCGCGCCCGTACCGGCCACGGACCCGTGACTCCCTGGCTGCGCATGACCTCACGCACATCCCGGTCGATGCGCTCGGCTACGGTCTGTAAGGCCAGTTCGCGCAGTGCCGCCAGATTCGTCGGACTGAAGAAGCCATCGAGGGCCGCGCGGGCCTGCTCGGGGATGTAGACCTTGCCCTGCTTGAGCCGCTCGATCAGCTCGCGGGGCGTCAGATCCACCAGCACGACGTCGCGCGCCTCACTGAGCACGGTGTCCGGAACCGTCTCGCGCATGCGCACGCCGGTGATGCGTGCGACCACATCATTCAGACTCTCCAGGTGCTGGATATTGACCGTGGTCCAGACATCGATGCCGTGTTCCAGCAGTTCCTCGATATCCTGGTAACGACGCAGGTGGCGGGTACCCGGAATATTGCGATGGGCCAGTTCGTCGATCAGCACCACGGCCGGCGCACGTTTGAGAATGGCATCCAGGTTCAGCTCGCGGAACTGGGCGCCGCGATAGGCCATCTGCATCAGCGGAATGGACTCCAGCCCCTCGCACAGTGCCTCGGTTTCCTGCCGTCCGTGGCTCTCGATGATCCCGATGATGATATCGGCACCCTCGCGCCGTGCCTCGCGCGCCGCCTCCAGCATCTTGTAGGTCTTGCCGACGCCGGGAAAGGCGCCCAGGAAGATCTTGAGCGCCCCGTGCCGCTCGCGCTCGATGGCTGATAGCAGGGCCTGCGGATCCGGCCGGTCGTCCGCCGGCGCGTTCATGGCGTTACGCCGGCCTCTGAGCCGAGGGCGTCGAGTGCCAGATTCAACTGGAGCACATTGACGCGCGGCTGTCCCAGAACGCCCAGCACCGGGCGCTCCACCCGCGCCGCCACCAGGCCTGCGACCTCTGAACGCGGCCGTCCGCGCGCGGCGGCGACCCGATCGATCTGGATCTCGGCGGCAGCCGGGCTGATGTGCGGGTCGATGCCCGACCCGGAGGCGGCGACGAGATCGACAGGGATCGCCGTCGGTGCCACGCCGTTTGCGGCGGAAAAGGCGCTTGAGCTGACCGAGGCCCGTTCGCGCAGCGTCGGATTGCTCGGCGCCAGATTGGAGCCGGAGACGGCGAAGGGATCGTACCCGGCGACCGAGGGGCGGCCGTGGAAATAGCCCGGCGCACTGAACGGCTGCCCCACCAGCGCCGAGCCGATCATCTGGCCGTCGCGTTCGATGAGACTGCCGGTCGACTGAACATGGAACAGGGCGGCACCGATCGCCACGGTAAAGAGCGGGTACAGACCTCCACACAGGACCATCAGCACCAAGGCGCCGCGTAGCGCCTGGAGCCAGTGTGCGACAGGCGTCGCGGTGGATATCCGGGCAACGGATTGGGCGTGATTCATGACGACCTCCTACATCACCAAGCCAAGACCAAGATCGATGAGCTTGATCGCCGGGAACGGCAGCACCAGTCCGCCCAAACCGTAGATCAACAGGTTGCGGCGCAACAGCGCGTCGGCACTGACCGGGCGGAGGTGCACCCCGCGCAGGGCGAAGGGGATCAGCGCCGGGATCACCAGGGCATTGAAGATCACCGCCGCCAGCACCGCCGTGGCCGGACTGTTGAGCTGCATGATGTCGAGCGCCTGCATGGCCGGTACGCCGGCGACGAAAATGGCCGGGAGGATAGCGAAGTATTTGGCTACGTCATTGGCCAGTGAGAAGGTCGTCAGCGCACCGCGGGTGACCAGCAACTGCTTGCCGATCTCCACCACCTCCAGCAGCTTGGTCGGGTCGGAATCCAGGTCGACCATGTTGCCCGCCTCCTTGGCAGCCTGGGTGCCGGAGTTCATCGCCAGCCCCAGATCCGCCTGGGCCAGGGCGGGCGCGTCGTTGGTGCCGTCGCCCATCATGGCCACCAGGCGTCCCTGGGCCTGTTCGCGCCGGATGTACTCCAGCTTATCCTCCGGCGTGGCCTCGGCGATGTAGTCCGCCACGCCGGCCTCGGCGGCGATGGCCGCCGCAGTCAGCGGATTGTCGCCGGTGATCAGCACCGTGCGGATGCCCATGGCGTGCAGGCGCTGGAAGCGTTCCTTGATGCCGGTCTTGATGATATCGGACAGGGGCACGACGCCGAGCACCCGATCGTCCTGCGCGACCACCAGCGGCGTCGCGCCGCCACGCGCCACACGTTCCACCAGCGCAGTGGTCTCATCCGGGTAGGAGCCGCCATTCTCGGTGACGAAGCGGCGTATGGCATCCGGTGCGCCCTTGCGGATACGACGGCCGTCGGGCTGGTCGATGCCGGAGAGGCGGGTCTTGGCGGAAAATGCCAGGACGCGCGCCTCGGGGTCGGCCTCGGCCGTCGCCCCACGGCTCTTCGCCAGCGCAACGATGGATTTGCCCTCAGGCGTGGGATCCGCCAGTGACGAAAGCATAGCGGCCTCGCGCAGCTGCTCAGGAGCGATCCTGGTCAAGGGCAGGAAATCGCTGGCCTGGCGGTCGCCGTGAGTGATGGTGCCGGTCTTGTCCAGCAGCAGGGTGTCGATGTTGCCGGCCACCTCCACCGCCTTGCCCGACTTGGCCACCAGATTGGCCCGCATGGCGCGATCCATGCCGGCGATACCGATGGCCGGCAGCAGGCCGCCGATGGTGGTGGGGATCAGGCAGACCAGGAGCGCGACCAGTACAGGTACCGAGACTTCGGCGCCGACAAAGGCGGCGAAGGGCACTAGGGTCGCCACCACGATCAGGAACACCATGGTCAGTGCGGACAGCAGCACGGTGAGCGCGATCTCGTTGGGCGTCTTCTGCCGCTTGGCGCTCTCCACCAGCGCAATCATGCGATCCAGCAGCGACTGGCCAGACTCCACCGTCACCTCGACCAGGAGGCTGTCGGTCAGCAGCCTGGTGCCGGCGCTGACGCCGCTGTTGTCGGTACCGGCCTCGCGCAGCACCGGCGCCGATTCGCCGGTGACCGCCGACTCGTTGATACTGGCGGCGCCCTCGATGATCTCGCCGTCGGCGGGAATCAGCTCGCCCGCCAGGACGCGCACCCGGTCGCCGCGACGCAGGGCGGTGGCGGGCACCGATTCTTCATCGTCCCCCCGAACGCGCCGGGCCACGAGCTGTTTCCGTGTGGAGCGCAGGCTCTCGGCCTGCGCCCGGCCCTGCGCCTCCGCCAGTGCCTCGGCGGCGTTGGCAAAGAGCAGGGTGAACAGCAGCGTCAGAGTGATGGCGAGATCGAAGCCCCAGGGGCGACCAGCGATGATATCGGTGCCGGTCAGCCACAGGGTCACCAGGGTACCGACCCCGACCACGAACATCACCGGGTTGTGCGCCAGCCGGCGTGGGTGGAGCCGCCGCAGCGACTCACCCGCCAAGCGGGCCAGAGTGTGGGCATCCAGTAACTTCAATGCGTTGCGCTGACGTTTCATGATTCATTCTCCAAGGCATCAGTTCGCCAGTGACAGGAACTCGGCGACCGGGCCGAGGGCCAGAACCGGGAAGAAGCTGAGCAACGCGAACATCAGGATCACGCCCAGGGTCAGCACGGCGAAGGTGGGCGTTTCCACGGCCAGACTGCCCGAGGTCATGGGTGCAACGCGCTTGCCTGCCAGGTGGGCGGCCAGCGCCAGCGGTGCGAGGATCGGAATGAAGCGGCCCAGGATCAGCGCCACGGCACAACTGAGGTTCCACCACACCGTATCGTCACCCAGCCCCTCGAAGCCGGATCCGTTGTTGGCAAAGGCGGAGGTGTACTCATAGAGCACCTGACTCAGACCATGGAAGCCGGGGTTGGAGTTCTGCGCCAGACCCGGAATCGCCACCGCCGTAGCGGTCAGGCCGAGAATGAGCAATGGCTGGATCAGCAGCGCGATGCAGATCAGTTTGATCTCCCTGGCCTCCAGCGCGCGACCGTAGACTTCCGGTGAGCGGCCCACCATCAGGCTGCCGAGAAACACCGCGAGCAGCAGGAACAGCAGGAAGTTGATCAGCCCCACGCCGACCCCGCCGAAGGTGGCGTTGATGAACATATCCATCAGCGTCGTGGCACCGCCCAGTGGGTTGAAGGAGTCATGCATCCCGTTCACCGAGCCGTTGGAGGTCTGGGTGGTGAAGCTGCCCCAGAGCGCCGTGGCCGTGGCGCCGAAGCGCACCTCCTTGCCTTCCAGATTCGGGCCATCGGCCGCGAGGCCGGCAAAAGCGGCGTTGGGTTGGTTCTCCGACCAGATATTGATGCCCGTCAGGAGCGCCGACAGGGACAGCATCACACCCATCACCAGGATCGCCAATCGCCGCCGACCGGTCAGATAACCGGCCATGAACACCAGGGCCATCGGGATCAGCACGATGGCAATGGTCTCGACGAAGTTGGATACCGGCGTCGGGTTCTCCAGCGGCACGGAACTGTTGGGGCCGTACCAGCCACCGCCGTTGGTGCCCAGCTGTTTGATCGCGACCATGGGTGCTACCGGGCCGACCGGGATACGCTGCTCGGCAAGCCCCGTGCCGGTATCGAGCGGGGTGACGGTCCGCGCGCCCATGAAAGTGTTGGGCACCCCCTGCCAGGCGAGCAGCAGCGCGGTGATGAAGGCCACCGGCAGCATCACCCGGACAATGGCGCGGACCAGATCGGCGTGGAAGTTTCCGACCGATACGGCGCCTTCCGGGGTCGATGCGGTTGCATCGCGCTGCGTGAACGCCGTGCGCAGGATGGCGACCAGGGCCGCGATACCGGCCGCCGGTGTGATCACCTGCATACTGACGATGGCGACCAGATGCGCGAAATAGGACAGTTGCGCCTGACCCGAGTAGTGCTGCTGGTTGGTATTGGTGATGAACGACGCCGTGGTATGCAACGCCAGATCCCAAGACATTCCCTCGACGCCATCCGGGTTCGCCGGCAGCCACCCCTGCTGCACCAGGATCACGAGCGCGATCAACGCGATGATCAGGTGCAGCTTGAGCAGCGCCTTGCCGTATGCTTTCCAGCTCATCGGGGCAAGGGGATCGACGCCGATGGCACGGTAGATCACCCACTCGACAGGTCCGAATACCTGATCAAGCACGGTCGGTGTCGCCGAATAGATCGCCGCCAGGTAGCGCCCCAACGGCCAGGCCAGCAGCAATGCAGCGGCGTAGATGAGCAGCACTTCATTCATAGGAGATGCTCCCATTCAATGAACAGGAAACAGAGGCCGAACAGGGCAAGAAGGATGAGAGCGCTGACGATGCTCATGGCTAGAACCGCTCGGGCCGCAACAGGGCGACCGACAGATACACCAGCAACGCCAGCACGATGACGAGCAGGATGGAGTACACGATGACCTCACTCAGCATTGTTGACCAAGGCTGGACAGGTTAGCGAGCGCGGGCGTAACAGGGCTAGGCGCTGAGCGGAGACAGGCGTAACAAAGGCGTATTATTTTTGTGGCATTCAGCGATCGGTTGCTGGGTAGCCGCTACAAACCTCGGACATCCAGGCGCTCAAAGGCCATCGGGTCGACCGCTTCGACGAGTTCGCGCGGCATGATCGAGTAGCCGGGCAGGTGTGGATCGAGTGCCCGCTGGGTTGCGCAGGCTTGTAATACATAGCGCCGAACACCCTTGGTCGCCAGCCTCTGGCTCAGTGTTTGCAGGTAGTCGGGTGTCCAGTCAGGCATCAGGGTGGTGCGGACTTCCAGATTCACCCCAGCTTCCAGCAGCAAGGCCAAACTCGCCCAGGCATGCTCACCCGAATCGGGCAGGCCGGTGAGGGCCGCATAGTCCTCGGGCAGCGTCTTGATATCGAGTCCGACCCAATCGATCAGCGGAAGGAGCGGGCGCAGGCGTTCGGGATAGGCGCCGCTGGTGTGCAGACCGATTTTGTAGCCGAGTGCACGGGTTTCGCTGATGGCTGCACTGAGCGCAGATTGCGCGGTCGGCTCGCCGCCGCTGAAGACCACGGCATCGAGCAGTCCGACCCGCTGACGCAGAAAAGCGCGGATGTCCGCCCAGTCGATCAGCGATTCATTCACGCCTGAGTCCAGCAGATCGCCGTTTTGACAATAGCGACAGCGCCAGGGACAGCCCTGACAGAAGACCACCGCCGACAGCTCGCCGGGATAGTCGATGGTCGTCAGGCGCGTGAAGCCGCCGACCCTCAGCCGCTCGGCGGCTTGAGCATGGTCGGACGCGGCAAAGGGAGCGCTGTCAGGCATGGACGGAGGATTCAGCCGCCGCAAGAGCGGCTAGGAGATAGGCGCGGACTCAGGCCGCGACCCGCTGTTCCTGCCGGCTCAGCGAACCACGAGGCTGCTCGTTGAAATAGCAGCGTTCGGCATGCTCGGCCTGCTTGCCGGCATTGAAGGCCGTAACCGGACGATGGTAGCCCATGACGCGGGTCCAGACTTCGCAGGGGGTCCGTTCTTCGGTCTTGAGTTCGATAGTGTCGTTCATGTGCGCATTCTCCTTAACTTCGATGCGTCGGTGTTATTGCTCTCGCCGCGCGTGCGACGAGGTCGGGTCCGTGGCCGGTTCGACGCTACCGGGGCCGTCGAGTCCAGCCGCTCGGGTTCGGGTGTTCAGTGAATGGATTGACAGTCCGCGCCGGCGCACTGAGCCTTTTGCTTGCGCGCGATCAGCTCCTGGTCGCAGATCGGGCAGAACTGGTGCTCGCCGGCGATATAGCCATGCTTGGGGCAGATGGAGAACACCGGCGTGATCGTGATATAGGGCAGACGGAAGTTCTCCAGCGCACGGCGCACCAGACGCTTGCAGGCTTCGGTCGAGGAAATCTGCTCGCTCATGTACAGATGCAGCACCGTGCCGCCGGTGTACTTGCTTTGCAGCGTTTCCTGCATCGCCAGCGCCTCGAACGGGTCGTCGGTATAGCCGACCGGCAACTGCGAGCTGTTGGTGTAATAGGGCGTCTCCTCGGTGCCGGCCTGGAGGATGTCCGGGAAGCGCTTCTGGTCCTCGCGCGCAAAGCGGTAGGTCGTGCCCTCGGCCGGCGTGGCCTCCAGGTTGTACATATTGCCCGTCGCTTCCTGGAACTCGACCATGCGCGCCCGCACCCGATCGAGCAGCCGACAGGCCAACTCATGACCCTTGGGCGTGGTGATGTCCTCGGCGTCGCGGGTGAAGTTGCGGATCATCTCGTTGACGCCGTTCAGCCCGATGGTCGAGAAATGATTGCGCAGCGTGCCCAGATAGCGCTTGGTATAGGGGAAGAGTCCGGCGTCCATGTGGCGCTGGATGACCTTGCGTTTGATCTCCAGACTGTTGCGCGAGATGTCGAGCAGTTCGTCGAGCCGCGCCATCAGGCCTGCCTCGTCGCCGCGATGCGTATAGCCGAGCCGCGCGCAGTTGATCGTGACCACGCCCAGTGAGCCGGTCTGCTCCGCCGAACCGAACAGCCCGTTGCCGCGCTTGAGCAGCTCGCGCAGATCGAGCTGGAGCCGGCAGCACATGGAACGCACCATGTTGGGCGTCAGCTCTGAGTTGACGAAATTCTGGAAGTAGGGCAGGCCATACTTGGCCGTCATCTCGAACAACTGCTCGGCGTTCTCGCTCTCCCAGGGGAAATCCGGCGTGATGTTGTAGGTCGGGATCGGGAAGGTGAAGATCCGCCCCTTGGCATCGCCCTCGGTCATGACCTCGATATAGGCCCGATTGATCATGTCCATCTCGGCCTGGAGATCGCCATAGGTGAAGGGCTGCTCCACACCGCCGATCACCGGCACCTGCTCGCGCAGATCCTCCGGACAGACCCAGTCGAAGGTGAGATTAGTAAAGGGCGTTTGGGTGCCCCACCTTGACGGCACATTGAGGTTGTAGATCAGTTCCTGGATGTACTGCTTGACCTGCTTGTAGGGCAGGCCGTCGACGCGCACGAAGGGCGCCATGTAGGTATCGAAGCTGGAGAACGCCTGCGCGCCGGCCCACTCGTTCTGGAGCGTGCCGAGGAAGTTGACGATCTGACCGATCGCTGAGGACATGTGCTTGGGCGGTGCGGCCTCGACCTTGCCGGGCACGCCGTTGAGTCCCTCGTGCAGCAGGGTGCGCAACGACCAGCCGGCGCAGTAACCGGAAAGCATGTCCAGGTCATGGATGTGCAGATCGCCTTCGCGATGTGCGGCGCCGATCTCGGGCGGATAGACGTGATTGAGCCAGTAGTTGGCGATCATCTTGCCCGAGGTGTTGAGGATCAGCCCGCCGAGCGAGTAGCCCTGATTGGCATTGGCCGCCACGCGCCAGTCGGAGCGGTCCAGATATTCGTTGATCGAGCTGCCGACATCGACCAGGGTGCGGCTGTCGGTGCGCAGCTTGTTGTGCTGCTCGCGATAGACGATATAGGCACGCGCGGTCTCGAAGTGGTTGGCGGCGATCAGCGTCTGCTCGACGACATCCTGGATGCCCTCGATGTCGGGCAGACGGCCATCGCTGAAGCGGTGCGTCAGCACCTTGATCGCCTGCGCGGTCAGCAGACTGGCCTCGGCGGCGCCGAACTCGCCGCTGGCCTGACCGGCACGCCGGATCGCCGATTCGATCTTGCCGGCATCGAAACGCACCTCCTGCCCATCGCGCTTGACCACGCGGGTCGGGGGAGTGGGGGAGTGCGTTTGGTTGGCCATCGTGATCCTCGGTTCCTGGTACGGTTTGAGCAGAGATGTCGGCGCCTGTGACCGACTGAAATCGCGCTTTTCGTTCCAAATCAGTACCCTTGGCGAGCGGCTGGAACGCAAAGCGCCCGCAGGCGCGGGCACAATATGTAGTAGGCGGAGAGTATACCTCTAACCAGATGCTGTGGCTAGAGACAAATGCGCTTGACAAGAGCCATCGCCGGAAGGGGCGCGCGGAAGGTGCTGTATGGACGTCAGTTTTTGGCGAACGTCGACGGCAAGAAAATGGTTTCAGCGGAGATTCGGTGGCGGAGGCGGGAGGGCATAGGAGCGTGGCGAGGTCGTCGATCGGCCCCGCCACAGGAGAGCGGCGAACGCGGTCAGAACTCGACCGCCAGCTGCGCGGTGAAGGTGTCGCCCGACTTGCCGGTACCGCCGTCGCGCGTGTTGTAGTCACGATCATGCGCCCATTCGAGTCCGAGCGAGGTGCGATCGAAGATTTCGATCGACCAGCCGAGCAGCCAGCGCTCCTTGGGCAGTTCGAGCGCCAGCGCCTCGCGCGTGCCCTGATAGGCCACTGCCGCTACCGATTCGCGCCCCAACAGCGTGAAGCTGTAACCGGCCTCGAAGTTCCAGGCCGAAGGACGCGCTCCCTCGCCCTTGAACTCCAGGCTGATCGGGTCGAAGTCGTCGGCCGCCGACAGATATTCGCCGATGAGGCTGAAGGGGCCGAAGCTCGCGGCCGCGTTGAGAGTCCAGCCGGCGGTACGCTCGGTTGGATCGATGCTCAGGCTCGGATCGAGTTCGGCCGCACCGACCCGGATATCGTTGATGGTTTCATGCAGGCTGTCCGAGTCGCCGAGGTCGTTGATATAACCGGCGCCCACCGACCAGGCCCAGTCATCGCTGTCCTGCGCAAAGCCGAGATTGGCTCCCCAGCTCTCGATCCGATCCTTGCCCTTGACCTTGTTGTCGCCATTGAAGACATAGACGCTACCCGAGAAGCCGCTGTGCTCGAAGCCCAGTTGCAGCGCCGTCTCGCGCGCCTCGCCGATCTCCAGTGTCAGCGGGTCGGAGACCAGATTGGTCTCATAGACGCCGAAGGGCACATAGACCTGACCGGCGGTCAGGAACAGCGGCGAGACATCGGCATTGGCGAACGTCAGATAGGCGGTGTCGACCTCGAGATCGGTCTCGTCCTGCTCGTAGAGGAATGAGATCCCAGCCTCGACCCAGTCGTTGACCTGCGAGCGGATGCCCAGCTCAGCCGTGGCCAGCACGATGTCACTCTCGCTGCCGCCCTCATAGGGCGAGAGATAGCTGGCCTCGACCTCGATCAGACCAGCGATCTCGATGTTGCGATACCAAGCCGGTGCGGCGTCGTCTTTGGTGTGCGTGTCGTTGAGCGAGCCTTCCAGGCGATCGAGACGCTGTTCAAGGCGTTCGAGGCGCTTGGGTTCGCCCGACGGTTGGGTGTTCGATGAGCCGGTGGCCTGGGCGGCGCCGGCGGCGAGCATGAGTGCGATAGAGGCGGAGAGTGGTTGGATTCTCAAGGATCGTTGCTCCTGGTTAAGTCGATTTCAGTCACGCGGGCAAAGCGACGCCTTGACGCGCGAAACGCATCGGTCGTCAAAGCATGAAAATGCGAATTGTTGTTATTTATATAGCGAGCGATCGGGACTGTAAAGTCCGGTCGTCATTGGAGGGCGTCCGGCGCGTGACGTACCAGACGATCGGTGGCGGGCGCCGCCGGCAGGATCAGGGCAGCTGGCGAATAGCTTCGATGGCCGTTTCGTAGCGTTGGCGCAGTTCTTCGGGCCAAGTAGAGTCCTTGGCGCCCTGACAGCCGCCGGCTGCTTGCAGGCGCTCGACGAAGTCGCTTTCGAGTCGCGCCTGGACGCGGCGGTAGCTGCGCTCGGGGAAGAAGTCGTCCTGGACCGTGAGGACGGTCGTGCGCAGCTTGCCGACGATGAGCTTGTTGAGGTTCTCGGTTCGTCGACCCGAGCCGTCGCCCCGACAGCGGCTGTGATAGGCGTCGAGGTCGGCGGCGGCTGTGACGGCCTCGACCAGCAGCGTCTGGGTCTCGGCATCGAGTCCGGAGCGGGCCATGACCGCCGGCAGGACGAGTAGGCTGCCGATCAGCAGCAACCCGACGAAGTTCATCCGCCGGGGAGTGGGGCGAGCGTCCGGGAGGCTCGGCGGTTGGTTCGCCTGGACGATGGGAGAGAGGGTTCCGGATGTCTGGGTGTCGGCTTCGCGTCGCACGATGATCCTCAGCTAGCTGCGTCCGTATACGGGAATGGCCGCCCCGGTGATGCCGCGCGACAGATCCGAGGCCAGAAAAACGATGACGTCGGCCAGGGCGTCGAGTCCGACCCAGTTGGAGTGATCCTGGTCGGGCATGGCCGCGCGGTTCTGGGGCGTGTCCAGCGTGCCTGGCAGGACGCAGTTTACCCGGATTCCGCTCGACTTGAGTTCATCGGCGAGCGTTTCGGTCAGGGTGACGACGGCGGCCTTGGAGATGCAGTAAGGCCCCATGCGCCCGACGCCGTGCAGGGCCGCGCGCGCGGCGACGTTGACGATGACGCCCTGACCGGCCGCCAGCAGCTTCGGCACGACCGCGCGCGCGCCGTGGAAGGCGGTGCGGGCGTTGAGGTCGAGCATGGCGTTCCACTCGGCATCCGTCGTGTCCTGGATCGCCGGTCCCATGCTGAAGCCGCCGGCGATGTTGGCCAGACCATGGATGGCGCCGAAATGGCTCGCGACCTGCTCGACCATGGCCGCGACCTGCTCCGGGTCGAGCAGATCGACGCTCAGAGCCAGCGAGTCGGTACCGGCGGGCAGCATCGCTTGGGTGCGACGCAGCGCCTCCGGATCACGTCCGGTCAGGGCCAGACGTGCGCCCTGAGCCGCGAAGGCGCTTGCCGTGGCGGCCCCCAAGTTGCCCGAGGCGCCGGTGATGAGGATGGTCTTGCCGTTGAGATCGCGCATGTCGTCGAGTCCTGGTTTGAGGTTGCGGGAAATCCGCCGGATGGCCGGTCGGGTCGGCGCGCCGGCAGACGCTTGCCGAGTCATGCGAGTCGGGCCGCTTGTCTGTATGATTGGGAATCTGAGCATGGACGCGCACCCGGACCCAAGGCCATCGGGTCTGGTCATGCCCCCAACCGGGATATCGGGGCTTCTCGTCGCTAGATCCATCCATGGGGGTGAGGCCGTGTCGAACTGGAGGCCCGAAGGGCGGGTTGTCTCGCGGAGGAGCGGATGATCGAACTGTTCTTTCTGCTCCTGCCCGTGGCGGCGGCCTCGGGGTGGTGGCTGGCGCGCCGCGATCTGCGTCGCAAGATCGATGTCCTGCCGGCGGCGCATCCGGACTTTCTGCGCGGCCTGAATTATCTGCTCGAAGAGCAGCCGGACAAGGCCATCGATCTCTTTCTGCGCCTCACCGAGGTCGACAGCGAGACGGCCGAGACGCATCTGGCGCTCGGCAGTCTGTTCCGGCGTCGCGGCGAAGTCGATCGCGCCATTCGCATCCATCAGAATCTGATCGAACGGCGTCATCTCGGTCCGGAATTGCGCGGTTTTGCGCTCTTCGAACTCGGGCAGGACTACATGAGCGCCGGGCTGCTCGATCGGGCCGAGGCGCTGTTCGAGGAACTCGTCGGGCTGGGGTTGCACAGTGAGCGCGCGCTCCAGGCCCTGCGCGAGATCTATCAGCGCGAGCGCGACTGGAGCCGCTGTCTGGAGGTGGCCGCCCAGCTCGAGGCCCTGACCGGCCAGCGCCTCACGATCGAGATCGCGCACTATCATTGCGAGTTGGCCGAGGAGGCGCGGCGGCGACAGGATCCGGCGGGCGCACGCGCGCAGTTGAGTCGGGCGCGGGACATCGAGTCCGACTGTGTCCGCGCGACCATGCTGGAAGGCTTCATGGCGCTGGAGGAGGGCGATGTCGTGGGGGCGGCCGCGCTCTTCAAGCGCGTCGCCGAGCGCGGAGCGACCTACGCGCCCGAGATTCTGCCGGCCCTGATCGAGTCCATGGAGCGGCTGGGCGAGGACGTGATCGCGCAACTCGAGACACTGGCTGCCGGTCGAGCCGGTCCGCATCTGATGCTGGCGCTCGGTGAGCGTGTGGAGCGGGCGCACGGTTCCGAGGCGGCTCTGGATCTGCTGGCCGACTATCTGGCGCGCTGGGCCGATCTGGCGGTACTGGAGCGCTTCCTCGATCTGCGCGCGCGCGAGTCGAGCCCGGATGGACGTGCGCACCGCTATGCGCGGGTCGCGCTCGGCGTGGCGCGTCATCTGTTGCAGCGCCAGTCCGTCTATCAGTGCGAGCAGTGCGGGTTCCAGGCGCGCGCGCTGCACTGGCAGTGTCCGAGCTGCCGCAACTGGGGCACGGTCGTCGCCGTGCTGCCCGACCCCATCCAGGGCGAGGCGACACGTCCGCCGGTCTGAACCCCAACGGCCGGCTCCCGGCCACAACCCATTCACTCTAGAGACCATCGAAGATCCGTGACACACGTTAAACCCATCATCGTCGCCCTCGATTTCGCTGCTGAGGCGCCGGCCCTGGCACTGGCCGAACGGCTCGACCCGGCGCGCTGCCGGCTGAAGGTCGGCAAGGAACTCTTCACCCGGCTCGGACCGGCCTTCGTCGAACGGCTCCAGCGTCTGGGCTTCGAGATCTTTCTCGACCTCAAGTTCCACGACATCCCCAACACGGTCGCGGCCGCCTGCGCGGCGGCAGCGGATCTGGGGGTGTGGATGGTCAATGTCCATGTCTCGGGCGGACGCGCCATGATGGAGGCGGCGCGCGAACGTCTGAGCCGGTACGAGCGTCCACCGCTGCTGATCGGGGTGACGGTGCTGACCAGTCTCGACCGCGCCGATCTGGACGCCATCGGCTGTCCCGGCGAGCCGCGCGAGCGAGTGCTCGCTCTGGCGACCCTGGCGCATGAATCCGGGTTGGACGGCATCGTCTGCTCGCCGCTGGAGGCCTCGCCGGTACGCGCGGCGCTGGGTCGGGACTTCCGGCTGGTGACGCCCGGCGTGCGTCCGGCGGGCGCGGCGAGCGGCGACCAGAAGCGCGTCATGACCCCCGCCGAGGCCCTGGCCGCCGGCGCCGACTATCTGGTGATCGGGCGTCCCATCACACAGGCGCCCGATCCGCTATCCGTGATCGATGAGATCGATCGATCCTGCAAGCACATTTTGGAGAATTGATGCATGGCTAAGGTTCGCAAGGCGGTATTTCCAGTCGCCGGCATGGGCACACGCTTCCTGCCGGCGACCAAGGCCAGTCCCAAGGAAATGCTGCCCATCGTCGACAAACCCCTGATCCAGTACGCCGCCGAGGAGGCCGAGGCCGGCGGCGCGGATCAACTGGTCTTCATCACCGGGCGCAACAAGCGCTCGATCGAGGATCATTTCGACACCGCCTATGAGCTCGAATCCGAGCTGGAGCGTGCCGGCAAGGACAAGCTGCTCGACATCGTGCGCAATGTCCTGCCCGGATCGGCCTCCTGTATCTATGTACGTCAGGCCGTCGCGCTCGGGCTGGGTCATGCGGTGCTCTGCGCCAAGCCGGTGGTCGGTGACGAGCCGTTCGCGGTTCTACTGGCCGACGACCTCATCCGCTCCAGCGGCAAGGGCGTGGTCGAACAGATGGCCGAGGTCCACGCCCGCCACGGTTGCAGCGTGCTGAGCGTCCAGGAGGTGCCGCGCGAGGAGACCAACAAATACGGTATCGTCCAGGTCGAAACGGACGCCGACGGCACCATGCGCGTGGTCTCCATCGTCGAGAAGCCGAATCCGGCCGACGCGCCCTCCAATCTGGCCGTGGTCGGGCGCTATCTGCTCACGCCGCGCATCTTCGACAAGCTCGAACGCACCGGCAAGGGCGCCGGCGGCGAGATCCAGTTGACCGACGGCATCTCGGATCTGCTCCAGGACGAGCCCGTGATCGCCCATCCCTTCGAGGGCAAGCGCTACGACTGCGGCAGCAAGCTCGGCTATCTGGAGGCCACGGTGGAATACGCCCTGGCGCATCCCGAACTCGGCGAGCGCTTCTCGGGCTATCTGCGTGCCCTGAAGGCCGAACTGTCCTGACGCGCGCTCCAGGTCGCCGGGGTTCGGGTTCCATCCTCGCACTCCTGGCGGCCGGTGCAGCTTGGCCTACGATTTTTACTTTTCCGACCTCGGATCATCGCGAAATAGGATCAGGCCCCTCGATGTCGATCGATTCGCCCTGGTGTATTCCTGCCGGCACCGTCGAGCACTATCGGTCCAGCAAGGACGCGATGGCGGTCGCTGTCAGCCGGCGTATCGCCGCGCATCCGCGCCTAGACGAGTTCCTGGGCGGCAATCCGCTGCGACTCCTGGATACCAATCATCGCAACCATGCCGCCTTCATGGTCGAGGTTTTCATCACCAACGACTGCGGCCTGCTGGAGGATGCGCTGCCCTGGGTCTATTCGGCCTATCACAATCAGGGCGTCGCGTTCGACTACTTCGCCGCCGAACTGGAAGCCTGGATCGCGGTTATCGACGAGATGCTGCCGCACGAGGATGCGGCGGCCATCCGGCCGGTCTATCGCTGGATGCTCGATGCTCATCCGCGTTCTGTCCAGCGCGCGCTCCAGTACCAAGCCCGACGTCTGCCGGTGTCTGAGACCTGGCGGCACGATTACGACTTCATCCTGGAGCATCTCTTCCAGGGCGACTATCCGGTGGTCATCCGCCATTGTCGCGGCCTGATGCAACGCGGTCTGTCCTATGCGCAGGTGCTGCGCGAGATCTTCTATCCGGCCATGGTGGAAGTGGGCGCTCGCTGGGAGACCGGCGAGTTCTCGGTGGACATGGAGCACCAGACCACAGCCATGGTCTATGGCATCCTCTCGGCACTCTACTACGATCAACCCTTTCCGGCGCTGAACCGGGGACGCGCCCTGGTCGCGCCCGTCTCCAACGAGTTCCATGAGCTGGGCGCCTGGATGCTGACCACCACGCTCGAACTCGACGGCTGGGAGGTGACGCTGATGGGTTGTGACATCACGCCCGATTCACTGGTGGCCAGGGCGCTCGCCGAGCGCCCGAGGTTCATCGCGCTGTCGGTGACGCTCGTCAGCAACGTGCAGGAGGCCAGACACGCCGTGTCGGCCCTGCGCGCGGCCCTGGGGGCGGAGACGCCGCCGATCCTGGTCGGCGGCCAGGCTTTTCTGGCCGCTCCCTCGCTGGCGAAGACGGTGGGGGCGGATCTCTTTCTCGAAAGCGTCGAGGCGCTGATCGACTGGGCGCGTACACTGGAGATAGGCGGATGACCCTGGTATCCCAAGATCGTTCGTTGCACCCTGAACTGGCGGCAGCCCTGCACGGATATGTCATGGACTCCGGGCGTCTGGTCGTCGTGGAGGTGGGCCGGGATGGTGTGATCCTGGACGCCAACGTGGCCTTCAGGTCGAGGTTCGCCGGGTTCGCCAATGTGCGCGGCGAACCCCTGGCGCGTTTTCTCCGCAGTGGCGGCCAGCGACCGGACATCGAACCCGGTCTGCCCAATCGTCAGCCGGTAGCGCGGGTCTTCAAGACCATCATGGGCGGGGAGAGCTATCTGTTCCATGCCTATCCGCTGGGCGACAACGCGCTGCTCATCGGCGAGCGGGCCGGGGCCGACGACAACGACGTCATCGCGCGCATGGGCAACCTGACGCTGGAGATGTCGCGGCTGGTGCGCGATCTGCGCAAGGCCAATCACGATCTGGAGCAGGCCAATCGCCTGAACGAGCAACTGGCCCGCACCGATGCCCTGACCCAGTTGCCCAATCGGCGCTATTTCATGGAGCGTCTGAGTCAGGGCGTGGCCCAGGCCCAGACGCGCTCGCATCCGCTGTCGGTGCTCATGATGGACCTGGATCACTTCAAGCGCGTCAACGACACCTTCGGTCACGCGGCCGGCGACCGGGTGCTGATCGCCTTCGCCGAGCTGATGCGCGCCCAGGTGCGGGTCGCGGATCTGCCCGGTCGTCTGGGGGGCGAGGAGTTCGGACTCTACATGTTCGATGCCGAACTCGAGGTCGCCCTGGCGGTGGCCGAGCGTCTGCGCGCCCATGTCAATCTGATGCGCCCGCTCGAAGCGGACTACAGGCCAAGCGTCAGTATCGGCGTGGCGGCCCTGACGCCCGGCGAAGACATCGAGCAGTTGCTCAAGCGTGCCGACGATGGTCTCTATCGTGCCAAGGAGGGCGGGCGCAATCGGGTGATGGCGGCGGCCTGAGACCCGATCTCCGGTTCCGTTCGAAGTGAGACGCTCGAACGGGGCGGAACGCGCTCGATGCGCCAGATGGCCGCCGCACGTCGCCAGAACGCGCGCGGCGAGCCGGCGTCATCCAGCGGCTCCTGTCCGAGCAGACGCCAGGCCAGCCGCAGGGCAGGCAGCGGGTCATCATCATCGACGGGCGCGGCGGCCAGCGATTTGCTCAGCTTGCGTCCCCGGTCGTCGAGCGCCAGCGGGACATGGGCGTGACTGGGCGTGGACAGTCCCAGCGCCCGTTGCAGACCGATCTGGCGCGGTGTCGAGAGCAGCAGATCGGCGCCGCGCACCACATGGGTGACGCCCTGCCAGGCGTCATCGACCACCACGGCGAGCTGATAGGCATGGAGTCCGTCGGCGCGGCGCAGCACGAAATCCCCGATCGACTCGGCGACCGAATGACCCTGTCGGCCCTGGATGCGATCCTCGAAGTCGATGGGATCGGCGGCGGTACGCAGACGCAGACTGCGGGTGCGCCGTCCAGTCGGCAGACCGCTGCGGCAGGTGCCGGGATAGATCGGCCCTTCCAGTCCAGTTCGGGCGCGGGCGGCGATCTCGGCGCGACTGCATCCGCAGCCATAGACCAGACCGAGTGCGTCCAGGCGCGCGAGTGCCGCGTCATAGGCGTCGAGACGCGCGCTCTGGAAGACCACAGGCTCGTCCCACTCGAAGCCGAAGGCGTGCAGTGTGCGCCGGATGGCATCGGCGGCCCCGGCAACCTCGCGCGGGCGGTCCAGATCTTCGATACGCAACAGCCAGACGCCGTCGTGGGCGCGCGCGTCGGCATAGCTTGCGACAGCGGCAAGCAGTGAACCGAAATGGAGCGGGCCGGTCGGGGATGGGGCGAAGCGCCCCCGGTAGCCGGACGCGACCGACGGGGCTTCGCCGTTCATGCGGGATGACTCAGCCGCGCTGTTTCTCGCGGATCTCGTCGAGCGTCTTGCAGTCGATGCAGAGCGTGGCCGTGGGGCGGGCCTCCAGACGGCGGATGCCGATCTCCACGCCGCAGGCCTCGCAATAGCCGTAGTCGTGATCGTCGAGCCGGTCGAGTGCTTCGTCGATCTTCTTGATCAGCTTGCGCTCGCGGTCACGGGTGCGCAGTTCCAGGCTGAATTCGGATTCCTGGGTCGCGCGGTCGTTTGGATCGGGGAAGTTGGTTGCCTCGTCCTGCATGTGATGCACGGTGCGGTCGACTTCCTCCATCAGCGAGCGCTTCCAGTCGAGCAGGATCTCGCGGAAATGCGCTTCCTGATCGAGATTCATGTATTCCTCGTCGCTGCCGGCCTTGTACGGCTCGAAGGAATAGCCCTCGGCGTTGTGTTCGCGTGCTTCGGTCATCGTGTGCTCCTCCCATGGACCGCCTCGGCTCTCTGGCCTGGATGCGGCTTGGATTCAGTGGCTCCCAGCGGCTCGTCATCGACCTCCGCCGGCGGTCCGAGCCGAGAAAGCGTGCTTAAGTACCAGATCGCGAACCGGCGGGCAACTGATCTTCGCTGTTTCGCGTGCCGGAAGCGATGCGGGCACGCGCCGATTTGGGTAATCTTGCGCGTTCGGTTCATTCTGAGCGCTCACGACGAGCGGACTGGAGCAGACAGGCATGTATGGGTTCAAGGCTCTCATCTTCGACGTGGACGGGACCGTCGCCGACACCGAACGCGATGGCCATCGTCCCGCCTTCAATGCCGCGTTCGCGGCAGCCGGTCTGGATTGGCACTGGGATCCCGAACTCTATGGCGAGTTGCTGACGGTGGCCGGCGGCAAGGAGCGTATCCGCTATTTCATGCAGCGCGCCGGTATCGAGCCGGCTCCGGGTGTCGATCCGGATGAGTTCGTGGCGCGTCTGCATCGCGACAAGACCGCGCACTATCTGGCGCTGTTGCGTCAGGGGGCGATCCCGCTGCGGCCGGGGGTGTTGCGTCTGTGGCGTGAGGCGCGCGCGGCGGGCGTGCGGCTGGCGATCGCGACCACGACCACGCCCGAGAACGTCGTCGAGCTGCTGGAGAACGTCGGCGAGCCGGGGCTGTCGGGCTGGTTCGAGGTCATTGCCGCCGGCGACGTGGTGCCGAACAAGAAACCGGCGCCGGACATCTTCACCTACGCGCTGGAACGGCTCGATCTGAAGCCCGAGGACTGCGTGGCCGTCGAGGACTCGGACAATGGCGCGCGTGCGGCGTTCGATGCCGGGATTCGCGCCCTGGTGGTCACGGTCAACGCCTATACGGTCGATCAGGACTTCGGCGCGGCGGCGCTGGTGGTCGATCAGCTCGGCGAGCCGGATTCGCCGTCTCGGGTGCTGGCCGGTGATCTGGGCGATCGGTCGCTGGTGGATCTGATCGTGCTCGATCGGCTCCATCGCCGGGTCCACGGAGCCGGTTGATGGCGGGGCGTGCAATCGAAGATCGGTCGATGGCGGAGCGTCCGGCGAGCCGACTGGCCGAGCGTGCGTGTCGGGTCGAGCCCTTCCATGTGATGCGTCTGCTCGGGCGCGCCCGCGAGCTGGAAGCGGCGGGGCGCTCCATCGTGCATCTGGAGGTCGGTGAACCGGACTTTCCGACGCCTGAGCCGATCCTGGCCGCCGGTCGGGCAGCGCTCGATGCCGGTCTGACCCACTACACCCCGGCGGCCGGCTTGCCGGCCCTGCGTCAGGCGATAGCGGCGCACTATGCACAGCGCCATGGGGTCGAAGTCGAGCCGGCGCGCGTGCTGGTCACGCCCGGCGCCTCCGGGGCGCTGCAACTGGTGTTCTCGGTGCTCCTGGAGCCGGGCGACCGGGTCATCCTGGGCGATCCGTCCTATCCCTGTTATCGCCAGATGCTCGGACTCATGGGCGCCGAGCCGGTCGCGGTGCCGCTCGGCCCGGAGACCGGCTATCGGCTCACGCCCGAGCGGCTCGAAGCGGCCTGGATGCCCGGCACGCGCGCGGTGGTGGTGGCCTCGCCGGCCAATCCGACCGGCGCAGTCACGAGCCTGGACGAACTGCGCGCGCTCCAGGCCATCTGCCGGGCGCGCGGAGCGGCGCTCATCGTCGACGAGATCTATCGCGGTCTGACCTACGACGTGCCGGACACCACGGCGCTCGCGCTCGCCGGCGAGGATCTCTATGTCATCGACAGCTTCTCGAAATACTTCGGCATGACCGGCTGGCGGGTCGGCTGGGTGGTCGGGCCTGAAGACGCAGTCGCGGTGATGGACAGGTTGGCGCAGAACCTCTTCATCGCCGCCAACACACCGGCCCAGCACGCCGCGCTCGCCGCCTTCGCACCCGAGACGACCGCCGTCCTCGAACAGCGGCGCGCGATCTTCCAGCAGCGCCGCGATCGGTTGCTACCAGCGCTGCGCGCGCTGGGGTTCGGCCTTCCGGGCGCGCCGGACGGGGCCTTCTATCTCTATGCCCGGCTGCCCGAGTGGCTGGAGATGGACTCGATGGACTTCGCCACGCGCCTGCTGGAGGAGGCTGGCGTCGCCCTGACCCCAGGTCAGGACTTCGGCACGCATGCGTGCGACCGCCATGTCCGTCTGGCCTATACGCGCGACTTCGAGGTGCTCGACGAGGGCGCACGCCGTATCGGTGAATTTTTCGCCGACTCTGGGTCGACGAAGAAAAAGCCGCAGGTCTGATGGTTGCGGTTCTCCGAGGCGATGCGCGGATATTTGCGACAGCTCGGCGGACGCACGCTGTAGACGATACACTGGCTCAGTCCGCTGTCATCGAAGCGCAGGAAGGGGCAGGGATAATCGAGTTTGCAACATTCACCACACCGGTTGCAGGCGCCGCGCCGATTGGCGTCCACCGGTAGCATCGAAGTCAGAAATCGCTTGAGTTTGTCGAACATGCCAGTGTCTCTCCAATCGACGTCGTTTCGACCGCGTGACAGCGCTCAGCTTCAAGCCGCTGAGTTGCTGCTCGATCTGCATCATAGACTGCTCGACGAGACACGGCGCCGTCCACCGGCGGGCTGGCTCGGGCAGTTGCGGGCGGCGCTGTCCAAACCGGCGGTTCCGGTACGCGGACTCTATCTCTGGGGCGGGGTGGGGCGCGGCAAGACCTATCTGATGGACTGGTTCGCCGATGAGCTGGATCTGCCCGGCAAGCGGCGGCTGCACTTCCATCACTTCATGCGCGACATCCATGCCGCGCTCGCCGTGCTGCCCAAGCAGCCCGATCCGCTGGAAGTGGTCGCCGACCGGCTGTGCGCCGAGACGCGCGTGCTCTGTCTCGACGAATTCCTGGTCACGGACATCACCGACGCCATGATCCTGCACGGGTTGCTGCGGGCGCTGTTCGCGCGCGGCCTGACCCTGGTGACGACCGCCAATACCCAGCCGAGCGAACTCTATCGCAACGGACTGCAACGCCAGTCCTTTCTGCCGGCGATCACGCTCATCGAGCAGCACACGCAGGTCTTCGAACTCGACGGTGGAGTGGACTATCGGCTCCGGACCCTGACTCAGGGCGGACTGCTGTTCGAGTCGGGCGCGGCGGGTGAACGTCAGTTGGCGGACTATTTCGCGCGTCTGACCGGCGGGCATGTCGAGCCGGCGACGGCGATCGAGGTCAATGCTCGCTCGATTCCGGTCAAGGGCATCGGCATGGACGTGATCTGGTTCGATTTCGCGAGCCTGTGCGGCACGGCGCGCTCGGCCGCCGATTACATCGAGATCGCCAAGGAGTATCACACCCTGCTGCTCTCGGACGTGCCTCGGCTCGATGCGAGCCGGGAAGCCGCCGCGCGCCGCTTCCTGCACCTGATCGACGAACTCTACGATCAGCGGGTGAAGCTGGTGATGTCGACGGCGGCGCCGATCGATGGACTCTACGCGGGCGGTCTGACCGAGTTCGCCCACGAGCGCCTGATCAGTCGCCTGATCGAGATGCAGTCGCGCGACTATCTGGCGGCGTCGGCCGATCCGGGCTGAGTCGGTTCGAATGGAGCCGCGCGCGATCGCGATCAGCGCGCGCGGTAGACGATACGGCCCTTGGTCAGATCATAGGGCGTCAGCTCGACCGTGACCTTGTCGCCGGTGAGGATGCGGATATAGTGCTTGCGCATCTTGCCCGAGATGTGCGCGGTCACGGTGTGACCATTCTCGAGTTGGACACGGAACACGGTGTTCGGCAGGGTCTCGGTGACCGTGCCCTCCATCTGGATGACGTCGTCTTTTGACATAGTGAACTTGTTGTTTGGATTACGAAGGCGGTCCTTGAAACCGCCGGAGTTTAACACATCCGCCCCGAAAGGCATGAAGGGATGAGCGATCGAATGCCCCTGAGCGTCGAGGTACGATGTCAGACGCGGTCGTCGAACCCCAGGGCCTGCCCACGCTCGAAGCGTCGCCAGCGCTGGCCGTCCCAGGCCTCGATCGGGCGGAAGCGCTCCTTGTAGACCATCTTGCGTGATTCGGCGATCCAGTAGCCGAGATAGAGATAGGGCCGTCCGAGACGCCGGGCGGTCCGGATCTGGGCCAGCACGCCGAAGGTGCCGAGCGCGCGCTCGCCCAGCGCGGGATCGAAGAAGGTATAGACCGCCGACAATCCCTGTTCCAGCACATCGGTGACGGCCACCCCGACCAGTCGCCCGTCGAGCCTGAACTCGATGAAGCGCGTCGTCCCGCCCCAGGACTCGACCAGAAAGCGCCGATAGCTGTCCTCGGTCGCGTCCTCGGCCATGGCGCCGTCGGCGTGACGCGCGGTCAGATAGCGCCGGTAGAGGTCGAACTGTTCCTCGCGGAACGCCGCCGGGCCGTCGCTCAGGGTGATGTCCGGCGCATTGAGCCGCCAGTTGCGCCGCTGCGAGCGATTCGGCACGAACCCGGCGACCGGCAGACGCACCGGAACGCAGGCCGAACAGCCGCGACAGGCCGGACGGTAGACATGCGCGCCGCTGCGCCTGAACCCCTGGTCGATGAGCGTCTGATAGGTCGCCCCATCGATGCGCGCGTTCGGATCGACGAACAGCGTCCGCGCCTGGACGCCGTCGAGATAGGAGCAGTCATGCTCGCCGGTCAGATAGAGCGGCAGCGTGCGTCCGCGTCCGATGCCCAGCCCGTGCATCATCATCCGTCCCCGACGACCGGCACGACCCGGATCGCGCACGCCGGACGCTCCGTGCCGTCGTCCCAGCTCCGATCGTATCCGGGACGCGCGCCATGCCGGTCCAAAAGCGTCAGAAATTCGGCGCGCGGCACCTCGAACGCCCCCAGACTCAGCAGATGCCCGGTCGTCATCTGGCAGTCGATCACCCCGAACTCCCAGTCCCGAAGCTGTTCGCAGAGACGCGCCAGGGCGACCTTGGACGCATCGCTCGCCCGGCTGAACATGGATTCGCCGAAGAAGGTGCGCCCGATGGCTACGCCATAGAGTCCGCCGACCAGCTCGCCCGCGCGCCAGACCTCGACCGAATGGGCCAGACCCAGGTCATGGAGTTGCCGATAAGCCGCGATCATCTCCGGAACCAGCCAGGTGCCGCCATCGGCGTCGCGCGGCTCGGAGCACCCCCGGATGACCCCGGCGAAGTCACGATCCAGCGTGGTGACGAGATCCCCGCGCCGCAGCCGCTTGCGCAGACTGCGCGAGCCGTGGAAGCGCTCGGGGATCAGGATGGCGCGCGGATCGGGCGACCACCAGAGGATGGGGTCGCCCGCGCTGAACCAGGGAAAGATGCCGCGCCGATAGGCCTGGATCAGCCGCTCCGGACTCAGATCCCCGCCGACCGCCAGCAGTCCATTCGGCTCCCGCAGCGCCTGAGCCGGATCGGGAAAGGCCGTGCGATCGCGCGGATCGAGTAGGGCGATCATGGCGGCGCGTCAGGACTGCGCCTCCAGTGCGTCGAGATACTTCTCGGCATCGAGTGCGGCCATGCAGCCGGTGCCCGCCGAGGTGATGGCCTGACGGTAGACCTGATCCATCACATCGCCCGCCGCGAACACGCCGGGGACCGAGGTCGCGGTCGCATTGCCCTGGGTGCCGCTCTGGACCTTGATGTAGCCGTTCTCCATGTCGAGCTGGCCGGCGAAGATGGCGGTGTTGGGCGTGTGACCGATGGCGATGAAGACCCCTTGCAGGTCGATGTCCTGCGTCTCGCCGGTCTGGACGTGCTTGATGCGCATCCCGGTCACGCCGGTGGCGTCGCCCAGGATCTCGTCGAGCACATGATTCCAGGCGATACGGACGTTGCCCTTCTCGGCCTTCTCAAGCAGCTGCTGTTGCAGGATCTTCTCGGCCCGCAGGGCATCACGCCGATGGACCAGCGTCACCTCGGAGGCGATGTTGGACAGATAGAGCGCCTCCTCGACCGCCGTGTTGCCGCCGCCGATCACGGCGACCTTTTGGTTGCGATAGAAGAACCCGTCGCAGGTGGCACAGGCCGAGACCCCGCGCCCGCGGAAGGTCTGCTCCGAGGGCAGGCCCAGATACTGCGCGCTCGCCCCGGTGGCGATGATCAGCGCGTCACAGGTATAGGTCGCCGAGTCGCCGATCAGCCGGAACGGACGGCTGGACAGATCCGTGGTGTGGATGTGATCGAAGATGATCTCGGTCTCGAAGCGCTCGGCATGGCGGCGCATCCGTTCCATCAGCTCCGGACCCTGGACGCCGTCCGGGTCGCCGGCCCAGTTGTCGACCTCGGTGGTCGTCATCAGTTGACCGCCCTGTTCCAGGCCCGTGACCAGCACCGGCTTGAGGTTGGCGCGCGCGGCATAGACGGCGGCCGTGTAGCCGGCCGGTCCGGAACCGAGGATCAGGAGTCGGCAGTGTTTGGTTTCGCTCATCGATTTGATACTCCAGGGCGCCCGATCGGATCGGGGGCAGGGTTGCGCCGTCTATGGCCCGGAATTCGCAGGCCAGCGGGGCGCAACAGTGATGAAGGGCCATGTCGGATGGCGCCAATTTAAGGGTTGACCGACGGAGCGTAAAGCCCGAAGCGGACAGGTGCGCCGATGCCGTCCTCTCGCGTCCTCGGATCGCCCGAGGCGCCGGGCGGCGATTGACAGCCGCCGTCCAAGGGCGATACAACCGACAAAATTCCAGAGATTCCAGTGTTCTGGCACGCTAATCGAGAGTGATCTATGAAGATTCGAACGACCTCCACGCCGCTGTCCCGTTTGACATTCGTCCTCGTCGCGCTACTGGTGCTGACGACCCTGTCCGGCTGTGCGAGCCGTGGCCGCGACGACGGACTCAGCGCACGTCGTGCTGCTCTGGTCGACAAAAGTCTGGCGCAGATCGGAACGCCCTATCTCTACGGTGGCCAATCGCCCGCCGAGGGTTTCGATTGCAGCGGTCTGACGCATTACGCCCATCATCAGGCCGGACTCGCGATCCCGCGCACCGCCGCCGCCCAGCAACGCGCCGCCAAACCCGTACCCCGCAGCCGGCTGCAACCGGGTGACATGGTGTTCTTCAAGACCGGACCCAACGCCTATCACGTCGGCCTGATGATCGACAGGGAGCGCTTCGTCCATGCCTCGACCTCGCGTAGCCGGGTGCGCATCGACCACCTCGACACCCCCTACTGGAACAGACACTACATCGGCGCGGGAACCTATCTGCGTTGAGCGCGTCGAAAGGCGCGTCCATGAAGGCGCTGAACCGCTCCATTGACAAAGATCAGGGCAGATCCGGTACCGGGCGCGGACAATCGCGGCGCTCAAGGACACCGAGCCGCGCCATGGCCTGCAAATCCCTATCGTGGATACGGCTTAAACGGCTCGCCTTTTCGGGCCGCCTGTAGGAAAATGCCGACCGGCTTCCGGTACTGGACCGGGAGTGTCGGAATCACCACACCATATTCTGCTAGGAGTGACATTCATGTCCGATAAGCCAATCAGCAAGAGCCGTCGTGACGCTGTCAAAGTGATGCTGGGCACCGCCGCCGCCATCCCGATGATCAACCTGGTCGGTTTCGGCACCGCCCGTGCCTCCGCTCCCGCCAACGCCGTGGCCGCGGACGATGCGACCGCGATCGCCCTCAAGTACCACGCCAATGCCGCTGAGTCCGAGCGTGTCGCAGCCGCTCGTCCCGGTCTGCCCCCCGAGGAGCAGCACTGCGCCAACTGCCAGTTCATGCAGGCCGACGCCGCCGGTGCGACCGATGAGTGGAAGGGCTGCCAGCTCTTCCCCGGCAAGCTGATCAACGTCAACGGCTGGTGCGCTTCCTGGACCCTGAAGGCCGGCTGATCGCCGCTGCCTGTCCGGTTCGGATGGAACGGGGCCGCTGGCCCCGTTTTTCGTTCATAATCATGCAACGATCGTCGTTTCTCCAGGGTTGTTCGTCATGTCATCCGAAGGCTTCAGCGAGTTCGCCAAGGCCCGCCCCTACAAAGGTTTGATCGAGAGCGCAAGCAAGAGCGAGTCTGCGCCCGCACCTCGGATACGCTGGCGACTCGCGTTTCTGCGCGCCATCATCTGGAGTCTGATCGGGATGATCTATGCTCCCCTGTTCATCGGCTTGCTGTCACTGGCGCGTGGCGCCGAGCTGGGCGTTTTCTCCTATGTCCTGGCGGCTGCGCTGGCCGGCGGGGCTGGCGCGGTGCTCTATGGCGCCCGCGAGCTGGCGCTGATCAGCACCGTCATCGGTGCGGCGACGGGTGTGGCGTTGCTCATCCTGATGCCGGGGCAGGCCACTCTGACCAATGCGGTCGTGATCGCCTCGATCCTAGCGGCCACGATCGGTTTGACACTCTCTTTCCCGCGTCGCTGTACCAGACATGTTCCAGGCAAGCTCCTGGCCGGACTCCTGACCGGAGCCTTGGTCGGCGCCGTGCTGGCCATCGCCGAACCTCTGCATTCGGCGCCGTTTTCGACCTTTTCCACCGTGCTGTTCCTGGCCAGTGTGAACGGCATTCTCTATGCCGGCACCGTGCGCGGCTGGATCCGGCTGTCGCGCCGGATCGGGCTGGAATCGCGTCCCTGCGATCTGATCGAGGCCACGACCATGGCGATCCTGGCCGCCATCGCCGCCGGTAGCGTCTGGATGGTGGTCGCGCCGCTCATGGGGCTCGATCCGGGGTTCTGGCAACTGGCCAGTCTCTCCATGCACGATGCCATGGCGCCGGCCTTCATGGGCGGGCTGCTCGGCGGCGCCATGGCGGGGCTGCTGCTCGAACTCTTCCGCTTTCCCTGGGTCCATGACGTCTGAGATCCGCGTCCGCGAGTGGATCAAGATCGGGCCTCTTGTGGTAGGCTTTGCGGTCAGTCACCCGCCCTGGGCGGCCATCGATCCGTTTTGTTCAGATCCTCGTCAACCGCATGTCACGCAGTAAATCCAGCCGCCGCTGGCTCGATCGGCATCTCAACGACCCCTACGTCAAGCGCGTCCAGATCGACGGCTATCGTTCGCGTGCCGCCTATAAACTGCTGGAGATCCAGGAGAAAGACCCCATTCTCAAGCCTGGGATGCGGGTGGTCGATCTGGGCGCGGCGCCCGGTAGCTGGTCGCAGATCGCGCGCAACCTCGTCGGCCCCGAGGGCTGTGTGGTGGCCCTGGACATTCTGCCGATGGAGCCCCTGCCGGGCGTCGTCGTGCTCCAGGGTGATTTTCGCGAGGACGAGGTGCTGACGCGCTTGCGCGAGACGATCGGCGAGGCGCCGCTCGACGTGGTGCTCTCGGACATGGCCCCGAATATCACCGGAACCATGGTCGTGGATCAGACGCGCGCCATGTATCTGGTCGAACTGGCGCTGGAGCTGGCGCGCACGCATCTGAAGCCGGGCGGCACGCTTGTCACCAAGGTCTTCCAGGGTTCGGGCTTCGACGACTACATGCGCGAGCTGCGCTCGAGCTTCAAACAGGTGGTCACGCGCAAGCCCAATTCCTCGCGCTCGGAGAGTCGCGAGGTGTTTCTGGTCGCTCGGGGCTTTCGGCCCTAGAATCCGGGGATCGAGTCGTTTTTACAGCGTTTTACCTTCAGGGGTCGTGAGTCGTGAGTGACATGGCGAAAAATTTACTGCTCTGGGTGGTCATCGCCATCGTGCTGATGTCCGTGTTCAACAATTTCACCTCGACTCAATCGACGCTCCGGAATCTGGATTACTCGGATTTCATCGAGCAGGTCAAGCAGGGCGGGGTCAAGGAAGTCACCATCCGGGGTCGCCTGATCGAAGGCGTGACCGAGACCGGTCAGCGCTTCAGCACCTACAGTCCGGGTGACGACGGACTGGTCGGCGATCTGCTCAACAACAATGTCATCATCAAGGCCGCGCCGCCCGAGGGCCAATCGGTCCTGATGCAGATCCTCATCAACTGGTTCCCGCTCCTGATCCTGATCGCGCTCTGGATCTTCTTCATGCGCCAGATGCAGGGCGGTGTCGGCGGACGCGGCGCCATGTCGTTCGGCAAGAGCCGGGCGCGCATGCTGTCGGAGGATCAGGTCAAGGTCACGTTCCAGGACGTCGCCGGAGCCGAGGAGGCCAAGGAAGAGGTCGTCGAGATGGTCGATTTCCTCAAGGATCCGACCAAGTTCCAGAAGCTCGGCGGCAAGATCCCCAAGGGCGTACTCATGGTCGGCCCGCCCGGTACGGGCAAGACGCTGCTGGCGCGCGCCATCGCGGGCGAGGCCAAGGTGCCCTTCTTCACCATCTCCGGCTCGGACTTCGTCGAGATGTTCGTCGGCGTCGGCGCCTCGCGCGTGCGCGACATGTTCGAGCAGGCCAAGAAGCATGCGCCCTGCATCATCTTCATCGACGAGATCGACGCCGTTGGGCGTCATCGCGGCGCGGGTCTGGGCGGCGGGCACGACGAGCGTGAGCAGACGCTCAATCAGCTCCTGGTCGAGATGGACGGCTTCGAGGGCAACGAGGGCGTCATCGTCATCGCCGCCACCAACCGTCCCGACGTGCTCGATCCGGCACTGTTGCGTCCCGGCCGCTTCGACCGCCAGGTCGTGGTGCCGCTGCCCGACGTGCGCGGGCGCGAGCAGATTCTGAAAGTCCACATGCGCAAGATCCCGGCGGCCGAGAACGTCAAGGCGTCGATCCTGGCGCGCGGCACGCCCGGTTTTTCGGGCGCGGATCTGGCCAATCTGGTCAACGAAGCAGCGCTGTTCGCCGCGCGCGCCAACAAGAAGCTGGTCGAGATGAGCGACATGGAGAAGGCCAAGGACAAGATCCTGATGGGGGCCGAACGCCGCTCCATGGTCATGACCGAGGACGAGAAGCGCCTGACGGCCTATCACGAGTCCGGGCACGCCATCGTCGGGCGTCTGGTGCCGGATCACGACCCGGTGCACAAGGTCAGTATCATCCCGCGCGGTCGTGCGCTGGGCGTGACCCTGTTCCTGCCCGAGGACGACCGCTTCAGCTACAGCAAACAGCGTCTGGAGAGCAACATCTCCAGTCTGTTCGGCGGGCGCTGTGCCGAGGAGATCATCTTCGGCGAAGACAGCGTGACCACGGGCGCGCAGAACGACATCCATCGCGCCACCGAGATCGCGCGCAACATGGTGACCAAGTGGGGCCTGTCCGATCGTCTGGGTCCGCTGACCTATAGCGAAGAGGAACAGGAAGTCTTCCTCGGCCACTCGGTCACACAGCACAAGAGCGTCTCGGACGAGACCTCGCACCTGATCGACGAGGAAATCCGGCGCGTCATCGATCGCAACTATGAGCGCGCGCGTGATCTGCTCCAGGAACACCTCGACAAGCTGCACGCCATGGCCGCCGCGCTGATGAAATACGAGACCATCGACTCGGCTCAGATCGACGACATCATGGAAGGGCGTGAACCGCGACCGCCGCGCGACTGGGAGGACGACGAGCCGCGTCGTCCGGCCGCTTCGCATGGTCGGCGCCAGGACGACAGCGACGATGGTTTCGAGGCCGGCCAGGTCGGTCGTCCGGCGGGAGAGCACTGACCCATGCGGCGGTATTTCGGCACCGACGGCATCCGCGGCCGGGTCGGCGAAGGACACATCACGCCCGACTTCGTGCTCAAGCTTGGCTGGGCGGCCGGGCGCGTGCTGGGCAATGGCCGTGGCAAGATCCTGATCGGCAAGGACACCCGGATCTCGGGCTATATGTTCGAGTCGGCCCTGGAAGCCGGACTGGTGGCGGCTGGGGTCGACATCCGGCTGCTCGGCCCCATGACCACGCCGGGCGTGGCCTATCTGACGCGCACCTTTCGGGCCAGCGCCGGCATCGTCATCACCGCCTCGCACAATCCGTTCGACGACAACGGCATCAAGTTCTTCTCCGCCGAGGGCGACAAGCTGCCCGACGAGGTGGAGCTGGCCATCGAGGCCGAACTCGATCAGCCGCTCCGCACCGTCGAATCGAGCGCGCTCGGCAAGGTCAAACGCATCGACGACGCCAACGGACGCTATATCGAATTCTGCAAGAGCACCATCCCGGCGAGCATGAACTTCCGGGGGCTGAAGCTCGTGGTCGACTGCGCCAATGGCGCGACCTACAACACGGCGCCCTTCGTGTTCGAGGAACTCGGCGCCAACGTCGTGCGGCTCGGCACCGAACCGGACGGCTTCAACATCAACCACGGCGTCGGCTCGACTCAGCCGGGCGCGCTGCGCGAGGCCGTGGTGCGCGAGGGCGCGGATCTCGGTATCGCCTTCGACGGTGACGGCGACCGGGTGCTCATGGTCGACTCGCGCGGTAACCTGATCGATGGTGATCAGCTACTCTATCTGATCGCCAAATCACGTCTGCTCACCGGCGCCATGCGCGGCGAGGTGGTCGGTACGTTGATGAGCAATCTCGGCTTCGAGCACGCGCTCAAGCGACTCGGCATCGGCTTTGCGCGCACCAAGGTCGGGGACCGCTACATCATGGAGCGACTCAAGGCCAGCGACGGCATCCTCGGCGGCGAGCCGTCGGGGCACATCATCTGCCGCGACCGCACCACCACCGGCGACGGCATCGTCTCGGCACTCCAAGTGCTCGCGGCACTCGATCGGCTCGGCGCCCGGCTCGACGACCTCGGCGCCGAGGTCGATCTCTATCCGCAGGTGCTCATCAACGTGCGTCTCGACCAGCCGCGCGATGTGCTGAGCCTGCCCGAAGTCCAGGACGCCGTCGCCACGGCTGAGAACGAGCTGGCCGGGCGCGGACGGGTGCTGCTGCGTCCCTCGGGCACCGAACCCCTGGTGCGTGTCATGGTCGAGGGCAGCGACCGCTCGCAGGTCGAACAGCTCGCCGAACGGCTCGCCGGGGTCGTGCGCGCTCAACTCATCGCTTGATAGTGTTTCGGAACCATCGTGGCCATCGTCAGAAAAAGCGCTCTGGTGCCTTATTCGGCATCCCGCATGTTCGATCTCGTCTATGACGTCACCTCCTATCCGCAATTCCTGCCCTGGTGCGACAGCGCCAGCGTGATCTCCGAGACCGAAGACAAGATCTGCGGTCAGATCGGGGTGCATCGGATGGGGATTCGACAGACCTTCAGTACCTGCAACCGCTTCGAGCGCGATCGGCTGATGCACATCGATCTGCTCGACGGGCCGTTCCGCAAGCTGGTCGGCGCCTGGCGCTTCACCCCGCTGCGCGAGAATGCCTCCAAGGTCGAGCTGGAACTGGAGTTCGAGTTCTCGGGACGGTTGATCGACAAGGCGTTCGGCAGCGTCTTCAATCAGATCGCCAATACGCTGGTGGATGCCTTCTGCAAGCGCGCCGACGAGGTCTACGACCGTGACTGAGTATCTCCAGATCTCGGTGGCCTATGTCGGCACGGACGGGCAGGCGCTGCGGGCGCTGGAAGTGCGGACCGGGACCAGCGTTCGCGAAGCCATCGAGCAGTGCGGCCTGCTCGATCAGTTCCCGGAGATCGATCTCGACGCCAACAAGGTCGGTATCTTCGGTAAATTGGCGAAGCCGGATCAGGCGGTCGAGGAGGGCGATCGGATCGAAATCTATCGCCCCCTGATCGCCGATCCCAAGACGGCGCGCAAGCGGCGCGCGGCCTGAGCCCCCTCTCCCGCGAGGGGAGAGGGGCTGAAAGCGTGCCGGTCGTCCCAGTGACCTGGTCTTACTCGTCGGCGCTCGTCAGGACTCGGGTGAGGCGGCGGATGGCGCCGATGTAGTCGGCGGCCAAGGTGTCGATGACCTCCACCCGTCCGCCGATCTCCTGAGCGACCTGCTCGGCGGCCTTGGTCGACAGTTGGGGTTGGGCGAGGATGACCCGCACGTCTTCGCGTCGCGCCTGATCGATCAGGGCGGCCAGCCGTCGCGGTCCCGGCTCCTTGCCCTCGGCCTCAATGGGGATCTGGGTCAGGCCATAGGTATCGGCGAAATAGCCCCAGGACGGGTGGTAGACCATGAAGCGGCGGTGCTTCAGCCGGTCGAGCCGGGTACGGGTGTCGGCGTCCAGCGCCTTCAGCTCGGCGATGAAATCCGCCAGCCGCGCTTCATACTCGGCGGCCTGCTCCGGGTCGAGTTCGCTCAGCGTCCCGGCGATGCGTTCCGCCATCCCGATCACGAGCGGCGGGCTGGTCCAGATGTGCGGATCCTGCTCGCCGCCGGATTCATGGTGATGATCAGGCTCCGCTCCGTGCCCATGCTCATGAGCTTCGAGACGGCGCCGTGAGATCCCGTCGCTGAGATCCACCACACGGATCTCCGGATTCACGGCCCTGATCCGCTTCATCCAGGCGGTCTCCATCGGCAGTCCGATCCCGAAGTAGACATCGGCCTCGGCCAGCCGCGCGATCTGTCCAGGGGTGGGCTCATAGGCGTGCGGGTTAGATCCGGTGCCGACGAGCGCCTCGACTTGAACGCCGGCTCCCGCGATCCGCTCGACGAAGGTCTGCTGCGGCAGCACGGTGACGAAGACCTGGATTCGGTCCGCACCCAGCAGGGCGGCAGGCATACAGATGAGGGCGATGAACGATAGGAGGCGCGTTCGCATGGTTTCCTCGGAGCGGCTCAGATCGGGTTGGAGACGGACGCGGTCGCTCTACTTGGTCAGGATCAGCTTGTTGTTGCGCGTCATCCGTAAGACATAGCGACAATCACCGTGCTCGATCATCACGAATGGATCGTTGCCGAGCAGCGATCGGACGTCGATCGTGCGCGGTATCGGGGACAGTGCGCTCTTGTGGAGGTGCTCGGGACGGCGACTGGCGGCTGTTGTGGTCGTAGGCATCGTCAGACTCTCAGCTGGGTTGCGCGGTGATTGATGACGGAACAGTCGGATGGGTGGCAAATAGCAATCATTCGCGTTGAAGAGTAAGCGCTGAGTTCGAGCCTGTCAATTATCAATGCATGTCGTTCTCATCTTGGCTGATGCTCGGTTGCCAGCGACCAGCCATCGCGGCGGCGTGGGCTTCAGTCCTTAGGATCCAGTCCAATGGTTTTGAGGCCCTTGCGGATCACACCCTCGCGTGACTCGTAGTCGGGCACCTCGATCAGGAGCTGCTCGGGCGTGCGCGCGGCGGCGCGGGTCGGATCGGGCCGCAGATCGCCCTCGATACGCACCAGCTGATCGTCCTCGAAGTAGAGCGTCAGATCGCGCTGCTCCATCGGCTGATGGCCGCGCCTGATGGTATAGGTGTAATCCCAGCGATCGGTGTGGAAGAAGCTGACCAGCGGCGGCGTACCCAGCACGAAGTTGACCTGACGCTTGGTCATGCCGAGTTCGAGCGCGTCGACCATCTCCTCGGTGAGGATGTTGCCCTGCTGGACCGTCATCCTGTAGACGAAGGGCAGGTTCTCCAGGACCGAGGTCCGCGTCTCGTTCGGCCTGGTGTCACGCGCGCATCCCGTGATGGCGATCGAGACCATCATGGAGCCCAGTATTGGAAAACTGAAAATCTTTCGCATCTTGTCCTGATCACGACTTTGCGCTAAATCAGAGCATCATACCGTAGCGTCCTTCCCGGATCACAGGGGGCGCTGATCCAAGTGGCCGAGCGCGATCGTCCAGGTCGGTCGTGTCGGCCCGTGACCTGGAGAATTCAGTTGGAAAACGAGCAGATCAAACAGGCCGGACTCAAGGTGACGGCGCCGCGCGTCAAGATCCTGAGCATTCTCGAACGCAGCGGCAAGCGCCACATGAGCGCCGAAGACGTCTACAAGGAACTCCTGAGTCAGGACGAGGAGATCGGTCTGGCCACCGTCTATCGCGTGCTGACCCAGTTCGAAGGGGCAGGTCTCGTCTGTCGCCGTCATTTCGAGAGCGGGCAGTCGGTCTTCGAACTCAACAGCGGCGAGCACCACGATCATCTCGTCTGCATCAAGTGCGGCGCAGTCGTCGAATTCCTCGATCCCACGATCGAGACGCGCCAGAAACGCATCGCCGCCGAGCATCACTTCAAGATCGAAGACCACTCGCTCGTAGTCTACGGTCTCTGCCCGGAGTGTCAGGGTAAGCGCTGAATCTACCGGCTGACGTCCAGGTATTCACGCTCGATGGCCGTCTCCAACGCCTGGGTGCCCTTGACCAGTTCCTCGTAGACCAGACGCAGATCGGTGAGTCGTTCGATGTCGGACTCACTCGGCTGGCCGTCCGGGGCCTGGCGGGCGATGTCGTAGAGAGCCCGCAGGTAGCCGGCGCGGGCCTTGGCCACCATTTCGATCACAGGCGTCAGGTCGGAGAGTCTCAGCTCCTCGAACAAGGGGTTGATGGTCTGGCGGTTGATCTCACGAATCTCGGAGTCGATCGCGATGAGCAGGCGTCTGTTCTCGGTGGCCATCTTTTAAGAGTCCTCGATGATTTGGAAAGGAGTCCCGCTCGACCCTGAAACACCTGTGCCAAGGCGGCGCCATCCTCGTCGGCATACACCGCCTTAAGCATAGACCGAAGAGTTCTCAGTGAAACGTCGCTTGGTTCACGAAACATCCGTATGCCGTCGTCGTGATCGCAGCGGCTCGTCTTGGATAGCCGGTTCCCCTACAACAGTAGCGACGGAGTCACGTCGCTCGCATGGCTTGAGCGTCGGGAATTCGTCGCTCCCTAAGTGTTGCGTGCCGGTTTCACTGTGTCGTTCGCGCCAAATCCGCTTGATATCGATGGGGCCGCTGTTGGCATGGTATTCGCGTTGAGGTCATCAGGACAACGACCTTCAGGGGAACCGCCGTGAAATCCAGCAACCACATCGAAACCACGCCCCATGCCATCACGCACTCAGCGCTGTTGCCCGTCGTCCATGTCGAGTCTCCGGAGCGAGCCGGCTGGTATGAGCCGGGCGTCATGGCGATCCGGTTGCCGGCGCTGCCCCCTGAGCCGGAGACGACGGGTGCGGGACTCTATACCGATCTTCAGACCGCCCAGGCGCTAGCCGAGCAGATGCGTCAGCTCATCACCATCTATCGCTTGCTGTACGGCGAGTTCTATGCACGGCCGCAGCCGTGCAACTGAGAGGCCGATGATCAGGCCAGCAACGGCTCCAGTACGCGCCGAACCTCGCGAATTCGCGCTCCGGGTTCGGCCATGTCACGGAAGAATTTGAGCTTGTCGCCGCCTTCCAGCTTGTACTCCTTGGGCCGGCTCTGGATCAGACCGATGAGCCGGGTCGGATCGATTCTGGGCGACTCGGTGAAGAGCAGACGTCCGCTCGTCGGACCGGCTTCGATCTTGCGGATGCCCCAGGGCTGGACCAGGAGCTTCAATTCGGTGATCTCCAGCAGATTCCTGGCCGGTTCGGGCAGGAGTCCAAAACGGTCGATCATCTCCACCTGCAATTCGCGCAGTTCCTCGCGATCCCGTGCGCCGGCGATGCGTTTGTACAGCACCAGCCGCGCCTGGACATCCGGCAGATAGTCGCTCGGCAACAGCGCCGGAATCCCGAGATCGATCTCGGTGCCGTGGTCGAGCGGGCGATCCAGCTCCGGCGCGCGGCCCGATTTCAGCGCCTCGACCGCGCGTTCCAGCAGCTCCATGTAGAGCGTGAAGCCGACCTCGGTGATCTGGCCCGATTGCTCGTCACCCAGCAGCTCGCCTGCGCCGCGAATCTCCAGGTCATGGGTCGCGAGCGTGAAGCCCGCGCCCAGATCCTCCATCGACTCGATCGCCTCCAGCCGTTTCTTGGCATCCGCCGTCATGGCCTTGGTCGGCGGGGTGATGAGATAGGCGTAGGCGCGATGGTGCGAACGTCCGACCCGACCGCGCAACTGGTGCAGCTGGGCCAGACCCAGTTTGTCGGCGCGGTTGATGAGGATGGTGTTGGCCGAGGGCACGTCGATGCCGCTCTCGATGATCGTCGTGCACACCAGCAGGTTGGAACGCTGGTGATAGAAGTCGCGCATGATGCGCTCCAGCTCGCGTTCGCGCATCTGACCATGAGCGACCGCCACCCGCGCCTCCGGGATCAGGGCTTCGAGCTTCTGGGCTTGGTTTTCGATGGTCTCGACCTCGTTGTGCAGGAAGTAGACCTGACCGCCGCGTTTCAGTTCGCGCAGCACGGCTTCCTGGACCAGGGCATCGTTCCAGGGGCTGACGAAGGTCTTGATCGGATGACGCTCGACCGGCGGGGTGGCGATGATCGACAGATCGCGCAGACCCGACATGGCCATGTTGAGCGTGCGCGGAATCGGCGTGGCGGTGAGCGTCAGGACGTCGACCTCGCTGCGCAGATTCTTCAACTGTTCCTTGTGACGCACGCCGAAGCGGTGCTCCTCGTCGATGATGGCCAGACCCAGGTTTTTGAAGCGGATCGTCGGCTGGAGCAGCTTGTGGGTGCCGACCACGATGTCGACGGTGCCATCGGCCAGTCCGTCCAGGACCGCTTTCTGTTCCTTGGCGGTACGGAAGCGCGACAGGCTCTCGACGCGCACCGGCCAGTCGGCAAAGCGGTCGGAGAAGTTCTCGAAATGCTGTTGCGCCAGCAGGGTCGTCGGCACCAGCACCGCGACCTGCCGCCCGCCATGCACCGCCATGAAGGCCGCGCGCATGGCCACTTCGGTCTTGCCGAAGCCCACGTCGCCGCAGACCACGCGATCCATCGGCTTGGGGTCGGCCATGTCGACCAGCACCGACTCGATGGCGCGCTGCTGGTCCGGCGTCTCCTCGAACGGGAAGGCGGCGGCGAAGGCGGCATAGTCCTCGCCGCCCTCGGGGAAGGCGACACCCTGACGCGCGGCACGCCGGGCATGGATGTCCAGGAGTTCCGCCGCCACGTCGTGCGCCTTCTGCGCCGCCTTGCGCTTGATCCGTTCCCACTGATCGCCGCCGAGTCGGTGCAGCGGCGCGTTCTCGGGCGAGGCGCCGGTATAGCGCGAGATCAACTGCAAAGAACTGACCGGGACATAGATCCTGTCGCCGTTGGCATATTCGAGCGTCAGGAACTCGGTGATCAGACCGCCGACCTCCAGCGTCTGGAGTCCCAGATAGCGCCCGACGCCGTGTTCCTCGTGAACCACGGGCGCGCCCTCGGTCAGCTCGGTGAGGTTGCGGACGATGGCGTCGCTGTCGCGTTCGCGTTCGCGTCGACGCCGTTCCTGACGCACCCGCTCGCCATAGATCTGGCTTTCGGTGATGACGGCGAGCCGTGCGTCTTCCAGCAGCAGCCCCTGCTCGATGGGCGCGACCGTGAGGGCGAGCTTTGCGTCACCGTCGAGGAACGCCCGCCAGCCCGACACCGGACGGGCCTGGATGTCGAAGCCCTTGAGTTGCTCGGCCAGTAGTTCGCGCCGTCCGCTGCTCTCGGCGACGAAGAGCACGCGCCGCTCGCCGCCGGTGAGGAAGGCTTGCAGGGCCTGCGCCGGTTGCGCGGCGCGCGCCTGGATGGTCAGCGGGGGCAGGGGATGGGTGGCGAAGTTGCAGGCATCGGCATAGCCCTTGCGCCGCGCGTCGACCGCATCCGGCTGATGGAGCACGCCCGAGAGCCGGTTGAGCCGCCCGGCCAGTTCCTCGGGAGGCAGATAGAACTGGGAAGGCGGCAGCAGCGGACGTTCAGCGTCATGCCGTCGTTGTTCATAGCGCTGCTCGACGCCCTCGAAGAAGGTACGCGCCGTCTCGCGACACTCGATCGACTCGACGACCAACGTATCCTCGGGCAGATAATCGAAGAGCGTGGCCGTCTGCTCGAAGAACAGCGGCAGATAGTATTCCAGCCCGCCCGGCGCTTGGCCCTTGGAGACCTCGCGATAGATGAGACTGCGCTGCGGATCGCCGGCGATGGCGGCTCGATAACGCTGACGGAAACCGGCGATGGCCTCCTCGTCGAGCGGCAGTTCGCGCGCCGGCAGCAGCCGGATGTGGTCGAGCTTGTCCCTGGAGCGTTGTGTCTCGGGATCGAAAACGCGGATACTCTCGACTTCTTCATCGAACAGATCGATCCGCAAGGGAACCTGACTGCCCATCGGGAAGACATCCAGCAGCGAGCCGCGCACCGCATATTCGCCATGCCCGATGACCTGCGAGACGCACGAATAGCCGGCCCGCTCCAGCCGCCGGCGCGTGGCGTCGAGATCGAGCCGGTCGCCGACGGCGAGCACCAGCGAATGCCCGTCGACATAGTCGCGCGGCGGCAGACGCTGCATCAGGGTCGCGCCCGGGACGATCAGCACGCCGCGCTTCAGCGTCGGCAGGCGGTGCAGGGTCAGCAGCCGCTCCGAGATCAGCTCGGGCAGCGGCGAGAAGACGTCGTAGGGCAGGGTCTCCCAGTCGGGGAAATCGAGGATCGGCCGCTCACGCCCGTCCAGGAAGAATCCCAGTTCGGCGCGTCGGGTCGCGGCAGTCTGGACGGCATCGACCACCACCAGCACCAGTCCGGGATGCCGCTCGGCAGCCCCAGCGATGGCCAGGGCCGTGCCGGCGCCATGGAGCCCGCCCCAGAGCCGGCGCTCGCCCGGACGGCGCGGCAGCGGTGGGTCGAGCGGAGAATGCGATTCGGATGGAGATGGGGACGGCGGCGACATCGTGCGGCAAACGACCTCGGGTTATCAGAGTGGCAACAGGCCCGGCGAGCCGATTTTCCTGCCGGATTTTCGCACATGGACTGGCATTCGTCCGAGTCGCCGGTATATAAGGGCGAACCCTGACGGGCGTGAGTCTCCGTGATCGACGGTCGACAACCGTGGCGCAAATCTTCAGTATTACCCCTTTGACCGAGCGGCCGGCTCCGTCGAGCCGTCGGCGATCGGGCTACTCGCAATTTTCAAGGATCCAACGACATGGCTAAGACGATTCTAACCGTGGACGATTCGGCGTCCATTCGACAGATGGTCTCCTTCACGCTGAAGGAGGCGGGCTATACGGTCACTGAGGCGGTCGACGGACAGGACGGTCTGGACAAGGCACGCTCCGGCAAGTTCGATCTCATCTTCACCGACCAGAACATGCCGCGCATGGATGGACTGAGCCTCATCAAGCAGTTGCGCGCCCTGCCGACCTACAAGTCGGTGCCCATCCTGATGCTGACCACCGAGTCGAGCGACGCCATGAAGAGCCAGGGCCGAGCGGTTGGCGCGACCGGCTGGCTCGTCAAGCCCTTCGACCCGGCCAAGCTGCTGGAAGTCGTCCGCAAAGTGATCGGTTGAACGCGCCGCGCCAGAGCTGAGGGGGAAGGGCCATGAGCATCGACATGAGTCAGTTCTATCAGGTGTTCTTCGAGGAGGCCGGCGAGAACCTGACGGCGATGGAGAGCCTGTTGCTGGAGTTGGACGTTCAGGCGCCCGATCTGGAAACCCTCAACGCCATCTTCCGGGCCGCGCATTCGATCAAGGGCGGGGCCGGTACCTTCGGCTTTAGCGACATGGCCGAAGTGACCCATGTGCTGGAGACCCTGCTCGACCGGCTGCGCAAGCAGGAGCTGGACCCGACGGTCGAGATGGTCGATGCCTTTCTCCAGGCCGGCGATGTTCTCAAGTCCCAGCTCCAGGCCCATCAGGAGGGCGAGGAATACGAAGACGCGCGCGTGGCCGAGGTCTGCGAACATCTGGAACGACTGGCGCGTTCGGACGAAGGCGGCGGGGAGGCTCCGGTATCCTCGGCGGACCAAACTGAGTCTGAGACCAAGGACACGGCTACGCACTGGCGTCTCGCGTTCGCCCCGGCCGGTATCGGCCAGGGCACGCCGGGCGAGCGTCAGGCGCTGTTCGAGGCGCTGGGCGAGCTGGGGCGTATTCAGGATCTCGGCGATGGTGAGAGCGAGCGCTGTCTATGGCAGTTGACCTCCACGGCCGGACGCGGCGCGATCGAAGAGATCCTGGCCTTCGTCTGCGAGCCGGGGCAGGTCCAGATCGATACGGTCGAGACGCCTGAAGCGTCGGCTGAAACCGAGACGGAGACCGAAACCGCCTACGGTTTTTTCACCGATGCGCCCGGTCTGCAAGGCGAAGCCTCGCCTGATTCGGCCGCGTCCGCTCCCGAGCCGGATCAGGACGCACTGGGCTACGGCTTCTTCGAGGGCGCGCCCGGAACCGAACAAGGCACCGAAGAACGAGCGGAGGCTCCGGACGCGACCTCGACTCCGGATCAGCCCCAGGAAGCCGATTTCCAGGCCGAGGCCGAGATCCAGGAATCCGACGGCTACGGCTTCTTCCGCAACGCTCCCGGCAGCGAGGCGGCGCTCGACCAGGAACACAGGGGCTATGGACTCTTCGGCGGCAGTCCCGGCATGGAGCGGGTGGCCGCTGTGGCCCAGCAGGATCGACTCGACGACGAACTCGGGTTCGGACTCTTCAACCCCGCGCCCGGCTCGCCCGAGTCGCGAGCGGATGATGAAGCTTCAGCCGCGACCGGAGCCGCCGCCTCGACCAAGTCGGCCCCGACACGCGACGGTCGCGCCGCATCGGGCAATGCCCCCAAACGCCCAGCCACGACCGATTCGTCCATCCGCGTCAGCGTCGAGAAGGTCGACCAACTGATCAATCTGGTCGGCGAACTCGTCATCACCCATGCCATGCTCGCCGACTCGGCCGCTGGACTCGACCCGGTCGTCCATGAGCGCATCATGGGCGGGCTGTCGAACCTGGAGCGCAATTCGCGCGACCTGCAGGAAGCGGTGATGTCGATCCGCATGATGCCGATCAGCTTCGTCTTCAACCGCTTCCCGCGCGTGGTGCGCGACACGGCGGCCAGTCTCGGCAAGAAGGTCACGCTCAAGCTCGTCGGCGAGGACACCGAGCTCGACAAGGGTCTGATCGAGCGCATGGCCGATCCGCTCAACCATCTGGTGCGCAACAGCATCGATCATGGCATCGAACGCCCCGAGGCACGTCTGGCCGCCGGCAAGCCCGAGACCGGCGAGATCGTGCTACGCGCCAGCCATCGCGGCGGCAGCGTGGTGGTCGAGGTCAGCGACGACGGCGGCGGACTCAATCGCGAAAAGCTGCTGGCCAAGGCCGCCAAGCAGGGCATCCCGATGCCGGACAATCCGCCCGACAAGGACGTCTGGCAGCTCATCTTCCACGCCGGCTTCTCGACCGCCGAGCGCGTCACCGACATCTCGGGGCGCGGTGTCGGCATGGACGTGGTGCGCCGCAACATCGAGGACATGAACGGCCGGGTCGAGGTCGACTCGACCGCCGGACGCGGCACGCACATCACCATCCGCCTGCCGCTGACGCTCGCCATCCTCGACGGACTCTCGGTGCGCATGGGCGAGGAGATGTTCATCCTGCCGCTGACCGTGATCCAGGAATCGATCCAGCCGCGCGCCGAGCAATTCAAGACCGTCGTCGGCAAGGGGCGCGTGGCCCAGATCAACGACGAATACCTGCCGATGGTCAGCCTGCACGACGTCTTCAACAGCGGCCAGCCCGAGCCCGATCCGCTCGACGGCATCCTGGTCATCGTCGAGACCAACGAGGGACGCGCCGCCGTGCTGGTCGACGAGCTGGTCGCCCAGCACCAGGTCGTCATCAAGAGCCTGGAGACCAACTATCGCAAGGTGGAGGGCGTCTCGGGCGCCACCATCATGGGCGACGGGCGCGTGGCTCTGATCCTGGACGTCGATGCCCTGGTGCGGCTCAGCCGCCGGGGCGGCTAGCCAAGACCGAACACTCAAACGAGACAAGGGGAGACCGAGATCATGAACGACGAGCGCCGGGAGGGCAGCGCGGTCGCGACCGACAGCGCGCGCGAGTATCTGACCTTCACCCTGGGCGAGGAGGAGTACGGCATCGATATCCTCAAGGTCCAGGAGATCCGCGGCTATGACGCCGTGACCAAGATCGCCAACTCGCCCGACTTCATCAAGGGCGTGATCAACATGCGCGGCATCATCGTGCCCATCATCGACATGCGTCTGAAGTTCCACCTCGGGCAGGTCGAGTACAACGAGTTCACGGTGGTCATCATCCTCAACATCAGCGGGCGCATCATGGGCGTGGTCGTCGACGGCGTCTCGGACGTCATCGCCCTGCGCGGCGATCAGGTCCGGCCCGCACCCGAGTTCGGCTCGGTGCTGGATACGGCCTATATCGACGGTCTGGCCACGCTCGACGAGCGCATGATCATCATGGTCGACATCGAGAAGCTCATGACCAGCCAGGAGATGGGGCTGGTCGACCAGACCCATCTGGCCGTGGCCTGAGCGCGACGACATGGCAGAGAGCGCGGCGGTGAGCCGTGAGCGTGAGTTCCATTTCACGTCACGCGACTTCGAGCAGATCCGGCGTCTGATCTATGAGCACGCCGGGATCTCGCTCAGTCCGGCCAAGATGGACATGGTCTACAGCCGCATCGCCCGGCGTCTGCGCGCCACCGGCCTGACCACCTTCGAGGAGTATCTGGACTTCCTGGATTCCAATCCGGACGAATGGCCGCACTTCACCAACTCGCTCACCACCAACCTGACCTCGTTCTTCCGTGAGTCGCATCATTTCCCCGTGCTGGCCGAACTCGCGCTGGAGGCCAAACGCCAGGGCCGCCGCCCGATCCGGCTCTGGTCCTCGGCCTGCTCGACCGGCGAGGAGCCCTATTCGATGGCCATGACCCTGATCGAGGCGTTCGATTCCTGGACGCCGCCCGTCAAGATCCTGGCGACCGATCTGGACACCAACGTGGTGCGTCAGGCCGCTGAGGGCATCTATGCGATGGACCGGGTCGAGAAACTGCCCGAGGCTCAGCTCAAGCGCTTCTTCCTGCGCGGCAAGGGGGCGCGGGCCGGTCAGGCACGGGTCCGGCCCGAGGTACGCGCCCTGATCGAGTTCCAGCCGCTCAATCTGCTCAGCGAGCACTGGCCGATGCGCGATCCTTTCGACGCCATCTTCTGCCGCAATGTCATGATCTACTTCGATAAGCCGACCCAGGCCAAGATCCTGTCACGCTTCCACCCGCTGTTGCGTCCCGACGGACTGCTCTTCGTCGGACACTCCGAGAGTCTGGCCCATGTCGCCAATCTCTTTCGCCTGCGGGGCAAGACGGTCTACGCGCCTGTGCACACACATTGAAATGGGACCGCTATGCAGCATGGATTCGAGGAAGTCCTGGCGCCGAATCTCTACTACGACCGCCATTTCGAGATGGATGCGGTCAAGATCCTGCCGGGCGAGTACTATGTCTCGACACGCGAGATCCTGATGGTCACGGTGCTGGGTTCCTGTGTCGGGGCCTGTATCCGTGACCGGATCCGGGGCATCGGTGGCATCAATCATTTCATGCTGCCGGACGACAAGCGCGAGGACAACGAGCGCTTCAGCCGTTCGATGCGCTATGGCGACTATGCGATGGAGATCCTGATCAACCAGTTGATCAAGCTCGGGGCGCGGCGCTCGAATCTTGAGGCCAAGGTCTTCGGCGGCGGCAATGTGCTGCCGGGCTTCAAGAACCATGTCGTCGGCGAGCGCAATGCCGAGTTCGTGATCGAGTATCTGACCACCGAGGGCATCCCGGTGGTCGCCAGGGATCTGCTGGGCAATTACCCGCGCAAGGTCTATTTCTTCCCGACCAGCGGCCGGGTGCTGGTCAAGAAACTGCGTAGCATGCACAACGACACCATCATCGAGCGCGAACTCAGTTACAGTGAGACGCTGCGTCGGGCGAAGGTCGAGGGCGAGGTGGAGCTGTTTTCATGAATGTGGCACGGATTCGAGTCGGGACCATCCTGGAGACCCTCAAACCCCATTGGCCGCCGCTGCTCTTCGGTCTGGCGGCCTTGCTCCAGGTTCTGCTGCTGCCGGGGCTGGTTCCGGCCTGGGTCGGGGCGTCGCTGCTGGTCGTGGTCTGGCCGCTGTGGCTCGTCCTGGGGGCGGGAGGCGGTGCGGCCCAGACATCCGCGTGGGACGACGGCCACCGTCAGGAGAGTCCGGACGAGCGTGCCTTCTGGGATCTGGTGGTCGAGACCGATCAGCTCTTCGCGCCCCTGATGGACGAGCTACGCGATTCGGTCCGGCAGGCCAGGGATCTGATCGGCCACGCTGCCGGCGATCTCCACGCCAGTTTCAACGGCCTCTCCGACGAGTCCAAGGCGCAGCAGCGTCTGGTGATGAACCTGATCTCCAGGACCGATCAGACGGGGCAGACCCATGGCGAGCTGATCGATGTCAACGACTTCCTCGAAGCCAACAGTCGGCTGCTCGCGCAGAACGTCGAGCGACTGATCGACATGGGCAAGCACAGCGTCCATGTCGCTCACCAGATCGATGACCTCTCGGCACAGATGGCCCACATCTTCGAGCAGCTCGATGGGGCCAAGCGCATCGCCCGCCAGACCAACCTGCTCGCGCTCAATGCCGCCATCGAGGCGGCGCGCGCGGGCGAGGCCGGACGCGGCTTCGCGGTGGTGGCCCAGGAGGTGCGCAAGCTCTCCCAGGACGCCGCCGAGTTCAACGATCATATCCGCCGGCAGGTCGAGCAGGCCCAACTGGTCTTCGCCGAGACCCGTGAGATCGTCGGCCGCATGGCCTCGCAGGACATGAACGCCTCCATCAGCGCCAAGGGCTCGATGGACGACATGATCGAACAGGTCCAGGAACTCAACGCCCAGATGTCGGTGGGCCTGGATGAATTGAACCGGATCGTCGACCGGCTCCAGGGCAATGTCGGCGCGGCGGTGCGCTTGCTGCAATTCGAGGACATCGCCCGCCAGGTGCTGGAACGCGCCGAGATTCGCATCGAACTCATGGATCGCTTCGTCGCCGAGTTGCGGCGCATCCCGCTCGGTCAGGTCCGTTCGGCCCATGACATCGAACAAGCCCGGGTTCGGCTGGATGCACTGCACGCCGATCTGGTGGCCACCGCCCATCGTGCCGTGAGTCAGAACTCGATGGACGAAGGCGGCATCGAGCTGTTTTGAGGGATCGCAGATGATACGTGTTCTTGTCGTCGACGACTCGGCCCTGATGCGTCAGCTGCTGACCGAGATCCTGGCAGCCGCCCCCGACATCGAGGTCGTCGGCAGCGCCCAGGATCCCTATGTGGCGCGCGATCGCATCAAGGAGCTGAATCCGGACGTGCTTACGCTCGATGTCGAGATGCCGCGCATGGACGGGCTGACCTTTTTGCGCAACCTCATGCGGCTGCGACCGATGCCGGTGGTGATGGTATCCTCGCTCACCGAGCGCGGGGCCGAGGTGACGCTGCACGCACTCGAACTGGGCGCGGTGGATTTCGTGCGCAAGCCCGACGGACCGATCGCCGCCGGAATGCGCGAGTATGCCGACGAATTGATCGAAAAGATCCGGACGGCCGCGACCATCAAGGTCAGACCCTTGCAGGTCGCACCGGCGATGACGGCCGAATCACAGCCTGCACGCGCCATCTCGTCGTTTCGCACCACCGACCGAGTCCTGGCCATCGGCGCCTCGACCGGCGGCACCGAGGCGATCAAGGAGGTGCTGATGCGCCTGCCGCCCGACACGCCGGGCGTGGTCATCGCCCAGCACATCCCGGCCGGCTTCAGCGCCGCCTTCGCCGAGCGCATGAACCGTCAGACCGGGCTGGTGGTGAAGGAAGCCGCCGACGGCGATCGCATCATGCTGGGACATGCCTATATCGCGCCCGGCGATTACCATCTGCAACTCGCCCGCGACGGCGCGCGCTATGTCTGCCGGCTCGATCGCGGCGAGCCGGTCAACCGTCATCGGCCCAGTGTCGATGTGCTCTTTCGCTCGGTGGCCAGGGCTGCCGGCGCCAATGCCGCCGCCGCGCTCCTGACCGGCATGGGCGCCGATGGGGCTCAGGGGCTCAAGGAACTGTATGATCTCGGGGTGCACACCATCGCCCAGGACGAGGCGACCAGTGTGGTCTGGGGGATGCCTGGCGAGGCGGTCAAGCGGGGCGGCGCCGTCGAGGTGCTGCCCCTGCCGGACATCGCCGCCGCCCTGCTCAAGGGGCTGGCGGCCAAGCGCAAACATTGAACAGAAGTGTTATTGACCAGGAGTGTATGAATGAGCGTCACATCACGTATCGATCGAGAGAAGGGCGTGGTGACCATCTCCATCGACGGGCGTTTCGATTTTGCGCAGCACAAGGACTTCAGGAATGCGTATCAGAACATCGCCCCCGGATCCATGCGGTTCGTCGTGGATCTCACCCGGGCGTCCTATCTCGATAGTTCGGCCCTGGGGATGCTGCTCCTGCTACGCGAGCACGTGGGCGGCCATCCGGGCAGCGTGCGCATCGCGGGCAGCAGCGAGGAGGTGCGCCGGGTGCTCAAGATCGCCAACTTCGACAAACTCTTCCAACTCGATTGAGCGTCGGCTCGCGATCGAGCACCCACGGGCGTTCACTGGGCGATGAAGTCGGTGAAGTAGACGGCGCTGACCGCCGGCCGCCCGGTCTGTTCCATCATGGTCTTGCGCAGGCTGTCGAGCAGTTCGATCCGCAATTGCTCGCGTGCCTCCGTGGTCATGATCTGCGCCCCATCCCGGCCGCCGAGCAGACTGATCATGCGGTCGCGCAGACGCGGCATGTGCAGCGTGATCAGGTCGGCGTCGGTCTGGGTTTCGATGAAGAACTGCATGCTCAGTTTCAGATAACTGCGCGGCTTGGCCAGATTGACGATCAGCGGCGGTTCCAGCGCCATGTATCCGGGATAGGGCGACACCGCTTCCTCGCTCGCCTGCGCGGTCAGGGCGACCAGCGGCGCGAGTCCGAGGAACAGGGCGAAGAGATAGGCTGTCTTGCGCTGGGCGACTGTCATCGTGTGACCTCTATGAGTGATGTACGGGCGTCGAGCTTGAAGATGGAGACGGCGTGCGCCAGTTCGCGCGCCTGATCCTCCAGGCTCTCGGTGGTGGCGGCCGCCTGTTCGACCAGGGCGGCGTTCTGCTGAGTCATGGAATCGATCTGGGTGATCGAGCGCGTCACCTGATCGATGCCGGTCGACTGTTCGAGACTGGCGTCGGCGATCTCGGAGATCAGGGCGGCGACCTGATGGAAGCTCTCGACCACCTCGTCCATCTCGGCGCCGGCCTGGCGGGCCAGTCTGGCGCCGCCGTCGACCTTGCCCATCGAGTCCAGGATCAGGGTCTTGATCTCCTTGGCGGCCTGGGCGCTGCGCTGGGCCAGTTGACGCACTTCCAGCGCCACCACGGCGAACCCCTTGCCCTGCTCACCGGCACGCGCGGCCTCCACGGCGGCGTTGAGCGCCAGGATGTTGGTCTGGAAGGCAATCGAGTCGATGACGCTGATGATGTCGGCGATGCGCCGGCTCGATTCCTGGATGCCGTCCATGGTACCCACCACCGAGCGCACCGTCTCGCCGCCGCGCTGGATGCGCTGGTTGGCCGTCGACGCCAGTTCGTTGGCCTGCTGGGCGTTCCGGGCGTTGCGCTGGACGCTGGTGTTGAAGCGTTCCATCGAACTCGCGGTCTGTTCCAGCGAGCCGGCCTGCGACTCGGTGCGTGCCGAGAGATCCAGGTTGCCGGACGAGATCTCCTGCGCGGCGCTGTTGATCGCGGTACTCGACTCCAGGATACGACCCACGACCTCGCGTAACTGTTCCAGGGTGGCGTTGGTGTCGGATTTCAGCCGACCGAAGGTGCCCTCGTACTCCGCCGTGATGTCCTGACTCAGATCGCCCTTGGCAATGGCGTTCATGACGCGCGCCAGATCCCCGAGTCCGGACGAGACGATGCCGAGCAGTTGGTTGAGTCCCTCGCTCATGCGTCGGAAGAAGCCGCTCTTGCCGCTGAGGTCGAGACGACCGCTGAAGTCGCCATGTACCGCCGCTTCGACCACGGCCGAGAGTTCGCGTTCGATGGCGACTTCGTTCGTGCGGTCGGTCCATTCGACCACGGAACCGAGCCGTTTGCCCTGTTCATCGAGTACGGGATTGGCCACGCGCCGGAACAGCCGCCCGCCGAGCTGGATTTCCTCGATCCGCTCTTCGGTCAGTGCGGAGAGGGATGTGTCGTGCCCGTCGGTCGCCGACTGGGGCTGGAGCGAGGCGAAGGGGCTGCCGAGCAGGGCGTCGGCGCGGAAGCCGGGCAGAGCGCGGCGGATGTCGGACTCGGCGTCGTGCATGAGCCGGGTCACGGCGGCGTTCATGTAGATGATGCGTTCGGCATCGTCGATGACCATGACGTTGGTCGAGGCCTTGTCGAGTGCGCTCTGGATGCGCCGGCTTTCGGCGGCGAGCCGGCGCTCGCTCTCGATGCGTTCGCGCAGTTCCTGCTGCATGTGCTTCATGGCCGCGAGCAGGCTGGCGCCGTCGCCGGAGCGCAGCGGGATGTCCTTGTCGAGCGCGCCGTCGGCGATGGAGCGGGCGACCGCGACCGCGAAGGCCGGTTCGCCGCCCATCTGGCGCAGGATGCCGCGCACGATCAGCACGCCGAGCCAGAGCGTGGCGAGCAGCGTCAGTCCGGTCAGGAGCAGGAAGGCGGCCAGGGTGGTTCCGGCCCGGCGTGCCTGTTCGCTCACGGCGTCGGCGATGTCGCGTGAGAAGCTTTCCTCGACCGTGCGCAAGCGGTCGATCTTGGCGGTGATCTGGTCGAACCAGAGTTCGGGCGGATAGAACAGTTCAGCGCCGACGCCCAGATCGCGCACCATCATCTCGACCTGTTCGACCTCCTTGACGCTGGCGTGATCGAGCGCGGATTCGAGCGCCGTGCGCTGTGCGGGGGTGGCGAAGGCCAGGGTCAGACGCTGGAAGCTCGCCTGATCGCTGATGAGCGTCAGCAGGATCTCGTAGTTGGGGGCGGTGATCCGTCCGGCGCTGAAGGCGCCCGAGAGGATCGCCCGTTCCTGACCATTGCGTTCCTTGAGGTAGAGTAGGGCGCTCTTGGCATTGGCCAGACGCGCGATCCCGGCGTTGGGCAGTTCGTTGCCGGAGCGGGTGGCGACCTCCAGCAGATCGGCGATGGTGTCGCTGTAGATCTTGAACGACTCGGTCGGCGGTACGGCGAGCGAGTCGATGCGCGTGCGCAGTTCGGCGACCCGATCCAGGCCGGTGATCGCGGCTTGCAGCAGTCGGCTGTATTCCGGCGGCGTTCGCGCCAGATCGACGGCGGCGAATGCGGCGCTCAGGCCGGTGATCTCGCTGTCCGAGGCGGCGCGTTGTCCCGGCAGGCGATCGGCGAACTTGGCGCCCCGGCTGGCGAGGAAGCCGGCCGACATACCGCGTTCCTTCTGTAGCTCATGGGCCACCTCGCCCAGAGCCGTCACCAGCGCGGCGATGTCCTGGGCATGCCGGACCTCGCTGATTTCGGTCGTCAGGCGCGTGACGCCGATCAGCGTCAGGATCACGAGCGCCAGGGCGGGAACACCGGCGAGCAGCAACAGCTTGGTTTTGATCTTGAGACGATTGAGCATCTTGAATGGGTGGAGCGGTTCGGCCCTTTACGGCTTGATTAAAGAGCGAAATGATGACACAGATCGGCACGGTGGATGGGGGATCTTCGGCGCGGAAACCGGATGTCGCGACCGCGATGCGGGATCTGATCCGGCGCGTGCGCGCCGATCTGCCGTTCGAGGCACCCGAGGCTCAGGTCTGCACAGGCGTCTGTCAGGGCTGCTCGCGCAAGCTGCTCGATTTCCTGGAGAGCGAACTCGACGACTGGGAGCAGCGGCTGGGTGCCGGTGAGCGGCCTGGGCTGAGCGATCTGTCGCGGCTGATTCAGGCAAGCCGCAAGGTGCGGCGCGTGCTGATCCGCAATGGGCTGGTCGAGGATGGTGGCACCGTGTCGTTAGGTGTGACGGAGCGCTAGCTGTTTGCTGGGCAGTCGGCGCTCATACAGGATTGAAGGCGTTCGGCCTGAGTCTCGACACTGGCAAAGACCTCGATGCAGCGTGTGCCGTCACCAACCCGCGCAGCCCGCTCCAGCGCTTCGATGGCCGCATCCAGCGCCGGCACGCCGCAATAGCGGGTCGCGCCCCGCACTTGATGGGCATACTCGGCCAACCCCAGCCAGTCGGACTCGGCCAAACAGGCACGCAGCGCCTCGAGTTCATCCGGCAGTCCCTCCAGTAGCGCCGCCATCAGATCGGCAGCGAGTTCGGCATCGCCACCGGCGAGTTGGAGGGCGAGATGCGAATCCTGGATGAGATCGTTTTCCTTCGCCGGCGTGGGGTCGATCATGTCGGTCATGGGTTTCTCTCCGTTCCAACCAGATCCAGACCAAGACTCTAGCGAAACACGTATCGTCGGTCCAGATCGAATCCGCTCATCCGGCCAGTACGATATGGAATGGATTGAGTGCCGGTTGTCCGGTTGGGGACGATTCGAGACTGTGCCATCATCGAACCTATCAGCAACCGATCCGTTTTACAGCGAGACACCCATGTCCCATTCAACCATCGAAGACTATGTGGGCCGCACCCCGCTCGTTCGACTCCAGCGCCTGCCCGGCGACACCGACAACCTGATCCTGGTCAAGCTCGAAGGCAACAACCCGGCCGGTTCGGTCAAGGACCGCCCGGCGCTCAACATGATCCGCCGCGCCGAGGAGCGCGGTGCCATTCGCACCGGCGACACCCTGATCGAGGCCACCAGCGGCAACACCGGCATCGCCTTGGCGATGGCCGCCGCCATCAAGGGCTATCGGATGCGGCTCATCATGCCCGAGCACATGAGCGAGGAACGCCGGGGCGTCATGCGCGCCTTCGGCGCCGAGATCGTGCTCACGCCCAAGGATGGCGGCATGGAGGCGGCCATCGATCTGGCTATCGAGATGGAGGCGCGAGGGGAGGGCATCCGGCTCGATCAGTTCTCCAACCCCGACAACCCAGCCGCCCATTACGAGACCACAGGCCCCGAGATCTGGCACGACACCCAGGGCCGAATCACCCATTTCGTCAGTTCCATGGGCACCACGGGCACCATCATGGGCACGGGCCGCTATCTCAAGGAGCAGAATCCGGAGATCCAGATCGTCGGCGTGCAGCCGGACGAAGGCTCCAGCATCCCCGGAATCCGGCGCTGGCCCGAGGCTTACCTGCCGAAGATCTACGACCCAGCGGGCGTCGACCGGATCATCGATGTCTCGCAGGGCGTGGCCGAACAGACCGCACGCGATCTGGCCGCGCGCGAGGGAATCTTCGCCGGCGTCTCCTCGGGCGGAGCGGTCGCGGCAGCGCTCAGGCTCTCGCAGGAAGTCAGCGGGGCGGTGGTCGTTGCCATCGTCTGCGATCGCGGTGATCGCTATCTCTCGACTGGGGTGTTCCCGGCCTGATCGACTTCTGATGCCGAATAGAAAGACATGACCATGCTGATCGACTCGCACTGCCACCTCGACCGGGTGGATCTCAAGACCCATGACCAGGATTTCGGACACCTGATGCGCGCCTGCGCCGAGTCCGGCGTCTCGCGGATGCTCTGTGTCGGCATCGACCTCGAAGCCTATCCGGCGATGCGCCGTCTGGTCGATCCCTATCCCGAGGTCGATGTCTCGGTCGGCACGCATCCGAACGAGAAGGGCGGGCAAGAGCCGAGCGTCGAGCGCCTGCTCGAACTGGCGGCCGATTCGCGCGTGGTCGCCATCGGCGAGACTGGACTCGACTACTATCGACTCGAAGGCGACGATGCGTCCGGCCAGCAGGCGCGCTTTCGCACCCATATCGCCGCCGCACGCGCTTGCGGCAAGCCCTTGATCATCCACACCCGCGAGGCGCGCGCCGATACCATCCGTCTGTTGCGCGAGGAAGACGCGGCAGCGGTCGGCGGCGTGCTGCATTGCTTCACCGAGGACTGGGAGACGGCGCGCGCCGGGCTGGATCTCGGCTTCTACGTCTCCTTCTCAGGCATCATCACCTTCAAGAGCGCCGAGGCGTTGCGCGAGGTGGCGCGCCAGGTGCCGCTCGATCGCCTGCTCATCGAGACCGACTCGCCCTATCTGGCCCCCGTACCCTATCGCGGCAAGCCCAATGCACCGACCTATCTGAAACACGTTGCCGAGTGCATTGCCGAGTTGCGCGGTCTGGAGGTCGAGCGTCTGGCCGAGGCGACGGCGGACAATTACCGGCGTCTGTTCGATCGTTGATACACCTGTGTCGGACTCGACGAGATGAGCACCTCGACGATGGTCTATCCGACCTCAGGCGACGGACGCGATCTGCGCATCGATCTGCTGCGCGGACTCATCATGGTCTATCTGATCATCGTGCATTTCGAGCTGGCCTCGGCTTTGAGCCTCTTTGCCTGGGACAGGCTGGCGTTCGTCTCGAGCGCGGAAGGCTTCGTATTTCTGTCTGGCATCGTCGTCGGGATGGTCTATCGGCGCCGGATGGAGCGCGACGGGCTGGCGGAGGCGACACGCCTGCTGTGGCGTCGCGCCTGGCAACTCTACAGGGTGAACCTGTTCGTGATCGCGAGTCTGGCCGTGCTCAGGCTGGTTCCCGGCGTCAACGTGTTCGAGCTGACGCACTGGATCAATCCTTGGTCCGGCGAGTCGTTTCCGCTCTACCCGCCCGCCGGGACCGTCTGGTGGGAGTACGTGGAGCAGATCCTGCTGCTGCGTATCGGTCCGCATCAGTTCCAGGTCATTGGGCTGTACGTGGTCCTGCTGGCCGGCGCCCCGCTGGCGCTCTACCTGCTCGGCCGGCGCCTGACCTGGGTCGTGCTGCTGCTGAGCTGGGGCGCCTATGCCCTGAATCACTTTCTGCTGCTCAAGCTGACCGGTGCGCGCTACGAATACGCCTTTCCGACACTGACCTGGCAACTGCTGTTCTTCAATGGTCTGCTGATCGGGTACCATCGCGACCTTACCCTGGAGTTTCTCGCCGGGCCGGCCAGCCGTTGGCTGGTCTATCTGTGCGTTGCGCTGCTGGCGGGATTTCTGTTCCTCGCCAACAACAATCCGCATCCGCTGTTCTGGCCCTGGGGGCAGATGGATTTCATCGATCCGCGTACTTTCGGTGAGATGTATCAGCGCTGGTTCCTGAAGACCCCGCTGGGTCTGGGTCGGCTGCTGAACGATGCGGCGGCGTTCATCGTCGCCTATCATTTGCTGAGCCGCTACTGGAGCCCGGTCGAACGGGTTGTCGGCCGGCTTTTGATCCCGCTGGGCCAGAACTCTCTGTACGTGTTCATCCTGCACATCTATGTGCTGTTGCTTCTGTACAATACGCCGCTGCCGGCCCTGGATCTTTTTTGGCTCAATACAGTGCTCCACATCGGCGTGATCGCGTCTATCTGGCTGATGGCCGAACGGCGTTTCCTGTTCTCCATCGTGCCGCGTTGAGGGGAGCCGGACGCACGGTTCGATCAGGCATCCGACTTCCGTCGTCGGCGCAGGAGATAGATGTCCAGCAGCCAGCCCTTGTCCTCGCGGACGCGCGCCTTGGTGCTCAACAGCTCGTCGAGCACCGTATCGACCGGCCCGGATGCCAGCACTTCGTCCGGGCACCCCAGATAGCCGCCCCAGTAGACGTCCATGTCCTGCCCTGTGAAGCGCTGGAAGGAGGCGTTGTAGTCGAGCATGACCACGGCGTTGTCGATCTCGGCCGGGTCGCAGTGCTCGACATGGCGGCCGGTGGTGATGGTGATCGATTCGCCGACGCGGTTGAGCGGGATCCTGTGCTTGGCGGTCAACACCTGGATCGAGGTGATGCCGGGGATGATCTCGAAGTCGAGCGCGCCGCCGGACGCTTCGGCCAGCTCGGCGATGATGGTGACGGTCTGGTCGTAGAGCGATGGATCACCCCAGAGGAGCAGGGCGCCGCTTTGTCCGTCCTCCAGTTCCTCGTCGATCAGGCGTGCGAAGAGCCGGCGTTTGGTGTCATGCCAAGCGCGCACCGTCTCCCGGTAGCCATCGGGGAGCGTGCGCCGCTCCGGGCTGGTCGCCGTGACGACCCGATAGTCCGTCTCGCCCAGATAGCGTTCCAGGATGTCGTGGCGCATCCGCAGCAACTCGTCCTTGCCGCGCCCCTCCTTCTCCAGCATGAAGAAGACGTCGACCCTCTTCATCGTCTCGATGGCCTGGATCGTGAGATATTCGGGGCCGCCCGGACCCATGCCGATCAAATACAAGCGTTTCATTCGGTGCCAAATTGTGATGGGCACGCCGCCGGAGTCTCTGATGGATCAAGAGCCTCGGGCAGGTGCGTTGATGGACAGGTCGGTTCGCGCCACCGATAGCGTGGCGATCCAGGCGAGTCGTTGGTAACATTGCCCGCTTGAGTCCCATTCGGTCCGCGCGCTGGCGCCAGGGTCTCGATACCCCGCGTCGCTCCAGGGTTGCCTGGACGGGCGCGACCGACGCATTCTCCTTATCTGTGGCCGAGCCGCCGCCGTCCTTAGAGGCGTCCGTGACCGACCCTTCATGAGACAACCCGGAGCTGACGATGCGAATCCTCTTTATCCACCCCAACTATAGCGCCGGCGCCGCCGACATCGCCGGCAACTGGTCGCCGGCCTGGGTCGCCTATATCGCGGGCTATCTGAAGTCGGGTGGCTATCAAGATTACCATTTCATCGATGGTCTGGTGGACAAGCTCGACGACGACCAGATGCGCGAGGCGATCCGTGCCGCCCAGCCCGACATCATCGCCACCACCGCGATGACGCCGATGATCTATGCCGCCCAGCGCGTGCTGCAGATCGCCAAGGAAGAGCATCCGAACGCCATCACCGTGCTCGGCGGCATCCACGGCACCTTCATGTACGAGCAGGTGCTCGGCGAGGCGCCCTGGATCGATGTCATCGTGCGCGGCGAGGGTGAGGCTGTTACCCTGAACTTGGTGCGCTGCATCGATGAGGGCCGCTGGCCGAACGAACGCGAGTCCGTGCGCGGCATCGCCTTCCTTGGCGAGAGCGGCAAGGTCATCGCCACCGAGGCCGAACCGTCGATCAAGGACGTGGATTCGATCTGGCCGGACTGGGGCATCCTGGAGTGGAAGAAATACATCTACATCCCGCTCGGCGTGCCGGTCGCCACCCCGAACATGGCGCGCGGCTGTCCCTTCACCTGTAGCTTCTGCTCGCAGTGGAAGTTCTGGCGCGACTATCGCGTGCGCAATCCCAAGCGCATGGTCGACGAGATCGAGGAACTGGTCAAAGTCCACGGTGTGGGCTTCTTCATCCTCGCCGACGAAGAACCTCAGATCAACAAGAAGATGTTCATCGAGTTCTGCCAGGAACTCATCGACCGCGACCTGGGCATCCACTGGGGCATCAACACCCGCGTGACCGACGTCATGCGTGACGAGGATCTGCTGCCCTTCTACCGCAAGGCCGGTCTGGTGCACATCTCGCTCGGCACCGAGGCGGCGGCTCAGCTCAATCTCGATCGCTTCGTCAAGGAGACCACGATCGAGCAGAACAAGCGCGCCATCCAGCTCCTGCAGAAGAACGGCATCGTCACCGAGGCGCAGTTCATCGTCGGTCTGGAGAACGAGACCCGCGAGACCCTGGAAGAGACCTACCAGATGGTCATGGACTGGGGCGCGGACATGGCCAACTGGTCGATGTACACCCCCTGGCCGTTCTCGGACATGTTCGCCGAGATGGGCGACAAGGTCGAGGTGTTCGACTATTCGAAGTACAACTTCGTCTCGCCGATCATGAAGCCCGACAACATCGACCGCGCCGAGCTGCTCGACGGCGTCATGGCCAACTACCGGCGCTTCTACATGCGGCGGATGTTCTTCCAGTATCCCTGGGTGCGCGATCCCTTCCGCCGCAAGTATCTGATCGGCTGTATCAAGGCGTTCCTCAAGAGCGCGATGGAGCGTCGCTTCTATCAGCTCGGCAAACAGAACTACTGGGGGCCGCTGTTCAAGAAGTTCATCAAGTTCGAGTACGACAAGAACCGCTCCAAGATCGTCGAGCCGGATCACAACGCCTGGAAGAAGGCGCCGCCGGCCAAGCGTCCGGCGGTCGTCAGCGCGGTCGGCGCGGCGCCCCAGGCCTGCGCCGGCGGCAGCCCCAAGGCATGCGGCGGCGGCGACGAGCAGATGACCGAGGAGCAGATGGAAGCGGTCGCGCGCGCCAGCGCCGGCCAGTCCAAGCAGGCCGAGGTCGCCTGATCCGGTGTAGGGTGCGCCATGCGCACCCTACCGCTTGTCCAATGTGACCCGCATTCGTTTTGGCGACGAATGCGGGTCGCTTCGTTTTGAGAGAGACCGCATGACCGATTCAGCCCCCACCATCCGTCTCGAACTCCCCCCGCTCGGCACCTACGGCCCGCGCCGTGCGCGCGCCCTGATGATCCAGGGCACGGCCTCAGACGTCGGCAAGAGCCTGCTGGTCGCCGGACTCTGCCGCGCCTACACCCGGCGCGGGTTGGTGGTGCGCCCGTTCAAGGCGCAGAACATGAGCAACAACGCCGCCGTCACCGCCGACACCGACGTGCCGCCCGGCCCCGACGGCGAACAGCCGCGCGGCGAGATCGGGCGCGCTCAGGCGCTCCAGGCGCGCGCCTGCGGCGTGCCGCCCTCGATCCACATGAACCCGGTGCTCCTGAAGCCCCAGACCAACATCGGCTCTCAAGTCGTGCTGCGCGGGCGTGCGCTCGGCAACTGTCCGGCGCGGGTCTATCACGAGATGCGCCAGGGACTGATGCCGGCGGTGCTGGATTCCTTCGAGCGCCTCTGCGCCGAGGCCGATCTGGTGCTGGTCGAGGGCGCGGGCAGCGGCGCCGAGATCTATCTGCGTCACTGCGACATCACCAACATGCACTTCGCCGAGCGCGCTGATGTGCCTGTGGTGGTGGTCGGCGATCTGGACAAAGGCGGAACCATGGCCTCGCTGGTCGGCACCTGGCTCCTGCTCGATCAGGCCGACCGCGACCGGGTCGTGGGCTATCTGGTCAACAAATTCCGGGGCGACTTCTCGTTGTTCGAACCGGCCTGCAACACCATCACCGAGATCACGGGCTGGCCGTTCCGTGGCATGGTGCGCTGGTTCGAGGGGGCCTCGCGTCTGCCGGCCGAGGACTCACTGGCGCTCGAACGCCCGGCCGAGACCACGGGCGGCACGCTCAACGTCGTCATCCCGCGTCTGTCGCGCGTGGCCAACTTCGACGACATGGACCCGCTGGCCGCCGAGCCGAGTGTGAATCTGCGCTGGATCGAGCCTGGGCATCCGATCCCGGCCGAGACCGATGTGGTCATCCTGCCCGGCTCCAAGGCCACGCGCGCCGATCTGGACGTGCTGCGCCGCGAGGGCTGGGACATCGACATCCTGGCCCATGTGCGGCGCGGCGGTCGGGTCGTCGGACTCTGTGCCGGCTACCAGATGCTCGGGCGCGTGGTGCGCGATCCGCGTGGCATCGAAGGCGAACCGGGCGAGACCCCCGGCTTGGGCCTGCTCGACATCGAGACCGAGATCGGCGCCGACAAGCGCCTGATCGAGATCGCCGGACGCGAGCAGCAGAGCGGCTGCCGGATCAGCGGTTACGAGATGCACATGGGCCGCACCACCGGACCCGGACTGGAGCGTCCCTGGCTGCAACTGGAAGACGACGCCGGCAACGTCCACCCCGAAGGCGCGATCACCGCCGACGGGCGCGTCATGGGCGGTTATCTGCACGGGATCTTCGGCGCCGATGAGTTCCGCGCCCACTGGCTCGAACAGGTCGGCGCCCAGGCCGCGCGCATCGATTTCGAGGCCCGCATCGAGGCCGCCCTCGACGAACTCGCCGATCACATCGAGCGCTGTCTGGATCTGGACGCACTGTTGGCGCTGTCGAGGTAAATGGCAAACCGTTCCTTGGGCCACACACAGCACCCCGACAAAACGCTAAACTCGGGCGGCCATTCCGCCACGCGCCATCGTCTCCCGTTGAGGAATGCCCAAGGAATGCGAGTCGTGCCTCATCGCGTCCTGTATTAAAGTTGTCGATCCGAGGCGCTTCCACATTCACCACACAGAGGTCCGAATCGACGCCCATGTTCAAAATCCAGACGCTCAACAACATCTCGGTGGTCGGCCTGGAGCGCCTGCCGCGCGAGCGCTACGAGATCGCCTCCGAGATCGCTCATCCCGACGCCATCCTGGTGCGCTCGGCCAAGATGCACGACCTGCCGATCCCCGAATCGGTCCAGGCCATCGGGCGCGCGGGCGCCGGCACCAACAATGTGCCCGTGGCCGAGATGACCAAGCGCGGCGTGGCCGTGTTCAACGCGCCGGGCGCCAATGCCAATGCGGTCAAGGAACTGGTACTCGCCGGGATGCTGATGTCGGCGCGCAACATCGCTCAGGCCTGGCAGTTCGCCCGTGAACTCCAGGGTGACGATGCGGCCATCAACGAGGCGGTCGAAGCCGGCAAGAAACGCTTCGCCGGCTTCGAACTTCCGGGTCGCACCCTGGGCGTCGTCGGTCTGGGCGCGATCGGCGTCAAGGTAGCCAACGCCGCGCGCGCGCTCGGGATGCACGTCATCGGCTATGACCCGACCATCACCGTGCAGCGCGCCTGGCAGTTGGCCAGCGACGTCAAGCAGGCCCTGAGCATCGACGACCTGCTCGCGCGCTCGGACTTCGTGACCTTCCATGTGCCGCTCACCGATCAGACGCGCCACATGATCAATGCCGAGCGGATCCGTATCCTGCCCAAGGGCGCGGTGCTGCTGAATTTCTCGCGTCAGGGCATCCTCGACGACGAGGCCGTGATCGCGGCGCTCGACTCAGGGCACCTCTACGCCTATTGCTGCGACTTCCCGAGCAACCGGCTCAAGGATCATCCGCGCGTCGTCACTCTGCCGCACCTGGGCGCCTCGACCCGCGAGGCCGAGGACAACTGCGCCATCATGGTCGCCGATCAGATCCGCGACTATCTGGAGGACGGCAACGTCACCAACTCGGTCAACTTCCCCGATATCGTGCTGCCGCGTACCGAGGGGCAGCGTCTGGCCATCGTCAACAGCAACGTGCCCAACATGCTCGGTCAGATCTCGACCGATCTGGCCGCCGCCGGGCTGAACATCATCGACATGCTCAACCGTTCGCGCGGCGACGTGGCCGTGACCCTGGTCGATGTCGACAAGCCCTGTCCGGAGGCGACGGTCGAGCTGATCCGGGCCATCGACGGCGTGCTTTCCGTGCGCTGTCTCGGCGGTTGAGCGGGGGAGAGCAGACGCCATGAGCGAAAGCGCCAACCAGGAACAGCAGGCACTGGCGGCGGTGCGTGACCGCATCGACGCCATCGACCTGGAGATCCTGCAACTGATCAGCGAGCGCGCCCGCTGCGCCCAGCAGGTCGCGCACATCAAGACCGGATCGCAGAGCGAGTCGGTGCAGTTCTACCGTCCCGAGCGCGAGGTCGCCGTCCTGCGCCGGATCAAGGACGCCAATCCGGGGCCGCTCGACGGCGAGGAGGTCGCGCGCCTGTTCCGCGAGATCATGTCGGCCTGTCTGGCCCTGGAGCGTCCGCTCAATGCCGCCTTCCTGGGGCCGGAGGGCACCTTCACCCAGGCGGCGGCGATCAAGCATTTCGGCCATTCGGTCGTCACGCAGGCCATGCCCACCATCGACGAGATCTTTCGCGAGGTCGAGTCCGGGGCCTGCGACTTCGGCGTGGTGCCGGTCGAGAACTCGACCGAGGGCGTGGTCAGCCATACGCTCGATCTGTTCATGACCTCGCCGCTGATGATCACCGGCGAGGTCAGTCTGCGCGTCCATCAGCATCTGTTGACCAAGGCGGCTGATCTGGCGAGTATCCGGCGGGTCTATTCGCACCAGCAGTCGCTGGCCCAGTGTCGCGAGTGGCTCGATCGCCATCTGCCGACCGCCGAGCGTCTGCCCGTCGGCAGCAATGCCGAGGCGGCGCGTCTGGTGGCCTCCGATCCGGAAGCCGCCGCCGTCGCCGGTCTCCAGGCCGCCGAGATCTATGGACTCAGCGTGCTTGCCGAGCGTATCGAGGACGAGCCGAGCAACACCACGCGCTTCCTGGTCATCGGCAAGCAGGACTCGCCGCCGAGCGGTCAGGACAAGACCAGTCTGCTGCTCTCGTGCAAGAATCAATCGGGCGGTCTGCACAGTCTGCTCGCGCCGCTGGCCGTGCACGGCATCAGCATGACCCGCATCGAGTCGCGCCCCTCGCGTCGCGGCATCTGGGACTATGTATTCTTCGTCGACATCCTCGGCCATCGACAAGACCCCAAGGTCGCCTATGCCTTGCAGAATCTCGAACAGGATGCCCTGCTGTTCAAGGTGCTGGGTTCCTATCCGGTCGCCGTGCTCTGAGGGCCGCGCGCGTCGTCATCGCTATTGAACGTATTGTTGGATACATCCGTCATGAGTCAAACCGAAAACCCTTTCCTGTCACTGGCCGCTCCCTGGATCGCCGGACTCACGCCCTATGTGCCCGGTAAGCCGGTCTCCGAGCTGGAACGCGAGCTGGGCATCAGCGATTCGGTCAAGCTGGCCTCGAACGAAAATCCCTTGGGGCCGGGGTCGCGCGCGCGAGAGGCCATGGCCGCCCTGCTCGCCGAGCTGGGTCGCTATCCCGATGGCGGCGGATTCGAGCTGCGTCGTGCACTGGCCGAGTATCATGGCCTCTCGCCCACGGCGGTGACGATCGGCAATGGCTCCAACGATGTGCTGGATCTGATCGCGCGCGTCTTTCTGCACCCTGGGGCCGAGTCGGTGTTCTCCGAACACGCCTTCGCCGTCTATCCGATCGCCATCCAGTCGGTCGGCGCCACGGCGCGCGTGGCCAAGGCCCGTGATTACGGCCACGACCTGGAGGCCATGGCACGGCTGGTCAACGACAAGACCCGCGTGGTCTGGATCGCCAATCCCAACAATCCGACCGGCACCTGGCTGGCCGCCGAACCGCTCAAGTCGTTCATCGGCTCGCTGCCCAAGACCTGCATCGTGGTGGTCGACGAAGCCTATACCGAATACGTCGCCGAGCCGGACTTCCCGGATGCGACCCACTGGGTCGAGACCTTTCCCAACCTGATCGTCACCCGGACCTTCTCCAAGGCCCATGGTCTGGCGGCGCTGCGTGTGGGCTATGCGCTCAGTGATCCCCGTGTCGCCGATCTGCTCAACCGGGTGCGCCAGCCGTTCAATGTCAATGCCCTGGCCCAGGCGGCGGCGATCGCGGCGATCAACGACCGCGAGCATGTGCGCGCTTCGGTCGAGCTGAACCGTGCCGGGATGAAACAACTGACCGGCGCCTTCGAGCGGCTCGGACTCACCTACATCCCCTCGGTGGGCAACTTCGTCACCGTCGACTGCGGACGCCCGGCCGCACCCATCAACGAGGCCCTGCTGCGCCGTGGCGTCATCGTGCGCCCGGTCGGCAACTACGGGATGCCGAACCATCTGCGCATCAGCGTCGGGCTTGAGTCCGAGAACGCGCGCTTCATCGCCGCCTTCGAGGACGTGCTGGCGTCATGATCGAACGGCTCGCGATCATCGGGGTTGGGCTGATCGGCGGTTCGCTGGCGCGTGCGCTACGGGCGGCCGGCGCCGTCGGCGAGATCGTCGGTTGCGGGCGTTCGCTGGGCAATCTGGAACGCGCGCTCGAACTGGGCGTGGTCGACCGTATCACCCAGAACCCGGCCGAGGCGGTGCGCGAGGCCGACATGGTGTTCCTGGCCGTGCCGCTCGGGGCCATGCGCGGCGCGCTCGCCGCCATGCGTGACAGTTTGCGGCCCGAGGCCATCGTCACCGATGGGGGCAGCGTCAAATGCAGCGTGGTCGAGGATGCGCGCGCGGTCTTCGGCCGCGTGCCGCCGCGACTGGTGCCGGGACACCCGATTGCCGGTACCGAGCACAGCGGGGTGGAGGCATCCTTCGCCGAACTCTACCGGGATCGCCGCGTGATCCTGACCCCCTTGGCCGAGACCGACCCCGAGGCCGTGGCGCGGGTCACGGCCATGTGGCAGACATGCGGGGCCGAGGTCACGGCGATGTCTGTCGCCCACCACGACGAGGTGCTCGCGGCAACGAGCCACCTGCCGCACATGCTCGCCTTCGGGCTGGTCGATTCGCTGGCGCGGATGCGCGAGAACGATGAGATCTTCCGCTATGCCGCCGGGGGCTTTCGCGACTTCACCCGCATCGCCTCCAGCAATCCGGTCATGTGGCGCGACATCTGTCTGGCCAACCGCGAGGCCCTGAGTGCGATGCTCGCGCGCTTCGGCGTCGAGATGACGGATCTGGCCGAGAGCATCCGCCGCTCCGACGGCGAGCATCTGCTCGAAATCTTCGCCCGCGCCAAGGCCGCGCGCGACCGCTATGTCGATCAGGCGCGTCCGGTCCATGAAGACGCGGATCGTTCATCCAGCCAAACATGACTGCCTCCCCGACCTCGCCCGATCTTCCGGTATTCGGCTTCGTCGCGCCCAGCGGCAGCGGCAAGACGACACTGCTGCGGCATCTGGTCGCGGCGCTCCAGGCACGGGGTCTGCGTATCGGCTATCTCAAGCACGCCCACCACAGCTTCGACCTGGATCGTCCCGGCAAGGACAGCTATGAGATTCGCGCCGCCGGAGCCGCCCAGACCCTGCTGGCTTCACGCGAGCGCTGGGCCTTGCAGGTGGAGAACGACCGCAAAGGCGAAGATCCCGATCTGGACTCCATGCTGGCGCGTTTCGAACACGACCGGCTCGATCTGGTGCTGGTCGAGGGTTTCAAGCACGCCCGCTATCCCAAGATCGAGGTCTATCGCGCCGCACTGGGTCAGCCGCCGCTCTATCCGGACGATTCCGAGATCATCGCGCTCGCGACCGATGATCCGCCGCCCGTCTTTCCCCATCCGCCCGTGTTGCCATTGACCGAGATCGCGGAACTGGTCGAGTTCGTGATCAACGCTGCCAGAACGCCGGTGACAGCAGCACCAGCAGGGTGAAGATCTCCAGTCGCCCGAGCAGCATGGCGAAGCAGAGGATCCATTTGGCGGTATCGTTGAGATCGGCGTAGTGCGGGCCGACCGTGGCCAGTCCGGGGCCGAGATTGTTGATGCAGGCCGCGACCGCTGAAAAGGCCGTCACCAGATCCAGCCCGGTCGCAGCGAGCATCAGATACATGAGGATGAAGCTCGCCACATAGAGCGAGAAGAACCCCCAGACCGCGTCGACTACGCGATGATTGACCGTCTTGCCGCCGATGCGCACCGGAATCTGCGCGTTGGGATGGATCAGGCGGTCGATCTCGCGCACGCCCTGCTTGATGAGCAGCAGGAAGCGGATGACCTTGATCCCGCCGCCCGTCGAACCCGCACAGCCGCCGACGAAGCTCGCCAGCAACAGCAGGATCTGGAGAAAGGGCGGCCAGGCATGGAACTCAGCGGTCGCAAAGCCGGTGGTGGTGCTGATCGAGACGGCCTGGAAGATCCCCTTGGTGAACGCCTCCCACCAGCTCGCGTAGGTCCGGCTCTCATGGAGCGCCAGGGTCGTGATGACGATGACCGTCACCAGTACCAGCAGATAGAGCCGGAATTCACTGTCCTGGAAATAGATACGCGGATCCTGACGCCGCACGACCATGAAGTGCAGCGTGAAGCTCATGCCGGCCAGCACCATGAAGGTCACGGCGATCAGCTCGATCGCGGTGCTGTCGAAATACCCGATGCTCTGATCATGAGTCGAGAAACCGCCGATGGCCACGGTCGAGAAGGCGTGACCGACGGCATCGAACACCGTCATCCCCGCCCACCAGTAGGCGAGCGCACAGGCGATGGTCATCCACAGATAGATGTACCACAGCGCCTTGGCCGTCTCGGTAATGCGCGGCGTGAGCTTGGAGTCCTTCATCGGGCCGGGCATCTCAGCGCGAAAGAGCTGCATGCCGCCGACCCCGAGCATCGGCAGCACCGCCACCGCCAGCACGATGATGCCCATGCCGCCGAGCCACTGGAGCTGCTGGCGGTAGAACAGGATCGACTTGGGCAGATGGTCCAGACCGATGATGACCGTCGCCCCGGTGGTCGTCAGCCCCGAGATCGACTCGAACACCGCATCCGTGATCGAGACACTCGGATTGGGCGCCAGCCAGAAGGGCAGGGCGCCGGCCAGTCCGAGCACGGTCCAGAACAGCACCACGACCAGAAAGCCGTCGCGCACCCGCAGTACCTCGCGCGAGCGCGACACCGGCAGGAAGATCAGCAACCCCAGGCCGAAGATCAGCGTGAAGGCCGCCAGAAAGGGGCCGGCGCCGCCCTCGTCGTAGATGACCGAGACGACCACCGGGGTCAGCATGCTGAAGCTGAAGATGGTCAGCAACAGCCCCAGCACCTTTTGGACCGCGTCGAACTTCATAGGAAGGTGACGCCGACCTGGAACAGTCGCTCGACCTCCTGGATGCGGCGCTTGTCCTGCAGGAAGAGGATGACGTGATCCTCGGACTCGATGAGTGTCTCGCCATGCGCGATCAGCACATCATCGCCGCGCACCAGGGCGCCGATGACGGCCCCCTTGGGCAGCTTCAGTTCCGAGATCCGCCGACCGACCACCTTGCTCGACGTCGGATCACCGTGGGCGATGGCCTCGATGGCCTCGGCCGCGCCGCGTCGCAGCGAGTGCACCATGACCACGTCGCCGCGCCGCACATGCTTGAGCAGACTGCCGATGGTGGCCTGCTGGGGCGAGATGGCGATATCGATGGCGCCCGACTGCACCAGATCCACATAGGACGGGCGGTTGATGAGCGCCATGACCTTGCGCGCCCCGAGCCGCTTGGCCAGCATCGCCGAGATGATGTTGGCCTCGTCGTCGTTGGTGACGGCACAGAAGACGTCCGTGTTCTCGATGTTCTCCTCCAGCAGCAGTTCCTGATCGGCCGCGTCGCCGTGGAGCACGATGGTGCGCTCCAGATCCTCGGCGATGCGTTTGCAGCGCCTGAGGTTGTGCTCGATGAGCTTGACGCGGTAGTTCGGCTCCAGCGCCTTGGCCAACCGCGTACCGATGTTGCCGCCGCCGGCGATGATCAGCCGCTTGTAGGACGGATCGAGCCGTCTCAGCTCGCCCATCACGGTGCGGATGTGCGCCGGCGCAGCGACGAAGAACACCTCGTCGTCGACCTCGATGCGGGTGTCGCCCTCGGGCTGGATGGCGTGATCCTGCCGATAGATGGCGGCCACGCGCGCCTTGACGTGCGGCATGTGCTCCTGGAGCGTGCGCAGCTCCTGACCGACCAGCGGCCCGCCATGGAAGGCGCGCACCGCCACCATCCGGATGCGCCCGCCGGCGAAGTCGAGCACCTGGAGCGTGCCCGGATTCTCGATCAGACGCAGGATGTAATCCGTGACCAGCGCCTCGGGGCTGATGGCCACATCGATCGGCAGCGCCTCGGTGCCGAAGAGTTTGGGCTGATCGAGAAAGCTCTGAGCACGCACGCGTGCGATCTTGGTCGGGGTATGGAAGAGCGTATAGGCCACCTGGCAGGCGACCATGTTGGTCTCATCGCTGTTGGTGACGGCAATGATCATATCCGCGTCCTCGGCGCCTGCGCGGACCAGGACATCCGGATGCGCGCCATGCCCCTGCACCGTGCGCAGATCGAAGCGGTCCTGCAGGTCGCGCAGCAGGTCGGCATCCTGATCGACCACGGTGATGTCGTTGGCCTCGCTGACCAGATTGGCGGCCACCGAGGAACCGACCTGACCGGCGCCGAGGATGATGATCTTCATCCGTTACCGCCCCTCAGCGCCGTTCCTTGATCTCGATCCCGAGCGAACGCAGCTTGCGATAGAGATGGGTGCGCTCCATCCCGGCCTCCTTGGCCATCTTGCTGACGTTGCCCTGGTGCTTTTCGAGCTGATAGTCGAGATAGGCCTTCTCGAACTGCTCACGCGCCTGACGCAGCGGCTGATCGAAGGAGACCAGCCCGTCGAGCGTCTGGACCTGGACCGGCGGCGGGGCGCCGAGCGCGCTCTCGACCTCCTTCTGGCTGATCTCGTCGCCGGCCCCGAGGATCAGCACCCGCTGGACCAGGTTCTTCAGCTCACGCACATTGCCCGGCCAGCCGTAGTTGCGCAGAAAGTTCTGGGCGCCGACGCTGAAGCGCCGATAGGGCAGCTTTTCGTGGGTGGCGAAATAGTCGAGATAGAAATTGAGCAGGTCGGGCACGTCCTCGGCGTGTTCATCGAGCGGCGGGATGTTCAGCGGCACCACGTTGAGGTGGTAGAACAGATCCTCGCGGAAACGTCCGGCGCGCACCTCTTCCTCCAGATTGCGCTGGGTGATGGCGACGATGCGCACGTCGATGCGCACCGGCTCGCTGCCCCCGACGCGCAGGAACGACCCGCTGTCGAGCGCCCCGAGCAGCTTGGATTGCGCCTCCCATTCCATGTCGGCCACCTCGTCGAGCAAGAGGGTGCCGCCGGAGGCTTTCTCCAGACTCCCATAATGGGTGTGTTCGCCTTCCTCGACGCCGAACAGCTCGCGCGAGGCGTTGCCGCCGGCGAGCGTCGAGACGCTCAGATCCACGAATGGGCGCTCGCGGCGTGCGCTCTGCGAATGGAGATAGCGCGCGAAGGTCTCGCGTCCGCTGCCGGCCTCGCCGGTGATCAGCACCCAGGTGTCGTGCTGGGCGATGCGCTTGACCTGCTCGCGCAGTCGCTGCATGACCGCGCTGCGTCCGACCGGCTCATGGACCTGGGGCGCACGGCGCTTGAGACCGATGTTCTCCTGCTGGAGCTTGTCGGCTTCTAGGGCGCGCTCCAGGGTCAGCAGCAGCTTGGCCATGGACAGCGGCTTTTCGAGGAAATCGTAGGCGCCGAGCCGGGTGGCCTCGACCGCCGTCTCGACCGTGCCGTGTCCCGACATCATGATCACCGGGCAGGGCAGCTCGTCGTCCTCGGCCCACTCCTTGAGCAGTGAGATGCCGTCGATGTCGGGCATCCAGATGTCGAGCAGGATCAGATCGGGGCGGCGGTCACGCAGGGCGTGCCGCGCCGCTTCGCCGTTTTCGGCCACGGCCACGGCATAGCCCTCGTCTTCGAGGATCTCCTTGACCAGGCCGCGGATGTCGGGTTCGTCGTCGACGACCAGGATATGGGTTGCGCTCATGATGCTTCGTGTTGCTCCCGACCGTGGACCACCGGGACGGCGGTCGCTTGCCAGACTGGGATTCGGACCCGGATCAGGGCGCCCGAATCGCGATTCTCGACCCCGATCATACCGCCATGTTCCTCGATTATCTTCTTGACGATGGCCAGACCCAGGCCCGTGCCCTTGGCTTTGGTGGTGACATAGGGTTCGAACAGCCGGTCCAGGAGCTGCGGCTCGAACCCCGGACCATTGTCGGCGACCCGGAACTGCACATAGGACTTGTCGTCGACCTGGACGAGTTCGGTGCCGACCTCGATGCGCGCCTCGGTGCGGCCCTCCAGGGCTTCCTGGGCGTTCTTGATCAGATTATGGATGACCTGCCGCAGTCGCAAGGGGTCGCCCCGCACCTGGGCCTCGGGCGCCCCCAGGGTGATCCTGAGCGCCGGCACGCCCGCGCTGCGATAGAGATCCAGCACCTCGCGCGCGAGCCGGTCGAAGACGAAGGGCTCGGCCTGGAGTCTGGGGCTCTTGGCGTAGTCCGAGAAGTCGTTGACCATCGCTTTCATGGCCTCGACCTGCTGGATGATGGTGCCGGTGGCGCGCTCGATGATCCGCGCGTCGGTCTCATCGGCCTTGGCCAGCAGCTTGTGACGCAGACGCTCGGCCGAGAGCTGGATCGGCGTGAGCGGATTCTTGATCTCGTGGGCGAGCCGGCGCGCGACCTCGGCCCAGGCGGCGTTGCGCTGGGCGACGATCAGCGAGGTGATGTCGTCGAAGACCACCACATGACCGCGCAGGTTCGAATCCGGCAGGGGCAACGGACTGCCGCGACACATCAGCGTCTGGCTGGTCTCGTCGCGTTGCAGCGTCACCTCCACGCGCCAGGGTTGGGCTTCGGCGATATGACGGCGTACCGTCTCGGTCCAGGGCGTGAGCCAGGGGCTGGCGCGCTCCAGACATTCGAGCGTGACGGGTTCCCTGTTTTCGTCGACACCGAGCGCCAGGATCTGGAGCGCAGCCGGATTGGCCGTGCGCAGTCGCTGCACCTCGTCGAAGGCCACCACACCCGAGGACAGCCGCCCGAGGATGGTCTCCAGATAGTTGCGTTGGGTCTCGACGGCCTGTTTGCTGTGCGCGGCGGCGTCGCGCGCCTGGGCGATACGGCGCGACATGGCGTTGAAGGAGGCGACCAGGAAGGTCAGCTCGTCGTCGTGACGAGGCAGGGTGATCTGCTGCTCGTAGTCGCCGTCCGAGATCGAGCGCGTGGCGCGGGCGATGTCGGCGATGGGCGCCACCAGCCGGCGCGCCGTGTGGAAGGCGGCGATGAGCGCGGCCATGAGTCCGAACACGAGCACCAGCGAGAGCGTGAGCGAGAAACTCAGCTTGAGCGACTGGCGCAGATAGGCCAGCTCCGTATAGCGGTTGTAGGCGTCCTCCAGCCGGTTGGACAGCTCGCTGATGCGCGCCGAGGTCGGGAAGACGCCCTGCATCAGCATCGGACGCCCGCGCGGATCCTGGACCAGGGTCCGGACGACCAGCTCATTGCCCGGCCCGCTCTCGAGTCCGACATAGTTGGTGCCGGCGCGCACGCTGTGGTGGATCTCGCGTTCGGCCTGACTGGGGACCAGCTGGGTCGGATCTTCGTTGGCCGTGCCCAGCACCTGCCCGCCGGCCCCATAGACGGTCAGCTCGATGGCCCCGGCGCGGCGGCGCAGATCGTTGAGACTGAGCGCGATGGCGGTCGACGAGCGATCCTCGATCCCGGCCAGCAATTGTTCGCTGATCTTGACCAGCAGGCGCTGGTTCAGGTCGAGCGAGGCCTGATTGAGCACCAGAGCGTCCTGCATGGCGCGTCCGATCTCGACATCGAACCAGCTGTCGATGCCGCGCAGCAGGAAGCCGAGCGAGAAGTAATAAACCGCGCCCACCGGCAGCAGCGAGATCAGCGAGAACAGCACCACGATGCGCGCCGTCAGGCGCGAGCCGGCCGCCTGACGGCGATAGCGGCGCACCAGCTTGACGATGTTGACGACCACCAGCACCGCCAGCGCCAGCAGTCCGGCCAGCACCACCGACAGCAGCGGCAGGAAGGCGCGACTGAGCGTCTCGGAGTTCTCCACGGCGTCGCGCATCAGCACCAGTACGACGAAGAGTCCGAGGATCAGGAGTGCGGCCGGCAGGGTGCCGAGTCCGCGATGCCAGTTCAGTGGTTTAGAGGCCACGTCGTCCAACCGCTCGAGAGTTTCCAGGAGGGCTTGAGATAGGCCATGGGACGCAGCGGCAGCGGCAACTCCTCGATGTCCAGAAAGACCTTGATCTGGAGTTCGTAGTCTTCGTCCGGGTCGAGCCGGTCGAGTCCGATGAGCGCCTGATCGGTGAGATCGCCGAGGGCGCGGATGGCTGCGTCGCGCGTGACGAAGTCGCGTCCGTCGCTGCTCGGCAGACGATGGACCTCGTAGCGCTCGGAGAGCGGGCGGTAGCGGATGGTATAGCGCCACTGTTCGTCGACCAGACTGTCCTCCCACATCCAGGCTTCGGTGCGGCGTACCTGGATATGGAAGACGAGCGTCAGAGGCACGCCATGATCGAGCGCTTCCAGCACGGGGTTGCTGAACGCGAAGTCGACGCCGGCGTTCAGGACCAGTTGCCCGGCCTCGGGTCTGACCTGGGCCTGCTTGACGCTGAAGCCCGAGCGTGCAAATGCCTCGGCCGTGAGCGCCAGCAGGAGGCTCAGGGCGAGTATCAGGGTGACACGGGAGACCTTACCTGGGGTCATGACGCATCCTTGACGAGCAGGGCGTAGAAGAAGCCGTCATGTCCCTGAGCGGTCGGGAGGAGTTGGCGTCCCGGCGAACGCGGGCGGCCCCAGTCGGTCGGCAGCTCCAGGGCGCGCGCGTCGGCGCGGCGGGCGAGGAAGGCGTCGACCTGACGTTCGTTCTCCTCGGCGAGCAGCGAGCAGGTGGCATAGAGCAGGCGGCCGCCTGGGCGCAGCAACGGCCAGATGGCGTCCAGGATGCGCGACTGGGTGGCGGCGAGCGCCGCGATGTCTTCCGGGCGGCGCAGCCATTTGATGTCGGGATGACGCCGGATGACGCCGGTCGCCGAGCAGGGCACGTCGAGCAGGATGCGATCGAAGGGACGGGCGGTCCAGTCGCCGTGCGGATCGGCCGCGTCGCCGACCCGTACCTGAGCCTTGAGTCCGAGCCGGTCGAGCGTCGTGCCGACCGTGGCCAGACGCGCGGCATCGCTGTCGATGGCGACCAGATCGAGCGCGTTGCCGGCGCGCTCCAGGATGGCCGCCGTCTTGCCGCCGGGCGCGGCACAGGCGTCGAGCACCCGCTCGCCGGGCTGAGCGTCGAGCAGATGCGCGGCCAGTTGCGCCCCGCTGTCCTGGATCGAGACCCGGCCCTCGATGAAACCCGGCAGATCGCGCGTGGCGCGCGGCTGATCAAGCAGGACGCCAGTGTCGAGTCCGTCGATGGCATGCGCGCCGATCCCGGCTGACTCCAGTTCGGCCAGAGTGTCCGCGCGCGTCCCCTGGAGCGGATTGACGCGCAGCGCCATGGGCGCCCGTTCATTGCTGGCCAGGACGATCGACTCCCAGTCGTCCGGCCAGTCCGCGCGCAGCCGTTCGAGCAGCCAGTCGGGAAAGAGCCAGCGCGATTCGGGCCGGGTGTCGACCCAGGCCAGCAAGGCTTCGTGCTCGCGCTGGAAGCGCCGCAGGAGCGCGTTGGCCAGACCCGCCATCCGGGGCTTGCCGAGCAGGCGCGTGGCCTCGACCGTGGCTGAGACGGCGGCGTGCGACGGCGTCTTCATGAAGCCGAGCTGATAGAGTCCGACCAGGATCAGCGCCTGGAGGTCGCCATCGCGCGGCTTGAGCGGGCGTTCGAGCAGGCGGCCGGCGATGAGGCGCAGACGCGGCAGCAGACGCAGCGTGCCATAGACCATCTCCTGCACCAGCGCCTGATCGGCCGGCGCGCGCCGTGTCGTGTCGGCTTGCAGCACGCGCGTGAGCGACTGACCGCGATCGAGCACCGCATGCAGGGCGCGCGCGGCGGCGGCGCGCGACTCGGCACCCGGCGAGGCGGCGGTTGGGGTGTGGTGACGTCTGCGCTCAGTCAAAACGCGCGCCGTCCAGGTGTCGCGCGTTCAGGTAGTCCGCCGCGCTCATGGGTTTCTTGCCCGCCGGTTGCAGGCGCGTGACGCACAGCCGACCCGCGCCGGTGGCGACCCGGATGCCGGTGCGATCGGCCCCGACGACGGTTCCGGGCGCGGCCGAATCCCCGGCCGCGTCCTCGGATTCCGCCTCGGCCGACCAGATCCGCAGTGTCGCACCCTCCAGCGAGGTCTGAGCGACCGGCCAGGGATCGAAGGCGCGCACCTGACGTTCGATGGCATCAGCGGGCGCATTCCAGTCGATCGTCGCTTCGTCCTTGCTGAGCTTGTGGGCATAGGTGGCCAGCGCATCGTCCTGCGCTTCCGGCGCGCGCGAACCTTCGGCGATACCAGGCAGCGCCTCCACGAGCGCACGCGCACCGAGTTCCGAAAGCCGATCGTGCAGGGTGCCGCCGGTCTCGCGCGGATCGATCGGCGTGGCGACCCGATGATAGACCGGTCCGGTGTCGAGTCCGGCCTCCATGCGCATGATGCAGACACCGGTCTCCGCGTCACCGGCGAGGATGGCACGCTGGATCGGCGCCGCGCCGCGCCAGCGCGGCAGCAGCGAGGCATGGACATTGACACAGCCGAGCCGGGGCGCTTCCAGGACGCTCGTCGGCAGCAGCAGACCATAGGCGACCACCACCATCAGATCGGCCCCGAGCGCGCGTAGTTGCTCGACGGCCTCGGGATCGCGCTTGAGGCTCTCGGGCTGATATACCAGGATGCCGCGATCGAGCGCCAGCGCCTTCACCGGACTCATCTGGAGCTTGCGTCCGCGTCCGGCCGGGCGGTCGGGCTGGGTGTAGACGCCGATCACCTCATGCCCGGCGTCGAGCAGGGCGGCGAGACAGGGAACGGCGAAATCGGGCGTGCCGGCGAACAGGAGGCGAAGCGGTTTCATCAGTGGATCGGCTGTCGATGGATGGCTCGGTTCGGGGTGTGAGGCGGCTCAGACGGCGCTGCGGCGCGGCTCGGCGGCCTCGCGAGCGCGCGCCGCCTCGGCGTGCTGGCGCTCCTTGCGCTGCTTCTCGAGCTTGTGGCGGATGCGCTGGCGCTTGAGGATGGAGATGTGATCGACGAAGAGCTTGCCGTCGAGATGATCCATCTCATGCTGGATGCAGACGGCGAGCAGACCATCGGCGTTGAGCTTGAAGGGGTTGCCATCACGATCGAGCGCCTCGACCGTGACGCGCTCGGCACGGGTCACGGTCTCGAAGAAACCGGGGACGGACAGACAACCCTCGTCCATCTGCTCCGTGCCCTCGCGTGCGACGAGGCGCGGATTGATGAAGCACAGCGGCGTGTCGTGTCCCTCGGACACGTCGATGACGATGATCTGGCGCTGGACATCGACCTGGGTCGCGGCCAGTCCGATGCCGGGAGCGGCATACATGGTTTCGAGCATGTCGTCGACCAGTCGGCGGATCTGGTCGTCGACCTGCTCGACGGGCTGCGCCTTCTTACGCAGTCGCGGGTCGGGAAAGGTGAGGATATCGAGTATGGCCATGCGAATTCTTGATCCGGCTTGAGTCAACAGGTGGTCGAGACGAAGCGGTGTGCGCTACTATCTCCAGGATACTACATCCCATCGTGGGGACGGGAGCATCCCGTTTCGACCATCGCGGAGGGTCCATGCGCGCCATGCAACGCCGTTTCGCCGTCATTTCAATCCTCATCGGCTCCCTGGCACTCCTGGCGCCGGGGGTGTTCGCGGTCGAGTTGGCGCCGGGAGCGCCCCAGGCCTATACAGTGCGTCCGGGCGACACGCTCTGGGACATCGCCGGGCGCTTCCTGCGCGATCCCTGGCGCTGGTCGGAGGTCTGGCGCGCCAATCCGGGCGTCGAGAACCCCAATCTCATCTATCCGGGCGACGTGCTCGAGCTGACCATGATCGCCGGCAAGCCGGTGATCGGGCGCGCCGACGGGCGCGGCGGGCCGCGTCTGGTCAGGCTCAGTCCCCAGGTGCGTTCCGAGGCCATCAGCGCGCCTGTGCCGACCATTCGCATCGGCTCGATCGCCCCCTTCCTCACGCAACCCTACGTGGCCGATTCAAACGATATCAAGCGTGCCTCCTATGTGGTCGGCTTCCCGGACGAGCACATCGTCGCCGGAGTCCATGATTCGATCTATGTGCGCAAGATCCGTTCGGGCGAAGTCACACAGTTCCAGATACTACGTCCGGGCGACGCCCTGCGCGACCCGGATAGCGGTGATCTGCTCGGCTATGAGTCGACCTTCGTCGCGAGCGCGACGCTGGAGCGGACGGGCGACCCGGCCAAATTGCGCGTGACCCGGATGGAACGCGAGGTGTCGATCGGTGATCGTGTCATTCCGGCCGACGCCGAGCGCCCGCTGGTCGACTTCCAGCCGCAGCCGGCGCCTCAGGAGACGCGCGGGCGTATCCTCTCGGTCATGAATGGCGTCTCCCAGATCGGCCAGTACGACGTGGTCATCATCAACCGCGGAGCGCGCGACCACATAAAACAGGGCCATGTGTTTGAGGTCTTCGTCGGCGGTGAGAAGGAACGCGATCAGGTCCGGGCCGGGATCGCCGACACCGACTGGCTGATGGAGAGTCCCTTTTCGAGCGATTTCTGGCTCGGGCGCGACTACGAATTCAAGGGCTGGCGTGCCAACGAACCCTCGCGTGACGCGAGCTTCCCGCTGCACCCGAGCTATCGGCGCAACAAGGCCGAATACGTCAAGCCCTTCGAGCGCTCGGGTGTGCTGATGGTGTTCCGGGTCTTCGATCGGGTCAGCTTCGGCCTCATTCTCAACGCCACGCGCGCGCTTCGGGTGGGCGACTGGGTTGCTCCGCCTCCCGCCTGATCCCGTGCTGTCCCGAGCAGGCGACTGGGCGAGCGCGCCCATCGGCGACTGGCTCGCGCTCATCCTGGCGCCGCGCGTCGGACCGCGCACCTTCGCGCGGCTGGTGGAGGGCTTCGGTTCGCCGAGCGCGGTGCTGGCGGCCGGTGAGGCGCGTCTCGATCAGCTCGGTCTCAAGCCCGAGACCATCGCCGCGTTGCGTCAGCCCGATCGCGCGCTCATCGACGCCATCCTCACCTGGGCCGAGCATCCGGACGCCCATCTGATCACACTCGCCGATCCGCGCTATCCGCCGCGACTGGCCGAGATCGCCGACCCGCCGCCGGTGCTCTACGCACGCGGCGACGCCGATCTGCTGAGCGAGCCGCAGATCGCCATCGTCGGCACCCGCAATCCCACGCCAGGAGGCGGCGAGATCACGGCGTCCTTCGCGCGCTGGCTGGCCGGTCAGGGCCTGATCGTCACCAGCGGTCTGGCCGTCGGCATCGATGGCGCGGCCCACGCCGCCGCCCTGGAGACCGGACACAGCATCGCGGTGCTCGGCACCGGGCCGGATCGGGTCTATCCGGCCGTGCATCGCGATCTGGCACGACGGCTCGTCGAGCGCGGCGTCATGGTCAGCGAGCTGCCGCCGGGGCAGGGGCCGCTGGCGAGCAGCTTTCCGCGCCGCAACCGGCTCATCAGCGGCCTGAGCCTGGGCGTGCTGGTGACGGAGGCGGCGCTCAAGAGCGGCTCGCTGATCACGGCGCGCATGGCGCTGGAGCAGGGGCGCGAAGTCTTCGCCATACCGGGCTCGATTCGCAATCCGCTGTCGCGCGGCTGTCATGCGCTGATCCGCGAAGGGGCGAAGCTCGTCGAGGAACCCGAGGAGATCCTGGCCGAACTGGCCCCTCAGTTGCGCGCTGAGCTGGCCGCCGCCGACCGCTCGGCGCCCGGCGCCCGCCGCGCCGCCGCACCGCCTCCAGAGCTGCCGCCCGAGCAGGCGCGCCTGCTGCAATCCCTGGGGCACGACCCGGTGAACCTGGACGAGTTGACCGAACGCACGGGGTTGGCGGTCGAGCAGATTTCGTCCATGCTGTTGCTCATGGAACTCGAGGGTCATGTATCATGCCTTCCAGGCGGTCGCTATATCCGCGCACCCTGATCCGTCAGCCCGCGGTTGACACCATCCATCGAGATTGCCGATGAACGAAAACATGGTCGATGTACTGATCTATCTGTACGAGAATTACATGGATGGCGAGCAGCAACCGCCGGTCGAGCAGAGCGATCTCGAGGACGAGTTGAGTCAGGCCGGTTTCTCCCAGGGCGAGATCGACAAGGCGCTGCGCTGGCTCGATGAGCTGGCGCTCGGGGTCGAGGCGGCCCACGAGCATGGTCCCGTCAGCGGTTCGATCCGCGTCTACAGCGAACTGGAATGCGAAAAGCTCGATCTGGAGGCGCGCGGCATGCTCATGTCGCTGGAGCACAGCGGCATCCTCGATCCGGTCAGCCGCGAGCTGGTGATCGACCGGCTGCTGGCGATCGACCATCCGCAGGTGCTGGTCGAGGAGGTCAAGTGGGTCGCGCTCCTGGTGCTCATGAACCGGCCAGGTCGCGAGGAGGCCTTCGACCAGCTCGAAGAGATGCTCTACGCCGACGAGCCGGTCTATCTGCATTGAACGTCCGAACATTCACCACCTGACTACAGGCTATCCGTCCGTCCCGCATGAATCTCGTCATCGTCGAATCTCCCGCCAAGGCCAAGACCATCAAGAAATACCTCGGACCCAGTTTCGAGGTCGTCGCCTCCTATGGCCATGTGCGCGATCTGGTGCCCAAGGAGGGCGCGGTCGATCCGGATCACGGCTTCGCGATGAAGTATCAGATCATCGAGCGCAACGAGAAGCACGTCCAGTCGATCGCCAAGAAGCTCAAAGACTGCGAGGCGCTCTATCTGGCCACCGACCCGGATCGCGAGGGCGAGGCCATCTCCTGGCATCTCCACGAGCTGCTCAAGAGCCGTCGCCAGCTCGGCGACAAGCCGGTGCATCGCGTGGTCTTCAACGAGATCACCAAGCGCGCGGTCCAGGACGCCATCGCCAGTCCGCGTGGGATCTCGTATGACTTGGTCAACGCCCAGCAGGCGCGCCGGGCGCTCGACTATCTGGTCGGCTTCAATCTCTCGCCGTTGCTGTGGAAGAAGATCCGGCGCGGACTCTCGGCCGGACGGGTGCAGAGTCCGGCGCTGCGTCTGATCTGCGAGCGCGAGGCTGAGATCGAAGCCTTCGTTCAGCGCGAGTACTGGACCATCGAGGCTGATACGGCCAAGGATGAACGCGCCTTCGTCGCCCGGCTGACCACTTTGGGCGGCGAGAAGGTCGAGCAGTTCACGATCACCGACGAGGCGCGCGCCACTGAAGTCAAAACCGCGCTGGAGAGCGCCGCCGGTGGAAAGCTCAGGGTCGAGCAGGTCGAGCGCAAGCAGCGCAAGCGCCAGCCGGCCCCGCCCTTCATCACCTCCACGCTCCAGCAGGAGGCGGCGCGCAAGCTCGGCTTCACCGCCCAGCGCACCATGCGCGTGGCCCAGCAGCTCTACGAGGGCGTCGATGTCGGCTCGGGCGCGGTCGGTCTCATCACCTATATGCGTACCGACTCGGTGAATCTGGCCCAGGAAGCCATCGCCGAGATCCGCGCCTATGTCACCGAACGCTATGGCGAGTCGGATCTGCCGGACGCGCCGCGCCTGTTCAAGACCAAGGCCAAGAATGCCCAGGAGGCCCACGAGGCCATCCGTCCGACCTCGATCCGGCGCGAGCCGTCCGCCGTCAAGGCACATCTCACGGTCGAGCAATTCAAGCTCTACGAGCTGATCTGGAAGCGCACGCTCGCCTGTCAGATGGCCCATGCGCTCATCAACCAGGTCGCGGTCGATCTGAGCGCCGGCGCGGGGAACCTGCTGCGTGCCACCGGCTCGATGGTGGTCGATCCCGGCTTCATGCGCGTCTATCTGGAAGGGCGTGACGATGCCAAGGGCGCCGACGACGACGAGGACCGGATGCTGCCCGAAATGAAGGTCGGCGAGTTGGTCGACCTGATCGCGATCCGTCCTGAGCAGCATTTCACCGAGCCGCCGCCGCGTTACAGCGAGGCCACGCTCGTCAAGGCGTTGGAGGAGTTCGGCATCGGCCGACCCTCGACCTATGCCTCGATCATCTCCACGCTCCAGGATCGCGAATATGTGATCTTGGACAAGAAGCGCTTCGTGCCGACCGACGTCGGGCGCGTGGTCAACCGCTTCCTGACCGACTATTTCACCTCCTATGTCGACTACGACTTCACCGCGCGTCTGGAGGACGATCTGGATGCCGTCTCGCGCGGGGAGGGCGACTGGATTCCGCTCCTGGAGCGTTTCTGGCGCCCGTTCAAGGATCTGGTCGACCACACTCAGGAGCACGTCAAGCGCAGCGACGTGACCCAGGAGCGCATCGAGGAGACCTGTCCCAAGTGCGGCGGTCAGCTCGCCATCCGGCTCGGGCGCAACGGGCGCTTCATCGGTTGCACCCACTATCCCGACTGCGACTACACCCGCGATCTCGACCCGAACAAGGCCGAGCGCGAGGCGCCCGAGGTCATCGAGGGGCGAAGCTGCCCGCTGTGCGGCTCGGCGCTGGAGATCAAGCGCGGACGCTACGGCAAGTTCATCGGTTGCAGCGCCTACCCGACCTGCAAGCACATCGAGCCGCTCGACAAGCCCGAGGACACGGGCGTGACCTGTCCGAAGTGCAACAAGGGCACGCTCCAGAAGAAGAAATCGCGGCGCGGCAAGGTGTTCTATTCCTGCTCGACCTATCCCAAGTGCGACTATGCGCTCTGGGACGAGCCGCTCGCCGAGCCCTGTCCGAGCTGCGGCTGGCCGGTGCTGACGCTCAAGATCACCAAGACCCAGGGCGCGGCCAAGATCTGTCCGCAGAAGGAATGCGGCTACCGTGCGCCGGTCGAGGATCAGGAGACCGATTCAAGCGCGCAGAACTGAGCCGTCGGCACGTCGCCCGCCCGACGGCGGGCGGTGAACTCAGCGGCGCTGGCGACTCTGGGCCAGGGTCAGTCCCAGGTTCGCTTGCTGGACGAAATGCTTGAATTCCTCGAAGCTCTCCGGGTCGAGCGGACGTTGGCTCAGACCACGATCGGCCAGGAAGAGCCCGATACTCTTCTGGCTGATGATGATGGGTGCAATCATGAAGGGCACGATGCCCATGATGGCCAACAGCCCCTCGGGAACCAGATGCGGATCGCGCTCGCGCTCGGCGAGCGTCACCAGACGCGGTCGCTGGCGGTCCAGGGTCTCGAACAGAATGTTCGTCCCGATTGCTGGACGCGCGAACTGGAAGGCCGCGATCGTCGTCTCGTTCGCCATGCCGAGCGCGTGCTTGGCCTTGAGACCGCGCCTGTCCGGTGTCATCAGGGCGAAGATCACGCGATCCATGCCCACGCCGCGATAGAGTCCCTCCAGGACCAGTTCCATGATGACATTGAAGTCGCAGCGCGCACTCTCGATGGCCGAGTTGAGTTCGCGCAGGATGCTCAGTTGCAGTCTGGAATCCGGGATCGGATGGGCTGGAGGCGGCGGTGTCTCGCCGGCCGGCGGCTCGGCGTCCGGCTCAGTGGGTAGCGCATCGAGCAGGCTGCGGTACTCCTCGGGCAGCGGGATCAGTCTGGCCGAGGCCGTGGCGCCACAGTCGTTGGCCATGCCGAAGGCGACGGCGGCCTTGTCCTGGAGCAGCGTGCGGGCGTCGGCCTCGGAGACGTCGACCAGTCGCGCGGCACGGCGCTCCAGGCGCCCCATCTCCTCGGAGCGCCAGCCGTGCTCCTCGGCACAGCGAGCGATCTGATGGCCCAGCATGACGGTCTGGATGCGCGGATCCTGGCGCGCCGGGGAATCGATCGCCTCCTTCAGGAGATCGGTCAGACGCCATTCGTGGACCAGGCGGCGACTGAGCTGACTCAGACGAAATCCCAGCACCCGTTCCTGTGCGGTCTCCATGGTGATGCCCGGCTGATTGGCCAGCTGCTCGACGCGCTCACAGTGCTCGTTGCCGAAGCACCAGAAGGCCAGCTCGCCGACCCGGTACAGCAGGGTGGCGATGAAGACCTCCTCGGGCGACTTGTCGCCCCGCACGATGGCCAGGGCGCGCGCCTGGGTCGCGGCATGCATGGCATGGGCCAGTTCGCGTTCCAGACGCGCCTTCGCCGGTCCCTGGAGCAGGGTGTCGACCAGGGTCAGGGTCAGACACATGTCCCGCACGGCATCGAAGCCGAGCACGATCACGGCGCGCGTGACGGTGCTGATGGCCGTGGTGCTCGGGTTGTAGGCGATCGAGTTGGCCAGCTTCAGCAGGCGAGTGGTCAGCGAGGCATCCTGCAGGACGACGCTCGCCAGCGCCGAGGCCGGCGCCAGATCGTCTTCGGCGATCGAGAGGATGTGATGCACGGTCTGCTCGAAGATTGGCATCTTCTGGTCACGAATGACCTCGAGCCAGGCTTCCAAACCGCTTTTTTGGGATGGGTTGATACTCAAGTGTGTACTAGCTCGATGAGGTCGTTGGTACGCGCGTGGGGAACTCATTCTAGACCAAGTCGAACCGAGCGGTAGACGACCCGCTCGGGATCGAGACAACCATCGACCGGAGCGCTCAGCCGTGAATCCGCACCATCCAGCCGGCCTCGAACATAAGCCCACTGAAACGTCGGTTCCGACCGACGCGACTCCATGGCGACCCGCACACCGTCTGCGTCTGGCCGTCCGTTGCCTGAGACGCGGCGGCGTGATCGCCTATCCGACCGAGGCGGTCTACGGACTCGGCTGTGACCCCTGGAACGCGCAAGCCGTCGCGCGTCTGCTCGCCATCAAGCGTCGCTCGGTCAGCAAGGGGTTGATCCTGATCGCGGCCGATCCCGATCAACTTTGGCCCTTCGTCGAACCGCTGGAACCGGAGCGGCTGCGCGACATCCTCGCCACCTGGCCCGGACCCAACACCTGGCTGTTGCCGGCGCGTCCGACGACACCGCGCTGGCTGACCGGACGCTTCGACACGCTCGCCGTGCGCGTGAGCGCCCATCCGCTGGTCGCCGCGCTCTGTCGTGCTTACGGTGGAGCCATCGTCTCGACCAGCGCCAACCAGGCCGCGCGTCCGGCGGCCCGAACCAGTCTCGACGTGCGGCTCGCGCTCGACGAGTTGCCGGACTACATCCTCGCCGGACACTGCGCCGGGTCCGATCGCCCATCCGTGATCCGCGATGGACGCACCGGGCGCCTAATCAGGGCATGATCTGGATCGGCGTGCCGTCCTTCACCAGGCTCCAGATCTCGTCCATCTCGTGGTTCTGCACCGCGATGCAGCCCTGAGTCCAGTCACGATTGGCGTACTGCCGGCGCATGCTCTCGGACTGGATGTAGTTGGGCAGGCCGTGGATCATGATCATGCCGCCTGGGTTACTGTAGCCGAGCTGGCGGCTGGCGGCGCGATCCTTGGAACTGGGGTAGGAGATGTGGATCGCTTTGTAGAAGTTGCTGTTGGGGTTGCGCCAGTTGAGTTTGTAGCTGCCCTCGGGGGTGCGTTGATCTCCCTCGCGATACTTGTGGCCGACCGGGGCGCCGCCGAGGGCGACGCGATATTGACGCACCACACGGCCGCCGCTGAGCAGTTCGAGCTGGCGCTGTGACTTCCTGACCACCACCTTGTCGATCGGACCGCTGAACTGTGTCGTCGGCGGTGGTGCGGTGGTGCAGCCATTCAGTGCCAGGAGTCCGGCCAGGGTCAAGGCCAGAGCGAGACCCGAGGCGGCAAGGCGGCGGATCCGGGCCGCTGCTGCCTGGGACTCGACCCGGACGGTCATGAGCATGGATTCGGGATGGGCGTTGATTGGGTTGAGCGACCTGTCGACGTGCATGGTCTTGAATCTCTTGAAAAAAATCGGCGTTGGTGATGACGGGCCTGATGGGCGGGTTCAGCGCGGTGAAGTGTATGCAAGCCCTCCGGCAAAATCCATCCGCCCAAGATGCATAAGCACAGGCCGTGCCGGTACGCTCCATGCCGCCGGGACACCCGACGCCGATCACTCAATGCGAGGGTAGGGCGCGCACGAACAGCGTCTTGAGATAGGCCGTCTCCTGGATCGCCGGATGGACCGGATGGTCCGGGCCCTGCTGGCCGGTCTCCAGCAGTTGCAGCCGCCGGCCGGCACGCTGACCGGCCTGTTGCACCACGCGCTGGAAGCCATCGCGTCCCATGTGGAAGGAGCAGGACGAAGTGACGAGCAGCCCGCCCGGCTCCAGTAGCTCGAGACCGAGACGGTTGAGCCGCTGATAGGCCGCCGTGCCGTCTTTCTCGTCCTTGCGGCGCTTGATGAAGGCCGGCGGGTCGAGCAGCACGGTGTCGAAACGTCGGCCCTGATCGCGGAGTTCGCGCAGCACCTCGAAGGCATCGCCCTGGAGCGGGTGCACGCGCGACGACAGGCCATTGCGCTCGGCATTGGCCTGGAGGCGCGCCAGCGCGTCGGCCGAGGCATCGACGGAGGTCACGTCCGAAGCCCCAAGCGCGGCGGCACGCAGACTCCAGGCGCCGACATAGCTACAGACATCCAGTACCCGCTCGCCGACGCCATAGCGGGCCAGACGCGCGCGGTTCTCGGCCTGATCGAAGAACCAGCCGGTCTTCTGGCCCTGCATCGGATCGACGGCGAACTCCAGTCCCTGTTCGGTCAGCACCCAGTCGCCGGACGGATCGCCCAGCACGCGCTCGACGCTCTGTTCCAATCCCTCCAATTCGCGTACCGAGGTGTCGTTGCGCAGCACGATCTCGGTGGGGCGCAGCACCTGCTCCAGCGCTGCCAGGATCTCGGCGCGCGCGCGTTCCATCCCGGCGGTGGTGATCTGGACCGCCAGCCGGTCGCCATAGCGATCGACGATCAGTCCCGGCAGTCCGTCGCTCTCGCCGAAGACGAGCCGGTAGAAGGGCGATGTGTAAAGCCGTTCGCGCAGAGCCAGCGCCTCGTGCAGACGCGCGAGCCACAGTGCAGGACTCAGAGGATGCGCCCGCTCACGGCTGACGATCCGGGCGCAGATCAGCGAGTGCGGATTGGCATAGCCGTGGCCGATCCAGCGCTCGCTCCGGCTCAGGATCTCGACCGGCTGGCCGGGTTCGAGCGTCTTCAGCGGAGTGGCCTGGGTATCGATCTCGTTGCTGTAGATCCAGCAATGACCGGCGAGCAGGCGGCGTTCCTGGTCTTTGCGCAGGATGAGTGGTAGAGCGTGCATGATGGGCGTCTCGATCCGATAGCGGGTGTTCGTCGTTGGCCGCCAAGACTAGCACCGAATGTCGGCGGCCCGAAGACCTTCGGATGCCTCAGCCGCTGCCGCCGCCATTCTTCACCGTCTTGCCGCCGGCCGGCTCGACGCGTTTGTCGCCACAGGGCAGGTAGCCCGCTGTCGGAGCCGGCGGTCCCTTGAGCGCCTCGTTGAGCGCGTCGCAAACGGTGCGCAACACCTTGATGCGCGCATAGGGCTTGTCGTTGCCCTCGACCAGGGTCCAGCCGGCATGGCGGGTGCTGGTGCGCACGATCATCTCGTTGACGGCCTCCTTGTACTGCGGCCACTTCTCGCGATTGCGCCAGTCATCCTCAGTGATCTTGTAGCGCTTGTAGGGCACCTCCTCGCGATCCTTGAAGCGCTTGAGCTGCTCGTCCTGACTGATCTGGATCCAGAACTTGACCAGCACGATGCCGCTGTCGACGAGCTGCTCCTCGAAGCGGTTGATCTCGGAATAGGCGCGGCGCCACTCGGACGCGCCGGCGAAGCCCTCGACGCGCTCGACCAGGACGCGCCCGTACCAGGAACGATCGTAGATGGTCATGAGTCCGGCGCGCGGGATGTGACGCCAGAAGCGCCACAGATAGTGATGCGCCTTCTCCTCGTCGGTCGGCGCCGCGACCGGGATGGAGCGATAGAGTCGGGCGTCGACCGCCTGGGTGATGCGGCGGATGGCGCCGCCCTTGCCGCCGGCATCCATGCCCTCGAACACCAGCACGGTCGAGCGCTGCTTGTTGTAGGCGTTCCAGGCCAGCTCGTTGAGTTCCGCTTGCAGCCGCTTGAGCTCGCTCTTGTAGTCCTCGTGCGGCAGAGCCAGATCGAGGTCGAGTTGATCGAGCAGGGTGATCTGGGCGCTGTCGCTCTCGGGCAGTTCGGGACTGGTCGGGGTGCCGTTGGCCTCGGTCGCTTCGTGCTCGGCCAGACGCGAGCGGATGGCGTGCAGCAGCGTCTTGCCGACGGTCAGGTCGCGGTAGCGCCGGTCGCCGGCCTCGATCAGATACCAGGGCGCGCTGCCGCGGTCGGTATGCAGGATGACGCGCTCGGCGACCTGCTCGAAGGCGGCATAGTGCTCGGAGAACTTGCTCTTCTCGGGCAGCATCTTCCAGCGGCTGCGATCGTCGCGCGAGAGTTCCTTGAGCCGCGCCTTCTGGTCGGACTCGGACATGTGGAACCAGAACTTGACGATCAGCGCACCGTCCTGGACCAGCATGCGTTCGAAGTCGACGATGCGGTTGAGTTCGCCGTCGAGTTCGGCGTCACTGCACTGGCCGCGAAAGCGATGCTCGATCGGGGTCTGATACCAGCCGCCGAACAGGATCGAGATCTCGCCGCGCGGCGGCATGGCACGCCAGAAGCGCCAGTAGCGCGGACGCTCGCGTTCCTCGTCGGACTCGTTCCAGAAGGCGAAGGTCTGCACGCCGCGCGTGTCGAGCCACTCGTTGAGCCGGTTGATCACCTCGCCCTTGCCGGCGGCCTCCACCCCGGAGACCAGCACGATCACCGGGATGCTGGTGTGCCTGAGCGCGCGCTGCACCTCCAGGAGCTGGGTGCGCAGTTCCTCCTGCTGCTCCTTGTAGTCCTGCTTGCTGACCGAGCGGCCGACCTTCGTTGCCTCGAACATCTGTGGTGTCCTCTATGTACTACTCGCGGCGATGACGGGGCGAGCTTGCCATATCGATCGGGTTTTTGTCTGCACGCTTGGGCCGGATTCAGAGGCTCAAGGACTCGAATCGCTCGGCGGCGGACCGAACAATCCATCGAAATCCCCGCTGTCGAGCAGACTGGAGCCGCCGGTCTCGGGCAGGACGATCTCGGTCGGATCGCTCAGGGTCGTGGCGCCGTCCAGCCCCCAGCTCACCAGTTCGGGGAAGGCGATGATGAGAAACACCATGAACAACTGAATCCCCAGGAAGGGTACTGCGCCCCAGTAGAGGTCGGTCGTGCGCACGCTCGGCGGCGCGACCGAGCGCAGATAGAAGAGCGCGAAGCCGAACGGCGGATGCATGAAGCTGGTTTGCAGATTGACCCCGATCAGCACCCCGAACCACACCAGATCGATCCCGAGCTTCGCGGCCACGGGCGCCAGTAGCGGCAGGATGATGAAGGCGATCTCGAAGAAGTCGAGAAAGAACGCCAGCAGGAACACCAGCAGATTGACGAAGATCAGAAAACCCAGCACGCCGCCCGGCAGCGAGGTCAGCAGATGCTCGACCCAGAGATCCCCGTCGACGGCGCGGAAGGTGAGACTGAAGACGCTCGCACCGATCAGGATGAAGATGACGAAGCTGGTGATGCGCGCGGTCGAGGCCATGGACTCGGTGAGCATGTCGCGCTTGAGCCGCCCCTTGAGACCGGCCAGGATCAGGGCGCCGACCGCGCCCATGGCCCCGCCCTCGGTCGGGGTCGCCCAGCCGATGAAGATCGTGCCGAGCACCAGGAAGATCAGCGCCAGCGGCGGGATGAGTGCCAGGACGATCCGTTTGGCCAGAGCGCGACCGTGCAGGGTGCGCGCCTCGGGCGGCAGGGCCGGCGCGCGTTCCGGCCAGATCTGCGTATTGGCGAAGACATAGAGCGCATAGAGTCCGGTCAGGATCAGTCCCGGCAGGAGCGCGCCCTTGTACATGTCGCCCACCGAGCGCCCGAGCACATCGGCCATCACGATCAGCACCAGCGAGGGCGGGATGATCTGGGCCAGGGTACCGCTGGCGGCGATGACGCCGGTCGCCAGACGCGGATGATAGCCGTAGCGCAGCATGATCGGCAGCGAGATCAGCCCCATGGCGATCACGGTTGCGGCGACGACGCCCGTGGTCGCCGCCAGCAGCGCGCCGACGAAGATCACCGCATAGGCCAGCCCGCCGCGCACACTGCCGAAGATCTGGCCCACGGTGTCGAGCAGTTCCTCGGCCAGCCCGCTACGCTCCAGGATCAGCCCCATGAAGGTGAAGAAGGGCACCGCGAGCAGGATCTCGTTGCGCATGATGCCGAACACCCGGTCCGGCAGAGCTTGCAGCAGCGCTGGGGTGAGCATCCCGAGTTCGATCCCGATCCAGCCGAACAGCATCCCGACGGCGGCGAGCGAGAAGGCGACTGGATAGCCGATCAGCAGAAACAGCACCAGTGCCGTGAACATCACCGGCGCCATGTTGGCGGCGAGCCAGGCCGTCATCTCAGTGTCCTCCCGTCGTGGGTTCGGGCAGCGGGCGGCGGCCGGTCAGGGCGGCGAGACCCTTGACGATCTCGGACACGCCTTGCAGGGTCAGCAGCGCGAAGCCGATCGGGATGGCCAGCTTCATCGGCCACCAGATCAGCCCGCCCGGATTGACCGAAGACTCGTTCTGCTCGAAGGCGATGAGGAAATAGCCCCAGGCATCGATCACGATCAGCAGACAGACCGGCAGCAGGAACAGCAGTCCGCCCAGGATCTCGACCAGCACCCGACCGCGCGGCGGCAGCCGGTTGTAGAGGATGTCGACCCGTACATGACCGCGTTCCTGGAGCGTCAGGGGCGCGTAGAACAGAAAGATCAGACCGAACATGAACCACTGGCCCTCGATCATGGCGTTCGAGCCCCAATCGAGGGTGTAGCGCAGGGTGGCGGTCAGGGCGCTGAGCAGCACGCTCAGCAGCACAAGCCAGAGGGTGAGCCGACCGACACGGCGATTGAGCCGGTCGATGAACCCCGAGAAACCGAGCAGGAGATCCATGATTCGGTACGACTCCGGTGTCAGGAACGATCAGACGCAGACACGATTGCGCCCCTCGGACTTGGCCCGATAGAGCGCTTCGTCAGCGCGCGCCAGGAGCAGGCTCGCACCATCGCTCGGCGGCTGGGTGGCGGCCACGCCGATGCTGAGCGTCACATGGTCGGCAGCGGCCGAATAGTCGTGCGGGATGCACAGGGCACTGACGGCGGCACGGCAGGATTCGGCCAGGGCCAGGGCGCCCGCCGCGTCCGTGTCGGGCAGGAGCAGCACGAACTCCTCGCCGCCATAGCGAGCCGCCAGATCGGCCGGACGTTGCAGACGCGCGCTGAGCGCGTCGGCGACCCGTCGCAGACACTCGTCGCCGCGGCCATGCCCATAGTGATCGTTGTAGGGTTTGAAATAGTCGACGTCGAGCATGGCCACGGCCAGCGATGTCCCCTCGCGGGCGGCACGCGCCCATTCCAGCTTCAGCGCCTCGTCGAAACGGCGACGATTGGGGATATGGGTCAGGCCGTCGAGCGAGGCGAGACTGTCGAGCAGGTCGGTCTTGCGCTTGAGGTTGACATGGGTGCGCACGCGCGCGCGCACGATCGGCAGGTGGAAGGGCTTGGCGATGTAGTCGACCGCACCCAGGCCCAGCCCGTGCGCCTCTTCTTCGGCCTCGTCCTTGGCGGTGACGAAGATGATCGGGATGGTACTGGTGCGCGGATCGTCCTTCAGGCGTCGGCAGACCTCGTAGCCGTCCATCTCGGGCATCATGACGTCGAGCAGGATCAGGTCCGGCGGCGGGCTGCCGGCGGCGATCTCGAGCGCCTTGGCGCCGCTGGTCGCGACCCGAACCCGATAGTCGGACTTGAGCGTGTCGGCCAGGACACGGATGTTGGCCGGCATGTCGTCGACGATCAGGATCGATGGCAACAGGTCTTCGGGGTCGGGACTGGACATCAGGACTCCGGCTCGCTCAACAGGCGTGACAGACGGTCGATCTCGACCAGGGCCGTATCATAGTCGAAAGATTCGATCGCCACCCCGAGCCGGGACAGCGGATCGGCGACATAGGGCGTGTCACGGAGTGACTCGCCGAGTCCATCCAGCCCTGTCGAATCGACCAAGTCGTTGCGCTCGATCAGCCGTCGCAGACGTTCGAGCCGCTCCAGGATCGCTTGGAGCGACTCCGGCGACAGCCGGCCCGCCACGCCCGGAGCGCTCGTCTCGGCGTGTGCGGGAACCACCCAGCGCCGCAGCACCTCGATCAGCGACTCGAGGACGATCGGCTTGCTCAGATGATCGTTCATCCCGGCTGCCAGACAGCGTTCGCGATCCTCGGACAGGGCGGCGGCCGTCAGGGCGATGATGGGCAGTCGCGGATGCCGGCCACGGATCGCACGGGTGGCGCTCAGACCGTCCATGACCGGCATCTGCACGTCCATCAGCACGGCGTCGAAGGTCAGCCGTTCCACGCGCTCGAGCGCCTGTCGACCGTCGCCGGCGGTCGTCACCAGACATCCGATCCGCTCCAGCAGATCGCGCGCCACCTGCTGATTGGTGGCATTGTCCTCGACCAGCAGCAGACGCGCGCCCCGCAAGGGGGCGGCCTCGGCCGCGAGATCGCGTACCGAAGGCGCCGTGGGCAACGTAGGCAGCGTGTAATCGCCCACGAGATCGACGATGGCATCGAAGAGCGCCGAGGGCGTGACGGGCTTGGCGAGCAGACGCATCCCGGCGTTCGCCCCGGATTCGGCGAGCAGCCGCTCGCGCTCAGTGACCGTCACCATCCAGATGGCCGGACAGGGCGGATCGCCGAAGGTCGGGGATGGCGGCTCGACAGCGCGTTCGGGAGGCCGGTCGAGCACCACCCAGTCGAAGGGCTCGCGCCGTCCCCCGGCCGTCGCCGACAGGATCGCGCGCGCCTGGGCCGGGGAACGCGCCTCGGCGATCTCCATGCCCCAGGCCTCCAGGATCGCGCGCGGTGCGCGGCGCGCGAGACAGTCGTCGGCGACGATGAGTACGCGGCGGCGACCCAGCACGCGGGGCGGCGAACCGATGCGCCTCGGCGGGGATTCGGCGATCTGGAAATCGGCCTTGAACCGAAAGATGCTCCCGATCCCGAGTCGGCTCCTGACACGGATGTCGCCCCCCATGAGTCGTGCCAGTTGACGCGAGATGGACAATCCGAGTCCAGTGCCGCCATAGCGGCGCGTGATCGAGCAATCGGCCTGGGTGAAGGACTGGAAGAGCCGTTCGATACTGGCCTGGTCCATGCCGATGCCGGTGTCGCGGACACTGAAGGCCAACTGGATGCGCCCACGCTCTTCGCGCAGAGCGCGAATCCGCAACTCGACGAACCCGCGCTCGGTGAACTTCACGGCATTGCCGACCAGATTGTTTAGCACCTGCCCCAGACGCATGGGATCGCCGCGCAGAACCTGCGGGGTGCGCGGATCGAGATGATAGTAGAGCGCCAGCCCCTTGGACTCGGCGGCCAGCGAGAACAGTGCCGTGAGCTGATCGAGCACCGCCTCGATCCTGAAATCGACCGTATCGAGCTGGATCTGACCGGCCTCGATCTTGGAGTAGTCGAGCACGTCGTTGAGGATGCGCAGCAGGGCGTCGGAGCCCTGGCGGATCTTGTTCATGTAGTCGCGCTGGCGCGAGTCGAGCCCGGAGTCGAGCAGCAGTTGGCCCAGGCCGATGATGGCGTTGAGCGGGGTGCGGATCTCGTGGCTCATGTTGGCCAGGAACTCGCTCTTGGCGCGATTGGCGACCTCGGCGGTCTCCATGGCGCGGCGCATGGCCTCTTCCGTGGCCTTGCGCTCGGTCAGGTCGAGGATGTGGACGACCATGTGGGAGATCGCCCCCTGTTCATCCCGCACGACCGAGGCGCTCAGCATGACTGGAATGGGGTGTCCCTGACGATGCAGATAGCGCTTCTCGAACTGCACTCGGTCGACGGCCCCCGAGACGAGTTGATCCAGATAGAACAGATCGGCGGTCAGGTCGTCGGGATGCGAGATCGACTGGAAGTCCAGCGCCAGCAGCTCGGACTCCGAGTAACCCAGGATGCGGCACAGCACCTGGTTGACTTGCAGCCAGCGGCCATCGGGGGCGACCAGCGCCATCCCGTGCGGGGCGATCTCGAAGGCGGCGCGAAACTTGGCCTCGCTACGCCTGAGACGTTCATCGGCCAGCCGCGACTCGGTGATGTCGCGGTAGATGGCGTAGAACGTCTTGCGTCCGTCGACGGGGAGCACCTGCACCACGACATTCATGTGGCGAATGCTGCCATCCCGGCAGCGATGACGGGTTTCGAAGTCGTCATAGCCCTGGGTCAGCAACGTCTGGATATGACGCTGCACATCCTCCAGATCCTCGTTCGCCTCATAGTCGGCGATGCGCAGCCGCGCGAACTCCTCGGCGCTGTAGCCGAGCTGTTCGTGCGCGGCGCGATTGAACTCCAGCGGCAGCATGGTCTCGGGATCGAGGATGATGATCCCCAGGGGCGCCAGCTCGAAGAGGGCGCGCAGACGCGCTTCCGAGCTGGGTGTGTCGCTGTTGCCGCTCGAATAGTCTTTCACGGTCGGCCGGCCTGCCCAATCATCGCGGCGTGCTCGTTAGGAATCCGTCAGCACGGCCCGGCAGGCGAAGGGCATCTCAGGCTCGGCGCGCTTGGCCGATCCCTTGCCACGGGCCTTGCCGCTCAGCACCTCGTCGCTCAGCCACCAAGCCAGATCCTCGCCGCAGCCATCGCCGGGCGGGACGGGCGACTGAGCCTCGCAGTTCGGGCTGTCGGCGGGACAGGCCAGACGCACATGGAAGTGGGCATCGTGTTTCCACCAGGGCCGGACCTTGCGCAGCCAGGCGCGATCCCCGCGCGCGCCCCGGCAGAGTTCCTGCTTGATCGCCGCGTTGACGAAGATGCGATCGACGCGCGGATGCCGTGCCGCCGACTCGATCAGGGCGAATTGACTCGGCCCCCAATGCTCGCTGACCGTGCGTCCGCCCGGCGCGACCATACTGCGCGGGTCGGAGCGGTTGTCCATCAACTGCCGGGCGGCCGTCGGCGAATTGGCCAGGGTGAACCAGATATCCACGTCCAGGCCGTTCTGATGACTGCGATGCGAGGAGGACATGAGTCCGCCGCGCGGCTGGCTGAGATCGCCGATCATGACGAGCTGACCGCCGCGCTGTTGCTGGGCGCGGCCCAGATCACTGACGAAACGGATCAGATCCGGATGACCGTAATAGCGGTTGCGATAGCGGCGGATGCTGACATAGCCGGGTCCGGTCTCGGGCAGAGCGTCGGCGCCGCCGATACAGCCGTTGGCCGCGCCGCCGATGACTTCGGTCATACCGGACGAGGGGCGCTGGACTTCACCCCAGGGCGTGGCGAGGACGGGCGCGGTCAGCAGACACAGCCCCAGAATCAGGCCGAGCCGTATTGCGAATGGCGTCTGTGATCGAGCGCGATGGCGAATCGAAACCGACATCTCGGTGTCCTCCCACATCACATCGGAAAACCGCCGCCCGGCGGCATCCCGCCGGGAGGAAAGCCGCCGCCCGGAGGGAATCCACCCGGCGGCAGCATCCCCGGCGGCAGTCGCCCTTGGAGCGAGCGCATCATCTTGGCCATGCCGCCGCCCTTCATCTTCTTCATCATCTTCTGCATCTGCATGAACTGCTTGAGCAACTGATTGACGTCCTGCACCTGGGTGCCCGAGCCGGCGGCGATACGACGCTTGCGCGAGCCCTTGATGACGGCCGGAAACTGGCGCTCGTGCGGCGTCATCGAGTTGATGATGGCCACCAGCTTGCCCATTTCCTTGTCGCTGGCCTTGTTCTTGACGTGGTCCGGGATCTGGTTCATGCCGGGGAGCTTCTCCATCAGGCTCATCATGCCCCCCATCCTGTTCATCTGCTCCAGTTGCTCCTTGAAGTCGGCCAGATCGAAGTCCTTGCCCTTCTTGAGCTTCTTGACCAGCTTCTCGGCCTGATCCTTGTCGACCTTGGCCTGGACCTCCTCGACCAGCGAGACCACGTCGCCCATGCCGAGGATACGTGAGGCCACGCGGTCAGGATGGAAGGGCTCGAGCGCGGTGGTTCGCTCGCCGGTGCCGAGGAATTTGATCGGCTTGCCGGTGATCTGGCGGATCGAGAGGGCCGCGCCGCCGCGCGCGTCACCGTCGGTCTTGGTGAGGATGACGCCGGTCAGCGGCAGGGCTTCGTCGAACGCCTTGGCGGTGTTGGCCGCGTCCTGGCCGGTCATGGAGTCGACCACGAACAGGGTCTCGACCGGCTTGATCGCTTTATGGATGAGCTTGATCTCATCCATCATCTCGGCATCGACGTGCAACCGGCCGGCGGTATCGACGATCAGCACGTCCTTGAAACGCTTGCGGGCGCTCTCGAGCGCGCGCTGGGCGATGTGGACCGGGTCTTCGTCGCCCTGGCTGGGGCAGAACTCGGCCCCGACCTCGCCGGCGACGGTGCGCAGTTGTTCGATGGCCGCCGGACGATAGACGTCGCAGCTGACCACCATCACGGATTTCTTCTGCTTCTCCTGCAACCAGCGCGCGAGCTTGGCGACACTGGTGGTCTTGCCCGAGCCCTGCAGACCGGCCATGAGGATGACCGCCGGCGGCTGGGCGGCCAGATCCAGGCGCTCGTTGGCCGCGCCCATGATCTTGACCAGTTCGTCGTTGACGATCTTGATCAGCACCTGTCCGGGCGTCAGGCTCTTGGTCACCGCCTCGCCGAGCGCCTGCTCGCGGATGTCCTCGATGAACTGGCGCACCACCGGCAGCGCGACATCGGCCTCCAGGAGGGCCATGCGCACTTCGCGCAGGGTGTCCTTGATGTTGTCCTCGGTCAGACGACCCTGACCGCGCAGATTGGTCAGGACCGTTTCGAAGCGATCCTGGAGATTTTCGAACATGATCGAACCTCGATCCGGGCGTCCCGCGCGAGACGCCCTGGTCTGGTGTGGATTTGGAAGACGGACGTGAATGTTGCCATCGGTTTACGGCAGGACTTTGTGAGTATAATGCAGGGCCATCATCGCCCGATACGACTAGGGACGACTTCCAGCCACCGTCATTCGAGCTTCAAGAACGCACCCATGATCCATATCCTCCTTGCCTACGTCGCCACGCTCTGCTATCTGGCCTCGGCCGCCTTCATCGGCATCCGTCTGTTCCGCAAGGAGGGATGGATTCCGCCCCGCGCGCTTGCGATCGCCGTCGGGTTCGGCGGTCTGGTCTTGCACAGCTGGATACTCTGGCACAGCATCTTCAGCAGTGCCGGGATCAATCTTGGCTTCTATCACGCGCTGGCGCTCACTTCCTGGACCATCGTCGCGCTGCTGCTGGTCTCCAGCCTGACCAAGCCGGTCGACAATCTGGGGCTGATCCTGCTGCCGGCGGCGGCGCTGAGTCTGCTGCTGGAGGCGCACATGGCCGATGTCGGCTTCATGCGCGAATCGGCCAGCATGGCGCTCAAGGTCCATGTGCTGCTGTCGATGCTGGCCTACAGTCTGCTGACGCTTGCGGCGGTGCAGGCGATCCTGCTGGCGGTGCAGGACCATCACCTGCGCAATCGGCATCCGACCGGCTTCGTGCGTACCCTGCCGCCGCTCCAGACCATGGAGAGCCTGTTGTTCGAGATGATTTCGGCCGGCTTCGTGCTGCTGACGCTGGCGCTGCTGAGCGGCTTTGCGTTCCTGGAGAATATGTTTGCGCAGCATCTGGTGCACAAGACCGTGCTCTCGGTGCTCGCCTGGCTGGTGTTCGGCGGGTTGCTGATCGGGCGTTTCCGCAAGGGGTGGCGCGGGCGCACGGCCATCGTCTGGACGCTCGGCGGCTTCGCGATCCTGATCCTGGCCTACTTCGGCAGTAAGGCCGTACTGCAATTCGCCTTGCAGAATGCGGGCTGAGATTATTATAATGCTCGGCTTTAAGCGCCCTTAGCTCAGTTGGTAGAGCATCTGACTTTTAATCAGGTGGTCGCGCGTTCGAGTCGCGCAGGGCGCACCATATAAAACAACGGCTTAGACGAGCAATCGCCTAAGCCGTTTTTCGTTGAGTCACCATAGAGTCACCACGCGGCGGAATTTCCGCCCAAAAAGGCGAAAAAGACCCTGCTCGCCAGTCAGACAAAACCCGCCATCGCGGCGGGTCTCTCGGTGCGGTTGCAATACCCCAGCGCATAAGTTGGTTGCTTGGTCTTTCACGCTCGGTCGATCAGGGGTAGAATTCGGGTCAACCCCTTGCAGGTGATCGACCGCCTTTCGCGCTGGAATGCGGCACGACCTGGACATCGGGCGGCCCCGCCACTGTGCGGGGCTTTTCATGTCGGGGTCATGGACACCGCAGCCAAGCGTTGCTCCCGCCGCTCTCGGTACGCCCTCACGCGATCCTCGAACCCGGCGGGCAAGTGCCGGTCATCCCTCGTCGCGATGAACCTCCCAAGCCCCTCATCTTCGCCGTCGATCTCAGCGAGCGCGGCAGTCAGTCGCTCCCGCGCGGTTCCCGAGTCGGTTTCTTCCAGCTGCCGGACGATCCGCTTGCGCTCTCGCTCCAGCTCGATCTGCCGACTGATTGCCACATCGATGGCGTCCTTGAGCCGGTTCCGCTCGCCAGCGCAGGCCAACTCCGTGCCCGATACCACCATCATCACGTCGCGGTGCAACCGCTCCAAACGATCCTGAGTTCGATCGTAAGCGGCGGGCAGGTTCGGCGCGTCCGGGGCCAGGGCTTCGACCAGGGCGAATACCGCCGCTGGGTCCGTCGAGATCCGCTGCCAGAACCCGCGTAGAAGCTTCATCATCTTGCGATGACGCACGGCCAGCGGGCCTTTGTGGAGCTGGTCGCCCAAGGCTGTGCGCTCGACGAGGGTGAAGTGTTTTCGCGGCATAGGGTGCTCCGTGGTGGCATGGCGGGCCTCGACCCGCCACTGATCGATGGTGGCTAACCGATTGAATAGAATGTCGGCGTGACGAGTGTTTTCAAGGACGCCTTGAACTCAAGCCGTGCCTTGACCTTTTCATCAAACCCGGCCGGAAGGTGGCTGGGGTCCGCTGACCCCAGAAACAGCGCAAGCGCCCGGTCCTCTTCGTCGATCGCGGCCAGGGCGGCGCGTAGTTCCTCGGAACCAGTCAGCGGGACGAGATTATCGACCACATCGGCAGGTGCCCCAGCGAGCCGCAGCCGGTCGCGGGCCTGGATCACCTCGTCCGGCGCGCCACGCGCTTCGAGGCGCTTTCGCTCTTCGATGATCGCGATCCGTCGATCAATGGCTGTGTCGCGGCGGTCTTTGAGGCTGGCCGATTCCTCCCGGCACACCCGGTTTGTCTCGGCAATCTCGTTCGAGATGCCTTGCTCCAGCCGCCTCAGGCGTTCCGTCGCAGCGCAATAGGCGTCGGGCAAGCTCTCGGCCTCCGGTGCGAGGATTTGGGCCAGGGCGGCGACGGCCTCGGGGTCGGCCTGAAGCCGAGACCAAAGGCTGCTCATGGCGCTGGATAACCGCCGATGATGCTCCGCGCCGCCGTGGCGCAGGTCGTCGTGGAATGCCATCCGCTGTTGCAGGTTCATCATGGATTGTCTCCGGTGGTGATGTGGGATTCGATGGTGTCGAGCCGCTGCTCGACGCGCTCGACGTGGGTCTCCAGCCGCTCAAGCATGTCGGCCAGGGTGATGAGCGCGTGAAAAGTGGTCTCATGCTGGCGGCTCGCCAGTTCGATCAAGCGCATACCAACATGCGCGACGACTTCATTCGTGGCTGTCATGTTTAACCTCGCAGCCCGGCCATTCGTTCGGCCTCGATCCGCGCTTGATCGGCGTCGGATGCCTGCATCGCCTTGTTGTACAGCTCGTCCAATCGGTCGAAGTCGATCGGCGTGATCGACGTGTCCGGTGGCTGTGCGCTGCCGACCAGGGCGAGCAATTCGGATGCGGTCTCGGTCGAGAGTTCGCCAGCACTCACGGCCTGCAACAGCCGATCAGCGACGGCTTGACGGTCTCCGGTGACATCGATGCCCACTGGCTCGCTCATGGGCCGCAAGCGCGCTACAACGCGATCCAGCAACGCCACAGCGGCGACCGTATCGCCTTGCTTTGCCTGCCCGATGAGTGCCTGGACCAACTCGTCGCCATGCTGGGCAATGAGGCGACGGAGCCGGACTCCGGGCGATGATCCGCTTCCAGTTGGGCGGCCTTTCGGATTGCCAGACTTGCCGGGGACAAACTTGCCGCTGGCGTCGCGCGGGTGTTGGTTGGTGGGGGGTTCGGGCATGGATGATGTCTCCTGTTGTCGCCTGCATCATCAGGCTTGAGTCATCATCCGGCATTGGAATAGGGCTATCTGGCGCTGTTTTCCTGATTCGCGCGTGTTCCAACCCTGATCGGCAGTGAAGATCAGGCGGAATCGGGCGGGGGGTTTCTTTAGTCCATAAAAAAGGCGCTACCCCTGAAAGGCATGTTGCAGCGGAACATGGGCTGAAACCAGTGCACGTCCGCGTGCACTGGCCTCAACCTGCCCTTCCGCGCGCGCGTAGGCGACCCTACGGACAGGTGCGCAACAGGTGCTCCAGGATCTCCGCACGCCGCTCGGCCTCGTCCACCACGCCCTTGAGTCCATCGGCGATATGGATAGCCTCGGCTCGATCGACGGGCGCCAGCTCGGTCAGTAGCCCCTCGACGAACCAGCGCCGGGCGCTGATCCGCTCATCGTCGTCACCCTGGAACTCGCCGGGGTGTTCGGTCTGGCTCATCCGCCAACGGATGTTGCTGAGCCATTGCCAGTAGTGCAGTTCGGCGAGGCATTCGCTCAGGGTCGCCGGGTTGATCGACCCGGCAAACAGCACGTCCAGGCGATCGGGCGCGGCTCGCCACAGTTCCTCGCCGTCCAGCACGGCACCCACGGTCTCAAAGACCATGCGCTCGGCCGGTGTGGCGCTCATGGCGGCGGCGTAACTGCCGAACGCGGCCATGCCCTCGGCGTGCTTGGCGATGCGTTCGCGCGCGGTCTCGGCATGGCGTTCGATGTCGGCTATACCGATCGACGCGAAGGCGATCTGCAGGGGGTGCAGATCCGGTTGCAATCGAAGCCAAGCGGTATATCGATCCTCGATCGCCTTGGCGGGCGTCTGGATCTTCGCGGCGGCTTCGAGTGCCTTGTCCACGATGGCGACATCACGCGCGGTCTGGCACACCTCCTTGAGCCAGAGCATGGCGTCAACCTCACGATCTCCGGTGATGGTGCGCGCCTCGGGCAGTTGGGGCACGGCCAGGGCGGTCGAGCCGGAAATGTCCCCAGACGGGACAATAAACAACCGCCGGTGTTCGGGGTTGCCTTTTTCGTCAGTGACTCGAATACCAGCGCGGACGGTATTTCCGTCAGTGACGCCAGCTTTGAGCCGGGCCATGTATCGGCGTTGCCGCTCGGCTCCAGAGAGCGCCGCCCCGCTCGATGGGCGTCCGCGTCGTTTGATGGGCGTCTGGTGCATGGTGAGTTATTCCGTGGGTGTCGGACAGGGCCGGATCTCGAATCCGGCCCTCGGGCGGTCAATGGCGCGTGCTGTCCATTGGCATGGTGGCCAAATCGACGAGATCTGAGATCGTGTTCCAGATTTGAGTCATGTAGTCGAGCCGGTTGAACCACTGCTGCTGGCCGTCCTCGCCAACCTCATCGGCGAACAGCTCGCCGAACTCGGCATCGTCGCAGGATAGCGCCACCAGGGCGCGCCTCACGTTCTCCGGTAGATCCCTCATGCGCCCACCTCCCGCTTGCCCGCCGGCGTCCAACAGGTGGCCTTGATGGTGATGCGGCGATCGGTCATGGGCGTGCCTCCTGAAACCGAGTGCAGTGGATGACGCCCTCGCTCGGCCAGAGCGCGCCAATGCGCTTGGATGCCGGAGCCTCGATAGTGCAGCGACCAATGCCACCAGCCGGATTGATGCGGTCGGGCGTCCAGTGAGTGCAGCGCGAACAGATCGCCTTGGCTGTGCCTTCGATGCCGGTGTCCGTGGCCGTGGCCTGATCGTCCGGCCAGTCGGCCAGACCCAGCCGAACCACGTCCTCGAAGCAGGCGCGCAGTTGCTCCGGGTCGCGCGCCAGCCCGTCAATGAACTCCGTGCCGGCCTGTAGATCCGTCTCGCCGATATGCCTCAACCAGCAGTAGACGACTTCGAGCGCATCCGGCGAGAGCGGCGGTGCCGGTGCCGGGTCCGGCTCGCGCTCGACCAGGGCGTTGGGATGGCGGGCCTGGACCTCGGCGAGCGACAGCGGCGGGCAGAACATCGAACTGAAACGCTCGCCGGTCGGCAGGGTGACGAGCCATGAGTGATGGCGGTCGGGTGCGTCGTTGGCGGCAGTGGTGGCTGCTAATTCTGCGAATCTGCTAATCGTGAGCGCGCCATCGGCGGCAGACTCCCCTGCTAATCCTGCAAATCTGCTAATTGCGGGCGCTGTAATCGTGTTTGCGATTACGGGTTGCGGTGCCGGATTAGCAGGATTCGCAGAATTAGCAGAGGGCAGCAAGGCGGCCGGATCAAAGAACATGGGGATGGACCCTCCACGCCAGCTTGGCCTTGACGCCCTCGACCTCGGTTCCGGGCGGTGCCTCGACCAGATAGCCGTTGCCGACCAGCTCGGCGACAGCCGCCGTGAACCGAGCCTTGTTTCGCAGTTGGGCCGGGCCACGGGTCAACACAGGCGCCGACCGGAACAGACTGATCCTTCGTTCCCTGATCCACGCCAACAGCGCCTCGGCGTCCGTCACGGCCTGGGGGATGGCAGCCGCGCCGCGAATGCGCAGAGCTTCCGCCAAGTACCACTGAATAAGCGTCAAGGCGCGGGCGAAGTGGTCGGCTGAGATTTCGCGCGCGGCCAATCCCTGCTCGATGACGGTCAGCACGCCAGCGATGCGGATGGCGTTGTCCATCGCCTTCGACCCACGGTCGCGGATCTCACACAGCGGCGCTCCGGGCGCCATCAGCGACTCGAACTGATTACCCGCTTGAACGGCCATCGCCTTGGCGTCCGGTGACAGCGGCAACGGTTGCGGGTCGAGAACCTGCCCGCGCTGGTCCTTGGCGCGCGGGGGCGTCTCGAACAGCGTCTTGAGCTTGCCGAACAGACGCCGGATCTCGGGTCGATCCCCAGCCCATTCGTACTGCTCGATATGCCGGGTGCCGATCGTCGATTGCGGCCAGGCGACCAGACAGCGCGCCAGGAACCCCTGTCCGTTGGCGGTCGGGTCGCTCAGAAGCGTGCTCATGATGTCCGGTTGGGCCAGTTGGTGCAGAGCCATGCGCCGCCCGTAGAGGATGCCGGACCCATCGCCAGCCCGAACGCGATCGAAGGGCGAGCCATCCCACAGCTTGCACCAGCGCGCCAGCGTCTTGAGTGCGTTGTCGGAGTTGAGCGCATGACCGCCGATCAGCAATCCGCCCTCATCGGAGAACAGTGCAACGCTCGGTTGCCCGATCGCCAGCAGCTTGTACAGCCCCTCGACCGTTGGGTCGGTGACAAAGCGCAGAGGCAGGACAGGCGCGACGGGCGGCGGGCCGATCTCGGCAGCTTCGCGGCGGAAATCTTCGAGCCGGCCGCGATCTTTGCCGGATGCGCGTTTCTTGGCCTGCTCTGATGCGGCTTTCCATGCAGCCATTTCAGACTCGAAGCTCTCCATGTCGGCTTCATAGGTGGCCATCTCCGCGCGCTCTTGGGCCTTGGCTGCTCCGAGAACCAAGTCATCGACACCAGACTTGCGTTCTCCGGACTCGCCCACGGTCAGCATCGCCAGTGAGAGCGGCTTGATTTCGCCCCAAGGCATATGGGCGTCGAAATGCCCTTGTGCCGCGAACGAGGCAGCCGCCAAAACGCTTTGAGCGCACAGCGCCAGCGGTGCCTTGACGCTCTCATGTAAGGCGATTGCCGCCGTTCCAAGCACGTCGCCCAGCGCATTGACCGGGTACGGCTCGGCTTCGGCCATTGGTGCGCGCAGCGGTTCCGGCTCCGGCCAATCCGGTGTGACGCGCTCCAGCAGCTCGCGCCCGACTTCATCACTGACCGCCAAGGCTTCAATGCGGCGCATCCAGGCTTGAGCATCCGCGCGCAGCACGTCGCGCGACACATCATTGGGTGCCTTGCCGGTGCGCGCGGCTTCATCCAGAACATGCTGTTCGCGCACGGGCAGGTAGGCATCCACAGCGCCCATGAATCCTTCGCGACCGTGCTTCCAGGCCATCGCGGGCCACGGGCCTGAGAAGGTCTCGAACCCGCCGATCGGCGAGCGCATCGAATACCGCTCCTTGGGTCGGCCTTTGCTGTCGCGCGTGTGGTGATAGGTGAATACGCCCTCGGGATCGGACGGTAACGCGGTCTTGGTCCTCCAGGCCCACGCCACAAGCTGCTCGATCTCTTGGAGCGAGAGCGGGCTTTCGTCGTCCGGCTCGGCTGTGTTTGCGCGCTCCCGATTCGCAGAATTAGCAGGATTAGCAGACCCCCCCCACTCGATCGGGCGGCGGGTGTCGGTAAATCTCGCGCACTCTGCGAACCGCTCGGGAGTCCATCCGTCAGCGAGCGCGTCGGCCGCGTCCCATCCCTCGGGCAGTCCATCGCCCAAACTCGACAGGTCCAGCACCTCGACCGACTGCGCGCCAGCGTCCAGGATCAGCTTGGCGGCGGTCTGAGCGAAGTCGGCGCCGGGTTGGTCGTTGTCTGGCCAGATCCGAACGCGACGACCAGCCAGCGGTGTCCAGTCCGATTTCTTCGGAGACTTGGCGCCATTCATCGACGCGATACTCACGCAGTCCAACAGCAGGGCGGCGGCGGCATTGGATGCCTTCTCGCCTTCGCAGAGGATGACGGGTGCCTCGGGGTGCGCGCTGAGCCGATCCAGACCGTACAGCGGGCGCGGTGCCTCGGGAGCCTTCCAGCGCCAACCATCGGCGGTACGGGTGGCGGGCCGGAACTCTTTCGTACCTGGGCCGGTGTCGAACCGCATCTGAATGCAGATCAAGGAACCGTCAGCATCACGATATTCCCACTGCGCAGACGGACGCCCAAGTGTCGGGTGCGCGGTCGGACAGGCCGGCATCGCCCTGGGCGTCTTCTTTGCTGGCTTGGGCGTCTGGGTCGGTTCCGGCAGGGGTGCCGTACCCAGAAACTCAGCGACCTTGCGCGCGGCTTCGCCCTGGGTTGGTAGACCGTCCAGATACTTGATGGTCGATACGATGTCGTGACACTGATCGCCGGTCGCGTGGTCGATGCACCCGCCGGTCAACAGCGACACGGAGAACGACCCTGCATTTTGATCGTCGCGCGTAGGGTTGCGAGCAACCCAATCATGCCCCTGACGTTTTCCATCCGGCAGCCAGTGCGAACAGATGGCCTCCAGGTGCGGAATCGCGGACGCGGCCACTTGCTTGATGTCAACTCGCGGCTCCGGGGCCGGTTCGTCGCTCTTCAGACGAATACCGCGACGCTGGCGCTTGGCGGCATTCTCAGCTTCGACCTTGGCCACGACCGGCGCGGCCAGCTCGTCTGTCAGTTCCACCAGCTCGACGCCGGGCGCCTGGGCCTCGATCGAAGCGCGGACCTCGGGCGGCAGCCGATCGGGATTGACAGCGGGAGCCGTCGCCCCCTTGGGAATTGGGGCGTTCATCAACGGACCTCCCGGACGAGCTCAAGATGGATGCGGTAGACAGCCGTCCGACCATCGTCGAACCGGACGCGGAACTCGCCAGAGCGCGTGCGGCCTGGAATGGTCCCGGTCTGGACGTGGGTCTTGCGGACGGCTTGAGCGGCAGCAGACGCCAGCCGGGCGGCGAGATCATCAGGGGCGGCGGGAACCGCCCCCGCTGTGGTGCGGGGACGTGTGGCCATTATTGGCGTCCTCCCTGGATGACACTCAAGCGACGCGGCGGCTTGTTGTCACCCTCTTCCTTGTTCATACGATCGTGATTGATCGGGCATACCTGCCCCGTGTCGCAGACGATCGCGTAGGCGTAGATGAAGTCGCCCATGAACTGGCCTGGAGGGCATAACTCCAGACTGAGGATGATGGCCGTATCACGAAAACCGAGCCGCCAGTTTTCGACGTGCGCAGGGTTGTCACCCAGCGCAGCGACAACCGCCCGAACAAGACTGCGGTTCGCTGCATACTCTGCGTCACGATCGGCTGAATCTACGCGCTGTTCATGGTCGCTGGTGATAGTCAAGCGACGGCATTCAGCGACCAACGCCGGGTCGATCATCTTGGTTGGCTCGCTCATCGCGCGGCCTCCTGCTTCTCAGCCTGCTTCAGCCGGCGTTCCAAGATCGGACGAACGGCACGCTCGACGGCGGCGCGGAGTTCGTCGTCCAGCTCCAGATCGCCATAGCTCGACGCGAGCGAATGGGCCGATGACAGCTGCTTGCAGATCGCGTAGCTCCAACGGAAGCTTTCGGGCAGTTGGTCGCTCATGGCCGGGCCTCCTGCTCAGCGCCAGCGCGGTCCAGCTTGGCCAGCTCATCAGCCGCCATCTTGGCCATATCGCGCCAGACTTGGCGCATGGTCTCGGGATCTTCGGGCTTGGCTTCGGGCGCTGGTGCCGGTGCGGCTTGCTTCTCCAGACGCTCGATCGTGTCGCACGCGACCTGATCGGCATCACTCCAGGTGTCAGCGGTGCCGTACTCGGCGACGCAATCGTTGGCGTGGTTCACCACAAACCATTGGAAGGGGCCGGGCGCTGTGTTGTCGGACGGGGCGATGTAGTAGCCGAACCCGTCAGCGGGCGCGGATGGCTCCCGATCCTCAAGCGCGGCCTGGATCGATCCGAGCAGTCCGTGAGCCATGTCCAGCGAATAGACCGCGCTCCAAAGCAGGTGCGCACCATCATCGATGCTGATCGAACAGGCGACACGCCGGACAGTCCCGAGCGCCGCGTCCACGATGCAACCGGCCTCTTCAGCAGCGGTCGCCAACGGGATTCCAGCGCGGACGGCGAACAGATCGGCATCAAGGCTGGGGATGTAGGAGAAGCGGGTCTCAGGGGTTTTCATTGGCCGTCCTCCCCGAGCACATACGTCAAAGTGCCATGCAGGTCCATCGATGCCATGCGGATGACTTCGAGCAGGGCGTGAAGCGCGCCCGTGCTCGCCCACTGGACGCGGTTCTCTTCATCGTCCTCAAGCTCCAGGGCGATGTTCGCGGCCAGCTCGGTCGTCTTGGCGATGTTGTAGGCGCCCCAGCGCAGCCGCTCGTGATAGACACGAACGCGGATGCCGGTCTCGGCATGGGCGGTGTTGGTGGTGGCGAGCTGTTCGCCGGGGGTGAAGGTTTCGGGCTTCATGATCGATCTCCAAAGGGTTGGGAGACCGACCGGCCAAGACAGGAGGAGGACGCGAGCAATCGGGCAGGCGCGCACGGGCGTGCAGACGCACTACGGCCTAGGGTACAATCTTCTCGCGTCGGTGGTCCTGAGTCTTTACCGGGTCGGACCTTAACTCAGGGAGCTGCTAACTCCCTGGGACGACGCCCCCTCTGCTAAAGGCGGGTCGTCCTTTTTACAGCCTACGCCGATTCTCGAATCCTTTGCAAGCTCGCCGTGGACCCTACTCCCGGCGAGCTTCTTCGTATCTGGCCAGCGCATGGCCATTTTCTCGCGCCGTTCGGCGCGGATCTTTCGCGAACGTGTGGACATCTCGATCGCTCCCGATTAAGCCGCCAGCGGGCCGGGGTCGGAAGTCGAGCGGCGAATTTGCTCGTCGATCCAAGCGTCAAGATCGCCCTCGACATAACGAACAGCCGCGCCAAGTTTCACAAAGCGCGGGCCTTCGCCAAAGCGACGCCAGTTCTGGAGAGTGCGGGGAGAGACAGCCAGCTTGTCGGAGGCTTGGCGCTCGGTCAGAAGACGCCGGATGCTGGCGGTAGCTTGAGGGAGTGCGGGCATTGGACGGCTCCGTGTAGTGAATGTGCCGTCACCTTAAGCCGCCCCCCTGGGTGATAAGCAAGGGGTGATACCGTATCACTATCACGGGTGATAACCTTGTCACCCCTCGTCCCTAGCAGGTTCAGGGTTATTGAATTTTGAACTCTCGCTGCATCTTCCAGAACTGGCGATAAAACGTCCCAAAGGTGATGGGATCACCAGTTCCTGAAAGGCTTCTAAATTCGCGCTTCTGAGTCATAGCGGTGTAAATTTCCTTGACGCTCAAATCATGATTTCCGAGAGACCTCCAGTCTTTAGGCGGAATTGATCGCGCTTTGAGCCATTTGGCTAGGCACGCTTTTCGCTCTTCGAGAAGACTGGAATCACGATCAGCCGGTAATGATTCGTTGCTCTCATCCGCTGGAGCGATACTTTCGCTGGCTTCATCCTGCTCGCCGGTAACAATCGGCTCGGCATCCATCCAATCAGGACGAATCCCGAGATCCGTCATGACCTGGATGAAATCGGTAGGTGCTCCAGCTTCTCCGACCAAACGCGACAGGCGGCGGGCCAGATCCTCAGCGATGGCCGTCAAGCTCGCCTTCCAGTCGCGATCCAAGCGCCAAGGGTCCGTGAGGTTCGGGTCGATCCCGAGCGCCAGCCATGCGGCTTCCAGGTTGCTCCAGCTTCGGCATTTGATCCAGGTCGGATCAATAGCGCATTGATGCTGTGCCATGATCTTTCTGGCACTGGCGACAAGATCGCTTGCCTTCGGTGGCGCGAATACGCGCGGTGGTGCCTTCTTCTTTTCTTCCTCTCGCAGAAGACCGCAGATCATCTCTCGCATATAATTGTCAGCGGTCATTGCCAGACCTCCTTCCGCATAAACTGGTATTGGCCAGAAGCCCCGACGATTCACACTCGCCGGGGCTTCGTCGTTTTGGTCAGTGCTCGCGGTAGACCTCGCGCCGATGGCCGACCTTGACGACCACGACGATCAGGCACTCGTCCTGGATCTCATAGATGACGCGATAGTCGCCGACACGCAGCCGGTACAGAGACTCGCTCCCGGCCAGCTTGCGCGTTCCCGATCGGCGTGGATCGCTGGCCAGTGCCTCGATGGCCTCAGCGATCCGCGACCGATAGGCTTGCGGGAGCGCCAGCAGCACCTTGCGCGCCGGGCGCTTGATTTCGATTCGATAGGTCATCACAGGCCCATCTCGGCCTTGACCGTTTCCCAAGGGATCGTCGGCTCATCCCTCGCTTGGCGGGCGTCCGCGATGTCCTCCATATCCTCCAGGTACTCAATCAGCGCCTCGTATTCGGCGAAGGGCAGCAGAACCGACATCGGCTTGCCGTCCGAGTCGGTCAGAAATTGCGGGTGTAGCTCGGGCATGGGGGCATCCTCGTCTGTGGGGTGTTTCAAGCCGTGCGGCGGGTCTTGATCTCGGTCACGTCCGCCGATGGGGTCAGGCCAGCCGCGCCGATGATGCGGGCGCCGTGCTGTTCCAGGGCCGCGCGTACCGAGTCCTCGCCGAAGCGCGCATAGATGGCTGTCGTCGATTGGTTGGAGTGATTCAGGACGCGCCCGATCAGGTGCAGCGAGTTCCCGGCCTGGGCCAGCCAGGAGCCGACCGTTCGACGCAGGTCATGGATGCGCACGTCCTCGACACCGGCTGCTTGCCGGACGCGGTTCCAAGGCTTATTGATGTTGACCAGATGCGCGCCGTCCAGCTTGCCGGGCAGGATGTGGGGGTTGCCCTCTTCGCGCGGGATCTCGCGCAACAGCGCCAGGGCGGCGGCACTCAAGGGGATGTAGTGGACGCGCCCGGCCTTGGTGTCTGGAATGCGCAGTTCCGCGCGCGTCCAGTCAACATCTTCCCAGCGTGCCCGCAACAGCTCGGACTTGCGCGCGCCGGTCAGCAGGTACAGCCACAGACCGAACCGAGCCGATTGGTTGGGTTCCTCATTGATGGCCTGGGCCAGACGCGGCAATTCCTCGGGCTTCACCCAGCGATCCCGCTTGGCCTCCTTGAAGCGGTCGATGTCGCGGGCCGGGTTGGAATGATCCTCGGGCACGAAGCCCCAGCGCCGCGCCAGATCGAACATCTTCGACAACAGGGCCAGGACTCGATTGGCCTCATAGGGATGGGCCTTGCCGATCTTGGAGTGCAGCGCCGCCACGTCCGCGCGGGTGATAGCCGGAACCTTGAGCGATCCCCACAGGGGCAACAGGTGGCGATCGATGCGCCGCTGATCGTCGGGGCCGCTCTTCTTGGCTTGCCCGTGGCGCTCCATGTAGGTCTGGCAGAGATCGCGGAAGGTCTCGCCCTGGGCCTGTCGCTGTCGCACAGCGAGCGGGTCAGCGCCCTGGGTCTCGACTTTGGCCAGTTCGGCGCGGGCCTGGATGCGGGCCTGCTCCAGGGTCAGCACGCCATAGGTGCCGACGGTCATCAGGCGTTTGCGGCCTTGGGAACGGTAAGAGAGTACGAACGCCTTACGTCCGCTCGGGTAGATCCGCAATCCGAATCCAGGCGGGTCATCATCCCAGACGACAAACCGCTCATTCCCGGCTCCCTGATAACTCAGGGCGTCGATGGTCTTTTTTGTCAATCGCATGAATTGGCCCTCGCTGGTGGTGACTCACCCTGAATTGCTGGCGTTCCAGTCACTTGAGCCGATCCAGCCGACCGACAGGCGTCCAATATCAGGATGCCGGATGATGGTTTTGAGTCACTGGATCGGTCAGTGGTCAGGCGGTCGGCTTGAGTCACCATAGAGTCACCACGAGAGCGGGTATCAGGTGGCATCGAAAGGCAACGGAGCGTAAACCGAGCGCGCCTAAGTCACTAATCTAGCGCACTCTATCGTAACCCATCGCAAGGCAGCGTAACAGGGACTCTGTGACTTTTAATCAGGTGGTCGCGCGTTCGAGTCGCGCAGGGCGCACCATAAAAACAACGGCTTAGACGGTCTCCCGTCTAAGCCGTTTTTCTTGTGCCCCAGTTCAGTTGGTAGCTGGATGTCTCGACTCCAGTCCTGCCCAACTTAGCACAATGTCGCCAGGGCCGGGCGGTGTGGTCGGCTCCAGTCGGAATCCCGCCCTCGAACATCTAGGTGTAGTAGATGCGACTCACGAACAGCGCAAGATATAGTTGCACGTGCATCATGCCGCGCGCCGGAAAGGCGTGATGCGGTCCAGCGCGTCGCCCATGCTTGCCCGCGCCTTTGCCATGTCGTAATCGGCTTGGAGCCCAATCCAAAAGCCGTCACTCGTGCCGAAGAACCGCGACAAACGAAGCCCGGTATCCGCCGTGACGGATCTCCTGCCGGCCAGGATCTCGCCCAACCGCTGCTGCGGCACCCCAATCGACTTGGCGAGCCGGTAAGGCGTGATCGCCAGCGGCTCCAAGAATTCATGGGCCAGGATCTCGCCCGGCGGAACAGGCGACAGATCGCCCTCGGCAACGTCGGAGAAGTCGCATTCATGCAAGGATTCAACGGTAAGGCTCATGGCAGCTTGTCCCTCAGTGATAATCGACAATCTCAACACTCCAGGCGTGTCCGTCGCGCCATTCAAAACAGACTCGCCATTGGTCATTGATGCGGACGCTGTGTTGTCCTTCCCGATCCCCGGTCAAGGCTTCCAGCCGGTTTCCCGGTGGAACCTTGAGATCCTCCAGGGCAGCCGCGCGATTGAGCATCGCCAGCTTCCGTTGAGCCTGTCGGGTCAGGTCTGGCCCCCACACGCGAACCCGCTTCCCGGCGAACAGGGCGGCAGTGGCTTTGTCGGCAAAGGTCTTAATCATGGCAGCATGCTAACGACGCGCGTTAGTATCGTCAAGCGTTAGCTTTTCGCACCGCATCCGCACCACGTTCGACCCGGTTTTGCCCGCCTGGATCGTGCCTAGCTCGCGCTCCCAGGCTTCGAGCGCGCGGGCCTTCTCGTCCATGTACCCGTGCCGGTCATAGTGCTGAACCGGGACGCCGGACAAGCCATGACTGAGCAACTGCGCCCGCACGTCCTTGGAGACCCCCATCCGCGCCGGCAGGGTCTCGACCGTCCGCCGAACGTCGCGCACAGTGAACGGCTCCCCGCCCATCGCCGTTGAAATCTCCGTCACGCGCTTCGAGCAGGTGGTGTAGTTCACGACGGCAGCCTGCCCTGCCCGGTCTCGTGAGAGAAACAGGCTCGGGTTTACAGGAGGGCTGGGGCACCAGGGTTTCCTGCTCCGGGCCGAGTCCCTTCCAGGTGCGATAGCGGATCCAGAGGTCCGCCGGCGTCGGGAACTGGTCGAGGCTGAGCGTGGTTTCCAGCTGGGCGCCCTGGCCGGTGCGGTCGTGGAAGACGAAGCCGTCACCATTGGTGGCGAAGACGAAGGGCACGTCGAGGATCTGGGCGTATTCCAAACCCTGCTGCATCCCCGCGCCCAGGGTGTGGCGGTTGTCCTTGATCTCGATGATCGCGATCGGGATCCCGGCGTAATAGAGGATGATGTCCGCCCGCTTGGCGCGCCCGCGTGTCACCAGACGTCCGCGCACGATGAGGCGCCCCTTGGTGAACGTGACCTGACGGCGGATCTGGGTCAGCTCATCCCAGCCGGCCCGGACGATCGCGGGTGTGACGAACTTGACGCTGATGTCGTCTTCGCTGAGGGTCTGCTTGACCATCTCCATACGTCTCCCAGACGGACGGCGCGGACACGACGCCCGCCGCTGCACAGGGGCCGTACAGTAACCCAGGCGACACAGTTGGACAACCGACCGCATCGTTGGCTGTGTCGACGTGTTCGCTCCATCACAGGCACTGTTCTTCGCCGGATCCTACCCAGATTCCAGTAGGAGCCAGCGACGCTCCGCCCAACGTCTCGTTCAGCATCCTCCAGGATGACCCGGTTCGCGCGTGGGCGCCCAGGCCGGTTTATACTGCACCGCTTTGCGACTTCTCACGCCATCCAACCATGCACCGTACCGACGACCTCCGTATCCGTGAAACGACCCCCGTGCGTTCGCCGCGCGAACTGCACGAGGAATATCCGCTCTCCGAGACCGCCGCCAACACCGTCTACGACACCCGCCACGCGATCCAGCGCATCCTGCACGGCCGTGACGAGCGGCTGCTGGTGGTGGTCGGCCCCTGCTCGGTCCACGATCCCGAGGCCGCGCTCGAATACGCCGGGCGTCTCAAGCCGCTGCGCGAGGCGCTCGCCGAGCAGCTGCTGATCGTCATGCGCGTCTATTTCGAGAAACCGCGCACCACCGTCGGCTGGAAGGGACTGATCAACGATCCCAATCTCGACGGCAGCTTCGAGATCAACAAGGGGCTGGGCATCGCGCGCAAACTGCTGCTCGATCTCAACGACATGGGGATGCCGGCCGGGACCGAGTTCCTGGATCTCATCAGCCCGCAGTACATCGCCGATCAGGTGAGCTGGGGCGCGATCGGCGCGCGGACCACTGAGAGCCAGGGCCATCGCGAGCTGGCCTCGGGGCTGTCCTGTCCGATCGGGTTCAAGAACGCGACCAATGGCGACGTGAAGGTCGCCATCGATGCCATCCATGCCGCCGCGCGTCCGCATGTGTTCATGTCCGTGACCAAGGAAGGGCAGTCGGCCATCTTCAGCACCACCGGCAACGTGGACACTCACATCATCCTGCGCGGCGGTCAACGGCCGAACTACGACACCGAGAGCGTCAACATCGCCGCCGAACAGATCTCGGCCTCGGGACTGACGCCGAAGATCATGATCGACTTCAGCCACGCCAACAGCGGCAAGCGCCCCGAGAAGCAGATCCGTATCTGTCAGGACGTCTCCGGCCAGATCGCGCGCGGTGACCGGCGCCTCATCGGCGTGATGATCGAGAGCCATCTGGTCGCCGGCAACCAGAATCCCTCGGCCTGCGACGACCTCATCTTCGGCCAGAGCATCACCGATGCCTGCGTCGGCTGGGACGACACCGAACCCATGCTGCACGAGCTGGCCGAGGCGGTCGCCAAGCGGCGCGACTGTTGCTGAGTGTGCCGCGTCGATGATCCACGATTGAGCACTTTTCGTTTTTGATATAGGGTCTATCTCGACGTCTTCCGAAGCCGCTTGGCCTTATGTTCTGGGTCAGGCGGTCATGGCTTGGACACATAAAGGAGATAGATCATGACGGCGACCTCGACCCGCCCGGTGCCTCCATCACGGCTCATCGGCGTCCTGCTCGCGCTGACGGCTGGTCCGGCCTGGGCCGAACTCTACAAATGCCGCCAGCCCGACGGGAGCCTCAGCTATCAGCAAACCGCCTGTGCCGCGCAGGCCGAGGGCGACCGGCTCCAGGTCGACATCCGGGGACCGAACGGGCGCGAGAGCGCCTCGTCCGGCGCGGACTATTCGGTTGCGGCCCAGGCCGAGCGTCTGCGCACCGAGCGCGAGGCCCGCGAGCGCGCGCATCTCCAGGCGCGGCGCGAGGCCGAGGTACGGGCCAGGGCGCTCAAGGCCGCCGCCAAGCCGGATCGCAACACCGACTTCGACTCGGCCAAATGCGCCCGCCATCGGGGCGAGGTCGCCAAGTGGCGCCAGAAGACCAAGGGCGGCTATCGCACTCGCGACGAGAAGGACTACAACGACAGCAAACTCGCCCATCACGAGGCGCTGGTCGAACGTTATTGCGAGTGACGAAGCTCCAGCGGCGTCATCCGCGACCCTGACCGAACGCTAGAGCCGGCGCAGATAGGATTCGCCGCCGAGCCGCCGGCTCTGATCCAGGATCCACTCGGCGCGGCGCTGGAGCCGTTCGGATGGACGGTCGAGCCGATAGGCGCCGGGCGCGGGCAGCACGCCGATCAGGAGCGCGGCCTGTCGGTGCGTCAGCTCGCCGGCAGAGTGTCCGAAATAGCGCCGGCTGCTGGCCTCGATGCCATAGGTGCCGGGGCTGAACTGGGCGATGTTGAGATAGACCTCGAGGATGCGCTCCTTCGGCCACAGGATCTCGATCAGGAGCGTGAACCAGCTCTCGACCAGCTTGCGCTCCCAGCCCGAGCCGGGCCAGAGAAAGAGGTTTTTGGCCGTCTGCTGGCTGATGGTGCTGGCCCCGCGCAGTCGTCCGCCCTCGCGATAGGCGCGGATGGCGTGCCGAATCTCGATCAGGTCGAACCCGAGGTGACGCGGAAAGCGCTGATCCTCACCGGCGATGGCCGCGAGCTTGATGCTGGCCGGGATGTGCTCCCAGTCGATCCAGTCATGCTGATAGTAGGGCGGGGTCTGATCCAGGCGCCACACATTGAGCGCATGGCGCAGCATGAAGGCCGAGGCCGGCGGATCGATCCAGCGCAGGCCAAGCACCAGCACCAGGCTCGTCAGGACGCAGAACGTCACCAGACGTCGGCTCCAGCGCCAGAGTGATCGCCCGAGACGTCTGAGTCCGGTCGCTGTGGGCGACGGTCGTCGGTGCAGGGTGTCTCTCGCCGGCTCAGTGGCGACCGAGGCTGGATCAGGCGTGTCTACCGTCGGGTCGAGAGGCTGTGCAGCGGTTGGTTCTCGATCGTTCTCAAGGCTCGAAGTCGCCGGGTCAGGCACAGAACTCGGCGGCAAGGAATACGGTCGATCCACGAGACGCTCAGGCAGGACGTGGATTCAACGCCGGCAAGCCGGCCCAGCGGATGCGCCCGGACGCACCAATACGCCGCCCGACCCCTGACCCACGACGCACCTGACGCAGAAACTCGTGCTTCCAGCGCGGGAAGTCGAGCGGCACGCCGCCATAGATGGCCGCATCCAGTCGACTCAAGAGCCGCGCGAGTTCCGCCGGATCGACGCTCGGTCGATGCGCGCGGATGTGGGCGATGACCGCCGGTTGGTTGCTTTCGCCCCTGAGCACAGACCCGCCGCGCGGCGCCGATGCAAAGCGCGGATACCAGTCGTCTGGCCGGTCGGCGCGATTGGCATGGCGCACCCGAGCGATGACATGCCGACTGGCCGGCAGCACCCGCCACAGTGTCTCGCGCCCCCGTTCGAGCAGAGCCGAGGGCGCCAGCGGATGCAGACGCGGTCCGATCCAGGTCGCCGTCAGTCGATAGCCGGTACTCAGACCACGCCCGGTCAACCGCAGCAGATCGCGCCCGAGATCCAGCACCCGTCCGCGATAGAAGACGCCCACCCAATAGCCGCCGATCAGCAGCAGTACGCCTGTGATCGGAATCCAGAGTCTGGCCCAGGGCGAGGCCGCCAGGGTCGCCGCCGAGAAGCCGAAGGGGCCGCCTCCGCGCACGTCGAGCGTCTTGAGCGGCAGCCGCGCGACCTCGCGCACGCCGAGATCGACGTTCCACCAAGCGAGGCTCATCTCGGGCAGTGTGACGCGGCCGCCGCTCTGCGGGACCAGGGTGTAGTACTCGGTGCGGTTGGCGAGCAGTTGGCGTCCATCTGGGGACAGCTCGGTCGTGGTGAGCGTCTGTTCGCGATAGACCCGCAGATCCGGGCCGGTCAACTGATTCTCCAGGCTCGGGAGTTGGACGGCGGTGCCGCCGACGGCCGTGATTTCCAGCGCCAGAGTCACGGGCTGTCCCGGCTCCAGCGCGCCTTCGCGATCGAGACTGGACTTGAGCGTCAGCGACTTGAGCGGCAGCCAGGGGCGCACCGAGGTCATGGGCGGGCGCACCTGAAGGTGGATGGGGCGCTCGGTGCTCGCCTCGTAGCGCTGGCCGAGGCCCAGTCCGGCCAGGGCGCCCGTGACCTTGATCGGCGGCAGTTCCAGATCGCCCGTGCGCAACGGAACCACCGTGAGCACGAAGCGGTTGACGATCTCCTGTTGACCCTGACTGGAACGGGTCTCGGTGCTTGGACCCTTGAGGGTCTTCATCAGCACGTCGCTGGTGCTCGGCAGTTCCAGGTTGACGCTGCTCAGGTTGTCACGGCTGACGACATCAAGCTTGAGGATGGTCGGTTGTTGCAGATAGGGATCGGCGAATTCCAGCGACCATTCGAGCGTCGGGGCGCGGGCGGCGGTCGGTTGAATCGAACTGGGGGCGTAACCCGAGGGATAGCCGGAAGCGTAGCCAGGTTGCCAGTTGGGTGCATAGCCGGGATAGCCCTGGGGAGCCAGAGCCGGCCTTTGCCCCTGAGCAGGAGCAGGTGCGGGTGACGGTGGCTGATAGCGCGGCGGTACGCCCTGGGCATGGCTCGGCGCAATGGGGCGGTATTGAGATGCAGCGGGCTGAGACGATAGCGGCGGTTGCGCCGACTGGTGTGGTGCAGGCTGAACCGCCCAGGGCTGAGTCTGAGCCGGTTGCGGCTGAACGGGCGTCGGCCAGGTCTGGGGCTGTGGTTGGATCTGTGTCGGTTGCGGCGGCTGGCCGTAGTAAGGCTGTCCGTAATAGGGCGGAGCGTAATACGGCTGTCCCGGCGCACCCTGATAGGGTTGACCATAGTAGGGCTGAGCACCGATAGGGCTGCTCGCGACGATCAGGGCCGCAACCGCCGTTCGCCTGGACGATTCGCTTGGGATCACCATGGGCGCGTCTCCCGCCACTGGCCGGTCGTTCCAGGCATCTGGCGCATCTCCTCGATTCGGAACTGATTACGCATCAACAGGCTGGGATCGCCCTGGATCTGTCTGAGCCGTTGCTCCATGACCGCCATGCCGGGACCGCCCATGAGTCCGAGTCCGTCGAGCGCGGGCATCTGGCCCTCGCGCGTTTCGGACTGGCGCTCGCTGCCGGGCTGGAGTCCGAGCTGGTCGAACTGGTCGACGGCTTCGGTCTGGCTGGCGTCGAGCGAATCCGGGGGGCGCATGTCGGCGCGTTCGGCGCGACCGCCCGAGCGGCTGGACTTGGGCGGTTCGTCCTCGCCGCCGCCGGCGCGCTCGTCACGGCGTTCACGTCGGCCGGCCTCGCTGCCGCGTTCGTGCTCGTCGGCGCTGGGTTCCTGATCCGAGCGGCCGGGCGTGGTCGTATCGTCCTGCCGACCGCCCGCCTGATCCTCACGCTGTTCTTTGCCGCCGCCGGCTTCGTCCGTGCCGGGCTCGGTCTGCTCGGACTCGCGCTTGCCGCGTTCCTCGCCCTCGGCGCCCGATCCGTCTTCGCGCCGCTCGACTTCGGCTGAATCGGCATCGCGCTCGCCCTCGGGGCGGATCTCGCGCTCGGCGCCGCGTGCGTCCTGTTCGGTCGCGTCGCGGTCGCGTCCGGTCTGATCGCGGTCGGACCGCTGCGCGTCCGGACGCTCGCCAGCCTGCTGGTCGCGTGTCTCATCGCGATCGCCGCGCGCTTGGTCGCTGTCCTCACCGCGTTTGTCTCCAGTGCCTGTCGTCTCCTGACTCTGCTCGCCGGTCTGCTCCTGACTGTCAGCGCCTTCGCCCGGCGTGCTGTCCTGCTCGCGACCGGCGCTGGTCTCGGACGACTCACCGCCGGACTCGCCCGTCTGCGATTCTTGCCCGCCTTGCTGGCCAGTGCCCTTCTGGCCTTCCTGTTGCTCGGACTCGGAAACGGATTCGCTAGACTCCTGCGGCTGGCCCTCTCCACCGGACTGCTGTTGCTCGCTCTGTTGTTCCTGGCTGGATTGCTGTTGCTGCTCGGACGCCTGCTTCTGTTCCGATTCCTGCTGTTGCTCGGAGGCTTGCTTCTCTTTGTCCTGCGCTTGCTGAGAAGCGGGCTCGCGCTGTTGGGACTCCTGCTGCTGGCTGTCCTGACGCTGATCGCTGGACGACTTGGAATCCGGTTGCGATTCCTTCCGGTCTTTGCGCGAGTCGTCCGCTTTTTTAGCGTCGGGCTTCTGCTCGGTCTGTTCGCGGAACTGCTCCTGCTCCAGGCGCGCGAGCATGGCTCGGGTCAGGGCCAGGTTGTAAGCGGCGTCCTCGTGTGATGGATTGGTGGCGAGTACAGATTCATAGGCTTCGGCGGCGCCGATATAGTCGCCGAGTTTGAAGCGGGTGTTGCCCAGATTGTACCGGGCCGCTTCATCGAACGAGCCGCCCCGCGCCTGACTGAAGGCATGCTCGGCCTGCCGATAGTCGCCCTCGCGATAGAGCGCCACGCCACGCCGATAGGGATCGCTGAACGACTCGGCGGCGCTCGCATAATCACCGGCGCGATAGACATCGTAGGCGTGCTGCTCGTCGGTGCGGAACCAATCGGCGTGGACGCTCAGCGGGGCCGCCCAGAACACTAGAGCAACGATCCGGAATCCAGTTGGGCGCGCGTGACGCCCCCATGCCGGAGCCTGGAAACACGTTGGCGGCTGGAACTGGGGAGCCATCGAGTCTGTAGAGTTCAAGGGGCGAGGATGAACACAAGAGGCCTTCGGTCTCGCCTGATGGGGCGAACACCACGCGGCTCAGGATACAAGAATGGGATGCGATGGGCGTTATCCGTCATCTTGCGTTCGTCAGCTGATTGAGAGACGGCCAGTATCCCATAATCATAGGACGACGACATCTAAACCGCCGCTCGATGCATGGCGATCAAGCCGACGTACCAGACCGGATAGTCCCAGTGAAACCGCCCTGGCTCCCGAACCGGATCCATGAGAACTCGCAAGCTCGATCCGGCGAGCACGAGGATCGTGTGGACTCCGGCCACGAGGATGGATTCGCCGCTCTGTCCCAGGTTCGGCCAGGACTCCTGCAGGGGCGTCAGGATCAGCGACGCGCTCTCGTGCGCCAGCCCGAAGGCGGCCGCCGCCGTGAGTCCGCCGAGCAGATGGGACTCCAGCGCCCGGCGATCGAGCCGGCGGCTCAGGATCGGCAGCAACACCAGTATCCAGATGCTGAGATAGGCCGATTCGGGACCGGCCAGCGGAGGGGTTTCATGGCCCTGGAGCGCTCGCGCCACTGTCCACCAGAAATCCGAGACGAACAGCGTCGCCAGGGTCAGGCCCAGAGCCGACCGGCGTATCCAAGGCCCGGCACAGCGGGGGCGCCAGCCGGCCGTCCCGAGCAGCAGTATCCAGCCGCAGAGCATGATCGCCGTACTCATGGTTTCTGCTCCGTCGCCGGGGTCGATGCCGGCAATCCGGCGATCCGCTCCAGGATCAGACGCTCGCAAGCCTTCGGCAGCGATCCGCGCCGTTGCTCGGCGTGCTCCAGCGTGATGCGCGCGCGCTCCAGATCTCCCGACCAGTGATAGCCCAGGCCGGCGACTAGGGCGAGGGCGACATTGGTCGGTGCGCCCTGACGCGCGAAGCGGTCGGCGAGATCGCGGAACTGGGTCTGATCCTCGGCCAGGGCGGGCAGGGCGCCGAGATCCTGGATCAAGCGCCGCGTGCGGTCGAGACAGACGGCGGCGCGTTGGCGTGGCTCGGCCAGCCGGCGCGCCAGCACTTCGAGCCTCAGGCGGCGGGCGTCCCAGAATCCGGGGTCATCCGTGATGGCGGCATTCAACGCCGTCTCGGCCTCGTCGAGCCGATCCTGCTCCCAGGCGCTGTCGGCCAGGATGAACCAGGCGTCGGAGCGCAGCCGTTCGGGCAGCTCCGGCACCGCCAGCGCCGCGCGTGCAGCGATCCGCGCCGACTCGAAATCCTGTAAACGCCGCTGGAGACGCGCGCGTTCCAGATGGGCGCGGAAGCGGATCAACGGCTCTTCGGCCTGCGTCAAGGGTTCGATCAACGCCAGCTTGCGCGCGGGATCGCCACTGAGCGCGGCGAGCTGGAAGGCCAGACGCGCCTCGTCGTCGATCCGACCCCAAAGATTGCGATAGCGCATGAAGACCGTGTCACCCGCCGAACGGCGCGAGGAATCGCTCGCCGTGGGACTCAGGGCCGCGACGCCGCGCTCGCCCAGTTCCGACCACAGCGTTTCCCACGCCTCGACGGCCTGACGGGCCTCGGCCGAGTCACCCAGTCCGCCCGTCTCGGCGGATCGATCCGGAGCCTGCATCAGTCCCCAGAGCACACCGACCAGCACCGCCAACAGCGCCGGCGCGGCCAGACGCGGCGCAAGCCGTGGGACTGGGCGCGGCGCCTGTGGCGGACTACCAATAGAGGCCATAGTGCGTGAACTGGGCGACATGACGGCCGATCAGCACGGGTTCGTCCGGCCGCTGAGTGAACCAGCGAAACCGCTGACCACGGGTCTGTAGCCGTTCATAGATCGGCACGAAGGTCTCCAGACCGTCGGGATGGACGACGAAGACGGGCGCGATCCGGTCGCGTGCCGCGTCCTGGGCCAGTTCATCGACCAGTCGCTCGGTCTGCTCGGCGCTCCAGGGCGGCGACCGGCTCAGGATCGCCTCGCGATCGAGCCGGAACTCCAGCTGAAAGGTATCGATGTCGCGCGTCACCAGCGGCTCGGGTCGCCAGACGAAACGCCCCTGCCAGGTAGCGCCCGAGCGCGTGTCGGGCGCGGCGGTGAGAGCCGTGACCACGGCTTCCTGGTCCCAGATCGCCACCCGATCGGCGAGCACGAAATAGAAGCGCGAAAAGGGCGGAAAGCGTTCGCGCTGCGGCTCGACGAAGTGGGGTCCGGCGCTCGGACGGGCCGGGAGCTGGCTGGCCCCTTCATCGCGCTGACGCGGCGCGGCCAGCGCGAAGAGCGTCACGATCAGCAGGATCGCCAGCAGATTGGTGGCGATGTCGAGAAAGGCGCTCGGGGTCGCGCCGTCAGTCTCCATGTCCGCGCCACTCGGTCAGCAGACGGGGCAGCGCGTCGGGCGCCGTTGACAGCGGCCGGAAGCTCAGCCGGAACGCCCGGCGCGTTTCGGCGCGCGGATCGAGCCGGCTGGTGAAGCGGCTGAAGGCGTCCTCGAAGGCGCGGCGGGTGCCGAAACAGTCCTGGGTGAGCGCGAAGACCAGATTGCGGACGCCATCACTTTGAGCCGCGAGTCGTGCCAGCAGCGCATCGAGTTCGGTCTCGCGATAGACGATCGGCTCGGCCTCGGGTCCGGCATGGAGCGTCACCGCGCCCTCAGCCTGACAGACGATCAGATCGTCGATCGCCAGCGGACGCCCGGTCTCGGGCCGGTTGGGGGCTTGCAGGGCGAAGACGACGATCAGGATGCCGACGAAGGCCAGCACCAGATCGAGAAAGGGCAGCAGATTCGGCTCCGGCATCAGCGGCATCGATGGGCGCCGGCGCATCAGTCGGCCGCTTTCGGAACAACGGCGTCCCGCTCGGGGACATCCGGAAAGAGCCGGTCGAGCAGCCGCCGGTAATAGAGCATGTCGAGCGTCTGTGCCCGCGCGCGCAACACCAGCAGGGCCAGCATCAGCGGGATCACCAGTACCAGTCCGACGAAGGTGGTGTCGAAGGCGAACTGGAGTCCGCCGAGCACCCCGCCGAGTCCGCCCCCATCGACGGCCGTGACCGCGACGCTGTCGGCCAGTCCGCCGATGGCCTGGGTGATGCCGAGCACGGTGCCGATGAATCCGAGCATGGGCAGCACCCAGATGGCGAAACCGATGGGGGCGAAGTTGTGCTGATGCTGCTGTCCGCGCACCAGGAGTACATAGTCGCTCAGATGGACCGAGTCCTCACGCGCGTGGGTCCGGCCATGCCAGTGTCGCAGCGCTGTTGGAACCCGCTCGGCGTCGGCCTGTTCGCGTCCGGAGAGGAAGTCGATCCAGTCCTGGAGGCGAGGGCGGACGGACTGGCGACCGTCCTGGTCCGGCGTGTCTCGCCCGATCAAGGCGCGGCGCTCACTCTGGAGCCCCAGATATTGCAGGACGGCATAGAGCGCGCTCGCCACGAACAGCGCCAGCATGAAACGGCAGTAGCCGTTGCCCAGATAGCGCCCGATCCAGTCGGGCAGGGCGTCCGGCTCCAGAAAATGCATCAGGGTCGGATAGAGCGCCAGCGTGATGAGCAGGGCGACGATCAGCGGCCGGGCGATCTGGCGCTCGGAGAACAGCCCGACGGCCTGATCGAGATCGAGCGATGGCTGAGCGGGTGGAGACATCTACCGATCCGGTTGGGTCGTGGCGGAATCATCCAGGGTCTGTTCGAGCACCTGGAGTTGATGCGCGATGTCGCGCCGCGTGGCCCGCAGTTCCTCAATCCGGGCGCCGATCTCACCATAGAGGCGTTCCTGGCGCGCGCGTTCGTCGTGGTTCTGAGCGGCGTCGGCGCGGTCGAGCGCCTGCTCGGCCTGGGCGATGAGCTGGGTCTCCAAGTCATCGAGCCGGGTCAGCAGACGCTGGATGTCGTCGAGCCGGGCCTGGAGCGCCGCGCGGTCCGAGCCGATGTCGATGGCCGGTGGCGTTGTCGACACCGAGGCCGCCGGCTCAGGCGGCACGGCTCCTGAGTCGGCGGCCAACATCAGGCCCAGGCAGGACAGCAGGAGCCGGGACCGCACACGCGGTCCGGGAACGCCGGTCGGCTTCATGGCGCGATCGGCACCTGCTGCGCGTCGTTGGCGGTCTTGACGATGGCCTGCATGTTTTCGTTCAGGCTCGTCAGATTGGCGCCGACCTTCTGAAGACTCTCGATCGCCTTGTCGGCCTGACCCAGCTCATAGTAAGCAAGCACGATGTCGCGATCGGACTCGATGGCGCGCATCAGCGCCAGCGAGTTGGCGCGCTCGGTGCTGATCTGGTTGCGCAGCTCGCGCCCCTTGTCGAGCCGGCTCTGCCAGGCCTGAGCGATCGGCAGGAAGGCCGGATTGGACTCGGACTTGGTCAGCGTCTCCTGACGGCGCTGCTCCCAGAGTTCGAGCAGGGCGTCGAGTTCGGTCCAGATCTCGCTGTCCTCGTCCATGCTCGCGTTGACGCGCTTGACCGATTCGAGCATGGCGTCGAGCACCTCGCCGCCCTTCTCGATGGAATCGCGGCTGGCCTGGATGTTGGCCTCCAGTCCGCTCAGATTCTCCTGGAGCTGCGCCGCCACGGCGTTGACCTTGTTGAACAGCCGGCCCATGTCGGGCTGATCGGCCGTTTGGGCGAGACCGGCGGTGCTACCGAGCGTCAGGAGTCCGGCGAGCAGCAGGGCGGATGTCTTCTTCATCATGGGCAGTTCCTCTCAATTGGCGATGGGGACCGAGGCTTGCAGACTCTGCTGGGTCTTCTGTTCGACGACCGTCATGGCCTGGGTGATGTCGTTCAGGCCCTCGACCACCGAACGCGCGGCGGCGATGGCCTCCAGCACCTTGCCGATCTTCATCTCCTGGAGGATTACCCGGTGCTGGCGCATGATGGTCGAGAGCTTCTCCTGGGCCAGGGTGCGGCTCTGGTTCAGACGCTCGTCGACGATGTCGTATTCCTGGATGGCGCGCTCGAGCTGGGCGATGCTCTGCTCGCGGTTGGGATAGTCGGGCGGCTGGCGCTCATACCAGCTCTTGAGCACGATGGTGCCCTCCTTGGCGCGGTTGAGCGCGTCGGCGAAGTCGCTGTTGAGATCGAGCTTGTTGAGCACGCCGTAGACCTCGTCGCGCAGGGTGAAGAACAGGCTGTCGACCTGGGCTTCCTTCTCCTGCTCCGAGGTCAGGCGCGCGACCTCTTCGAGCTTTTCCATCGCCGTCTGGATGCGCGCGCCGAGCTGGGCGCTGGAGGCACGGATGTTGGACATCTCGGCTTCGAGGATGACGGTCGGATTGCTGCGGTTGGGATTGCGGGCGCTGTACTGGCCCTCCTGCGCCCAGAGCGGCGCGCTCAGGAGCAGGGCGCACAGCAGCAGCCCGGGCCGGAGTCGAAGGCGCGTTGGAATGGAACGATCGGGCATCTGGAGTCCTCGTGGTTGGTCGTCGGTCTCGCGGCGTCGGCGAGGCTCAGTGGCCGCAGGCTTCGATGTTCTCCTGGAAGCCGTCGAGCAGACGCGCGGTCTTGTTGCGCAGATAGGCCAGGTCGCGCGCGATGTCGGTCAGATCCGATTCGAGATTGCGCGCGCGGTCGGCCTCGCGCACCAGACGTTGGAGGATGATGGGCCTGGACTCCTGGTTCAACTCCTTGTCGAGACGCTTGATCAGGAGTCCGGCGCAGTTGTTGAGCTTGATCGACTCGTCCATCCAGGCGGCGATCGGTAGCTGGCCCAGTTGCTCGGCCTCCTGGCGATTGCCGTCGATGAAGGGCGCGGCGCACCCCGAGGTCAGTTGACGCAGTTCGTTGCGCCACTTGCCCAGGAGCTTGTTGCTGCGCTCGACCCGCTGCAGGATGCGGACATAGTTGTCGCCGAGGGCGTGATAACGCTCGAAGACCTGAGCATCCTCCCAGGGGCAGGTCGGCGCCTGATAGAGGGTCGGGAGGCGGCGCCAGGCCGTTGGGCCGTCGTCGCGCTCTGCCGTCGCGGGCGGCGGCTGAGGGGGATCGAGCGTCACGCCCGTGCTCGGGTCCGGGCTGAAACGTTCGCGTGCCTCGGCCCAGAGCTCGCCCGGTCGTTCGAGCCAGTCGGGCGCGAACATCCAGATCGCGCCGGTCGCGGTGGCGAGCAGGATCAGCAGGGCCAGACTCCAGGTCAGCCAGCCGGGGCGCGCGCGCCGGTGTCGTTCGGACGTTGGCGACGGAGCGGATTCGAGCGGAATCGGCATCGGTGGCGCCGGATCGCTCGGTGGCGGCCCGGATGACGCCTCCTCGGCGACGGCCACGCCGAAATGCTCGGCCAGCGGCTGGAGTCCGCCGCGAAAGCCCTGGCCGACGGCGCGCAGCTTCCAGCCCGCGCCGTGGCGATAGAGTTCGGCGAAGATGAGCGCCTGCTCGTCTCCGGCCTCGGTCAGTTCGAAGGCGAGCGGTTCACCTGTGGCAGGCGTGGTCGTGAGCCGGGCGCCGATGAGATCGCGAAACGCGCCGTGCGAGAGGGCGGCGGCGATGACGAGACGATCGACACCGGCCGGCAGATGTTCCGGTTGCACGCGAATCTCGGCGCGACCGGCGGCGGGTGTCGACAGCGCCACGACCCCGCCGGGCGCCTGGAGCTGGTTGTAGAACACGAACCAGTCGTCGTTTGGAATCCGCCCATCGGCACCGACGGCGAAGCACACGACATCCAGCGTATCCCGGTTTGGCGGCCAGCACAGTTCGATGCGCACCGTGCCCGCACTCGACAGCGGTGCGTTCGCGCCCTTCGGCAGTGTCTTCATCTCGGCGCCTCGCGCGGCAGAGAGTCCATGCACCTTCCTCGATAGTGTGTCGATCGACGCTCGCAAATCGGAACCGTCATGCTGCCGCAAGCGGTTCGGATACGCAACACGGCGCCTACTCCCACATGACGTTCTCGCCCTCGCGCGCGGCGGCGGTCAGCAGCTCGATCAGGGGCAGGGCGCGATGGGCGAGACTGACGTGGGGGGGGGCGTCGCCCTTGCGCGGGTTCGGCGTGGCCGGGTCGAGGGTGGCGTCCGGGTGCTCGGCGACGGCGGTCTTCAGGCGTTCGAGTGCGGCGGGTATGTCCTCGGCCAGCAGTGCGCCCGGCACCGCACCACTGTGTCCCATCAGCTTGATGAGGGTGACGGCCACGTCGCCGAACATGGTGATGGTGGCGTAGGCCGGGGTCTCGAAGCGGATCAGCATGAGCGATGTCCTCCGGAGTGTGGTCGAATGGGCTGGGTCGGGGACGAGTGTCCGACGAACCGGCATGATCCATCAAGACGCGCCTCGCCGTGCGGTTTAAAATGCGCCGATCGTTTTCACTCATTATCATCCAGCCCGCCGAGACACCATGACCGACGCCGCCGAGTCGCCACGTACCCATTTCATCCGCCAGATCGCCGAGGCGGATCTCGCCTCCGGCAAGCATGACCGGATCGTCACCCGTTTTCCGCCCGAGCCGAACGGCTATCTGCACATCGGGCACGCCAAATCGATCGTGCTCAACTTCGGTCTGGCCGAGTCGCTGGGCGGGATCTGCAATCTGCGCTTCGACGACACCAATCCGCACAAGGAGAACCTCGAGTTCGTCGAGGCGATCCAGAAAGACGTGCGCTGGCTCGGCTTCGACTGGGACGACCGGCTCTATTTCGCCTCCGATTACTTCGAGCGGCTCTATGGCTTCGCCGTCGAGCTGATCGAGAAGGGGCTGGCCTATGTCTGCGATCTGTCGGCCGAAGAGATGCGCGAGTATCGCGGCACGCTCACGGAGCCGGGCCGAGACAGCCCCTGGCGTGGGCGTCCGGTGGCCGAGAACCTGGATCTGTTCGCGCGGATGCGGGCCGGTGAGTTCCCCGACGGCTCGCGCACACTGCGCGCCAGGATCGACATGGCCTCGCCCAACATCAACCTGCGTGATCCGGTGCTCTACCGCATCAAGCATGGCGTGGTGCATCATCAGACCGGCAGCGCCTGGTGTCTGTATCCGACCTACGACTACACGCACCCGATCTCGGATGCGCTCGAAGGGGTCACGCATTCGCTCTGCACCCTGGAGTTCGAGGACCATCGCCCGCTCTACGACTGGGTGATCGCCAATGTCTCGGTGCCGAGCCGCCCGCGTCAGATCGAGTTCAGCCGGCTCAACCTCGAATACACCGTGATGAGCAAGCGCCGTCTGACCGATCTGGTCGGCGAGGCGCATGTCGACGGCTGGGACGATCCGCGTATGCCCACGCTTGCCGGATTGCGTCGGCGCGGCTATACGCCAGCGGCGATCCGCGTCTTCTGCGAGCGCATCGGCATCACCAAGTCCGACAATCGCGTCGAGATGGCGATGCTGGAGAACGCCATCCGCGAGGATCTGGATGCCAATGCCCCGCGTCGGCTGGCGGTTCTCAATCCGCTCAAGGTCGTGCTCACCAACTATCCGGAAGACCGGACCGAGAGCATCGAGCTGGCCAATCATCCCAAGGATCCCGAGCTGGGCACGCGCACGCTGCCCTTCGCACGCGAACTCTATATCGACCGTGCCGACTTCGAGGAGACCCCGCCCAAGGGCTTCAAGCGGCTGATTCCGGGCGGCGAGGTGCGGTTGCGCGGGGCCTATGTGATCCGCTGTGATGAGGTGGTCAAGAATGCGGACGGCGAGCTCGTCGAGCTACGGTGCTGGGCTGATCTCGACACCCTGGGCAAGAATCCCGAAGGGCGCAAGGTCAAGGGCGTGATCCACTGGGTGTCGGCCGAGCACGCGGTGGCAGCCGAAGTCCGGCTCTATGACCGGCTGTTCAACGTGCCCATGCCGGGCGCGGGCGGGAGCGACTATCGCGCCGATCTCAACCCCGAGTCGCGGCGGGTGCTGATCGGCGCGATGCTGGAGCCGAATCTGCGCGGCGTGCTGCCGGGCGAGCGCTTCCAGTTCGAGCGCGAGGGCTATTTCGTCGCCGATCCCGATTCGACGTCTGAGCGCCCGGTGTTCAACCTCACCGTCGGCTTGCGCGACACCTGGGGGAAGAGTCAGTCCTGAGCGCGACGAGTTCACCCGGCATGAGACGCGCGGCGATCCACATGGCTCGCCGCCTCGCGCTCCAACGCCTCGTCGGGTGAGCCGGTATCGACCGCGATCCGGTTGCGCCCTTCACCCTTGGCCGCATACATCGCCGTATCGGCGCGCCGCAGGATGTCTTCCTCGTCCGCCGCCTCGTTGAACACCGCCACGCCGAGGCTGGCCGTGCAGCGGTGTTCGATCGCCGTCTCGACCTGCGCACGCGCCAGCCGGTAGGGTTCACCAACCCGGTCGAGAATCTTGCGCGCGAGGCGTTCCGCCTGATTGCGTGCCAGTCCCTGATCATCATCCAGATTTCCCAGCAGCACGACGAACTCATCACCGCCGAAACGCGCGACCGTGTCCATGTCGCGCACGCACGCGCCGAGCCGCCGCGCCACCTCGACCAGCAACAGATCGCCGACCGCATGACCATAGCTGTCGTTGAGCGGCTTGAAGTTGTCGAGATCGAGGAACATCAGCGCGCCATGACCGCCATCGCGCCGCAGCGCGGCCAGCACGCGCCCGAGACGGTCGAGCAGCAGACGCCGGTTGGGCAGCCGGGTGAGGGCATCGAAGAAGGCCAACTGGCGGATCTCATTCTCCAGCCGCTGACGCTCGCTGATGTCGTTGGCCAGTGACACCACCTCGCGCGGCTCCCCCGGCCGCTCGGGCAGCCAGGCGTTGAACCACTCGCAGGTGATGACGCGCCCATCGCGGGTCAGATTGTCGTTGATGCCGTGGGGCAGGACGTTTTCACGGACCAGGCGTCCGAGACGTGGTGTCAGGCGTTCCCGGTCGGATGTCGGTACCATGAAGTCGATGAAGCTTCGGCCGAGCACCTCCTCGCGCGTCCAGCCGAACAGGGCCTCGGCTTGACGGTTCCAGTCGGTGACGATGAAGCCCTCGCGCCAGACGACCCCCGCCGAGGCCGTGGTCTGGAAGATGATGCGATGGCGTTCCTCGCTGCGTGACTTCTCGTCGAGCGCCAGACCAAGGCGGCGGTTGATGCGCGAGACATAGACAGCGATGACGCTCACCAGCGTCAGCAGGGCCAGGGCGATATACAGATTGGTCAGGTCGGGCCGGCTGTCCGGCTCGTACAGAAAACCGTCGAGCGCATAGTCGCGCGGCAGCAGACCCAGATCGGCATAGGTCGCGGCGATATGACGCCAGCGACCCCGGTTCATGTAGCCGACTTCGATCAGGTCGGTGCGTAGCAGCGGCACCATGCGCTCGGCCTCGAACAGATAGAACGCGCGCGGATGCTGTTTGGAATGCCGGGCGAGAATGAGATCGGCGATCTCATCGGGATGCTCCATCGCATACTGCCAGCCGCGCAGACTGGCCTCGCGGAAGGCGCGCACCCGTTGCGGATGTTTCTTCAATTCCTGCTCGGTGGTGAACAGATTGTCGCCGTAGAAATCGATACCGACGCTGCGGGGTGTGTAGGTCTGGTAGGCGATACCGGCGTCTTCCAGATAGTACAACTCGTTGGTGACGTAGGCCGACATCGCGTCGACCTGCCCGGCGATCAAATCCTTCGGCTCGAAGCTGTGGGGTACTTGGACGAGACGGTCGAGGTTGATGCCTTCTTGCTTCAGATAGGCGACCAGTTCGTCGGACTGGGGCTCGATCATCACCCGCTTGCCGACGAGGTCATGGATGCCCTGGGTACCCGGCCTGGTGAGATCCTGACGCGCCACCAGCACCAGCGGCGAATGCTGGAACACCACCGCCAGCACCACGACCGGCTGTCCGGCGGCACGCGCCAGCAAGAGGCTACTGGTGCCGACGCCATACTGCGCCTGACCGGACAGCACGGATTCCAGCGGATCAAGACCGGGACCGGCTTCCAGCAGGCGCACGTCCAGGCCGGCCTCGCGGTAGTAGCCCTGTTCCAGGGCCGCGTAATAGCCGGCGAATTGAAAGGCATGGCTCCACTTGAACTGAAGGCTGACGGTTTCAAGCGCCTGCGCCGGTTCGCCGGCCTGGGCCAGGGTGCAGACGCATAGGAGGCCGTAACACATCGCACGCACACAAGCCGAAATCTCGCCGCGAATCAACATGCGTGCTGTCCTCGGTGACGGATGGGAACGCCGGAGTCTGTTGCGCCGGCTCTCCCGTACCACTCAGCTCGTGCCGAGCAGGGCCTCCAGATCCAGTTCGATGGCCTCGAAGGGCGGGAGGCGGGCACGTCCACTCCCTTCGAGCATCGCGATCTCGCGCCAGTCGCCGTCGATGAGCCGGTAGGCGGTCAACCGTCGCTCCTCGGGCCAGATCAGCCAGTAATCGGGTACGCGATGCCGCTTGAGCAGTAGCGGCAGAACCAGGGTGTCTTTTTTCTCATGTCCGGGCGAGACGATCTCGCAGACCCAATCCGGCGGCAGATCGATGACGCCGCTGGGTAGCTGGGGCAGACGCTCCCGACGCCAGCCGGCCAGATCATGCGATGGGCACTCGTGCACCTCATAGGCAACGCTGACCTCGTTAGCGAACCACCAGCCGCCGCCGGAACCATCGCCTTCGTCGAAAGGCCCGAGCGCGAGCGTCGTGCGGTTCTGCGCACGACCGTGGGCAAACCGCGCCATCGGCCGACGCACGATGTCTCCGTTGATCAGTTCCACCCGATCTTCCGGGCACAGGAGCAGATCGTCGATCGTGTTGAGTTTCAGTGCTTCCATGGGATACCTCCGGCAAAGGATCGAAACGCCCGTATATTCGCGCAACCGACCAGCCGACTCCAGCGCCCCGGCCGGTCCACCGACGAAACACGATAGCGATTTCGTCATGCAGCGCCCAAAATAGCGACCCAAACGCCCGCACTCCAGACGCGGGAGCCGCCCGAACGAAATCTCACCTGAGACGCCCGATCATACCGATGACCACCGGATTGCCGAACACGAAGATTGAACGCGACACGCGCCAAGCGGCGCTGCTCGCCCTGCACGCCGACTTGGAGACCTGCCGCCGCTGCCCCAAGATGTACGGCCCGGCGGTCCACAGCGAATCCGTGCTCTCGCCCGTGATGCTGATCGGGCAGGCGCCCGGCACGCGCGAGATCGAGCAGCTCAAGCCCTTCTGCTGGACCGCCGGCAAGACGCTGTTCAACTGGTTCGCCCCACTCGGCCTCGACGAGACCGCCTTTCGCGCCCGCATCCTGATGAGCGCGGTCTGTCGCTGCTTTCCGGGCAAGAATCCCAAGGGCGGCGACCGAGTACCGGACCGCGACGAGGTCGCGCGCTGTGAGCGCTGGTGGCGTGGCGAACTGGAACTGTTGCGCCCGCGTCTGCTGCTGCCGGTCGGCAAGCTCGCCATCGCGCAGCTCATGCCGGTGCCGCGCCTGAACGACGTCATCGGCCGCCAGTGGACCTATCGTTCACCCGAGGGCTGGGAGGCCGACGTCATCCCGCTGCCGCATCCGTCCGGCGCCTCGACCTGGTTCAAGGTGGAGCCGGGGCGCACGCTCCTGGCCCAAGCGCTCGATCTGATCGCCGTGCATCCGGCCTGGCGCGCCGTGCTGGACGCCGAATCGGGGCAGGCCGCGCACACCTGAAGCGCTTTCAGGACGGTGTTCGTCCGCATGGTCGTCGGTAGCCCTTCAGCCGTCTGCCGCCTCGGCATCCATCAAGACCTCCAGACGACCGGACGTGACGATCCGGGACACCGGCAGATCCGCCCCGGCACGCCAGTGTGCCAGCGCCTCGCGCTTGCCTCGACCCGTGACCAGGATCAAAATGGCCCGACTCGACCCCAAGGCCAAAGGCGTCAGGGACACGCGATCCGCCGGCGGCTTGGGCGCGTCATGGACAGGCATCACCAGGGCCGCGTCCGGGATGGCGTGGCCTGGAAAGAGGCTGGCCGTATGCCCATCTTCACCGAGCCCCAGCAGCACCATATCGAAGGGGAGCCGGTCGCGGATCAGCTCGGCATAGCGCGCGGCGGCCTGCTCGGCCCCCAGCTCGGCGCGGATCGGGTGGATGTTGTCCGGCGGGATCGGTACCCGGTCGAGCCAAATCTCATGCGCGGCCAGACTGTTGCGCTCCGGATCGTCCGCCGGCAGACAGCGCTCGTCGCCGAAGAAGACATGCCAGCGCGACCAGTCCGCCGGCCGGTCGACGAGACGCCGATAGACCGCCAGCGGTGTACGTCCGCCGGCGAGTACGATCTGAAAGCGTCCGCGCTCGGCGATGGCGCGCTCGGCAGCGGCGAGCAGGCGCCGGGTCGTCGTCTCCGCGACCTGTTCGGTTGAAGCGAAAGACTGGAAGTCGGGGCTGGTATCAGGCATGGTTTGTTTATTCTATTGCGCGCTCGGCGTGGTTATGACTCAGCGAGGAACCGTCCTCGGTCAACTGGGTTCGCGTCAACCCGTTCATCTGATCATGGGAATGATGGGCCAATGAAGATACTCCTGGTCGACGACTCCAAATCCGCGCGTTATGCGCTCAGGCTGCAACTCCAGAAACAGGGCGCCGAGGTCGAGATGGCCGAGTCGGCCGAAGCGGCCTTCGAGAAGCTCAAGGGCGAGCTGCCCGATGCCATCCTCATGGATCACATGATGCCGGGACTCAATGGTTTCGAGGCTCTGGAGGTCATCCGCGACGATCCGCGCACGGCCGCCATTCCGGTCATCATGTGCACCTCTCACGAGGAACCCGAGTTCGTCGCCACGGCGCAGAAGAAGGGTGTCTTCGGCATCCTGCCCAAGTCGGCCGCGCCCGAACTGCTGCCGGAGATGATGGCCCGTCTGCAAACCGAACTCAGCGCCGCCGTCAGTCCGCCAGCGCCGACTCCAGCTCCCGCACCTGTCGCCGAAAAACCCGCCGCCCCTCCGCCTGCGGTGCCACCCGCCCAAGCGCCCGCCGTTCCGCCCGGTTTGTCGGAAGACGCCGTCGTCAAGCTGTTCGAATCGCGTCTGGAAGAACGTCTGCCACGCTTGATCTCGCCGATGGTGGACGAACTCAGACGCGATCTGAGCGAGGTGATTCTCAGCGAAACCAAGCGCCTGATCGAGGAGCGTCACACCGCCGAGCAGTCGGCCAGACAAGCGGCGCCACCCCAGCCGACCATGGCCGATCTCCAGGCCATCTCGACACGCCTGGCCACCGAGACTCTGCCCGATCTCATCAAGCGCGCCATTCAAGCCGAGCGCGTCCAGCTCCAGGAGTGGGTCGACAAGCGTATCGGCGACGCCCTGACACAGACAACGGCGAGCGAAGCCCAGGAACGCTCCGACGCCGACGAGATCGCACGCAAAGCCGTAGCCATGGCGCGGCGCGAATCCAAGGAGGCCGTGGACGCGGCGCTGGCGACCGCGCAACAGTCCATTCAGTCGCTGGAGCAGCGGCTCCCGTCGCTGGGGCCGGTCTATGCGCTCATCGTGCTGGCGATCGTGCTCGGACTGGGGGCGGCGGGCGCGGTTTACTATCTGCTTGCACCGATGTGAGACGAGCGCTGCGGAACACTGTCGATGCCTGATTCGGAATCGTCTTCGTCAGACTTGATCCTGGGCTGGCGCGAATGGCTGGCTCTGCCCGAGCTGGGTCTGCCCGCGATCAAGGCCAAGGTCGATACAGGGGCGCGCACCTCGACCCTGCATGCCTTCTATGTCGATACCTTCAGGCGTGACGGACGGCTGTATGCACGCTTCGGCGTGCATCCGCTCCAGCAGCGTGCCGATCTCGTCATCCACGGCGAGGCGCCCGTGATCGACCGGCGGCAGGTCTCGGATTCGGGCGGGCATCGCGAGGAGCGCTATGTGATCGAGACCCGGCTCGCCCTGGCCGGCCGGGAATGGCCGATCGAACTGACCCTGACCAATCGCGAGACCATGCTGTTTCGGATGCTCTTGGGACGGACCGCCATCAATGGGCGTGCCTTGGTCGATCCCAAGAAATCTTTCCTGACCGGCCAGATGCAACGGCCCTGGGAATCCTATGGAGTGACTGATTCATGAGCATCGACTGGAACGACTATGCCTGCGAGGGCTTCTACGACGAGCTTGTCGAGGCGCCCGGCCGGGGGCGCGACTGTGTCGATGGTCTGCTCCAGGATCTGGAGGATCTCGGTCATGACGAGCTGGTTGCGCGTCAGGAAGCGGCGGATGTGGCCATCAAGGAGATGGGTATCACCTTCACCGTCTATTCGGAGGAGGGCGGAGCGATCGACCGCACCTGGCCGTTCGACATCATCCCGCGCATCATCCCGCAGTCCGAATGGACGCGGGTCGAGGCGGGTCTGCGCCAGCGCGTCCAGGCGCTCAATCTGTTCATCGACGATCTCTACCACGATCAGCACATCATCGCCGACGGCGTCTTTCCGGCGGACGTGCTGGCCAAGTCGGTCAACTTCCGTCCGCAGTGCGTCGGCGTGGACCCGCCGCTCGGGATCTGGGCGCACATCTGCGGTTCGGATCTGGTGCGCGACGGCGACGGAACCCTCTATGTGCTGGAAGACAATCTGCGCGTGCCCTCGGGCGTGTCCTATATGCTCGAAAACCGGCTGGTGGCCAAGCGCGTCTTCCCCGAGCTGTTCGAGCATTATGCCCCGCTGCCGGTCGACGACTATCCCTCCCAGCTCTTCGACACCCTGGCGGCGCTCTCACCGCGTCCGGCCGACTATCCCGAGGTCGTGGTCCTGACGCCGGGGATCTACAACTCGGCCTATTTCGAGCACGCCTATCTGGCCCAGCAGATGGGCTGCGAGCTGGTCGAGGGCCGCGATCTGTTCGTCGACGATGACGATTGCGTCTATATGCGCACCGTCGATGGCGCGGCGCGGGTCGATGTCATCTATCGGCGCGTCGACGACCTCTTTCTCGATCCCGAAGCCTTCCGACCCGACTCGGCGCTTGGCGTACCCGGTCTGCTGCGGGCCTGGAAGGCGGGCAAGGTGGCGCTGGCCAATGCGCCGGGCGCCGGGGTGGCCGACGACAAGGTGGTCTATGCCTTCGTCCCCGAGATCATCCGCTACTATCTCGACGCCGACCCCATCATCCCCAATGTGCCGACCTATCGCTGTATGGACCCCGAGTCGCTGGCCTATACGCTCGAACACATGGAGGAACTGGTGGTCAAGCCGGCCAACGAGTCCGGCGGCTACGGGATGCTGGTCGGCCCGGCCTCGACCAAGGCCGAGCGCGAGCGCTTCGCCGAGCTGATCAAGAAAGATCCGCGCAACTACATCGCCCAGCCGGCGCTCAAGCTCTCGACGGTGCCGACCATCATCGGGCGCAAGCTCGAACCCCGGCATGTGGATCTGCGGCCCTTCATCCTCTCGGCGGATCGTCAGCAGGTCACGATGGGCGGACTGACGCGGGTGGCCATGCGCAAGGGGTCGCTGGTGGTCAACTCATCGCAGGGCGGCGGGAGCAAGGACACCTGGATCCTGCCGGATTGCACCAAAGACTGAGGGAGTCGGACCCATGCTGTCGCGTGTCGCTGAAAACATCTACTGGCTGTCGCGCTATGTCGAGCGCGCGGAGAACACGGCGCGCATCGTCAGCGTCAATGCCAATCTCCTGCTCGACCTGCCACGCGGCATCGCGCCCGGCTGGCGTCCGCTGATCGACATCACGGGCGCCAACGCGCTGTTCGAGGAGCATTACAAGGACTATGGCGAACGCCAGGTGGTGCGCTTCCTGATCGGCGACGAGCGCAATACCGGCTCCATTCTCTCGGCTTTGGGCGCGGCGCGCGAGAACTGCCGCACCATCCGCGACTTCGTGCCGCGCGAGTCTTGGGAGCTGCTCAACGAACTCTATCTCCATGCTCGCGACGATCTGTCCAAGGGACTGACCAAGGGCGGGCGCCATGTCTATCTCAAGTCGCTCATCCAGGGCGTGCAGACCATGGCCGGCATGCTCTCCGGAACCATGCTGCACGATCAGGGCTACGACTTCCTGCATCTCGGACGCTTCATCGAGCGCGCCGACATGACCACGCGCCTCATCGACGTGCGCTCGGCCAATCTGCTGCCCGAGGAGACCACGGAACTGCGTCCGTTCGAGACCATCCAGTGGATCAGCGTGCTCAAGTCGCTCACCGGCTATCAGGCCTATCGGCGCAGTGAACAGGTACGGGTGCAGCGCGATCCGGTGCTGCGCTTCCTGCTCCAGCACCCGGCCTTTCCGCGCTCGGTCGGCTACTGTCTGGAGTCGCTGCGCAAGAGCCTGGAGAAGCTGCCGCGCAACGAGTCGACGCTGCGCGTCACCGGACGGCTCAAGCGTACCCTGGAGGGCGTGGCGCCGGAGCGGTTGGATCAGCGTCAGCTCCATGCCTTCCTCGACGAGTTCCAGATCGGCATCGGCGAGCTGCATGGCGAGATCGCCCGCACCTGGTTCCCGCCGGTGCCCGAGTCGGAGCCCCAGTCTCACGCTCAATCCCAGTCGCAATCACAAGTACAAACGACGGCCAAGACCGACGACAAAGAGGAGAGAGGATGATGAATGTCGCTTCACTGCCCGCGATCCTGCTGACCCTGGCCGGCTGGACACTGACCGCCCTGAGCGCGGCGGCCATGCTCTCCGGCCCCTACGATGGACGCACCTGTCAGACCGACTGCGTCCAGGCGCTGTTCTTCTCCGGCATGGCGACCGGCGTCCTGGGGCTGATCCTGGGTATCGTCGGCCTGCGTTTCGCCACCGGGCGCCGGCTCAGTCAGGTCTCGCTGTGGCTGGCCGGGCCGCTGTGCGCCATCTTTGCCGCGCTCTTTCTGATCGGCAATCTGGCCTGACTCAACCCGCCGCCAGATCGCGCAGGCTCAGATCCTTCAGGCTCTCGGTCAGGGCCGTCTCGATCCGGGACTCGATCGCGGCGATCGCCGGCTCGACCGTTCGATCGGCCGCGACCACCCGATGCTCGCCCCACTGACGCACCCGCTCCAGGATGTCCAGCACCGCGATGTCCTCGGGCGGGCGCGTCAGCACATAGCCGGCCGGCGCCTCGGCGGTGCGCACGATATAGCCCGCCTGTTCCAGCAGATCCAGGGTCGCCTGGATGGTGCGTGCCGGCTGGCGCGCCGCCTTGGCCAGGGTCTCGCGATCCAGCGGCGGTTCGGCGGCCAGATGCGCGCGCGCGATACCGCTCGCGATGCTCAGGGCCAGACGTTCGCGCCGGCGCGGACTCGGCTCCGGCTCGCGCTCGGGTGAGTCGAGCAGTTCCGGGTGCTGCTGGTAGAAGGCGATGCTGCTGCCGACGAGCAGGATCAGCCAGCCGAGATAGATCCAGATCATCAGCAGGATCAGGATCGCCAGACTCGAATAGATGGCGGTGTACTGGGTCGAGCCGGCCATGAAGTGCGCGAACAGCGCCCCGATCGACTGCCACAGCAGGCCCGCGACCAGACCGCCGATCAGCGCCGAGACCAGCCGCACCTGGGTGTTGGGCACGAAGCGGTAGATGAAGGCGAAGGTGGCCGAGATCATCAGATAGGGCGCGAGTAGCCGCACCAGCTCCATCAACCAGCTCACCGGCTCGTAGTCCATCGCCGAGCGCATCAGCGGGTTGCCGCCGAGCGAGGCCGAGACGCCGACCGCCGAGAAGAACAGCACCGGCCCGATGGTCAGCACGCTCAGATACTGGGTGAAGCGCTGGGCGAACGGGCGGACCTCGTCGACGCGCCAGACATGGTTGAACGACTGCTCGATCTTCTGGATCAGCGAGACGACGGTATAGAACAGCATCCCCACGCCCAGCGCCCCGAGCACCCCGACCTGCATCCGGTCGACGAAGCCGATGAGCTGCTGTGTGATCTCCACGCCCGATTCGCCGAGCGGTTCGAGTGCACCGGAGAGCAGCGGCTCGATCTGGTTGTGCACGCCGAAGCCCTTGAGCACCGAGAAGCTGACCGCCAGGAGCGGCACCAGCGAGAGCAGGGTGGTGTAGACCAGGCTCATGGCATAGAGCGTCAGGTTTCCCTGAGTCAGATCGCGCGCCACGGCATGGACGAGCCGTCCGAGCCGGATGGCCTGGGCCTGCCAGCGCGGCAGTTGGCGTGGATCCTGTCCCCAGAGCAGGGTTTCCATACGGGTCTGGAGGCTTGGGTTCGATGTCATCGTGTGCGGCCTTATGGATCGATACTTGGATTCCATCGGTTCAGCCTAATCAGAGTTTTGGGGTATTTCAAATGCCGGGGCCGTTCGGTTCCGGATCATTCGCGCCGCCGCTCGGAGCCGATCCAATCCAAGTCACGGATCTAGCGAGGCTTTCCGCGACCCTCCGTCAGACACCTATCCCAAACCCGATTTCGATGGATTTTTCCGTCTCGGACAGGGGCGGGTCCGGCCGTTAGACTAGCGTCCCCCGTTCGGGGTCGCCCCCCTTCTCAGCCGTCGCGCAGGACTTCCGTGGACCCAACCTTCGTACATCTGCATCTGCATTCCGAGTATTCGCTGGTCGATGGGCTGGTGCGCATCAAGCCGCTGGTCAAGGCGGTCGCGGCGGCCGGGATGCCGGCGGTCGCCGTCACCGATCAGGGCAACCTGTTCTCGCTGGTGCGCTTCTACAAGGCCGCCGTGGGCGCTGGGGTCAAGCCGATTGCGGGCGCGGATCTCTGGGTGCGGAATCCGGAAGACGCCAATCATCCGCATCGCCTGGTGCTGCTGGCGCAGGACGAGCCGGGCTATCGCAACCTGACGCGGTTGATCTCGCGCGGGTTCGTCGAGGGGCAGCATCTGGGGGTGGCGCAGGTCGAGCGTGACTGGGTGCTGGAGGCGCATCAGGGCTTGATCGCACTCTCGGGCGGGCCGCGCGGCGACGTGGCCGAGGCGCTGCTCAAGGGTCGACCCGAGATCGCCGGTCAGCGGCTCGATGCCTGGCTGTCGGTGTTCGAGGATCGCTATTACCTGGAGCTGATGCGTACCGGACGCCCCCAGGAGGGCGAGCTGGTCGAGGCGAGCGTGGATCTGGCCATCCGGCGCGGCGTGCCCGTGGTGGCGACCAACGACGTGAGATTCCTGGCGGCCGGTGACTTCGAGGCCCATGAGGCGCGTGTCTGCATCCATCAGGGCCGCACGCTCGACGACCCGCGCCGTCCGCGCGATTACAGCGAGGAGCAGTATCTGCGCACCCCGGCGGAGATGGCTGAACTCTTTGCCGATCTGCCCGAGGCGCTGGAGAACACGGTCGAGATCGCCAAGCGCTGCAATCTCGAACTCCGGCTGGGGAAGAATTATCTGCCGGTGTTCCCGGTGCCCGAGGGCATGACCACCGACAGCTTCTTCGCCGAGCAGTCGCGCCGGGGGCTGGAATGGCGGTTGGAGCGGATTCTCGATCGCGCCGCGCCTGAGTATGCCGAGCGGTGTCGGGTCTACGAGGAGCGGCTCGAAACCGAGCTTGCCGTCATCATCCAGATGGGCTTTCCCGGCTACTTCCTGATCGTGGCCGACTTCATCCAGTGGGCCAAGGACAACGGCATCCCGGTCGGGCCGGGGCGCGGTTCGGGCGCCGGCTCGCTGGTCGCCTATGCGCTCAAGATCACGGATCTCGACCCGATCGAGCATGAGCTGCTGTTCGAGCGTTTTCTGAACCCCGAGCGCGTGTCCATGCCCGACTTCGATATCGACTTCTGCATGGAAGGGCGCGATCGGGTCATCGACTATGTGGCGCGCAAGTACGGGCGCGAGGCGGTGTCGCAGATCATCACCTTCGGCACCATGGCGGCCAAGGCGGTGGTGCGCGATGTCGGGCGCGTCATGGGGCATCCTTACGGCTTCGTCGACAAGATCGCCAAGATGGTGCCCTTCGAGCTGGGGATGACGCTCGATAAGGCGCTCAAGGAGAGCGAGGATCTCAAACGCGCCTATGACCAAGACGAGGAGGTGCGGGCCATCCTCGACATGGCGCGCAAGCTGGAGGGGCTGACCCGCAACGCCGGCAAGCACGCGGGCGGCGTGGTGATCGCGCCCACGGTGCTAACCGATTTCGCGCCGCTCTATTGCGAACCGGGCGGGGTGAATCTGGTCACGCAGTACGACAAGGACGATGTGGAGCAGGTCGGGCTGGTCAAGTTCGACTTCCTGGGATTGCGCACGCTCACCATCATCGACTGGGCGCTCAAGACCATCAATGCCGGGCGTGCGGCCAAGGGCGAACCGCCGCTCGACATCGAACGCATCGATCCGCGCGATCAGGAGGCGTTCGATCTGCTCAAGCGCTGCGAGACGACGGCGGTGTTCCAGCTCGAATCGCGCGGCATGAAGGAGCTGATCAAGAAGCTCCAGCCCGATTGTTTCGATGAGATCACGGCGCTGGTGGCGCTGTTTCGGCCCGGCCCGCTGCAATCGGGCATGGTCGACGACTTCATCGAGCGCAAGCATGGACGCGCCGAGGTCGCCTATCCGCATCCGGACCTGGAGCCGATCCTCAAGCCCACCTACGGCATCATTCTGTATCAGGAGCAGGTGATGCAGATTGCGCAGGTGTTGGGCGGCTATACCTTGGGCGGAGCTGACTTACTTCGAAGAGCCATGGGCAAGAAAAAGCCCGAAGAGATGGCCAAGCAGCGCGAGACCTTTGAGCAGGGTGCGCTAGCGCGTGGAATCGATGGTCAGCTGGCGTCGCATGTATTTGATTTGATGGAGTATTTCTCCGGTTACGGCTTCAACCGCTGTGTCGTTGGTGACACGCTCGTTGCCGACCCGGCGACCGGTGAACGCCGCAAGGTCAAAGAGATCTACCGTAACGGTATCGCCTCGGTCGCCAGTCTGATGCCGGATCACCGCATGGGCCGGAGTTCGGTGGTCCAGGTGATGGAGAACGGCATCAAGCCGGTCTTTCGGCTCAGAACCTCGCTGGGCAAGACGCTGCGTGCGACCGGCAATCATCCGCTCCTGACGGCGAGTGGCTGGAAGCGTCTGGATGAGCTGAAGGAGGGCGACCGCATTGCCTCACCGTCACGGCTGCCGATCGAGGGTCAGGAACGCTGGCCCGAGCACGAGCTCATCACGCTGGGCTGGGTCTTGTCGGAGGGCAATACCTGTCATCCGAGCGGCTTCTATTTCTACAACAAGGATGAAGTCGCCAGAGACGATTTCCTGGCTGCTGCGAGCGCCTTTCCCGATACGCAACCCACGGTGCGTCTCAGGCCGGAACGGGCTGATACCTGGTGCGTCTATGTCGGAACCGGGCGCGATACGCGCATTCGTGTCGGCGGTGGTCATAGTTTCACGTCGCGCTCGGGCGCGCGTCTGTGGCTCGAAGAGCTGGGGATGATCGGTCACAAGGCGCCGGACAAGCATTTTCCCGCTGGTGTGTTTCGCCTCGACAACGCTTGTTTAGCCGTCTTGCTCGGACGGCTCTGGTCTGGGGATGGCTATATCGCAGGCGCTTCTAGAAACAACATGACTCCCTATTTAGCGAGCGCCTCACAGCGTCTAGCTAGCGAGACTCAGCATCTGCTGTTGCGCTTGGGTATTGTCAGCCGACTGACCGAAAAGCGCTTTCCCTATAAAGATGGACGCATCGGATATACGCTTTATCTTGTCGGTCGACGCAGCATCGAGACATTCGTCCAGGTCATCGGTCCACATCTGGTCGGACGAAATGTTCAGCTCAATTATTTGTGTGACTATCTAGCTCAGACACCCGCTGATCGCGAGTCGATCGATACGCTGCCGTTTGAAATCAACGAAACGATCAGACGCTATAAAGACATCAGCGGTTTGACTTGGAGTCAAGTTGCTGGTGGTAGCGGTGTAACTGTTAGCATCAATGGATTTTATGGCTCAGAGAGGAATAGGGCGCCAAGAAGAGGCTTTCGTCGCGCCACGATCCGCAAGCTGGCTGATTTCTTCGGGGCCGACGATCTGAGACAGGCCGCCGATGCTGAGATCTTCTGGGAGCGTATCGTCGCCATCGAACCCGATGGCGCGGCCATGACCTATGACCTGGAAGTCGACCACACTCATAACTTCGTCGCCGACGACATCATCGTCCATAACTCACACTCAGCCGCCTACGCCCTAGTCAGCTACCAAACCCTCTGGCTCAAGGCGCACTATCCGGCTGCCTTCATGGCCGCCGTGCTCTCGGCGGACATGGACAACACCGACAAGGTCGTCACCCTGATCGACGAATGCCGGACGATGAAGCTCAGGGTCGAGCCGCCGGCCATCAATCGCTCCGACTATCACTTCACCATCGCTGACGACAAGACCGTGGTCTATGGTCTGGGCGCGGTCAAGGGCGTGGGCGAGTCGGCGATCGAGGCCATGCTGGAGGCCCGTCGTGCCGGCGGTCCTTTCCGCGACCTCTGGGACTTCTGCGGACGCATCGACCTGCAACGGGTCAATCGCCGCGTGCTGGAGTCGCTGGTCCGCGCCGGCGCGCTCGACGAACTCGGACCCAACCGCGCTACGCTCATGGCTCATCTGCCGCTGGCGCTCAAGGCCGCTGAGCAGTATCACAGCACCCGTGCCGCCGGTCAGGTCGACCTGTTCGGTGCGCTCGAACCCAGCGGGCCGCCCACGCCGGACCCGCAACTCGCCCGTGAGACCCTCGCCGACTGGGAGGACGAACAGCGTCTCCAGGGCGAAAAGGAGACGCTCGGACTCTATCTCACCGGACATCCGATCGACCGCTACGAGGACGAACTCAAGGCGATGGGCGGGGCGCGCATCGCCCGCTTGCTGGAGACCGATCGCGAACTCGGGCGCCGCGACCGGCGCGACCGCGAAAAACGCACCGTCGTCGGTCTGGTGGTCGGTGTGCGACATGGCAAGACCCAGCGCGGACGTATGGGCTCGGTGGTGCTCGACGATCGCACCGGACGCATCGAGGCCACGGTCTTCTCCGAACTCTATGAACAGGCGCGTCATCTGCTGGTCGCCGATCAGATCCTGAGCATCACGGGCGCGCTCAACTTCGACGAGTTCCGCGACGCCTGGTCGCTGCGCGCCGACAGCGTGCGCACCTTCGAGGAAGCGCGCGCAACCGCCGCCGACCATCTGCTCCTGACGCTGGATCTGTCCGATCCGGCCGTCCATGCGCGCGGACTGGAGCGGGTCGAGGAACTGCGCGCCGTGCTGCTCGCCCATCGCGATACGGCGCGCGAGACCAGTGTGCCGATCCGGCTGATCTACCGTCGCCCCGGTGCTGTGGGCGAGCTGATGCTGGGGAGTGCCTGGCGCGTTCGTCCGGCCGATGCCCTGCTCAAGCAGTTGCGCCAGTTGTTGGGTGCCGAGAGTGTCCGCGTCTCTTACGAGCGCCCGGTCCAACAGGCCCCCATGCCCGATTTACAGCCACCGCCACGCCTGCGGGCGGTGTCCTGAGGGCGTCCGGTATGTCCTATCACCCCCAAGATACCTCACTTTCTTGCTGTCCTCCCGTAATGGGAGGTAAAGTGACCCTATGCGTATCATTGCCAAGAGCACCTTGAGAAAGTTCTGGGAGCAACCTCAGTACGCCGATGCAAAAGGGCCGCTGGAGAGTTGGTACGACGAAGCCGTGCAGGCGCGCTGGATCTCACCGCAGGATGTCAAGGCCCAATACCGCCATGCCAGCATCTGCGGCAATCACCGTGTCGTCTTCAATATCGGCGGCAACAAGTACCGGCTCGTTGTGGAGATGCAGTACCGGGCCGGCATTGCCTGGGTCAAGTTCATCGGTACCCATGCACGGTATGACGAAATCGATGTGGAGACCGTCAATGAATATTAAGCCGATTCGGAACGATGACGACCTGCGCACCGCTTTCGAGCGTCTCGAAGCCATTTTCCAGGCGCCCGAAGGATCGCCGGAAGCGGATGAAATGGAGATCCTGGTCGCTTTGGTCGAAGCCTACGAGAACCGGCACTATCCAATCGGGCCGGCCGATCCGGTCGAGGCGATCAAATTTCGCATGGAGCAGCAGGGGTTGGCCGCAAAGGATCTGGAACCCTATATCGGTTCGAGCGGTCGGGTTTCGGAGGTCTTGAACCGCAAGCGACCCCTGAGCCTGCGGATGATCAAACGCCTGCACGATGGTCTGCGCATCCCCTATGAAAGCCTGCTGTCGCAAGCTCATTGAATTTGATCCGGCTCGCTCGTCCCGCCGATACCCTTTCTGCACCATCAACTTTTGCGGCCTTCAAGGACATGGCTAGCTGTCGAGTCCCGCCCCGGACTGTCCGGGAGTCTTCGGTGAAGCTCGGTTCCGTGTGTAGCGGTTTGCGCTAAACTGGCCGGACCCGCACTGACTCAGCATGAGCGCACCCATGCCGTTCACCCCCCTGCATCTGGGACCGGGAATCGCTCTCAAGGCCGGACTCGGCGAGCGCTTCAGTCTGCTGGCCTTCGGTCTGGCCCAAGTGGCCATGGATCTCGAACCACTGATCGGACTCATCTCCGGTGCACCGATCCTGCATGGCGTCACCCATACCTATCCGGCCGCGCTGGTCATCGGACTGGCTGTGGCCGCCATCACGCCACCGCTGGGACGTCCGATCCTGCGCCGCTGGAATCGAGAGCTGACCTATTACCGTCTCGACCGACTGGTTCGACCGGCGATCCTGGTACGCGGATCAGTCATGCTGGGCGCCTTGAGCGGAACCCTCTCGCATGTGGCGCTCGACAGTCTCATGCACGCCGACATGCAGCCACTGTCACCCTGGTCGTCGGCCAATGGCTGGCTGGGAGCGATACCGATGTCGGCGCTGTTTTGGGGCTGTGTGATCAGCAGCGTCCTCGGAGCCGCTGTCTGGCTGATCCGCCGTTGGTTCGAGCGTTCTGGAGGCCGCCATGCCTGATCCATCCATCCCGGATTGCAAGGCTATCGTCGGCTGCTTGCTCGGCACAGCCGTTGGCGATGCACTGGGCCTGCCCTACGAGGGATTGTCGCCCCGACGCGCCGCGCGATTGCTCGGCCCACCGGAGCGTCAGCGACTGCTCGGGCGCTGGGGCCTGGTATCGGACGATACCGAGCACACGGCCATGGTCGCGCAGGCCCTGATCGCCAGCGGCGGCGACCCGGAACGCTTCCGCCGCTCACTGGCCTGGCGGTTGCGCTGGTGGTTTCTGGGGCTGCCGGCCGGTGTCGGCTGGGCCACACTGCGGGCGATCCTGCGTCTCTGGATCGGGATTCGCCCCGAGCGCAGCGGGGTCTATTCGGCGGGCAATGGTCCGGCCATGCGCGCGGCCATCCAGGGCGTGACGATCGCCGATCCTGAATCACTGCGCGCCCTGGTTCGCGCCAGCGCCCGTCTGACCCATACCGATCCCCTGGCCGAGCAGGGAGCCTGGGCCGTGGCCTGGGCGGCACGGATGGCCAGCGCGGGTCCAGTCGACCCGGCACGCTATCTCGCCGAGGTGCGCACGTCACTCGGCACCGAGGGTCAGACGCTCACGACCCTGATCGAACGCACCGTCGATTCGGTCAGCCAGGGCGAGTCGACCGAAGCCTTTGCTCAAAGTCTGGGATTGGCGCGCGGCGTCTCGGGCTATGTCTGTCATACGGTGCCGGTGGCCCTGCACGCCTGGTTGTCGCATCCGCGCGATTACCGGGCGGCCGTCGTGGCCGTCATCCGCTGCGGCGGCGATGCCGACTCGACGGCCGCGATCGTCGGAGGGATTCTCGGCGCGTCCGTGGGGCGGGAGGGGATTCCCGGCGACTGGCTCAACGGGGTGATCGAGTGGCCGCGCTCGGTCGTCTGGCTGGAACGGCTCGGCGAGCGTCTGGCCGAGAGCCGGACACCAGGAGCAACGGTGCGACCGCTACCGCTGTTCGTGCCCGCAGTGCTGATCCGCAATGCGTTCTTCCTGCTGGTGGTGCTGGCCCATGGCTTCCGGCGTCTGGGGCCGCCGTACTGAGGCGCGCATCGACCAACGCCTCAAGCATCAGTCATCCGACGGTCGACGCCGCTGCTGCTTGAGCCGACTCTGCACCTGCTTGGCTTGGAGCCGCCGTTCGCGCGAGGCCCGGGTCGGCTTGGTGGCGATACGCCGCTTGGGACGGTGGAGCGCCTGACGGATCAGACCGGCCAGCCGCTCGCGCGCATCCTCACGATTGCGCTCGCGTTCGCGGAAGCGATGGGCCTCGATGGTGATGACGCCGTCCTGATCCGCGCGCCGTCCCGCCAACTGCACCAGACGGCGGCGGACGTCCTCGGGCAAGGCCGATGAGCCGGCGGCATCGAAGCGCAGTTGCACGGCGCTCGCAACCTTGTTGACGTTCTGACCGCCGGGTCCGGGCGCGCGGATGAAACGCTCGGACAACTCGGCATCGGGGATGAACACTGTGGGCGTGATCTGGAGCATGGTTGGATTGTGACAGGCACGGGCGAAGCGCGACAGGGTGTCGTGAATCGGCGCGTTATACTTTTCCTCAGAGCCGGCCTGAGTCCGCCGCTGCTCAAGGCCGTGAAGCCATACAGTCCCACTTCCGTCGCTTCGAGCACAAGAACCGACATGACCATCAAGCAAGTCATCACCGACGGCGACAAGCCGATCAAGGTCTGGACCGACGAGCTGGACGCGCTCTCGCGCGAGCAGTTGGTCAACCTCTCCACATTGCCGTTCATCCACCGTCATATCGCCGCCATGCCCGATGTCCATGCCGGCATGGGCGCCACCATCGGCAGCGTGATCGCCACCGACAAGGCCATCATCCCGGCGGCCGTCGGCGTGGATATCGGCTGCGGCATGGCGGCGGCGCGCACCTCGCTGACGGCCGATCGGCTCGACCCCTCGGCACTCAAGCGCGTCTTCGACCAGATCAGCCGCGACGTGCCGGTCGGACGCGATCAGCACCGCGACGACCGCGCCCGCACCCAGGCCGCCGAACCCTTCGCCGACCCTCTGGCGGCGCTGACCGACAAGCATCCCCAACTGCGCAAGGCGTTCAAGCGCTTCGACAACTGGGTCAACCAGCTCGGCACGCTCGGTAGCGGCAATCACTTCATCGAGGTCTGCCGCGATGAGGACGATCGGATCTGGGTCATGCTGCACTCGGGCAGTCGCGGCATCGGCAACGCCATGGGCACCTATTTCATCGATCTGGCACGGCGCGAGATGCAGCGCTGGATGATCCAGCTCCCCGACCGCGATCTCGCCTACTTCCCCGAGGGCACCCAGTACTTCGACGACTATGTCGCCGCCGTGTCCTGGGCGCAGGCCTATGCGCGCGCCAATCGCGAACAGATGATGCTCCTGGTGCTGGCCGCGCTCGAACGGCATCTGCCGGCCTTCGAGCTGACCGACGCGGTCATCGACTGCCACCACAACTATGTCGAGCGCGAACATCACTTCGGGGCCAATGTCTGGGTGACGCGCAAGGGCGCGATCCGGGCGCGTGAAGGCGAACTGGGGATCGTGCCGGGCAGCATGGGCGCGCGCAGCTACATCGTGCGCGGCAAGGGGAATCCCGAGAGCTTCTGTTCCAGCGCCCACGGCGCCGGGCGGCGCATGAGCCGCACCGCCGCCGAGAAGCAGTTCACGGCGGCTGATCTGGAGGCCCAGACCCAAGGCGTCATCTGCCGCAAGGACAAGGGCGTACTCGACGAGATCCCCGGCGCCTACAAGGACATCGATCAGGTCATGGCCAATCAGGCCGATCTGGTCGAAGTCGTGCATACCCTCAAACAACTGGTCTGCATCAAGGGGTGAGGTCGCCAATGCCGATCATCTGGATTTTATCCGTGTGTTGGTTGAGCCTGAGCCTGCCGACCCAGGCCGACGACTGGAACGCCCGGCTGTCGGATGGCTCCGGCGTCGAGGTCGATGCCTCCACCCATCGCGCCTGGCGCTTGGAGGACGGCCGACGCACCCCACTTTGGGATGGTGTGCATCGCCTGGAGGACGGCTCGGTCGTCATCGTGCGCGACGGCGTGGCGGTGCCGAATCCCGACATGCTGAAGACCTGGAACGAAGCGCCGCCACGCCGAACGGACGTGACGGAACGCGAGTCCGAGACCTGCCGCGAACTGGTCCGGCGCGTCTGCGGCGAAGGCGAGGGTGAGAGTGCGGCCTGTGCCGGCAGCGAGCCATGCCGGCTGGCGCGCGAGCTGCTGAAGATGTCCGCCGAATCCCTACCCCTGGAGGCCGAGATCCAGGCCGAATCGTCCGTCGGCGCCCAGTGTCGCGAGGCCCTGACCAACCCCTTCTTCGCGCCCTGCCGCTGAACCGTCCAACCCTCGAAACGCTCTACTCATATTGGAATCGATTCATGGCATTACGCATCAAGAGTCACTGGAAGGACGACGAACGCGAGCGCTCGCTGCCCGAGATCGCCAGCGCCTTGGCCTACATCGCCTGGCGCATCGCGCTCGACAAGACAATCAACCTGCACTGTGAGCGCTTCGTCTATCGCGACGACGTCCAGCGTCTGGCCGTGATCCAGGAATATCTGGTGTTCCTGGTCCAGATCGCCGACCGTCTGGCGCACGCCGATCTGGACGAAGCCGACCGGCGCACCCTCATCGTCGAATTCGCCAAGAAGCTCTTCGGTCATGTCCAGGACAACAGCCAGGATCTGCTCGGCCCAGGCGACTACGGCGCACCCTTCATCGCCCTACTCGACACCCGCTCCGGCGAGTATGCCGAGTTCCAGTTCGCCGACGACGGCCCCAGCTACGCCTTCCTGCGTCATCTCGGCCATGAGATCCAGTCCATCATGGGCGAGTCGGAGGAGAATCGCTGGGTCATCGATCAGGTCATGGACAAGGACGGTTGGGACGCTTACAAGCACTTCGCACGCGCCTATCGCAACCTCTTCGAGTGATTCGGTCTTGCATTTCGCGCGCTCGGACGCCATGATCCGCCTGCCGTCGCGCGTCTCATGCCGTGCCCCCCTTGCCTCCAGAGACACTTCAGCGACGTGTTCAATCGACGAGGCGCTTGCCCTCAGAGTCAATCCGCTCGATCCCCGTCGTCGCGATCACACGCGCCCAGACCGGCGACCGAGTCCATGGAGAATGTCACGTATGGTCCTAAAGATAGGCGGCGATATGCTGGCGCTGGACGCCGCTATCCGTCGTCAGATCGAAACGGAAGCCCGTAAACTCACGGATCGCTTCCCCGGCGAGCCGATCGAGGCCCAGGTCAATGTTCAGGAAGAGTTCGACCAGTTGCACGGTCATCGCGTGCGCTGCGAACTGAGCGCCAAGCTCGGCGCCGGTCGTCAGGTGGTGGTGCGTGAGGCGCGCAAGGTGGCCTCCGAGGCTATCAGTGAGGTTTTCACCACCGCCCGCCGCAATGTGCGCCGTCTGCGCCGTCAGAGTGTCCTCGATCTCGCGCCCGCACCCAAGACGGTCGCCGTGCGCGCTGCCAGTGCTCAAGTCGCAACCCGTTGACGCCTGCGATCGCACCGACGCCGATCTTGAGCGACAGGTCTCCGCACCCATCTAGTGGGCATTCGGCCATGCGTGGTCCGGCGCTCGTCCATCCATTCGACGCCGGCGCGGACTGGATTCAAACAGAGGAGAGCCTCCAATGAAGGTTGCGATCATCGGCGGGACCGGATTCGTCGGTCTGCACATCACACGTCATCTGCTGGCGGCCGGCCATGTGCCGCGACTGCTGGTGCGTCCGGGCAGCGAGCCCAAGGTCGAGCGTCCCGAGTCGTGCGAGATCGTCCACGGCGATGTGACCGATCTGCCCTCGCTGGTGGAGTGCGTGCGCGGCTGTGACGCGGTCATCTATCTGATCGGCATCCTGCGCGAGTTTCCCGCTCAGGGCATCACCTTCGAGGCGCTCCAGTATCAGGGCGTGGTCGACACCATCGCCGCTGCGCAGGAGAACTGTGTCGGGCGCTTCGTTCTGATGAGCGCCAACGGCATCCGTGCCGACGGCACCGCCTATCAGCGCACCAAGTACCGGGCCGAGCAGGCGCTCAAGGAGTCGGGATTGCGCTGGACGATCTTCCGTCCGTCGGTGATCTTCGGCGATGCCGAGGGGCGGATGGAGTTCTGTTCGCAGCTCAAGAAGGACATTATCGACAGTCCGCTGCCGGCGCCGCTGTTCCACGCCGGTCTGCTCCCGACCAAGGCCGGACTCTTCGAGCTGGCGCCGGTCAGCATCGAGGACGTCGCCGCTGCCTTCGTGCTGGCGCTCAGCGAATCGCGTACCGAGTCCCAGACCTATTCGCTGTGCGGTCCCGAGCGGCTGAGCTGGAAGGCGATCCTGGCCACCATCGCGGCGGCCTCGGGGCGCACCAAGATGATGGTTCCGGCCCCGGCGCTGGCGATCAAGGCGGCGGCCGGTCTCCTCGACCGCTTCCCCTGGTTCCCCATCTCGCGTGATCAGATCCAGATGCTGATGGAAGGCAATGTCTGCACCGAGAACGACGGCTTTGCACGTCTCGGACTGACGCCGACGCATTTCGGGGTCGATCAGCTCGGCTATCTGGCGCGCCGCGACTGAGCGAGTCGGGTCATCGGGTTCAGAGCGGCGACGGGGCCTTGTAGCCGAAGATCAGATCCATGACATTGGTTCCGGTCGGCCCAGTGCGGATGAGATCCCCGCTCGCCTCCAGGAAGCGCCCGGAGTCGGCTCGCGCCAGACAGGTGCGGGCATCGAGCTCGATGCCACCGAGTTCGGCCCGCTCCAGCGTTCCGCCATCGACCAAGGCTCCAGCGTCCTCGGTCGGTCCATCGCTGCCATCGGTACCGGCACTCAGAAGCCAGACGTCATTGCGTCCCGCCAGCTCGATCGCGGCCGCCAGCGCCAGATGCTGATTGCGACCACCGCGTCCGGGGTGTTCAGGGAGCCGGATGGTCGTCTCACCGCCCCAGACATGCAGACCCGGTGCGCCGTCGATGAGCGTCCGGGCGAGCGCGCGGCCCTGGCCGGCGGCGTCACCCTGGATGAGATCCGGATGCAGCCGGACGCGCCACCCCTTGGACTCGGCGGCCTTGGCAACCGCCGCCTTGGCCATCGACAACGTAGCGACCAGTTCCATCTCGGGACCGTACTCCGGTAAAGTACCGCGCTCGGCGAGTCCGCGCGCGACCCAGCCCGCCAACCAATCCGGTAGAACGAGTCGCCCGACCTGATCGGCCAGATCCGGCACGGGCGCCAGCGGTCCCGAACCGATGACGCCCGGCGTATCACCCGGTACGTCCGAGATGGCCAGTTGCCGGATGGGCCGCCCACCGAGGTGCCGCAGCAACCCGCCCGCCTTGAGACGCGAGACCGACTGACGCACGCGATTCATGCGGCCGATCGGCAGTCCGCTACCGAGCAACCAGGCATTGATGGCGCGCAGTTCGGCCAGTCCCAGGCCGCTGACCGGCGCCTCGATCAGCGCCGAGGCGCCGCCGGAGAGTAGGAACAGGAGTCGGGTTTCAGCGGGTAGCCGGTCGAGGCTCGCCAGAAGACGTTCGCCGGCCGCGAGACTGCCGGCATCCGGCAGCGGATGGCCGCCGAAATGGATCTCGATGCCCAGCCCTAGCAAACGCCCCGGATCGGCATGTCCGGGCTTGGTGACGAGCATCCCGCCCCGGCAGGCATCGCCGAGTACGTCGAGTGCGCCCAGGGTCATGGATTCGGCTGCCTTGCCGATGGCCGCGATCCAGACCGGCCCCGTGATCGGGCGCGTACTGAGCGCACGTTGCACCGAGCGCGTGCCGGAGACGGCGTCGAGCGCGACGGCCAGTAGTTCGAAGAGTGTATGACGCGGGTTCAGCGTAGGCTGCATCGATGGCCGTCAATTGACTGATTTCAATGTGTTCGCATCGGTTTAGGGTTCAGACTGCTGGTTCCTGGGCGATCGGACGTCGCTCGTTTCGTCGCGCCGCACGTCCCGGTCATGGGGTTGTCCGTGGCGGCCGACTTTTCGCCCAATGGAGCCGTATCCGGATGAATCTCTGCCCCAAATGCGACCGCCCGCTCTGGCCGTTCGCCATGATCCTGACCATCACCAGCGTCATCGCCTTTCTGACCTGGCTGATCCTGGGCCTCTCAGCGATCGAACCCTGGCAGCGCCTCCTTGTGACGCTGATCGCCTTCATCGTGGTCGGAGCGACCCTGCTGCACTATGTCGTCAGTTGTCTGAGACGTCACTGCCGACACGACCATCCCATCGTCCAGGGACGCTCCTGAGGCATCCTAGGCGGGCGCCTGTGTGACCCGGTCGCGCAGATAGACCGGAAGCGCCTGCTCGGCCGGAACCCAGCGCCCGGCCGTCAGCTCGGCGGCGGCCAGGAGCGCGATGTCCTGGGCCTCGCAGACCCCATCGGGATTCGTCCCGCTCAGGGCCGGCCCGAGCCGCTCTGTCAGCACCTCACCATGCACGCCCCAGCCTGGCCCCACACCTTGCCAGCCGTCGCCCGTGGGCCGCGTGACCCGATCGGGTGCGCAGACCTGCTCGGCGCAGCACAGCTCGGCCAGATCGCGCGCGCCGATCTCGTAGCAGCCCCAGTAGACTTCGTCCATGCGCGCGTCCAGCGCGGTCAGCAGCCGACGCTGCCCCTCGCGCCTGAACTGGCCCTGGGCCATGGCCGCGAGCGTGGAGACCGGCACCACGGGCAACTCGGCCCCAAAGGCGGCGCCCTGGATGACCGAGGTCGCGATGCGGATGCCGGTGAAGGAGCCCGGACCACAGCCGAAGGCCAGGGCATCCAGAGTGCGTAGCTCCAGGCCTGCCTGTTCCAACAGGCGCTGCATCATGCCGAGGATGAGTTCGCCATGGCGGCGGGGGGCAAGGGTGAGTTCCTGAACGACGCCCTGGTCGACGAGGAGCGCGGCTGAACAGGTTTCGTTCGAGGTGTCGATGGCGAGTAGTTTCATGTGATTCAAAGACTTTCGAGCCCGAGCGGCCGTCCACCGAAGACGCTCGCTCCGAACGGGCCGCTTTCGAGTTCATGGATATAGGGGTAGGGTGGTCGCAGTACCCAGCCGCGAAAGGCCGTGTCCAGACTGCCCATGAGCTGGCGCGGCGGCTCGTCGGCCGAGACCTCGACGATGAACAGGCGCAGACGACCCAGCATGGTATGCGGATCCTCCAGTCGGGTCTGGACCGCCCAGGCCGGCAGTCCGTCCATGAAGTATTCGCTCTGAGGCGCCGAGTCCTTGAGCTTGGCGGCCAGACCCAGCAGCAGCAGGGTCTTGTACTCGATCTCATGATCGAATTCGCCGATGGTCTCCGGCCGTTCGTCGAGATCCCAGAGTGAAGTGGGCCGGCGCGAGGTCAGGTAGAGATGCAGCTCGTGCAGATCGCGCCAGGTGCCCGCCGGCGGCGTCTTCTTCCATAGGATCGCATAGCGGATCTGGCGGTTGGCGAAGCGGAACAGATTGCGGATCAGCCACAGGCGCTGGTGTTGCCGGCGTTCGTTCGGGACCGGATGCTCCTTGTCGAGCTGGTGCAGCGCACGATCGAGGTTGACGAACATCAGGCGTCCGAGCCGCTGCTCCATGGTGAGACCGCGGGCGCCGTCGGTTTCGCCCGCCTCGTCCGTATAGGGCTTGGGCAGTCCGGCACAGGTCTTGAGCACTGGAACCTTCAGCAGCGACAGGATGCTGAGGCGGCGGCTGGCCGACAGCTCAGCCTTGCGCAGACTCTCCAGCGCCAGGACGAGCGCGGGACCGGCCTGACGTCCGCCGCGCGTCCTGAGTCCGGCCAGCCAGTCCTTCAGCGCCTCCAGATCCGTGTCGAAGCGCGGCCGCGCGCACTCGCGGATGGCGAGCGGCGAAGGGATGGATTGGGCGTCGAAGCTGAGCATTGGATTACTCCTGTCATGTGGACTCCAGCCGGTTGCCATGCGTGACGGGGCTGGAACCCATGACCGGGACATGGATACCTGATCGTAATGCTAGCTTTATTCGATCGCGCAGTGTGTCGACTCGGTCGCAGTTTCGCGACCGGATCGACCGCACCGGCGCAGCTCAGAAGGCCTTCAGGATGGACAGGGTCTCTTCGGTCGGGAGGCGCGGCCCGAGCGTCGTCACCAGTCTGGCAGAGGCGGCCGAGGCAAGATCGCCCGCGCGCTGGTGGCTCCAGCCCTGGCTCAGCCCGTAGAGGAAGGCGCCCGCGAACATATCCCCCGCACCGACCGTGTCCACGGGCTCGACTCTGACAGGGTCGATCTCGATCAGCGCCCGACCGTCCCAGACCAGCGCCCCCTTGGGACCGCGGGTGATGGCGAAGTGGCGCGCGATGGTCTTGAGATAATCGACCGCCTGATGCAGATCGTCCGAGCCGGCCATGCCCATGGCCTCGAACTCGTTGGCGAACAGTAGATCCACGCCCGAGCCGATCATCTCCAGCAGTCCGGGCTTGAAGAACTTGACCATGTTGGGGTCCGACAGCGAGATGGCGGTCTTGACGCCCGCCGCCTCGGCGATCCGCTTGGCCTCGATCGAAGCCGCGCGCGCCGAGTCGGATGTGACCAGATAGCCTTCGGTATAGAACCAGTCCGAATCGCACAGTGCCTCCTCGACCAGCTCCTGGGTCGAGAGGTTGCCGCTCACGCCCAGGAAGGTGCACATGGTGCGATCGCTGTCCGGCGTCACCAGCACCACGCAGCGCCCGGTGTGGCCCTGATCCTTCTCGGTATGGTGATTGGTGTCCACGCCGCCCTCGATCAGATCCTTCATGTAGAAGTGGCCCAGCTCGTCGTCGGCGACCTTGCAGGAATAGAAACCCTTCCCGCCGAACTGGCTGAAGGCGATGATGGAGTTGGCGGCCGAGCCGCCCGAGCCGCGCTGAGGATGGTGCGACTTGAGATGCTCCATGATGCTGAGCTGCTGGTGTTCGTCGACCAGGGTCATGACGCCCTTGTCGATGCCGAGGATGCCCAGATCCTCGGGCGTGACTTCGTATTCCATGTCGACCAAGGCATTGCCGATGCCGTAGATGTGATATTTCGCCATGATGGTTCCATGAGTGCACAAAAAAGTGGACCATTGTACCGAGCCATCGAGCCGCTGGCGCGTTCCGGCGGCGATTTACCATCTGAACGGAGCGGTTTTTCGCGCAAGACTGATGAAACGTAAGATGAATCTGTTGATGATCATCGGGTTGGTGGGCACCCCGATCGCCGGGACTCAGTTCGGCCTGGACTATGGCCGTGCCATCTGGGGCGCGCCCCAGGTCGAATGGACGCCCATCGAAATGGCCCTGCCGCTTGAGCAGACCAGCGGGAACTTTCAACTCTTGCTCGACAATGAGCCGCTTGCCGACCATTTGGCGCGTAACTCGCTAACGGCGCTGGGATCGGAGGGGCTGGCCTATTTCGTCACTCCCGAGATGGTCCGGGTGCGTCTCAACAACTGGCCTCAGATCCAGGCGTGGAAGGCCCAGTTGCTGCACATGGCGGTGTACTCCGCGCTCGGACTCGGCGTGTCGCTGACCTGTCTGATCGTGGGGCTGGTCGAGTTCTTCCGCCAGACGCCCGAGCCGCGACGGCGACCGCCCGAGGCACAGGCGGCGCGTCCCGTCCGTCGTCGTGATCCGAGTGTGTTCTAGCCTCGAAACTCAGCGCGTCTCGGCTTCGGCACGCAACGGTAGCAGGGCGGCCTGCATCGCCTGCGGAACGACCGAGACATCACCGCGCGCCAGCTCGCGTCCCTGATCGAGCACCAGGACCTGATCGACCCAGTCCAGTCCGGCCGGACGATGGGTGATGAGCAGCACGGTGCGTCCGACCATGAGGGTATCGAGCGCCTGCATCAGATCGCGCTCGGTGGCGGCGTCCAAACCCTCGGTCGGCTCGTCGAGCAGCAGGATGGGCGCGTCCTTGAGCAGGGCGCGCGCCACGGCGATCCGCCGTCCCTGACCGCCCGAGAGTCGCACGCCGGTCTCGCCGACCCAGGTGTCATAACCCTCGGGCAGTTCGGCGATGAAGTCGTGGATCTGGGCCACGCGGCAGGCTGCTTCGATCGCCGCCTGCGGAGCGTCCGGGTTGGCGATCAGCAGATTCTCGCGGATGGTGGCGTCGAACAGATGGGTGTGCTGACTGACCACGGCGATGTGGCGGCGCAGGTCGTCGCCATGGAAGTCCAGGATGTCGTGACCGCCGACGCGGATGCTGCCCGAATCCGGCGCCCAGAAGCGCAGCAGCAGATTGAACAGCGTGCTCTTGCCCGAGCCGGTCGCGCCGATCACCGCCGCGCGCGTGCCTTGGGGCACCTGGAGCCGGATGCCTGAGACGGCCGGGCGTGGCGTGTCCGGGTAGCTGAAGCGCACATCCGCGAACTCGATATCGAAGCGTTCGGGCCGGGGCGAGGGGGTGCTCGGTTCGGCGACGGCCGGCTCAGTGTCGACGATGGCGAACAGCCGGTGCGCGGCGGCCAGGGTGCGCCCGAGCATCTGGAACGCCTGGGGCAGGGGGGCGACGGCTTCGAAGCTGGCGAGCGTAAAGAGCGCCAGCATCGCCAGTTGCGGCGGCATGAGCCGTCCGTCGTCGACCAGCGGGATGGCGATCCACAGCAGCACCCACAGGCTCAGGCTGGCGCAGAGTCCGACGGCGGCCTGAGTCAGGCCATGATCGCTGGAGAGACGGGTCTGATCGGCGATCAGACGTCGGCTCAGACTGTCGATATGCTGGGCCTGACGCTCGGCGGCTCCATAGAGCGTGAGTTCGGCCAGACCCTGGACACCATCGATGACCGCCGTGCGCAAGGCCGCCTCGTCCTCGGCGATGCGCCGTCCAGGGACCAGGCCGCGTGCCTGAGACCAGATCGGCAGTCCCACCCCGGCCAGTACCAGAAAGGTCAGGCCGGAGAGCGCCAGCAGTGGATGGTAGAAGAGCAGAAATATCGTGAACAGCACGATACTGACATTGGCCACCGCGACCGGCACCAGCACCCGCACATAGAGATTGTCGAGCGCGTCGATGTCGGCGCGGATGCGGCTCAGCAGATCGCCGCTGTGATACTGCTGGAGCCGCGCCGGGGCGAGCGGTTCGAGATGCTGATAGAACCAGACGCGCAGACTGGCGATCAGCCGGAAGGTCGCCTCATGGTTGACGAGCCGCTCGCCATAGCGTCCGGCGGTGCGGATCATGGCACTGCCCCGGATCAGCGCCGCCGGGGTGAAATAGTTCATGGCCACGCCCGCCGCGCCGGCAGCGGCCATCGCGGTCAGGAACCAGCCGGCGGCGGCTATGAGCGTCACATTGGCCAGCAGGGTCAGGATGGCAGCCAGGGTGCCGACCAGCATCCAGACTCGATACGGCCGGAAGAGTTGCCACAAGCGGCGCAGTTCGTTCATGCCTGCTCACCCTCATGTGCGCGCGGGCCGTGGGCGGCGATCATCCGCGCATAGAGTCCGCCGGTGCCGGCCAGTTCATCATGTGTTCCCTGTTCGACGATCCGCCCCTGGTCGAGTACCAGGATGCGATCGGCGCGGCGTACCGTATTGAGCCGGTGCGCGATCACCAGCAGGGTGCGGTCGAGCGCCAACTCGTCGATGCCTTCCTGGACCAGACGCTCGCTCTCGGGGTCGAGGTTGGCCGTGGCCTCGTCGAGGATCACCAGCGGGGCATCGCGCAGAAAGGCGCGGGCCAGGGCGATGCGCTGGATCTGCCCGCCCGAGAGTCCCGCGCCGCGCTCGCCGACCGGGCTGTCATAGCCCAGCGGCAGGGCGTCGATGAATTCAGCCGCCCGTGCGCGCCGGGCCGCCTCGCGCACGGCGTCCGGCTCGGCCTCGGGACGCCCGAGTCGGATGTTGTCGGCGATGCTGCCCTGGAACAGGCGCGGCTGCTGCGGCACCCAGGCCAGATGACGGCGCCAGTCCTCCAGATCGATCCCGGCGAGCGCCTGTTCGCCGATCAGGATGCGTCCTCCGGTCGGAACCAGGAACCCGAGCAGCAGATTGACCACCGTGGTCTTGCCCGCGCCGCTGGTGCCGACCAGCGCAATGCGTTGCCCCGGCGGGATGTCGAAGTTGAGACCCTGGAGCGCCTCGCGTCCAGGCTCATAACTGAAATGCACGTCCTCGAAGCGCACACCGAGCGGACGGGCGGCGGCCAGCGGCTCGGTGCCCGGATCGATGCGGGTCGGCTCGGCGTCCAGCACCTGGATCAACTGTTCGGCGGCGGCCACCGCGCCCATACGCGCATGATACTGGGTGCCCAGATTGCGCAGCGGCGCATAGAACTCGGGGGCGAGCATCAGCACGAACAGCCCTTGCAGATAGGTGATCTCGGGGATGGGGATCCAGGCCGGCACCGGCACCGCCAGACCATAGAGCCGGAAGCCGATCAGGACCGCGACGATGGCGATGCCGACGCTGGCGAAGAACTCCAGCACCGCCGAGGACAGAAAGGCCACGCGCAGCACCTGCATGGTGCTGTGGCGATAGTCGTCGGAGATGCGCGCGATGACAGCGACCTCGCGCCGGCTGGCGCCGAAGAGCTTGAGCGTGGTCAGCCCCTGGATGACGTCGAGGAAGTGCGCGCTCATGCGCGCGAGCTGTTTCCACTGGCGCTGATTACGTGCCTGGGCCCCCGAGCCGATCAGGATCATGAACAGCGGGATCAACGGCGCCGTGAACAGCAGCACCAGCCCGGCGAGCCAGTCCATCGGCATCACGGCGGTGAGGATGGCCAGGGGCAGGATCATCACCAGCGTCATGGCCGGGACGAAGCGGGCGTAATAGCCCTCCAGGTCGTCGATGCCCTTGGTCAGGGTCTCGACCAGGGCGCCGCTGCGCTGGCCGGAGAGGTAGGTCGGCCCGAGCCGTTGCAGATGACGGTGCACCTGATCGCGCAGTGTGGCGCGCACCGAGGCGGCGGCCTGGAAGGCCGAGCGCTCGGCGAGCCAGACGATGAGCGCGCGCGTGCCGAAGAGCGCCAGCAGTCCCCACAGCCAGTGGTGGACCTCGCTCAGGTCGGCGTCCTTGAAGATGACGGCATCCAGGACCACGGCCAGCGCCCAGGCCTGATTGATGGCCAGCAGACCGTTGGCCGTGTTGAGCCAAACGGTCAGCAGGAGTGCCTTGCCGGCGAGCGGTCGTTGCGATTTGAGCCAGGCGTTGACTGACATGAACCCTTACCCTATCTGTCCTCGGTCGGGAGCGGATAGGGGAGGATACGTAACCCGAGCCCCTCTGGGCAATGCGCGTGATGTCAGTCCGGGCTGGTGCGTGCCACGCCGTGCTTGGCCATGAGCCTGTAGAGCGTCATCCTGGAGACGCCCAGATCCTGAGCGGTCCGCGTGATGTTGCTGCCGTTGCGTGCCAGGGCGTATTCGAGATTGCGCTTCTCGGATTGGGCGCGGATGCTCTTGAGCGTCGAGGCTCCGTGATGGCTGGCCGTGCCGTTGAGCCTGTCGGGCAGTTCCATATGGTTTGGTTCGTGTCCGGGCGCGACGAGGCCCTGATCCATGCTCATGATCTTCAGATCCTCGGGGCGGATCGATAGTCCTTCGCAATTGAGTGCGGCCTGAAAGATCACGCTACGCAGCTCACGCACGTTGCCGGGCCAATGATGGGCGCGCAGGGCGGCGAGCGCATCCTGTCCGAACTGGAGACGACGCAGTCCGAGATCGCGCATGACCTCTTCGAGGAATTGCCGGGCCAGTAGCTCGATGTCCGCCCCGCGCTCATGGAGCGGCGGGGTCTGTACGGTCAGGAAGGCCAGCCGGTAGTAGAGATCGGCACGAAAGGCGCGCTCGGCGATGGCGCGTTCCAGGTCGACGTTGGTCGAGGCGATGATGCGGACATCGACCGCCGTGCCGCGCGTGCTGCCGATGGGCGTGACGATCTTGTCTTCCAGGAAGCGCAGCAGGGTCGCTTGCGATTCCAGCGGCATGTCGCCGATCTCGTCGAGAAAGAGCGTACCGCCGGCCGCACTGTGGATGTAGCCGCTCTTGCGCGCGTTGGCGCTGGTGAAGGAGCCTTTCTCGTGGCCGAAGAGTTCCGATTGCAGCAGGGTCGGCGGGATCGCGGCGCAATTGATGGCGACGAACGGCCCGCTGGAGCGCGGCGAGTAGTCGTGGATGGCGCGGGCGGCGAGTTCCTTGCCCGTGCCCGTCGGACCTGTGATGAGCACTGAGACGTCCGATTCGGCCGCGCGCTGGAGCAGTCGGTAGTGATGTCGCATCACTGGACTCTCCCCGATCAGGCCGAAGTGATTCGGGACGCCCTTTGCGGTCGCGTCGCGTAGGTCGTGCTCGACCCTGGCCATGCCATAGGCGTGACCGAGCACGATCGCCAAGCGCTCGGCATCGACTGGCCGCACATGGAAGTCATAGAGACACTCGGCGACGAAATTTCTGAAATCAGGCTGCTGGATCTGACCCTCGTTGACGATCGCGACCCATTTGAGTCCTGTCGAACGGCTGATCTGCCGGCATAGATGGGTCTCGTGACGGGTGTCGCGCGCGACCGGGAAGACGATGAGGCCAACGAGGATGTGTTCTTCCTGGACCAGTCGCTCGAGCGCGTCGGTCTCTCGCACATGGCGGATCGACCAGTGCTTTTCCTGCAAAGCCGTGGCGACATCGTCCGAGAGGTCGTCCGGGGAGATGACGAGTAGCTTGCGCATGGGAGTGTCCTGGTTCTGGTCAGAGTCGTTTGTGGGAAGATCCTCGCTGCCATTCAGCTTAACAACTCTGAGGCGAAAGTGTCACTCCCAAGAGACGATTCGGGTCGTTTCTTCACGAAACTGTGACACGCATGCCATTTTTGGTCTGGTCCGCCGGCTGGCAGGAGCGTCCGATGTTCGATCGGGTCTTCCATTTCGCGCATAATTCTGTATATTTGCGCGTTTACCCGCGGGCCTTCCGCGAGACTCCCTATCCAGCTCTTGAGCCAGGACAGCACATGGTCACGATTCGTTTGTCACGTGGTGGTTCGAAGAAGAACCCTTTCTACCAGATCGTCGTCGCCGACATCCGCTCCAAGCGTGATGGTCGCTATATCGAGCGACTCGGTTTCTTCAACCCGAACGCGCGCGGCGGCGAGATCCCGCTGCGGCTCGACACCGCGCTGGCACAGGAGTGGATCCGCAAGGGTGCGCAGCCGACCGATCGTGTCAAGCAGTTGATCAAGCAGGCGACGCGCGAGGCCGCGGCGGCCGCTTGAGTTCGGTTCGCTCGCGAGGCTCGATCAGGGTGTCCGAAGAGCCGCCGTCCGCTCGGATCGTGCTTGGGCGCGTGTCAGGGCTCTATGGCGTCAAGGGATGGGTCAAGGTCTATTCCGAGACCGATCCGCGCGAAGGCATCCTGCGCTACTCGCCTTGGTTGTTGGGGCCTGAAGGTGCAGTGCGTCGCGTAGCCGAAGGCAAGCTGCATGGCAAGGGACTCATCGCCCGTCTGGATGGGTGTGAAGACCGCGATCAAGCCGCCGTTCTGATCGGCCAGGAAATCGCGATTCGACGCGATCAGCTTCCGCCGCCACGTCCGGACGAATTCTATTGGATCGACCTGGAAGGTCTGGCCGTCGTCACCCAGTCCGATGTCGAACTTGGACAGGTCTCGCATCTGTTCTCGACCGGTGCGAACGACGTGCTGGTGGTCGAGGGTGAACGCGAGCGTCTGATTCCCTTCGTCTGGGGCGACGTGATTCTGGACGTGGACTTCGATCAGCGTCTGATCCGGGTCGACTGGGATCCGGAGTTCTGAGTCCGGGTCGGCCCAAAGGTTCGTTCTCAGTTCTCGATCGAACCTCCTGGATTCCAGACACCCATGCGCTTCGACGTCATCACGCTCTTTCCTGATCTGTTTCGCATCCTCTCGGATCAGGGCGTGACGGGACGGGCGCTGGCGCGCGGACTGGCCGAGCTGCATCTGTGGAATCCGCGCGACTTCACGCACGACGTCCATCGCACCGTCGACGACCGTCCCTATGGCGGCGGGCCGGGGATGGTGATGAAGGTCGAGCCGCTGCGTGAAGCGATTCGGGCCGCGCGGGCGGCGGTGCCACAGAGCCGGGTCGCCTATCTGTCGCCCCAGGGGCGCGTGCTCGATCAGGCCGCGATGCTGGAGATCGTCGCGCGTCCCGGTTGGATCCTGCTCGCCGGACGCTACGAAGGCGTCGACGAGCGTCTGATCGAGTCCCACGTCGACGAGGAATGGTCGATCGGCGACTATGTCCTGAGCGGTGGCGAGCTGCCGGCGATGGTGGTCATGGACGCAGTCATCCGGTTGCTGCCGGGCGCGCTCGGTCACGTCGATTCGGCGCGACAGGATTCGCACATGGATGGGCTCTTGGATTGCCCACATTACACCCGCCCGGAGCGGATCGAGGAAGGCTCGGTTCCCTCCGTGCTGCTCGGTGGCGACCATGCCGCCATCGAGCGTTGGCGGCTGCGGCAGGCGCTGGGACGGACCTGGCGGCGCCGTCCGGATCTACTCGAGCGCCGCGGGCTCAGCGAGGCCGAGCGCACGTTACTCGATGAATTCATACTGGCCCATCGCGAGGGTGGCGCCGGCTGAGAACAGGAGCCAAGGAAACCATGAGCAACATCATTCAGCAGCTCGAACAAGAGCAAATGTCCCGCGAAGTCCCGGATTTCGCCCCGGGCGACACCGTCGTCGTCCAGGTCAAGGTCAAGGAGAAGGATCGCGAGCGTCTCCAGGCGTTCGAGGGTGTCGTCATCGCCATCCGCAGTCGCGGTCTGAACTCGGCCTTCACCGTGCGCAAGATCTCGCATGGCGAGGGCGTGGAGCGCGTGTTCCAGACCTACAGCCCGTCGATCGCCGGCATCGAGGTCAAGCGCAAGGGCGATGTGCGTCGCGCCAAGCTCTACTATCTGCGCAATCTCACCGGCAAGGCCGCTCGCATCCGCGAGAAGGTCTGAGCCGTTCCGGCCGTCCGGACCAGGGCGGCCAGCGTCCGGCACTGGAGGTTCGGCCCATGTCCGACACCTTCTACTGGCACGATTACGAAACCTGGGGCGCCGATCCGCGCCGCGATCGTCCCTGTCAGTTCGCCGGAGTCCGCACCGACGCCGATCTCAACGAGGTCGGCGATCCGCTCGTTCTCTTCTGTCGTCCGACGGACGATCTGCTCCCTCATCCGGATGCCTGTCTCGTCACGGGTCTCACGCCTCAGCGTGTCGCACGCGAAGGGGTGATTGAGGCCGAGTTCGCGCGCGCGATCCATGATGAGCTGAGCCGGCCCGGAACCTGCGGCGTCGGCTACAACAGTCTGCGCTTCGACGACGAAGTCACCCGTCATCTGTTCTACCGCAATTTTTTCGATCCTTACGCGCGTGAATGGCGCTCCGGCAACTCGCGCTGGGATCTGATCGATGTGCTGCGGCTGGCCCATGCACTGCGTCCCGCAGGGATCGAATGGCCGCTCAACGACGAGGGTACGACCTCGTTCCGGCTGGAGCAGCTGACCGTCGCCAACGGCATCGACCATGGTCAGGCGCATGACGCGCTCGCCGACGTGCGCGCGACCATCGCGCTGGCGCGCCGGCTGCGTGATGTCCAGCCCCGACTTTTCAGCTATGCGTTGACGCTGCGCGACAAGCGCCGGGTGCGCGCGCTACTCGATGAACGCCGACCCTTGCTGCATGTCTCGGCGCGCTTCCCGGCAGCGCTCGGCTGTATCGCGCCGATCTTTCCGGTCGCGGCTCATCCGACCAACGGAAATGGCGTGATCTGTTTCGATCTGCGTGCGGATCCGGCCCAACTGCTGGAGCTGTCGGTGGACGAGATCCGCCGTCGGCTCTTCACGCCGAGCGAGGAACTGCCGGCGGGTGTCGAGCGCGTCCCGCTCAAGACCGTGCATGTCAATCATGTACCCATGCTCGCGCCGCTGGCGACCCTGCCCCCGGAGAGTGCCGAGTGCTGGCGGATCGACCCCGATCGAGTCGTGCGTCATGCGCGCTGGATCGCGGATGCAGCCGGCGAGATCGAGCAGCGCGTGCGCGAAGTCCATCAACGACCGCTGCCGGTCGAGACCGATCCCGAGCTGATGCTTTATTCGGGCGGTTTCCTCTCCGACGCCGACCGTCGCGCCTGCGATCAGGTCGTGCGCTCTAACCCCGCCGAGCTGGCGACCGCGCCGCCGCGTTTCAGCGACCCGCGTCTTGGCACGCTGCTGTTCCGCTATCGCGCCCGTAACTGGCCTGAGACTCTGAGTCCGGATGAGCGTGAGGACTGGGACGCCTATCGCTTTGCGCGCCTCACTGACCCCGAGGGTGGGGCCAGTCTCCAGATCGAGGATTATGAGGTGCGGCTCGCCGAACTGGCCGAGATCCATGACGACGATCCGGCCAAGCTGGCGATTCTCGACGCTCTGGGTGATTGGGCCGGGCGCGTGCTCGATGCCGGTTGACCGGCTATCGGCGCTCTGGCTTTAACTCAGTGCGCCAGCGATGGCTTCACGCAGTTGTTCGCGCGTGAAGGGCTTGGGCAGGGTGGCGCGCACGCCCATCAGCTTGGCCGACTCCAGATTGAATTCCAGACTGATCGAGCGGCGTCCGCCCGAGACGGCGATGATGGGAATCCGCGCGTCGCGTCGCGCCAGCTCCATGATGAGCTCGATGCCGTCTTTTTCGGGCATCAGGATATCGGTGATGATGAGATCGGGGCGACTGTGCTCGATGGCGGTCAATGCCTCGTTGCCGTTGGTCGCGGTGCCGACCTGATGGCCCTCGCGCTGGACCATCTCGGTGAGCATGGTCCGAAAGAGTTCGTCATCGTCGACGATCAGTACCTTGGTCATGATTGCATAAGGTGTCGGCCGAAAATGGAATTCAGTATGGCATAAAAGAGCGAATCAGGCTCTGAATCGACCGCGATGCGCGTGGATTGGAAGGGCGCTGAGGGAGCTTTGCCGTTGATGCCAATCGTGGCGTCTTGCTTCTATATCCTGGGTGACTCGGTTCGGTTGATGCGTACGCTCAATCGGCGTACATTGTTCCGTATCATGCCAAACAGTGGGAGATCGATCATGCGGCCGGCAGAAGACCTGACGAACACGATCAACGAGCGCAATGATGCGCGGATGCATTTTCGCACCAAGCCGAGGATCAAGGAGACGATCCACAGAGCGGCCGTGCTGTCGGGCCTGGATGATTCGACCTTCGCCATGAATGCCGCCTATCAGGCCGCCTTGGAGACCATTGCGGCCCATGAGCTGACGATCCTGCGTCCTGAGGACCAAGCGGTGTTCTTCGCGGCGCTGGACCAGCCGCCCGAGCCGACCCCCGAGCTACGCGCAGCCCTGAAACGCAGTCGTGAGCGGACCCGGTCGAAATAATGCCGGATCGAAGCGCTCAGCCCTATTGCATCGAGCCGTTCGACTCCGCGCGGCATGACCGGGACGGTTTCAGTTGCGGCATTGCGGCGATCGACAACTACTTTCACAAGACAGCCAACAAATTGGCCAAGGCCGACAATATCCGGCTGTATGTGATGGCGGCGCCCGAGGGCGCCGTGATGGGCTTCTATGCGATCAACGCCCATGCCGTCAGCTACGAGGCGCTGCCGCCACGCTATGCGCGCGCACGACCGGCGCATGGTGCGATTCCCGCCGCGTTCATCTCGATGATCGGTCGAGATCGGCGGTATCGGAATCAGGGTTTCGGCAGCGACCTGCTGGTGGACGCCCTGACGCGCATTGCTCGCGCATCCGAGGCGATCGGCATCGCGGTGGTGATGCTGGACGTGTTCGACTGCGGCGATCCGGAGCGCGTGGAGCGGCGCAAGGCGATGTACCAGGGATTTGGTTTCATGCCGCTGCCGTCCAATCCACGGCGGCTTTTCTTGCCCATAGCGACCGTGCGTCAGTGGCTGGCCGAAGGGTGACGCAAGCTCGAAGCCACGCCGGTCCGAAATTTCCCGATCGGATTGGTTTGCGATCTGCCGGATGTCCATCAGGTGTCAGTCGGCGCTGTGCACTCAGCTACGGACGCAAAGCAAAAGGCGCCGAATCAACTCGACGCGCGCGCTAGAAATACTTGGTGTCTTGACGCCGAGCTTCCTCTTTTTCCCCCAATTCTCCCTACCCGCCTCGAATTGGCCATCTTAAATTACTGCTCCAAGCCCAGCCGCTCAGGAGCATGTACCTATGGCCAACATCCCCAACGCGAACAAATACCGAAACCGCCAGTTCAACCAGAACCGTGCACCTGGATATCGGAACAATTCAGGTAGAGCAAGACGGCCCGCCGCAACGAACAAAATCCCTGATTGGGCCATCGGATCAGGGGTCGGCCTGCTGTGCGGCACCATACTGCTGTTTATGATCGATTTTCACTTCATCGCGGTCGCCGCCGCCGCACTGATTGCGGCGGCCTTAACCAAAGCCTCCAAATAATACCAGCCAACCACCAGGAGATCACCATGGAAAAGCTCGTCGTCTTCAATGACTATGCAAACACCAACGCCGCTTTTCGCAACCAAGGAACCGTACCTGACTACCATGATCTGCTGAACTATCTCAGTGAGGGGCGCTTCCTGGTCGAGGCGCATGCTTTCGTTCCCATCGATCCACGCAATCCTCATGCGCGCGATCAGAGCATTGAATCTCTGTGGGAGCAGAGCTATCTGGTCCACAGTAAGGTAGGGGCGATTGCGGGCGATAGCTACAAGTGCGACTTCGATGTCGAGATCACGCTTGCGCTGATGCGTACTGCGGAAATCGTCAAGCCCGAAATCATCGTCCTGATCTCTGGAGACAAGGATTTCGTGCCTGTGATCCTTGAGTTGCGTGAGCGCGGCATTCGTGTCGAGGTCGCAGCTTTCCCAGGCATCAATGCTGCCAACGAAATCAGGCTCAAAGCTTCCGGCTTCATCGATCTGGCCGTCTATCTGCAAGAGCGCGCAGATCAGGCCGTCGCTTTTGAAGAGATGGCGGCAGAAGCGGACGACGATAGGCTGTAAACCAGAATCGCTGTGGAGAACGTCGGTTTTCCCGACGTTTTCCCCTGACAGGTCATTGGTTGCAGAGATAGTCTATCCGCCAGATTTTCACCTTCCCCCCCCATCCAATCCAGGAGCAACATCATGGCCATCATGAACGGCAGACGTCTCGACCCCAACAGCCTCAATAACGGCGCACATGGCAGTGAATTGGCTCGGCTGGCCAAGGTCGCGCCGGGGCGTCGCGCCATTTTGGAGTGCGGTGGCAAGGTGCAAACGATCGATGAGCATCGCCACTATGCGCGACACGAACTCATCGACAAGCAAGGGCGCGGTGCCAAGCCAACGACCATGCCCAAGCGGTACAAGGGTGGATTCGGCGGTCGCCGTTCCCATCAGTCCAAGCAGATCATCACGGAACAGGTCACTGACATCAGTCGCACTCTGTTCAGGTCGCAGGGTGTCGATTTCGATCATACTGACGCCCACTGGATGGTGGTCCCTACCTATAATCTACCGCCGCGCTGGCATCGTATCGCGCGAACCACGGCGCTGATGGTCGTCTTCCCTGACGAATATCCGGCCTTGCCGCCGATCGGGTTCTATATGATGGCCGATATTCCGCTCTCACCGGATGGCCATTTCTTTCAAGGTGTTGCGCATAGCGCTTGGCAGGCGCCGATCGAGCAGGGGTGGAAGTGGTATTGCGTCTACATCGACAATGGCGCTTGGCAGCCGGCGCAGAATTGGCGTGATGGCGACAATATCTACACTTACTTTCATCTCATCCGTGAAGCGCTGGGGAACGATTGAGTCATGAGCACGCTTCCTCTTCTGCGGTTTCCGCAAGGGCTTTTTCCCGAACTGCGTGCGCAGCTTCTGACGGATTCGAGTCGGGAGACCTTTGCGCTGCTGTTCGGGCAGCGTCATCGGGTCGGTGAGCATGAGTTGATCAAGATCGTCTCTGCGCACTACCCGCGTCCACAGGATTATGAGGATCAGGGCTTGGCCCATTTGCGTCTGAAGCGCCAGTATATCTATGATCGGCTGGTCGAGGTGCAGCAGCGCGGGGATGTGGATACGCTGATCGATGTGCACACGCATCCGTTCTGTTCGCAGGGAGCGGCTTTCTCAGGGACCGATGATCGTGATGAGCGGGCGTTTCATAGTTGGCTGACCGATACCCTCGACGATATACACTATGCCAGTATCGTACTGTCGCGGTCGGATTATGCGGCGCGTCTGTGGCGGCGGGAAGCCGAGGGTTCCGTCGCCTGTCCGGCACGGATCAAGACTCAGGTCGTGTCGGAGAACTGGCCATGCGCGGGAGATCCGGCGCTTGCCGACATTGCGTTGGCGGAGGCTGATCCGGAGCATGGATTTCTTGCACGAAGTGTACTAGCCTTGGGGCTGGACAATCTGCGCCGGATGACTCATGGGCAGCGGTTGGCGGTCGTCGGTGTTGGTGGGCTGGGGTCGGTGATCGCTGAGAATCTGATCCATACCGGGTTTCAGGCGCTTGATCTGATTGATCCGGATCGAGTCGAGATCACTAATCTCAACCGTATCGTTGGTGCCTATTATCAGGATGCGGTCGAGAACCGGCTCAAGGTGGAGGTCGTGCGGGATCATTTGCAGCGCATCAATCCTCGGGCCGAGATCGGTGCTCATGCGTTCGGTGTCGAGGACGAGGCGGCGCTTTCTGTGCTGGCGCAGGCCGACTGGATCATGCTGGCGACGGATAGCCAGTACAGTCGCTTCAAAGCTCAGGAGATTGCATTGCGATTTGGGATTCCGCTGATTTCCAGCGGTGTGAATATCACGGTGACGGATGGTGAGATCACGGATATGAGCGGTGAGGTCATCGTGGCGCGCACGGGGGATCGGTTGTGTCTACACTGCCTTGGTCGAATCAACCCGACTGAAGTGGCAGCGGAACAGCACAAAAACGACTTTCTTGGGCAAGAGTTGGTACGGCGTGGATATGTTGATGGACAGGAGGTTAAGGAGCCAGCGGTTAAGACGCTTAATTCATTAATTTCTTCTATGGCTGTCGATGCTTTAGTTAATCAATATACTGAGCGACAGTTGCACAAACCGCTTTGGATTTATGAAAATAATGAGGGCGCATGTATTTATCCAGATTATCATAGTGTTGAAACAAGAAAAAAATATTGCTATTTCTGTGCAGGAGAATAAAGATGAAACAATCTAATTGTGATTTTGCCGACGAAGAAGTTAATGAATTAATCGGTAATTTTTTTGAATTAGAACTTATAGATTCACTTTGCGATTCTTTAGAGCAAACCATACATGAACTTGCTTTTATAAACAATGATGAATCGCGCAATTCACATTTAGAAAAAGCAAAATCTGGAAATTCTCGCTCAATGCTCATATTGGCTTTTTGGGATTTTCAAGAAAAAAAATCAATTACAATAGAAGGAAAAAAGCTTTTAGAAAAAGCAGCAGATTTAGATCCAAGTTTTTATGAGGCTAAGTATGCTATTGAAATGATTAATAGCGAAGGAAAACCACTTCTTTTCAAGGATAAACTTGAAGAGTTTGCTAGAAATCTTCCTCAAGCACAGTTTGATCTGGGGAAAATTTATGAAAAAAACATAAAAGATGCATTAAAGCTTTACAATGCTGCGGCAAAATCTCACTATCTATATGCTCAAGAGCGATTAGGCGACATTTCATTTGATAATGGAAACTACAAGGATGCTGCTAGGTGGTATTCTATGGTATTTTTGCGAAGTAAAAAAACGGGAAGCAAAATAAAAGAAAGCGTAGCTAGCTACAAGCTAGCTAATTCTTACTTTTTGGCTTATTCTACTAATCAATTAATGTCAAATAGCGTCAAAAAATCTAGCTATGAAGCCGCAATAAAAAGATATCAAAAAGTTGCAAAATCCGAATTTGGCGACCGCTCTGTTAGATTTAAATCCGCCCTTATTTTGCTGACACTTTATTTTGAAAAAGAAATTGATTTACCTACTGATGAAATAAAATGCTTTTTTGATGTGGTTGCAGAATATGTACTGTCTGATTTTTCAGATGGAAAAGTTAACGAAATTTTAAATGATCAATACGACAACCTAGAAATAGATATCAAGAAAACTGGCAGATCTTTAATCGCAATTCGCCAGTGGATATATTTTCAGGAAATGCTAAACCAAAAAGAACTTAATGAGCAGGATGGCAAAATAAAAAAACTGATATTGGAAGTCGTGGAGCAATTTAAAGAAAAAGATAAAATAAATTCAATTTATTATGATGTTACTAATCATCATGTCGCTAAAAATACTCCGCCAAAAAAAATTGCTGAAATTTTTAATTCTTTGCTGTATTGTCAGCAATCCCAAAAAGGAGGGGTAGAATTTAAATGGGAGACTTTGTTGGGCAAGATTGCTAATGTTTGGGACAGCTCTAATTATAAAGAAATAAATAAATTTATTGATAAGAAGCTCCCCGATTATAAACAATTTCCAGATCGTTTTGCATATGCTTGGATCTTGCAGAACTTTAGGCATCTTATGGTGCATTATAAAAATGAAATTGAAGCGAGCTTTCCTGGATATTCATTTTTGGCGTTTATTCTTCTTGTTTTTAAAAAAGCAACATTTAATTGCTCTATGGACAGTGAAATAGATAATCAGTTGCTTGATATGATTGGTTTGCCAGATGAAGATTTAAATTCTTCCAGTGTCGAGCATAAAATACAAGAAAGTCACATTTATATTTCAAAAAAAATAGCTGTTATTGAAAAAGATACTCTCTGTGGAAATATACAGAAAATTTCAAACGTTAAGCATCCTAATGACATTGGCTGGACCTATGCTGCTGCAGCAAATTTTGTTGCTAGTTATGAGTACAAATATGGTTATTATGAATATGATAATGGCGATAACAAAAAAACGCCCCTGGATTATTTTTATGTCTACATTTTTTCATCTATTATTTTTGGCAAGCAAAAAAATAGATATGATTTTCAAAGCCCGATTATTAAAAAAGATTTTGATAATTATCTTTGCAGTGATAAAGAAGATATAAAATTTATTTCTAGTTTAGCCAAAAGAATTTTTTCTTATGTCAAATTTTGATTGCTTGATTTCTAATATAATTGATCATTTGCCTCGCTTTTCTGAAGAAGGTGGCGCATTTTCTTGTGTTGAAAAAAAGATTCTTCATCAAGAGATGACGAGAAATCTGCATATCGCCAATCCAGAAAAATTTGCTCAAGAGTTTTTGAATATTATCGAATATCTGTTTGATACGCTTTCCTTGCTTGATAGAGTAGAGCTTTCAAAGGGATTTTGGAAGTTTGTCTCTTATCCGGCTCAGCTTTTTGCTTTATCTTTGTTGCACTCATTAGCTGATCCAAAGCAGCGACTTTTTCCTCCGGATTTTTGGCAAGTTGCAGGAGTTTCTGATGACGTAAAACAAAAACAAAAAGCTGTTTTAAAAGCTGTTGAGGACAGAAGACTTGATCATAGACTAGATGGTTCTCTTCCGCCGCCGATTCGATTTATCTATGTGGCATGGGGAATTATTAAGCTGAACGGAAAAATTCTTTTTCATCGCCGAGAGGCTAGAGAGCATGCAAATGAATATGGCTTAGTTGGAGGTCGATCTAATCTCCAAGATTTAAAAGAAGTAATGGGGGAAACAACGCCAATCGATTGCTTGCTGGAAACATTGCAATCGCCTGACTCAAAGCCCATGTTCGACGCTATGGAACATACATTGATCCGTGAGTTTGAAGAAGAAACTCACCTGATCAAAAGTGAAGGCCACTATACAGCGGTTCCCTGGCGAGATTTGAAGCCTTACAGCCAATGTATGGGTGCCGCGCCAAATTACGCTTTCACACAATACTTTTTTCGTCTTTATTTGATCGAATTGACAACAAAGGGTTACTTTGCTTTACGACAAGCTGTCGAAAAGTCATCGGGATACCTGATCGAATGTTCTATACCAGAGGTCGTTTCTGGAAAAACAATGGATGGCGGGAAAGAGTTTAGTATCGAAGCCATTTATCGTGACTTTTTAGATGATCGCCTTGCCTTGGAAAAGGCTTTGGATGATCTGCCGTCGTCTTACAAAAACAATTACAGATACAATTTTGCTAATAAAAAATATTATCATGCTGCTCGCGATGAAGGTTTTATTTTCTCGCTAAATAATGATCTGCTCAAAGGCAAATCCGGCCAAGAAAAATCCATTTTGATTAATTTGGATATCGAGGATAAAAAACTACTACTTGCCTTAGCAGGACACGCACGGTCCTGGAAGTTGAGCCAAGCCGAAGATGGTTTGCTGACATGCCATGATTTTGGCTGGATAGAATTTCATGATGCAGAAAAAAGAGAGCAACTGAGCCAGCTTGCAGAAAAGCTACGCTCCGCAAATGAGCCATTGATCGAAGTCAGTGATGCCCGTTATTTTCGTCTCTCCATTGCGCCCGAGTTGATCTTCCTGGATCGAGCTTGGTTTGAATATTCGATTTCGGCGGACACCCCGCAAGGCAAACCCAAGATCACGATTCGGCGCCTCCCGATAGACACGCCAATCGGCCTTCTCCAAGGCGATCAGAAAACCCGGGAGATCGAATGCTCATTAGCCAAAGACTTGCAGAAGGTCGCCGCTGCCGAGCTGATGGCGCCCGAGAAGGATAGTTTAACTCGCAGTATACGATCAGCGCTGCAAAGCACATATCAGTCGCTCGGCTTGCGTCTGCTTCTCGTAACTCAGGAAAAGCTCTATACACTATCCTGCCGCCTTGCATGAAAGAAACGCCATTCCCTGTAGGCGTCGAACTCTCCGGGAATGGCGGCTGACCGGCTTTACAGCTCAGCCGTAAAACCAATGGGACGATGAGTCGCCTGCTGGTCTTTCAACGCGATCTCTGACGCCAGATCTTCATATAACTTGTCTGGAGTGAGCGACGTCGTAAACAGACGCTGGCTTCTCAGGACTACAGCAAAGTCCCCCGGCGTGAGACCCTTCAAACCGCTCAATCTCTCCTGCCAGATAGCCGCCTGTGTCAACCGCCCCCCGGTTTGACGCAGGGTCTCGCGAAACAGTATCCACGCCTGATCCGGACGCAGATAGTCGAAACGGATCTTGAGGTCGAAGCGACGCAAAGCCGCCGCGTCGAATGCCTCGAACAGATTGGTCGAGGCGATGAATACCCCATCAAAACCTTCCATCTGCGTCAACAATTCATTGACTTGACTGACCTCCCAACTGGTATGCGCTTGTCGGCGATCACGCAAGAAACTATCGGCCTCATCGAGTACCAATACGGCTCCATCGGATTCGGCTTGTTGGAACATCAAGGCAAGGCGCTGCTCAGATTCACCGACCAAGGATCTAAGCAGATCCGAAGCACGTTTGACGAGCAGTGGCCGTTGAAGCTCATGGGCAACATGAGCCCCAAATGCGCTTTTGCCGGTACCAGGCGGCCCGTAGAGACAGAGACGTCCACGCGGATCTCGGCGCAAGCCCTGCACCAAAGCGTTCAAGTCTTGATCGGCATTCAGACACTCGGGGCGATAGGTCATGACATCCGCCACCGCTTGCGGCGGTATCGGTTCGCGCCCCATAGCCTTCAGTGTGCTGTTGAGCAGCGTTTCCAGAGCCGCCTCGACAGTCTTGGGGTCGCGATACTGAATCGACGCAACATTCTTGACGGCCTGACTCAGCAAGGCGGGCGACAGATCCGGGTGACTGGCCGCGCGCTGTTTCCAGGAGCTTGAAACCGGCAGACGGCGAGTGTAACTCTGGATAATACGTTTTCGTGTCGACAAGGGTGGAATGCCGACCTCGATGACCTGGGTGAATCGGCGCAGATAGGCTTCGTCAAATCCATCGAGGCGATTGCACACCCATAAAGTCGGAAGCGGGTTGTCTTCCAGTGTCGAGTTGATCCATCCCTTGTTCATTTCAGCATTGCCGAAGTGAATGCTCATTGGATGCGGAAAAACGTCTTCCACCTCGTCGAACAACAGCAAGGCTTGGCCGCGCCTTGCCAGTACGGTTTGGGCGAGACGATAACAGCCCAAACGTTGCGCGCTCGACAGCGGCTCGCCGGATTCATCGGCGGTTGGAACAGAGTACAGAGTCACGCCCAGTTGCTTGGCAACGGCACGCGCCAGTTCCGTTTTGCCCGTCCCGGCACGGCCGTACAGCAAGACATTGATACCCTTCCCCTGGAATCGCAGCTCTTGGGCAAGCTTGCGCTGCATCTGATTGATCTCTTGGTGCAGATGCGGATAGTCCGCAAATCGCAGATGAGCGGCCGGAGCCTCGATGATCCAGCGTTCGAGGAATCCCTCGATCTCAGCGCGACTGAAACATAAAGCATCGACCAGACCATCCATCAAGACGAATTTTTGAGGGAGGCATTGACGAGACTTGCGATCGATACTGAGAAGACCGGATCGTACAAGTAGACTGCTCGAAGCAACAGCCTTACGAATCACTGATTCAGATTCGCCGATCAGCTTGGCACTGATCTGGACCAGATGGAGGAAATCCAGCTCACCGAGTGCTCTTGACGCCAGCTTGGCGAGACAGGCATGGGCTTTGAGTGTGGTCGCTAGCCCCAAGACATGGCGCTCGACCGTTGACAGGCCGAGGATATTTGCCAGGTATTGCAAGCCATCGTCTAGCGTGATTCCAAAATGGCCATCGAAGGAGCCGAGTTGTGCATGGCGTGCTTTGAGCGCCTGAATGAGATTCGAGGCGTCGCCATCTGTTTTCAAAAGCGCCTCGTCCAACCCCAGCATCCGCAACATTCGTGCAGCGGATGCGCTGTTCTGGAAGGCATACAAAGCGCCCGATAGACCGTCGAGATCCAGTAGAAGGCTCAGTCCAAAGCGGGCAACGGTCGCGTCATCAAGGGCGGGTGAAGGCAGAAAAGGGGTTTGGTCCGCATCGTAGAAGCTGGCCATGTCGTGCTCCTGAAAGGTTGGGGGGTTAGGCCCGCACCTTCCGGCACGAGCCGACTATGTCATGTAATTCATTGTTTCTAATCGTTTAATAATGGAATGCGGAATTTGTATTATTTGGATCGCTGAGATCCTATGATTTGCAGCTTAGATCAGCGGTGTCGTGGTGCTCCTTGAGGTGGATTGGTGTGCAGCATAGCCACCCAAGCCGTTTATCGTAAGGGAAGGTTGGGGGAAATCTGCCGAAAACTCTCCCCTGACAACTACCGGCGTGGCTCGATGCAGCGTTGGTACAGGGATGACATGTGCCGTAAATCTCGGAATGAGCCGCCGTAAATTACGGAATCAAAGCCCGTAAATCACGGAACGAAGGCCAGCAATCCTTGACGATGAGATCTTGAACGCCAATGGTCAGCGCAGCGTCGTCTCCGCTTCCTGGATCAATCGCGGCAGTTCGATGACGAACCGGCTGCCCCGCCCCTGCGCGCTGTCGAGCTGGATGTGTCCGCCGAGCTTGCCGACCAGGCCATGGATGACCGACAGCCCCAACCCGCTTCCCTTGCCGGGCGCCTTGGTGGTGAAGAAGGGATCGAAGACCCGCTCCCGAACCTCGGGCGTCATGCCCTCGCCATCGTCGCTCACGCTCAAGCAGATCCAGGCCGGTGTCTCGTCCGCCGCGTCGTCGGGACGCCGAACACATTCGATCTCGATCTCGATATGCCCCTGCGCCTCACCGATGGCATCGGCGGCATTGATGCAGAGGTTCATGACGATCTGCTGGATCTGGCTCGGCTCGGCCAGCACCCAGGCTTCGTCGACCCTGGGCGTGAATCCGACCCTCACCCCCACCGGCAGGGTGGCGCGCAGCAGGGCCAGGGTCTCGCGCACCAGCCCCACGACCTCGACCGGAACCGGCGAGTCGGCCAGATCGCGCGCAAAGGTCAGCATACGCGCGATCAGATCGCGGGCGCGAAAACTCGCCTGCTGAATGTAGGCCAGATGCTGTTTTCCGGACGACTCCGGCGCCAGCTCGTCCTCCAGCAATTCGCTGAAGCCGAGGATGGCGCCCAGGATGTTGTTGAAGTCGTGCGCGATCCCGGCGGCGAGCGTGCCGACGGCCTCCAGCCGGCGTGACTGCTCCAGACGGGCATTGACCAGGGTCGTGGCGCGGTGTTCGAGCTGCTCGCGAAAGGCGAGACTATAGGCCATGGTCGCCTCCATCAGGGGCGCGGTGATGCGCGCGGCGACCTGACTCAGCGGCAGCTCCGGATTGGCGCGCGACAGACGCATCAGGGCGTCGTGATGGAGTTCGCCCACCTCTTCGAGCGGGATCTCCAGCGCGATCAGATCGCGCCCGAGATCCGAGGCTTCAGTCAGCGCCATCTCCAGCGCCAGCGCATCCCGGGCGAAGACCGCCCGTTGCAGCACCTCGGCATAGAGCCGCGCGATGTCATTGCTGGACGAGGCTGTGGTATCGGTCGATTCAGGCATGGCGATAGAGCAGCAGACCGGCGTCGTCGTGATCACAGGCCCAGTCGTTGAGCAGTCGCTCGGCAAGTGCGTCCGACGGCCAGACGTCGCCCAGGGCCTCGGCCAGATCGGCGTTCTCGGGCAGACCATCGGAGAACAGCAGCAGCCAGTCGCCCGGCGCGATCGGCAGACGCTCCGGGCGCAGTCCGTCGAACCCGGCGCCGACGATCCCGCGCGCACCGCCGAGACGCTTGGTGCCCGAGCCCTGGATCAGCAGGGTGCGGATGTTGCCGACGGCCGCCTGCACGATGACCGACTCGGCCGGCAGGATGTCGACCACGGACAGCGCCACGCCACGGGTGTCGAGCAGGGCCCGGTCGCAACGGGCGAAGAGTTCGGCCAGAGGCGCTTCGTCATCGTCGCCGGCGATCTGGCGCATGGCGGTGGCCGAGGCGACATGGGCCTCGGCGCCATGACCGAGTCCGTCGGCCAGGGCCAAACGCCAGCGGTCGGGACACATCCACCAGCCGATCTGGTCGCCGCAGAGTGTCTCGCCCGGCATGGCACGCAGCGCCTGACCGATCCGTTCCTGGATCCCGGCCGGTGGTTTGCACGCCGTCAGGCCGCTCGTCAGCGCCATTTGACCGCCCTGACCCGGGTGCCGCCGGGGCGCGTTTCCAGACTGAACTCATCCATCAGACGCTTCACGCCCGGCAGCCCGCAGCCGAGTCCCTTGCCGGTGCTGTAGCCCTCGGTCAGCGCCAGTTCCGGATCCGGGATGCCCGGTCCTTCGTCCTCGGCCAGCAGTTCCAGCCCGATGACGGCGAGCTCCGGATGATCATGCCGCGCGCTTGCCCGCAGCCGGCCGCCGCCGGCATGGGTCAGCACATTGTTGGCCAGCTCGGAGGCCGCCGTGGCGATGTGGTAGGCCGAACTCCGGGAGAACCCCAGACGTTCGGCCAGCAGACGCGCCTGACGGCTGGCCGACATGACATCGGATTCCGAGACGATCAGCACCTCGATCGTCTCCACCGCGAGTCGTGTCGGTTCCAGGGTGTCGCTATCGTTCACGGACACATCCGGCCTCAGCGACGCTTGATCAGCGCAATCGTGACCCGCGTCGATCCGGGCGCCGATTCGATCTGGAACTCGTCGACCAGACGGCGTGTGCCCGGCAGTCCGGCGCCGAGTCCGCCGCTGGTGCTGTAACCGTCGGTCAGCGCCTGTTGCAGATCGCGAATGCCCGGCCCCTGATCCTCGATACGCACCCGGATGCAGCGTTGCCGGTCGTCCGAGCCGTCCTCGATCAGACAGCGGCCCTCACCGGCATACTGGATGACGTTGCGCGCCAGTTCCGAGACGGCGGTGGCCAGCCGGGTCTGATCGGCCTTGCCGAATCCGAGCCGCTCGCAGAGTTCGCGCGCGGCATGGCGCGCCGTGACGACGTCGAGCGTGGAACGGATCGGCAGACATTCGGGATCGAGCGGCTCAGACATCCTCGTCCCCGACGAAGCGGGTGTCGCCGCGCTTGGCGATCCGGCCCTTGAGCATCTCCAGCGCCTGGCCGAGGTTGAAGGCGCAGTCGGCGCCGAGCAGTCCGCGGCCCATCTCGATCAGGGTCAGGGCCACGAACGGTTGGATGCCGCAGATGACGACCTCGGCCCCGAGCAGCCGCACCATGTTGGCCGTGTCGTTGATGACGCGCGCCATGTAGGAGTCGACCACGTCGAGCGCCGTGATGTCGATGGCCACGCCCAGCGCCTCGATCGCGGCCACGCGCTCGACCAGATCGGACTGGAACTGCATGGCGTCGTTGTCGGTGAGATCGACCTGGATCGAGACCAGGAGGATGCGATCGAGTTGCAGGATGGGGATTCTCATGATGGGCGTGCCTCGTCGATCGGGGCGATGCGGCGGTCGATCAGCAGCAGGGCCTCGGCGAGACCGGCGCGCAGGGTGGCGCGGCTGATGACATCGGCGAAGCGGATGCCGAGCTTGGTCAGCGTCTGAGCGCCCTCGGGGCTGATGCCGGTCATGACGACCCGGCTGCCGAGCAGGCGCGCCGCGTCGATGGTCTTCATCAGATGCTGGGCCACGCTGGTGTCGAGCACCGGCACCCCGGTCAGATCCAGGATGGTGACGCGCGCCTCGTGCAGGGCGATGGCCTCCAGCAGACGCTCGGTGATCTGACGCGCGCGCTGGGTGTCGATGACGCCGACCAGAGGCAGCAGCAGCACCTGACTCCAGACCCGGAGCACGGGCGTGGAGAGTTCGAGCAGCGACAGGCTCTGTTCGGCGATGAGCCGTTCGCGGATGTCGACGAAGGACTTGAAGGCGAACAGCGACAGGCCGTCGAACACCCGATCCAGCCACAGCAGATCCTCGATCACCGGCGTTTGCGGATTCGTGTCGATCAGGGCGCGCGCCACGAGCTGTTTGAGCGCGAGCAGGGCGCCGATGGTATCGGACGGATTGGCGAGCTGCCGGGCCTGTTCGGCGATGAGCCGATTCAGGTGTCGCGCCAGATCGGTCTCCGGATCGAGTCTGAAGTCGTCCTCGGGCGCGCCGCTGGTCAGCGTGTTGAGGAGCGCGTCGAAGAGCACCTCGCGCTGGACGTCGAGGCTCGGTGGATGGGGATGATGACGGTCGAAGGTGGCGGCCAGATGCTGCTGCCAGGCGGCGAGGAGTTCGCCGCGCCGGTCGCGTTGGAGGCGTTGGAAGGCTGTGTTCATCAGTGGGCTGTATTCCTTGCCGAAGCGATCGGATCGCCCGGCCAAGTCGCGCGGTTCACCGCATGTATGACTGCCATGTTAGACCATTGTGTCGGAGTGCGTATCCGGCATCCGACTCCGATCGGCGGCTTGTCCCGGCGATCAGAACAGCTCGATGCTGGGCGGCCCGGAGCCGGCCGAGGGACTCGACCCCAGGGCCGGGCGCGCGTGCCGCGACTCGTCCTCCAGATAGTCGACATGCAACTGACTCAGCGCATCGGCCAGTTGCATCAGACTGTCGGAGGGAGCGCCCGCTGCAACCAGCAGGTCGGCGCGCTGGCGCATGGCCGACTGGAGCCGGGAGAGCCGCTGACCGACCACGTCCTGATACTGCAAGAGTCCGAGCATGTCGCCGATCTGCTCGGCCAGGCTGGTGTTGTGCTGGGTGACGACCGAGAACAGCGTCTTGTAGAACTGGCGCATGTCCTCGTAGTTGTCGCGCAGACGATGCACCGAGGCGACCACATGGGTCGCCTGTTCGAGCTGTTGGTCGGAGTCGTGGAGGAAATTGAGCTCCATGCTGCGCTCGGCCGCGCCGAGGGCCTGGTTGAGTCCGGCCTCGATGGTGTCGGCGGCGGCCGTGGCGCGGCTGGCCAGGGCGCGCACCTCGCCAGCGACCACGGCGAAGCCGCGTCCGGCCTCGCCGGCGCGCGCGGCCTCGATGGCGGCATTGAGCGCCAGCAGATTGGTCTGTTTGCTGATGTCCTTGATCGAGGTCGCCAGCCCCTCCAGCTGGCCGATGTCCTTGACGATCGCCTGGATGGCGGCCATGTCGTTGCGGATCTTGGCCGGCAACTCCTGGACGAAGCGCGCGATCTCGCTGATGTCGTCGACGCCGTGGGTGATGTCCTGCTCCATGGCGTTGGCATCCATGTTGGAATGGCGCAGATAGCCGAGCAATGTGCTCGCCGCGTCATTCAGACGGCTGGCGCGCTCGACGACCTCGAGCGCGGAGGTCTCGCTGTCGTGGATGGCCTCGCTGATGCGTTCGTCGAAGGCCTGGTCGAGCGTGGCCGTCTGCAGGAGCGCGGCGCAGCCCGCCTGATGCATCTGCTCGTTGTGCTTGAGCTCGGCGTCGAAGCCGTCGAGCGCCTGACTCATGGCGCCCGTGGTGCGGAAATTGAGCCTGAACACGAACCAGCCGACCAGGAAGTTGGTGATCAGCAGGGTTCCGCCGACCAGGAGCGCCTCCAGCAGCCCCTCGTCGATGCCCCGTCGCACGGCCTCGAAGGCGATCCAGTCGTGCGTCTGATAGACCAGGAGCGAGAGCACCAGCGTGCCGATGAGGGTCAGGGCCGCCATGACCCGGCGCAGTGCGCGCGACTGCGCCAGGGTCGCCTCGACCAGTGAGTGACGCGGTTTGACGAAGGGCATCGGGGCGCGATCCTCAGGCGCCCGGCAGCACTTGCTTGATGACCTTGACCAGATCCGTGCCACCCACCGGCTTGACCAGCCAGCCGGTGGCGCCGAGCTTCTTGGCCTCGTCGCGCTTGGTCTGCTGGCTCTCTGTGGTCAGCGCCAGGATGGGCGTGAAACGCAGTCCGGGCAGGGCGCGCGCGTTGCGGATGAAGTCCATCCCGCCCATGTTGGGCATGTTGATGTCGGTGATGATCAGATCCGGCTTGACGCCGGACTTGAGCTTGGTGAGCGCCTGCACGCCGTCGCCGGCGGTCTCGACCTTGAAGCCGGCCATCTCCAGGCTGGCCTTGAGGCTCATCACCATGGTCGCTGAATCGTCAACCACCAGAATCGTCTTGGACATGGGTCGTGTCTTCCTGAATCAATGCCGCCCGCAGCCAGTCGGCGAGGGCGTCGCGACTCGGCCAGGCGGCGATCTTGGGTCGGGCCGCCATCAGCACCTGGAGATTGGCGGCGTGTAAATGGGTGCAGTCGGTCAGGTCGAGCCGACCGCGCGGATGCTGGATCAGCCAGTCGAGCAGGCTCTCGGCGTCCTCGACGCTGAGCAACTCCCGCACCACGAGCTGATTGTCACTGACTTCGATCGGCATCGGACGGTCCTCCCGCTCAGAGCAGTTCGCGTGGATTGAGGATCAGCAGCACCGAGCCGTCCCCGAGCAGGGCCGAACCGGAATAGCCGGTGAGGTCGCCGAGAAAACCGGCCAGCGGCTTGAGGATGATGTCGATCGTCTCGCGGCAGTCGTCGACGATGATACCCAAGTATTCCTTCTCGATCCGCACCACGAGCACCGCCAGCTCGTCGTCGTCGTTGGCGAGCTGGGGCGCATCGAGCGCCAGCAGGTCGTTGAGCGCCACCAGGGGCACCAGCCGTCCGCGCAGCACCGTGGTCAGACGTTTTTTGATGACGCGGATGTCGCGCCGCGCCACCCGGACCGTCTCGGCTACGGCGTCCATGGGCACGCCGAAGCGCTGTCCGGCCGACTCGATGATCATGACGTTGGTGACGGCCATCGACAAGGGCAGCGAGAGGCGCAGGCGCGTGCCCTCGCCGACGCGACTGCGCAGGTCGATCGAGCCATGCACGCGCGCGATGGCGTTGCGCACCACGTCCATGCCCACGCCGCGCCCGGACAGGTCGCTGATCTGTTCGGCGGTCGAGAAGCCGGCGGCGAAGACCAGATTGACCGCTTCCTGATCGTTGAGCCGTTCGAGCGCGGCCTCGTCGATGATCCCTTTTTCATACGCCTTGCGCCGGATCACATCGGGGTCGATGCCGCGTCCGTCGTCGCTGATCTCGATCAGGACGCGGTCGGATTCCTGACGGGCGCTGATGGTCAGACGACCCTCGGGCGGCTTGCCGGCGGCGCGTCGTTCGGCGGGCGACTCCAGGCCATGATCGAGACTGTTGCGCACGATGTGGATGAGCGGATCGGCGAGCGACTCGATGATGTTCTTGTCGGCCTCGGTCGACTCGCCCTCCATGATCAGGCGCACTTCCTTGCCGAGCTTGTGCGCGATGTCGCGCACCAGGCGCGGGAAGCGCTGGAAGACGAAGGACACCGGCAGCATCCGTACCTGCATGATGGCGTCCTGCATCTCCTCGGCGATGCGGTTGATGACGCCGTACTGGGTCTTGATCTCGCGCGAGAGTTCGCGCACGCCGTACAGATCCTCGGCGCGCGCGGCCAGATAGGGCAGGGCGTTCTTGGCCACCACCATCTCGCCGATCAGGTTCATGAGCCGGTCGATCTTGGCCTGATCGACCTTGAGCGTGCGCAGGTTGGCGAGCTGGTCCTCGGCTCGGCGGCCGAACTTGACCGGCTCATTGACCGCTTCGTCGGGCGTGCTCGCGGCGGTCGGAGCGCTCGCGGTCGTCGTCGGATGGGATGGGGCGGGCGTCACGATCGCCGCGCGCACCGGCTCGGGCGCAGCGGGTTTGGCCTCGGGCCAGGTCTGATGATCGAGCCAGCGCACCAAATAGGTGCCCGAGTCGGTGGCAAGTGCCGCTTCCAGCGCCGTCCCCAGTCCGCTCGTCGCCGGATCTCGGCCCAGACTGGTCAGGATCGCCGCCAGGGTCGAACCGACCGCGCGCAGACGTCCGCCGAGCCAGGCCGGGCTGTCGCCCAGGGTCAGGATCTCGCGTTGAGCCTCCAGCGCCAGACGGATGGATTCGAGCGCTTCAGGGCTGAGTCCGGCCCAAGGTGGCGGCGGCTCGGATTCATCGGAGTCGGGTTCGGTCGCCGTCGATACGCTGGTATCCAGCATCGACGCCGACAGTGGCTGGATTTCGACCTGATCCGGGACATAACGGAAATGCTCGATGAGCGTCTCGACGTCCGTGCTCAGGATCAGCTCGAACTCCAGCACACAGCGATAGGCGTCCAGCTCGGCCAGTCGCGGCCAGTCCTCGCGTGCGCCGACCCGGCGCCAGATCGGTTCGGGAAGCTGGGTGAGCTGGAAGAAGGGATCTTCGCCTTTGAAGAAGCATTCCTCCTCGGGGCGATAGAGCAGCCGGCACAACGACTCGCCGGAGGCAAGAAGGTTCTGGAGATCATCGCGCACGGACTCGGGCAGATCGTCCAGCCAGCCGCCCGTTTCGGACGCGGAACCCGAATCGGCGCCGTTCGAGGCCGAAGCCGCGTCCGGCTGATCGCCAGCATCCGGCGTCTGGATACTCTCGGCCATCAGACCACGCAACGCCTCGCCGAGCCGCACCGCCTCCCGAGCATGACCGCTGGTGCTCGGCGGTTGACCGTCCCCGCTCGCCTCGGCGATCTCGTCGATCAGGAGCGACACGAAGTCCATCGCCTCCAGCAGATGATCGGCCAGATCGCGGCTGAACTCGACCCGTCCGTCGCGCACCGCGTCCATCAGATCCTCGGCCGCATGCAGCACGCGCGTCATCTCGGGGATGTCGAACAGCCCCGAATTGCCCTTGAGCGTGTGCACCAGCCGGAACAGCTCGACCATCAGCGGCCCCTGCTCGGGCTCGGACGCACGTTCGAGTTCGAGCAGCTTGGCGCCGATGGCTTCGAGGAAGTCCCGTCCCTCGGTCAGGAATTGGTTCAGCAAGGCACTCATGACGGATGTCTCTCGCCGAGCAGGGTCTGGACGTGCGCCAGCAACTGGGCCGGTTTGGCCGGCTTGATCAGATAGAGATTGGCCCCGCAGGCATAGGCGAGACGCTGGTCGTTGTCCTCGGCCTCGGTCGAGACCATGATCGCCGGCGCCTGGGGGATGTCCTTGGCGCGCAGCTCGCGCAGAAAGCCATAGCCGTCGAGCTTGGGCATGTTGATGTCGACCAGATAGAGGTCGAATGGTCCCTCGGCGAGGCGCTCCAGTGCCTCCAGCCCATTGACCGCCTCGCTGACCTCGAAGCCGGCCGACTCCAGGATGCCACGGTGATAGAGCCGCACCGTGGCCGCGTCGTCGATGACCAGGATCCGTTTCATCGCGCCTCCCAGGGTTTCTGATAGACGATGGCCTCGGGGAACTTGCGCACCCGGAACAGCGACGAGATCCGGCTCATGGACTCGGAGTGCCCGAGACAGACGAATCCGCCCGGATTGAGCGCGTCATAGAAGGACTCGGCGGTGCGCTTGCGCGAGAGATCGTCGAAATAGATCAACAGATTGCGACAGAAGATGACATCGAAATGGCGGTGCAGGCGCATGTCGGCCGGGTCCGTGACATTGGCGCGGGTGAAGTGCACCGCCTCGCGCAGACTGTCGTCGATCTGGTAGAACTCGCCGACCCGGACGAAATATTTCTTCAGCAGCGGCGCCGGCAGATGCTGGATGGCGCGCGGACTGTAGCGCCCGCGCCGTGCCTGGGCCAGGATGTCGGTGTCGATGTCGGAGGAGACGATCTCGACGTCGAGTTCGTTGATGCGCGGCCAGTGTTCGAGCAGATAGATGGCGATGCCGTAGGGCTCCTCACCCGAGGACGAGGGCACCGACCAGATGCGGATCGGCGTCGAGGTGTTCGCGCGCCGTGCCACCAGCTCCTCCAGCATCGAGTTGACCAGACATTCGAACTGATACTCCTCGCGGAAGAAGTAGGTCTCGTTGACCGTCATCGCGTTGATGAGCGCCTGGAGCTCCTCGCCCGAGGCCTGGAAGCGCAGCATGGTGAAATAGCTGCGGAAGTTCTCGCTGCCGGTGGCCTCCATGCGGTCGAGCAGACGCTTGTCGACGAAATAGCGCTTGCTGTCCTCGAACAGGATGCCGGTCTTGCGATAGAAGAACTCGCGGAATTTCTGGAAATCCTCGTCGCTGATCTGGCACGGCTCGCTCATGGTGTCAGTCCGCGCTGATCCGTTTGAGCGCCAGATCGGCGGCGAATTGGATGTACGGCTCGTCGGCGAAGCGCTGTTTGAGCGCGAGCAGGGCGGGCGTGGCACGTTCCGATCCGACCTCGCCGAGCAGGTCGACCGCCGTGGCGCAGACGTTGACGTGGGCATCCTGGGTGATGACGCGGATCAGCCATTCCTCGACCTGGGGGTGACGCAGGGATTCGAGCACATCGACGGCGAAGATGCGCACGTCGGGGTCCGGGTCTTCAAGCAGACGCCCCATCCAGGGCGCGACCTCCTCGGGCAGTTGCTTCATGGCCTCGATGGCCGCGTTGCGCAGCATCGCATCTTCGCTGCGCAGACACTCGGTCAGGCCCGCGACCGCGATCTCGTCGCCGATCAGGGTGAGACTGGTCAGGATCACGGCGGTCACGCTCGGCTCGGTCTCGCGGCCCAGCCGTTCGACCAGCGCGTGCGAGGACTCGGGATACTGCGCCAGATCGCGCGCCGCCCAGCGCCGCGCCAGTGGATCTGGGTCGTCGAGCGCGGTCAGCAATCCGGGCAGGTCGCGCGGCAGACGTCGCTCGTCCGGGCCGGCGGTCGGTGCGTCGTGAGATTTCTTCAGCCCCATGCGGTCATGACTCCTGGTTAGGAACGCTCGACCCAGATCTGGATCTGATCGGCGATGCGTTCGGCGGGCAGCACCAGATTGGCCCCGCCACGCTCGATCAGCTCCGCCGGCATCCCGAAGACCACGGCGGTCTCCTCGGACTCCGCGATGGTGCGCGCGCCGCGCTTTTTCAACTCAGCGAAGGAATCCGCTCCATCGTGCCCCATGCCGGTGAGTATCACGCCGATGACGTTGGCCGGATCGCAGTGTTCCAGGGCCGAGCGTCCGAGCAGCTCGACCGATGGATGCCAGAGAAAATCCGGATTCTCGGGCCGGGGCAGGGCGGTCAGCTTGCCGACACGCCGCGCCAGCACCATGTCCGCGCCGCCCTTGCCGATGTAGATATGACCCGGCTCGACCGGCGTGGGCCGGCTGACCTCAGAGACTTCCAGCGCGCACAGCCCGTTCATGCGCTCGGCGAAGGGCTTGGTGAAGCTCGGCGGCATGTGCTGCGCGACCAGCACCGGCCAGGGAAAGTCCGCCGGCAGTACGGGCAGGATGTCTTCCAAGGTCCGCGGACCGCCGGTCGAGACCCCGATCAGCACCACGCCATCGCCGCGCGTACCGGCACGGCGGATGGTCGAACGTCTCGGCTCGACCTGGGTCTTGGGTCGGCTCGGCGATACTTCGCCGCGAATGCGCGCCGCCAGCCCGCGCGCGGTCTTGAGTCGCGCCCGCGCCGCCGCGCGCACCTTGGCGATGACCTCGGCCTCGATCTCGACCATCGACAGCGAGATGGTGCCTCCGGGCTTGGGGATGTAGTCCACCGCGCCGAGATTGAGCGCCTCCAGCGTGGCCATGGCCCCCTTCTCGGTGAGCGAGGAGACCATGACCACGGGCACCGGACGCTGCGCCATCAGCAGCGAGAGCGCAGTCAGGCCGTCCATCTCGGGCATGTTGATGTCGAGCGTGATGACGTCCGGCTCGAAGGCCAGATTCTCCTCGACCGCCTCGCGCCCGTTGCGCGCGAGACGGATCTCGAAGTCGCCCTCGGCCTGGAAGATGGCGTTGAGCTGGCGGCGCATCAACGCCGAGTCGTCGACGATCAGTAGCTTGATCAAGGCGAATCAATCCTCTGCCAACGCCGCCAGTTCCTCGCGCTGCTCTTCGGCGATCAGGCGTGAGGTGTCGATGAGCTGGATCATGCGCTTCTGCTGCTCCAGATTGGCCACGCGCGCGATCAGACGCGCCTGCTCCAGCGACAGCCGAGGCGAGCGCTCGATGGCCGTCTTGGGGATCTTGAGCACCTCGGCCACCGAATCGACGATGAAGCCGGTGCGCACCCCGTCGAGCAGGAACACCATGATGCGTTGACGGTCGTTGCGCGGGACCGTGGCCATGCCGAGCCGGCGGCGCTGGTCGATGACCGGCAGCACCGAGCCGCGCAGATTGATCACGCCCTCGACGAATGCCGGCGCCTTGGGCACATGGGTCAGCTCCTCGGGTACGCGCACGATCTCCTGCACGCTCTCGATCGGCACGCCGAATTCCTCCTTGTCGAGCCGGAACACCACCACCTGTTCCTCGTCGTCGTTGTCCTCGTCGTTCACGTCGGTCTCGTCGTCGAGCCGGTCGTCCTCGCGCAGCTGGTCCACGTTGGTCAGGGCCTCCCGGATGGTCGAATGACGGAAGAGATTGTCGGTCGAGATGATCGAGACCAGACGCCGGCCCTCGTCGAGCCGGCAGATCTCGGCGATCTCGGACAGGTCGCCGTGACGCGCCAGCAGTTTGGGCATGGCGTCGACGGCGGACTTGGGCACCCGCAGCACCTCGTTGACGCTGTCGACCACCAGACCGACGGCCATGTCGCCGAGTCGGATGACCAGGATGCGACTGCGCTCGTCGGCCGCGCGCGCGTCCAGATCGAACAGACAGCGCAGCGAGACCAGCGGCAACAGCCGGTTGCGCAGCGTCATCACGCCCAGCACATGGGCCTCGGAACGCGGCACATGCACCACCTGCTCGGGGAACTGCACGATCTCCTGCACGTTCTCGATCGGGATGGCGTATTCCTGCTCGGCGACCTCGAAGCTGACCAGTTGCAGCTCGTCGCTGATGGCCTCCTCGTCGTCGTGCTCGTCCTCGTGCTCCAGACCGCCGAGCGCGCCGGACGCCGTGGAGCGCGCCAGATGGGCGATGGCGGCGAACTCGTTGCGGATGAGCTGCTCGAAGTCGAGCACCATCACCATCGGGAAGCCGCCGACCTCCTTGAGCAGACCGGCCAGCAGCTCGGTCTTGACCGTGGTGGTCAGGGCGCCGACGTCCTCGATGCGGCCCGGCTCCACGCCCACCACGCTGCTGACCCGATCGACGACGAAGCCGAGCGGTTGGCCCAGGTCGATGACCAGGGCGCGCGTGGCGTCGTCGTCCTCACGCTCGGGGAAGCCGAACAGTCGGCGCAGACTGATGATCGGCAGTACCTTGCCGCGCAGATTGGCCAGTCCCTCCAGGGTGGCTGGGGCCAGCGGCACCCGCACCACCTCCGGCACACGGATGATCTCCTGCACCGGGGCCATGTCGACGGCGAAGACCTCGCTGCCGCAGATGAAGATCACGAATTGACGGATGTCGCTCTCGCGCCCGGCGAGGGCGTCGTCCGCACCGGCGTCGCCCGCAGACGCCGCGACGGCGTTGGGTTCGACGTCCAGTGGCTCGACCTGTTCGTTGGTCATGGTGTTCTCCCGCTCGCTGGCGTTCGGACTCAGGCGCTCTGCAACTCATCGGCGAGCGAGGCGATCTCCTCGATGGCGGCGGCCAGTTCCTCGGCGCCCTGCGCCTGCTGCTTGGCGGCGGAGGCGGCCTCGGTGGACGCCTTCTCGGCCTCTTGGGCGGCCGCCGAGATCTGATCGACGCCGGTCTTGACCTGCGCGACGGCCGAGGCGATCTCGCTGGCAGCGGCCAGGATCTCGGTCGTGCTCTTCTCGACCACGCCGATGTCGGCCTCGATGGTGTCGAGTCCGGTTGTGATGGCCTTGGCCTTCTCGGCCTCGGTGGTGGCCGAGGACATGATCTCTTCCAGATCGCGACCGACCACGCCGATCTGATCCTGGACCGCCTTCACCAAGTCCTTGATACGGTCGGCGTTCTCGGCGGAATCATGGGCGAGGTTGCGGATATCGGTGGCCACGACCACGAAGCCCTTGCCGAACTCGCCGGCGCGCGCCGCTTCGATCGAGCCGTTGACGGCCAGCATGTTGGTCTGGATCGAGACCGTGGTGATGGCATCGACGATCTTGTCGATGCGCCGCGAGACCAGTTCCAGATCCTTGATCTGCTTGAGGCTGGAACGCGAGGACGTGACCGAGTCGGCGACCCCTTCGATGAGCGATTCGACGCTCTGCTTGTTGGTGCCGAGCAGCGCGCTGATGGCCTTGACCTTCTCGCCGGCGAGCTGGGCGCGTTGCAGCGCCACTTCCAGCCCCTTCTCGATCTGGGCGATGGCGGCGGCGGATTCCTCGGTGGCCGAGGCCTGAACCTGGGCGCTCTTGCGAATCTGCTCGACGGCGGCCATGACCTGGGCGCCGGAGCGGTTGATCTCCTGCACCGCCGAGGACAGTTCTTCAGCGGCCGAGGCGACTTCCTCGGCGCTCTTGGCGATGTCGGTCGAGTTCTTCAATTCCTCGGCCAGTTCGGACAGGTTCTGCGCCGCCTGTTCGCATTCGGCCAGCGCCTGGGTCTGCTCGGCGACGGTCTTGGCCGTTTCCTCGGACGCGGCCGACTGCTCCTCGGCGGCGGCGGCGATCTCCTCGGTGCCCTTGAGCGCCTGGAGTGCGGCGGCGCTCGACTGCTGAGCGCCGGCGGCGACCTCCTGGATGCCGCGCGTGATCTCGATCGCGTCGATCCGGATCTGTTCGAGCTGGGTGTTGATGGTCTTGCCGTTCTCGACCTCGGTCTTGACCTTCTCGGCCGAGTCGTTGATGCCGTCCGAGATGGTCTTGACCTCGGTCTGGATCTGGCCGACCAGATCCTGGATCTGCTTGGCGCTCTTCTCAGAGGTCTCGGCCAGGGTGCGCACCTCGTCGGCGACCACCGCGAAGCCCTTGCCGTGCTTGCCGGCGCGCGCGGCCTCGATGGCGGCGTTGAGGGCGAGCAGGTTGGTCTGATCGGCGATGCGGGCCACGGCCTTGACGATGTCGCCGATGTTGGCCGCCTGCTGTTCGAGTTCGGCGACCATCTTGACCGAATCGGCCTGACGCTGGGCCGCCACGCCGACGTTGCCGATCAGCCCGGCGACGTCATCACCGACACGCTGAATGAGCGTCTGCGAGGCCTCGACCTTGATCTGCGCGTTCTTGGCACTGTCGAGCTGACGCGCGAGCGCGGTATTGACCTGCTTGAAGGCGGCCAGCGATTCCTGCGCCGCGCCCGAGGCTTCCTCGGCGCCGGTGGCGATCTGGTCGGCCGAGCGCTTCAGCTCTTCGGCGGCGGAAGCGGCCTCATTGATGCCTGAGGCCAGCTGCGCCGTGGCCGAGGCCACGCGCTCGGCGGCCTGCTGCTGCTTGGCCAGGGTGCGCGCCCGCTTGCGCTGGGCCTCGGCCTCGCGCGCGGTGGCCGCGCTGGAGCGAGTCTCGCCGGTCGCGGCGGCGGCGGAAGAACTGGAGGTCTTTTTCACGAGTGCCATGGCAATGTCCTTCGGTGCAGGTCGAGTGGATGGCCCTGGAGGCCAACGGTGCTTTGGATCGCAAGGCGTTCGAGCCGACTGTATGGATGATCTTAAAACCGTGCAGCGACAGGTGGACTGATGCGCGTCAAGTGTGCATGAGTTTTTTGCCTTGACAAGCCAATTATTTTGAGTGCAAGCCTGCCAAGGCAGAGTCCGGCAGCGGACGGGCGATGCCGCTCTCGGCGTCGTACCACATGCAGCGGTTGCGTCCGGCGTCCTTGGCCGTGTAGAGCGCCAGATCCGCCTGAGCGACCAGGATGTAGCAGAGCTGCTCATCGGTCGGAATCATGGCGGCGATGCCGATACTGACACTGACCCGGCCGATGCTGCGGGCGGCGGGGTGGGGGAGGGCGAGTTGTTCGACGGCCAGACGCAGCCGCTCGGCGACCGCGCAGGCGGCGGTGAGATCCGCGTCGGACAGCAGCAGTGCGAACTCCTCGCCGCCATAGCGCGAGACCCGGTCGCCATCGCGTCTCAAGACATCCCGCAGTGTTTGAGCCACCCGGATCAGACAGGCGTCGCCGCCCTGATGGCCGAAATGGTCGTTGTAGGCCTTGAAGCTGTCGACGTCGATCATGAGCATGGCGATCGGACGCTTTTTGTCCTTGGCCTGTCTGAAACGCTGCGCCAGATCCTGATCGAAGCGCCGACGGTTGCCGACACCCGTGAGCGCATCCTGGTAGCTGGTTTCGATCAACTGGTTCGACTGGGCGCGCAGACGCCGCTCGCGGCGCAGGGCGGCCGTCATGTCATGGATCTGGATCAGACAGGCGCAGTGCTCATGACGGAGCGGACTGACATAGATGAGCTGCTGCATACGCTGGTCGCGCTGGCGATCTCCCGGGCGATGATAGAGCGGCAGCAGGCTTGGATTGAGGCTCGGCGCGAGCATGGCCGAGAGCTTGAAGCGCAGCGTATCCGAGATGCTGGATTCGAGACGGCTGCCGCTCACCTCGGGGAAGAGCTCTTCGAGCCGCCGTCCGGCGACATCGGCGAGCGTCAGACCGCTGTGGCGCTTCATCCAGCCGTTCCAGGACACCACCTGCCCCCGGTGATCGAGCAGAATCAGGCCGATTCGCAGGCTGTCGATCAGCTGCGCGCCGAGTGCGATGTCCATCAGCGCATCCCGATACGATCGAGATAGGCATCGAGACAGTCGCGCAGATCCTGCAGCGAGCCGACGCTCAGCAGGAAGATCAGATGTCCCTCAACCAGTTGCTGGCGCATGGTGAGCCGGATCTGGAGCAGGAGGACCAGTCGGTCGGCGTCACCCTCGGCGAAGATCGGCAGCGAGTCGGTGTCGCTGAAATAATGCTCGGGCAGACCGCCGTGCAACTGGATGCCGAACTCATCGGCGAGTGCGCTCATGCAGGCGTTGAGGATGACGTTGCCGATCTCGCACATCGCCTCCTGCTCGAACTCCGCGACCTCCTCGGGCGTCAGTTCCGGATCGAGCATGTTGCTGAGGATGGCGAGCGCATTGCGTTCGGGGAACAGCAGGATGGCCTTGGAGACGAACGGACCCTCGAAGTCGATCGTCACCATGCTCAGCTCCTTGAACTCCGAGCCGATCAGGGTCGCGGTCACTTCGTGGGCATGGATCAGATCGACGAAGGGCGCCGACAGCTCGATCTCGTCGCGCACCATCTGACTGAGGCTGTGTGCCGCGCGCCCCACCCCCAGGTTGAAGAGTTCACCGAGTGCATCGCGATGGAGCTCGCTGAGTTCGGACACCGATTCATTCCTCGAAGAAGGCCACCATGCGCGCCACGGACTCGGGCGTGATCGGCTTGGAGACAAAGTGCACGCCGGCCTTCTCGGCCGCCTGGCGCACATAGTCCTGGATGTTCGCGGTGCAGATGACGACCCGGATGTCGGGGCTGTGGAGCCGGATGCGCCCGGCCGTCTCCAGTCCGCTCATGCCGGGCATGTTGACGTCCAGACTGACCAGGGTCGGCGGATCGCGTTCGATCATCTCCAGGGCTTCGGCCCCGCTCGCCGCCTCGGTGATGCGCCAGTCGGGACGCAGATCCGCGATCAGGCGGTTCAGCATCATGCGAGACATCCGGCTGTCGTCAACGATGAGTAGTGAGTGGTTGTGTGTGCCCATGGTTCTACAAAGTGCGTCGAAGTGTCTTCTTAATATAACCCAGACCAGTGGTTGGAATGGTCGCATGGTCGCGCCGGGTACGCCAGACGGTTTCGCTCGGCGTATGGGCTTCAAGGCGCGGGGCGAATCCCGATCACTTCGATGTGACCGGCCTCCAGGCGCCAGCGGATGTCGAACTCCATGAGACGCAGACCGAATTCGCGTCGTTCCGGATAGCGGTCCATGTAGCCGGGGCGCGGGTCTTGTTCCAGAACCTGGGTGACGAGCGTGCGCAGGGCACGGGCGCCGTCGGGGTCGAAGCGTTCCAGGTCGGCGTCGGCCGTCGGGCTGAAGCGCACCTCGCGCGGGTCCGGCGGCGGCGCGACGGCGAATCCGCCGCGCGCCTCGGGGATCGCGTCGGCATAGGGCACATAGGGCTTGATGTCGAGCACGGGCGTGCCGTCGAGCATGTCGACGCCGCGCAGGCGTAGTGCCAGTCCTCGCTCGTCCCGGATCAGCCCCAGATGCTCGACGGCGGAGAGTCCGATCGGGTTGGGCCGATAGGGGGCGCGGCTGGCGAAGACCCCGACCGATTCGCGTCCACCGAGTCGTGGTGGCCGAACCGTCGGATTCCAACCGGCCTCCAGACAATCCTGATGGAAGACGAAGAGGATCCAGACGTGCGAGAAGCCGTCGAGCGCCTTGAAGGCTTCCTCACGCGCGAACTCGGGCCGGAGTTCCAGCCGCGCCTCGGCGGCCGTCACCAGTCCGGGCTGACGCGGGATGCCGAACTTGTCCGTGTAGGGCGAGCGGATATGGCCGATGGGTTGGAAATGCATGGCGGATGGAGATCGGTCGTGGCCGCTCGCACGTAGGTTCACACTCAGGGGCCGAGCAGGAAGGCGATCAGCTCGGCGAGTTGCTGATCGTTCAGGGTGCTCTTGGGCATCTGGGAGCTGGGGATGATCGACTGTGGGTGACGCAGATAGGCGTCGATCCAGGCCGCGTCGCGCTTGGCGGCGAGTCCGTCGAGCGATCCGCCGACATGGGCCATGGGACCGGATGCGCCGTCACGGGTATGACAGAGGTTGCACATCTGCTCGGCGTAGATGGTTTGGCCGCGCTCGCGCATGGCCTCGTCGGCCTCGGCCGCCCGCAGTCCGGTCACCAGCGTCAGCAGGCTCGCCGACAGCAGGATCGCACCGTAACGGTCGATGATCGTATTCATGGCTTCGACTCCTCGGCGCCCGCTGGCGCCGTCGATTCGCGGACCTCGGCGGCGCCGGCGTCCGTCGTCCCAGGCGGTGAGAGACGCGCGAGCAGATCCCGATGTCCGACGTGGATGTGACAGGTCACGCACTGCATCCGGGTTCCCGTCTCCAGGCCCGCGAAATAGGTCTGATGTCCGAAGAGCGCCTCCGGCGTCTGATCGATCGCCCGTTCGAGGTGCTTGTGGCACGTGAGACAGCCCGAATCATACACATAGGATTCACGCTGTGAGAGTCGGCCGATCCAGTCCGGTTCCCGGAAGAAGGCAACCGGCTCGGCCAGCAGATCCTTGATCCCGGTCTCGGCCTTGGCGACCAGATAGACCCAGGGGCTGTCGTGCGGCAGATGGCAGTCGGCGCACGCGGCACTCACCCCGCCTGGATTGCGCCCGCCATGCACGTCCAGCGCATGGGTCTCGGCGAAGGGCCGCATCGAATGGCAGAGGCCGCAGAAGGTCTCGTCCGAGGTGGCCTGGATGACGCGCTCGGTGAGGCTCCAGGAACCGGCCATCACCACGACCAGCACGGCGACGGCTCCAAACCCGATCAGCGACCACTTGAGTGTTTTCATGGCAGAACCTCCGTCCGGGTCAGAGATCATAGAGACTCAGCATGATGGCCGCGCGCGTGATCTCGCCGACGACACGCCCATCCTCCATCACCGGCAGGACGCCGACATCGGCGCGGGTCATGAGTCGCAACGCCTCGCGCGTGGTGCGCTCCGGTGTGACCACCTCCAGATCGCGTCGCATCAGGGCGCTGACCGGATGCTCCCAACCGGCGTCGTCCCTGACCTTGGCCAACTGTTCCTCGCCGAGCGCCCCGAGCACGCCGCCCTGGTCGTCGAGCACCAGCAGGACCGAGCGATGGCTGTCGCGCAGACGCCCGGCCGCCACGCGCAGGCTGTCCTGGGGCGCGAGCGCCAGTCGCACCGGCGACATCAGGTCGCTCACCCGCTGGCTCTCGGGTTCGGCCTCGGCGATGAGCTGGCGTACCCGAGCGCGTGCCTCCTCAGCCGGCATCTTGAGCGCCGCCGAGCCGGCGCCCGGATGTCCGCCGCCGCCGAGCTGGCGCACCAGGGCGCCGACGTCGAACAGGCGCGGATTGCCGCGTCCGACCACCACCGTCTTGTTGGCGGTGATGGGGAAGATGCCGAAGGCCACGTCCAGCCCCTTGATCTCCTGGAACTTGCTGACGACGCGCGCGAGGTTGTTGAGTCCCTTGTCGGCGTCCTGCACACAGAGTCCCAGGTGGACGCCCTCGATCGCGAACTGCTCGGAGTCCGACAGCATCCGGTTGAAGAGTTCGAGATGACGCTCGTCGAGGGCGCTGTCCAGATAGGCGGCCACCACGTTCAGGTCCGCACCGTTCTCCAGCAGATAGGCCGTCATGCGCGCATCACGGGCCGTGGTGGACGGATAGGTCAGACCGCCGGTGTCGTCATAGATTCCGAGCAGGAACAGGGTGGCGTGCATGGGGGCGAAGGCGCGATCCGCTTCCTGGATGCACTCCAGGAGCAGGGTGACGGTCGCGCCGACCTCCTCGCGATGCAGTTCGCCGGCCTGGATCGAGCCGGGGGCCATGTGATGATCCCAGACGATGGTCTCCAGGTCCGTCCGTTCGGCGAGCATGCGCAGATCGTCGAGGCGCTCCCAACTGCCGGTGTCGGTGACGATCAGCCGGTCGACGGCCGCCGGATCGATGGCGCGGCGCGGTTTGAGCTGGAGCAGATCCCAGTGCACGGTCAGGAACTCGCGCACCGCCGGCTGGACCTGACTCGGCACCATCCGCGTCACGCCCGGATAGAGGAAGGAGGCCGCCACCATGGAGGCCAGGGCGTCGAAATCCGAATTGATATGGGTCGTGACGATCTGCATGACGATTCCCGATCCTCATGGTCGCTGTCATATCCGCCGTGATTCCGTGGCGCGGCGGGGGCCTGGGCCGAGAATGGCGGAAGGGTGCGGGAGTCGAACCCACCCGGGAGCGTCTGACACCCCCAACCGGGTTTGAAGCCCGGCCGCCCCACCGGAGACGATGCCCTTCCAATCAGGGAGCGATCTTAACCCCTGGAGCGGCCAGCGGGCTATCGGGACGGACCCGATGGACGTCCTTGAGGCGGCGGGTGAAGCCGAGACGGTCGAAATGTTCCAGGATCTGGATGGCGCGCTTGCGCCCGAGTCCGGTGCGGTCGCGGAAGTCGGCCGCGCGCGCGCCGTCCTGTTCGCGCTCCAGATCGCGCACCACCTCGACGAATTGGTCCAGGGTCTCGGGCAGGAAGAACAGATCGCGCACGACCTGGAACACCTGCCCCTGACCGCCCAGACGGCGCAGCAGCTGCCGCACCTCCGATTCCTCGCGCTCCAGCGTCCGGGCGATGTCGCGCACCCAGGGCGGCTCCAGCGGTGAGGCGTGCAGCAGGCTCAGGATCCGCTCGGCGACGGCCTGTTCGGCGGGTGTCAGGCGCAGATCATGCTCCGGGCGGTGCAGCCAGGCGCCGGTGCGCTTGAGTGCGCCGCGTTCGATCAGTCCGGCGACCAGGGGCTCGAAGACCGGCGGCGGGAGTCGCGGCAGCCAGCGCCGGCGCGCGCGGGCGGCGTCCGGTCCCAGCTCGTCCGGGGACTGGACGTGATGTTCGGCCAGACCGTCCAGCAGGCGTCGTTCCAGCGCTTCCCAAGCCGCAAGGGTCAGGACTCGAGTCTCTCCGCCGGACCGGATCAGGCGACAGTCGGCGGGTAGAGGCGTGCGCAGGTCCGGCTGGTTCCAGGCGCGTTCCAGCTCATCCAGGTCGATCCCGAACTCGGCCTGCTCCAGGAGGCGCGCCAGACGTTCAGCCGGCTCGGGACAGGCGAGCGCGGCCAGTTCGGCGAGCCGCTCGGGCGTTCGGCGTCGGCGCGCGGGCGCCCGGATGTCGAGCACCCGGCCGCCGCCGAGCGTCTGGCGTGCCTCGGCGTCGCGCAGGATGAAACGATCGCCGTAGAGCGCACCGAGCGGGCGCTCTGGCACCAGTTGCACCCAGCCGCGCTCGCCCGGTGCGAGCTGGTCGCTGTCCAGGCGCACCAGATGCGCCATCCGGTGCGCCGCGCCCAGATGCAGGTGGACCGGCGTCCACTGGCGCAGTGGTCGCGGGGCCTGGGGCGAGAGGGTCAGGCAGGCGTCGAAGCGTTCGACCGGAAGCGCCAGCGCCGGGTCGACGATCCAGTCGCCGCGCGCGATCGCGTCCTTGTCGATCCCGGCCAGATTGAGCGCGCAGCGCTGACCGGCTCGGCCCCGCTCGGCCGGTCGGTTCTGGGCGTGCAGTCCGCGCACCCGCACCCGCTGGCCGCCGGGCAGTAGACAGACCTCGTCGCCGACCCGCACCTCACCGGCGAACACGGTCCCCGTGACCAGGGTGCCGGCGCCGTGCAGGGTGAAGCAGCGGTCGACCGCCAGCCGGAAGCGTCCCTGGGTCGCGCGCGGCGGGAAGGCGGTTCCGACCGTGTGCAGATGCCGGCGCAGTGGCTCGATGCCGGTGCCGTCGAGCGCCGAGACCGGGAAGATGGGCAGGCCGGCGAGCGGGCCGGTCGCGAGCAGGGCAGCGATGTCGGCGCTCACCGCCGCGACCCGGTCCGCGTCGACCCTATCGATCTTGGTCAGGGCGACCGCGCCGCGCGCGAGCCCCAAGAGTTCCGCGATCCGCAGATGCTCATGGGTCTGGGGCATGAGCCCGTCGTCGGCGGCCACCACCAGGAGCAGGAAGTCGATCCCGGCCGCCCCGGCCAGCATGGTGTGCACCAGACGCTCGTGGCCGGGCACGTCGATGAAGCCCAGCACCTCGCCGTTGGGCAGGGGCTGGTAGGCATAGCCCAGCTCGATGGTGATGCCGCGCGCCTTTTCTTCTTTGAGCCGGTCGGTGTCCACGCCCGTGAGCGCCTGGACCAGCGCGGTCTTGCCGTGGTCGATGTGTCCGGCGGTGCCGATGATCATGCGGTCGTCAGTGATTGGAGTTGGCGGATGAAGTCGGGCTCGGCCTCGACCGGCAGACAGCGCAGATCCAGACGCAGGGCGCCGTCGGCGAGCCGGCCGATGACCGGCGTGGGCAGGGCGCGCAGGTCCGCTTCCAGTCGGTTGAGTCCGCCGCCGCGCTTGGTCCGGGGGCGGATCACCAGGGAATGACTGGGCAGGCGGTCGACCGGCAGTGAGCCGCTGCCGATCTGCGACAGCGCCGGTTCGGTGTCGACCTCCAGCGGCCGGCCGGCGAGCGCGCGCCGGACGTGCGGCAGCAGCCGCTCGGCCTGGGCGCGGATGTCAGACTCGGGGCGGGTGAGCAGACGCAGGGTCGCCAGACGCTCGTCGAGCCGGTCCGGGTCGCGATAGAGCCGCAGAACGGCCTCCAGCCCCGCCAGGGTCAGCTTGCCGACCCGTAGCGCGCGCTTGAGCGGGTTCTTCTTGAGTCGCCGGATCAGGTCAGCGCGCCCGACCAGGAGGCCGGCCTGGGGGCCGCCGAGCAGCTTGTCGCCGCTGAATGTGACCAGATCGGCCCCGGCGGCGATGGACTCCTGGGGTGTGGGTTCGTGCGGCAGACCATAGCGCGCCAGATCGACCAGGGTGCCGCTGCCCAGATCCACGACGAAGGGCCGGTCGTGACGGTGGGCGAGCGCCGCCAGTTCCGCTTCGGGCACCGAGGTGGTGAAGCCCTGGATGGCGTAGTTGCTGGTGTGGACCTTCATCAGCAACGCCGTGCGCGGCCCGATCGCGTCTTCGAAGTCGCGCAAATGGGTGCGGTTGGTGGTTCCGACCTCGCGCAGTTTGGCGCCGGCGCGGCTCATGATGTCGGGCACCCGGAAGGCGCCGCCGATCTCGACCAGCTCACCGCGCGAGACCAGCACCTCCTTGCGCGAGGCCAGTGTATTGAGCAACAGGAAGACCGCCGCCGCGTTGTTGTTGACCAGGGTCGCGGCCTCGGCGCCGGTCAGCTCGCGCAACAGGGACTCGACGACGTCGTCGCGGTCGCCGCGTCCGCCGCTCTCCAGGTCGTATTCCAGCGCGCAGGGGTGGCGCGCGGCGGTGATCAGCGCCGCGATCGCTTCATCCGGCAGGGGCGCGCGGCCCAGGTTGGTATGCAGCACGGTGCCGGTGAGGTTGTGGACCGGGCGCAGACATGGGCGGGCCTGCTCGGCCAGCCGCGCGTTCAGTTGGGCGATCAGGGCCGGTTCGGTCAGGGTCGTGGGGTCGCATGCGCCGGCGCCGATGGCCTGACGCCGCTCGGCGAGCAGATCGCGGATGGCGGCGGTGGTCGCCTGTCGTCCGTGCTCGGCGAGCATGGGTGCGACCGCCGGATGGCTCAGCAGACGTTCGACCGAGGGCAGGCGGGCGAATGGACTGGAGGCGGCGGGCGTGTCGTCGGTCATTTCAGCCCTGCAACAGCATCAGGTTCACACCGCTGCGCCCGTAGCCTTCCTCGCTCATCAGCCAGTCGAGCGCCAGTGAGGCCAGATCGTCGGCCGTCGGTTCCAGGTCCGGGTTCAGGGTCTGGTAGAGGATCTTGAGATAGGTCCGGCACTCGGGACAGGATTCGGCGCGGATGGCCGAGTCCGGATTCTCGACCGTGTGATAGCCGATGGCGCGCATGTTGTCGCAGTTGCTGCATTTGGTTCGCTCCAGATACCAATGCGAGGCGCACAGCGAGCAGACCAGATAACGCAGTCCGTCGCTCGCTCCGCCCGTGCGGACCGCGGAGACGCTGGGGTGTGAGCCGCAGATCGGGCAGAGGTGGCGCTCGGTCGGCTGGATGGCGAGTCGGGATGGATCGAGCGTCCGGGCCAGTGCCGTCCACTGGACCTGGAGCACGGCGGCGAGGATGGCCGAGGCGGCGATGTCGACCTGGTCCAGATCGAGCGCGAGCAGGGCCTCGGCCTGGGTCTCCAGCCAGTCGTCGCTGCCGGCGCGCAAGCGTTCCAGCACGGCTTGCGCCTGGACGGGTGCGGTTGGGGCGAGCCGTTCGGCCAGGGCGCGGACCTGATTACGCCAGCCCGGATCGCGGATCAGGCCCTGGGGCGCGAGCGGCGGAACATCCCGCTCGGCACAGTGTGCCAAGTGCGCCGCTTCCAGCTTAGGAGTGCGGTCGACCGACGTCGCCAGTGCTTCCTGCTGCCAGTCGGCGATGGCGGCGACGAAGGTCAGGTAATCGCCGAGACTGTGCCCAGGCGCGATCCGGCGCAGACGCTCGGCGCGGGTCGCGAAGATTTGAGCGTCCGGCAGCAGCAGACGCGGAATCTCGGCAGAGAAGGACTCGATCTCGCCGGGTTGCAGGATGCGGGTGGATGACATGGCTGGTCCTGGTGTCGGTCTTGATGCAGTGTCGATCAGACATCGCGACCCTTGGTTTCGTCGACGTCGGACAAGGCGTGGCGTTCATCGATCGCAGCGCGCTCGCGTTCGATCTCGCGGCAGAGTTCCTCTTCGCTCGGCAGTACCGGACGGCATGTACCGCTGGCGGGCCTCCGATCCATCGATCCGCGGCATCAGGCGGTAATGGGGCCGGCTCAATTCGTGACGCAGTGCGTCACAATTTGGGAAACCTCAAATAACGCCTTGGATGTCGGTTTTAGAGAAATCTTGCCCAACAAACAGCAAGCGGCATTCATACTGCTTGGCGACCGCGTAAGCAAAGCAGTCGCCGTAATTCAAAGACGCAGGATGATTTCCCTTGCCCCAGCACTCATAGGCAAGCGCGACGCGCCGAGCAGCGTTTGCCGTGACCGGGACGACATCGAAACCCAGCCCATCGATCAGCTCAGCCATGGCCCCGCCGACATGACGACGTTCCGCCACAATCAGAGCTTCGGCGACAGTAGCGGCGGAAATCAGCAATTCATCCTCGGTTTCGAGCGCCGTCATACAAGCCTCAGCTTCCGGCTCATTCAGCAGAATCGACATCAGGGCCGAGGTATCGACAACGATCATTCGGGCAGACCATCTTCACCGTAGAGGAAGTCCTGACTATGCGCGGCGCTCGGTCCTTCCGTAGGGATCGCCGATGCACGCAGACGCTCCATCAGTACTCTTCGGCTCCGAGCATCCGGTGTGGATTTGATTGGAACCAGACGCACTTTGGCCTGACCGTAGCGGGTCAGAATCACATCGTCTCCAGCCTCGGCGCGACGCACCAGTTCCGTCAGTTGTCCCTTGGCTTCGGTCACTGAAATCTGCATCGGATGCTCCTGAAGCGGTAGCGCTCGAATTGAGTCGGATGTGATCCTAGACCATCCAATGGTCCGTTACAATCGCATCTGCGCTACTCCCTGATCGACGAGGGGGCGTATGGGCCGGAGCAGCGGGCGGAGTGCTCATCAGTCTTGCGCGAGAAACCCCGTCCTTGACTGGCGGGGAGGAATAGCGCACCGCGCGTAGCGCGGTTAGGTGTTGCGGCCCGCCTCGCGTCCTCCGTTACAGGTTTGGTGTGAATGGTGTAGCCATAGCCGTCGGCGCGTTGCAGCACACGGCAATAGCGATGCGACAGGCCCTCGACCGTGCCGCCGGGCGTCTGGACGTTGAACGATCCGGTGCGCCGGATGGCCACGCGCCCGACATGCACGCCGGCTTTCTTGCCCTTGAGCACCTCGGCGCGCACCCAATCGCCGGTCTGGAAGCCCTGGACGCGCTTGTGGCGGATAAGATAGCCACGCGGGAAGCCGTTGTTGAACGTGCGCGTGCGGCTATAAGCGCCGCGTCCGGTGGCGCGGATGCTCAGGACCGGGCGGTTCCAGTCGCGCACTTGATCGACGGCGCCGACACAGGCGGCATCGAGGGCATGGGTTTTGGGGATGTCCAGGCGCGTGCGATTGAACTTGGTGCGCCCGCCCGAGGCGGTCTCGACCGGCAGGCCCGTGGTCTTGAGCGCGTTCAACAGCGCCCAGCGCGTAGCATTGACGGCGGTGGCGTCCTTGAGCGGCGCTCGGGCCTGGGCTTGGATCTGGTGCAGGAGCGCCGGTTGGCGTTGCAGAAAGTCCTCGATGGACTGGTTCGCCTTGCGCTGATTGCAGGCTCGGCAGGCGAGCGTCAGGTTCGAGACCCGATCCGAGCCGCCCCGCGCGCGTGGAACGATGTGCTCGATCTCCAGCGGCACGTGCATCGCGCCGCAATAGGCACAGGTCCGGCGCCACTTCTCCAGCAGGTATTCACGCACCTCGTAACCGGCCAGTTCGCCCTGTTGGTACTCCACACCGGAGATCTCCGGGTTCTGGAGCGCCTGAGTATCGAACCGCACCAGTTCCTGACTGAGGGCGGTGATCGGGGCGAGCCGGCGCAGGCGCTGCACCCAGTTGACGGTGGTGTCGAGCCGATGCTGTAACGATGGCGGCAACCAGCCCTCACGGCGGGGGCGATTCAAAAAACGCGGCGCCCGGTAGCGCGTCTTCCGAGACCGGCGTGCCCGGCGATAGTGACGCCGACGCGTCAGCGCCTCCCGGATCGCCTGACCGCGATGCACGAGTTCCCCAAACCACAGACCATGCTCCAGGCGCTCGACCGCGCCCGTATCCGCATCGCAGGTTTCGGATTCGCGCACCAGGGCCAGTCCGGTCACGCGACTGCCTGGATCAAGCTTCAAGCGCAGTGGTTGCAGCGCTCCGCCGATCCGATCCTTCAGGCGAATCGTGAACGGGGCCAGACGCACCACCACCGCGCGCCCACGCTCCAGTAACAGCCGCGCGCGTTTCTCCGTGCACGGCATCAGCGGACGTTTCTGTTTGTCGAGAACGAATACCGCCATCGGTCTGTTCCAAAATCTGCCCTTACGGGCCTGGTGACGGAGCCTCGCGGCTCGCTCCCCTCGGGAATGTCTGCAACCGGCTCCCGCCTCGCGGCGGCGATCGGAACCTTCGGCGCTTTACCTTTCGCCTGCATGATTCCGACCTTCCAGGGTCCGGGACTGAGGAAGCATCCCGGAGTGGGTCTCAGCGACCTGGTGCAAACGGAGCGGATGTTCACCGCTGTCCCTGGTCAACCCGGCTTGCGAGTCGCCTCACAAGCCCTCGCCTTCAGGCGGGGGTAGTTGACGCAAACCACCTAGACCTTGAACTGACCCACCAGGGCACTGAGGTTGCGGCCCAGTTCGGTCACTTCGTGCGCGGTATCGGCTGAACTTCTGGCGGCGTGCTCGGAGTGATCCGCGATGTCGGAGATGTGAGTGACATTGCGATTGATCTCTTCGGCGACTGCGCCCTGTTCCTCGGCGGCGGTCGCGATCTGCGAGTTCATCGCCGTGATGGTCCCGACCGCCTCGGAGATGGCGCGCAGGCTGTCGCCCGCTCGCTGCGCGACCTCGACCGCCTGCTTGGTCTGCTCCGCGCTGAGGTTCATCATCTCGACCGTGGCCTTGGTGCCGTTCTGCAGGCGCACTGTCATGTCCTGGATCTCCAGGGTCGACTGTTGCGTGCGGCTCGCCAGGGTGCGCACCTCGTCGGCGACCACCGCGAACCCGCGTCCCTGCTCACCGGCGCGGGCCGCCTCGATCGCGGCGTTCAAGGCGAGCAGGTTGGTCTGATCGGCAATGCCGCGAATCACGTCCAGCACCGAGCCGATACTCGCACTCTCGGCGGCGAGACGCTGCGCCAGCTCGGCCGCGTCGTCCGACAGTCGCGCCAGTTCACCGATGCAGGCGATGGTGCCGTCCACGGTCGAGATGCCTTCCTGCACGCGCCCGTCAGCCATATGCGCCGCCTGGGCCGCATCGGCGGCGTTGCGCGCCACCTCCTGAACGGTCGCGGTCATCTGGTTGATGGCGACGGCGATCTGATCGGTCCCCTGCCGCTGTCCGCGCGCGGACGTGTTGGCCTGGTTGGCGTTCTCGAGCATCCGTTCGGCGGCGGCGATCAGGCGTCCGGTGGCCGCGTCGACGCTTTGGATGATGCCATGGATCTTGCCGACGAACGTGTTGAATCCGGCCGAGAGCTTGCCGACCTCGTCGGCGCTGTCCGCGACGAGACGCCGGGTCAGGTCGCCATCGCCATCGGCGATCTCGAGCAGGGCGTCGGAGGTGTGCGCCAGGGGACGGCTGATGCGGCGCGAGAGCCAGACGCTCGCCACCGTGGACAGGGCGATAAGCAGACCCGCCATCAGTGCCGCCGCGAGGATCCGGGAGGTGATCTCCGCATCGACCTCTCTGGAGATCCGGGCGATCGTCTGGTCGATGTCATCGATATAGAAGCCCGTGCCGACCACCCATTGCCATTTGTCCAGCGCCTCCACATAGCTCAACTTGTCCACCAGGTCGGCTGTCGAGGGCTTGTCCCATTTATACCTGTAGCTGCCTCCGCCGGCCTGCGCCGTTTGGATCAGCGACCGGATCAGGGGTTTTCCGTCCTTGTCCTGCATGTCGATGACATTCTTGCCTTCCAGCTCGGGTTTCGGGCCGAGCACTTCGCAGGTGCCGTCGTAGCGATAGACGAAGATGTAGCCGTCCTGGCCGTAATCGAGTTGACGCAGGATGGTCCGGGCGCGCTCCTGGGCGTCGGCATCGTTGGGACCGGCGGGGTCATAGAGTGTCTTGATCGAGCTGATGGCCAGTTCGACATAGTGCTTCAACTGCGCCTCTTTCTCGGCCATCAGGAGCGCGCGTGTATTCTCGATCCGTTCGGCCCCGGCCTGCCGTTGGCTGGTGATCGTCTGCGTCAGGAGGACACCGACGACGGCGAGTATCGGGGTGATCGAAACCAGCAAGATCTTGGATCTGATCGAGAGTGTTTTCATCAGCATGTTCCTGCGCCTTTTGTGCATCGATCATTGACACGGGTGGCTCGGTCTCGCTCGAACCGAGGCCGTTGACAGGAGGGACTCCAGGAGTCGGGCCGGGAGACCGGCGACCATCGAAGTCTACGCGAATGGAGTGCAAAAAGGAGCCACAGCCATCACCTGCGCTGTGGCTCCTGTGAGAAGGACTCGATCTCGCCGGGTTGCAGGGTGTGCGTGGATGACATGCATGGTCCCGGTTGGAGTGATTGCAAGCATCGGTTACTTCAGCCTGATCGAGACGGTTTCGACCCCAAGGCGAGTGAAGTCCTGTGTGTTATTGGTGATAACGGTCAAGCCGTTTACCAGGGCAGTTACAGCGATGATGGCGTCGGGTGTTTTGCTCTTGAACCGCTGTCTTAGTGAAATGGCTTGCTCGGCAATCGTCTCAGTAAGGCCCATGATCGTGGCATACACCATGAATTCGCGTGCCTGAGCATGAAGTTTGCGATCCTCGGAAAACTTCCCCCATCCCAGAAATTCAATTTTGGTGATGATCGATACGTTGAAGCTCTCGGCGAACCGAGTATGGAGGGTTTCATCATCCGTCAGGCCGTTGAAATAATAGATGACGACATTTGTATCGATCAGGTATCCCATCAATTCCAGCCCTCTCGCAAACCTGCCAGATACTCATCGATGTCTAGACGCGGCTCGCGGGCTGCCCCGAAGAATCGACGCGGATCGAACCCTTCACTAGAGCGCGAAATTTCTCCTGATGCAAGACCTTCTTCTTTTTCTATCTGCTCCAGAACAAAACGCACCAAAAGGAATTTTTCAGAGTGGGGCAGTGCGGCTATGGATGGCAGTAGATCATTTATTCTTTTATTCATATTCCCTTATGTCTCCGGTCAACCCCATTTTTTCTCGAACAAACAAAGATAAAGATTCTATGTCTTGGCGTTCTTTTTCTGGCCCCAAACAAACTCGATAGTAGACAGCGTTGTTGATTAAGGCTTTTTCAACAAAGGCTTTGAATCCGGAATGTTTAATTTGTTGCTCCATTTTTTTTGCGCGCTCGCGATCAGTAAAGCTTGCAACCTGGAGTATCCAGCCGTTTTTTGTCGGAAAATCTAACTCATCAAGGTAGCGCGCAGAAACCCAACCAATAACTCCAGCGTAACTTACTTTGCACCACCTGCTATTGCTTGAGATATAAATGCATTCGTTTAAATGAACTTGTGATAAGTGCGGTATTTTAGAAATAATTTGCCCTTTTGCTGTGCTTGGACTGGTTCGCAAAGCAAGAAAACCATCCCCTGGCGAGTTGATAAAAGCAACTTTTAATTCTACGGATTCAGCTTCGGGATTGACCGCATTATTATCTTGTTTTTCTGGTGGTTGAGGCGCAAAGGATTCTCCAAATACAAAAACACCTCGGCTAGTCGAAAGATGCCAAGGCTCAAGTTTCGCGAGTACATTTTGCCCTAAAAGCAAAGGACTTTCTATAGAGCCGACGGATGCCTCTACATTATGAATTGATTTTTCGCCAATCCGAATATTGCGCAAATTAAATCTCATATTTTCAACGATCGAGCCATCTGCTGTCTTGTAAGACTGCTCTCCCAAGAAATCGGAATCTGAAATAGTGCCAGCTCTCATAAGCGTCAAAGCAACATCTATTGGAATATGTACAGTGCTAGCTCCTGTATCTATAATAAAATTAAGTTCGATAGATTGGTTGATTTTTACAGGTAGATGATAAACCCCTCCTTCCTTAAAAATTTTTATTTCTTCAGCCAGGGTTGATGAGCACATACAGAGAAAAGACAAAAACATCCAAAGTAATGATTTTAGATTCAATTTGACCATGTTGTGATCCTTTAATGCTCAACGCGCGACGACGGACCACAGTGTCCGTCGTCTTGTCTCACCCAAGCGATGCTACGGCTTGGTCACTTCCTCATACCAGGTCCGATGATGCTGCTTGGCCCAGGCGCGGGTGACGGTACCGTACCACATGGCGCGGATGGTGCCCGTGACCCAGATGGCGGCATACACATGCACGAAGATCAGACAGATCATGACCACGGCGGTCGCCGAATGCACCACGGCCGCCCAGCGCACCCACTCGACCGGGAAGTCAAAATAGGCACGCCACAGGACGACCCCCGAGGGAATCAGCAGCAGCATGCAGATCAGCAGCAGCCAGAACAGCAGCTTCTGCCCGCCGTTGTACTTGCCCTGTGCCGGCATCGTCTCGTCGCTGCCGTTGACCATCTCGCCGATGCGCCCGATCCACTGCCAGTCGACCCGACGCATCAGGTTGTAGCGGGTGAAGCGGATCACCATGACCACGAAGGCGAGCGCCATCACCACGCCGATGATGGGATGCAGGATGCGCGTCCAGGCGCCGCCCCCGAACAGCAGGCTGAACGGATAGAAGGCCGGATGGAACAGCGCCAGCCCCGACATCCCGAGCAGGATGAAGCTGATGCCGACGATCCAGTGCACGGCACGCTGGCCGGCGGTGTAGCGGACCAGATCTCGCGGGTCGCGTCTCATGCCTGTTCCTCCTCTTCGTGCTCGGTCTCTTTCTCGATCTCGCGCGAGACCGCGTTCGGACCCTTGGTGACATAGTGGAAGAGACTGGCCAGACCGACCAGCGCCATGGTTGCGATCGCCAGCGGCTTGGCCGCACCCTTCCATAGCTCGACCAGCGGACTGATGGTCGGATCCTTGGGCAGCCCGTAGAGCTCGGGCCGGTCGGCGTGCTGCAGCACGTACATGACGTGCGTCCCGCCGACGCCGGGCGGATCATAGAGCCCGGCCTTGACGAACCCCCGCTCGCGCAGATCCGCCACCCGCGTCTCGGCATGGCGGATCATCTCGTCCTTGCCGCCAAAGGTGATGGCCCCGGTCGGACAGGTCTTGACGCAGGCCGGCGCCAGCCCGACCGCGACCCGATCCGAACAGAGCGTGCACTTGTACGCCTTCTCGTCCTTTTTGGAGAGTCGCGGGATGTCGAAGGGACAGCCGGTGATGCAGTAGCCGCAGCCGATGCAGTGCTCCTGGTGGAAGTCGACGATGCCGTTGCTGTAACGCACGATCGCCCCCGGCGCCGGACACGCGGCCAGACAGCCGGGATCGGCGCAGTGCATGCAGCCGTCCTTGCGGATCAGCCACTCCAGCCGGTCGGGTTCGGGCTCGACCTCGTAGAAGCGCATCAGGGTCCAGGTGGTGTCGTTCAGATCCCTGGGGTTCTGATAGTCGCCGTGGTTGTGCCCGATCTCGCCCTGCAAGTCGTTCCACTGCATGCAGGCGACCTGACAGGCTTTGCAGCCGATGCACTTGGAGATGTCGATCAGCTTGGCCACGTCCAGCGTCTCACGCACCCCAGGCACGGCGGTGGTGGTGGCGGAACGGGCCTGGATATCGAGTGATTGCAGTGCCATGTCCGCCTCCTAGACGACGCGCTGGATCTTTTCGACGTTGACGAGGAACGACTTGAACTCCGGCGTCTGGGTGTTGGCGTCCCCCACGAAGGGCGTCAGGGTGTTGGCCAGATAGCCGTTGCGCGCCACCCCGGTGAAGCCCCAGTGGATCGGGATGCCGACCGTGTGCACCGGCTGGCCGTCCAGGACGAAGGAGCGCAGCCGCTTGGTGACGACCGCCACCGCGACGATGAAGCCGCGCTGTGAGCGCACCCGCACCGGATCGCCCGAGCGGATGCCCAGCTCGGCCCCCAGCGCCTCGCCGATCTCGACGAACTGCTCCGGCTGCACCACCGCGTTGGACCGGCAGTGCTTGGTCCAGTAGTGGAAATGCTCGGTGAGCCGGTAGGTGGTCGCCACATAGGGGAAGCGGTCCGGTTTGCCGAAGTTCTCCCGGTCGCCCTCGAACACCCGCGCCGCCGGATTGGACCGCGCCAGCGGGTTGTCCGGGTGCATGGGATTTTTGGCGAGCGGGGATTCGAGCGGCTCGTAATGCTCGGGGAAGGGACCATCCGCCATCATGTCGCGGGCGAAGAAGCGCGCCACGCCCTCCGGGTTCATGATGAACGGACCCATGCCGTCGGCCGGGTTGGAGTCGGCCTTGAAGTCCGGGATGTCCGACCCGCTCCAGCGCCCGCTGAGCCCATCCCAGGCGACCAGCATCCGGCTCGGATCATAGGGCTTGCCCGCCGGATCGCAGGAGGCTCGGTTGTAGAGCACCCGGCGGTTGGCCGGCCAGGCGAAGGCCCAGTCGAGCGTCTGCCCGATCCCGTAGGGGTCGGAGTTGTCGCGCCGGGCCATGAGGTTGCCCTTCTCGCTCCAGGCCCCGGCGAAGATCCAGCAGCCGCAGGCCGTCGAGCCGTCGTCGCGCAGCTCGGCGAAGCCGTTGAGCTGCTCGCCCTTCTTGACCAATACCTTGGTCGCGTCCTTGGGGTCGGTGACGTCCGCCAGCGCCCGGCCGCTGAACTCGCGCGCCAGCTCATCCGGTGCGGGCGAGTGCGGTTGTTTGTACCTCCAGGCGAGATTCAGGATCGGATCGGGGAAGGCTCCGCCGTCCGTCCGGTACAGCTCGCGCAGCTTGAGGAAGATCCCGGCGATGATCTCCTGGTCGTTGCGCGCCTCGCCCGGCGGGTTGGCCGCCTTCCAGTGCCACTGGAGCCAGCGGCCCGAGTTGACCAGCGAGCCGTCCTCCTCGGCGAAGCAGGTCGAGGGCAGGCGGAAGACCTCGGTGGCGATCCGGGTCGGATCGACGGCGTTGTACTCGCCGTGGTTCTGCCAGAACTCCGAGGTCTCGGTGGCCAGCGGATCGATGACGACCAGATACTTGAGCTTCGACAGGGCGCCGGAGACCTTGATCTTGCAGGGCGCCGAGGCGAGCGGGTTGAAGCCCTGGCAGATGTAGCCGTTCATCCGGCCGGCGTTCATGTCCTCGAACACCTGGAGGATGTCGTGGGTCTTGTCGAGCTTGGGCAGCCAGTGATAGCCCCAGTCGTTGTCGGCCGTCGCCGCGTCCCCGAACCAGGCCTTCATGGTGCTGACGAAGAACTTGGGATAGTTCTGCCAGTAGCTCATCTGACCCGGCCGCAGCGGCTTGGGCGAGCGTTTCTCCAGATAGGCCGTGAAGTCCTGTTCCTTCTCGCCCGGCAGGGTCATGTAACCCGGCAGCAGGTTCGACAGCAGGCCCAGGTCGGTCAGCCCCTGGATGTTGGAGTGGCCGCGCAGGGCGTTCATGCCGCCGCCCGGCTTGCCGATGTTGCCGAGCAGCAACTGCACCATGGCCCCGGTGCGGATGATCTGCGAGCCCTGCGAGTGCTGGGTCCAGCCGAGCGCATACATGATCGTCATGGCGCGATCCGGCGCCGAGGTCTCGGCGATCATCTCGCAGACCTTGAGGAAGGCGTCGCGTGGCGTGCCGCAGATGCCCTCGACCATCTCGGGCGTATAGCGGGCATAGTGCGCCTTCATCAATTGGTAGACGCAGCGCGGGTCTTGCAGCGTCGGATCGGTGACGACATAGCCGTCCTCGCCGAGCTGATAGCCCCAGGTCGAGCGGTCGTACTTGTGGGTCTCGGCGTCATAGCCGCTGTAGAGGCCATCCTCGAACGCGAAATCCGTCTTCACCAGGAAGCTGAAGTCGGTGTAGTTCCGCACGTACTCGTGATGGATCCTGTCGTGGCTCAGGAGATAGTTGATGAGTCCGGCGAGGAAGGCGATGTCGCTGCCGGCGCGGATCGGGGCGTAGTAATCGGCCACTGCCGCAGAGCGGGTGAAGCGCGGATCGACCACGACCAGCCGGGCCTTGCGATGGGCCTTGGCTTCGGTGACCCACTTGAAGCCGCAGGGATGGGCCTCGGCGGCATTGCCGCCCATGATGAGGACGAGATCGGCGTTCTTGATATCGACCCAATGATTGGTCATGGCGCCACGGCCGAACGTCGGGGCAAGACTTGCCACCGTCGGGCCGTGTCAGACACGCGCTTGGTTGTCGAACGCGAGCATCCCCAAGCTACGGGCGAACTTGTGGGTCAGATAGCCGGTCTCGTTGCTGGAGGCCGAGGCGGCGAGCATCCCGGTGGTCAGCCAGCGGTTGACGGTCTGACCGGCCTCGTTGGTGGCGATGAAGTTGGCGTCGCGGTCCTCCTTCATCAGTTGGGCGATGCGGGTAAAAGCCTCGTCCCAGGAGATCCGCTGCCATTCGCGCGAGTTGGGCGCGCGGTATTCGGGATAGAGCAGCCGGCCCTCGCTTTGGATGAAGTCCTTGAGGCCCGCGCCCTTGGGACAGAGTGTGCCGCGATTGACCGGATGATCCGGGTCGCCCTCGACATGGATGACCTCGGAGCGGACGTTCTTGGAGCCGTCGCCGAGGGTGTAGATGAGGACGCCGCAGCCCACCGAGCAATAGGGGCAGGTGTTGCGGGTCTCGGTGGCGCGCGCCAGCTTGAAGGCGCGCACCTCGGCGAGCGCCTGATCCGGCGAGAAGCCCAGCAGCGCTAGGCTGGTGGTGCCTGCGCCGGCGGCGCAGACCTTGAAGAATTGCCGTCTGGATAGAGTCATCATCCGCTCCTTTGCTCCGGGTGGTCGATGGCGATCGCGTCGCCGTGGCGATTCGGCGATCTTCCATCAGAAATCGCTGAAACACCTTTATTCTGATATGCGAATCAATCACTTGGCCGATCATTCGATCGACGCGACACTGATAACGCAGACTGGATGAAATGTCCATTACCGCACGATCAGTGGTCGCCTTTTTCCCTTCGGATGGCTAAGATCGACCCCCATCGTTCCATTTCCACTCGGTGCCTCATGGACATCAGACTCACCCAGCTCGCCGCCTGTGCGGGTTGAGCGGCGAAACTCGGCCCCGCCGAGCTGTCGCAGGTTCTGCGCGAACTGCCGCTGACCCAGCATCCGGATGTCATCGTCGGCCTGGAGCACCCGGACGACTGCGGCGTCGTGCGCCTGTCGGACGAGCTGGCGGTGGTCAGCACCGTGGATGTCTTCACGCCCGTGGTCGACTCGCCCTTCGATTATGGACGCATCGCGGCGATCAACAGTCTGTCGGATATCTATGCCATGGGCGCGCGTCCGGTCTCGGCGGTCTCGGTCGCGGCCTTTCCGGATACGCGCCTGCCGCTCGCGGTGCTGACCGAAATCCTGCGCGGACTGATCGCCGGGGCGGCGGATTGTGGGGTGCCTGTGGTGGGCGGGCATACGGTGAAGAGTCCCGAGCCGCTGTTCGGGCTGGCCGTGACCGGCATCGCCCATCCGGATCGACTGGTGATCAAGGGCGGCGCGCGGGCAGGGGATGTGCTGGTGCTGACCAAGCCGCTCGGCGTTGGTGTCCTGACTACGGCGCTCAAGAACGAACGGCTCTCGCCTGAGGGAGTCGCGCGTGTCACCGAGCTGATGCTGACGGCCAACGACCGCGCGGCGGCGATCATGGTCCGTCATGGCGCCCGTGCCGCCACCGACATCACCGGCTTCGGCCTGCTGGGTCATCTGCTGGAGATGGCGCGCGGAGCCGGTCTGAGCGCCGAACTGCACTGGCCGGCCATCCCGATCCTGGATGAAGCCCGGACGCTGGCCGAGGCCGGCGTCTTTCCCGGCGGTGCGCGCAACAACCTCAAGGCCTGTCTGGAACAGACCCGGATCGATCCGGCGCTCGCCGAATGGCAGTCGCTCCTGCTCGCCGATCCGCAGACCTCGGGCGGTCTGCTGATCGCCTTTCCGCCCGAGCGGGTGGACGCGGCCCTGGCCGAACTCGGCGCTCAGGGCATTCCGGCCCGTCGCATCGGGCGGATGCTGGAGCCGGACGAGACGGGGATCAGGGTGATGGTGACGCGCTAGCTTCGACGATCATCCCGGCCCCGACCGTATCGTTGGTGCTCTCGTCGATGAGGATGAAAGCACCTGTGGCCCGATTGAGCGCATAGGGATCGGGGCAGATCGGCTGGGCGAGCGTCAGGCTGACGCGGGCGATGTCGTTCATGTCGAGTCGGTCGGCGGACTCCTGTTCCAACCGGTTGAGATCCAGCCGATAGTCGATGCGCTTGACCCTGGCCCGGACCTCGCGGGTGGTATGACGCAGCACATAGGTGCGTGCAGGCGAGAGCGGCGTCTCGGTGAGCCAGCAGACATGCGCCTCCAGCTCGCGCACCGTCGGCGGCGCCTCATCCGGCCGGACCAGCAGATCGCCGCGCGAGATGTCGAGTTCGTCTTCCAGCAGCAGGGTCACTGACTGCTCGTGCATGGCGCTCGACTGACTGACGCCGCCGATCTGGATGTCGCGCACGCGACTGCTCCGTCCCGAAGGCAGCACCATGATTGGATCGCCGACGGCGATCTCGCCCGACTCCACCCGTCCCATGTAGCCGCGATAGTCGTGCAGATCGGGATTGGCCGCGTCGCGCGGACGGCGCACGTACTGCACCGGAAAGCGGAAGGACTCGGGACGCTCGGTGTGGGCGGCCGGCGTCGTCTCCAGCAGTTCCAGCAGGGTCGGTCCTTCGTACCAGTCGAGCCGCTCGCCGCGCTCGACCACGTTGTCGCCGTGGAGCGCCGAGAGCGGGATGAACCGCACGTCCTCGATCCCGAGCCGCGCGGCGAAGTCGAGATATTCGGCGCGGATGCGCTCGAACACCGCCTGATCGTAGTCCACCAGATCCATCTTGTTGACAGCCACCACCAGATGCGGGAGGCCGACCAGATGGGCCAGATAGGAATGCCGGCGCGTCTGGGTCTGCACGCCCCGACGCGCGTCGACCAGGATGATCGCCAGATGGGCGGTCGAGGCGGCCGTGACCATGTTGCGCGTGTACTGCTCGTGCCCGGGCGCGTCGGCGATGATGTACTTGCGCGTGCCGGTCGAGAAATAGCGGTAGGCGACATCGATGGTGATGCCCTGTTCGCGCTCGGCCTGGAGTCCGTCGGTCAGGAGCGACAGATCCAGCTCGCTCAGACCCTTACGTTGCGAGGTCGCGGCGATGGCGTGCAGGGTATCGGCGAGGATCGCCTTGGTGTCGTAGAGCAGACGCCCGATCAGGGTGCTCTTGCCGTCGTCGACGCTGCCGCAGGTCAGGAAGCGCAGCAGACCGTGATCGATGGCGGGAAATTCGTGTGGGGATGACATGGGCCTGTCCTCTCAGAAATAGCCGGCTTTTTTGCGATCCTCCATCGAGGACTCGCTGGCGTGGTCGTCGAGCCGGGTGGCGCCGCGCTCGCTGAGCGTGGTGAGCGCGGTCTCGGACAGGATGGCGTCGAGTGTGTCGGCTTCGGACTCGATCGGCGCGGTGCAGGTGATGTCGCCGACGGTGCGAAAACGCACCCGCAGCTCCTCGACCGTCTCGCCCGGCCGGGCCGGGGTCAGGGGCGTGACCGGGCGCAGCAGCCCGTTAGCGCGCACCACCGGTCGGCGATGGGCGAAATAGATCGACGGCAGTTCCAGCCCTTCGCGCTGGATGTAGTGCCAGACATCCAGCTCGGTCCAGTCGCTGATCGGGAAGGCACGGATGTTCTCGCCCGGATGGACGCGGGCGTTGTAGAGGTTCCACAGCTCCGGGCGCTGGTGCTTGGGATCCCACTGCCCGAAGGCATCGCGAAAGCTCATGATCCGCTCCTTGGCGCGCGCCTTCTCTTCGTCGCGCCGCGCCCCGCCGATGCAGGCGTCGAAACCGAATTCGGCGATCGCCTCCAGCAGCGTCACCGACTGATGACGGTTGCGCGATTCGTTCGGATGCCGGAGCACCACCGAACCGCGCGCCATCGAGTCCTCCACCGAGCGCACGATGAGGCGCGCGTCCAGCTCGGCGGCGCGTCGGTCGCGGAATGCGATCACCTCGGGATAGTTGTGCCCGGTGTCGATGTGCAGCAGCGGAAAGGGCAGGGCGCCGGGACGAAAGGCCTTCTCCGCCAGCCGCAGCAGGCAGACCGAGTCCTTGCCGCCCGAGAACAGCAGCGCCGGGTTGGCGCACTGGCCGACCACCTCGCGCAGGATGTGGATGGCGTCGGCCTCCAGCCAGTCGAGATGGCTGAGGGTGCGGGTGTCGAGTCGGGTCATGCGGCGCTCCTGTCGCGTTCGATCGCTGGATGGGCGGACGGCTGGCGCGGCGCGAACTCACGCCGGTGCAGTCCGCATTCCTTGGTCTCGGGGTTCTCCCACCACCAGCGCCCGGCGCGCACGTCCTCGCCGACCGTGATGGCGCGGGTGCAGGGGGCGCAGCCGATGCTGGGATAACCCTGGTCGTGCAGCGGGTTGTAGGGCACCCGATGGTGCCGGATGAAGGCCCAGACCTCGTGCTCGCTCCAGTCGGCGAGCGGGTTGATCTTCTCCAGACCGTTGGCGGCATCCCATTCGCGCGCCGGCAACTCGGCGCGGGTGACGGATTGCTCGGCGCGCAGACCCGTGACCCAGGCCGACTGACCGGCCAGGGCGCGCTTCAGGGGTTCGAGCTTGCGCACCCGGCAGCAGGCCTGACGCGCGGGCACCGAGTCGTAGAAACCGTCGAGACCGTAGCGGCTCACATAATCGGCGATGGCGTCCGCGTGTGGCGCGTAGCGCTCGATCTGCGTCCCGTAGTGGCGTTCGACCACCTCGATGAGCTCCAGGGTCTCGGCCGGCAGCCGCCCGGTGTCGAGGGTGAAGATCCGGATCGGCAGGCGTTCGCGCCGGATGATCTCGGTCAGCACCATGTCTTCGGCGCCGAGGCTGGTGGCGAACACGATGGAATCCAGCTCGCGGCAGACCTGGGACAGGAGTTCGATCGCGGCGGCTTCACGGGTCGGCAGGGTGTCGGTCGATAGGGAAGGCTGACGTCGTTCAGTCATGGGGTGTCTCCTGAGGGGCGGCGTCCGCCGCCCTGGTCACGATGGATCTGAAGGGTTCGGCGCCCAGTCGCTGCACGGCGGCATCGAAGGTCTCACCCGTCTGCCGGTGTCGGCGATAGAGTGCGATCAGCCCGGCGACCGCCTCGGGCGCCTCGTCGGCGGCCAACGAGGGGCCGAGCGGCTCGGCCAGCCGTGCTTCGCGGCCCGAGCGCCCGCCGATGAGGATCTGGTAGCGGGATTCGCCCTGCTTGCGCAGACCCCGGATACCGATGTGGGCGAGGTTGTGATGGGCGCAGGCGTTCACGCAGCCCGAGATCCGCAGATCGAGCGGGCCGATATCGCGCACGTCATCGGCGTCGGCGAAGCGGGCCTGGATGGCGGCGGCCAGTCCCAGCGAATCGCCGTGCGCCAGATCGCACTCGCGCGCGCCGGGGCAGGCGACCAGGTCGGTGAGCAGACCGCGATTGGGACCGTCCAGGCCGAAGGCGCGCACGTCCTCCCAGAGGGCGAACAGACGGTCCGCGCGCACCTGGGTCAGCAGCAGGTTCTGGGCGGGCGTCAGACGCACCTCGTCGCGGCTTTCGGTCGCGGCCCAGTCGGCGATCCGCTCCAACTGTTCCGGACTCAGGTTGCCGGGCGCCGTGCCGGTACGCTTGGTCGAGAGGGTGACGATGGACTGACCGGCGCGCTTGTGGGGCTGCACATTCTGACTCCGCCAAACCGGATACTCGGTTGATTCATTGGGCGCGGGGGCTGAAACCGGCGTCGCGGCGAATACGGTATCGTCTGCCGGGGCTTCGGCGAACGGGCGTGCGGCGCGCTCGGCCTGGGCCGGTGTCAGAGTGGCCGGTCCATCGCGCAGGGAGGCCCATTCGGACTCGACCCGCGCGCGGAACTCGACCAGACCCAGCCGCTGGACCAGATTCTTGAGCCTTGATTTGTAGGGATCGGTCTGCCGCCCGTCGCGCGCATAGACACGCAGGATCGCCTCGATCCAGGTCAGCAGATGCGGCCAGTGGACGAAGGGCGTCAGCTCCTGGGCCAGTCGCGGTCCGCGTCCCAGCCCGCCGCCGACCAGCACCCGGAAACCCAGCTCGCCGTGCGCGTCGCGCACCAGTTCCAGCCCCAGATCCTGCGCCGCCAGGGTGACGCGATCGGTGCGCGCCCCGTGGATGCCGATCTTGAACTTGCGCGGCAGTTGGCCCATGAGCGGATGAGTCAGACGCCATTGGTCGAGGATCGCGTGCCAGGGGCGCGGGTCTTCCAGCTCGTCGGCGGCCAGCCCGGCGAGCGGATCGACGACGATGCCGCGAATGCCGTTGCCCGAGGTCAGAAAGCTCGACAGTCCGACCTCGGCCAGCTCGGCGAGGATCTGCGGCACGGCGCCGATCGCCGGGCCGGTGAACTGGATGGTCTGGCGTGTGGTGAGATGCACCTCGCCCAGACCGTAGTCGCGGGCGATGCGCGCCAGCCGGCGCAACTGCTCGCTGGAGAGCTGGCCCTGGGGTGCGGCCACGCGCAGCATGGTGGTCTCGCGCAGTCGGTAGAGTCCGTGCAGCAGGCGCAGTGGGCGGAACGCCTCCTCGCTCAGATCGCCGTTCAGATAGGCCTGGGTCTGATCGCGGAAGCGGGTGATGTGCTCCAGGAGGCGGAGCGGCTCATCGGCGTCGTTCAGGTGCATGGGATACTCGCGATTCGTCTCGGGGATGAGGAATGCGGGCCATGCTAGCGAGCGCCGTTAGGACGCAGAAGGAATTTCGAGTTAGATTGATATGACTATTGGTTATTTGGGGTTCGAGCGCGATGAATCTGCAACAACTGCGCTATGTCCAGGAGGTCGCGCGTCAGGGACTCAATGTCTCGGCGGCGGCCGAGGCGCTCTTTACCTCCCAGCCGGGCGTCTCCAAGCAGATCCGCCAGCTGGAGGACGAACTCGGGATCGAGATCTTCCGCCGCCAGGGCAAGCGTCTGGTGGCCGTCACCGAACCGGGTCGCCATGTCCTGGCCATCGCCGCGCGTCTGCTCGGCGAGCTGGACAACCTGCGCCAGGTCGGCGCTGAGTTCGGCCAGGAGACGGCGGGCTGTCTGACCATCGCCACCACCCACACCCAGGCGCGCTATGTGCTGCCGCCGGCGATCCGTGACTTCATCGCGCGCTACCCGGATGTCCGGCTGTCGTTGCGTCAGGGCAATCCGACCCAGGTGTGCGATCTGGTGATCGCCGGCGAGGCCGATCTGGTCATCGCAACCGAGGCCGTGGCCGAGGCGCCCGAACTCCTGAGCCTGCCCTGCTACGCCTGGAACCGCTGTGTCATCGCTCCGCTGGGTCATCCGATCCTGGAGAGCCACCCCCTGTCGCTGGAGGCCATCGCCCGCTGGCCGATCGTGACCTATGACGGCGCCTTCACCGGACGCGGGCTGATGAATCGCGCCTTCCAGACCCACGGACTGGAGCCGCGCATCGTGCTGACGGCGCTCGATGCCGATGTCATCAAGACTTATGTGCGCATGGGGTTGGGGATCGGACTGATCGCCCGCATGGCCCATGACCCCGAGACCGATGTCGGGCTGGGCGTGGTCGATGCGAGCCATCTGTTCGACGCCAGCGTCACCCACCTGGGCATCCGCCGCAAATCCTGGCTGCGGGGCTATGTCTATGCCTTCATCGAGGGTTTCGCACCGCACCTGACGCGCCGGGTGATCGAGCGCGCCCTGAGCGAAGGGGGCAGCGACTATGAAATCTGAGCCGAGTGCTCCGGCGCCTCGATCCTGTCGATCCCCGGCCCGGCCGGGGATCGTCCGGGCGTCCTGGGGTCAGCGTGACGAAGGGCTGTAGATCCGATCGAACACCCCGCCATCGGCGAAGTGCTTCTTCTGCGCGGCCTGCCAGCCGCCGAGATCATCGATCCGCACCAGCTCGACCGCCGCGAACCGGCCCTGGTGCCGGGCCGCCACCTCGGGATCGGTCGGGCGATAGAAATGCTTGGCCGCCAGTTCCTGCCCGTCCTGCGAGTAGAGGAATTCCAGATAGGCGGTTGCGACCGCGCGCGTCCCCTTCTTGTCGACCGTGCGATCGACGACCGTGACCGGCGGCTCGGCCAGGATCGACAGCGAGGGCGCCACGATCTCGAACTGGTCGGCGCCGAATTCCTTGAGCGCCAGGAAGGCTTCGTTCTCCCAGGACAGCAATACATCCCCGATGCCGCGCTGCACGAAGGTCGTGGTCGAGCCGCGCGCGCCGGAATCCAGCACAGGGACGTTCTTGTAGAGCCGGGTGATGTAGTCCTTCACCTTGGATTCGTCGCCGCCGTATTGCTTCGCCGCCCAGGCCCAGGCGGCCAGATAGTTCCAGCGCGCCCCGCCCGAGGTCTTGGGGTTGGGCGTGATGACGGCAACGCCGTCCCGGACCAGATCGCCCCAGTCATTGATGCCTTTCGGATTGCCCTTGCGCACCAGGAACACGATGGTCGAGGTGTAGGGCGCGCTGTTGTGGGGCAGGCGCGATGGCCAGTCCTTGGCCAGGAGGTCGGCCCCGGCGATGGCGTCGATGTCATAGGCCAGCGCCAGGGTCACGACATCGGCGGCCAGACCGTCGATCACCGCACGCGCCTGCTTGCCGGAACCGCCATGCGACTGCTGGATCTTGAGCTTTTCGCCGGTCTTTTCCTGCCAATGCCGGATGAAGATCGGGTTGAGCTCCTGATACAGCTCGCGGGTCGGATCATAGGAGACGTTGAGCAGGGTGGTGTCGGCCTGGGTCGGGGCGAGACTGGCGAAGCCCAGTGCGACGCCTGCAAGCCGTGATTTCAGGGTGATATGGGACTTCATCGTGCATTCCTCCGGGTGGTCATGACTGTGGCCGCTATTTGAACGCCGGTATCGCCCGATACCAACCAAGGAAAATTGCAAAACTTATCCGCGCGGCAGATAGCTTGGGCGCGATATGGCCAGAGCGAATAACCAAATAACCTTTCGTTCGTTTTGGTTATTGCATACTTGCACTACGCTTTGGGGTTCATCGTCCGCCACCGAGGCCATCACCATGACACACCGGATGCCGGTGCCGTTAGGCGCTGCACCACGCTTCAACCCCAGCCGCCAGACCCGGGTGCTGCCGGGCTTCCCGCTGGCGCTCGGCTACACCCTGGTCTATCTGTCGCTGATGGTGCTGATCCCGCTGTCGGCGGTCTTCATCAAGAGCGCGAGCCTGTCGTGGCCCGAGTTCTGGGCCATCGTCTCGAACCCGCGCGTGGTGGCGACCTACCGACTCTCCTTCGGCGCCGCGCTGCTGGCGGCGGCGATCAACGCCGTCTTCGGGCTGATGCTGGCCTGGGCACTGGTGCGGTATGAGTTTCCGGGCAAGAAGCTGATCGACGCCCTGGTCGATCTGCCCTTCGCCCTGCCGACGGCCGTTGCCGGCATCGCGCTCACCGCGCTCTATGCCGGCAACGGTTGGATCGGCTCACTGTTGGAGCCGCTCGGGATCAAGGTCGCCTTCACCCCGCTCGGGGTGCTGGTGGCGCTGGTCTTCATCGGCGTGCCCTTCGTGGTGCGCACCGTGCAGCCGATCCTCGAAGACCTGGAGACCGAACTGGAGGAGGCCGCCGCCAGTCTCGGCGCCAACCGCCGTCAGACCTTCACCCGCGTCCTGCTGCCGGTGCTGCTGCCGGCGCTCCTGACCGGCTTTGCGTTGGCCTTCGCCCGCGCTGTGGGCGAGTACGGCTCGGTCATCTTCATCGCCGGCAACATCCCGATGGTCTCGGAGATCACGCCGCTGATCATCATCACCAAGCTCGAACAGTACGACTATGTCGGCGCGACCGCCGTGGCGGTGGTGATGCTGGTCTTTTCGTTCATCATGCTGCTCGCCATCAATCTGTTACAGGCGTGGAGCGCCAAGCGCACTGGGAGGAATCGCTGATGGCCGTCGCCGGAGTCCTGCATGGGCGTATCGATGCCCGCCGCTATGAAGCCAATGCCGCGACCCGTGAGTCGCCCTGGGTCAGGCGCCTGATCCTCGGTACGGCCCTGAGCTTCTTCGCGCTCTTTCTGCTGATGCCGCTGATCGCGGTCTTCGCCGAAGCGCTGCGCAAGGGCTGGCTGACCTATGTCACCGCGCTCTCCGACCCGGACGCGCTGGCGGCGGTGCGCCTGACGCTGCTGATCGCCGCCATCTCGGTGCCGCTCAATCTGGTGTTCGGCGTCGCGGCGGCCTGGTCGATCGCCAAGTTCGAGTTTCGCGGCAAACGCTTTCTGACCACGCTCATCGATCTGCCGTTCTCGGTCTCGCCGGTGATCGCGGGTCTGATCTTCGTGCTGCTGTTCGGCGCGCATGGCTGGTTCGGGGCCTGGCTGTTCGCGCACGACATCAAGATCGTCTTTGCCGTGCCCGGACTGGTGCTGGCGACGGTGTTCGTCACCTTTCCCTTCGTCGCCCGCGAGCTGATCCCGCTGATGGAGGCGCAGGGCCGCGAGGAGGAGGAGGCCGCCGTGGTGCTGGGGGCGAACGGGTTCCAGGTCTTCTGGCGCGTGACCCTGCCCAACATCAAGTGGGGTCTGCTCTATGGCGTCATTCTCTGTAATGCGCGGGCGATGGGCGAGTTCGGCGCGGTGAGCGTGGTCTCGGGTCACATCCGCGGCCAGACCAACACCCTGCCGCTGCACGTCGAGATCCTCTACAACGAATACAACTTCGCCGCCGCCTTCGCCGTGGCCTCGCTGCTGGCGTTGCTGGCGCTCGTCACGCTGGGACTCAAGTCGCTCGTCGAATGGAAGGCCCGTCAACACGCCCCGGTGGACGCCTGACCCGAACACCGTGATCAGCATTCAGGATTTCAGTATGAGCATCCAGGTCGAACACATCCACAAGTCCTTCGGTTCCTTCGTCGCGCTCGACGATGTCTCGCTCGACTTCCCGAGCGGCGCCCTGACCGCGCTGCTCGGTCCCTCGGGCTGCGGCAAGACCACGCTGCTGCGGGTCATCGCCGGGCTGGAGCGCGCCGACAGCGGTCGGGTCGTCCTCGCCGGTGAGGACGCCTCCGACACCCATGTGCGTCAGCGCCGGGTGGGTTTCGTCTTCCAGCACTATGCGCTGTTTCGGCACATGACGGTGTTCGAGAACGTCGCCTTCGGGCTGCGGGTCAAGCCCAGACGCGAGCGGCCCCGCGAGCCGGAGATCCGCGCGCGGGTGATGCGCCTGCTCGAACTCGTCCAGCTCGCGCCGCTCGCCGATCGCTTCCCGAGTCAGCTGTCCGGCGGCCAGCGTCAGCGTATCGCGCTTGCCCGCGCCCTGGCGGTCGAACCTAAGGTTCTGCTGCTCGACGAGCCTTTCGGCGCGCTCGACGCCCAGGTACGCAAGGAACTGCGCCGCTGGCTGCGCCGGCTGCACGATGAGCTGCACATCACCTCGGTCTTCGTCACCCACGACCAGGAAGAGGCGCTGGAGGTGGCGGATCTGGTGGTGCTGATGAATCGCGGCCGGGTCGAGCAGCAGGGCACCCCGATCGAGGTCTACGAACAGCCGGCCACGCCCTTCGTCTATGGTTTCCTCGGAGCCGTCAATACCTTCCACGGTCGGGTCGAGCGGGACGGTCTGCGCGTCGGCGAGACGACCCTGGCGCACGATTCGGCCCCGCTGGCGCCGGGCGTCGAGGCCATTGCCTTCGCGCGTCCGCACGAACTGGAGATCGTCACCGATCCGGACAGCGCCGAGGGCATCGCCGCTACGGTGTCGCGTCTGCTGAACTTCGGTGCGAATGCCAGAGTCGAGCTCGACAGTCCGGCGTCGACCGCGGACAGCGGCAGACCGATGCACTACGAGGTCGTGCTGCCGCGCGATCAGGTGCAGGCGCTCGGACTGGTCGCCGGACAGCGCGTGCGGCTGGTGCCCTCGCGCATCCGCGTCTTCGAGCACCGGGCGGCCTGAGATGAATCTCCAGCAATTGCGCATCGTGCGCGAGACCGTGCGCCGTCAGTTCAATCTGACCGAGGTGGCCAATGCGCTCTTCACCGCCCAGTCGGGCGTCTCCAAGCACATCAAGGATCTGGAGGACGAGCTGGGCGTGGAGCTGTTCACGCGCCGCGGCAAGCGTCTGCTGGGACTGACCGCGCCCGGCCGGGAACTGCTGCCGATCGTCGAGCGACTCCTGCTCGATCTCCAGAACATCAAGCGGCTGGGCGAGCAGTTCGCGCAACAGGACACCGGACATCTGGCCATCGCCACCACCCACACCCAGGCCCGTTATGCCCTGCCGCCGGTGGTGACACGCTTCAAGTCACACTTTCCCAGGGTGCATCTGGAACTGCATCAGTGCGGCCCGGGCGAGATCGTCGAGCGTCTGCGCTCGGGCGAGGCCGATATCGGCATCGCCACCGAGGCGCTGGCCGACGAACCGGATCTGGTGAGCTTTCCCTTCTATGAGTGGCGCCATGCGCTGATCGTCCCGGAGGGGCATCCGCTGACGGCGGTCGGACCGCTGACCCTAGAGGCGATCACCGAGTATCCGCTCATCACCTACCATCCCGGCTACACCGGTCGGGCGCGCATCGACGCCGCCTTCGCGCGCGCCGGACTTGTGCCGGAGATCGTCATGTCCGCGCTCGACGCCGATGTCATCAAGGCCTATGTCGAACTGGGACTCGGGGTCGGACTCATCGCGGCGATGGCCTGGCACCCCGTCCGCGACGCCGGACTGCGGCTGATCGAACTGCCCGACCTCTTCGAGACCAACACCGCCCGGCTGGGCCTGAGACGCGGGCGCTATCTGCGCGACTATGCCCTGAGCTTCATCCGTGCGTGCGCACCCGAGCTGACGGCGGACAGGATCAGGGAGGCGGTCTTTCCCAAGACGGCGGTCTGACACGGCCGGCTCCAGGGTCTCGATGCTCGGCGGACAGACGCCGATCGATCGGTTCACCAGCCTGCTTTGAATATCCTTGGACCGGAAACGGCCCGATACGGCATCATTGGTTCAACTGACTGTCCCTGAGCACGTCACGCTCGCGCTTCATCCGTTTTGCGACTCATGCCGAACCTGCCGATCCCTGAACAAACGATCAACGACCGCCGCCGTTTCAGCGGCCTAGCGCGACTCTATGGCGAGGAGGGACAGGACCGGCTGACGGCGGCGCATGTCTGTGTCGTGGGCATCGGCGGTGTGGGTTCCTGGGCGGCCGAGGCGCTGGCGCGCAGTGGCGTCGGCAGTCTCACCCTGATCGACCTGGATCATGTCGCCGAATCCAATATCAATCGCCAGATCCAGGCCGCCGACCCCACGCTCGGTCAGGCCAAGGTCAAGGCCATGCGCGCGCGCATCGCCAGCTATGCCCCGGACTGCGACCTCACCTTGATTGAGGATTTCCTGACCCCCGAGAATGCTGCCGAACTCGTCGGCGCCGGTTTCGATCATGTGATCGACGCCATCGATTCGGTGCGCGCCAAGGTGGCCATGATCGCCGTCTGTCATCGGGCCGGCATCCCGCTCGTGACCTGCGGCGCGGCCGGCGGCAAGGCCGATCCGACCCGCATCCGGGTCGACGATCTCGCGCGCACCATCCAGGATCCGCTGCTGTCGCGGGTGCGCGCCCAGTTGCGCAAGTCGCACGGCTTCACGCGCGTGCCGAACAAGCGCTTCGGCATCGAGGCGGTCTATTCCGTCGAGCCGTTACGCCAACCGCCGTCCGGGGCAGTCTGTGACGCGAGCCGTCCGGGGCCGACCGGACTCAACTGCGCGGGCTTCGGTTCAGTGGTCACGGTCACGGCGAGCATCGGCCTGTTCGCGGCAGCGCGCGCGATCAACGCGCTCTCACAGTCACGGACGCGCGCCTGAGTCCACGGCGGACTCGACCTGAGCGAGCCGCTCGCGCAGGAACGGCTCGATCCCGCTCTCGTCCAGGGGTCGTGAGAACAGATAGCCCTGACCATGCGGGCAGCCTTCATCGATCAGGAACGCACGCTGGGCCTGGGTCTCGACGCCCTCGGCCAGCACCTCCAGCGACAGCGAATGGGCCAGCGCGATGACGGCGCGGGTGATGGCCGTGTCGTTGGCATCGTGCGGAATGTCGGAGACGAAGGTCTTGTCGATCTTGAGCGTCGTCAGCGGGAAGCGCTTGAGATGGATGAGCGAGGAGTAGCCGGTGCCGAAGTCGTCGATGGCGACCTTGACGCCGAGTTCGCGCAACCGGTGCAGCACATCACCGGCCTGTTCCACGGATTGCATCACGGTCGACTCGGTGATCTCCAGTTCCAACTGAGCGGCCGCCAGTCCGGTCGTGGTCAGAATCCGGTCGATCAGCGCGACGAGATTCGGCTGATCGAACTGCTTGGGCGAGAGATTGACGCTGATCAGGGTCTCGGCCGTCACCAGCCCGCGATCGAGCCAGTCCTTCATCCGACCGCAGGCCTGTTCGAGCACCCAGGCGCCTATCGCCAGGATGATTCCGGATTCTTCGGCCAGCGGGATGAAGGTCGCCGGCGAGATCAGCCCGGCCTCGGGGTGTTGCCAGCGCACCAGCGCCTCCAGCCCGCGCACCCGGCCGTGCTCCAGATCGACCTGCGGCTGATAGTGCAGCAGGAGCTCACCGCGTTCGAGCGCGCGGTGCAGACTGGATTCGAGCCGCACGCGTTCGACGGCCTTAGCGGTGAGCTCGCGTGAGTAGTACTGGAAGTTGTTGCGCCCGCTCTCCTTGGCGCGATACATGGCCGTATCGGCATTGCGCACCAGATCATCGACCGTGGTCCCATGCTCGGGATAGAGACTGATGCCGACGCTGGCGCCCAGGAAGAGGCTGTGATCGAGCACCTCGAACGGGAGCTTGAACAGATCCAGGATCTTGCTCGCCACGGTTGCGGCGTCCTGGTCGTGCCGGATGTGGTTGAGGATGACGGTGAACTCGTCGCCGCCCATGCGCGCGATGGTGTCGTCCTCGCGAAAGAGTCTGCGCAATCGCTCGGCGACCGCCGTCAGTACCCGGTCGCCATAGCTGTGATCGAAGCTGTCGTTGACCTGCTTGAAGCGGTCGAGGTCGATGAAGAGCACGGCGAACCGGCGCCGATGACGATGCGCCGTATGGATGGACTGACTGAGACGGTCGGCGAACAGCAGCCGGTTGGGCAGGCCGGTGAGCGGGTCGTGCTGGGCGAGATGGGCATAGCTCAGTTCGCGCTCGCGCAGCTCGTCGAGCAGGGCGAGATGTTCGCTGATGTCGCGCGAGACCTCGATGATGGCGCGCACCTCGCCGGCCTCGTCGAACAGCGGGCTGGCCGCGACCTCGTACTGACGCAGTGCGCCGTCCGGGGCGCGATAGTGCCGGATGAGCTTACAGGGTTGGCGTGTATCCCGGACGGTGCGCAGCGGACAGGGATGATCGTCCTGGTTGCAGGGGCGCTGGCGGGCGGCGGCGAGCTTGTAACAGGCGGCGCAATGGTCGATGAACCCTGAGCGTTCGGCGATGTCGCGCGCCGCGCGGTTCATGCGCAACACCTGGTAGTCGATACCGATGACGAGGATCGGATCGTCGATGCCGTCGATCACGTTCTGCAGGAAGCCGCGTTCTTCCTGAAGCGCCTCCTCGAAGCATTTGCGCTCGGTGATGTCGCGCCCGAGCACGATCAGTCCCTTGCGCCGGCCGTCCGGCTCGAACACAGGTACCTTGATGACGTCATAGATCTTGACGACCCCATCGAACCGCTCGATGACTTCCTCGGCGCGCGAGAGCCGACCGGCCTGCCAGGCGGCCTCGTCGGTCGCCTCACAGGCCAGGAACGAGTGACGATATGTGGTGTGGGTGTAGTCGGCCAGCTCGCTGTCGGTCTTGCCGCGATAGTCGACCTCGGTCAGGGCGAAGAGTTCGAGATCGGCCTCGTTGGCTTCGAGCCAGCGCCCGGCGCCATCCTTGAAGCAGATGATGTCGGGCGTGGAGTTGATGAGTACGCGCAGACGCTGCTCGCTCTCCTGCAATTCACGCTCCATGCGTCGGCGGTCGCTGATGTCCTGTGCGAGGCCAAAGAGCAGGGTTTCACCGTTATGTTCGACCAGAGACACCGTGACTTCGACCGGGTAGCAGCTACCGTCACGACGGCGATGCAGCGTCTCCAGACGTGCGTGACGCTCCTGGCGCAAGGATTCGACGAAGGCGCTCCAGCGCTCGGGCGGAAAATTGGGATCCACATCCCAGAGCGCGAGGTCGAACATTTGCTCACGGCTGTATCCGAGCGCCCGCAAGGCGGCGGCGTTCACCTCGACGAAGCGCCCATTGAAATCGGCCCAATAGAGTTCAAGCGGCGTGTGCTCGATGGCAAAGCGCGCCATGTCGTCGGACAGCATGATCAAGGCTCCTGCCGCGCCGGCAATGCTCTAACGCCGAGCCAGGCGCGCGCGGATGAGTTTATCGGTCTCGATCGCCAGGAAACTCGGGAGCAATGTAGCCAAAATCAATGGCCACCACTCGGCCGGGAAGGCTGCGAGCCGGAAGGCGTCGGCCACGGGTGTCACGAAGGTTCCCGTCAGATGCAGCAGCACACTCAGACCGATGCCGCCCAGGAGCCAGGGATTGCCGAGCGGGTCGAGGTGGAAAGCCGAGTCGAACAGCGAGCGCGCCGAGATCAGATAGCCGATCTGGGTCATGAGGATCACCCAGAAAGCCGCCGTCTGCGCCTGGGTCAACAGCAGCGGATCGACCAGCTCGCCCTCGACCACGGCCGCCGTGCCGAAGTAGTGATACACGAAGAAGCTCGGCACGGCGATCATCAGCCCCATGAGCACCACGCGCTGGAGGAAGAGCGCATCGATGATGCGCACGCCCGGATCGCGCGGCGGACGCGACAGCAGATCCTTCTCCTTCGGCTCCATCATCAGCGGCAGCGTCAGCAGCACCGAGTCGATCAGATTGATCCAGAGGATCTGGATGGGTTCGAGCACGAAGCGCTCGGCGAACACAGGCACGAAGGCGGCCATGAAGATCGCGCCCATGATGAGCAGTGCCTGAGCGGCATTGGTCGGCAGGGTGTAGAGGATGGCTTTCTGGAGATTGGTCCAGGCATGGCGGCCTTCCTCGACGGCGTTGACGATGGTGGCGAAGTTGTCGTCGGCCAGCACCATGTCGGCGGCCTCGCGCGCGACCTCGGTGCCGGCGATGCCCATGGCCACGCCGATGTCGGCTTGCTTGAGCGCCGGGGCATCGTTGACGCCGTCGCCGGTCATGGCGACCACCAGACCATTGGCCTGGAAGGCTTCAGCGATGAATTTCTTGTGCTCGGGAGCCACGCGCGCGAACACCGAGACGGTCTTGACGCACTCGCGCAGCGACTCGGGCGACATCTCGGCGAGCTGCACGCCCGTGATCACCTGATCGGCGGTGATGCCGAGTTGGGCGGCCACGGCCTGCGCGGTGTCCGGATGGTCGCCCGTGACCATGACGGTGCGGATGCCGGCGCTCTTGCACTTGGCGACCGCTTCGATCGCCGAGGGCTTGGGCGGATCGATCATGCCCTGGAGTCCGGCGAAGGTCAGGCCGCTGAGGTCGGCATGCAGCAGATCCTCGTGATCGGCATCGACCTCCTTGAAGGCGAAACCGAGGGTACGCAATGCCTGGCGCGCGAAGCCTTGCGCCGCGCTCAGGTAGGATTCGGCGTCGAGCGCGACCGTTTGGCCGTCGGCGTCCAACTGAGTCGAGCACATGCCGAGCACGGTCTCGGGTGCGCCCTTGACGGCGATGAGACGGCGTCCGGCGCGCTCGGTCATGACGGCCATGTATTTGGTCGCCGAGTCGAAGGGGATCTCGGCGAGCCGGTGCGCATCGGCCTTGGTGATACCGGCTTTGGCGGCACTGACCAGCAACGCCAGCTCGGTCGGGTCGCCGACACCGCCGCCTTCGTCCTTCAGATGGGCGTTGTTGCAGAGTACGCCGACCTCCATCAGCGTGCGCAGGGCCGGATGTCCCTCGGCGTCGAGCCGCTCGCCGTCGCGTGCATAGTGTCCGGTCACGTCATAGCCCACGCCCGTGACCTCCAGGGTCTGGGCGCCGACCTGAACGCGCGTGACCGTCATGCGATTCTCGGTCAGGGTGCCCGTCTTGTCCGAGCAGATGACCGAGGTTGCACCCAGGGTCTCGGCCGCCGGCAGCTTGCGGATGAGCGCCTTGCGTGAGGCCATGATGGTGCCCGAGACCGCCAGGATGGCCGTGACCAGCGCCGGCAGCATCTCGGGGATGGCGGCCACCACCAGCGACACGGCGCCGAGGAAGCTGTAGCCCATGTCATAGCCGAGATAGAGGCCATAGACGAAGTTGAAGGCGCCGACGGCGAGAATGGCCTTGATGAGCGTGTGGACGAACTCGCTCATCTTGCGCTGCAAGGGAGTCTGGCCCGCATCGGCGGTTTTGACCATGTCGGCGATCTGACCGAAGACGGTGTTGGCGCCGGTCTCGACCACCAGACCGCGCGCCGTGCCCTGTGTCAGATAGGTGCCGGAAAAACCCATGTTGCGCTGGTCGCCCGGCACCAGATTGTCGCCGGCGATGGGCTGGGTGGACTTCTGCACCGGCACCGACTCGCCGGTCAGGGAGGATTCGTCGACATAGGCGCTGCTGGTGTCGATGAAGCGGATGTCGGCCGGGATCTTGTCGCCGCCCTCCAGGATCACCACATCGCCCGGCACCAGCTCGCGCGAGGGCAGGCGTTGCAGCTCGCCGTCGCGCATCACCAGACACTCGGGCACCATCAGACTGCGCAGGGCATCGAGCGCGCCCTCGGCCTTGCCCTCCTGCACGAAACCGAGGACGGCATTGAGCAGCACCACGCCGAGGATGACCAGGGTGTCGGGCAGCATGTGACTGCCGAGCGCGGTCAGCAGGCCGGTGATGGCCGCCGTCACCAGCAGGATGATCACCATCGAGTCTTTGAATTGCCGCAGGAAACGCATCCAGGCCGGGGTCTTCTTGAAGGCGAGTTCGTTCCAGCCAGCCGCAGCGCGCCGAGCCTCGATCTCAGCAAGCGACAGGCCGCGCTCGTGCGAGGCGTTCAGGGTGTCGAGTGCCTCGTCGACACTCAGGCCATACCAGTTCGGTTTCATCGATTTCTCCACAAGAAAACCCGTTATCGTCTCCGGGGGATGCGACACAGCGTTACAGGGTGCCAACGAGCCGCTGCAATGTAGGCCAAGCCGCATCCCACGCGATCCGCTCTTGCTCCAGGCGGACGTTCTGCCCCCATCGCTGCTGTTTGAGTCCCTGGTAGACTTCCCGCTCAGTCTCGTTCAGAAGCGTCAGTTCCGCCGCTGCATGTTGTTCCTTCTCATCCACCCACAAGGCTTTGTGACGGAGCAAGGTGTCTTCGTCCATAAGGACGGACCGCAGGCCTGGAAGATAGGAACGGGCCCGGTGCAAGATCGCAAATCCATGGGTATCCAGATCGCCCCAGTAGATGCACTGGGCATGGGTGAGCCAAGGCAGTTCGGCCAGCACGTTCACGTTGTAGCCAAGCCGCATGAAGACGACAGCGCCCGGCATGTCGGACATGGCCAATCCGGTTTGAAGGTTCTCGACAATAAACACATGCGAGGCCGGTAAATGGATACGCCCCAGGTCTTCCACCGGCGCGGTGATGTCTCCCATACCGCTGATCCGGGTTCGCAGCCCCTGATCGAGGATCCTCATCCGCACCAGAAGCGGTGGTGCTTTCAGACCGCATCGTTCATAGAAATCCAGGTCGTTGGCGGCGTCTCCCTGTATCGCGGCCATCAGATCCTTCAGCAGGCCTGTGCGTCCGTCGAGCCATTTGCTGTCCAGGCCCGACACGGGCAACTGGCGGGGGTAGAGACCGGAGTTCGGGTGGCTTGCGATCCAGGCCAGCATGTCCGCCATGCGCCGAAAATCGGCGTCGCCGTAGTCGGCGAGAACATCGAAGTATTTCCGCAACGGCCGAGCCAGCAGCGGCCAACGTGCAATGAGTGTCTGATAACGCGATTGAGCCTGCTCCCAGCGAGTGCCTTCACCGATCCACTGAGCCACCTCATCGGGGCCGTTCAGTATCAGCGTGTCGGGCACTCGTTGAACGCCAAGCGTCTTCCAACGCCGCTCGCACCAGGACAGCGCGCCCGGTCCATGCCAGTGATGCCATGCGCTCACCCAGACGCGAACGCCTTCGACTTGCCGCAGAGCAGCCTGCTCCGTGGGTACACCGAGCGCGATTTTCAGTGGCCATTGGTTTTCGCCGGCCTCACCGGCCAGCCACGAGCGGTGTTTGCTCTGAAAGCGGCGGGCGAGAAGCTGCCGGACATCTTCAGGAAGCTTCAACGTCGGCCTCCTCTTGGGCGTGCTCAGGCAGTCTCAACCGCTGACGATCATTGTCGTATTCAATCATCAGGACACCCGATACGCGCCGGTCGCTGATATCGATGAAGCACGCGCCGCCGATGAACGGTTCCAGAGTCATGACGGACTTCAGCGGCGTGGCGACGATCATCTGAAATCCGAAATTGGCAAAGATATGCATCGCCAAGGCGGTGAATTCGTTGTCTGCCTTGTCGAACGCCTCGTCGAGCACGACCGGTGCGTACATCGGCACGCCATGATCGTTTCCGCCCAATTGGTAACGCAGGGCGGCGGCCAGACAGGTGGTGGCCAGCTTCTGGCGCTGGCCTCCCGATTTGCCCGCACCGCTGCGGTAGATCTCGACCTCGACGCCGCACTCATCGATTTCCCGCCCGATGAACTCGACATGCTGCCGGACGTCCAGCACGGACTCGCGCCAGCGTCTGTGCTCGGGCTCCTGACTGGCGAGCTGTTCGACAAGTTGGCGCAAGACCGAGAACCGTGCCTCGGCAAACTCGCGGTCCTCACTCCAGGCGTGGCTGAGTGCCCGCTGAATGTTCTGCTGGAATTCCTTGACGTCGGCAAGTTGCCGGTCGCTGGTGTCGATGTGGAGATAGGTGCGTTGGTTGGCGCTCTGATTGAACGGCACTTGGCTGAGACTGTCGTTCACCAGGTCCATTCGTTCAAGGATGGCCTTTCGCTCATCGCGCAAGTAGGAGGCGAGTGCGGCCAGATTCTGGTGGCTCTGGTTCTGCAGCAACTCGAAGAAGCGGTGTTCATGCGCCGGCAGACCATCCGTCTCCAGCCGAACCAGCCGGGCAAAAAAGTCCGGCGCGCTGGAGAGACTCGTATCCATGTCGCCGGCATCCATGGGCCACTGCCGTTTGAAATCGGTAAAGCGCGCTTCGATGATCTTCTCGCAATCGCGGATCGCGTGGTCGATGTCCGTGATCTCTGTGTTGAGCGCTCGCTCGACAGTGGTCGCTACCTTGCCGAGGTTGTTCAGGCTGAGTACATCCGCCTGTTTGTCGAAGCGTTCGTCGAGTCCGGTAATCTGATGCGGAGTCAGTGGAACCCTGGAGGCGTCCTGGAGGAGAGACTCCAGCTCTTGAGTGCTTTCCCGAATTTTTTTCAGAACCGACTCGTGCGTCACCCTGGCGTCTTGGAGGCCTTGTTCGGCTTCCGCAACCCGCTTCTGTTGCTGCTCAATCCGCTCACTAAGGTGCAGCAGGGCTGTATTGCCTTCACGCGCTTCGCGGATCTGCCGCTCGATGGCGGCAATACGGTCCAGCAACGGAACGACGTCGATTTCCTGCCACTGGAGACTCACCAGAGTCTGGCACTGCATGGCTCGGTCCGCACGGTCCTTGTCCTGGGAGGCCAGGGCGTCGATCTCTCTTGCGAGGCGGCTGATCGTGGCTGCCAGTTCCTGAGCCTGTGCCTGAAAGAGCGCGAGCTTCTCGCGGTTGTCGAACCCGAGCACCCAGCTTCGTCGATCACCGACATTTCGACGGTCGTCTTTCTCATGTCGGGTCTTGCTATGCTTGACCTGACCCTCCCGCGTGATGGCCCGATCAGCGGTCCTGAAAGACGTCATTCCGTCGACGCACACATAATCGAAACGCTGTCGCAGCTCAGCCTGTAACCAATCGGAATAGGCCCCTTCCTTGACGTTCAGTTTGAGGACCAGCGAGTTGGGCCCGATGGGTCTGACCTGCCAGGTCTCAGGGCGGCCGGTTCGGTAGTACACCAGGCGCTGCCCAAGATGGGTGTCGTTGATGTGATTGGCCAGCGCGGAATAATGACGCTCGTCCACTAGAAGAGAGAGTGCAAATCCATGCAATACGCGCTCGATGGCGCCGCGCCACTCGGCCTCATCGGCCTTCACCTCGATGAGTTCGCCGACGAAGGGCAGGGCCGACTCGGAGATCCCAATAGCAGCCGCAATGTCGCGGCGCATTTCGAGCATATCGGCAGGCACATTCGACGGCTGGCGCTGGAGTGCCTGCACCTCTTTCACCGCTTGCGAAAATGCCGTCTCGGCGTCCTTCTTCCGACCGGCGAGACGAAATTGTTCTTCGCGATTTTCGTTGCTGAACTGCTCCCGATTTTCGATCTCCTGCCGCGCGTTACCCAATGATTCGGCAAAGGCTTGGGGCGAGTCGGGGAGGCTCCAGCCAAGCTTTTTGCAAGCCCCTTCTGCCTGACTGCGTTTGCGAAGGCGGTCCGCACGTTGGGTTTCCAAGCCCGATTTCTCGGACTCCCACTGCTCGATCCGGTCGCCACCAGCCTCGCGGTGCTGCCTCTCCAGGTCTCGCAACGTCGTTTTATGGTTGTCTAGTGTACTTTTGCACTGGCTGATCTCACCCTCTGTGCCGCCGGCTTGCACCTCCAGAGATGCCACCTGCTGCTTCAGTAGTTCAATGCGGCGGGTTTCCCGGTAGCCATCCACCCCCAGCCGAAGTTCCTCCAGTCCATTGCGCCGTGATAACAACGACTCGCGATGTTGATCCTGCTCTCGCGCAGGCAGCAGGGTTTCCACCTGCTCGCGCGCCGTCACGACCGCTTGGTGCGCCGCGTTGAGTTCGTCGAATTCGCTGACTAAGCGATTCGCCACCTCAAAGGTTTCGGGCTTGTCGAGCATGAAGTCGCGCAGGAAGGTATTGAGGTCGCCCAGATTCTTGGCCGACTGGGTCTTGTGCAGCAAGCGCAGCGCCATCTCGCTCTCGATGCCGAGCAAGCGACTGAATCGCTCGCAATACGGGCGGAACTCGTCGCGGACGAAGGCATTCGGGAACGATTGCTTGAGCTTGCGAACGTCAAAGTTGGATTGTCCGAAGTCCTCCAGTTCGCGCAGATCGAAAGGCCGCTCCAGGATGAGGTAGTGGCGTTTGACATCGGCACTGCCATTGGCGCTGCCTCGCAGCCAGAACACCCGGACCAGCACCACTGTCTGACCCAATGTGTTCTGGTATGTCAGCGCCAAGGCTGACCATGTGGTCCCAGGGCGCAGATAACGGGTGGCGATTTCACCCGATTCGCCATCCTTCTGCTCGGCCCATGCGCCACGCACGTAGGTGACGAGATTCCGATCGCGGCCGCTGCGATCGGCCTCGCGAGCGGCGGCATTGAAGTCGATCCACTGAGGCGGCACCAGCAGGGCCGAAATGGCATCGAGCAGAGTCGATTTACCCGCTCCGGATCGGCCTACGAACAGAAAGCCGCGCTCGCTGATCGCAATGTCATGCAGGCCGGAGAATGTTCCCCAGTTGTAAACCTGCAAGCGAGCCATCCGGAATTGTTCCCGGGCGAACAAGGAGGCGGTTTGTGGTTCCAGGATCATGGGTCGGCCTCTTCATCATCAGATTCGGTCCGAGTCACAGGCGCTGGCGGCTCACCGGCGGCCATGCGTTGATACAAGTGCGTCAGGGCTTGTATTTCCTCGGCCGAGAAGAGGAGCTTCAGTGTCGGCGAGATCTCGAATCGATCCTCACTGGAACGAATTTTCTGGAGGATGCTGTGCTTCTTGATCTTCTCGATGGAGGCATGGATCCGTTTCACGAACCCGGCGCGGTCGGTGTTGGACGCTCGCTCATAGAGGTTGAGGAACTCCATGATCTCATCCGTCGACACCACGGCGCGGTCGCCCCGCGAATCTGCCTGGGTCAAGCGTTGGCGAAGATGGAGCAGCAGAATAGAGTCGATGAAGGTCAACTGGGCGCGACGCAGCAGGGTCGGAACCTCCAGTTCACCGGTATCCGCCTGACGGGTGAAGGCGACTTGCATGTCCCGGTCGATGACCAACTCCAGGAACAGTTCGGCGAGGCGGCGACGTATCGGCACTTCGTCTCTGATCAGGATCGGCCAGAGTTTGGGGTGTCGGTGTCCATCGAGTGACGGCCCCGCCAGGAGCTGTACCAGGGCGCGCCGGGTGTCCAGGGGCAATTCGCCGCTATCGCCTATGAACAGCGTGTTGGCGGAGGCCGGCACTGCATCCGGCGCTCGTTCTTCGTCCGGCAACGCCGCTTCGTCAATCTCAGACCAGCTCATTGGCCCGCTCCCTCAAAAACAAGATCTTTGGAATTCGGGCGCTACGACTCTGGTCGTCGCCTCCAATCCAGCCCACGGTTTCGCTGTGATCGGACCGGAAACCATGCCGACTGCCTAACGCCAGAAGGCCGACCACGCTGCCGAGTCCCTGTGCGGCGGGGAACCGCTCCAGAACGTCGGCAATGGAAGCCTGGGATCGGTGTTCCAGGACGGCCAGCACGTTGGCCTTCAGCGTGCGGAAATCGATCTCGGATTGAGCGATCAGTTCGCCGACAGACTCCAGGTCGATGGGCAGCGCGTCCCCTTCGGCCATCTGACCAGGCAAGGCTTGTAGGGAGGGATCGTACAGCACCCACTGGGATAGGGAGCGCAAACGGCTGCTTGAGAGTTCGAGCGTGTACTGGAGGGTTTCCGTGGCCCTGACCTCATCCTTCAGGGCGAGGGCGGCACGCTGGGCATCCTTCAAAAGGTGATTGAGTCGGCGCTGCTCAAGGTACTCACGACTCTGAACGAAATGCTTCAGGCTGCGAGCGAAAGTCTGGAGCACCTCATGAACCATTCCGCCTTGCTCAAGAAGGGTTCGCGTCAGCCGGAGAAGGAAGCGTCGCTCCTTGGCGTCGAGTTGAGTCACGAATTCCCGCGACAGCACGTTATCAAGGGCCTGGTCGAGGGTGGCCGCCTGTTCCGGGTCCGTTAGCAAGCGCCAGAAAGCGGAAAAGGTGCGCCCCGCTTCGCTCTCTGAAATCAGGTCGATTCCGGCAAACAGCGAATCCAGCACCTCGCCCCGATTGCCATCATTGTCCATGAGGCGCTCACGGAGATCTCGATTCAGTTGCTCGAACTGATTACGCACGCGCCGGAAGTCGCCCGCAAGATCGTCGGCCAGCGTGATGATCTCCCGCGTGCGTTCCAGCGCCGCTGCATGAGGAAGCACGCGCATCTGCCCCTTCTGGATGGCGTCTATCTCCTTGTCGATACGCGCCTGCTCGGCCATGAGCCGATCGATGCGGCGGAACTTGTCGGTGTCGGTGTCCTCGGCAAGCCGGGTCAGCGCTTCGATGACGAGTGTCAGACGGCTCTCGGTCGCAGCGGAGTGGGGCTGCGTCAGCCCAGAGACAAAGCGAATAGCCTCGATGGCTGCCGTGGAGAGTTCATATTCCTCCTCGGAAGCGCCGGCCGGAAAGCGGCGCTCCAGATAGCCATCGGCGAGCCAGTTGGCGACATAGGCTTGGGCGGTTTGGGGGAAATCCTCACCTTGAGCGCGAAGCACTTCCAAACTCCTCCCGATCCGCTCATGAAAAGTGGAGGCGGGAAGGCTTTGCTCGCTCTCATAGAGATGGATTTGAAGCAGGCCAATGACAGTGGGGCCGTTGTCCGAGGCCAGCAGACGCCACAGGGGCTGAGTCCGCATGCGTCGGTAGGTCGCGATAGCCTTGTCTGCTTTCATCGTGCCTCGATCCCCAAAAACTCACTTTCCATGGTCTGTGCTGGGGCACGGGGTAACTCCATGTAGTAGCGGATCGCTTGCCGCCAATGTCGCCCCAGTTTGGATGATGTCAATGGACGGACATGCCTGCATGAGGAGCGTACAGGCATGAAAAACCCGCACTTAAGCGGGTTTGTGAGCGTCCGTGGACGAGTATTTGGTGGAGGCGGCGGGAATCGAACCCGCGTCCGCAAGCCCTCTGCCATTGGTCCTACATGCTTAGCCCGCTTTATTGTTTTTAGCCTTCCGCCGCCCAAGGGGCAGGGCGATCAGTCGGCGATTCCGTTAGGTTTTAGCGGATCAGGTCCGGACGCCCGTCACCGCGATCCTATGTGTTTTTACCCCAGGAATCCGCCGTCCATAGGCAGGCAGCGGTCTGAGGCCCGCTGGGATTAAGCAGCGAGAGCGTAGTTGTCGTCGTTGGCAACTATTGGTTTGCGGATGGTTTTACGAGGTTTCCCGCACCTCGGCATGCACCTCAGGTTTTGCGACCCACGTCGAAGCCATGTCGCCCCCAAGTGAGAGGTTGGTCAATATAGGGAAGCTTTGGTTCCAGGGCAACCGAAAAAGTCGCCGCCTGACCTCAGCCGGTCTTGAAGATGCGCTCCTTTTCGCGCTGCCAGTCGCGGTCGCGCTCGGTGGCGCGCTTGTCGTGCTGCTTCTTGCCCTTGGCCAGACCGATCTCGAGCTTGGCGCGTCCGCGCTTCCAGTACATCGCCGTCGGGATCAGGGTATAACCGGCACGTTCGGTGAGACCGATCAGCCGGTTGAGCTCCGAGCGCTTGAGCAGCAGCTTGCGGCTACGGGTCGGATCTGGATGGATATGGGTCGAGGCGGTCGCCAGCGCCGAGATGTGCGCACCGATGAGGAACGCCTCGGCATGGAGGATCTTGACATAGCTCTCCTTGAGCTGAACGCGCCCGGCGCGCAGGCTCTTGACTTCCCAGCCTTCGAGCACGAGTCCGCACTCGAGACGCTGCTCGATGAAATAGTCGTGCCCGGCCTTCTTGTTGAGGGCGATGGTCGAGCTGCCGTCGGATGTTTTTTTGTTACCTTTTGCCATGCTCGCGAGTGTAGCCGAAAGCGCGTTCCGGATTAAGCATCGTAATTTCGCGTTCACAAGGGGCTTGCGGAACGCGCGAAAGTGTCTATAATCGCCGGCTCGCTTCGAGTGCTAGCCCGAGTCTCTGAGCAACGAAACATGGAGCCGTATCGCCATGCGCCAGCCCCTGATCGCCGGTAACTGGAAGATGAATGGCACCCGCGCCAGCGCCGAGTCGCTGATTCAAGGTGTCCTCGCGGGTTCGAGCGGAATGAGCAAGGCCGAGATTGCGGTCTGCGTGCCCTTCGTGTTTCTGGAGGCTGGTCAGCGCCTGCTGGCTGGCAGCGCGGTCCGGATCGGAGCGCAGAATGTCAGCGTCGAAGCGAGTGGCGCCTACACGGGCGAAATCTCGGCTGGGATGCTGAACGAGTTCGGATGCCGCTATGTGATCTGCGGGCACTCCGAGCGTCGTGAATACTATGGCGAGACCGACGCTATCGTGGCCAAAAAGCTGGCGATGGTCGTGTCCGCCGGCATGACGCCCATCCTCTGCGTTGGCGAGACGCTCGAACAGCGCGAGCAAGGCTTTATGGAGCCCGTGATTGCGGGGCAGATCGACGCGATCATCGAAGCCAATGGCATCGAATCCTTCGGTCGGATCGAAATTGCGTATGAGCCGGTCTGGGCGATCGGAACCGGCAAAACAGCTACGCCCGAGCAGGCGCAAGAAGTCCATGCCTTCATTCGTCGTCGTATCGCCGCACATGATGCCGCGATCGCCGAGAAGGTCCGGATTCTCTACGGCGGCAGCATGAAGCCGTCGAACGCCGCCGAGCTGCTGGCAATGAGCGATATCGATGGCGGTCTAATCGGCGGTGCTTCGCTGGTGGTCGAGGATTTTCTGGCGATCTGCCAGGCTGGAGAGACGGCGGCTTGAGACGCCCATTGTTGAGTAACGCATGCAAACGATTCTGACAGTCTTCCAAGTCTTTCTGTCGCTGGGTCTGATCGGTCTGGTGCTGATCCAGCACGGAAAGGGTGCGGATGCGGGTGCGGCCTTCGGTAGCGGCGCCTCGGCGACCGTCTTCGGTGCCCAAGGGTCGGGTTCGTTTCTGACGCGGCTCACGGCGATCCTGGCGGCGCTGTTTTTCCTGACGAGCATGGCGCTGGCTTATTATGCGACTCAGGCTAGCGGACCGGCTGGATTGATGGATAAAATGGGCGACACGGTCGTCGTCCCGAATGCCCCGATCGAATCCGCGCCGAGTCCGGAAAATTCGGATGTACCCGCGATTCCAGGTGCAACCGTGATGACCAATGAATCAGCCGCTTCCGATGTGCCGGTTGCTCCAGCCGCGCAGGGGGCGTCTGAACCAGAAACCTCGTCCGGCGGCGAGCAAGCTGCCGATGAGCAATGAGTACAGTTTTAGCCGACGTGGTGAAATTGGTAGACACGCTATCTTGAGGGGGTAGTGGCGCAAGCCGTGCCAGTTCGAGTCTGGCCGTCGGCACCAACAATAAACGGCATATCGCCCACGCGGTATGCCGTTTTTCTTTGTGTCATTGATAATTATCTAATGCCTTGAAAAATCAAATAATTTGGATTGATGGCAGGGTTGACAGCGCGCCAACCCCTGCACTAGACTCCCGGTTCCGCCGCGAATATTAGAAAAATGTCAGAGAGGGGACAGAGTGCTCGACAACTATCTGCCGATCCTGATCTTCATCCTGGTCGGGATTCTGGTTGGCGTGGGTCCGCTGGTCATGGGCTATCTGCTTGGCCCCCGGCGTCCCGATAGCGAAAAGGATTCCCCTTACGAATGCGGCTTCGAGGCGTTCGAGAGCGCCCGCATGAAATTCGACGTCCGGTACTATCTGGTCGCCATCCTGTTCATCATCTTCGATCTGGAGATCGCGTTCCTCTTCCCCTGGGCCGTTGCGCTCGGTGAGCTGGGCCTCTTCGCCTTCTGGGCCATGGTCGTGTTTCTCGGGATCCTGGTCGTTGGCTTCATCTATGAGTGGAAGAAGGGGGCCCTGGAATGGGAATAGAAGGCTTGCTTGAGGAGGGCGTCGTCACCACGACCGCCGACAAGCTGATCAACTGGGCACGTACCGGCTCGCTCTGGCCCATGACCTTCGGGCTGGCCTGCTGCGCCATCGAGATGATGCATGCCGGCGCCGCGCGCTATGACCTCGACCGCTTCGGCATCATCTTCCGCCCGAGTCCGCGTCAGTCCGATGTGATGATCGTGGCTGGCACATTGGTCAACAAAATGGCGCCGGCGCTGCGCAAGGTGTATGACCAGATGGCCGAACCGCGCTGGGTCATCTCCATGGGTTCCTGCGCCAATGGCGGCGGCTACTATCACTATTCCTATTCGGTGGTGCGCGGCTGTGACCGCATCGTGCCGGTCGATGTCTATGTCCCCGGCTGTCCACCAACGGCGGAAGCGCTGCTCTACGGCATCCTGCAATTGCAGGAGAAGATCCGCCGCACCAATACCATCGCCCGCTGAGTTCCTTCAGAGATCATGGTGACACACATCCTGACCCGCACCGCCAGGGTGGACGCGCTTGCTGCGGCCATTCGCGCGCATTTCGCTGAGTCGGACTTCGAGCTGATCGACGCATTCGACGAGCTGACTCTGGACGTGCCCGCTGAACGGCTGCTCGACGTGGCCCGGACCCTGCGCGATCACGACGACTTCCGCTTCGAGCAGTTGATCGATCTCTGCGGCGTCGACTATGCCGCCTATGGTCGTTCGGAGTGGGAAACCGATGAGGCGTCAGCGACGGGCTTCGGGCGCGGTGTCGACCGCGACCTTCGGATCGAAGCCGATGATCCCAGACGTTTCGGCGTAGTGGTCCATCTGCTCTCGCTTGCCCACAATCATCGGTTGCGGCTGCGCGTGCATGTCGGTGCGGCTGCGCCCATCGTCGATTCGCTGATCCCGGTCTGGGACTCGGCCAACTGGTTCGAGCGTGAAGCCTTCGATCTCTACGGCATTCTCTTCCGGGGGCATCCGGATCTGCGCCGCATCCTCACCGACTATGGTTTCGTCGGCCATCCGTTCCGCAAGGACTTCCCGCTCAGCGGTCAGGTCGAGATGCGTTACGACCCCGAGCTCAAGCGCGTCGTCTACGAGCCGGTCTCCATCGAACCGCGCGTGCTGGTGCCCCGCGTGATCCGCGAGGACAGCCGTTACGTCGGTCCCGGCGAGGAAGCCCGTCATGCCTGAGATCCGCAATTACACCCTGAACTTCGGCCCCCAGCATCCGTCCGCGCACGGCGTGCTGCGTCTGGTGCTGGAGATGGACGGCGAGGTCATCGAACGCGCCGATCCGCATATCGGGTTGCTGCATCGCGGCACCGAAAAGCTGGCCGAATACAAGCCGTACAATCAGTCCATCGGCTACATGGACCGTCTGGACTATGTGTCCATGATGTGCAACGAGCACGGCTATGTGCGCGCCATCGAGAAGCTGCTCGGCGTCGAGGCGCCGGAGCGCGCGCAGTACATCCGCACGCTGTTCGACGAGATCACGCGCATCCTGAACCACTTGATGTGGCTCGCCGCCCATGCGATCGACATCGGCGCCATGAGCGTCTTCCTCTACTGCTTCCGCGAGCGCGAGGATCTGCTCGACTGCTATGAGGCGGTCTCGGGCGCGCGTATGCACGCGACCTATTATCGTCCGGGCGGTGTGCATCGCGATCTGCCCGACACCATGCCGCGTTACGAGGGCAAGTCCAAGTGGCACAGCGCGCGCGAGATCGCCCAGCGCAACAGTGCCCGCGACGGCTCGCTGCTCGATTTCATCCAGGACTTTGCCGACCGCTTCCCCGGTCATGTCGATGAGTACGAGACCCTGCTCACCGACAACCGGATCTGGAAGCAGCGCACCGTGGGCATCGGTGTGGTCTCGCCGGAGCGGGCATTGCAACTCGGCTTCACCGGTCCCATGTTGCGCGGCTCCGGCATCGAATGGGATCTGCGCAAGAAGCAGCCCTATGCGGCCTATCATCAGGTCGATTTCGATATTCCGGTCGGCGTGAATGGCGACTGCTACGATCGCTATCTGGTGCGCATGGAGGAGATGCGCCAGTCCAACCGCATCATCCGCCAGTGCGTCGACTGGCTGCGCGCCAATCCGGGGCCGGTCGCCATCGACGATCACAAGGTGGTGCCGCCCAAGCGCGCCGAGGTCAAGGAGAACATGGAAGCCTTGATCCATCACTTCAAACTCTTCACCGAGGGCTATTGTCCGCCGCCCGGCGAGGTCTATGCCGCCGTCGAGGCGCCCAAGGGCGAGTTCGGCTGCTACATCGTCTCGGATGGCGCCAACAAACCCTATCGGTTGAAGGTGCGCGCGCCCGGTTTTCCGCATCTGGCCGCGCTGGATGAGATGTCCAGGGGCCACATGCTGGCCGACGTGGTGGCCATCATCGGCACACTGGATATCGTGTTCGGGGAGATCGACCGCTGATGAGCTTTCGCAACGCACCCTTGGCCGTCGAACATGACGTCGACAAATCCGAGCTGTTCAAGCCCGAGATCCGCGAGGCCATCGACGCGCACATCGCCAAGTATCCGCCCGAGTGGAAACAGTCGGCGGTGATGCCGGCGCTGTCCATCGTCCAGGACGCCAACGGCGGCTGGCTGACGACCGAGCTGATGGACGACGTGGCGGCCTATCTCGATATGCCGGCGGTCTCGGTCTATGAGGTCGCGACCTTCTATGGCATGTACGATCTGGAGCCGCAGGGGCGGCACAAGGTCTGTGTCTGCAACAGCATCTCGTGCATGCTCAATGGGTCGGAGGAACTCATCGAACACGTCGAGCACAAGTACGGCGTCAAGGTGGGCGAGACCACGGCCGATGGGCGCTTCACGCTCAAGGAAGTCGAGTGTCTGGGGGCCTGTCGCGATGCGCCGGCGGTGCTGCTCGACAAGGTCTATCACGAGAAGCTGACGCCTGAAGCGCTCGATAAGCTGATTGATGGGTTGGAGTAAGGGCATGGTCGAACGTCAGAACACCGTTTGCTTCCGCAATCAGCATCTCGATCTCGCTATTCGGCACACGCTGGCAGCGTATCGCGATCTCGGCGGCTATGCGCAGTGGGAGCGCATTCTGCGTGAGCGTCCCGATCCGGCCGATCTGATCGAGGAGGTCAAGCGCTCGGCCCTGCGCGGGCGCGGCGGTGCGGGCTTTCCGACCGGGTTGAAGTGGGGCTTCATGCCGCGCACGGCGCCGGGGCAGAAATATATCGTCTGCAACTCCGACGAGGGTGAGCCGGGCACCTGCAAGGATCGCGACATTCTGCGCTACAACCCGCATCAGTTGATCGAAGGCATGGCGATCGCCGGGTACTGCATCGGCGCGACCGTGGGTTACAACTATATTCGCGGTGAGTTCTACGAGCCGATCGCGCGGTTCGAGGAAGCCGTGCGCGAAGCCTATGCCGCCGGGCTGCTCGGGCGCGATATTCAGGGGTCGGGGGTGAACTTCGATCTCTATGCGCACCTGGGCGCGGGCGCCTATATCTGCGGCGAGGAGACGGCGCTGCTCGAATCCATCGAGGGCAAGAAGGGCCAGCCGCGTTACAAGCCGCCGTTTCCGGCTCAGGCCGGTCTCTATGGGCGGCCGACGACGATCAACAATACCGAGTCGCTGGCGTCGATTCCGGTGATCCTGGAGAAAGGCGGGCAGTGGTTCCTGGAGCAGGGGCGGCCGAACAATGGCGGGCCGAAGCTGTTCTCGGTGTCGGGGCACGTCAATGATCCGAACAATTTCGAGGTGCCGCTGGGGACGCCGTTCCGGGCGTTGCTGGAGATGGCGGGAGGCGTCAAGGACGGGCGCAAGCTCAAAGCCGTGATTCCGGGTGGTTCCTCGGTGCCCGTGGTGCCGGGCGAGATCATGATGGATGTTGATATGGATTATGACTCCATCGCTAAGGCCGGGTCGATGCTCGGCTCGGGCGCGGTCATCGTGATCGCCGAGGGAACCTGCATGGTCAAGGTGCTCTACAACCTGTCGCACTTTTACATGCATGAGTCCTGCGGTCAGTGCACGCCCTGCCGCGAGGGCACCGGCTGGCTGGCGCGGGTCATCAAGCGCATCCTCGACGGCCAGGGCCGTCCCGAGGACTTGGAGTTGCTCGATAGCGTCGCCGGACGCATCGGCGGCAAGACCATCTGCGCGCTGGGTGATGCAGCGGCGATGCCGGTGCAGAGTTTCCTCAAGCACTACCGGCACGAATTTGCGTACATGATCGAGCACGGGCGCCGTCTCGCGGCCTGAAACCGGCTCGACAGTCGATCCAATGTGGACGCCTGCTGGTCTGGCGTCCGCCGACTTGGTTTGTAATCCGATAGTTCGCCACGGCTGACACCGGGCGTGCGTTCTGCGCGTCTGTCCGAAGAAAGCCGATCGAGAGACCTACATGACGGACAAGATCAACATCGAGATCGATGGCCGCGTCTGCGAGGCGGCGCCGGGCGAGATGATCATCGCGGTCGCCGATCGCGAGGGCATTTCGATCCCCCGGTTCTGCTATCACAAAAAGCTGTCCATCGCGGCGAACTGCCGGATGTGCCTGGTCGAGGCCGAGCAGGGGGGGCGTCCCTTCCCCAAGCCGGTGCCGGCCTGCGCGACCCCGGTCGGGGAGGGCCTGAAGGTCTGGACCCGCTCGCCCAAGGCGATCGAGGCCCAGCGCGCCACCATGGAGTTCCTGCTCATCAACCATCCGCTCGACTGCCCGATCTGCGATCAGGGCGGCGAGTGCGAGTTGCAGGACGTGGCCATGGGCTATGGCGGTGATGTCTCGCGCTTCAGCGAGCGCAAGCGCGTGGTGCTGGACGAGGATCTCGGGCCGCTGATCGCCACCGACATGACACGCTGCATCCATTGCACCCGCTGCGTGCGTTTCTGTGCCGAGATCGCCGGTGTGCGTGAGCTGGGCGCGACCGGACGCGGCGAGGACATGCGCATCGGCACCTATATCGCCCACGCGGTCACGCACGAGCTGGCGGGCAACGTCATCGACCTCTGTCCGGTCGGGGCGCTGACCTCCAAGCCCTATCGCTTCACCGCGCGGCCCTGGGAGCTGACCGGACGCGACAGCATCGCGCCGCACGACGGACTCGGCTCCAACCTGCGGCTGCATGTGCGGCGCGGTCAGGTGATGCGCGTGCATCCCAACGACAACGAGGCCGTCAACGAGACTTGGATCTCGGATCGCGACCGCTTCAGCTATGCCGGTCTCAATGGCGCGGATCGTCTGAAGGCGCCGATGGTCAAGCGCGACGGTGAGTGGCATCAGGTCGAGTGGACCGAAGCCCTGACTTATGTCGCCGAGCGGCTCAAGGCGGCGGACAGCGCCGATATGGGCTGGCTGATGGCGCCCAATGCGACGCTGGAAGAACTCTATCTGGCGGCACGGATCGCGCGCGGTCTGGGTTGCGACAACATCGACCATCGTCTGCGTCAACAGGATTTCCGCGCCGATGCCGCCGATCCGCTGTTCCCCTGGCTGGGGCGGCCGGTCGCCGAACTGCCGCGACAGAAGGCGATCCTGCTGATCGGCTCGCACATCCGCCAGGAACAGCCGCTACTCGCGCACCGTATCCGTCAGGCCGCGCTGGACGGGGCTGAGGTGCTGTGCGTCAATCCGCTGGAGCTGGAGCTCAATCATCGCTCGACCCAGATCCTCAGCGCTCCGGCGCGGATGGTTTCAGATCTCGCCGCCATCGCCAAGGCGCTCGAAGCGCGCGGTTCGGGCGTGATGGCTGACCTGATCGGCGCAAGCGAGCCGACCGCCGAGCATGAAGCCTTCGCCCAAGCGCTGAAACAGGCGGACGGGCAGGGCGTGGTGCTGCTCGGTGCGCTGGCCGAAGCCCATCCCGATTACAGTCTGTTCAAAGCACTGGCGGGCGTGATCGCTGAGGCGGCTGGTATTCATCTCGGCTATCTGCCGGCCGCCGCCAACAGCGTCGGCGCGCATCTGGCCGGCGCCCATCCGGCGATCCTGCCCGGCGCACATCCAGCCGAGACGCCCGGACTGGCCGTCGCCGCCATGCTCGACAAGCCGCTCAGTACCCTGGTGCTCTGGGGCTTGGAGCCGGATCGCGACCTGATCGATTCGACTCGCGCCATGTCCGCTTGCGAACAGGCCAAGTTCGTCGTCGCCAGCTCGGCCTTCGATTCGCCGTCACTGCGCGCGTCGGCTGACGTGCTGCTGCCGATCGGCGCCTTCGCCGAGACATCCGGCACCTTCGTCAACGCGAGCGGCACCTGGCAGTCGTTCCAGGGCGCGGTGGCCCCGCCGGGCGAGGCGCGTCCGGGCTGGAAGGTGCTGCGTGTGCTGGGCAACCTGCTGGATCTGTCAGGCTTCGAGTACCGCGACACCGCCGAGGTGCGCGAGGAACTGGCCGCGCTCTGCGCCGAGGCCGCGCCCGACAATACGCCGCGCGCAACCCAGGCCGTCGTCGGTCCGACGCTCACCGCCGAGTCCGGCTTGACGCGCGTCGGCGCCGTGCCCTGTTACTCGCTCGACCCGCTGGTGCGTCGCGCCCCGGCACTCGCCCGGATGCCCGGCGCCGAGTTCGCCGTCCGGCTGCATCCGGATCAGGCCGCCGAACTGGGTCTGGCCGATGGCGACTGTGTGCGCCTCATTCAGGGCGAAGCCCAGGCCGAGACCCATCTGTTCCTGGATGCCCGAGTCGCGGTCGGCGCGGCGCTCATCCCCGCCGCCGTCCCCGGCAGCGAAGGGCTGGGAGCCATGATGGGTCCGGTTGGACTCGAACGTCTCAGCGGCCGCTCGGCCCACGGCGAGAGAGGATGAGGCAGTCATGATCGAAGTGTGGAACAGCCTGCCGGTCTTGATCCAGATCCTGCTCAAGATCGCCGCCATCGTCCTGCCGCTGCTCGGACTGGTGGCCTACTACACCTATGCCGAGCGCAAGGTCATCGGCTACATGCAGGTGCGCATCGGACCCAACCGGGTCGGCTGGCGGGGACTCCTCCAGCCGATCGCCGACGCGGTCAAGCTGCTGATGAAGGAGATCGTCATTCCCACCAAGGCGGACAAGACGCTCTTCCTGCTCGCGCCCATGATCGCCATCGCCCCGGCGCTCGCGGTCTGGGCGGTCTTCCCCTTCGACGAGGGGCTGGTGCTGGCCGACATCAACGCCGGACTGCTCTACATCCTGGCGCTCAGCTCGCTCGGGGTCTACGGCATCATCATCGCCGGCTGGGCCTCGAACTCGAAATATGCCCTGCTCGGCGCCATGCGCTCAGCAGCGCAGATGGTCGCCTATGAAATCGCGATGGGCTTCGCGCTGGTCGGGGTGCTGGTCGCCGCCGGAAGTCTCAATCTGGGTGACATCGTTGCGGCTCAAAAGGGGAGCCTCTTCACCTGGTTCTGGCTGCCGTTGCTGCCGCTGTTCGGGGTCTATCTGATCTCGGGCGTGGCCGAGACCAACCGCGCCCCCTTCGACGTCGCCGAGGGCGAGTCCGAGATCGTTGCCGGTTTCCATGTCGAGTATTCGGGCATGGCGTTCGCGGTCTTCTTCCTCGCCGAATACGCCAACATGGTGCTGATCTCGGCCCTGACCGCGCTCATGTTCCTGGGCGGCTGGCTCTCGCCGCTGCCGGCGGACTGGACGGCGGGCAACTGGCTCCTGGGCGACGGCTTCCACTGGCTGCTCGCCAAGACCTTCGTCTTCATGTTCCTGTTCCTGTGGCTGCGGGCGACCTTCCCGCGCTACCGCTACGACCAGATCATGCGCCTGGGCTGGAAGGTCTTCATTCCGATCACGATCGTCTGGATCCTGGTCGTGGCGCTCGCGGTGGTCTATCGGCTGCCGCCCTGGTGGTCGGCATGATCTGGAGGCCCGAGATGTTGAAAGCCGCGCGCGACTATTTGCATAGCCTGACCCTGTCCGAGCTCTTCAAGGGGCTGTCGGTGACGGGCCGGTACTTCTTCAAGCGCAAGTTCACTGTCCAGTATCCGGAAGAAAAGGCACCGATCTCGCCGCGCTTCCGCGGACTCCATGCCCTGCGCCGCTACCCAAACGGCGAGGAACGCTGCATCGCCTGCAAGCTGTGCGAGGCGGTCTGTCCGGCGCTGGCCATCACCATCGAATGCGAACCGCGCGAAGACGGCTCGCGCCGCACCACGCGCTACGAGATCGATCTGTTCAAGTGCATCTACTGCGGCTTCTGCGAGGAGTCCTGTCCGGTCGATTCGATCGTGGAGACCGGCATCTATGAATACCACTTCGAGACGCGCGGCGAGCACATCCTGACCAAGGACAAGCTGCTCGAGATCGGCGACAAGTACGAAGCCGAGATCGCCGCTGCACGCGCGGCCGACGCGCCCTATCGCTGAGCGGGATGACACCTCATGGCTGAAAAATTCCTCTTCTATGTCTTCGCGCTCATCACGGTCTGGGCGGCGGTGATGGTCATCACGCGCAAGAATCCGGTGCACTCGGTGCTGTTCCTGGTGCTGGCCTTCGTCAGCAGTGCGGCGCTCTGGGTGCTGCTGGAAGCCGAATTCCTCGGCATCGTGCTGATCCTGGTCTATGTCGGCGCGGTGATGGTGCTGTTCCTGTTCGTCGTCATGATGCTCGACATCGATCTGGCGACCATCCGTGCCGGGTTCGTGCAGAACCTGCCGCTGGCGGGGCTGATCGCGGCCGTGATGGCGATCGAGATCCTGCTCATCGTCGGGCCGGGCAATTTCGGACTGGACGCCTTCCCCAAGCCCGAGCCGCTGGGGGCCGAGGTCAGCAATACCCGTGAACTGGGCCTGCTGCTCTATTCGGTCTACATCTATCCGGTCGAGATCGCCGCCGTGATCCTGCTGCTGGCCATCGTCGCCGCCATCCGGCTCACGCTGCGCCGGCGTCCCGACAACAAATATGTCGATCCGGCCAGGCAGGTGCGGGTGCGCAAGGGACCGGACCGGGTGCGGCTGGTCAAGATGGCTGCCGAGGACGTCGCTCCGGTCGCTGCCGCCGAGAATGGAGAGAGCCAATGATCGCGCTGTCGGACTATCTGATCCTCGGCGGGCTGCTGTTCGCCATCGCCGTGGCCGGGATCTTCCTCAACCGCAAGAACCTGATCCTGCTGTTGATGTGCGTCGAGCTGATGCTGCTCGCGGTGAACATGAACTTCGTCGCCTTCTCGCACTTCCTGGGCGACATGACGGGGCAGGTCTTCGTCTTCTTCATCCTCACCGTCGCCGCCGCCGAAGCGGCCATCGGGCTGGCCATCCTGGTGGTGCTGTTCCGCAACCGCCGCACCATCAACGTCGAGGATCTCGACGCGCTCAAGGGTTAAACGATGGAAAACGTCTATCTGACCATTGTGCTCGCGCCGCTGCTCGGCGCTATCGTCGCCGGGTTCTTCGGCGGACGCATCGGACGCAAGGGCGCGCATCGCGCCACCATCGCGGGCGTGGCCGTCTCGGCGGCGCTGTCGCTGTGGGTGCTGGCGCGCTTCATCTGGGGTGAGGCGACGGTCTTCAACGGCCCGGTCTACACCTGGCTGGTCTCGGACGGGATGCATTTCGAGGTCGGCTTCCTGGTCGACAAGCTGACGGCGGTGATGATGGCCACCGTCACCTTCGTCTCGCTCATGGTGCATCTCTACACCATCGGCTACATGGCCGACGACGAACACAACTGGCCGCACGGGGCGCTGTCGGGCAAGAACAGCTATCAGCGCTTCTTCAGCTATATCTCGCTGTTCACCTTCTCGATGCTGATGCTGGTGATGTCGAACAACTTCATGCAGTTGTTCTTCGGCTGGGAGGCGGTGGGTCTGGTGTCGTACCTGCTGATCGGCTTCTGGTCGACGCGCGAGAGTGCGGTGTTCGCCAACCTCAAGGCGTTCCTGGTCAACCGCGTCGGCGACTTCGGCTTCATTCTCGGCATCGCCGCGATCGGCATGTATTTCGGCTCGATGGACTATGCCGAGGTCTTCGCCAAGGCGCCCGAACTGGCCGATACGCAGGTCGCGATCCTCGGCGGCGTGTCGCTGATGACGCTGATCGGCATCCTGCTGTTCATCGGCGCCATGGGCAAATCGGCGCAGGTGCCGCTGCACGTCTGGCTGCCGGACTCGATGGAAGGCCCGACTCCGATCTCGGCGCTGATCCATGCCGCGACCATGGTCACGGCGGGCGTGTTCATGGTGGCGCGCATGTCGCCGCTTTACGAACTCTCCGAGACGGCGCTGAGCTTCATCCTCATCGTCGGCGCGAGCACGGCGTTCTTCATGGGCCTGATCGGTCTGGTGCAGAACGACATCAAGCGCGTGGTCGCCTATTCGACCCTGTCTCAGCTCGGCTACATGGTGACGGCGCTCGGCGCCTCGGCCTATGCGGCGGGCATCTTCCATCTGATGACCCATGCCTTCTTCAAGGCGTTGCTGTTCCTGGCCGCCGGTTCGGTCATCATCGCCATGCACCACAAGCAGGACATCAGCCACATGGGCGGTCTGCGCAAGTACATGCCGATCACCTGGCTGACCGCCCTGATCGGCTCGCTGGCGCTGATCGGCTTCCCCGGCTTCTCGGGCTTCTTCTCCAAGGACGCCATCATCGAGGCGGTCGGGCATTCCGAGCTCTTCGGTTCGGGCTATGCCTCGCTGCTGCTGACGGCGGGCGTCTTCGTCACGGCGCTCTACAGCTTCCGAATGTACTTCTTGGTCTTCCACGGCCGTGAGCGGATGGATGAGCACACCAAGCATCATCTGCACGAGTCGCCCTGGGTGGTGACGGCGCCGCTGGTGCTGCTGGCGATTCCGTCGGTGTTCATCGGCTGGTTTGCCATTGAGCCGATGCTGATCGGTGACTGGTGGACGACCGGCGACTGGAGTCCGATCGTCGTCGCCGCGTCGCATGACACGCTCCAGCCGTTGCGCGAGCACTGGCACGGTCAGGCGGCCTTCGTCGAGCATGGGACGCACGCTTTGCCCTTCTATCTGGCGATGGCGGGTCTGGCGCTGGCGGCGCTCATCTGGTGGGTGCTGCATGCCTGGAATCCGCGTATCGACGAGCTGCTCCAGGTGTTCGGCGGGCCGGTGACGCGCGTGCTCCAGGACAAGTACGGCTTCGACGACTTCAACCAGCGTTTCTTTGCAGGCGGCAGTCGCGATCTGGGGCGCAAGCTCTGGATCACGGGCGACCGTACCGTCATCGACGGCGCCATGGTCAACGGCTCGGCGCGTACCGTCGGGCGGCTGGCGCTGCGCTTCCGGCATCTCCAGACCGGATATCTCTATCACTACGCCATTGCGATGATCGTCGGGCTGGTTGGCCTGTTGACGGTCTTCGTGACGCTCTGACGCCGATTAAGGGAGAAGACTGTAGTCATGAACGCTTTACCCTTACTCACGCTGACCATCTGGCTGCCGATCATCGGCGGTCTGGTGGTGCTGGCGAGCGGCGATCAGGAGAAGACGCTGTCGAAATGGACGGCGCTGGCCTTCGCGGTGCTGACCTTCGTGGTCAGTCTGGGACTGTGGATCGGCTTCGACCCGACCACCGCCGAGATGCAGTTCGTCGAACGCGCGCCCTGGATTCCGACCTTCAACGTCGAATACTTCCTCGGCGTCGATGGGCTGTCGATGCCGCTGATCGTGCTGACGACCTTTATCTCGATCTTCGTCATCATCGCCGGCTGGGAGGTCATCCGCTACAAGCCGAGCCAGTACATGGCCGCCTTCCTGATCATGGAAGGCATCATGGTCGGCGTGTTCTCGGCGCTCGACGCGGTGCTGTTCTATGTGTTCTGGGAGGCGATGCTGATTCCGATGTTCATCATCATCGGGGTCTGGGGCGGGCCGAACCGGGTCTATGCGACCATCAAGTTCTTCATTTACACCTTCCTTGGGTCGGTGTTCATGCTGGTCGCGCTGATCTATATGTACTTCCAGTCGGGCAGTTTCAGCATTCTGGATTTCCATGCGCTGGAACTGGGCATGACGGCGCAGACGCTGATCTTCATCGCCTTCTTCCTGGCGTTTGCGGTCAAGGTGCCGATGTTTCCGGTGCATACCTGGTTGCCGGATGCGCATGTCGAGGCGCCGACCGGCGGTTCGGTGATCCTGGCGGCGATCATGCTCAAGATCGGAGGGTATGGTTTCCTGCGGTTCTCGCTGCCGATCACGCCGGATGCGAGTGCGGATCTGGCTTGGGTCATCATTGCGCTGTCGTTGATCGCGATCGTTTATATCGGTTTCGTGGCGTTGGTGCAGCAGGATATGAAGAAGCTGATTGCTTATTCGTCGATTGCGCACATGGGGTTTGTGACGCTGGGCTTTTTCATCGTCTTTACGATTGCGCTCAATCCGAGCGTGACGGGTGGGGCGGTGATGGGCATCGAGGGCGGCATGGTGCAGATGATCTCGCACGGGTTCATCTCGGGGGCGCTCTTCCTGTGTGTCGGCGTGCTCTATGATCGGGTTCATTCGCGTGAAATCGCCGATTATGGTGGTGTGATCAATACGATGCCCTGGTTTGGGGCGTTCATGGTCTATTTCGCGATGGCGAATGCCGGATTGCCGGGGACCTCGGGGTTTGTCGGCGAGTTCATGGTGATTCTGGCGACCTTCAAGGCGAGTTTCTGGTGGGCGCTGTTGGCGGCGACGACGCTGATTCTGGCGGCGGCTTTTACGCTGTGGATGGTCAAGCGGGTCGTCTTCGGTGAGGTCAAGAACGAGAAGGTCGCGGCTTTGGCCGATTTGGATTTGCGTGAGCGGATCAATCTGGGGGCGCTGGCGGCGGTGGTGCTGCTGTTCGGACTGTGGCCCGCGCCGCTGGTCAATGTCATGCATGTGACGATCGAGAATCTGGTCGAACAGGTTGGCGTCTGCAAGCTGCCTGAGGCGGAGCGCGGGGAGTGTGTTCTAGCCCGGCCCGAGACCGTCGCCAGCGTTGCGCGCTGATCCATCCTGAATAACCGAACAACGGATTTGGAATGCCCATGACATTCGACGCCGCTAATCTGCTCCCCATCCTGCCCGAGATCGCCATCCTCGTGACCGCGAGCGTGGTGCTGATACTGGATCTCTACCTCAAGGACCAGGACAAGGGCCTCAACCACAGCCTGACCCTGCTCGGTCTGGTGATCGCCATCGCGCTGACCGGCCTCGTCGGCGGCGGCGAGGCTCAGGTGTTCTTCGACGGCAACCTGATCCGCGACGCCATGACCGATCTGCTGCGGGGCGCGATCCTCATCGTCAGTATCCTGACCTTCGTCTACGCGCGCCCCTGGCTCCAGGATCGCGGGATGCTGGTCGGCGAGTTCTATGTGCTCGGACTGCTGGCCGTGCTCGGAATGCTGATCATGGTCTCGGCCAATGGCTTCCTGACCCTCTATCTGGGCCTCGAACTCCAGGCGCTCGCCCTCTATGCCCTGGTCGCCTTCGACCGCGATTCCAGCAAGGGCGCCGAGGCCGCGATGAAATACTTCGTGCTCGGCGCACTCGGCTCGGGTCTGCTGCTCTATGGCGTCTCGATGATCTATGGCGCGACCGGCTCGATCGAGTTCGCTCCGGTCGCGGCGGCGGTCGCCGAGCAGGGCATGTCGAACAAAGTGCTGGTATTCGGCATCGCCTTCCTGGTGATCGGCATCGGCTTCAAGTTCGGCGCCGTGCCCTTCCACATGTGGGTGCCTGACGTCTATGAGGGCGGGCCGACCCCGGCCGTGCTGATCCTGAGCAGCGCGCCCAAGATCGCCGCCTTTGCACTGGCGGTGCGGATGCTGGTCGATGGTCTGCACACCTTGCACCCGGACTGGCAGGGGATGCTGATCATCCTGGCCGTACTCTCTATGGGGCTGGGCAATCTGGTCGCCATCGCCCAGTCCAACATCAAGCGGATGCTGGCCTATTCGACCATCTCGCATGTCGGCTTCATCTTCCTCGGGCTGCTGGCCGGCTCCGCGCAGGGCTATGCCGCCGCCATGTTCTACACCATCGTCTATGCCGTGATGTCGGCGGGCGCCTTCGGTATCCTGCTGATCCTGAGCCGTCAGGGCTTCGACGCCGAGCGGCTGGAGGATCTCAAGGGGCTGAACGACCGCGATTCCTGGTACGCGGCCATGATGGCGCTGATCATGTTCTCCATGGCCGGCGTGCCGCCGACGGTCGGCTTCATGGCCAAGCTGCTGGTGCTGGAAGCCGTGGTCCGGATCGATATGGTGTGGCTGGCGCTGGTCGCCGTGTTCTTCTCCATCATCGGCGCCTTCTACTATCTGCGGGTGATCAAGTTCATCTACTTCGACAAGCCCGCCGAGGATACGCCGGCGCTGGTCACGAGCAGCGGAGTGCGCTTCGCCATGTCGCTCAACGGGCTGGCACTGCTGGCGCTGGGACTCTTCCCCGCCGCGCTGCTCTCGGTCTGCCAGGCCGCGTTCTAGCGTTCGGTGGCGGCGGTTGTATCCGACAAGCCGCGCAAGCTACTATGTCGCCTTATTTTTAGGCATTGCTTGAGTGGAGTTGGAGCATGTTTCGCGGCAGCATCGTGGCACTCGTCACGCCCATGCACGCCGATGGGGAGATCGATGACGCGAGCCTGCAACGACTCGTCGATTTCCATGTCGCGCAGGGCACCTCGGCCATCGTCTCGGTCGGCACCACGGGCGAGTCGGCCACGCTCGACGAGGATGAACATTGCGCCGTCATCCGGCGCACGGTCGAACTGGCCGCCGGGCGCCTTCCGGTCATCGCCGGCACAGGCGCCAATTCGACCCGCGAGGCGATCACGCTCACGCGCTGCGCCCGCGAGGCCGGGGCCGATGCCGCGTTACTGGTGACGCCCTACTACAACAAGCCCACCCAGCAGGGACTCTATCTGCACCACAAGGCTGTCGCCGAAGCGGTCGACATCCCGCAGATCCTCTACAACGTCCCCGGCCGCACCGCCTGCGACATGCTCCCCGAGACCGTCGCCCGGCTCGCCGAGATCGACAATATCATCGGAGTCAAAGAGGCCACCGGCGATCTGGCGCGCGTCGAGCGTCTGCGCGCCGACTGCGGCCCGGACTTCGCGCTCTACAGCGGCGACGACGCCACCGCGCGCGAGTTCATGCTGCACGGCGGCGACGGCGTCATCTCGGTGACGGCCAATGTCGCGCCGCGCCTGATGCAGGCCATGTGCGAGGCCGCGCTCGCCGGCGATCGCGAACGCGCCGAGTCGATCGATGCCCAGCTCGCGGCCCTCCATCGCGACCTCTTCGTCCAGTCCAATCCGATTCCGGTCAAGTGGGCCGTCGCCGAGATGGGACTCTGCCATCCCGGTATCCGCCTGCCGCTGACCTGGCTGACCGAGGAGTGCGAGCCGCGCGTGCGTCAGGCCATGGTCCAGGCCGGACTGCTGTGACGCCTGTAACCCGACCAAACGATTTCCAGGTTGAGAGGTTCTTGACTGTGAGACCAGGTTTCAAGCGCGTCTTGGCGCTCGTTCTCTTCATGCCGCTGCTGACGCTGGCGGGTTGCAGTATGAGCAAGATCCAGGACAACCTGCCCGATCAGCGTCTCGTCTACAAAAAACAGCGCGAGGCGTCCGAGAATCTCGAGATCCCGCCGGATCTGACCTCCGGCAGCTTCGACGACGCGCTCGACATTCCGGGCGGCGTCGAACAGCCGACGACCTTCTCTGAATATGCCGGCAGCCGCGAGCAACGCCAGCGGGTCGCCAGTCGTGGCGACGTCCTGCCCGAGGTCCAAAACGTCGAACTCAAGCGGCGCGGCAATGAGCGCTGGCTCGAGGTCCAGGCGACGCCTCAGGCCGTCTGGCCGCGACTCATCGCCTTCTGGCGCGAGCAGGGCATCCTGCTGACCGAGCAGAATCCGACGCTCGGCGTGATGCGCACCGACTGGCTCGACAACCGCGCCGAGATCCGCAAGGACTTCGTCACGCGCATGGTGAGCAAGGTCGCCGAGGGTATCTATTCGACCTCGACGCGCGATCAGTACAGTCTGCGCATCGAGGACGGCGTCAGGTCGGGCACCACCGACATCCGCCTGTCCCATCGCGGCATGGCCGAGCGTCTGGTCACGGACGGCATCGGCGACAACAGCCGCACCATCTGGGAGCCGAGCGGCTCCGACAGCGAGAAGGAAGCTGAGATGCTGCGGCGTCTCATGGTCTATCTGGGCGCCTCTCAGTCCAGGGCGGCGGGGTCGGGGACCGAGGTCGCCGCCACCGCCGGTCAGCCCGTCGGCGCCAACACGCGCCTGGCCGTCGCGGGCGGCGTGCCCGTCATCCTGATTCCGCAGGAGTTCCGTTCTGCGTGGCGGCTGACCGGAACCGCGCTCGACCGCGCCGGTTTCGCCGTCGAGGATCGCGACCAGACTCAGGGCGTCTACTATGTCCGCTATGCCGGTCGCAGCGGTCCGGATGGCGGTCCGCCACCCGACGGCAAGAAGCCCGGCTTCATGTCGCGCATGGCCTTCTGGCGCAAGGACGAGGTCGACAGCGTCAAGCAGTATCAAATCAAGGTCAGCGGCAACGAGACCGAATCGCGCGTGACCGTGCTCGCCGCTGACGGCACGCCTGACCCCAGTCCGAACAGTCAGCGTATCCTGGGTCTGCTCCAGGAACAGATGCGCTGAGTCGAGGCCCGCTGTGCCGACGGCCCGCGCGTGCAGGCGGGCTGTCGAGTCTCTCGAATGGCGGAGGCAATCGATTGGTCTACCTCGATAGATGCCATCAATTCACGAGATCCGACTAAACGATTGGCCTCCGGCCCTGTCTATCCTTATCCTCATCCCAGGCTCGACGATGCGTCGAGACCAACGTACTTCACGTCAACGAAGGCACGAATGGAGAGAGCGATGGACAAGAACACAACGACGACGGCGGGCCAATGCCCGGTGATGCACGGCGGTAACACGGCGGCCGGATCCTCGAACATGGACTGGTGGCCGAAGGCGCTCAATCTCGACATCCTGCATCAGCACGACACCAAGACCAATCCGCTTGACCCGGACTTCGACTATCGCGAGGCGGTCAAGACGCTCGACTTCGACGCCGTCAAGCAAGACCTGCACGCCCTGATGACGGACAGCCAGGACTGGTGGCCGGCCGACTGGGGGCATTACGGCGGTCTCATGATCCGCATGGCCTGGCACGCCGCCGGCACCTATCGCATCGCCGATGGGCGCGGCGGCGCGAGCACCGGCAATCAACGCTTCGCCCCGATCAACTCCTGGCCCGACAACGTCAACCTGGACAAGGCGCGCCGGTTGCTGTGGCCGATCAAGCGCAAATACGGCAACGCGCTCAGTTGGGCCGATCTCATCGTGCTGGCCGGCACCGTGGCCTATGAGTCGATGGGGCTCAAGACCTTTGGGTTCGCCTTCGGACGCGAGGACATCTGGCATCCGGAGAAAGACACCTATTGGGGGTCGGAGAAGGAGTGGCTCGCCCCGAGCGACAACCCCAACAGCCGCTATTCCGGCGAGCGCGATCTCGACAATCCGCTGGCGGCGGTGATGATGGGCCTGATCTACGTCAACCCCGAGGGCGTCGACGGCCAGCCCGATCCGCTCAAGACCGCCCGTGACGTGCGTGTGACCTTTGCGCGCATGGCGATGAACGACGAGGAGACCGTCGCCCTGACCGCCGGCGGCCACACGGTCGGCAAGTGTCACGGCAATGGTGACGCCAAGTTGCTGGGACCGGACCCGGAGGGCGCCGATGTCGAGGATCAGGGGCTGGGCTGGCTCAACAAGACCACGCGCGGCATCGGTCGCGACGCTGTTACCAGCGGCATCGAGGGTGCCTGGACCACGCATCCGACGCGCTGGGACAACGGCTATTTCCATCTGCTGCTCAACTATGAGTGGGAGCTGAAGAAGAGTCCGGCCGGGGCCTGGCAGTGGGAGCCGATCGACATCAAGGAGGAGGACAAGCCGGTCGATGTCGAGGATCCGTCGATCCGTCTCAATCCGATCATGACCGACGCCGATATGGCGATGAAGATGGATCCGGCGTATCGCAAGATCTCGGAGCGGTTCTATCAGGATCCCGAGTATTTTGCTGAGACCTTCGCGCGGGCCTGGTTCAAGCTGACGCATCGCGATCTGGGGCCGAAGACGCGCTATATCGGTCCGGATGCGCCGCAGGAGGATCTGATCTGGCAGGATCCGGTGCCGGCTGGCCGGGCGGATTATGATGTGGCGGCGGTCAAGGCGCGGATCGCGGCCAGTGGGCTGAGTGTCGCCGACATGGTGGCGACGGCCTGGGACAGCGCGCGAACCTTCCGGGGGTCGGACAAGCGGGGTGGGGCCAATGGGGCGCGTCTCCGGCTGGCGCCGCAGAAGGACTGGGAGGGTAATGAGCCGGCGCGGTTGGCGCGGGTGCTGAGCGTGCTCGAACCCATCGCGGCTGAGACCGGGGCCAGTGTGGCCGATGTGATCGTGCTGGCGGGGAGCGTCGGGATCGAGCAGGCGGCCAAGGCGGCTGGGTTCGACGTTGAGGTGCCTTTTGCGCCAGGGCGCGGCGATGCCACGGACGAGATGACGGATGTGGAGTCGTTCGAGGTGCTGGAGCCGCTGCACGATGGCTATCGCAACTGGCTCAAGCGTGACTATGTCGTCAGTGCCGAGGAGCTGTTGCTCGACCGCACGCAGTTGATGGGGTTGACGGCGCCTGAGATGACGGTGCTGGTGGGTGGAATGCGTGTTTTGGGCGCCAATCATGGCGGCAGCAAGCATGGTGTCTTCACCGACCGTGAGGGGGCGTTGACGAATGACTTCTTCGTCAATCTGACCGACATGGCCTATCGCTGGGCGCCGACCGCCGGAAACCTCTATGAGATCCGTGATCGCAAGAGCGGGGCGGTTCGGTGGACGGCGACGCGGGTGGATCTGGTGTTCGGCTCCAACTCGATCCTGCGTGCCTATGCCGAGGTCTATGCTCAGGACGACAATAAGGAGAAGTTCGTGCGCGACTTCGTGGCGGCCTGGGTCAAGGTGATGAACGCCGATCGGTTCGATCTGGGTTGAGTGTTGCCAGACGTCCCGGATGGAGCCGGGCGTGGGCTGAAACGTGACAGGGTCGCTGTTGGGCGGCCCTGTTTGCGTTGGTCTGAGGGTTTGAGACGGCTCGCGACTGGAGCCGCTCAGGTGGGCTTAGCTCCGGCGGCGATAGCCGATGCCGGCGAGTCCGATCAGGGCCGAACCAAAGAGGTAGGCGGCGGCTGGGAGAGGAACGGATGGCGCTTTGTCGCTAAAATCACCTTGGCCATTTATTTGAATGGCTTTGAATCGGATGACTAGATTAGTAAAGTCTTCCGAAACGTATGTGTCCATGCCGCTCAAATTAAATGTAAAGGTTTGAGAATGCCCAATAGCAATTCCGCTATTTGGGTTGCCGCCACCTAGCCAGTCAGCGTTTAAAGCCGCGCCGAAATCGTAGCCGGTATAAGGCGCAGTGTTCAGCTCTGCATCGCCAAACCCTCCTTCTGGCACATACTCCCATGGAGCACCAGGGGAAACCAAGCTGGCGCCGCTTACGTCCTCGGGCGCATCAATAGCGATACCTGTAATGAAGCCGGAAGTGATGTTGCCGCCCATGGTATTTTTAACCGTGACTGTCAGCACTCCACCCAAATAATCCACAGTTCCTTCTGCTTTGCCATAACCCTCTTGGCCAACAGCCATAAATGTTGCTGCCTGAACAACTGCAGCTCCAAGTAACAGTGCTACGCCGCTAAAGAGGCGCAGCGAGTTTGTGATTGACGTCTTCATGGTATCCTCCTAGCTCTTTTGCTGGATTCAAAAGACTCAATCCTGTTCATTCGTCATCCTTCACGCATAATTTTGGCCATCGTTGCGGTTTACACAATTGTTTATATTTCAGGCACAATACGTGAGAAGATGTTGTTTGATCGTTGGCAGGGGGTTTATCTTTATGGAAAACAAAGGGTTGCGATCGAGATAGATCTCAAGGTAATGCAGATGGACAGGGGAAGCATGAGCTTTGAGCTAAAAATCTATAAAAATCAAATGCTTGGCGCAAAAGCGCAAGGCAACACATCGCTGCTTGTATTGAGAGGCGCGTCACACAATAAGAAAAGGGCGTGTTCTAAAATGTCACGTAAAAGTGACATACAACCTGTGTTATGTCTACACTTCTGTATCAGGGCAGTCGCATCGGCGTTGGGGTAGCGGTGAAGCATAGCAGCGGCTGGGTGTCACAAAACCTGAAGCTGGGCGGCGCTCAGATGATCTGTTGGATTTTGGTGCGAAATATGCTTTAAACTCTGTACCTTGATCTCCCCTAAATAACTGACGACATTGTCAGGAGACCCGCAATGAAGACGAAAAATTTGGCTCATTTTGTAACTCGCCGTAGCTTAGTCCTTGCCGGTACGCTTCTAGCTGTAATGACAAGCGGGGCTTCTTATAGTGCAACGCTAACCACCACCAGTGGGAATCCAGATGCTTCGGGTAAAGTTTTTATTGACGCAGCAAAGGTTGATGCAAATATAAATCTAATAGGCTCTATTGGCTCTCAAAATGGTTCTCCTAAGGTTTATTGGGTGACTAGTGAGAGTCATGGTCTTGATGGGAAGAATGGTTTTGCCGAGATCGATTCTAAATCCGGAGGCAATATTAAAGATATTACGTTCGGCATCACGGGTCATTACTTTAGTGCCGTGCAATTTAGCCTGCAGGGGGTTGGCTCGAGATCTAATAGAAATTTCAGTGTTAAAACTGTTTTTGCAGATGGAACATTTGAAACTCTTAGTTATAAAGCGCCTAATAATGGAAATCAAGCATACTTGTTACAAATCGCAGATGGGGATCCTCTTATTAAATCAATTAATATTTCAGCAGGAACATCGGGATTTGATCAAACTAAACACTGGGGTGTGTCCGGTGTACAGGCCGATGTGCCAGCGGTACCTCTCCCAGCCGCTGCCTACCTCTTTGGCTCGGCCCTGCTCGGCATGGTCGGCATCGGCTATCGCCGCAACAAGAAGCAAGCCTGAATCGCTATGACATGGACGACAGGGGTCGCCAAAAGGCGACCCAACTAGAAAAGCAGGCTCGGAGCCTGCTTTTTTGTGCCTCCGGAGTCAGCGCAGATCCATCGTCCTTTCAGCCCGAACCAGCCAAACCATCCTCCAGCCCGCTCAACGCCTGCCCGATCCGACCGGCCAGCTCCGCCATCTCAGGCTCTTCCCCACTTGCAACAGCGCCCGACCGAATCATCCCCTCCAACTCAGCCGCCGCTCGCTGCAACTCGACCGCCCCCAGCGTCCCGGACGCCCCCTTGAGCGTATGCACCAGCCGCTGCGCCTCGTCACGCTCGCCCGCCGCCAGATGCTCCCTGAGCCTGACCATGTCATCGCGATGCCCCTCGACGAGCTTGTGCAGCAGACGCACATAGAGTTGGCGCTTGCCGCCGACGCAGCGCAGCCCAAACTCCGCGTCCAGCCCAGGAATCTCAAGCAGCCAGTCCCGCTCCTCCGACGGCGCCGACCGCCTCTCGTCTGGTCCCGTTTGAGACCCAGCCAGCCCAGCCGCTCCAGCCCCCAACCCCGCTCCCTCCTCAACCGCCCGCGATCCCGGCGACGACAGCCAGCGCAGCAGACACTCATAGAAGACCACCGGCTCGACCGGCTTGGCGATGTGGTCGTTCATCCCCGCCTCCAGACACGCCTGACGCTCCTGCCCGAGCACATTGGCCGTCATGGCCAGGATCGGCGCCTCGCCCCAGCCCGGCAGCCGCCGGATGCGACGCGTCGCCTCCAACCCATCCATCTCGGGCATCTGCACATCCATCAGCACCAGCCGATAGCGCCGCTGACCGGCCAGCTCGACCGCCCGCCGCCCGTTATCGGCCAGATCCGCCACCAGATTCGCCTGACCGAGCAACTCCAGCAGCACTTCCTGATTGATCGGGTTGTCCTCGGCGGCCAGCAGACGGCAGCCACGGAATTCTCGCGCCAGGGTCTCCTGCGCATCGATGACGCTCGGCTGGCCTTCCAGCGGCGCCAGCTCCCGATCGGCCCGCTTGAGCAGCCGCGCCGTGAACCAGAAGCGGCTGCCCTGACCAGGCGCACTCTCCACTCCGGCGCTCCCCCCCATGAGTTCAGCGATGCGCCGCGTGATGGCCAGACCCAGCCCGGTGCCGCCATACCGGCGGATCGGCGAGCCGTCGCCCTGCTCGAAGAGCGTGAACAGCCGTCCCTGCATCTCCTCCGGAATCCCGATGCCGGTATCGACCACCTCGAACGAGATCAGCACGTCCTCGTCGCTGTCTTCCAGGAGGCGTGCCTGGAGCCGAATGCGCCCGCGTTCGGTGAACTTGAGCGCATTGCCCAGATAGTTGAGCAGCGCCTGACGCAGCCGGGTCGCATCGCCATGCAGCACGGCCGGCAGCGATCCCGTGTCGACCCTGTAGTCCAGCCCCTTGCTCTGGATCTGCTCGGCGATCAGGGCGCTGACCTGATCGATCAGCACGCGCGGTGAGAAGTCGCTCGTCTGCAACTCCAGCTTGCCGGCCTCGATCTTGGAGATGTCGAGGATGTCGTTGATGACCGAGAGCAGATGCTTGGCCGCACCGTCGATCTTGAGCAGACGATCGCGTTGCGCGGGAACACTGATCTCGCGTCCGAGCAGATGCGTCAGTCCGAGGATGGCGTTCATCGGAGTGCGGATCTCGTGGCTCATGTTGGCCAGGAACAGGCTCTTGGCCTGACTGGCGCGCTCGGCCTCCTGCTTGGCCAGCGCCAGCTCGGCGGTACGGCTCTCGACCAGTGTCTCCAGATGTTCGCGGTATTCGAAGAGTTCGCGCTCGGCCCGGCGGCGCTCGGTCACGTCCGAGAAGATCACGGCGAAGGCGCCTACGCGCGGGCTGTAGGCGTGGATCTGGAAGTAACGTCCGAACGCACTGTCGAACTGCTCGAAACGGACGGCCTGACCATGGAGCGCCACCTCGCCATAGCGCTTGATCCAATGGCCCTCGATGCCGGGGATGACCTCGCGCACGCGCCGCCCGATCAGGTCGGCGCGTTGCAGGCCAGTCAGGGTCTCGAACGCCCGGTTGACGTCGAGGAAGCGATAGTCGATGGGATGCCCCTGATCGTCGAGGATGATCTCGTGCAGGGCGAACCCCTCGCTCATGGATTCGAACAATGAACGATAGCGCGCCTCGCTCTGACTGAGCAGTTGGATCGACTGGGCGCGCTGCACCGCCATGGCGCAGAGTCCCGCCATCTGGAGCGCGAGGTTCTGATATTTGCGCAGGTGCTGGCTCAGGGCCAGACCATCAATCAGGAAGACGCCCAGAGTCTCGTTCTCGTGCTGGAGACGCAGCAGGAAGCCCTTGCCCGAGGCCGTCACCCGGCTCGTGCCGTGCTCGCGAGCGAAGTCGCGCGCCTCGGCGAGCGACTCGGGCGTGGCCGGATCACCGAGGGTCTCGGGATGAGTCGCCTGTCTCTCGGTGCAGGGCAGATAGAAACACAGGGTCGGTGCGAAGAGTGCGGTGAAGATCTCCAGGATCTGACCGATGACGCCGCGTTCGCCCTCGGCGACCGAGAGGCGCCCGACCAGATCCATCGCCATGGCGGTCTCGGCCAGCTGCTGCCGGGCCGTCGCGAGTCGCGCGTCGTTCAGGCGGCATTCGGCCCGATGGAGCGCCCGTTCACCGATCTGGAGCAGGCTGAGCCGCAGATAGCTCAGACCGATGCGCTCGTGTCGGGCCGGCAGCCCGAGATAGGCGGCCAGATCCGCCAGATGACCAGGCGCGCCGGGGTCGTGCTCAGTGTCGAGCAGCAGCAGATAGCGCGTGCTCTCACCGAAGACCGCGCGCGCCAGCTCGCGGTCCTGCAAGCCCAATCGCTCGATCTGCCGCCGCCATTGAGCGAGCCAGCTCGGCGTGCAGAGATAGGCGCCCTCGGTCAGCCAGGCATCGACATGGGCCGGCTCGGTCAGCAGATGGAAGCACTGGTCGAGACGCTGGAATCCGAGCGCGTCCAGCGACTTGGCCTTGGTCGGCTGGTGGCGCTCGCGCTCGCGCATCAGGGGCGCGAGGCAACAGCCGCCGATCCAGATCACGGGTTCGTGGCTCGGTACCCTGGCGATGCGCCGGTCCAGTTCGACAGCGCTCACTGGCGGCGAACCACAGTGGGCGCTGAAGGGATGCAAGCGCAGATGGGTGGCGTCCAGTGCTCCAGCCAGCGCCGCGCGGGTCTCGGTGAAGAGGTTCGCGCAGACGAAGAGATGGACCGCGAGTCCGCGCCCGCCGGTCATTTGAGTGAGTGATGAGTCGTGCGGATTGGCCAAGATGGGGTATGCGCTCGGGCGCCCGGTGTGTCAGTCGTCTTGGTCGTCGGCGAGCGGGTAGCGGCCCCAGCGCGCGACAGCCTGGGCGATGGCCATCAAGACCGTGTCCGGAACCTGCCAGGGGATCTCGCCGTGGTTGTCGGCGAGGATGAAGCCGCCGCCACGGCCCGCCTTGCGGATCGCCGTCCTGACGGCGACATCGGCCTGCTCCGGCGTCCAGTGACGCATGGCGATGCCGTTGAGATTGCCCAGCAGCGACAGTCGCCCCTGGGCGGCGCGTTTCAGTTCGCCCAGATCCTCGTGCGAACTCACGCCGATCACGGCCGTGCCCGTGTCGAACAGATCCGCCACGCGCGGCAGGATGCGCCCCGAGGCGAAGTGCATGGCTGCCGGGGCCTTGAACTGGGCGATGGTGCGACGGGCGACCTCGCGCCCGGTGGCCAGAAAGAGTTCGCGCGAGGTGATGGTCGCCGACGAGACCGGATCGAAGTAGCAGATCGCATGGGCGCCGGCCTCGACCTGGGCATTGGCCCAGTCGACGCAGAAGCGCTCGTTGAGCTGCATCAGGTGTTCGAACAGATCGCGCCGCTCGTGCATCAGGATCAGATAGCGCTCGAAGCCGAGCTGCATCACCGGCAGCGAGAAGGGCGACATCACCACGGCCACGATCGGCGCCTCGCCGCGCGCCTGCCCGGCCATCAGGCGCGTGGCCTCGAGCACGCGCTGAAGGCTGGGTGAATCCTCGATGCGCGGTACGCTCAGCCGCTGGATGTCCTCGGGATCGCGCACGATCGGGGCGCCGGCGTTGGGTGGGCCATCGGCGCGAAACAGCGTCGTGCCGCCCCAGGCCTCGATCTCGATGGCGGCATAGTGGAAGTTGTAGAGACAGTCGTGACCGAACTTGGCGCGCAGCCGCCATTGCCCCTCGGCGACATGCTCGGGCCGGGCGAAATACTCCTCGATCGAGAGACCGAGTTCGCGCGCACCCTGCATGACCGGGAACAGGAAGAGCGGCACCCGGTCAGGTTCGCGCTGACCGAGCGCGGTCAGGACGCGCTCCATGGAGGTCATGGGGGCGACGGGCGGATCCATGGGCAGGCTGGTCGGACTCTGGTGCGTCATGGCTTCACCTCCAGACGTTCGAGGATGGCCAGGATCTCGCCCGCGCTCAGTCCTACCGCATCGGCGCCGACCTCGCGCCAGAGCTGGTCGTCGAAGCGATAGGGCGCACCGCCCACCACGATCCGCACATCGGGCGCGACCGCGCGCAGCCGCTCGACCAGGGCGCGCACCCGCAGGGCCGCCGGCAGCATCAGGGTCGAGACGAGCAAGACCTCGATGCCGTCGGAACGCACCAGCTCGACCAGCGTCTCCACGTCCTGGCGGCCATAGTCGCGCACCCGGTAGCCGGCGGCGCGCAGCACGGTCCGCACGATCTGCTTGCCGAGCAGGTGATAGTCCTCCAGCACCGCGATGGCCAGTCGCGGCTCGGCGGCTTCGGATTCCGATGGATCGGTCTCCGAGATTTCGCCGAAGAGTTCTTCGAGCAGCTCCTCGCAGATGCGTCCGCTCATATAGATCTGCGAGAGCGCGCAGTCGCCGCCCTCCCAGAGCTGACCGAGCTGTTCCAGGGCCGGGCGGATCAGCAGCTCGATGACTTCGAGTGCCGAATGCTCGGCGCGAGCCGCCGCCAGCAGTTCCTGGGCCTGGACCCGATTGAGTGTCAGCAGGGCTTGTAGCAGCGCATCGGAGGATGACATGCGTGACCGTCCGCAGTGAGTTGAGCACGAGGGCATCCGCTGCCGGATGACCGAGGCTGTCACCACGGACATCATGTGGGGTATCTGGTCGAGGGACGAGCGACTCTACCCAAGCCCAGCGCCGATCAGTATACTGCTTCGACTCCCGTCATGCCTTGCCCGGGTGGCGAAATTGGTAGACGCAAGGGACTTAAAATCCCTCGACTTCGGTCATGCCGGTTCGAGCCCGGCCCCGGGCACCATTGATCCTCGAAGGCTCGGGTCGTCGTCGACCGGCGTGCTGTGGTCCTGACGCGGCCGAGCGCCGCCGAAGACAGATAGCCGCAGAACCCGACATGAGCGTCCCCGAGCTGAAAGTCCAGATCCCATCTCCCACGCGCTGGCGCGATCGCCTCTACCACTATTATCTGCTGGTGCGTCTGCATCGGCCGATCGGCATCTTCCTGCTGATGTGGCCGGCGCTCTGGGCGCTGTGGCTGGCCGGCGCGGGACAGCCGCACTGGTCGGTGGTGCTGATCTTCGTGCTGGGTGTGGTGCTCATGCGTTCGGCCGGCTGCGCCATCAACGATTACGCCGATCGCGACTTCGATGGCCATGTGGCGCGCACCAATCAGCGGCCGCTGGCCACGGGGCAGGTGACGCCGCGCGAGGCGATCGGGGTGTTCATGGTCCTGAGCCTGATCGCCTTCGCCTTGGTGCTGCAACTGAACTGGCAGACCATCGCCCTGTCCGTCGTCGCCCTGGCGCTGACCTTCGTCTATCCCTTCATGAAGCGCTTCACTCATGTGCCGCAGCTCTTTCTGGGCGCGGCCTTCGGCTGGGCGATCCCGATGGCCTTCGCCGCCATCACAGGCGCCATTCCGTTCTATGCCTGGGTGCTGTTCGTCGCCACCCTGATCTGGGCGCTCGTCTACGACACCCAGTACGCCATGGTCGATCGCGAGGACGATCTCAAGGTCGGCATCAAATCGACCGCCATCCTCTTCGGACGCTGGGATCGGCTGACGATCGGACTCTTGCAGCTCCTGATGCTCGGGCTGCTGGTCTGGATCGGCGAGGAGACGGGGCGGGGTGTCTTCTATCTGCTCGGGTTGCTGGTAGCGGCCGCGCTGGCGGTCTATCAACAATATCTGATCCGCCGGCGCGATCCGTCGCTCTGTTTCCAGGCCTTTCTCAACAACAACTACTTCGGCATGGCTGTTTTCATCGGCCTGGCGCTCGACTACGCCATTGCCTGATCAGAAATCCTCGTCGGCCACGGCATAGATGCCGGGAGCGTTGCGGAAATAATTCTTGTAGTCGAGCCCATATCCATAGAGATAGCGATCCGGCACCCGGATGCCGACCACATCGGCCTCGCAGGCATGATCGCGCTCCTTCTCGACCAGCACCGCCGAGGTCACGCTCGCCGCACCATCCTCCCGGCACGCCCGCACGATGTGCTCCAGGGTGATGCCCTCGTCGAGGATGTCGTCGAGTATCAGCACATGCTCGCCGCGAATGGCCTCGGACGGACGATGTCGCCAGCCGATCTCGCCGCCGCGCGTGGCGCCCTGATAACGACTGGCGTGGATGTAGTCGAGCCGGAGCTGGAAATCGAGCCGGGGCAGCAGCCGCCCGGTGACGACGGCCGCGCCGGTCATGACGCAGAGCACCAGCGGATCCTTGTCCGCCAGACGCGCGGTCAGATCGGCCGCCATGCGATCGAGCGCGGCCTCCATCTCCTCGGCCGTGGCCAGGCATTCGGCGCGGCTGGCAACGGCGGCGTAAGTCTGTGGGTCGAGCTTCATGGTTTCGTTCTTGGCTCCGGAGTCGTGGGGTCGTCGAGCGGCAGCTCGAGCGAGTCATGGGATTCGAGTTCGGCGATCTGGCGCAGGGCGCGATGCCATTCAGGGCTTTCGTGCAGGCGGACGCGATCGAGCGGTTTGCGACCATGCATCCGCAACAGCCGCAGACTGGTCGCCGGGTCGCGATGGTCTTTGAATGCCGCGAGAATGGTCACCGCCGCCGGGCGATTGTTGCAGATCAGGAGCATATCGCAACCGGCCGCCACCGCTGCCTGCGCGCGCTCGACATGATCGCCGCCCGCACCGGCCGCCTCCATGTTGAGGTCATCGCTGAAGATGACGCCCTGGAATCCGAGCTGCTGGCGCAGGATCTGGCGCAACCAGACCGGCGAGAACCCCGCCGGGCGCGGATCGATGCGCGGATAGATCACATGCGCCGGCATCATGGCCTCCAGTCCCTGGTCGATGAGACGGCGGAAGGGCGCCAGATCCTCCAGATCCAGATCGACGAAGGGGCGTTCGTCGCGCGGCAGCTCGGTGTGCGAATCGGCCTCGACCCCGCCATGCCCCGGAAAATGCTTGCCGACGCTGGCCATGCCGGCCTGACGCGCACCGCGCATCCAGCTCGACGCCAGTTCGCCGACCGCCTGCGGGTCGGGGCTGAAACCGCGATCACCGATCACCCGGCTGACGCCCCGGTCCAGATCCAGCACCGGCGCGAAGCTGAAATCCACGCCCACAGCGCGCAATTCGGCCGCCATCAGCCAGGCGATGGACTCGCAGACGGCGCGGGCATGGGCCGGGCGTTCGCGATGGAGCCGGCCCAGGTGACCAGCGGGCGGAAGGCGTGTGAAACCGTCGCGGAAACGCTGCACCCGTCCGCCTTCCTGGTCGACGCCGATCAGCAGCGCCGGTTCGCGCACCGCATGGATGGCCGCCGTCAGCGCCGCGAGCTGCTCGGGCGATTCGTAGTTGCGCGCAAAGAGGATGACGCCACCGACGGCCGGATGGCGCAGCAGTTCGCGGTCTTCGGCTGTGAGCGCCGTTCCCGCGAGATCGAGCATGATGGGGCCGAGTGGCATGGACAAACCCGTCGCTGAGGCATTCGGCGCCAGCTTAGCGAGCCGACAGACGGGCGGCAACCCGAAACACGGAACCCATCACAGTTTCCGAACTCCAATCCGCGTCCAAACCCTGATAAGCTCCGGTCGACAGGGAGTCATCGCGAACCACCCCCATTGGATTTACAGCCCCAGACCCGATCTAACCCGTCAAGACAGGCGAGGTCCAGACACCGCGCCCCGACTCCAGATCCGGTCAACGAGGACAGCTCCGAACCATGAATGCCAAGATCCTGAACATCCTACTCTGGATTGCCGTCACCTTCTGGCTGGTGATGATGCTCAACAGCTTCACCACCTCAGACCAGATCGAGGCGCGCACGCTCAGTTACAGCCAGTTCCTGCAGGAGCTCTCCAGCGGCGCCGTCAAGGAAGTCACAATTCAGGACGAGACCATCAAGGGGGTGCGCAGCGATGGCTCGCGCTTCGAGACCTTTGATCCGGGCGATCCGGGGTTGGTGGGCGATCTGCTCAAGAACAATGTGGTCATCCGCGCCAAGCCGCCGGAGCAGCCGAGCGTCTTCATGCAGCTGGTCGCCGCCTGGCTGCCGTTCATCGTGCTGGCCGCGATCTGGATCTGGTTCATGCGTCGCAGTGCCGGCGGCGGTTCGGGCGGTCTGTTCAACTTCGGCAAGAGCCGCGCCCGTCAGCACGCCGAGGGCGAGGTGCGAGTGACCCTGCGCGACGTGGCCGGCGTCGAGGAGGCCAAGGAAGAAGTCGGCGAACTGGTCGACTTCCTGCGCAATCCGCAGAAGTTCTCCAACCTGGGCGGGCGCATCCCGCGCGGCGTACTCATGGTCGGCCCGCCCGGTACGGGTAAGACGCTGCTGGCGCGCGCCATCGCCGGCGAGGCCAAGGTGCCCTTCTTCAGCATCTCCGGCTCGGACTTCGTCGAGATGTTCGTCGGTGTCGGCGCCTCGCGCGTGCGCGATCTGTTCGAGCAGGCCAAGAAGAGTGCGCCCTGCATCATCTTCATCGACGAGATCGACGCGGTCGGGCGCAAGCGTGGCGCGGGTCTCGGCGGCGGTCACGACGAGCGCGAGCAGACCCTGAACCAGCTCCTGGTCGAGATGGACGGCTTCACCGGCAACGAGGGCGTGATCGTGATCGCCGCGACCAACCGCTCCGACGTGCTCGACCCGGCGCTGCTGCGTCCGGGGCGATTCGACCGTCAGGTCGTCGTGGGCCTGCCCGATCTGGCCGGACGTGCGGCCATCCTGGAAGTCCACATGCGCAAGGTGCCGATCGCCGAGGACGTCGACGCGCGCACCATCGCGCGCGGCACGCCGGGCTTCTCGGGCGCGGATCTGGCCAATCTGGTCAACGAGGCGGCGCTGTTCGCCGCGCGCGCCGGCAAGGAAGACGTCGACATGGACATGTTCGAGAAGGCCAAGGACAAGATCATGATGGGCGCCGAGCGGCGCAGCATCGTGATGTCCGAGTCCGAGAAGAAGCTGACCGCCTATCACGAGGCCGGGCACGCCATCGTCGGGCGGGTGGTGCCCGAGCACGACCCGGTGCACAAAGTCAGCATCATTCCGCGCGGCCGGGCGCTGGGCGTGACCCTGTTCCTGCCCGAGCGCGACCGTTACAGCATGAGCAAGCGCCAGTTGGAGAGCCAGATCTCCAGCCTGTTCGGCGGACGGCTGGCCGAGGAGATGATCTTCGGGCCCGAGCAGGTGACGACCGGCGCCTCGAACGACATCGAACGCGCCACCGACATCGCGCGCAACATGGTCACGCGCTTCGGCCTGTCCGACACCATGGGACCGCTGGCCTATGCCGAGGACGAGGGCGAGGTGTTCCTGGGCCGCTCGGTGACGCAGCAGCGTCAGGTCTCGCCCGAGACGGCGCTGGCGATCGATCAGGCGGTGCGCGACATCATCGATCGCAACTATCAGCGTACCAAGCAGATTCTGGAGGAGCAGCTCGACAAGCTCCACACCATGGCCGAGGCGCTCCTGACCTACGAGACCATCGGCAAGGATCAGATCGATGACATCATGGCCGGCCGCCCGATGCGCATACCCGACGAGCATGGCGGTGGGCGCCCGACGACCAAGACCGATGGCGGTAGCGGAGCGACCCAGGGCAAGGGCGCTCCCGGTCAGCCGCCCATTGCTATCGGCGGGGTCTGAGCGTCCCGCGCCTCATCGGGCGGCTTTGGGGTCGCCCAAACACGAAAGCCCCGCTTCGGCGGGGCTTTTTAGTTCTCTCTTTCAGGGCGACGGGCGAACCGTCAGCGACGGCTAACGATAAGCATGATGGGCCGATTCGTCGCGATAGTGCACGTCGGTCCAGCAGCGTGGCAGGGCTTCATCTGAAGTGAAGGCCAGATCGGCTTTCTCGAACCGCTCCGGATCCTGCAACTCCTCGCCCGCGTGATAGCGGCCGATGACGACCGCGTGCATGGGATTGAGCAGATCCCGCTGACTCAGAACCTCGACCAGCTTGCCGGTCGCGCGATGTTTGAGAAACATGGCACTCCCTCCTGCAATGGCTTGGATGGGACGGACGCCGCCCGGCTCCGCCTGCCTTCAGTATGGCACCTGAGCGGGGTCCGACAAGCGGTTCAGCCTTGCGCGGCCTGCTGAGCCGGCGTGCGGGCCTTGATGGAGAGCGCGTGCAGCTCGCCGCTGGCGACCTGCTCCCTGACCGTCTCCATGACGAGACGCTCACGCTTGATGAGCGACAGCCCTTCGAAGGCGTCACTGACGACGACGGCCTCGAAATGCTCGCCATCTCCCGTGACCTGGACCTCGGCTCCAGGCAAGCCCGCGCGAATGAGTTGTGCGACAGCTTCGGTTTCCAAATTCTGACTCTCCTACGGTTTGAACGCTTGATTTACAGCTCGCGGGTGGCCAGGAATCGCACCTCGGGCCAGCGCTCTTCGGCCAGGCTCAGGTTGACCATCGTCGGGGCCAGATAGACGAGCTGATCGTCGCCATCGAGCGCCAGGTGCTCGTAACACTTTTCCTTGAAGCGCTCCAGCATCCTGGGGTCGTCGCACTGGATCCAGCGCGCGGTCTTGACGCTGACCGCCTCGACCACGGCATCGACGCCGTACTCGGCCTTCAGCCGATAGGCCGCGACATCGAACTGGAGCACGCCGACCGCGCCCAGGATCAGATCGTTGTTCTTCAGCGGCCGGAACGACTGAGTGGCGCCTTCCTCCGAGAGTTGCAAGACGCCCTTCTGCAACGCTTTCATCCGCAACGGATCTCTGAGCACCACGCGCCGGAAGAGTTCGGGCGCAAAGTAGGGGATGCCCTCGTACTTGAGATCCTCGCCCTCGGTGAAGGTATCGCCGATCTGGATGGTGCCGTGGTTGTGCAGACCGATGATGTCGCCCGGCCAGGCTTCCTCGACATGGCGGCGCTCGTCGGCCTGGAAGGTGATGGCGTTGGCGACCTGGATGCTCTTGCCGATGCGCGCGTGACGCATCTTCATCCCCTTCTTGTAGCTGCCCGAGCACACGCGCATGAAGGCCACACGGTCGCGGTGCGCCGGGTCCATGTTCGCCTGGATCTTGAACACGAAGCCGGTGAAGGCCGACTCGCCCGGATCGACGGTGCGCTGGCGGGTCTCGCGCGCACGCGGCGGCGGGGCGTAACTGACGAACGCATCGAGCAGTTCGCGCACGCCGAAGTTGTTGATCGCCGAACCGAAGAACACCGGCGTCTGCCTGCCGGCCAGATAGGCGTCGAGATCGAGCGGGTGGCTGGCGCCCTCGACCAGTTCCAGTTCCTCGCGCAGTTCCTGGGCCTGATCGCCGAGCACTTCGTCCATGCGCGGATTGTCGAGTCCCTCGATGATCTCACCCTCGACGACCTTGCCGCCGTGCTGGGCCGTGAACAGATGGGTGCGTCCGGTGCGCAGGTCATAGACGCCCTTGAAACGTTTGCCCATGCCGATCGGCCAGGTCACGGGCGCGCACTGGATCTTGAGCACGCTCTCGATCTCGTCGAGGATCTCGATGGTGTCGCGTCCCTCACGGTCGAGCTTGTTGACGAAGGTCAGGATCGGGGTGTCGCGCAGTCGGCACACGTCCATCAGCTTGATGGTGCGCTCCTCGACGCCCTTGGCCACGTCGATCACCATCAGTGCCGAGTCGACCGCCGTCAGGGTGCGGTAGGTGTCTTCCGAGAAGTCCTCGTGACCGGGCGTGTCGAGCAGGTTGACGATGGCCTCGCCATAGGGGAACTGCATCACTGAGGACGTGACCGAGATGCCGCGCTCCTTCTCCAGCTCCATCCAGTCCGAGGTGGCGTGACGTGCCGCCTTGCGTCCCTTGACCGTGCCGGCGAGCTGGATGGCGCCGCCGAACAGCAACAGCTTTTCGGTCAGCGTGGTCTTACCGGCGTCGGGGTGCGAGATGATGGCGAAGGTTCGCCGCTTGGAGAGCTGTTCCAGGAGTTCGGTCATGATATCGGGATCGATTCGGATGGATGGCGCGCTGAAAGACGATCGATTATAGCGGTTTGCGCTCAGGACTCACCGGCGCCGTTCAGCCGCCGGCGTCCGCGTTCGATGGCGGCGCGCACCTGGGCCGGTGCGGTGCCGCCGATGTGATCGCGGGCGGCGACCGAGCCTTCGAGCGTCAGCACAGCGAAGACGTCCTCGCCGATGGCATCCGAGAACTGGCGCAGTTCGTCGAGCGTCAGCTCGGCCAGATCGCGCCCCTCGCGCACGCCGAGTGCGACTGCCTTGCCGACGATCTCATGGGCGTCGCGGAAGGGGATGCCCCGGCGCACCAGATAATCGGCCAGATCGGTCGCGGTGCTGAAGCCCTGTTTGGCCGCCGCGCGCATCCGGTCACGGTTGCAGGTGACATGCGCCATCATGTCGGCATAGACCTTGAGCGATCCCTTGAGGTTGTCGACGGTGTCGAACAGCGGCTCCTTGTCTTCCTGGTTGTCCTTGTTGTAGGCCAGCGGCTGGGACTTCATCAGTGTCAGCAGCCCCATCAGATGGCCGAAGATGCGTCCGCTCTTGCCGCGCACCAGCTCGGGCACGTCGGGGTTCTTCTTCTGCGGCATGATCGAGGAGCCGGTGCAGAAGCTGTCCGAGAGTTCGACGAAGCCGAACTGCGCCGAGGACCACAGGATCAGCTCTTCCGAGAACCGCGACAGATGCATCATCAGGATGGCCGCGTCCGCCGTGAACTCGATGGCAAAGTCGCGATCCGAGACGGCGTCGAGCGAGTTCTCGGCCGGGCGGTCGAAGCCGAGCAGCTCGGCCGTGTAGTGACGGTCGATGGGGTAGGTGGTCCCGGCGAGCGCGGCGGCGCCCAGCGGCAGGACATTCATCCGGCGCCGGCAGTCGGCCAGACGTTCGCGATCGCGCTCCAGCATCTCGAACCAGGCCAGCATGTGATGACCGAAGGTGATCGGCTGGGCGACCTGGAGATGGGTGAAGCCGGGCAGGATGGTGTCGGCCTCGCGCTCGGCCAGATCCAGGAGCGCGGTTTGCAGACGGACGATCTCGGCGCGGATGGTGTCGATCTCGTCGCGCAGCCACAGACGCACGTCGGTGGCGACCTGATCGTTGCGCGAGCGCCCGGTGTGGAGCTTCTTGCCCGCGTCGCCGATGTCGGCGGTCAGCGCCGATTCGACGTTCATGTGCACGTCTTCGAGCGGGATCGACCAGACGAACTCGCCGGCGTCGATGCGCGCGCGCACCCGCTCCAGCCCAGTGACGATGGCGTCGCGCTCGGCTTCGGTCAGGATGCCCTGACGCGCGAGCATGGAGGCATGGGCGATCGAGCCCTGGATGTCGTAGCGATAGAGCCGGCGGTCGAAGTCGACCGAGGCGGTGAAGGCTTCGACGAAGGCGTCGGTCGGGGCATTGAAGCGTCCGGCCCAGGGTTTGGCGGATGAGTTCGAGTCTGACATGAAGGGGTCCAACGGCTGAAAAGGGAATGATTTTACACTGAGGCCGGCTGCGTCCTAACATGCGTGCCATGTTTCGCATCGAGCCTATGCCCATGACCGACGACGACCTGCTGCGCTACAGCCGCCAGATCCTGCTGCCCCAGTTCGGCATCGAAGGTCAGGAACGTCTGCGCGAGTCCAGCGTGCTCGTGGTCGGACTCGGCGGACTCGGCTCGCCAGTGGCGCTCTATCTGGCGGCGGCCGGAGTCGGGCGGCTACTCCTGGCCGATTTCGACCGCGTCGACTTGTCCAATCTGCAACGCCAGATCCTGCACACCACGGATCGTATCGGTCTGACCAAGACCGAATCGGCCCGTCAGACGCTTCGGGCGCTCAATCCGGGCGTCGAACTCGTCACGGTCGAAACTTCACTCACACCTGAAAACCTGGCTGAGCAGGTCGCCAAGGTGGATCTGGTCGTCGAATGCAGCGACAACTTCGCCACCCGCTTCGCCGTCAACGCCGCCTGCCAAACCGCGCACGTCCCGCTGGTTTCGGGTGCAGCCATCCGGCTGGAAGGGCAGGTGACGGCCTTCAGCGGCCAGCCGGGCGGTCCCTGCTACCGCTGTCTCTATCCGGACGAAGGCTCCATCGACGAGACCTGCACCGCCAACGGCGTGCTGGCGCCGCTGGTCGGGATCATCGGCAGCATCCAGGCCGCCGAGGCGATCAAGATCCTGACCGGACTCGGCGCGCCGCTGTTCGGGCGGCTGCTCCTGCTCGATGCGGCGCGGATGGAATGGCGTGAGGTCCGGTTGCGCCCGGATCCCGCCTGTCCAGTCTGTGCCGAAGCTGCCAACACCAGTGCTTCCATTGCCTCCTGAGGAGCCGACCGTGTCCATCCAATGCGACGTCAGCCCGACCGAGATCAAACAGGCCAACATCCCGCACGAGCTGTTCCTTACCAATCTGGTCGGCAACCATATCCTGATGGCGGTGGCGCTCGGCGGGATCTTCGGCAGTGCTCCCTGGGCCATGTTGATCGTGCCGCTCGTTTCCTTCGTCATCCTCGGCTATACGCTCCAGCGCGCTCGCCAATCACGGCGGCGCGATTCCTGGTATGTGATGTGCCACTGGCAAGTATGCGCGCGCCGCAGCCGGATCTTCATGGCGATGCTCGGCCTGCTGCTGGTCGTGGCGGGTCTGGGCTGGCTGGGTTACGCCAATGGCTTGATGATCAAGGAAGCCGCCATCGCGCTGGTGATCGGCATCGGCATCCTGCCGATGATGGTCACGCTTCTGGTGCTGGTCATGATCGAGTCCGACGCGCTCTATCACGCCAACCAAGCCAAACTGCCGGCCTGGGTCGTCGCGCGTTTTCCACGTCCGTCCGACAACCTTTGATCTTTGATGCCGTTTGGTTTCGAGCGCGCTCTCCGGTAAACTCCTGAGCTTTATCAGCAAGGTGGGCGCATGGGTCTTCTCGCGATCATCGGCGGCTCGGGGTTCACGAGCCTGCCATCTCTGACAGTGCTCGAATCCAAGCCGGTCGAGACGCCCTATGGCGCGACCTCGGCCCCAGTGACGCGCGGCCGGCTCGCCGAGCGCGAAGTGCTGTTCCTGCCGCGTCATGGTCCGTCGCACCATCTGCCGCCGCATCGCATCAACTATCGAGCCAATCTCTGGGCGTTGCGCGCCTCGGGCGCCGATCGCGTCATCGGACTGGCGGCCGTCGGCGGGATCACGCCGAGCTTCGGCCCCTGCGTGCTGGCGGTGCCGGATCAGATCGTCGACTACACGCACGGTCGCGAGCACACGATCCACGACGGCATCACGGGCGGTGTCGATCACATCGACTTCACCGAACCCTACTGCGAGTCGCTGCGTCAGGCGCTGATCTCGGCCTGCGCGCGCGTGGGTGAGGCCGTGGTTCCGCGTGGAACCTATGCCGCGACTCAGGGACCGCGCCTGGAGTCGTCTGCCGAGATCCGGCGTCACGAACGGGATGGATGCGACATGGTCGGCATGACCGGCATGCCCGAGGCGGGTCTCGCGCGCGAACTCGACCTCTGCTATGCCAGTCTGGCTTTCGTCGTCAATTGGGCCGCCGGTAAGAGTGGCAACGTCATTACCATGAAGGAGATCGAGGACAATCTGGCCCTGTGCGTCGAGCGGGTGTTGACGGTCCTGGAGGCCGTGGCGGTCGCTGATTGAGGTCTTCAGGGTCTGGACTCGATGGACATTTGGTCCAATCACTGATCGAACATCCACAATGATTCGCCTATTCGCGGGAGTAACGCAGAATGTCTGACTCTGAAGAAAAAAAACCGGCTCGTTCCGGTCTCGGCTGGTTTCCCAAGCTCATCCTCTGGGCGGCGGTCATCGGCTTTGGCTACGTCTATCTCAGTTCGGTCGATCGCGAGGGCGGCGGCACCACGGCGGCGTCCATGCTCGATTCGATCGCCAAGCTGAGCCCGGTCTCGCTGTCGTCGCTGCCGGGCTTCTCCGACAAGGACGAGTCCGCCGCCGAGTCGACCGAAACGGCTCAGGCGGACGCCGCGCCCAAGACCGAAGCTCCAGCCAAGCCGGTCGCCCAGACCGAGTCGGCGGCCTACGCGCGCGCGCTGGCGAGCGACAAGCCGGCGGAATCGGCTGAGGCGCCCAAGCCCGCGTCACAGCCGCCGGTCAGCTATGCCTCTGCCGCTCTGAAGGCGCCGGCTGAGTCCGCACCAGCTCCGACTCCGGCTCCAGCCGAGAAGCCCGCGTCGGCGCCGGCGGCCCCTACGGTTTCGGCACCCGTCGAGCCGCCGTCTTCGGCACCCGTCGAGCCGCCGTCTTCGGCCCCGGTCGCCGCTGCACCTTCGGCGCCGGCACCGATGGCGGCCCAGTCGGCGCCGATGTCGCCGCCGCCCGCCATGTCTGCTCCGAGCGAGCGTGCCCCCATGGCGCGGATGCCGGCCAACGAATGGGCCGCTCAGCGTGAGCAGCAGCGTGCCGAGATGATGGCTCAGTACGAAGCCATGCGTCGCGAGGCCGACGAGCGGATGCGCCAGTACTGGGGCCAGATGCGTGAGGCCATGCCCATGCCGGCGATGCCTTACGGCCAGCCGGGTTATGCCCCAGGCTACGCGCCCGGTTATGCACCGGGCTATGCGCCCGGCGTCTATGGTCCTCCGATGCGCTGAGTCGACCGCTTCACCGTGGCGCCCGCCCTGGGCGCCCGGTGACGTTGGCAGGCCGCAACGGCCGATCGAGGCATGGCACGATCCCCGGCTTCGAGCCTGGGTGAACGTGCCGTTTCCTCGATGTGCGCCTTGAAATCGCCTGAATTGGGGCGTATAGTTCTGCTTCTTAAGGAACAGGCGGATCCGGTAACACAGAATCGTCGTCATGAGACCCCGTTACGGGGTTTTTTTATCGCTCGCGAAAAACGGCGCCGATCAGCCGTCCGGACGCTTGGGCATGGTTATGAAGTTGGGCCTATGGCCCAATTTTTGTTTCTACGGGGCGCACAGTATGCAACCGGCCGACAGCCAACTCACACTCCTGGCACGACGTGTCGTCGAGCCCTTGGGCTACGAACTGGTTGGCGTCGAGTATTTCCAGAAGGGCGGCGGAGCGACGCTGCGGGTCTACATCGACCACGAGCGCGGCATCACCCTGGACGACTGCACGGCGGTCAGCCATCAGTTGAGCGGCGTACTGGATGTCGAGGATCCGATCTCGGATCAGTACGACCTGGAAGTCTCCTCGCCCGGCCTGGATCGCCCCCTGGTGTTCCCCGAGCATTTCGAGCGCTTCGCCGGAAGCCGGGTTCGCGTGCGTCTGAGCGAGAAGGTCGAGGGACGGCGCAAGCTGGAAGGCGTCCTCCTGGGACTGGCGCCGAGCGGCATCGCACTGCGCGCCGAGGAGCGCGACTGGGAGATCCCCCTGACGAGCATCGACTCGGCCCGTCTGATCCCCGACTTCCGGGCGCGCCCGGATTCGCACTGACACCCGTCGTTTTTCACTCTGGCCGCGGTTCAAGCTGGATATTGGTGGAATGAGCAAAGAGATCCTGAATGTCGTTGAAGCCGTCTCCAACGAGAAGGACGTCCCCGAAGGCGTGATCTTCGAGGCGATCGAGGCGGCGCTCGCCTCGGCGACCCGCAAGAAGCATGGCGGCGAAATCGACGTGCGCGTGTCCATCGATCGCAAGACCGGCAACTATCGCTCCTTCCGGCGCTGGGAGATCGTCCCCGATCCCGAGGACAACCGGCTGGAGGCGCCGTCGCGCCAGATCACCGCCTCGGCGGCGGCCATCCTGGAGCCGCATCTGAACATCGGCGATTTCATGGAAGAGGAGATCGAGTCCGAACTCTTCGGCCGCATCGCCGCCCAGACCGCCAAGCAGGTCATCGTGCAGAAGGTGCGCGACGCCGAGCGCGCCAAGATCGTCGACGCCTTCGCCTCGCGCCAGGGTCAGCTCGTCACCGGCATCGTCAAGAAGGCCGAACGTGGCACCATCCTGCTCGATCTGGGCAACAACGCCGAGGCGCTGGTGCCGCGCGATCACGTCATCCCGCGCGAATCCGTGCGTCCGGGCGATCGTCTGCGCGGCTATCTCTATGACGTGCGCTCCGAACAGAAGGGGCCGCAGCTCTTCGTCAGCCGTACCGCGCCCGAGCTCCTGATCGAACTCTTCAAACTCGAAGTGCCCGAGGTCGGCGAGGGCCTGATCGAGATCCTGGGCGCCGCGCGCGATCCGGGCGTGCGCGCCAAGATCGCGGTACGCACCCGCGACCCGCGCATCGATCCGGTCGGCGCCTGTGTCGGTATGCGCGGTTCGCGCGTGCAGGCCGTCTCCAACGAACTCAACGGCGAACGGGTCGACATCATCCTCTGGGACGAGAACCCGGCGCAGTTCGTCATCAATGCCATGTCGCCGGCGGACGTCGTCTCCATCGTCATCGACGAGGAGGCGCGCAGCATGGACGTCGCCGTCAAGGAAGAGAATCTGGCCCAGGCCATCGGCCGTTTCGGTCAGAACGTCCGGCTCGCGACCCAGTTGAGCGGCTGGGAGCTGAACGTCATGAACGAGAAGGACGCCGCCGCCAAGAGCGAGCAGGAAGCCCGGCGCTCGGCGCAGGTGTTCATGGATCAGTTGGGCATCGACGAGGGGCTGGCCACGCTCCTGGTCGAGGAAGGTTTTTCGAGCGTCGACGAGGTGGCCTATGTGCCGCTGGAGGAGATGCGCGCCATCGATGAACTCGATGACGAGACCATCGAATTGTTGCGCGAGCGCGCCAATGACGTTCTGGTCACGCGCGCCATCGCCACCGAAGAAGTCGACGAAGTGGGTGGGCTGAGTCTGTCGGCGCTGGAGGGCATGGACGAGACACTCGTCGAGCGGCTCGCCGAGCGCGGTATCGAGACCCTGGACGATCTCGCCGACCTGGCGGTCGACGACCTCATGGAGATCGAGGGCATGGACGAAGAGCGGGCCGCCCGTTTGATCATGCAGGCGCGCGAGCCGATGTTCGCGAATGCCCCAGAGGAATAGAGGTACAAAGGTCAGTCCATGAGTGAAGTCACGGTCAAGCAACTCGCCTCAACGGTCGGCATTCCGGTCGAGCGACTCCTAACCCAGTTGAAGGACGCCGGTATCAGCGCCGGTGATGCGGACTCCAAGCTGACGGAGCAGGAGAAGGTCCAACTGCTCGCCTATCTGCGCCGCAGTCACGGCAAGGACGAGGGCGAGGCCGACGGCGGCCCGGGTCAGGTCACGATCAAGCGCAAGTCGGTCAGCGAACTGCGTGTTCCGCCGGCGGCCGCTCCGCGTAGCAATACGCCGAATTCGCGTCCGGCTCCGGCGGGGCGCGGTAGTGGCAAGACGGTGAGCGTCGAAGTCCGACGCAAGCGCACCTATGTCAAGCGCGCCGACGAGCCGGGTACCGGCAGCACGCCTGCACCGAAGCGGCAATCCAATGATCGCAGCCGCGCCGGACGCGAGCGCGCGGCCGCCACCAGTGCCGTGATCGACGAGTCGCGGCGGCGCGCGGCTCTGGAAGCGATGCGCGCCGAACAGGAAGCGCGTCGTCTCGCCGATCAGGAAGAGCAGGAGCGCCGCGCCCGCGAGGAAGAAGCGCGCCTGGAGGAAGAGCGCCGTCAGGCCGCCGAGGCGCGCCGTCGTGCCGAGGAAGAAGCCCGCTTGCAGGCTGAGCGTGAGGCCGCCGAGCGTCAGGCGCGTGGGGTGGCCGAGGAGCCCAGCGCCGAGGCGACGGCCGAAGCCGACGAAGCCGGGACCGAGACGCCCGCGCGTCGCGCCGAAGCGGCCAAGCCGAAGAAGGCCGCGAAGAAGGCCGTCGAGCCGGTCGAGAAGGAGAAGGAAAAAGACCGCCCGGCCAAGAAGGTCGTCCGCAAAGAGACCGCTCCGGTGCGTGTCCGCGATATCGCGGTCGCCGGACGCGGCGAGTACGAAGACATCGATGGTCCCGGCGGTGGTCGCGGTCCGCGTCGGCGCAAGAAGTCCTCCAAGCCGCAGCTCCAGGACAAGCATGCCTTCCAGAAGCCCACGGCTCCGGTCGTGCGTGAGGTCGAGATCCCCGAGGCCATCACGGTCGCCGAGCTGGCCAATCGCATGTCGGTCAAGGCGTCCGTGGTCGTCAAGGAGCTGTTCAAGCAGGGCATGATGGTCACGATCAACCAGAACCTCGATCGCGACACCGCGATCCTGGTGGTCGAAGAGATGGGCCACAAGGCCGTCGTCGCCGACGAGCGCGACGCCGAGGGCACGCTGCTCGACGAGATGCAGGAGCAGGAGGGTCAGTTCGAGGCGCTGCCGCGTCCGCCCGTCGTCACCATCATGGGTCACGTCGACCACGGCAAGACCTCGCTGCTCGACTACATCCGCCGCACCCGTGTCGCCTCCGGCGAGGCCGGCGGCATCACTCAGCACATCGGCGCCTATCACGTCGAGACCGACAAGGGCACGGTGTCCTTCCTCGACACCCCCGGTCACGCGGCCTTCTCGGCCATGCGTGCGCGTGGCGCCAAGGTGACGGACATCGTCATCCTGGTCGTCGCGGCGGACGACGGCGTCATGCCGCAGACGGTCGAGGCCATCCACCATGCCCGTGCTGCCGGTGTGCCGCTGATCGTCGCCATCAACAAGATGGACAAGCCCGAGGCCAACCCCGACAAGGTGATGCAGGAGCTGACCCAGTACGAGGTGCTGACCGAGGAATGGGGCGGCGACACCATGATGGTCAAGGTCTCGGCCAAGGCCGGTCTCGGTATCGACGAGCTGCTCGACGCCATCCTGCTCCAGGCCGAAGTGCTCGAACTCAAGGCTCCGGTCGAGGGTCCGGCGCGCGGCGCCATCGTCGAGTCGAGTCTCGACAAGGGACGCGGTCCGGTGGCGACGGTGCTGGTGCAGTCCGGTACGCTCCGTCGCGGCGACATCATCGTCTCGGGTGGTGAATATGGCCGCGTGCGCGCCATGTTCGACGAGTCCGGTTCGCCGGTCGAATCAGCCGGTCCCTCGATCCCGGTGCAGGTGCTGGGTCTGTCGGGCACGCCGAACGCGGGTGACGATGTCATCACGGTCAGCGACGAGCGCCGTGCCCGCGAGGTGGCTGAGTTCCGCGCCGCCCGCTCGCGTCAGAACCGCTTCGACGAGCAGCGCGGTGTGAGTCTCGATCAGCTCTTCACCCAGCTCAAGGACGGCGAGCAGAAGGCGGTCAACCTCATCCTCAAGGCCGACGTGCAGGGCAGTCTGGAAGCGCTCCGCGAGAGCCTGCTCAAGCTCACCAACGACGAGGTCAAGGTCGCCATCGTCGCCTCGGGTGTGGGCGGACTCACCGAGTCCGACGCCAACCTGGCCGTCACCTCGAATGCGATCCTGCTCGGCTTCAACGTCCGCGCCGACGCCGCCGCGCGTCGCGTGGTCGAAGAGAAGGGCCTGGATCTGCGTTACTACAGCATCATCTACGAGCTGATCGACGAGGTGAAGCAGGCGATCTCGGGTCTCTTGAGTCCGATCGTCACCGAGGAGATCATCGGTCTCGCGGAAGTGCGCGACGTGTTCCGCTCGTCCAAGTTCGGTGCCGTGGCCGGCTGTATGGTGGTCGAGGGCGTCATCAAGCGCAACAACCCGATCCGCGTGCTGCGCAACAACGTCGTGGTCTACGAGGGCGCGCTCGAATCGCTGCGTCGCTTCAAGGACGACGTGGCCGAAGTCAAGCACGGCATGGAGTGCGGTATCGGCGTGAAGAACTACAACGATGTGCAGCCCGGCGACCAGATCGAAGTCTTCGAGCGCACCGAGAAGGCTCGCGTCCTGTGAACGAACGTGAATTCGACCGCACCGAGCGTATCGGCGCCGAGATGAAGCGCGCCTTGGCAGTGCTGGTGCGCGATCAGGTCAAGGATCCGCGTCTGGCCAACATCACGGTGCACGAGGTGCGGGTGACGCGCGATCTGGCCCATGCCAAGGTCTATTTCACCTGCTTCCCCAGCGACGAGGACACGCAGGCGCAGGAGAGGCTGCTCAACAAGCAGCTCGCCGGTTTCCTGCGCCATGCGCTGGCGCAGGAGGTGCGGCTGAGGGCCATGCCGCAACTGCACTTCGTCCACGATGAATCGATCGCGAAGGGCGAGCATCTGTCGAGCCTGATCGAACAGGCCGTCGCTCAGGAGCGGCCCGCGACCGAAGAGGAGCACTGAGATCATGGGACGCCGCCGTAATTCGGGACGCCCTGTGACCGGGATCCTGCTGCTGGACAAGCCGCTGGGCCTGTCTTCGAACGAGGCCCTGCAAAGGGTCAAGCGTTATTATCGCGCCGCCAAGGCGGGGCATACCGGGAGTCTGGACCCCTTGGCGACCGGGCTGCTGCCCTGTTGTCTGGGCGACTCGACCAAGTTCTCGGCCTTTTTGCTGGATGCCGACAAGCGGTATCGAGTGCGCGTCAAGCTCGGGGAGACGACCGCGACCGGAGACGCCGAGGGCGAGGTGCTGGAGCGGGCGCCGATCGATGGCGTGACCGAAGCGCGTCTGCGCGAGGTGCTGACTGGTTTCCTTGGTCCTATCGATCAGTTGCCGCCCATGTATTCAGCGGTCAAACATCAGGGTCAGCGACTCTATGAGCTGGCGCGTCAGGGTCTGGAAGTCGAGCGCCAGACGCGCCGCATCGAGATCCATGCGCTCGAACTGCTGTCGATGGAGCTGCCCGAGATCGAACTCGACGTGCATTGTTCCAAAGGCACCTATGTTCGCACCCTGGCCGAAGACATCGGGCGTGCGTTGGGCTGTGGAGCCTATGTGAGCGCGCTGCGTCGCACCGGCGTCGGCCCCTATGCCGAGCCGGATGTGACCTTCGTCACCGGCGAACAGATCGCCGCGCTCGCCGAAGCCGAGGATTTCGCCGCGCTCGACGCCCTGCTGCTGCCGCTCGACAGCGCGCTCGGACACTGTCCGGCGCTGAAGCTCTCGGCCGACACCGCGTTTTATCTCGGGCAGGGACAAGCGGTGCTGGTGCCCCAGGCGCCGACCGAGGGTCTGGTCCGGCTCTATGATCCTTCGGCACATTTCCTGGGCGTCGGCGAGATCCGCGACGACGGAAAGGTTCAGCCGAAGCGGTTGATCTGATGTTCGACCGGCTTCCGGTTTTCAGTTCGTAGGATGGGCAGAGCGAATGCGATGCCCATCTTTACGGCATGGTTCGATGATGGGCGTCGCGATGCTCTGCCCATCCTACGAGCCCAACGTTCGACCTCATGGCCGTCCCTGAAGTCATTGTTGGGGATCCGGCCTTCACAACAGGTCGATATTTTTTTCTTGCTTTCACTTATTTCGAGGATATTCCAATGACAATGACCGCTGCCGACAAGAAGCAGGTCGTCGACGAATACGCGCGCGGCGAGCGCGACACCGGCTCACCCGAGGTGCAGGTTGCGCTGCTGACTGCGCGCATCCAGCAGTTGACCGGCCACTTCAAGGAGCACACCCACGACCATCACTCGCGTCGTGGCCTGGTGCGCATGGTCAATTCGCGGCGTAAACTGCTCGACTATCTCAAGCGCAAGGATCTGGACCGCTATCGCGATCTGATCGCGCGCCTGGGTCTGCGTCGCTGATCGAGCGTCGCGCCCCGGCGAACGGGTGGTCGGCCGCCGGTCGCTCGTTCGTCCGCTCCCGGTGCGTCCAGCGCGACGCACCGGGAGCCGACAACACCCCGCGCTGCCATCTCCGTTCGCACCGGCCCGAGCCGCAGGTTTGGAGTGCACAGGGTCCGTCGCGCCGGCGGCCCAAACAGCCCGAGCCAAACACCCCGAGGATTTATCTGTGATTCCCACCCCCATCGTTAAAGAGTTCCAATTCGGCAATCAGACCGTCAGGCTGGAAACCGGCGAGATCGCGCGCCAGGCCGATGGTGCTGTCCTGGTCAACATGGACGACACCGTGGTCCTCGTGACGGTCGTGGTCGACAAGCGGCCGGGCGCGGAGCGCGACTTCCTGCCCCTGACGGTCGAGTATCAGGAAAAGACCTACGCCGCCGGACGCATCCCCGGCGGCTTTTTTCGGCGCGAGGGCCGTCCGAGCGAGGGCGAGATCCTCACCGCGCGTCTGATCGACCGTCCGATCCGCCCGCTGTTCGCCGAGGGTTTCTGCAACGAGGTGCAGATCATCGCGACCGTCAAGTCGCTGAACCCGGCGGTCAATCCCGAGGTTCCGGCGCTGATCGGCGCGTCCGCCGCGCTTGCGCTCTCGGGTGCGCCCTTCAACGGCCCGATCGCGGCGGCGCGCGTCGGCTACAAGAACGGTGAATACATCCTCAACCCGGCCATGACCGGTCTGAATCCTGATTCGGATCTGGATCTGGTGGTGGCCGGTACCGACAAGGCCGTGCTCATGGTCGAGTCCGAGGCACGCGGTCTGTCCGAAGAGGTCATGCTCGGCGCGGTGCTGTTCGGGCACGAGCAGATGCAGGTGGCGATCGAAGCCATCCGCGAGCTGGCCGCCGAGGTCGGCAAGCCGGCGATGGAGTGGAAGCCCCACGCCACAGATCCGGCATTGACCGAACAGGTGCGCGCGGCCGGTGGCGAGGCGATCGCGGCGGCCTACCGCATCAAGGAGAAGCAGGCACGCTATGCCGCACTCGGTACGGCACGCACGGCCATCGTCGAGCAGCTGTGCGCCGGCGAAGCTCCGGCCTGGACCGAAGCTCAGGTCAAGGCCGCCATCGAGGCGCTGGAGTCGACCACGGTGCGCGAGTCGATCCTGGCCGGCGAGCCGCGCATCGACGGGCGCGACACCAAGACCGTGCGTCCGATCACCATCCGCACCGGCGTGCTGCCGCGCACCCACGGTTCGTCGCTGTTCACGCGCGGCGAGACCCAGGCGATGGTCATCACCACGCTTGGCACCGAGCGCGATTCGCAGATCATCGACGCCCTGGAAGGCGAGCGGCGCGAGCACTTCATGCTGCACTACAACTTCCCGCCCTTCTGCGTCGGCGAGATCGGTCGCGTCGGCAGCCCCAAGCGGCGCGAGATCGGTCACGGCCGTCTGGCCAAGCGCGGCGTGCTGGCGGTGATGCCGAGCATTGAGGAGTTCCCCTATTCGGTGCGCGTGGTCTCCGAGATCACCGAGTCCAACGGCTCCAGCTCGATGGCCAGCGTCTGCGGCACCAGTCTGGCGCTGATGGATGCGGGCGTGCCGATCAAGGCGCCGGTCGCGGGTGTCGCCATGGGTCTGATCAAGGAAGGCGAGCGTTTCGCCGTCCTCACCGACATCATGGGTGACGAAGACCACCTGGGCGACATGGACTTCAAGGTCGCGGGCACCGCTGACGGCATCAATGCGCTCCAGATGGACATCAAGATCGAGGGCATCACCCGCGAGATCATGGAGATCGCGCTGGCGCAGGCCAAAGAAGGACGCCTGCACATCCTCGGCGAGATGAACAAGGTCATCGACTCGCATCGCGTCGAGATGTCCGAACATGCCCCGCGCATCATCGAGATCAAGATCCATCCCGAGAAGATCCGTGACGTCATCGGCAAGGGCGGCTCGGTCATCCGCGCCATCACCGAGGAGACGGGCGCGACCATCGACATCAACGACGATGGCGTGGTCAAGATCTTCTCCGTGGTCAAGGCCGCCGGCGAGGAAGCCAAGCGCCGCATCCGTCTGATCACCGCCGATGTCGAGGTGGGCAAGGTCTACGAGGGCAAGGTCGCGCGTCTGATGGACTTCGGCGCCTTCGTCACCATCCTGCCCGGACGTGATGGCCTGGTGCACATCTCGCAGATCTGCGAGGAGCGTGTGCAGTCGGTCAGCGACAAGCTCAAGGAAGGCGACGTGGTGCGTGTGAAGGTGCTGGAAGTCGACAAGCAGGGCCGTATCCGTCTGAGCATGAAGGCGGTCGAACCGGGCGAATAAGACTGCTCGTACCAGTCCAGCGCGTCGGCCCGTCGGGTCGACGCCAAACGATCCGAACCGCGTATCGAAGTCTTGATGCGCGGTTTGTTTTTGTGTGGGGTATCCTTGTTCCGATCCGTTGTGATGGGAACCGGGCGCGATCCCGCACGCTTCCGAATACTCTGTCGAACAGCGAACATGAGCAGTCAACCCAAGATCATCCTCTCGTCGCTCGATGCCGAGCGGTTGGAAAACCTGATCGCGTCCCTGCCGCGCAATGCCTTTCCGGGCATGGACGAACTGGAGGCCGAGCTGGCGCGCGCCGAGGTCGTCGACCCGCACGCGATGCCGCCGAATGTCGTGACCATGAACTCGACCGTGCGCTTCCGGGTGATGTCCACGAACGAAGCCTTCACCCTGACCCTGGTCTATCCGAAGGACATGGACGCGAGCGGCGGCAAGATCTCGATCCTGGCCCCGGTCGGCAGCGCCCTGCTCGGTCTGTCGCAGGGCGACGAGATCGAATGGCCCAAGCCGGGCGGCGGGGTGCTGCGCGTGCGGATCGAGGAAGTCACCTATCAGCCCGAGCGCGCCGGCGAATACTTCCGCTGACCGGATCGCTCGCTGTGCGGCGGTTCGTTTCTTGCTTGGTGACTTGACGCAACAGGCCATGTCGTGGGAGCCGGGACACCATGCTGAGACAATTCCAAGCCGTTGGCGCCAGTGGGTCGGACGCTCGCGCGGAGGGTCCGGCCACGGCCTATCACGAGTTCTATCGCGACGACTTCCAGCCGCGCGAGCACTATGTCCCGCTGTGGGAGCACATCCAGCGCGCCGGCCAGCGCGGACTGGCGCTCAAGGCACGCGAGGCCCATCTGGCGCTCCACAACGAAGGCGTCACGTTCACCCTGTATTCGGATCAGGAGCCGGGGATCGAACGGGTCTGGCCCTTCGATATCCTGCCGCGTCTGGTGACGGCCGGGGAATGGGCGCCGATCGAGGCCGGTCTCAAGCAGCGTATCCGCGCGCTCGACCGCTTCATCCACGACGTCTATCACGAGCAGTGCATCCTCAAGGATGGCGTGGTGCCGCCCGAGCTCATCTATCGCGGCCGTGATCTCTGTCGCGACATCCTCGATGTCGATCCGCCGGGCGGTGTCTACATCCATATCAGCGGCGTCGATCTGATCCGTGACGAGAGCGGGCGCTATCTGGTACTGGAAGACAATCTGCGCACCCCGTCCGGCGTCTCCTACATGATCGAGAACCGGCTGATCGAGCGCCGTATTCTGCCCGAGTTCTTCCAGCGTTATCGGGTGCGGCCGGTCGAGCACTATCCCGAGCGTCTGCTCCAGCGCCTCAGACGGCTCTCGCCGCGCGGCGCGGAGGACGCCGTAGTGGTGGTCCTGACCCCAGGGATCTTCAACTCGGCCTATTTCGAGCACAGTTTCCTCGCCCGCGAGATGGGCGTGGAGCTGGCCGAGGGACGCGATCTGGTCTGTCGCAACGATCGGGTCTATCTCAAGACTACGCTCGGGCTGCGTCAGGTCGACGTCATCTACCGGCGTCTCGACGACGACTATCTGGACCCGCTGGTCTTCCGCCCCGATTCGCTGCTCGGGGTTCCGGGGATCATCCGGGCCTGGCGGGCCGGCCACGTCGCACTGGTCAATGCCCCCGGCACCGGGATCGCCGACGACAAGGCGGTCTATGCCTATGTGCCCGACATCATCCGCTACTATCTGGGCGAGGAGCCGATCCTGCCGAGCGTGCCGACCTATCAGATGACCGATCCGCAGGACCGCGACTATGTGCTCGACAACCTGGAACGCATGGTGATCAAGGCCGTCTCCGAGTCGGGCGGGCACGAGATGCTGATGGGACCGACCTCGACGGCCGGCCAGCGCGACGACTTCACGCGCCGCATCCAGGCCGATCCGCGCCGCTACATCGCCCAGCCCGTGATCCAGCTCTCGCGCCACATCTGCTATCTGGATGGCGAACTGGAATCGCGTCATCTGGATCTGCGCCCCTTCGTGCTCCACGGCGGTGATGAAATCGAAGTCATCCCCGGCGGTCTGACCCGCGTGGCCCTGACCAAGGGGTCGCTGGTGGTCAATTCCTCGCAGGGCGGGGGCAGCAAGGACACCTGGGTACTGGCCGACTGACGGGAGCCATGCGGATGCTGAGTCGAATCGCCGAATCGCTCTACTGGATGGCCCGCCATCTGGAACGGGCTGACAACACCGCGCGGGTGCTGGACATCAATGTCGTCCACCGGCTGGCGGCCGAGGAGGGACTGACCGAGGAGGGGCAATGGCTGCCGCTGCTGACCATCCTGGGCGCCGACGACCGCTATGCCGAGACCTACCCGGACGGTCGGGTGAGCGTGCCGCGTGTCATCCAGTTGCTGACCCAGGCCGAGGGCAATCCAGGCAGCATCCTCAACTGTCTGCGTCTGGCGCGCGAGAACGCCCGCGCGGCACGCGACCGGATCTCGACGCCGGTGTGGGAGACGATCGACGCCCTCTGTCGCACCGCCGAGGCGCGTCTCAAGGCCACGTTGCCGCCCTGGCAGGCGGCTGAGTTCCATGCCTTCGTCCATCGCGAGGTGGCCACCGTCTATGGCCTGGCACAGGGCACTATGATGCGCGGCGAGGCCCACAGCTTCACCCGCTTCGGCGCCCTGCAGGAACGCGCCGACATGACCGCGCGCATCCTCGACGTGCGCTATCACCTGCTGCTGCCGGACCCCAGTCTGGTGGGTTCACCGCTCGACTATTATCAATGGGGCGTGCTGCTCAAGTCGCTCTCGGGCTTCGATGCCTACCGGCGGCTCTATCAGACCGGGGTGCGTCCGGTCGACGTCATCGACTTCGTGATCCTGAATCCGGACTTTCCGCGTTCACTGGTCTATTGCGTCAGCCGCCTGGAACGCTCGCTGGAACGCATCGGCCAACGGCCCGAGGGCGAGGTGGGTGCTTGTCTGGAACGACTGCGCGCGCATCTCACCGGGGTCGGAGCGGCGGACATCATCGCCCAGGGGCTGCACGAGTATCTGGATGCCTTCCTGACCGCCTTGCTGGATCTGAGCGACGCTCTGACGCGGGATTACTTCAATCACGAGGTGTGATGGGGCAGGGCGTTATGCACGCTCGTGGTGCACGAAGTCGCTGGAAACCGGGTCAATGCTCGACTTTGGACGCGCGCGTCAATTCGGCGAAGCGCACGCCGCGCAGTCCGCCGATCTCCAGACTGAGCCGTTCGATCTCGGCCGGCATCCCGCGGATGATGATGGTCTCCAGACAGTTGTGGTGGTCCAGATGGACATGGGTCGTGGCCACCACATGGACGTACTGACGGTGCTGGATGTCCAGGATCTGCTGGGTCAGCTCGCGCTGATGATGGTCGTAGACGATGGTCAGCACCCCGGCGACCTCGGCGTCGCCGCGCTCCCAGGTCTCCTCGACAATCCGCTCACGGATCAGGTCTCGTACCAGCTCGGAGCGCGAGGCATAGCCCTTGTTCACCAGACGCCGATCGAGTTCGTCGAGCAGTGTCTTGGGAAGCGAAACGGTGAAGCGGATGGTTGATTCGGTGCTCGACATCGGCGGGTCCAGGGCGTTGATCCAGCGCCAAGGATACCAATCCGGACCGCACCCTTGAACCGCCGTGTGTTCCCACGTCAAATCGCGTGCGAGACGTATCCGGGCCAAGCGCGCGATAATCGGCCGGGTCGTACAAGCCCAAGCCACATGGAGTCCAGTCGCCAATGTCCACGCCAGATCCCACGCTCATCGGCCGCGTCATCGACATCCAGGGCGGGCGCCTGATCGCCACGCTCTTTCCGTCCGAAGACGGCTTTGCCTCAGCCAAGACGCTGGAGGACGAGTCGCTCCCGGTCGGTCAGTTGGGGAGTCTGGTGGAGGTCCGGGATCAAGCCGGACACATCCTCGCCGAGATCGCCCGCAGCCACGAAGAGGCGGTTGGCACGCGCACCATCAAGGGCGAGGCCAACGCCGCCCCGCGTCAGGTCACGGTGCGCGAGCGGCGGCTGGAGCTGACCGCGCTCGGCGAGATCAATGGCGGCGGCCGGCTCGAACCCGGCGTGAGTCGCTATCCGGTGGTCGGTGCGAGCGTGCATCTGATTCCCACCTCACGTCTGGCGGTGCTGCTGACGCGCCAGACCCAGGTCGCGCTGGAACTGGGACGGCTGTCGGTGCGCTCGGCGCTCAAGGCCACCCTGGAGCCGACGGCCCTGTTCGGGCGCCATCTGGCCATCCTCGGTCAATCGGGCGCGGGTAAGTCCTGGACGCTCTCCAGTCTGATGCAGCGCGTGGTCAAGACCATGCCGCACTCGCACATCGTGCTGCTCGACCTGCATGGCGAATACGGCTGGAAGCGCCCTGACGGCACGACCGAGGGTATCTTTCCGCCCGGCACGGCGCGCTATCTCGACGCGCGCGAGCTGGAGATCCCCTATTGGCTGCTGACCTATTCGGAGCTGGTCGATCTCTTCATCGACCGCGCAGACGTCAATGCCTCGCTCCAGATCGCCTTTCTGCGCGAGAGCGTCTATGCCCTGCGCAAGCAGTCCAATCAGCACGCCGGCATCGACCGGCTCTCGGTCGACTCGCCGGTCTATTTCCCGATCGATGAGCTCTATCAGCGCTTCAAGAAGGCCAACGAGGAGAAGCTCGAATTCGGCAAGGTCAAGGGACCGCTGTTCGGCGCCTTCGACGACTTCCTGGTGCGCTTCCTCTCGCTCTACAACGACGGGCGCTACGATTTCTTCATGCACCCGCGCAAGAACAAGAGTTCGGCCAGCCTGGAAGGGCTGTTGCGTGACTTCGTCGGGCTGGGCGAGCCCAAGCGTCAGGTGACGGTGATCGATCTCAGTCCGGTCCCGGTCGATCTGCGGCCGGTGATCTCGGCCCAGATCGGCCGGCTGGCCTATGAGTTCAATTACTGGAATCCGCGTCGGCACGAATTTCCGCTGCTGCTGGTGTGCGAGGAGGCGCATCAGTACATCCCGCGCGAGTCCGACACCCGTTTCGTCGGTACGCGCCGGTCGATGGAGCGCATCGCCAAGGAGGGGCGCAAGTACGGTGTCACGCTCTGCATCGTCAGCCAGCGTCCGACCGAGCTGTCGGAGACCGTGCTGGCGCAGTGCGGCAACTATCTCTGTCTGCGCATCTCGAACGCCGATGACCAGGAGTATGTGCGCCGTCTGCTGCCCGAAGGAGCGAAGAATCTGGCCGATCGGCTCGCCTCGCTGCGTCGGGGCGAAGTCCTGGCGGTGGGCGATGCCGCGTTGCTGCCGACGCGCATCCAGGTCGACCGGCCCGATCCGCCGCCGTCGAGCAGTGACGCGCCCTTTTCCCAGAGCTGGATGGAGGGGCCGGAGGATCTGGACGTCAACGACATCATCGATCGCTGGTGGCGGCAGGTGCGGTGAAAGGTGTCATGAGCGACGAAAACGGCCGTCGTCGGATTTGGCTCTGGGTGGGGCTGGGGGCGGTTCTGGGACTCGGCGCGATCCTCGTCATCGTCCATTCCGTCTGGCCGGTGCTGTATCCGTCGGCGTCATACGTCGCGTCATTCGATCCGCGCTGCGATCTGCGGGCCGGACCCTGTGAATCGCGTTTCGGCGGCGGTGGCCGGGTGCGCTTCGGGATCGAGCCGCGAACCCTTCCGGTGGCCGCGCCGCTGCGGCTCGAAGTCGAACTCTCGGGACTGGCGGCCGAAGCGGTCGAGGTCGATTTCGTCGGCGTCGAGATGTACATGGGCTTCAACCGCGTGGCGCTGGAATCGCTCGGCGAGGGTCGCTATGCCGGGCACGGCATGATCCCGGTGTGCACGAGCGAACGCATGACCTGGGAGGCGCGCGTGCTGATCCACACCCCGGATGGATTGCTGGCCGCGCCCTTTCGGTTCGAGAGCGCGCCCTGAGTCGTGCGTCGAGCGCAAGGCTCAGTGCGGATGCCGGTGTTCCAGGCTAGTGTGCGGGCCAGTCAGTTCATCCGCTGAGTGCGGGTGCGGATGGCTGTGTCGATGCGCATGGGCATGGCTGTGCAGAATGGCGTCCACGAGCCGACCCTCGACGAGCCGGACCGCCCGTGTCGCCAGCCGCGCCAGGAATGGCCAGTCGTGCGAGACCAGGATCATGGCTTGTTCCATTCCATCCAGATGGGCGATGAGCCGCTCGGCGGTCGCTTCGTCCAGGCCGTTGGTCGGCTCGTCGAGCAGTAGCACTTCGGGACGCATCGCCAGCACGGTCGCGAGCGCGACCAGTCGCTTCTCGCCCGCCGACAACCGGTAGGTGATGCGCTCGGCGAAGTCGGCGAGTCCCAGATGATCGAGCGTCTCCAGGGCGTCGGCGCGTGCCTGTTCGGGCGAGCGACCCAGGTTCAGGGGACCGAAGGCGACGTCCTCCAGCACCGTCGGGCAGAAGAGCTGATCGTCCGAGTCCTGGAACAGCAGTCCGACTCGTGCTCGTACTTGGTGGAAGTCGCGCTCGCTGGCGCGTTCGCACCCGAAGGCGAGGATCCGGCCCGCACTGGGCCGCTTGAGTCCGACCAGCAGATGCAGGAGCGTCGTCTTGCCCGCGCCGTTGGAGCCGATCAGCGCGACCCGATCGCCGGGGGCGAGCCTGAAGTCCAGTTCGCGCAGGACGGTTCGGTCGTGATAGTCGAAACGGACTCGTTGCAGCTCGATCAGGGGCGTCGTCATGGAAGGCGGATGTCGGTGATGAGGGCGGTTGCGCAAGCGGCCATCATACGCCCGGCAGGCCCAAGCCGTGATCCAGCCAAGCCAGAGCGCCCAGCAGTGTCATCAGACCGAGCGCCGCGAGCGTGTCGCCCGGCTGCCAGTGCGGTGTGTCGAGCCGATACAGCCGTCCCCGAAAGCCACGACAGCGCATGGCGTCCATCAGACGCTCGGCGCGCGCGAGACTGCGCACCAGCAACATCCCCATCAGCCAGCCATAGGCGCGCCAGGTGTGGCGGTCGGTACGCGGCACGAAGGCGCGTGCGCGCATGGCCTGACGCAGCCGGACGAATTCGGCATGGATGAGATGGATCTGGCGGATCGTCATCAGCAGCAGATGCGTCAGCTTGTCCGGCACGCCGAGCCGTCCCAGTGCCTGACCGAGCGCCACGGGTTCGAGCGTGCCGACCAGGGCCATGAGCGCGAGCACCACGGCGTTGGCTTTGAGCAGGATCATCAGGGCCAGATCGCGCCCCGCCGTGCTCGCGCTCAGTGAGCCGAGTTCGAACCAGGACGCACCCGGCGTGGTGAAGGGCAGGGTCAGCACCAGGATGAGCATGAAGCCTTCCAGTGCCAGCAGACGCCGGGCCAGATCGCGCGTCTTCAGTCCGGCGGCGAGTGCCAGACCGAGCGCCAGCCCCAGCGCCGCCGCCGTGCTGCCGGGATGATCGAGCCCGACCGTGATCAGCGCGAAGGCGAGCGCCGCACCGACACGCAGACGCGGATCGCGCGCGACGATCCAACCCGAACCGGCGAGATGGGGGATGGGCGTGGCGGTCACGCGCGCTCGCCCGCGCGACGACAACGCCACCAGAGGGCCAGTCCGGTCAGGCCCAGGATGTAGCCGATCCCGCCCAGGACATCCTGGAAGCGGACACGCTCCTCGAGGGCATTCAATCGCTCGGCCAGCGGGTGTGTCTGACGGGCCAGTGCCTGCTCGATGGCGCCGATCAGCGCCGGGTCGAAGGTTTGGGGGGCGACTGGGTCATGGTCGAGCGGAACCTGTGGTGCGGGGATGTCCGCTGGCGGCTGAGTCCGAGTCGGTGGCAGCCCCGAGTCGTCGCTCGGATCGGCTGCGGGCGGGGTGGTGGGCGGCGAAAACGCGCCTTGCAGTGTCTCGCCCGCGATCGTCCATCGAGCACCATGACCATCGCCCGTGCGCGCGACGAGCCGATGCTCGACCGGCGCGAGTGCGCGATAGGCGAAACTCCCGTCGTCCGCCGGCGTCAGTTCGGCGAGCACGCGGCCCTCGCTGTCCTGGACTTCGACCCTGGCGCCGCCCGCCCCGGCACCGCCGACGAAATAGGCGCGACCCCGAATCCAGTCGCCCTCGGTCTGGGCGAAGACCTTGAGCTTGTGGGCCAGGGCCGGCTGGCTCATCAGCGCCAGGAGCAGGAACCAGACGGGAGATGTTCTAGACATGCGAGCGCGCTCCAGTCGACAGCAGCTCGGGCGCGACTCGTTGCAGGAAACCGACGATGGTGGCCGTGACTAGCCCCTCGACCAGGGCCAGCGGCGGATAGGTCAACAGCAGCACCTGTGCCGCCGGGCGGAAGGGTTCGCCACTCAGGGCCAGGGTCGCGGCCACCAGCCCACCCGTCAACATGACCCCCAGGAAGCCGGCCGCGAAGCCGATCCAGACCCGACGCGCCGGACGCACGCGCCCCAGCGCCGGAGCCAGCACCCAGGCGCAGACGAGCGCCGGCAGCGCCATGTTCAGGGTATTGACGCCCAGCACCAGAGGTCCGCCGAAGCCGAAGAAGGCCGCCTGGAGCGCGAGCGCAACCAGGATCGCCGGCACCGCCGTCCAGCCGAGCAGCAGTCCCATGAACCCATTGAGCAGCAGATGGACGCTGGTCGGCCCGAGCGGGACGCTGATGAGCGAGGAGACGAAGAGCGCCGCCGAGAGCACGGCGGCGCGGGGCAGATGATCATAGTCGAGCCGACGCAGTGCCACGGCCAGCAGACCGACCGATGCCAGTCCGCCGCCGATCAGGACGGGGGCCGTGAGCACACCTTCGGGGATATGAGCCAAGCGTCGATCCGCCGTTCCGGTCAGGTTATTTCATGTCGCGCGCATGGACCCAGATGAGCGCGCCGGTCTCGACCGGAACCTCCTCGCCCTCCGGATTCTTCATCGGCCGCTCGCCCTCCAGCAGCGCGGCGAAGCCCCACCAGCCCGCGCGCGGCATGGCATAGGCGAAGACACCCTGCGCATCAGCCTTGACGACCTGGGTGACGAAGGCATCGGCCGGGGCCGTCACTGAGCCGTCGTTGTGCCACTCGACCTCGACCTCGGCGAAGGGCACGGGCTGGCCGTTGCGCTTGACCACGCCACGAAAGAGATTGCCGGTCCAGAGACCATAGGGACGGGTCAGGGGCGTGATCTCGACCGGGAAACCGACCTCGGCGTCCCAGCCCTCGCCGCCGCCGAAGCCATCGACCACGACCTTGGCGTAATGCACGATCATGACGCCCTCGGCCGGCTCCCAATAGGGGGCGGGTTCGACGAAGAAGACATGATCGCCGGGTTGCCCGATCCGGTAGCGGGCGCTGTAGGCCGGTTGGTCGTCCTGGGTGCGTGTCGTCAGGCTGGCCAGCAGATCCTCGCGCCCAGCCGGCGTCAGCACGCCGAACTGGACCGGCCGCCCCATGGCCATGGCCGGGCCGCGTTCCATCGGATGGGTGAAGGTCAGATCCAGCCGGATCTCGCTCTCACTGGGCTCAGTCACCAGATCCGTGGAGGGGATGAGTTCCTGGAAATGGGCCTGGGCACTCAGGGTGCCCAGGAGCGCAAGCCATGCGAAATGACGGAGCGGACTGGGATTGTGCATGAGTGATCGCTCGGAGACTGTCGATGGAGTATGAACGGATTCTGATTCTTCATACTCTCGACTGTCAAGCCAGGCGCTTCATCCGGCATCCGAGAGCATCGATGAGTGTCCCTGATCCCCTTCGGCCGCGATCCGCTGGCGCAAGTGATCGATCTGATCGCCGAGGTCGCGAAGCAGGCCGATCCGCTCACGCAAATAGTCGATCTCTTCCTGCATCCGCATGAGACGCATACTGCCCTGGGCGCGCTCACGGCGGTTGCGCAGTTCGGCGAGCGCCTCCTTGAGCTCCTTCGAACCCTGATCGTTGCGCGTGAACGACTGTGGAATGATCGCCCTGGAACGATCGAAGGTCGAGTCGGACTTCTTGCCATAGACGCGATCGAGGATGGCATCCAGGTCGCTGTCGAATTGAACGCTGGTCTTCTGGAACTGTTTGGCCATGGGCGCGAGATCCCTGAAGCAGTGAGCCTTGCTCGTTTGAGAGCCAGTATATCCAGAAGTCGGCGCCCAAAACCGAGAGCGGTTCCACGAAATCGCCGTCGACCCGAACCGGCGCCGGTGCGATCAGCTCCCGAGTCGCCTCACCTCGATGAGCTCGGTCTCGGACTTGAGCCGGCGAATCCAGATGTTCAGATTGGCCAGCGCCGGGGGGAGCTGGGCGACGACGGCTTCGGCGGCTTCCCGGGTCTCGTGCAGACTATGGATCAGGACGAACCAGGGACGCCCCTGATAGGTCTCCTGACGATAGTAGTAGACGACCGGCAGCACATGATCCGCCGCGAAGCCTTCGAGTGCCTCCAGTGTGTGGAAGCCGATCAGCTGCACCGTGAAGGGGCGGTCGCCGACCTGGACCGGATGGGTCGCGAGCGAGGACGATCTCAGTGCGTCCACGGCCGTATCGGCCTGGTCGGCTGGGACGTCGGGCGCAATCACGGTCTCCGGCGCTGGTGTCGATTCAGGATCTGTGACTGGACGATCCGGGGCGGACTCGCTGGACTCGGCTTCCGGTTCGGTGGTCGGGGCTGGCTCGGCGTCGTCTGCCGAGATGTCTGGTGCTTCGGGGGTTGGCCCGATCTCGTCGAACGCGAGCGTATCTGGGGTCTGTTCCGACTCGGTCTCGGATTCCGGCGCCGGGGTGCTTTCGGTCTCCGGCTCACTCGGTGGGGGAGCCGGTTCCGGTGGCGCCGGCGCGACTTCGGGTTCCTGCTTAGATTCCAGTTCCGGTTCCGACGCCGATTCGGACTCGGATTCCGTGGATGGCGGCGTCTCGGGACTTGAACTCGGGTCCGGCGCGGATTCGGGACTCGATTCCGGCTCAGGTGCAGGCTCAGAGGCGGATTCCGGTTCGGGCTTCGGCTCTGCTTCCGGTTCCGGTTCCGGACCGGACGTGGGTTCGGGCTGGAGACGCAAGTCCAGATCCAGACCCGGCGGGGCTTCCTCGTCGAGGCGTTCGATGGACCTGGAGATCTCAGCCAGGGCGGCGGACAGCCGGTCGAGTTGGGCGCGGGTCTGCGGATCGGGTTCCTTGCGCGACGAGACGTCGATCTGTTCCAGGGTCTTCTTCAGATCGGTCATCTGCGTCTCGAAGGCTTCCTGCGTGGCATTGAGCTTGAACAGGAAGAAGATCAGCGTACCGGCGACCAGGAGACTGAACAGCAACAACAGCATCGCCATGAGCGAGCCATGGCGCTTCAGACGCTCGTCGAGATCGTCGCGCTGGGTCTGGAGTGTGCGCTGCAGGCGCGTGGCCGCGTGACGCCGGTCGTCGTCGACATCGCCGATGCGCGCGATCAGCGAGACCTCGAGCTTCTGGACGTCCTGACGGTATTGGTTGAGGCTGGCCACGATCCGGGAGATCTGGGTGGCCTGCGCCTTGAGATAGCGCTGGAGCACCTCGCCAGCGTTCGTGGAACGCTCGGCGCCGCCCGAGGCTTGAGCTGGGCTGGTGGCGCCGTCCGTGTCGGTCGTCGCGGCGGTCTGGCTCGATGAATCCGGCTGGGCCGTCTCTGTCTTGTCCATTGGACGCTTCTCGTCGCTATGAATCCTGTCGATGCAAGATGAACCACGGTAGCCCTGAACTCTAGAGCAGTCCGTCAATGAGTGCAAACCAAGCCGCCGGACTGTCTTGCTCCAGATGTCGACACTGGAACGATCGCTGTCAATGCCGGCCGGTGACAGCGCGTAGCGCCGCGCGGGCGCGATTGCTGGGCACCGCGAAGCCGATGCCGACATTGCCGCCGGTCGGTCCGATCAGGGCGGTGTTGATGCCGACGACCTCGCCGGCCAGATTGACGAGCGGACCGCCCGAGTTGCCCGGATTGATCGAGGCATCGGTCTGGATCAGCTTGCCGAGCCGGCTGCCGCCGACACCGCTGCGCCCGACGGCGCTGACGATTCCCAGGGTGGCCGTCTGGCCCAGTCCGAAGGGGTTGCCGATGGCGACCACGAAGTCCCCGACCTCCAGTCGGTCCGAGTCGCCGAGCGGCAGCGGACGCAGGCTGACCGGCGGGATCTCCAGGATGGCCAGATCCGAACCGCTGTCGGCGCCGAGCCGGCGGGCCTCGAAGGTGCGTCTGTCCTTGAGTGTGACCTGGATGCGTGTGGCATCCTTGAGCAGATGGTCGTTGGTCATGACATAGCCGCGCGCGGCATCGACGATGATCCCCGAACCCTGACTGCGGCGCCGTTCGGCGGGGTCGATCTCGGGGACGGGCAGCCCCATGCGGTCGAGGAAGTGGCGGAAGTCGGGGTCGTCGAGGAAGGGGTGTTCCTCGCGCGGGATGCGTGAGTCGACCGTGATGTTGACGACGGCGGGTGTCACCCGGCGCAGCAAGGGCGCGAGCGTGGGATAGCCCTGGGAGCCGGGGATCGGGCCGCCCTTGATCAGGCTGGTCGGATCGAATCGTGCCGAATCCGTGCTCGTCGGTGAGGGACTGGTCACGCAGGCCGTGAGTAGCGAGCCGGCCAGCAGTAGCGTTGCCCAATGGAGCCTACGCCCAATCCGGCTGGTGCTGGCGCTGTCGATGGTCGAAGGCGCATGGCCTGGAGCGGCTGACATGGGCGAATCCGTTCAGCGCGCCAGTTGGCTGGCGACCCGGCGTCTGAGGTCGTAGGCCACGGGTTGCTCGATGAGCAGCGCGAACGGCTCCCAGGCGCCGCCGCGCCGGACATAGCCGGCATAGCTGCTGATTCCGCGCAGGGTGCCGGTCTTGGCGAGAACATTGGGGTCGTCGTCCTGCTGGGGCATCAGGTCGCGATAGGGCGCGAAGGCGTCGAGCAGTTCGACGAGCTGGCGTGGGCTCAATCGGTTGGCGCGTGACAGGCCGGCGCCGTCGTCGATTTTGAACGCCGTCCAGCCGAAACGGCGCTGGGCGAAGTCGGTCATGGCGCGCTTGGCCTGGGTCATGCTGATCCGGCCCTGTCCATCCGGTGCGGCCAGACGCAGGAAGAGCGCGTTGGCGACGAAGTTGCTGGAGTACTCGAGCATGGGCGCGACCATTTCGGCCAGGGTGCGGCTGTTGGCGTGGCGCAGGAGGCGCTTGGCGTCGCTCGGCGTGGGCGCGATCCGTTGCTGATCGCCGACCTCGATGCCGGCGGCCCGGAGTTTGGCGGCCAGCAGTTCGCCGAAATAGCGCAGGGCGATCTCGCGTTCGCGCAGGTTGATGCGCTGCTTGCCGGCCGGTCCCGAGCGGCCGAGACGTTCGCCGGTGGCGGTCAGGGGCGTCTGTGGCTCGGCGCTGCGGATGCGTTCACCCTCGCGGATCAGATTGAGGGTGTTGAAGTTCGCCGCCAGCGCCGTGACCGGAGCGTCGTAGGGATTGCTCGACGACGAGCGTCCGGCGATCTCGACGTCCGGATCGAAGAGGCTGTCGTCGAGACCGATCCCCGCGGCCCGGCGCACACCCTGCTGTTTGAGTGCCGCGACCAGACGGTCGAGTTCCTCGGAGACCAGATAGGGATCGGCGGCCCCCTTGACCCAGAGCCAGCCGGAGGCGTCCTGGAAGACGTCGGTGTGGAAGCGATGGTCGCGTCCCCAGGTTTCGAGCGCCGCGTAGGCGGTCAGGAGCTTCATGGTCGAGGCCGGGATGCGTGCGGCCTCGGCCTGATAGGCGATCCGGTCATGTCCGCGCTCCTTGACCAGCAGACTGGCCTGCGGGAGCGAGCGCACTTGGGCGACCGGGTCGTCGGCCAGAGCCGTGTGCGCGAGACCGAGCCAGAGCGCGGCGATGAGTACGAGCCGGTGGGGGCGATGGGCAGTCATCTGAGTCAGGGGCTGTGGTTGACGGGCGCCGGACAGCATACCGCAATCCCGAACTCCAACCGTATTCAGAATGACCGGCTTCGAACGCCGCGCGTCCTTTCAGTCTTCAGCGACCCATGTGGAGACAGGCGGCGATGGTTTCGGCATCCGGCTCAGCCATCCAGGGTACCAGGCCGAGACAGGGGGCCTGGATCAGCGTCTGGAGCGTCTCCAGATTGGCCTCTGGGGCCAGCATGTCCGGATCGACCTGATTGGCGATCCAGCCGGCCAGTTGCAGACCGCTCGACTGGATCGACTCGGCCGTCAGCAGGGCATGGTTGAGGCAGCCGAGCTTGAGTCCGACCACCAGAATCACCGGCAGATCCAGTGCGCGCGGGATGTCGCCGACAAAGCAGTCGGGACCGAGTGGGACGCGCCAGCCGCCGACGCCCTCGACCAGCACCCAGTCGGCCTGTCGTGTCAGCTCGGTGTGCGCCGCGCGGATGCGGTCGAGTTCGATCGAGATCCCGACATCCGCAGCGGCCACATGGGGGGCGATCGGTCGCGCGAAGGCATAGGGATTGACGAGTGCATAGGGGACTGTGAACGTGCCCTGGGCCTGGATGCGTTCGGCATCCGCGTTGCGCAGTCCCTCGGGATGCTGGTCGCAGCCGCTCGCGACCGGCTTCATTCCCAGAACGCGATGTCCGCGTGCCTGCAGGGCGGCCATGAGTCCGAGCGTGATCTCGGTCTTGCCGCAGCCGGTATCCGTGCCTGTGATGAAGAATCCGCTCATGGTTCGACCGCCCGGCGGCGTCCGCCGATCGCTGAGAGTGGGATGGCGACTTCGCCGCTGGTTTGACGGTGTTCGGCCGGCTCGGGCGCCCAGGCATGTCCGTACAAGACCTCATAGCTGGCCGGCAGACGGCCGTCGCGCCTGTGGGTCTCGTAGGCGTCGGCGAGTGCGGCCAGTCGCGCGCGGCCGGTCAGGGCGCGTGGACGAGCGTCTGTGGCATTGCGTGCGCCGAGTGTCTTGAGATCGCGCATCAGACCCTGAACGTCGTCATAAGTCAGCGTCAGACGATCGGCGTCCATCACCGGATCGGCGAAGCGCGCGCGCACCAGGGCATCGCCGATGTCGTGCATGTCCAGGAAGGGGCTGACGTGGGTGTGTTCGTCGACCTGGCTCCAGGCGGCGCGCAGTTCCTTGAGCGTGTCCGGGCCGAAGGTAGTGAAGAGCAGCAATCCGCCCGGACGCAGCACCCGTCGGCATTCGCTGAAGGTGCGCTCCAGGTCGTTGCACCACTGGAGCGCGGCATTGGAGACGATCAGATCCACCGCGCCGTCGGCCAGCGGCAGCGACTCGGCATCGGCGCAGACGCACAGCGGCCGACGCCACCAGCTTCCGCGTCGGCGCGCCTGGAGCAGCATCCCGTGGGCGAAGTCCAGCGCCAGTACGCGCGCCTTGGGATAGCGGCGGGCGAGCGGGTCGATGGCATAGCCGGTACCGGCGCCAAGGTCGAGAATGCGTTGGGGCGCGAGTCGAATGTAGTCGAGCCGCCCGAGCATCCGGTCGGCGATCTCGCGCTGGAGTACGGCGACACGGTCGTAGTCGGCGGCGGCGCGTTCGAAGCTGAGCCGGGCGCGGGTCTTGTCGATCGGGTGCATGATGGCGGCCTTGGGGTCTGGCGTCGTGATGTTCAAAGGGCGTCCAGAAAGGTGCGGATGGCCCGACCGGTTTCATGAGGGTGCGAGATGTGGGGCGCATGGGCCGCGCCCGCGATGGTCTCGACCTGCGCCTCGGGCATCAGCAGTTCGATGCGTTCGGCGACCCGTGCCGGAACCAGGGTGTCGTGTTGGCCGAACAGCCAGAGCGTCGGGCAGCGGATGTCGGGGAGCTGGGGACGCAGGTCTTCCTCTCGCAACAGATCCAGGCCCAGGGCGAGTGCGGCGGGCTTGGGTTCGGGACGTGCAGCCAGTTCCTGTTTGAGGGTGCGGAGTGTCTCGCGCGCGGTGTCGCTGCCGCGCGTTTGCAGGGCCAGGAAGCGGTTCAGGGTGCCGCTCGGGTCGGCGAGCAGGCCGTCGTGGAACTGGGCCAGGGTCGCTTCGGGCATGGCGGGCGTCCAGTCGGTCGCCTGGGTGAAGCGCGGGGTGGCGGTCAGGAGGACCAGTCCGGCGACACGCTTGGGCGCGTGCAGGGCGGCGGCCAGGGCGATGAGTCCGCCCAGCGACCAGCCGACCCAGACGGCGCGTTCGGGGGCGGCGTCCAGGCAGGCTTCGGCCCAGCCCCAGAGATAGTCGCGTCCGGTAGGGAAGGGGCTGTCGCCATGTCCGGGTAGGTCGATGCGGTGTTGAGTCAGGCCGTTCCAGGTGGGTTCTGGGACGCCGTTCCAGATGGCCGAGTTCATGCCCCAGCCGTGGAGCAGGACCAGGTCGGCGGTGGTTTCAGGGGCTGGAGTGTGCGGGGGAACGGATTGGTTCGACATCGGTTGTGGTTTCGGTATGGTTGCTTGACTCGGTAGGTGGGTGGCTCGGGGCGCCGTCGTCGGGGGGACGCCGTGAATCCATCCCTGGAGGCTTGACGACCGCATCCATGCGGTCGACACCCCCCGCCGACGGCGCCCCGAGCCACTCGACGGCCTCATCACGGGCGGCTGGGCGTTGGTTCGGCTAGGTCGGCAATCTGGCCAGGGCCGCGAGCAGTCGGTCGATGTCATCAGCGGTGTGGGCGGCTGAGAGTGTGACGCGGAGCCGCGCCGTGCCTTCGGGAACCGTTGGGGGGCGAATGGCTGTGACCAGGAGGCCGGCGGCTTCGAGCGCGGCGCTCCAGGCCAGTGCCTGTTCGGCACTGCCGGCCAGGATCGGCTGGATGGGTGTCGGCGAGTCCATCAGGTTCAGTCCGATTCGGGTCGCTCCGGTGCGAAAGCGGTCGATCCACTCTGCCAGCCGTTCGCGCCGCCAGTGTTCGCGTCGGTTGATAGCGAGACTGGTCAGGGTTGCCTCAGCCAGTGCCGGCGGCGTGGCCGTGGTGTAGATGTAACTGCGCGCGCTCTGGATCAGGGTTTCGATCAGTTCCTCGGAGCCGGCGACGAACGCGCCGAAGGTGCCGAATGCCTTGCCGAGTGTGCCCATCAGGATCGGAACGTCTTCGGGGTCGAGTCCGAAATGATTCGGCGAGCCGCATCCTTCGTGTCCCAGCACGCCCAGGCCGTGCGCGTCGTCGACCATCAGCCAGGCGCCGGAGTCGCGCGCGATGGCGGCCAGTTCAGGCAATGGGGCCGGATCGCCGTCCATGCTGAAGACGCCGTCTGTGACGATGAGCCGCGCGGGGTCGCCGGCGATCAGGCGCTTGAGCGCCTGGACATCGGCGTGCGGATAGCGGCGCAGTCGGGCGCGTGACAACAGGGCACCGTCGAGCAGTGAGGCGTGATTGAGCCGGTCCTCGAACACCGTGTCGGTCCGTCCGGCCAGGGCGCTGATGACGCCCAGATTGGCCATGTAGCCGGTCGAGAAGAGGAGGGCGCGCGGGCGTCCGGTGAACTCGGCCAGCGCCTCTTCCAGGGCTTGATGGGCGCGGCTGTGGCCGTTGACCAGATGCGCCGCGCCGCTGCCCACGCCCCAGCGTTCGGCCCCGTCGCGCAGGGCGGCGATCACCTCGGGGTGATTGGCCAGACCTAGATAGTCGTTGCCGCAAAAGCTCAACATCGGTCGGCCGTCGACTCGCGCCTGGGGTTGCTGCGGGCTGTCCTGGAGCCGACGGCGCCGATAGAGCGACTGGGCCTTGAGCGCGTCGAGTCGCGGGCGCAGTTCGGTCTCGGGGTTGGGGCGGCTGGATGGCGGTCGCTCCATGTCTTGCGCCTCAGAGCCGGATCTTGTGCTCGGTGGTCTTGTGGCAGGCGCCCGGCTCGGTGCGTTCGGCCTCGACCTGTTCGAAGGCCAGACCCAGACGCTCGAACAGTCGACGGTCGCGGTCGGACTCGGCATTGGGCGCGGTCAGCAGTCGCTCGCCGTAGAAGATCGAGTTGGCGCCGGCCAGGAAGCAGAGCGCCTGCAACTCGTCGCTCATCTCGCTGCGTCCGGCCGAGAGGCGCACATGCGAGCGCGGCATGATGATCCGCGCCGCCGCGACCACGCGCACGAACTCGAAGGGATCGAGCGCGTCGACGCCGAACAGCGGTGTGCCCTCGACCTGGACCAGCAGATTGATGGGGACGGATTCGGGATGCGCCGGCAGGTTGGCGAGCTGGCGCAGCATGGAGGCGCGGTCGCGGCGCGATTCGCCCATGCCGAGGATGCCGCCGCTACAGGTCTTGAGTCCGACCGTGCGGATGTGCTCCAGGGTGTCGAGCCGGTCCTGATAGGTGCGGGTGCTGATGACCTGACCGTAGAACTCGGGCGAGGTGTCGAGGTTGTGGTTGTAATAGTCGAGTCCGGCGTCCTTGAGCCGGCGCGCCTGTTCGGCGGTCAGCATGCCGAGCGTGACGCAGGTCTCAAGCCCGAGCGCATGGATGCCCTCGACCATGGCGATCACCTGTTCGAGATGGCGGTCGGTCGGGTTGCGCCAGGCCGCGCCCATGCAGAAGCGGGTCGCGCCCTGGGACTTGGCGGTGCGCGCCGCCTCCAGCACGGTGTCGAGCGGCAGGATGCGCTCGGGTTCCACGTCCGTTGCATGGCGCGCGCTCTGGCCGCAATAGCCGCAATCCTCGGGGCAGGCGCCGGTCTTGATGCTCAGCAGGGTGCTGACCTGGATGGTATTGGGATCGAAGTGGGCGCGGTGGACGCTCTGAGCCGTGAACAGCAGATCGTTGAACGGCTGATCGAGGATCGCTTCGATCTCGTCGAGAGACCAATCGTGACGGAGTGCGGGCGGCGACTGGAAAGCGGTGGTCTGGGTCTGTGACATGGGCGGAATGAACCGGATGTGGCTTCGAAATCGGTCGTGACGAAGCGATAAAAGGCCCATTACTCTAAAGGGCTTGTTTGACTTGTCAACTGATTTTGGTTCTCAAGGTTTACAACTCGATCCGCTGACGTCGGTTCCGCTGGTGTGTGAGGGATGTCATGATCGAGGGGAGACAGCGCCGTGTGGAAACTCGGTTTTGGGGGCGATCGCAGTCTGCTCGACAGCCTGTTCCCGCCGACCTGTCTGCTCTGCGGCGCGCCCGGCGAGGCGGGCCGCGATCTCTGCGCCGGTTGCGCGCTGGATCTGCCCTACAATCTCCGTGCCTGCGCCCGGTGCGCGCGTCCCTTTCTGGTTCCACTGCCGGACGGGGCGATCTGCGGGGACTGCGAGCGCCGCCCGCCGCCGTTCGACGCCTGTCTGACGGCCTTTCGCTACGAAGGCGCGGTGCCCTTCCTGATCACGGGCGCCAAGTTTCGTGGGCGGCTCAACGCCGCGCGGCTACTGGGTCAGTGTCTGGCCGAGCATGTGCGCGAGTCGGCGGACGACTGGCCCGAGGCGCTGGTCCCCGTGCCGCTGCATCCGCGACGCCAGCGCACGCGCGGCTACAACCAGGCGCTGGAGATCGCGCGCGTCACGGGCCGCGCGCTGTCCCTTCCGGTCGAACCGCGTCTCGTCGCCCGCCCCCGCGCCACGCCGCCCCAGACCGAACTGACGGCACGCGCCCGGCGGCGCAACATCCGGGGCGCCTTCAAGGCGATGGACGCTCTCACGGGGCGGCATCTGGCCATCGTCGATGATGTGATGACGACCGGAGGCACGGTCTCCGAACTGAGTCAGGTGTTGATCGACGCCGGTGCCGTGCGGGTCGATGTCTGGGCCGTGGCGCGGACGCTCTAATCTCAGGCGTGGATTCAGCCCGGCGACTGTCGGTACAGCCCGCGTGACTCGATATGACGGTCGATCTGTTCGATCAGGCGCTGGTACTCACGCCGTTTGTCCGTGCCGAGACGATCCTCGAAGCGCGCCTGACTCAGTCCCTCGGGCAGGCGGTCGATGCGCGGCATGAAGTCGTCCTCCCGTAACCCCGCACGCGCGACGGACTGAAGCCACCGGGCGCTCGCCGCCTTCTCGGTGGCCAGCCGCGCAAAGCGGATACCTGCACGGTTGGCCATCATGTCAGCGAAGCTGAAGCCGCTGCCGCCATTGGCGTCCGACATCTCCTTGTACCAGCCGACCAGACTGGAGAGCGTATCCGTGCCCTGGACGGCGAGCGCCGCCGAGGTCATGAAGTGCTGACTCAGGTCGACCCGACCGCGCAGCAGCACCAGACGCGGGCGCGCGCGCGGCTCGGTCGAATCATCGTCCGGCGCACGGATGGACTGGCCGTTGACATAGGCCGCCAGCGCCAGGATGAGCGCGCGATGGCCGGCGATCGGGTCCATGTCGTTGGCCGTCTCCTGGAGCAGATGGGTGAGCAGATCCGACAACGGAAGCGGCTTGCGCCCAGGTTGCGCGGCGGCATAGCGGATGATCGCGTCCTGAGCGGCCAGCACCCGTGGCAGTTCATCGGACGCGATCATGCCGCCGCTGAACCGCTCGATCATGTCGGGGCGCCAAGTGTAGTCGAGCGTCAGCCGTTCGGGCGTGAAGCGGACCTCATGCACCATCTGCGAACGATCGAGCGCCTGGAGCGCCTGCTCGGCCAGTGCCTGCGCCAGGGAGCCGGGAATCGGCAGTCCGGCGATCCGCGCCGACTCGACCCGAGGCAAGGGATCGTCCTCGACCAGTTCCAGCTCCAGATTGAGATAGCCGTCGAGCTGATCCAGCGGCAGCTTGAGCGAGAGGGCCAGACTGGCCCGGCCGGCACCGAGACGCACCTGCGCCTGACCCTGTCCACTGCGTCCGAGCAGAGCATTGAGCAGCAGATTGGCCTGCGGCTCGGTGAGTTCGAGCCGGTTGCTCGAAGCCGCGCGCCCGTGATGCCGGCGCTGCTTGGCGAGCCAGTCGGCCGCCCAGGTCTGTTCGGCCGGACTCGGCGGTGAAGGCTCGGCGACCAGTGGGCGGCGATCCAGCGCCAGGGCCAGTCCCAGGACGAGCGCCGCAACCAGCCCAAGACCCGTGATCCACAGCAGACTTTTCAGTAACAAACGCATATGAAGAGGTGTCGTGTCGGTGCGGGTTCAGTCCACTGCCTCGCCGATCCGATTGACGTCCACCGCCACGCTCAGATCATGCTGTCCGCCCCCATAGAAGATCCCGCGCAGCGGCGTGACATCCTGGAAATCGCGCCCGATGGCCGTGGTGATGTGCTGCTCGACCGGAATGCAGTCGTTGGTCGGATCGAAGTCGATCCAGCCATGATCCGGCACCAGCACCGAGAACCAGGCATGCGAGGCGTCCGCGCCCTGGAGCTTGACCTGACCCGGCGGCGGCAGCGTCTCCAGATAGCCGCTCACATAGCGCGCCGCCAGTCCCAGCCCGCGCAGTCCTGAGATGGCGATATGCGCGAAATCCTGACAGACCCCCCGACGCTGGCGCATCACCTCGGCCACCGGCGTGGCGACCGTGGTCGCGGTCGGGTCGTACTCGATCTCGCGATGGATGCGGGTCATCAGATCCAGCGTCGCCTCCAGTATCGGTCGCCCAGGCGTGAAGGAGACGGCGGCGAAGGCGTGCGCCTCGTCATCGAGCGGCACCTGCGGCGAGGGCAGGGTGAAGATGCGCGCATCGCTCATCAGCCCATCGCCGCGATCGTAGAGCCGTTCGAGCGCCAGTTCCCAGGGTGTGGTGCGCTCAGGAAGCGGTGTGGGCACGGGCATGATCTCGACCTCGCTCAGAGCCGTGACCTCCAGTGCGCGATGCGCCTGCTGGATCGAGAAATAACTGACCCGATTGCCGAAGAAGTCCTCGTGCTCGCGGCTGACCGCCGGCCAGGGATCGACACGCAGACTCGCGCTCAGGCAGCGCTGGGCGCGGGTGTCGATCGGCTTGAGGTGCGCGATGCTGTGACAGAGCGAGACCGGATCGGCATAGTCATAGCGGGTCACATGCTGGACCTTGTATCTCATACGGGCACCTCGGCGACGCGAGACAACAGACTGTGCGGCTGCTCCTCATGCCGGAAGTATTGGGCGGTGATGGCGTCCGACAGGGCGGCGAGCTGGAGGTTCAGGTCGGCCAGCATCTCAGCGAGCCGGGCGCGCTGCTGGCCGCTCTCGTCGACCTGGATGAGCTGATTGATCTCGGCCAGACGGATGTCTGTCAGGCTCTTGAGCGCGAGCTTCTCGGCCGGTGTGCGTCCGACGGCCAGATCGCCGCGCGGCAGCTCCGTCACCAGCCGCCCGAGCATGGCGAGCTGATAGGCCAGCGCGCGCGGATTGCCTTCGTCCTGGAACACCAGATCGAGCAGGGCGCCGACGCGCGTCCCGCCCCGATAGCGGCGCCGGTAGGTGATGGTGCTGTCAGTGACGCCCAGCACCGCCTCGATCAGCATGTTCTCGTCAGCCTCGCCGGCGACCGGCACCAGGGTCGAGCGCAGCAGACTGGCCGTGGTCGCGCCCCGCTCCAGTCGGCGTCCGGTCTCCAGGAAGTGCCAGCCCTCGTTGTGGGTCATGTTCTCCTGGGTCAGACCGGAGAAGGCCACCAGTGATGTCACCAGCGGGTCGAGTTCGTCGAGTGCCTGCGAGAGCACGCGCGGCGGATGATCGGCCAGACTGGCCTGAAGCGCCTCGATGTCGCCGATGATGCGCCAGGTGTCGGCCGAGAGCCGGTCGCGCACCGAATAGGCGGCTTGACCCAGCGCCTCCAGCGTCTGCGGCAGACTGCCGACCAGACTGCGATCCGAGATCAGTGCCAGCAGCTCCGGAACCGGATCGTTCAGACGTTCCTCAGCGCCGGGACCGAGAAAACCGGGGAAGGTCTGGGTCTGCTGGGTCAGCGCCTCCAGCAAGGCGCGCAGACAGGACGAGCTGGCCGGCGAGAGCGGATAGTCACTGCGTTCGGCGTACTTGAAGATGGTGACGCGCAGCAGGCGCACCAGCCCCTCGGCGCGCTCGGCATAGCGTCCGATCCAGAACAGATTGTCGGCCACCCGGCTGGAGACGGCGCTTTCCTGGACCACGGCCGGAGTGATCTCGGAGAGCGGGAGCAGGGTCTCCTGACGCTCGGGTTCGGAGGCCAGCACCCAGACGTCCTTGCCGAGTCCGCCGAGCTGACCCGACAGGGGCAGGGCGGCTTCGGGCGTCGAATGCACCCGACCCAGTCCGCCCGGCATCACCGCATAGCCTTCCTCCTCGGCGATCAGGAAGGTGCGCAGGGTCGTCGGTCGCGGTTCGAGCTGACGGCCGATCAGGGCCGGCGCGGTCGCCGGCACGACCGGCTCCTGGGCGATGTAGCGGCGCGGGTGCGTCTCGATGGCGCGCACCAGCCGCGCGCGCGCCTCCGGTGCCAGCGTGCCCGGCTGGATCGGCGTCGGATCGAGTGCCGGATGGACCGGGCGGACGATGAGCCGGTCGAGGTCGTCGAGTACGCGCGCCCGCGACTCGGGGTCGCCGCACCACCAGGTCGGGGTGTCGGACAGCGCCAGTTCCTCGCCCAGCAGGTGCTGACAGAGCGCCGGCAGAAACGCCTTGAGCGCCGGATGCTCCAGCACCCCGCTGCCAAGCGCATTGGCCAGGGTGACATTGCCCAGCCGCGCCGCCTGGACCAGTCCGGGAATGCCGAGCAGCGAATCCTCGCGCAGTTCCAGCGGATCGCACCAGACGTCGTCGAGTCGGCGCAGCACGGCATCGATGCGCTCCAGGCGTCCGAGCGTGCGCAGCCAGAGCGCGCCGTCGCGCACCGACAGATCCGCGCCCTGCACCAGGGTGTAGCCCAGATAGTTGGCCAGATAGGCGTGCTCGAAATAGGCTTCGTTGCGCGGACCGGGCGTGAGCACCACCACGCGCGGTTCTTCGCCGTGTTGGGGCGCGAGTCGGGTGAGGGCACGGCGCATCGAACGGAAGAACCCGGCCAGCCGATGGACGTGCGAGTCGCGAAACACGCTCGGCAGAACGCGCGAGAGCACCACGCGGTTCTCCAGCGCATAGCCCGCGCCCAATGGGGTCTGGGTGCGGTCGCTGATGACCTGCCAGTGGCCATCGGGCCGGCGGGTCAGATCGGCGGCGTAATGGATCAGGGGCCGTCCTTCGGCGCACTCCACGCCGCCGCAGGGCAGCAGATAGCCGGGATGACCGTCGATCAGCTCAGCCGGGATCAGCTCCAGCCGGACCAGATCACGGGGGCCATAGAGATCGCGCAGGATCAGGTTGAGCAGCTCGGCGCGCTGGATCAGACCGCGTTCCAGCTCGGCCCATTCGTCGCTGCGGATCAGCAGCGGCAGCAGATCCAGCTCCCAGGGACGCGACATGCCGCGCGGGTCGCCGTGCGGATTGTAGGTGACGCCATTGTCGCGGATCAGGCGACGCGACTCGCCCCAGCGTTCCTCGATCCCGGCCGGGCCGAGCGTGCGCAGTGCATCGAGCAGATACTGCCAGTGCGGACGCACTTCGCCCTCAGGCGTGCGCATCTCGTCATAACAATCGGGCAAGGGGACATAGGCGTCGACCAGACCCGGTTGGTCAGGGAGCGACGCCAGCTCGGGTGGAGACATGGGATGGGACTCGTTCGGGGCGCGGAGCGACGATTAGACACGTCATCCGGGAGGCTTGCAAGGCGCGGGCGAGTCCGTCATCGCGCCTCATGCCTTGCATCGCCGGTCGAGCGCGTCGGCCGAATCGTCTGTCACCGGCTCAAAACGGCCAGACCCACTCATCCACATCCGGCTTGTCGATGCCGTGCTCATAGGCGTAGTTGCGGCACTCGATCTGCTGATCGCGCAGCTTTTCCTTCACATGCGCCCCGGCGACCTGGAGTCGCGGCACGCGGTTGATGACATCGATCGCCAGACTGAAGCGGTCGATCTCGTTGTTGATCGCCAGTTCGAGCGGTGTGTTGATGTTGCCCTTCTCCTTGTAGCCGCGCACATGCAGATTCTTGTGATTGGTGCGCCGATAGGCCAGTCGATGAATCAGCCAGGGATAGCCGTGGAAGTTGAAGATGATCGGGCGATCCTTGGTGAAGAGACTGTCGAAGTCCGCATCCGACAGCCCATGCGGATGCTCGCCCGCCGGCTGGAGCTTGAACAGATCCACGACGTTGATGAAGCGGATCTTGATGTCGGGGAAGTGCTCACGTAACAGCGCCGTGGCCGCCAGCGCCTCCTTGGTCGGGATATCGCCGCACCCGGCCATCACCACATCGGGTTCGGCGCCCTGATCGTTGCTCGCCCAGTCCCAGATACCGATGCCTTTGGTGCAGTGCTTGATGGCTGCATCCATGTCGAGATACTGCAAGTGGCTCTGCTTGTCGGCGACGATGACGTTGATGTCGTCGCGGCTCTGGAGACAGTGGTTGACGGTCGAGAGCAGGGTGTTCACATCCGGCGGCAGATAGATGCGCGTGACCTCGGGATTCTTGTTGACGACGACATCGAGGAATCCCGGATCCTGATGGGTGAAGCCGTTGTGATCCTGACGCCAGACGGTCGAGGTGATGAGCAGATTGAGCGAGGAGATCCGCGCGCGCCAGGGAATGTCCTCACAGATCGACAGCCACTTGGCGTGCTGGTTGTACATGCTGTCGATGACATGGACGAAGGCTTCATAGGTGGCGAAGAAGCCGTGACGCCCGGTCAGCACATAGCCCTCGTACCAGCCTTCCAGGGTGTGCTCGGAGAGCATTTCGAGCACGCGCCCGTCGGGTGAGAGTTCGCCGCCGTCGGCATCCTCGGGCCTGTAGTCGCACAGCCAGAGTTTTTTGCTGACCTCATAGACCGCATCGAGCTTGTTGGAGGTGTTCTCGTCCGGGCCGAAGACGCGGAAGTTGTCCATGTTCTTCAACATCACATCGCGCAGCAACGCGCCGGTCGGCTTGGTGTTCATGGCGCGCGCGGTGCCGGGCTTGTCGACCCGGATGGCATAGTCGCGGAAATCCGGCATCCGTAGCGCACGGCGCAGCAGTCCGCCGTTGGCGTGCGGGCTGGCGCTCATGCGCTTGGTCCCCTGAGGTGCGAGCGCCTTGAGTTCGGGGATCAGCCGTCCCTGGGCGTCGAACAGCTCTTCGGGTCTGTAACTGCGCATCCAGTCTTCGAGCTGCTTGAGATGCGCCGGATTGTCGTGCATCCCCGAGAGCGGCACCTGATGCGCGCGCCAGAACCCCTCGACCTTGTGCCCATCGACCTCGGACGGCCCCGTCCAGCCCTTGGGCGTGCGCAAGACGATCATCGGCCAGTGGGCGCGCGTGGCCTCGCCGCTTTCGCGCGCCTGCTGCTGGATGGCGCGGATCTGGTCGTGACAGGCGTCCAGCGTCGCCGCCATGGTCTGATGCAGGGTCAGCGGATCGTCGCCCGCGACGAAATGCGGCGTCCAGCCATAGCCGCGCATGAGACTGGCCAGCTCCTCGTCGGGGATGCGCGAGAGCAGGGTCGGATTGTTGATCTTGTAGCCGTTGAGATGCAGGATCGGCAGCACCGCGCCGTCGCGGATGGGATTCAGGAACTTGCTCGAATGCCAGGAGGTCGCCAGCGGCCCGGTCTCGGCCTCGCCGTCGCCGACCGCCACCGCGACCAGCAGGTCCGGATTGTCGAAGGCTGCCCCGAAGGCATGCGAGATCGAATAGCCCAGCTCGCCGCCCTCGTGGATCGATCCGGGGGTCTCGGGCGTGCAGTGCGAGCCGATGCCGCCGGGGAAGGAGAACTGCTTGAAGAACGCCTTCAGACCCTCCTCGTCCTCGCTCTTATTGGGATAGATCTCGGAATAGGCGCCTTCCAGATAGACCGGCGCCAGCACGCCCGGCGCGCCATGACCGGGACCGGCGAGAAAGATCGCGTCCTGATCGCGCTCACGGATGATCCGGTTGAGATGCACGTACATGAACGAGAGTCCGGGACTCGCGCCCCAATGACCCAGGAGCCGCTGCTTGATGTGCTCCGGCTTGAGCGGTTCGCGCAACAGCGGATTGTCGCGCAGATAGATCATGCCCACGGCCAGATAGTTGCAGGCGCGCCAGTAGGCGTCGATCCGGTCGAGCTGCTCGGGTGTGAGCGGGGTGGTGGTCGTCATCGGCTGTCTCCTCCTGTGCCAGGGTTGCTTCGGAACACGATACAGAGCGATTGTGAACGTCTGACGGCCATCAGACCCGATCGTTCAATCGATTTTTCAGCCGTCGATCCAGCCGAGCCAGACGCCTCCTTCATACATGAGCACCAGACCCAGGATCATCAGGACCAGACCGAGTCCGCGCAGAGTGTAGAGATAGACGCGCCCGCTCATGAAGGCACGCGACCGCCCGACCAGCAGCGCCAACGCGATCTTCGCGCCGACCAACAGGGCATAGAAGCTGATCAGGAACACCAGGAGCGCGCCTGGACTCTGGCTCATGGCCTTGGCCATGATGGGCGCGCCGACGCTCGACCAGAACAGATAGGGATGCGGACTGAGCAGATTGGCCAGCATCCCCTTGGTCAGCGAACGTGAGGCCGGCGCCTCACCATCGAGTCGGACCCCTTGAGTACCGAGCGTGCGCCAGCCCAGAAACGACACGAAGCCGCCGCCGACCAGTGACAGCACGCCGAGCACGCCATCGAGTTCCGCGAGCCGCGACAGGAGCGCCAGGGTCAGCAGGATGAGCGGTGCGTCGGTGAGCAGCGGCGCGATGGCCACCTTCATTCCGGCGCGTGCGCCATGCTGGAGCGTCTCCGAGATGACGAGCGTGAGCACGGGACCGGGCGCGAGTCCGGCAGACAGGCCCAGCACGATTCCAAGCACCAGAAAGCTCAGCATCCCGAATCAGACCATTCCGTCCAAACGAACGCCGACCGTGGCATGGAACGAGCCGTCGCCGTTCAGATGAGTTCCTGGGTGACGAACAGATAACCCAGGGCGACCGTGACCACGGCGATGGCCACGTAAGGGAGTAGAATGCAGATGCCCGGCAGGTCGTTGCAGATCCGACTGTACTTGCAGAGTTTACAGCTTCTCATCAGTCTTTCTGTCCGCTCGTCTGTGTGTGAATGGCGATTCGGCTCGCCCGTGGACGGGCCGGACGATGATCGATCTCGGGTATCGTTGAAAGCCGCGCTATCCTTACCCAAGTTTGAGCCAGGTTCAATGGTTCCTTCCGTTCATTTCTCAATCCCAGGCATCGTCATCCCTTGAAGACCTCATCCAACTCCAGTAGCGCGCTCCATCCGCACGGACTGGCTCCACGCATCGGTTTCGTCAGTCTCGGCTGCCCCAAGGCCACGGTCGACTCCGAGCGCATCCTCACCCGGCTGCGCGCCGAGGGCTATCAGCTCCAGCCGACCCACGCCGAGGCCGATCTGGTCATCGTCAACACCTGTGGCTTCATCGATTCGGCGGTCGATGAGTCGCTGGACGCCATCGCCGAGGCGCTCGACGAGAACGGTCGGGTGATCGTCACCGGCTGTCTCGGCGCGCGCGCGGAGCTGGTGCGCGAGCGGCATCCCGAAGTGCTGGCCGTCACCGGCCCGCACGCGCTGGAAGAGGTGATGACCGCCGTGCACGCGCATCTGCCGGCCCCGCACGATCCCTTCACCAGTCTCATCCCGCCGCAGGGTGTGCGGCTGACGCCGGGCCACTATGCCTATCTGAAGATCTCGGAAGGCTGCAACCATCGCTGCCGCTTCTGCATCATCCCCAGCCTGCGCGGCGATCTGGTCAGTCGCCCGATCGGCGAGATCCTCGACGAGGCCGGGCGTCTGGTCGAATCCGGCGTGCGCGAACTGCTGGTGGTCTCGCAGGACACCAGCGCCTATGGGCTGGATCTGGGTCATCGACCCGACTTCTGGGGCGGTCGCCCGCTGCGCACCCACATCACCGAGCTGGCGCGGACCCTGGGCGAGTTGCCGGCCTGGATTCGGCTGCACTATGTCTATCCCTATCCGCATGTCGACGAACTCATCCCGCTGATGGCCGATGGGGTGATCCTGCCCTATCTGGACATGCCGCTCCAGCATGGCAGCGAGTCGGTGCTGCGTGCGATGCGCCGTCCAGCGGCAACCGAGAAGGTGCTGGACCGTCTGTCCCGCTGGCGTGCCGATTGTCCTGATCTGGTGCTGCGCAGTACCTTCATCGTCGGCTTTCCGGGCGAGACCGAGGACGATTTCGAACGGCTGCTGGACTTTTTGCGCGAGGCGCGGCTCGATCGGGTCGGCTGCTTCCCCTATTCGGCCGTCGAGGGCGCGGCGGCCAACGAGTTGCCGAATCCGGTGCCCGAGGCCGTCAAGCAGGAACGACTGGAACGCTTCATGGAGGTGCAGGCCGGCATCAGCCGCGAGAAACTGGCCGCGCGCGTCGGACAGCGGCTCACGGTGCTGGTCGACGTGGTGGAGGAGGACGCCATCATCGCCCGCAGTTACGGCGACGCCCCCGAGATCGACGGCGAGGTCATCATCGAGGGCGCCTGGGAGATCGATCCGGGCGACTTCATCGAGGTCGTGATCACCGAAGCCGGCGAACACGACCTCTGGGCGCAGCCGGTCGAAGAGGACGACTGAGCGGCGTCAGGCTCAGAACGCCGGCCCGCTCTGTTTGCCGAGCTTCTTGAGGATGATCGCCAGCGGACAGAAGCCGGTGAAGGCCGACTGGAACAGATTGGCGCCGACGAAGGCGGTGAACCACAGCCAGTAGGGGCTGACGAAATGGGCCAGCAACAGTGAGATCAGGATGAAGCCGCCGGCGACGGCGAAAACGATGCGTTCGATCGACATGGAATTCTCTACACTTGATAGTGGGATGGATGGCGATCGGATCTTACTGAGTCGAGGCGGCCTTGTTCAACCGAGCCCGGATTCCAGCCACGACACATCATCGTGCACGGACATTTGGTCGTGTGCGCACTCCAGCGCGTGTCGGGTCACGGGGTAGGGCGATGAAGCAAGACGATCTTTCCGTTTTGATCGAGGCACTGCGGCGCCCTCAGGCCTATCCGCACGAGGCCGGCAGCGTCGAGCACATCGAGACCCATATCTCGCATGTGTTGCTGGCCGGTGAGTACGCCTACAAGTTCAAGAAGCCGCTGGATCTCGGTTTTCTCGACTTCTCGACCCTGGAGCGGCGCCGGTTCTGCTGCGAGGAAGAACTGCGGCTCAACCGCCGTCTGGCCCCTGATCTCTATGTGGGCGTCGTCACGGTCAACGGCACACGCGATGCGCCGCGCATCGACGGCGCGGGGCCGATCCTGGAATACGGCGTCCGGATGCGCCGCTTCCCACAGTCGGCCCTGCTCGACCGCCAGCCGGTGACGGATGAACTCATGACCCGGCTGGCCGAGCACATCGCCGACTTCCATGCCGGCATTCCCATAGCCAGTCAGGGCAGCGGTTTCGGAGCGCCCGAGCGGGTGCTCGAACCCATGCTGGAGAATCTGACCCAGATCCGCGCCCGTCTCGACGATCCCGAGGCGCTGGCGCGTCTGGAGTCCCTCGAAACCTGGATCCGCGCCCGCTTCGAGACACTGACACCCGTGATCGAGCAGCGCCGTGCCGAGGGCTTCGTGCGCGAGTGTCATGGCGACATGCATCGCGGCAACATCGCGCTCGTCGACGACCGGATCCTGATCTTCGATGCCATCGAATTCAATCCCAATCTGCGCTGGATCGACACCGCCAGCGAGATCGCCTTTCTCGTCATGGACCTGGAGCAGGAGGGCGAGCAGGGCGCGGCCCAGCGTTTCCTCAACCGCTATCTGGAACGCAGCGGCGACTATGGCGCCCTGGCCGTGCTCGACTTCTACAAGGTCTATCGCGCCCTGGTGCGGGCCAAGGTGCTCATGATCCGGTCGCGACAGGACGACCTTCGGCCCGAAAAAGCCGCCGCCATTCGGAGCGACTTCGCGCGCTATCTGGATCTGGCTCTGTCCTACACCCGGACGCGCCGTCGCCATCTGCTCATCGCCTGCGGTCTGCCGGGGTCGGGCAAGAGCCGGCTGTCCTATCGACTGCGCGAGGCGTTGCCGCTGATCCATCTGCGTTCGGACGTCGAGCGCAAGCGATTGTTCGGACTGGGCGAACTGGCGCGCACCGCCAGTAGCATCGATCGCGGCATCTATTTCCCGCGCGCGACCGACTGGACCTATGAGCGTTTGCATCGTCTGGCCGACGATATCCTGGCCAGCGGTTACGACGTCCTGGTCGATGCCACCTTCCTCGCTCGCCGGCGGCGCGAGCACTTCGCGGCCCTGGCGCGTCGGCATCGGGCCGGATTCGCGATCCTGGCGCTGGAGGCCCCGCTGGAGGTGTTGCGCGAACGGGTGGTGAGACGTCTCGCGCAGGGAGCCGATGTCTCCGAGGCCGATCTCTCGGTGCTGGAGTGCCAGTACGCGAGCCGCCAGCCCCTGAGCGAACTGGAGCACAGCCGCGCGCTCGTCATCGATACCAGTCGCGACAATGCCTTCCCCGAGATCCTCGACCATCTGCGCGCACTGCTCGCCGCCGAGCCGGCGCCGGAACGAACCCCTGATATCGACGTGCCGCCCGCCGAATCCAGTCGGGCTCGACAGCGGGGTTCGGCATGAGCCGGTGCGCCCCCATTCGGGGTGGGCGGTTCGCTCAGCGGTGATTCGAACCGGCGAGTCTCCCCGGAGTCTGGCGCGCTCGTGCTCGAAGCGTCACAATATAGCCGTCATCTCCAATACACTCATAATGTGGTCGACGAGGGAGCGATGTCAGACACATTTCTCGGCATACAGCCGATCTTCGACCGCGACCAGCACATCATCGCTTACGAATTGTTGTTTCGTGGTCTCTTCGGCGGATTCGAGGACGACCCGATCGACCCCGATGCGGCGACCTCGCAGGTCATCCTCAATGCCTTCACCGACATCGGTGTGGAGCGTCTCGGGCGCGACAAGCTGCTCTTCCTGAATCTGACCGAGGGTTTGCTGACGAGCGACCTCATCCGGACACTGCCGCCGGATCGGGTGGTGCTGGAGATCCTGGAGACCGTGCGGATCACGCCCGCCCTGGTCGAGTCCGCCAGATCACTGGTCGGTCTGGGCTTCACGCTGGCCCTCGACGACTTCGTCTACTCGCCCGAATGGGATCCGCTGCTCGAGATCGCCCGGATCGTCAAGTTCGACGTGCTCGGTGACGATCGCACCGCGATCACGGCCAAGCTGGCTTCGCTTCCCCGGACCTGTCGTCCGCGCCTGCTCGCCGAGAAGATCGAGACGCACGAGCAGTTCCAGGACTGTCTCGGTCTGGGATTCGATCTCTTTCAGGGGTATCACCTGGCCAGGCCCGAGGTGCTCGCCGGCAAGCGCCCCCCAGCCAATCATGTGCAAGCCCTGCGGTTGCTGGCGCGTCTGCAGGACGACGACATCGGTTTGCAGGAGGTCGAGCGGATCATCAGTCAGGACGTCACCCTGAGTTATCGTCTGCTGCGCTTCATCGGCAATGTCGCCATCTCTCAGGCGCGTCCCATCCAGACCCTGATGCAGGCCATCTCGCTCGTGGGTCTACGTACCGTGCGCCAGTGGGCGGCACTCCTGACTCTGGGGTCACTGGACTCGGTCAATCCGCACAGCTTCACGCGCTCCCTGACCTATGCGCGCTTCTGTCAGATCGTCGGTGAACGCCGTTTCAGCCAGGACAAGGACGCACTCTTCACCGTGGGTCTGTTCTCCAACCTCGACGAGATCCTGTTGATCCCCTTGCACGAGGCCCTGGAACACCTGCCCCTGGATCTCCGCATCAAGCAGGCCATTCTCGAACACAAGGGATTGCTCGGCGCCGTCCTGGCCCATGCCAAGGGCTTCGAGGACGACGAGCGATCCTCGGACGAGCGATCCTCGGATGAGTCGCTGCCGGGTCTGGACGCCGAAACGCTCGCCGTCTATTTCCTCGAGGCCTTTGCCTGGGCGCGCGATCTCCAGCAGCAGGTCGAGACGGGTGATCGCGACGCACACGATCAGGAACGCCATCCCCCCCGCGACGACCTCAGAGCACGATCACGACCACACCGCTGAGCATGAGCACGCCGGCCGGCAACCGCGCCGCCATCCCCGGCTCGCGGAAGATCAGCGCGCCATAGAGGATGCCGAACAGCAGGCTGGTGCGCTTGACGGCGATCATATAGGCGACCTCGACCTTCTGGATCGCCAGGAAATGGGTGAAGACCATGATCCCGAGCAGTCCGCCGACCGTCAGCACGGCCCAGGGGTGTCGCGCGAGCCGCACCAGCCGACTCGGACGCGGCAGGACGATGACCACCGCGACCGCGATCCCGAGCAGGGCGAAATAGAAGGCGCCGAAGGATTCGGGCGGCAGATAGCGCATCGCGCCCTTGCCCAGGGTCGCCGTGAGCGCATAGAGCGCGGCGACGCCGAGCATCATCCGCGATCCGGGTTCGTCGAGTATGGCGACGAAGGGCGCGACCCAGCCCTGCCAGTTGCGCCGATGGGCGTGGGCGCTGTTGAGCAGCCAGGCCCCGGCGACGACCAGCAGGATGCCCAGGACGCCGCGCGCCGAGACCTGTTCGCCGAGCAGGCCCCAGGCCACGCCGATCACGAACACCGGGGTGAAGGCCAGATAGGGCAGGGTGAGTGAGAGCGGATGGTCGCGGATCGCGGCCACATAGAGCCACATGGCGGCCATCTCCAGCGGCAGCATGACCGCCATCCAGCCCCAGAAGGCCCAGGGCAGTTCGGTGAGCGGCGGCATCCCAATCAGCAGCGGCGTCATCAGCAGTCCGGGGATGCAGAAGCGCACCACCAGCAGTTCGCTCGCCGTGAGATCGCGCAGCCAGGCCTTGGCCGCCGCATCGGCGCTGGCCAGGGTGAAGGCGCAGATCAGCGCCAGCGCGATCCAGCTCATGAACGTGCGTGATCGCCGAACCCGAGTACCTCGACCCCGGCGCCCGGCCGGTGGGCCTGTTCGCTGATGCGCCGCCGCCAGGCACGCGCGCCCGGCTGGCCCTGGAAGAGTCCGAGCAGATGGCGGCTCATGGCGTTCATCGGCACGCCAGCGGCGAGCTGACGCTCGGCGTAGGGGATGAAGGCTTCGAGCACCTGCCGGCGTGTCGGAATGGGGTGATCGTCGCCGAAGACGCGCCGATCGGCCTCGGCCAGGATCCAGGGATTGTGATAGGCCGCGCGTCCGATCATGACCCCATCGAGATCGTTCAGGAACGCGACGGTCGCGTCCAGGGTCTCGATGCCGCCGTTGATGACGATCGGGAGATGCGGGAAGTCGCGCTTGAGATCGCGCACCACCTCGTAGCGCAGGGGCGGGATGTCGCGATTCTCCTTGGGACTCAGGCCCTTGAGCCAGGCCTTGCGCGCGTGGACGATGATGGCATCGCAACCGGCCTCGCTCAGCCGACCGACGAAGTCGACGAGTTCGGCATAGCTGTCGCGCTCGTCGATGCCGATGCGATGTTTGACCGTCACCGGCGCCCGCACCGCCGCGCGCATCGCCGTCACGCAATCGGCCACCAGCGCCGGCTCGGCCATGAGACAGGCGCCGAAGCGTCCGTTCTGGACCCGGTCGGACGGGCAGCCGACGTTGAGGTTGATCTCGTCATAGCCCCAGTCCTCGGCCATCCGCGCACAGCGCGCCAGATCTTCGGGGTCGGAGCCGCCGAGTTGCAGGGCGACCGGGTGCTCGGTCGGGTCATAGCGCAGAAAACGCTCACGGTCGCCGTGGATCAGGGCTCCCGTGGTGATCATCTCGGTATAGAGCAGGGTGTGGCGGCTGATCAGACGCAGGAAGTAGCGACAGTGTCTGTCGGTCCAGTCCAACATCGGAGCAACGGATAGGCGTCGGTTGTGTTGCAGCGCGAGCCGTCGAGCGGGAACGTCCGTCATGATTGGATCTTCGACCTCAGGCTGCCGCACTGTAGCTCAACTCGACCTGCACGGCCTCATACGGAAACGACAGCTTGCCCTCGGGCGTCTTGTCGAGCAGCCCGCAGGTCAGCAACACCTGGACATCGCTGTGGACGCCCTTGATGTCGCGCTCCACGCGCCGTGCCACTTCACGTACCCCCAGCGGCCCGGCCCCCGTGAGCGCGCACAGGATGGCCCAGCGATTGGGGTTGAGCGTGGCCAGCAAGCGTTCCTCGCTGCGAAACGAGTACCGGCAGCCTTGGGGTTCGCCGCGAAACGCGGCCTTCATGCGTGCTTTGACGGATTCGATGTCAGACACGCCGATGATGAGTGTGCTCACGGCGTTCTCCTCACAGACGGCCGACATCGACCCAAAAGTCGTCGATCAGCCGATCCGGATCGGTGAATGAATAGGGAAGCTCGCGCTCCCCGAGATGTTTGTGGTCGCCTTTTCCCGCTTCGTTGTCGTAGCGCAACAGGCAAACGCCATCGACGACCAATGCCAAGCGGTACTTGTAGCGGTGCGAGCTTCCGGGCAAGGGCGCCGGAAGCTCGAAGATCGACACGCTGACGAAGCGATCGTCAGCCAGATCGAATCGCTCTTTTTGGATCAGGGTCGCCAGCATGATGGAGTTATGACATCAAGCCGGCATGATGTCAATGAACCATCACTTCAGATCACAGCGGCGTTTGCGAACCAGACTGAACAGCGGCGGCGCGGAAGCGGCGGCTGGGTAGTTGCAGTTCGAGCAAGGCGTGCTGCTCACCGCTGAAGAGATCGGTACGCAGGGTCTCGACGGCCTGGAGCCGGCGTGCCGACTCACTGCACGCGGCGGCGTCGGTCTCGGCGCCGCGACAGACCCGATCCCCGTCCGCGCCGGCCTCGACGACGAGGTGAACGCCGGGCAGCGGACGGATGCGCCCGGACTCGCCGGTTTGCGCGGCCAGCTTGAGGATGCTCGGACGCTGATCGCCGAGCCGGTCGAGCAGTAGCGCCGGCAGTTGATAGGCCGGGATATCACCGACCGCCACAGGCCCGCGCTCCCCATCGATCAGGATGAGCGGCGTCTCGACCAGGGTGCGGAACATGGGGTCGGTGAACTCGCCGCGCTGTCTGGCCAGCAGACCGGATTCGGTATAGCCGCCGAAGTTCGGCGTCAGTGCCGGCAGATGGTCGCCGAAGAGCACGATCAGGCCGTCCGGATCGGCCGCGCGCAGCTCGCGCAGGAAGGCCATGAGTTCACGCGACTTGTAATAGAGCGTATTGGCATAGGCGGCGACGACCTCGTGCCCCTCGGCCGCCGTGATGACCGCCGGGCGGCGCTCGTTGAGCGGGTAGGGCAGATGGCCGAAATAGGTCAGCAGATAGTCGAACACCGGACGCGGGCCGCCGAGCGTCGTACCGAGCCGCTCCATGACCTGCCGGTAGAGCGAGGCGTCGCTGAGAAAGGCCTGGTTCATGTCGTCGAGCGCGAAGTCGCGATCGGTCCAGTAGGTCTCGAAGCCGAGGCGCCGATAGGCATTGACCCGGTTCCAGAAAGACGCCGCATTCGGATGCGAGGCGAGACTGTGGTAGCCGGCCTCGCCCAAGTGCGCAGGCAGACAGGGCACGTCGCGCTTGAGTCCGGTCTCGAAGAAGACGTTGTCGGCCGTCACCGGGAAGCCGCACAGGATCTCGAACTCGGTGTTGGCCGTATAGCCGCCGAAGACAGGCGCGAGCAGGTGCGAGTGTCCGGCCTGCGCCCAGAGCCGACGAAACTCGGGGTCGAGCGGATCGGCCGAGAGCCGCGAGGCGGTCAGCGCCATCGGATCCCAGAAGGACTCCAGGACGATCATGTGCAGATTGCGCTTGGGTTGGGCAAAGCCGGCGCCGGCGGTGTTCTGCACGACCTTGACGAACTCGCCGGTCCGCTCGCCCGCCACCAGCCGCAGTGCCTGATCGACCTCAGGCGCCGTCGGCGGCGGCACACGCCGCGACAGCGCGCGCGTGGTCTCCTGGAGCAGATGGATCGGCAGGCCGCGCGACTGATAGTTCGCCGGTTGATTCCAGACGGAATGCCCGAAGTGCTGATCCATCACCCGCACCAGATCGGCCGGAAAGCTGATGACCAGTCCGACGGCTGCACCGATGAGTGCCAGATTGGCCCAGGTCCAGCGACGTTTCCAGTCGACCGACCAGACGAGCAGCAGGGTCGGCACGGCCACCAGCAGCACGGCCCCGACCAGCGACCAGCCGTCGAGCAGCAGGAACATGTTGCGCGCCGCCGCGAAGTCGTCCGGCATCACGGGCGCGCCCAGGGTCGAGAGCTTCATGGCGTTGCCGAAGGTCAGCACACCGAAGACGGCCGTGGCGGCGATCATGAAGCACGTCAGCGAGCGGGCGATCGCGAACAGCACCGCGCCGAGCAGCAGATGGGCGACGAGATCACGGGTGTAAGCCGAGTCCCAGGGTTCGACCTGGAGGAAGTGGCCGCCGGCCCGGATGGCCAGCCAGTGCCAGACGAGCACGAACACGAGCGCCGCGCACCAGGACAGGACGCGCGAATGGGCACGAACGAACGAGAGCACCGATTTCATGGAGTGGGAGTCCGGCAAAGAGGGGCAAAGGCCTGTATCCACTCGAAATGCTAGCGAATCTTAACCAAATTGTCTTCGGATCTTAACGAAATCGACATTTTTTCATAATCGACACACTGACGAACCAGACACGGTCAAGTTGCCTATAATCCTCTCCTGGTACTTCTTCACCTCGATAACGCTTCGAGGCCAGAGCCGACCCTGGCCGCGCCCTGCCTGGACGATCCATGACCGACTCCACAGCCAAACCGATTCGACTGGGACTCATGAGTCCGCTGACCGGCCTGGTCTCCATCTACGGACAGGAGATCGCCTGGGCCGGGCGGATCGCCTGTGACGAGGTCAATGCCGCCGGCGGTGTCCTGGGCCGCCGGTTGGAACTGATCGTCGAGGACGACGGCAGCCTGCCGGAGACCGCCGTGCCCGCCGCCGAGCGTCTGCTCGACGAACACGGCTGCACGGCCCTGATCGGCAATCTGCTCTCCAACTCGCGCATCGCCGTGGCCAGCCAGGTCGCCGAGGCGCGTCAGGCGCCCTATCTGAACTTCTCGTTCTACGAGGGCAGCATCCAGAGTCGCTACTTCTTCCATTTCGCCGCCCTGCCCAATCAGCAGATCGAGCGCATGATCCCCTACATGGCGCGCGCGATCGGACCCAAGATGTTCTTCGCCGGCAGCAACTACGAATGGCCGCGCGGCTCGATCGACGCGGCCACGCGCGCCCTGCGCGACCTCGGCGGCGACGTGGTGGGCGAGGAATATCTGCCGCTGGGGAGCGCGCCGATCGACAAGCTCCTCGATCGCGTGCGCCGCTCGGGCGCGGACGTGTTCGTGCCCTATTTCGCCGGCGCCGAGCAGGCGCGGTTGCTGACGCGCTTCTCCCAACTCGGACTCAAACGACGCATGGCCGTGGTCATGGGGCATTACGACGAGGCCATGGCCGCCACGCTCGCGCCCGAGGTGCGCGAGGGCTTCTATTCCTGCAATACCTATTTCATGGAGCTCGACACCCCGGCCAACCAGCGCTATCTGACGGCGCTGGCCGCACTCCCCGGGGTCTCGGGGATCTGGCCCGACGGCAATGGCGTGCTGACCAATTTCGGCGAGGGCGTGTATCTGTGCGTACATGCCTTCGCCCGCGCCGCCAATCAGGCCGGTTCGCTGGAGACCCAGGCGCTGCTCGATGCGCTGGAGCACATCGAGATCGAAGGACCGCAGGGCCGGGTGCGCATGGACCCGGCGACCCATCATGCGCACGTCAACACCTATCTGGCGCGGGCCACCTTCGAGGGCCGCTTCGAGATCGTCACCACCTTCGGATGTCTGCCGCCGCATATCCCCGAGCGTTATCGTCAAGTCACGGGGCCGGTCATGCCGTCGCTGCCGGAGATCCCCCCGCTGGCCGTCGATACCGTGCAGGGGGAGGTGGGTCTGCCGGCACGCGCGCCCGGCGCCACCGACCGTATCCTGGCCAGCATCGATGTCGGTGTGCTGGCCGTCAGTGCCGACGGGGTCATCGTCGAGGCCAATCGACGCATCGCCGAGATGTTCGGCTATGCGATCCGGGAGCTGATCGGGTTGCCGCTCCAGGAGCTGATCCCGCCGTCGTTCCGTCGCACCCATGTGCTGCATGTCGAGCGCTTCCTGCATGGATCGGCATACGACCGGCGCATGAGCGAGCGCTCCGAACTCAGCGGCTATCGCAAGGACGGCTCGACCTTTCCGGTCGAGATCTCGCTGTCCAAGATCCAGGTCGAGGGCCGCTGGGTGATGGTGGCGACCATCCTCGATGTCACCGAGCGCCGGCTCGCCGAGGAGGAGCTGGTCTGGAATGCCATTCACGACCCACTCACCGGCCTGCCCAACCGGGCGATGATCCAAGAGCGTCTGGAGCGCGCCCTGCGGCGCTCGAAGCAACAGGGACAGAGTGTGGCGCTGCTGTTCATCGATCTCGACGGCTTCAAGCTCGTCAACGACAGCCACGGCCATCAGGCCGGCGACGAGCTGCTCAAGACGGTCGCGCAGCGTCTGGTCGATCATGTGCGTCCGGGCGACACCATCGGCCGGCTCGGCGGCGACGAGTTCGTGGTGCTCTGCGATCATGTCGAGAGTCCGGCGGCGGTCGCCAACCTCGCCGACCGGCTCAACGACCTGCTGCGCGAACCCGTGACGCTCTCGGGACGGCGTCTGTTCGCCTCCGCCAGCATCGGTCTGGCCATCGGTCACGGCACCACCCACAGTGCCGACGATCTGCTGCGCAATGCCGATGCGGCCATGTATCAGGCCAAGGAGCAGGGCCGCGACGGCTGGCGTTTCTTCAGCGAGGAGATCCACGAACAGGCGCGGCGGCGGCTCGACATCATCAACGGTCTGCGTCAGGCCATCGAACGCGACGAGTTCCAGGTCCGGTTCCAGCCCATCCTCTGTGCCCAGAGCCAGATCATTCGCGGCGCCGAACTCCTGTTGCGCTGGTTCCCGAGCGGAGGCGAGGTCTCCCCGGCGCATTTCGTGCCCATCGCCGAGATGAGCGGCTCGATCGTGCCGATCGGCAAGTGGGTCTTCCGTCAGGCCTGTCTGGCCGAACGCCAGTGGCGCGACCAGTTCGGCGTCGAGGCGCCCTATGTGAGCGTCAACGTCTCGGCGCGCCAGCTCAACGACGAGGCCCTGGTCGAGGAGTTCAGGGGCATGCTGGCCGAGACCGGCGCCGATCCCGAACGCATCCTGCTGGAGCTGACCGAGACCTCGCTGATGAGCGACGTCATCTTCAACCTCAGCGTGCTGAACCAGCTCGCCGGACTGGGGCTGCGGGTGGCGGTCGATGACTTCGGCACCGGCTATTCCTCCTTGGCGCAACTGCTGCGCCTGCCCTTGAGCAAGCTCAAGATCGACCGCGAGTTCGTCGACGGACTCGACAAGCGCCACGACAGCCGCGCCATCGTGCATGCCGTTTGCAGCATGGCGCGCGCCATGAACCTCAAGGTGATCGCCGAGGGGGTGGAGAACGCCAGTCAGTTCGGCTATCTGCGTGATCTGGGGTGCGACTACGTGCAGGGGTTCCATTTCTATCGCCCGCTGCCGCCCGAGGAGTTTCTCGCCCTGCTGCACGAGTCCAGCGTCGCCGGGCGTCTGGCCAGCTCGGACGATCTCTATTCGCTGCTCTATGTCAGCCAGGCCAGCCGGCCCATGAGCGCGTCCGAACTGCGGACCCTGCTCGAAAAGGCGCGCGAATCCAATCGTGCCCAGGGCATCACGGGATTCCTGCTCTATTTCAACGAATCCTTCATGCAGATCATCGAGGGGCAGCGCGCGCGGGTTCGGGCGCTGCTGGAGCAGATCCGGCGCGATCCGCGTCATCACGGCCTGCGGATCGTCTTCGAGGGCGGCATCCAGCAGCGGGCCTTCGTCGGCTGGAGCATGGGCTTCCGCGACATGGAGCACATCACCCATGCCCAGTTCCTCAAGGGCCACAATGGGCGGACGATCGACTTTCTCGAAATGGCCGAGGATCCGCGCGTCTGTTACAACTTCATCGCGGCCTTCGCGCCGGATACCAGTCAGCTTCCGACGAGCTGGGATGGGGGCCGGGACGATCCGCGACGCTGAACGCCGAATTGGCGTACTGTATGACCCGGCGGCCTAGTTTCGCCTTTTTCGTACACCACCGACCCATTCAGGAACCAAGACCCGTGGCAAAGACAAAAGCGATCTCGACCGATGACGTGTTGCTGATGCTGTGCACCTCCGTGAAGAAGGTACTCTCGGTCGCCACCCAGACCCAGCTCACCTATTCACCCATGGTGCAGAAGATCACACGCACCTGTCTGCGACCGGACATCGGCTGCTTCGTGCTCTTCGACGGCAGCTTTTCGGGCCTGGTCATCATCAACTTCTCCGCGCCGGCGGCCATGGAGCTCTATCGCGCCTACATGATGAGTATGGGGATGCCCGAGTCCGAGCTGGCCACCCAGCATACGTCCGAAGAGGTCGGCAACATGCTCGGTGAGCTGATGAATCAGATCGTCGGGGATTTCACGGGCAACGTGGGCAGTGAGCTGCTGGTCTCGATCAATCAGAACCAGCCCAAGATGCTCACCATCAACAAGGAGGTGGTGGTCAGTATCGACACCAATCTGGATCGCGCCCAGGCACGGCGCGTCTCCTTCTCGACCGCCAATCGCAACGTCTTCTACATGGAGCTGGCGATGGATCGCACCGAGTTCATCCAGCTGCATGAGTTCGAGCGCGAGGAGATCGATCCGGACCGCATCGTCGAGGAAGTCGGCCGGCAGGAGACACTGGCGAGCACGAGCAATCAGACGCTCGTCGATCAGAGTCTGCTCGACGAACTGGGACTTTAGAAACCGGACTCGCCACGCGACGGGCGGCTTCTCGCCGGGCGTGGCGAACGGTGGGGCGCTGGACTTCAGTGCCCGGTCATCACCCTGGCGCGCGCGATGAGCTCGTCGATCTCGCGCTCGGCCGCCGCCCAGTCCTCGGCCTCGTGACCGGGGGCGAAGCGGCGTTTCTCGGCCTTGTAGTAGGCCGCCTCGCGGATCATGTCCTGGCGTTTCGCCTCGGAGACCGTCGCCAGTTCGCGCAGACTGCCCTGGTGATCCGAGAGCTTGGGGGCGGTCGATGCGCTGGACTTGCCGCGCTTGGGCGTGGTTGCGGCCGGTGTCGCCGCGGACACCTTCTTGCCCGTTGACTTCGACGCGCTCTTCTTGGCCGGCACGGGCGCGGACTCGGTCATGTCAGTGGGTGCGGCAGGGGAGCGGCTGGACTCGGGAGCCGGACTCTTGAGAGCCGTGGTCTTCTTGGTAACAGCCTTTTTCGCCGCCGTCTTCTTCGTCACGATCTTGTCGTCAGCCATGTCACTCGCTTGCCTCTCGATTCGGGGTGGCAATCGATAGGATACACAACAATCGGCGCTTCGCTGCGGTTTTTGTGTCGCCCGAGATTCATCGATCGCAGCGCCGTGTCCGGATCGAGAGTGAACGAGTCATTGGTCATGCGCGCGTGATGAATCCCGGCCCCCGGCTTTGCTATCCTTGGTTCCATCCCAAGCCGTCATCGGGGAGTTCTCATGGCAACCGTCCATCACGCGCTCGTGCTGAATCTCCACCAGCCGCCGGGCAATCTCCAGGAGCTGCTGGAACACCAGACCTGGGAGGCGCGTGAGATCCTGTTCGCTCTCGATCGCATCCCGCGCAGTCTCTGGGGGCGCGAGGACCTGGCGCGCGTCCATCTGTCGCTGTCGGGAACCCTGCTGGAGACGCTGTCCGATCCGGTCTTCCAGGAGCGCGTCTACGGTATCGTCGATTGCGGCGCGCTGCTGTGGCATTTGCAGAATCAGGCGCTGTTCGAGGTCGTCGGTACCGGCTACTTCCATCCGGTGTTGCCGCTGATCCCGGAGGCCGACCGGCGCGAGCATCTGGCGCGCTGGCTCGACATCGCTCGCCATCTGTTGTGGCGTCCTCAATTCCAGGGCTTCTGGCCGCCCGAGATGGGGTTCTCGATGGAACTCATCCCGTTGCTGCGCGCCTTCGGCTATCGCTATGTCTTCGTCGACAGCGAACACGTCGAGCCGGTCACGGAGATGAGCTGGCAGGAGCTGCGCTACCGGCCGCACATCGCCCGGCATGGCGATGATGAAATCATCGTGGTGGTGCGCGACCGCGAACTCTCCGATGCCCAGGAATCGGGCATGGATGTCGACTGGTTCCTCAACGAGGTCGCCGAGCGCACCAGGTGGTGTGACTTCGCGCCCCTGGTGACGACCTGCACCGACGGCGAGAACGGCGGCTGGTTCCGCAACGTCACCGAGGGCGCGAACTTCTGGAGCGCCTTCTATCTGCCGCTGCTGGATCGGGTCGCGGCGGGCGAGGCCGACGTCCGGCCGACTTTCGTCAGCGACTATCTCGACGAGCACGGCGTGCACGGCGAGGTACGGGTGCGCACCGGGGCCTGGAACACCGGCTGGCATCACGGACGCGACTTCACCCAATGGATGGGGTCGGAGCGGCAACGTCAAGCCGTCGCCGACTTCGCCGAGGCCAGCCGCATGATCCATGACGCGCGCTGGTTCGCCGGTGAGCGTGGTGTGACCGAGGGGCCAGAGTCCGACGCGCTCGCCGAGGCGTTGTGGCATCTGCTGCGTGCCGAGACCAGTTGTAACCTCTACTGGGGCGAGTCCTGGGTGCCGCGCGCCGAGGCCGATCTGCATGCCGCGCGTCAGGCCCTGGAGCGTGCGGTGAGTCTGGCGCCGTCGCCGACGGCGCCGGAAGTCGGATCTGAAGCCGAAGCTGAAAACGAACCGGATGTCATGTCCGCGACGCTCGCACCCGAATCCGCGTCCGCCCGAAGCGCGTCGCACGACACCGAATCGGGCGTTCGCGATGCCTTGCCGACCGACCCATCCCCGGACGCCGCCGTCGAGGCCACGTCCACTCGCGGCGATGTCGACCCATCCGCCACCCAACCCTGAAGGAGCCGACCGTGAATCCCATGCCCGAATACATCGGAGACGTGCCCAATCTGTCCGGACAGGAAGCGGACGTCGCGCAGGTCGTCGCGCGCGGACGCGAGCGTGAGCTGTTCGCCAGACAGGGCGGGGTCGATTTCGGCGCCATCCGTGCCGCCACCGCCATCGCGCTGCACCAGCATCAGCCGTTGATCCCCGCCGGCGGCGCGGATCTGCACACCGCCGCGCTCATCAGCAATCTCCAGTACATGATGGAGAACCAGCACATCGGCGACAATCACAACGCGCCGACCTTCGTCTGGTGCTACAAGCGCATCGGCGAGTTCGTGCCGCAGTTGATCGGCGAGGGGCACTCGCCGCGCTGCATGCTCGAATACTCGGGCACATTGCTGCACGGGTTGCGCAAGATGGGCGAGCATCACGTCATCGACACGCTCAAGACCGTCACCTGCAATCCGGACTACAACTGGGCGGTCGAATGGCTCGGGATGCCCTGGGGCCATGCAGTCGCGCCCTCGACGCCGGTGCAGGACTACCGGCTGCACGTGCGCGCCTTCCAGCATCACTTCGCCGCCATCTTCGGCTGGGAGGCGCTGGAGCGGGTGCGCGGATTCTCGCCGTCCGAGATGGCGCTGCCCAATCATCCGGATGTCGCCTACGAGTTCGTCAAGACCCTGGTCGACTGCGGCTATCAATGGGTGCTGGTTCAGGAACACACGGTGCACCGGGTCGGCGCCGAGCAGCATCCCGAGCGCCCGCACATCCCGCATCGCTTGGTCTGCACCAATTCGCATGGCGAGACGGCGAGCATCATTGCCATCGTCAAGACCCAAGGGTCGGACACCAAGCTCGTGGCTCAGATGCAGCCCTGGTACGAAGCGCAGGGCCTGAACCGGGTCGAGCTGGCCGGCCGTTCGATCCCGCCGCTCGTGACCCAGATCGCCGACGGCGAGAACGGCGGCGTCATGATGAATGAGTTCCCGCCCAAATTCATGGAGGTGGTGCGCGCGGCCAGTCACTCGGCCACGCCGTTGATGAATGCGAGCGAATATCTGGAACATCTGTTCGCCGCCGGCGTCGAACTGTCCGATCTGCCCGAGATCCAGCCGCTGTTCCACGATCGCATCTGGGCGCGGATGCAGCCGGGCGACGGTCCCGAGAAGCTCAATCAGGTGATCGAGGAACTCAAGCGCGAGGACGGACGCTTCCACATGGAAGGCGGAAGCTGGACCAGCGACCTGTCCTGGGTCAAGGGCTACGAGAACGTGCTCGGCCCCATGGAGGAAGCCAGTTCGTGCTTCAACGAAAAGGTGCTGCGCCCCGGCGTCTCGCCCGATCATCCGGCCTACCGCAACGCGCTCTTCCATCTGATGTCGTCGCAGACCAGTTGCTACCGTTACTGGGGCCAGGGACTCTGGACCGACTATGGCCGCGAGATCTGTCGCCGCGCAGTCGAGATCGTCGAGCGAGATTTCGGGGGATGATAGAATCCACTCCTATCGAGCCTGTTGCCGTTTTGATCGTCGTCAGGCTGGAGTCAGGATTCGAGCCGTCAACTACCCCCGCCTTCAGGCGGGAACGTGTTGAAAGACAGGTTCCGGAGTTGACCAGGGGAACGCCATTGAGTCGAGGCAAGACGTTGAGATGGCTCCGTTAGCGTGGAATCCGGCGCAAGCCGGTGCAATAGGCACTCCGGAATGCTTCCTCAGTTCCGGACACTGCGGCTGGTCGTTAAACAGGCCTACGGGGTTGAAGCCAGTGCGACCACCAGGGACGGACCCGAGAGGGTGCAAAAACCCAGGCGTAACGTCCCCGAGGGGAGCGAGTCGGGAATGCCGGCCCGACTCCGTCACTAGGCCCTTACGGGCAGAGCCTTGCGGCCCGGCAGGTGGAAAGCCTGCACCTATTTTCGGCGGCGGCGAGGTCGTAGCCGCTATCCCTCCCCGCCCTGAAGGACGGGGTTTCTCGCGGAGGAACTGATGAAAATTCAACGGAGAACATGAATGGGTGTCAAAACATCCTTGAAAAACTTCAACCCTGTCCAGTCGATCAAGGATCGATTGACCCGGCTGCTGGAAGTCTACAATCCGAAGGTCTGGCGCGAGCGCGGCATGGGTTGGACCCTGGGGCTGTTCGTCGTCACCTACCTGGTCGTGGTGGTCGTTTTGGGAATGCTCTGGTCGCGTTCGCCGGAGACCTTCGACGTGCGTGCCAATGCACTGGCCACGGTCGGCGGCGACGAGAGCCGGCTGGTGACCGGCGCCTACACTGCGGCTACCGCCATCCGCATCGGCCAGACCCTGCTGGAAAAGCCCGGCGGTTTTCTGAGCAACGACATCTTCCCGCCCGGCGTCTATCTGGACAACATCCCGAACTGGGAATTCGGCGCTCTGACCGAGTTGCGCGATATAACCAATGCACTGCGCAACGAGCTGACCCGTGCGCAATCGCAGTCGGGTGAGGATCCTGATCTGCTGCTCGCCCAGCCGCAGTTCAACTACAACACCGAGTCCTGGATGTTGCCCTCGAGTGAGTCCGAATATCGTCGGGGCATCCAGGCGCTCGAAAGCTATCTGAACCGTCTCACCCGACGCGAGGCGCAATTTTTTGCACGTTCCGATAACCTGATACTCTATCTCCAGGTCGTCGAACGTCGTCTGGGCAGTCTGGCACATCGTCTGTCCCAGGCCGTGAGCGAGGATGCAGTCGAGACCGATCAGGGCGACGAAGCGGCCGCCCGCTCAGCGAATCCGGCAGGCGGCCAGTCCCTGATCACGTCCCGCACGCCTTGGTCGCAGATCGATGACGTCTTCTTCGAGGCACGCGGTTACACCTGGGCCTTGCTGCATGTGCTCCAGGGGCTGTCTCTCGACTTCGAGCCCATGCTCAAGAGCAAGAACGCTCTGGTTTCGGTCAATCAGATCATATTCAAGCTTCAGGAAACCCAGAAGCCGATCTGGAGTCCGCTGATCCTCAACGGCACGGGCTTCGGCCCCATGGCCAACCACTCGCTGGTCATGGCTTCCTACATCGCGCGTGCCAATGCGGCGGTCATCGACCTGCGTCGTCTGCTGGAGCAGGGCTGATCCTCGCGTGAAATGAGTGGATCGCGTGGTTCGGCCCCGCGACCCATTCAGGGTCACGACAGCGAGTCTGCCGCGCCTGTGTTCCAGGCGCGCGGACTCACCAAGGTCTATGTCATGGGCGAGGTGCGGGTCGAGGCCCTGCGGGGCGTCGATCTCGATCTCTATCCGGGCGAACTGGCGGTGCTGCTTGGACCATCGGGCAGCGGCAAGTCGACACTGCTCAATATCCTGGGTGGTCTGGATTCGCCAACCGGCGGTCAGGTGATCGCCGCCGGGCGCGATCTGACTCAGGCCGGAGAGCGGGCGCTGACCGCCTTTCGCCGTCAGGTCGTCGGCTTCGTCTTCCAGTTCTACAACCTCATCCCCAGTCTCACCGCACGCGAGAACGTCGCCATCGTCACCGAGATCGCCGAAGATCCGATGACGCCCGAGGCGGCGCTCGATCTGGTGGGGCTCGGCGCGCGTCTCGATCATTTCCCCGCTCAGCTCTCGGGCGGCGAGCAGCAGCGCGTGGCCATCGCGCGCGCCATCGCCAAGCGTCCGCGCGTGCTCCTGTGCGACGAGCCGACCGGGGCGCTGGATTCGACCACGGGCGTGCGGGTGCTGGAGGTGCTGGAGCGGGTCAACCGTGAGCTGGGCACGACGACCGCCGTCATCACCCACAATGCCGCCATCGCGGCCATGGCGGATCGCGTGATCCTGATGGCCGATGGGCGGATTCAGTCGGTGCGCACCAATCCCGAGCGGGTCGCCCCGCGCGAGATCCACTGGTGAGCGCGCTCGACCGTAAGCTTTGGCGTGAACTCTGGAACCAGCGCGGTCAAGTGCTGGCCATCGCCGTGGTAATCGCCGGCGGGGTGTCGACGCTGCTGATGTCGCTGGCCACGCTCGATTCGCTGACCCTGACGCGCGATGCCTTCTATCGCGACTATCGCTTCGCCGAGGTCTTCGTCTCGCTCAAGCGCGCGCCCGAGTCGCTGCGCGAGCCGATCGCGGCCATTCCAGGCGTCCGGCAGGTCGAGACGCGGGTGGCGGCGGCGGTCAATCTGGACATCCCGGACTTCGCCGATCCGGCCACTGGGGTGCTGGTCTCGCTGCCCGAGCGTGACGGACTCAACCAGCTCCATCTGCTCGCCGGTCGGCTGCCCGAGCCGGGTCGCGACGACGAGACCGTGGTCAGCCAGGCGTTCGCCGAGGCGCATGAGTTCGAACCGGGCGCGCATCTGTCGGCGATCATCGACGGACGTCTCCAGCGCCTGACGATCGTCGGCATCGCCGTCTCGCCCGAGTACATCTATCAGATCAAGCCGGGCGATCTCTTTCCCGATTTCGCGCGCCACGGCGTGCTCTGGATGAACCGCGAGCCGCTGGCGCGCGCCTATGACATGGATGGCGCCTTCAATGATCTGCTGCTGACACTCACCCGCGAAGGGCGTCCCAAAGACGTGATCGAGCGGCTGGACGTCCTGCTCGAACCCTATGGCGGTCTGGGCGCGATCGAGCGCTCGGATCAGCTCTCGGACCGTTATCTCGATGCCGAACTGGAACAGCTCGCCGGTATGGCACGGCTCATCCCCGGTGTCTTCCTCGGCGTGGCGGCCTTTCTGCTCAACGTGGTGCTGGGGCGTCTGATCGGCGCCCAGCGCGACCAGATCGCCATCCTCAAGGCGTTCGGCTACAGCGCCCGGCAGATCGGCGGGCACTATGTGCGCTGGGCGCTGGTGATCATCCTGCTCGGACTGGTCATCGGCCTGGGGGCCGGACTCTGGTTCGGACTGGCGATGGCGGAACTCTATCGCGGCTTCTTCTACTTTCCCTATCTGGAGTTCAGTCTGCGCCCGCCGGTGATTGCGCTGGCCGCTGTGGTGACGCTGGGCGCCGGACTCACCGGCACGCTCGCCGCCGTTCGCCGCGCCGTGCGTCTGCCGCCGGCCGAGGCGATGCAGCCCGAGCCGCCGCCGCGCTATCGGCCCACGCTGGTCGAGCGGTTCGGACTTCAGCGCTTTCTGAGCCAGCCGACGCGCATGATCCTGCGCCACATCGAGCGCCGTCCGCTCAAGTCGCTGCTCTCGATCCTGGGGATCGGTCTGGCCTGCGGCATCCTGATGGTCGGGCGCTTCCAGGAAGGGGCGTTGGACTATCTGATCCAGGTCCAGTACGGGCTGGCGCAGCGCGACGATCTAACCGTCACTTTCAGCGAGCCGACCTCCCGTCGGGTGGTGCTCGAACTGGGCGCGCGGCCCGGCGTCGACTGGGCTGAGCCGACCCGTCAGGTCGCGGTGCGTCTGCGTCAGGCCAATGCTAGTCAGTCGACGGCGATCCAGGGGCTGGAACCGGACAGCCGCTTGCGGCGCATCCTCGACGATCGGCTCCAGGTTCAGAGACTGCCCGCCGAGGGACTGGTCCTGAGCGATCAGCTCGCACAGTTGCTCGGTGTTGGCGTGGGTGATCGGGTCGAGGTCGAGATCCTGGAGGGACGGCGCGAGCGGCATCGGGTCGTGGTCGCGGGGCTGGTGCGCGAGTTCACCGGCCTTTCGGCCTATATGGATCTGGAGGCGCTCAACCGGCTGCTCGGCGAGGGCGAGGCCGTGACCGGCGCGCTGCTCGCGGTCGAGCCAGGGGCGCGCGATCGGCTGGTGGCCGAATTGAAGGCCGCGCCACGGGTGGCGGGCGTGACCGACCGGCTCACAGCGATTCAGAGCTTCATGGATTCGATGACCGAGATCGTGCTGAGCTTTGCCTTCGTCAGCACGCTCCTGGCCGGCAGCATCGCCTTCGGCGTGGTCTACAATGATGCGCGCATCACGCTCACCGAGCGCGCGCGTGAACTGGCGACACTGCGGGTGCTAGGCTTCAGCCTCGGCGAGATCACGGCGATCCTGCTGGGCGAGCTGGCGCTCCTGACCGCCATCGCCATCCCGGTCGGATTCGGCATCGGCTGGGGGCTGATCGCGCTCATCGTGCGCGGTATCGAGTCCGAACTCTATCGGATACCGCTGATCCTGGAGCCGAGCGTGTTCGCCTTCGCGGCGAGCGTCATCCTGGTCGCCGCGCTCCTGTCGGGCCTGCTGGTCGCGCGCCGTCTGCGCCGGCTGGATCTGGTCGCCGTACTCAAGACTCGCGAATGAACGTCAAAGGTCTGCTCATCCGTCGTCGTGTCGGCCAGCTACTGGGAGCCGTGGCGCTGCTCGCGCTCCTGATCTGGGGTTTCCGTCCCGTGCCGCGTCTGGTTGACGTCGAACCCGTCACGCGCGGTCCGCTGGCCGTCACCCTGGTGGCCGAGGGCCGCACGCGCGTCGTCGAGCGCTATCGGATCTCGGCGCCGGTCGATGGTCAGTTGCAGCGGCTGGAACTGGAGGTCGGCGATCCGGTTCGGGCCGGGCAGGTGATCGCCGTTCTCGACGCCCAGGTCTCGCCGGTGCTGGATCGGCGCAGTCAGGAACGCGCCCGTGCGCGGTTGGCGAGCGCCGAGTCCGATCTGGCCGCAACCCACGCGGCGGTGACGGCGGCCGAGGCGTCGTCGAATCTGGCGCGGATGGAACTGGAGCGCATCGAGCATCTGGCCGGACAGGGGATGGTCTCGCGCACCCAGCTCGATCAGTCGCGCGCCGAGTCGCTTGGTCGCGATGCGGAACTGGAGGCGGCGCGCTTTCGCGTCCAGAGCGCCGAGCGCGATCGACTGGCTGCATTGGCGGAACTGGAATATGCCGGAGAATTGGCGGCGGGGGAACAGGGGCAGCTGGAACTCAGAGCGCCGATCGCCGGCGTCGTGCTCAAGCGCGAGTCCGAGAGTGCGCGCGTCGTTCACGCCGGTGATCCGATCCTGGAACTCGGCGATCCGCGTGCGCTGGAGATCGAGGTCGATGTGCTCTCAGCCGACGCCGTGCGGCTGGCGGTCGGGATGCGGGTCCGGATCGAACGCTGGGGGCAGTCCAGTCCCCTGGAGGCCAGGATCAAGCGGATCGAGCCGGTCGCCTTCACCAAGATCTCGGCACTCGGCGTCGAAGAGCAACGGGTCTGGGTCATCGCCGAACTGCTTGCGCCCCAAACTGACTGGACGCGGCTGGGCGACGGCTATCGAGTCAACGCCCGTTTCGTACTCTGGGAGGCCGAAGACGTGCTCCAGGCGCCGACCTCCAGCCTGTTTCGGCACGGCGAGGGCTGGGCGCTGTTTCGAGCGGTCGACGGACGCGCCCGTCTCACCCCGATCGAGATCGGACGGCGCGGCGCACTCCAGACTGAGTTGAGACGCGGCGTCGAGGTCGGTGCATCCGTGATCGTCCACCCCGATCGCGAGCTGGCCGACGGAACACGCATCACGCCACGCCAGTGATGTTCAGAGGCCAACTCACCAGCCGCCATTCACGGCCTGCCGGCAGAGCGCCTCCCATTCCGGCTCGCCGATGTCGAGCATATTCCCGGCCTGATCGCGGTACTCCAGCATCTCGGCCGTCTCATCGGTGCCGTTGGCCAGGGCGACGAGATAATGCGCCAGCTGCCCGAGCGCGATCAGGCGCGGGATGCGCCGATCCTCGGCCTCCAGATGGCGTGTGCCGTGATGATGCAGGATCGCCAGCGCGATGAACTCAGGCAGCTTCCAGTTGTTCGCCAGCAGGAACCCGACCACCGTGTGATCCGTGCCGAGCGTGGCGCGCTCGTGGATCAGCAGCTCGCTGGGCGTGCTGTCGGCGCGGAAACTCCACTCAGCGATGTAGTTGTCGGTGACATTGGCGAAGATGAGACTGCCGACATCATGCATGATGCCGAACAGATAGGCCTCGTCCTCGCCGATGTCCGGCGTCAGACGCGCCACGGCGGTGACGATGCGCGCCGTCCCCAGGATCGACTCCCAGAGTACGCGCACCGGCCCCTGATTGACCTCCAGCAGACGGTTGATCGCCTCGGCCGTCACCAGATTTGTCAGACGCGCCAGCCCCAGGAGCCCGGCGGCCTGATGGACGCCGGCCACCTGCGCCGGCAGATTGAACGCCGGCGAGTTGACGACGCGCAACACCTGCCCGGTCAGCACCGGATCCAGGGCGATGAGGTCCGAGGCTGCCTTGAGATCCGGCTCGGGGCGTGTCAGCTCGCGACGCAGGGCCATCACCACGTCAGGGATCTGGGGTACGGGTGCGCGGCGCACCACGTTCAGCGCGGCCTCGAACACCGGCTTGGACGGATAGAGCGAGCGATTCGAGGTCTGGCGTTGGGCAAGGGCTTGAGCGGTCATGGCGACTCAGCGCGCTCCATGGAGAAAATGAGATCGATTTATACTGGATAGTGTTTTCTCGCGCCCAAACCAAGCGCGGTTTTGTGATCCTGTTCTCGATTCGATCGCCCCCGGCGCAGGGACCGCACATCACCGAAAGCTGTCACCTCAGAGCGAGTGTGCCGGTGCAGACTCGGACTGGATGCGTTCCACGAGTTCGAGTGCTTCCTCGAACTCGAATCCAAGCAGGTGGCGCTCGACACGCTCGAACGACTCTCCGAGACTCGACTGCAACAGGGACCGCTCGCTGCGCAGGAGCGCGATGGCCTGAGTGTCGTTCTCGCGCAGCCGGGCGATGAGTGTTGCGATCAGACGTTCCTGCTGTTCCCGGTGATCGGGGGAGGCGGACGGAATCGACGCCGTTTCGGTCTTGGACGCTGTGTGCCGTTCTGCCAGCGCCTGGGTCAGGGGCGCGAAAGCCGTCGCGATCCGGTCGATCGCTGTGCGAATCGACTTGGCCTGGAGATCGGGATCGGCCTTGAGCATGGCATCCAGCCGGGTGGCGGCCTCGGCGATCTCGTTCGCGCCCAGCGTGGCCGAGACGCCCTTGAGGGTATGCGCCAGTTCGCGCACGCTCGCCTTGCTCCCGGACTCCAGCGCCCTGCTCATCTTGCGCGTGTCGTCGCGATGGTTGTCGGCGAAACGTTGCAGCAGCGCGAGATATTTCGTCTGGTTGTCGCTCATGACCGCCAGGCCCTGTGCCGGATTCAGACCCGGCAACGTGCTCAGCCGCGCGATGGCGGCCTCGGTGTCGGGTCCAGGCGGCGCCGGGGGCGCGCTGACCGGGCCGGAGGCCGGAATCCGATCGGACTCGGTCTTGGGCAGCCAGCGCAGCAGCGTCTCGAACAGATCGCGCGGTGAGACCGGCTTGGGCACGAAGTCATTCATGCCGGCCTCCAGACAGTGCCGGCGGTCCTCCTGGAAGGCATTGGCGGTCATGGCCAGGATCGGTTTGTCGCGCCAGCCCGACAGTCTGCGGATGAGGCGGGTCGCTTCCAGTCCATCCATGACCGGCATCTGCACGTCCATCAGGATCAGCGCGTGCCGGCCCGTCATGGCCAGCTCGACGGCTTCGCGCCCGTTCTCGGCGGTATCGACCTGTAGCCCGACGGCCTGTAGCAGATCCAGCGCGACCTCGCGGTTGACGGCATTGTCCTCGGCCAGGATCAGGCGGGCGCCGGCATGGTGCGCGCGCAGTCGCTGTTCGGCCAGCGCATGGGCTTCGGACACGTCGTTCGAATCACCCTGTCCGCGTCCGAGCCGCACCTGGAGCCAGAAGGTGCTGCCCACGCCCGGCGTGCTCTCGGCGCCGGTCTCGCCGCCCATGAGTTGGGCCAGCTGCATGTTGATGGCCAGCCCCAGTCCGGTGCCCCCATAGCGGCGCGTGGTCGAGCTGTCGGCCTGCGAGAAGGCCCGGAACAGGCTCGCGAGCTGCTCGGGTGCGATGCCGATCCCCGTGTCCGCGACCTCGAAGCGTACCAGGACGCCGCTGTCGTCCTCGGCGACGGGCCGGGCGCGCAGCACGACCGAGCCGCGCTCGGTGAACTTGACGGCGTTGCTGGCATAGTTGAGCAGAATCTGACGCAGACGTGTGACATCGCCATGCAGCCAGCGCGGCAGGCCGGTGCTCTCGATGGTCAGTGTCAGCCCCTTGGACTGGGCTGCATCGGCCACCAGCGAGCGCACCTGATCGAGCAGGGATTCGAGGACGAAGTCGGCATTCTCAAGTTGCAGCCGTCCGGACTCGATCCGGGAGAGATCCAGGATGTCGTTGAGGATGGCGAGCAGATGGCGCGTGGCGCTCTCGATCTTGCCCAGACGTTCGTTCTGCGTCGCCGTCACGCCATCGCGGCGCAGCAGATGCGTCAGTCCCAGGATGGCATTCATGGGGGTGCGGATCTCGTGGCTCATGTTGGCCAGGAAGGCGCTCTTGGCGCGCGTGGCGCTTTCGGCCAGTTCGGCGCGGTGTGCCAGCTCGACTTCCATCCGGCGCAGTTCCAGGGTACGGGCCGCGACGAGTTCCTCTAGATGGGCGCGTTGCTGGAGCTGCTGGCGCTGGCGCAACAGGTAGAGTCCGGTGACGCTCATGAAGATGGCCAGGAGTCCGGCGAGCGTGATCCAGATGGAGCGCTGGACGAACCCGGTGAGGATCTCGTTGTGATCCATCTTGGCGAGCAGAAACCATGAGGTTCCGGGAATGGGGACGACGATTCCCATGACGGGCTGCCGGCGATCGTCGAGGCCGGTGACGATCGCGCCGGGTTCGGCGGCCGCCGCCCACATCCAGTGGGCTGGTGAGTCGGGGTCGTCGAATGACTGATAACGGGAGACGGACTCGGATCGCAGAGACGCGACCTGCCCCAGAACCAGGAGCCGATCACCATCACGCCAGAAGAGCAGGGTCTCGACCGTCTGGCCGATCTCCGGGCCGGCCATGGCCTTTTCGTTCAGCCAGTATTCGGGGTCGCCATGCAGGACGACCACAGGGGCGGGCCGGGTCTGGGCGAGTGGGACGAGGAAGTCGAGCCGTGGATTGTCGCGCAGACCCAGATAGGGATCGATGCGATGGATCTGACCATCCGAGCTGGCCGTTGCGGCCGCGCTCAGTACTCTGGAGGCCAGTCTGGGCGGCGCTTCGTGACTGGACCAGAGCGTCCGGCCCAGCGGGTCGAGCAGGGTGATGGCGCCGAAGGTGTGTGAACCGATGAATTGTTGCAGCCGCTCCTGGAGCTGCCGGCCGGATTCGGCATCGCCCTGGCGCCAGTCCTCGTAGAGCCGGGCCAGAAAGAGGCTGGTGTGAATGAAACGGGCGTCCTTCTCGCGCTCCCAGAGCCAATTCTCGATCTGATTCTGCTTGAGTATGGCCATGGCCCGCAGGCGTTCGGCCTGATCGGAGCGTTCATGGTGGTGATTGTGGACGATGCCCCCCGCCGTCAGAGCCGCCAGCGTACCGGCGAGCACGAGGAACGGCCACCACTGGAAGCGCACCATGGCCGTGCCGTTCGGTTTGGCTCCGCGGGCGACGCTCAGGTCATTGGGCGACCGCAGCAGCGCATGGAGCAGTGCGGCGGTGACGGCCACGAAGAGGATTCCCTTGAGCGCGCTGGCCAGGGCGAGCTGGGCGGCATCCTGGAGCAGATGCTCCAAAAGCAGATCCGACACCAACACCCAGAGACTGGCGAACACGGCATAGAGCAGCACGGAACCCAGGGTGCGGCGGTTGGACGGTGGCGGATTGACAGAGGGCTGGGTTCCTTGGGTATCGACCATGATCTCGGGCTGCCAGGTTGGACGGGCGCGAAGCTCGCCGGATGGGCGGATCTCCTGAGTCTCGTCGAAGCGGCGGACTCTGGTGTGAGGCGCTGAGATTGCCCGCCAACTCGATGAAAAACTGTGACGAATGCCTCAAAAGGATAGCAATCCTTGGTTCGGCTGGTGCAATATCCCCCATATTTCAGAGAAAGTTCCAACGCGCGGGCACAGCGCCCCCGCGCCAACGAATCCCGAATCAATGAAAGACACCGATCGCGACCCCATACAGCCGGACGCCCGTAACCTCCCGAACAGGGGGGATGAGTTATCCGCCGATGAGATCCGCGAGCGCGCCCTGACGGCGCTGCATCAGGGGCGCTTCCATATTGCCGACGAGCTGTTGCAGGGCGCCAACGCCGAACTCACCGCCATGGTCGAGAGTCTGCGGATCTATCAGGTCGAGTTGCAGATCCAGAACGATGAACTGCTCCGCAGTCAGCGTCAGACCCAGTTGGCCCTGGAACGTTTCACGGCCTTCTTCAACGGTCTGCCGATCGCCGAGCTGGTGGTCGACCGCTACGGCCTGATCAAGGAGGCCAACTACGCCGCCCAGGATCTCTTCGAACTCAAGCATTCGCACATCCACCAGCATTATTTCACGCGCCTGATCGGCGAGACCGATCGCGGCCTGGTGGCCGAACTCTGGAAGCGGCAGTTGCCCGAGGCGCGCAAGACCCTGACGCTCAAGGAGATCCATTTCCACGGTCGCGCCGGCGAGCCCTTCATCGGCGATCTGCATGTCGCGCCCCTGTCGGACTTCGAGGGCGAGAGCGATGATTATGTCTGCGCCATCCTCGACCGCACCGAGTCGGTGCGTCAGCGTCAGGCGCTCCGTGCCTATGGCGAACGGCTCCAGCGACACGAAGCCGAACTCCAGGAACGTCTCAAGGAGATGCGCGGACTCTACGACGTCCTGCGCGAGACCAACCGTCACGAAGCGCCCATGGAGGATGTCCTGCAACGGGTGGTCGAGCGGTTGCCGGAGGCCTGGCAGTTCCCGGATCTGGCCGAGGCGTGCATCCTCCTGCCGGAGACCGGCTTCCAGACGCCGGGGTTCGCCCCGGGCGACCGGATGCTGCGCTCGCCCATCCTGGTCGATGGCCGCGAGGCCGGCGAGATCCTGGTGGCCTATCGCGAGCCGCCGCCGCCCGGACTCGATTCATCGATCTTCCTGCGTGAGGAGCAGGCGCTGCTGGAGGCCGTGGCCTCGCACATCGCCGTCTATGTCGAGCGTCAGCGCGACGCGCAGCGTCTGAGCGAGAGCCGCGAGCATTATCAGGTGCTCGCCGAATACAGTCCGGACTGGGAATACTGGCTCGGTCCCGACGGTCGGTATCGCTACGTCTCGCCGGCCTGTCGCGAACTCAGCGGTCACACGGCCAGTGAATTCCTGGCGGACCCGGATCTGATCGCGCGTCTGATCCATCCCGAGGATCGCGCACACTGGATGCGGCACTTCAACGAAGTCCTGGAATCCTGCCACGCCGACCACGACTGCATCCAGTTGCGCCTGCATGCACGCGACGGACGCGAGCACTGGGTCGAGCACATCTGCAATCCGGTGTTCAGCACCGATGGGCGTTATCTCGGGCGGCGCGGGGTCTTTCGCGACATCACCGAGCGCAAGCACATCGAGTCCGAACTGACCAAGCGCTCGCTCGCCGTCGAGCAGAGTCCGGAGAGCATCGTCATCACGGATCTGGACGGCTGCATCGAATACGTCAACGACGCCTTCACCGCCAACACCGGCTATTCGCGCACCGAGGCGCTCGGCCAGAATCCGCGCATCCTCAAATCCGGTCTGACCCCGCCTGAAATCTTTGACGAACTCTGGGAGTCGCTGCTGCGCGGCGAGGTCTGGCACGGCGAGCTGATCAATCGGCGCAAGAACGGCGAGTTCTATACCGAACTGGCCAGCATCTCGCCCATCCGTCAGGCCGATGGACGCATCACGCACTATCTGGCCGTCAAGGCCGACGTCACCGAACAGAAGCGTCTGGCCGAGGAGCTGGAACAGTACCGTCATCATCTCGAGGAAATGGTCGAGGCGCGCACGCTGGAGCTGCGCCAGCAGACACGCTCGCTCCAGGCGCTGATCGACAACCTGCCCCATTTGGCCTGGATGAAGGACCGCGAGGGGCGTTTCGTCGCGGTCAACCGGGTCTTCGCCGAGGCCAAGGGACGCGCGCCCAGCGAGATCGTCGGTCTGACCGACCATGAACTCTGGCCGCGCGAGATGGCCGAGCGCTACCGCGCCGACGACACCGAGGTCATGGCCGGCGCCTCACAGCGCACAGTCGAGATGCCGAGCGTGACCAATCCGGGCGCCATCTACGAGACCTTCAAGGCGCCCATCATCGACGACACCGGCGAGGTGCTTGGGACGGTCGGTTTCGCGCGCGACATCCGCCCGCAACGTGAGATGGAAGCGGAACTCGCCCGCCGCGCCGAACTGGCCGAGAGCGCGGTGCGCGCCAAGAGCGCCTTCCTGGCCAACATGAGCCACGAGATCCGCACGCCGATGAACGCCATCCTGGGGCTGGCGCATCTGCTGCGCCGCGAGCTGGTCGAGCCGGCCAACATCAACCGGCTCGACAAGATCGAGAGCGCGGCGCGTCATCTGCTGACCGTGATCAACGACATCCTGGATCTGTCCAAGATCGAGGCCGGCAAGCTGCAACTGTCCGACGAGGACTTCTCGGCGGTGATGCTGGTCGATCAGGTCAGCTCGCTGATCCTCGACGAGGCGCGCGCCAAGGGACTGAGTCTGAAGGTCGACCTGGCCCCGGATCTGCCCTGGATGCGCGGCGATGTGACACGCCTGCGTCAGGCCCTGCTCAACTATGCCAGCAACGCCGTCAAGTTCACCCATGCCGGCTTCGTGACGATCCGCGTGCGTCTGCTGGAGCGCGACGCGGCGGTGTTGCGGGTGCGCTTCGAGGTCGAGGACACGGGCATCGGCATCCCGCCCGACAAGCAGTCCAAGCTCTTCCAGGCCTTCGAACAGGCTGACACCTCGACCACGCGCCGCTATGGCGGCACCGGGCTGGGTCTGGCCATCACGGCGCAACTGGCGCGGATGATGGGCGGAGACGCGGGCGCCGACAGCATCGCGGGGCAGGGCAGTACCTTCTGGTTCACGGTCAGTCTCAAGCCCGGTCAGCCGGGACTGATCGTCACGCACGCCCATCGGCTGGCCGCCGAGTCCGAGATGCGCGACCGCTGTGCCGGGGCGCGCGTGCTGCTGGCCGAGGACAATCCGATCAATCGCGAGGTGGCGCTGGAGCTGCTCAACAGCGTCGGGTTGCGCGTGGAGACGGCTGAGAACGGTCAGGTCGCGCTGGAGATGGCCGCCGGCGAGGACTATGACCTCATCCTGATGGACGTGCAGATGCCGGTCATGGACGGCCTGAGCGCCACGCGCGCCATCCGCGCCCTGCCCAGTTGGCGCGACAAGCCGATCCTGGCCCTGACGGCCAATGCCTTCGAGGAGGACCGTCGCGCCTGTCTGGAGTCCGGCATGAACGATTTCGTGCCCAAGCCGGTCGAGCCGCTGGATCTGTTCGACGCCCTGTTGCGCTGGCTGCCGGAGCGTCCTGGTACGGCTCCAGCGCAAGCGGACGGCTCCCGGTCGACGGCAAACACCGCCGCCACCGACGAGGCGGGGAGCGAGCGCTCGGGTGCGCGTCGCGCCGACCTGCTGGCCGCCATCCGTGTCCTGCCCGGCATCGATCTGCGTCAGGGGCTGGCGAGTCTGCGCGGCAGCCAGGAGAAGTATCTCAAGCTCATCGAGCGCTTCATCGGCTCGCATGCCGATGACCCCAAGCATCTCGCCGAGGCATTGGCCAACCGCGACGGCGAGGCCCTGGCGCGTCTGGCGCACGGACTCAAGGGCGTGGCCAGCACCCTGGGATTGGTCGCCATCGCCGAGCAGGCCAGGGCGCTCGAGGCGGCGCGTCGTCCGGAGGCCTTCGAGGCTCCCGACAGGCTCGTCGAGGCGATCGACGCCATCGATCATGCCTTGCTGGCCCTGCGCAATGCCGTCGAGCAGTCGCAGACGCCCGCCCGGTCGTCGAGTCCACCCGATCCGAGCCTCGATCCCGAGCAGGCGCGCGCCCTGCTCGACGAGCTGGCGGCGCTGCTGAACGAAGACAACGCGCGTGCGAATACGCTCTGCCAGCACGAAGCGGCGCGACTCGCGGCCATCATGCCCGATGAGCACGCTGAACTCGCGCGTCTGATCGATCGTTTCGACTTTGAGTCGGCGTTGGAACTGGTCGCAATCGTCCAGGCACGCTTGAGTCGACCCGAGGGAGTTCAGCCCCGGTGACGGCCGCCACGACGACGCGGCTCTCCGGTCGGCGCATCGCTCCGAACTCCGGGGGCCAGGGCCGCGAGACCCTGGATCGGCGCGTCCACGAGATCCTGCGCGCGGCCGATCTGAGGCGCCCGCTGTGGGCGCTGGGCCTGACGCTTGCCGGTCTGGCCGCGCTGCTCGCCGCCCAGGTCGCCTGGCCCGAAGCGACCTGGGCGCGCTGGAGTCTGTTCGGGATGCTGGCGCTGGGACTGGCCTGCACCGTGCTGGTCTGGCGACGGCTGCGCGATCGGCTGTTGCGGCCGCTGGTGCGTCTGGAGCATTCGCTGACCCAGGTCTGTCAGGGCGAGCCGGGGGCCGGCGACAGTCTGACCGAGACCGGGGTGTTGCAGGGCATCGCTCAGGACATCCGCAGTCTCAACGAGGAGCTGACCGGTCTCTACGAGGACATGGACGATCGCGTGGCGCGCCAGACGCGGCGTCTGGCCCAGAAGACCGCCTCGCTCAAGATCCTCTACGACGTGGCCGCCGGCATCCATCAGACCGAGAGCGTGGAGGAACTGCTGTTGCGCTTCCTGCGCGTGCTCAAGGAGATGATCAACGCGCGCGCGGCGACGGTGCGTCTGGTGTTGCCGGACGGCACGCGGCGGCTGATCGGCTCCATCGGGTTGAACGACGATCTGGTGCGCGAGTCGGACATGGCGCCGGTCGATCTCTGTCTGTGCGGCAATGTGCTCGCGCCCGGCGACATCCTGTGCGACAACGACGCGCGCTACTGCTCGCGCCTCTATGGCCGGCGCATGTTCGCCAGTTCCGAGATCGAGGTGGTCACGGTGCCGCTGGAGCATCGCGACGAGCTGCTCGGCGTCTATAGCCTGTTCCTCGATCGCCCCGGCCTGAAGGGGCGCGAGGACATCATGGATCTGCTGTTCACCGTCGGTCATCATTTGGGCATGGCCATCGCCAAGCAGCGTTCGGACGCCGAGGCGCACCGGCTGTCGATCGTCGAGGAGCGCAACGCGCTCGCCCACGAGCTGCACGATTCACTGGCGCAGACCCTGGCCAGTCTGCGCTTCCAGTGCCGGATGCTCGACGACTCGCTCGCCGGCTGTTCCATTCCGCCCGAGGCGCGCAACGATCTCACGCGCATCCGCAATGGTCTGGACGAGGCCCACACCGAGCTGCGCGAGCTGCTGGCGAGCTTTCGCGCGCCGCTCGACCGGCGTGGGCTGGTGCCGGCGCTCGCCAAGCTCACCCAGCGGCTCGGGCGTGAGACCGGCGCCCATGTGCTGTTCCAGAACGACAGCCGTCCGTTCGAGCTGTCGGCGACCGAGGAGTTGCAGTTGCTGCGTATCGCTCAGGAGGCGCTGGCCAACATCCGCAAGCACGCTCAGGCGCATACGGTGCGGGTGTTGCTGACGCGCGAGAGCGGCGGGCGGCATGTGTTGTTGATCGAGGACGATGGGGTCGGTTTCAGCCCGCCGGATGAGCAATCCCCGCCGGGCGAGTGCATCGGGTTGTCGATCCTGGAGGAGCGCGCGCGGCGCATCGGTGCAGAACTGCGTATCGAGAGCGAGCCGGGGGAGGGGACGCGGGTGGAGATCGTCTTCGATGCCGGCCGTCGTCCCGGACGTCAGACTCAGGGCCTGGAGGCGGATCGATGCGCGTACTCCTGATCGATGATCATGCCTTGTTTCGCTTTGGGCTTCAGGAGTTGCTGGAGCGGCGCGGTATCGAGGTGGTGGCGGCCGTGGGCGATTCCAGCACTGGAATCGAGCGGGTGGCCGCGACCCGTCCCGATGTGGTCCTGCTCGACATGCGGATGCCGGGGCTGAACGGGCTGGAGTTGTTGCGCCGGTTGCGTGCGGCCCATCAGTCGATGCCGATCGCGATGTTGACGACCAGTGCCGAGGAGCGCGATGTGATCGATTCGCTCCAGAGTGGGGCGCAGGGGTATCTGCTCAAGGATATGGAGCCGGATGCGCTGATCGCGGCCTTGGGTGAGATCGTGCAGGGGCGCACGGTGGTGGCGCCTGAGTTGATGGGGGTGCTGGCGCGGGCGGTGCGGGGTGAGTCTAAGCCTGTGACTGTCGTGAGTGGCGGGGCGGCGGATCTGACCCCGCGCGAGCAGGAGATCCTCTGTCATCTGGCCGAGGGGCAGAGCAACAAGACCATTGCGCGTGCGTTGGGGATCTCGGAGGGGACGGTCAAGCTGCATGTGAAGGCGATTCTGCGTAAGCTCGATGTGCATTCGCGGGTCGAGGCGGCGGTGATCGCGGTCGAGCGGGGATTGTGTGAGCGGGGGGGCTCGGGTGGTTGCGGTGGCGGTGTTGGTGGCAGTGGCGACTCGGGCGCCGGCGGTCGGGGGTCGCCGTGAATCCATCCCTGGAGGCTCGACGACGGCATCCATGCCGTCGACGCCCCCGACCACCGGCGCCCGAGTCGCTTGAGCGTCGGTGGTTGCGGCCGGCGCTTTAGGGGAAGCGTCCGGCAAGCGCCCAGGCTACGTGCTCGCGCACCAGTAGGCTGGGGTGGTCGGCGCGGGCTTCGAGTGCAGTCCGGACTTGCGGTGAGTCTGGGGCGTTGCCGAGCGCGACGGCGAGGTTGCGTAGCCAGCGTTCGTGGCCGAGGCGTCGGATCGCGGAGCCTTCGGTGCGTGCGAGGAAGGTCGGTTCGTCCCAGGCGAACAGGGCGATCAGGGTGGCCGTGTCCAGGCCGTGACGGGGCAGGAAGTCGGTCTCTTCGGTGAGTCGGGCGAAGCGGTTCCAGGGGCAGACCAGCTGGCAGTCGTCGCAGCCGTGAATGCGGTTGCCGATCAGGGGACGCAGCGGTTCTGGGATGGCGCCCTTGAGTTCGATCGTCAGATAGGAGATGCAGCGTCGGCCATCGACCTGGTAGGGGGCGACGATGGCGCCTGTGGGGCAGGCGTCGAGACAGGCTTGGCAGCGTCCGCAGTGATCGGTCATGGGCTGATCGGGCGGGAGCGGCAGGTCGGTGTAGATCTCGCCGAGGAAGAACCAGGAGCCGGCGCGCGGGTTGACCAGATTGCTGTGTTTGCCGATCCAGCCGAGTCCGGCCTTTTCGGCCAGCGGTTTTTCCATCACGGGCGCCGAGTCGACGAAGACGCGATGGCCGAAGGGGCCGATGTGGGCGGCGAGTCGGTCGGCCAGATGTTGCAGTCGCCGGCGCAGGACTTTGTGATAGTCGCGTCCGAGCGTATAGCGTGAGATGAAGGCGCCGGCCGGGTCGGCGAGCCGTTCATGGATGGCGGCGCGGGATTCGGGCTGGTAGTCCATCCGCGCCGAGATCACGCTCAGGGTGCCGGGCACGAGTTCGGCCGGGCGTGAGCGCTTGGCGCCGTGACGGGCCATGTAGTCCATTTCGCCGTGATAGCCGCGCGCGAGCCAGTCGCGCAGACGCGGCTCGGCGTCCGTGAGATCGGTGTCCGTGATGCCGATCTGCTGGAAGCCCAGTTCACGTCCCCAGGTCTTGAGGCGCTCGGCCAGTGCCTGGGGCGTGTCGGGTAGGCGGGTGTCTTGGCTCAATGGGCGATTGGTACGATTGATCGAAATATTCGGTCGGTAAGGACGCGAGAGCCGCAGGACAGCTATCAGAAATCCGAGCAGCAACGGTATCCAGGATACCACCGAGCGAATGATCCAGCGGGATCCGTCGTCTCGGTTGCGGCTCTAGGGCAGCGGTCGTGAATGAACTGGATGCGCGTTTTGCAGGAGGCGCGATTGATCACTATACTGACGGGTCCGGATCGAACGCCGATCGCCGCCGCTCGGTTGATGTCAGACCCATGCCTTCCCCGTCCGCTCCACATCGCGCGCTCAGTGATCGCGTCAATACCTTCGGTCAGTATCTGCTGAAGCGCTACGGCCAGCGGGTGCACAAGCTCGCGCTCAATGCCGGCTTCACCTGTCCGAATCGCGACGGCGCCAAGGGACATGGCGGCTGCACCTTCTGCAACAACGTCTCCTTCGGCCCCAACGCCAAGCGCTCGCCCGAGATCGACCCGCAGCTCGACGCCGGACGCGGCGTGCTCGCCAAACGCACGGGCGCGCGCCGGTTCATGGCCTATTTCCAGACCTACACCAACACCTATGACGAGATCGCGGTGCTGCGCGAACGCTATGACAGCGCACTCACGCACCCGGATGTCGTGGGGTTGTCAGTCGGCACGCGCCCGGACTGCGTGCCGGACGCCGTGCTCGACCTGCTCGCCGGCTATCGCGCGCGCGGCAAGGAGGTGTGGCTGGAGCTGGGCTTGCAGTCGGCCAACGACGCAACGCTCGAGCGCGTCAATCGCGGTCACGGCTTAGCCGAGTACCGCACGGCGGTGACGGCGGCGCATCGGCGCGGCATCCCGGTCTGCGCCCATCTCATCGTCGGGCTGCCGGGCGAGGGCCACGCCGAGGCGCTGACAACCCTCGACCGGGTGCTGGAACTCGGCGTCGAGGGACTCAAGGTCCATCCGCTGCACGTGGTCCGTCACACCCGGCTGGCCATCGACTGGCGACGGGGCGACTATCAGCCGCTCGCCATGGACGACTATGTCGCCATCTGCGCCGATCTGGTCGAACGCACGCCGGCCAGCGTGGTCTATCATCGTCTGACCGGGACGGCCTCGCGCGACATCCTGCTCGCGCCCGACTGGTGCAACCGCAAATGGGCGGTGCTCAACGCCATCGAGGCCGAACTGTTCCGTCGCGGCGCCCGCCAGGGCGACCGCGCCGACACCCTTTCCACTCATCGACTCGTCAACACCGCTTGATCCTCGGGGGTCCAAACACCATGGAGCTCGTCTGTCCCGCCGGCAATCTGCCGATGCTCAAGGCGGCCGTCGACAATGGCGCCGATGCCGTCTACATCGGTTTTCGCGACGATACCAACGCGCGCCACTTCGCCGGTCTCAATTTCAACGACAAGCAGATCGCCGAGGGCGTCAAATACGCCCATGACCGCCGGGTCAAGGTGTTCGTCGCCATCAACACCTATGCCCAGCCCAAGGGGTGGGAGCGCTGGACGGCGGCCGTCGACCGCGCCGCCGGTTTCGGGGTCGATGCCATCATCCTCGCCGACATGGGCGTGCTCGACTATGCCGCCGAGCGTCATCCGAACGTCAATCTGCATCTGTCGGTTCAGGGGTCGGCGACCAATCCGGCGGCGATCGGCTTCATGCAGCGTCATTTCGGCATCAAGCGCGTGGTGGTGCCGCGCGTGCTCTCGCTGCAACAGGTCGCGCACCTGATCCGCGAGACCACGGTCCCGGTCGAGATCTTCGGTTTCGGCAGTCTGTGCGTCATGGTCGAGGGGCGCTGTCTGCTGTCCTCCTATGCCAGCGGCCAGTCGCCCAACACCTTCGGCGCCTGCTCGCCGGCCTCGCATGTGGAGTGGCGCGACACGCCGCAGGGTCAGGAGACGCGCCTCGGCGGCGTGCTGCTGGAGCGGCGTTCGCACGGCGAGGCGGCCGGCTATCCGACCATCTGCAAGGGCCGCTACCAGATCGACGGCGAGCTGCGTCATGCCATCGAGGAGCCGACCAGTCTCAACACGCTCGACATCCTGCCCGACATCCTGGCCGCCGGGGTCAGCGCCATCAAGATCGAGGGCCGCCAGCGCAGCACGCGCTATGTGACCCAGGTCGCCAAGGTCTGGCGCGAGGCGATCGACAGCTGCAAGCGCAATCCGCAGGCGTTCCGGCCCAAGGAGAGCTGGAACCAGATCCTGGCGCAGGTCTCCGAGGGTGCGCAGACCACCATCGGTCCCTACGAGCGCACCTGGCACTGATCCGATAGCGAACGATTCGAACCCACCCATGTCAGCCTTGAACACCCCAGCCCATCGCCCGCGTCTCTCGCTCGGCCCCATCCTCTATCTGTGGCCGCGCGAGCAGGTGCTCGATTTCTATGCCGAACTGCTCGAAGCCCCGGTGGACGTCGTCTATCTGGGCGAGACCATCTGCTCCAAACGCCGTCAGCTCAAGCCCGAGGACTATTGGGAGCTGGCCGAGCGCGTGACCGCCGCCGGCAAGCAAGCCGTCATCTCGACCCTGGCCCTGATCGAGTCCGACGGCGAATTGAAGACCCTCAAGCGGATCTGTGCCGATGAGCGTTTCATGATCGAAGCGGGCGACCTGGCCGCGCTCGATTTTCTGGAAGGGCGCCCCTTCGTCGCCGGGCATTCGATCAATCTCTACAACCATCGCACGCTCGCCTTCCTGGCCGAGCGCGGACTCAAGCGCTGGGTGATGCCGGTGGAGCTGGGTCGGGCGACGGCCGCCGAGCTGCTCCAGCGTCGGCCCGAGGGCGTGGAGTGCGAGCTGTTCGCCTTCGGCCGACTGCCGCTGGCCTATTCGGCGCGCTGCTTCACGGCCTACAACCGTGGACTGGGCAAGGACAACTGCGAGTTCTGCTGCGGCGACTATCCGGATGGCGTGCTGGTCACGACCCAGGAGGGCCAGGAGTTCCTGAGCCTCAACGGCATCCAGACCCAGTCGGCCGGCACCCACAACCTGCTGGCGTCCCTCGATGAGGTGCGTGCCCTGGGCGTGGATCTGCTGCGCATCAGTCCGCAGTCCAAGCATACCGCCGATGTGGTCCGTACCTTCGCGGACTGTCTGACCGGCGATCTCGACCCGGCCGAGGGCACGGCGCGCCTGCGCGACTGGGCGCCCTCGGGTCTGTGCGACGGCTACTGGACCGGCGAGTCGGGCTACAAGGTCGGGATGCCGGCTTAGGCCGGAGCGATTTGGCGAGCAGGCTGCAACGATCCGGATCCGCCTATCGCTTTCCGGCAGGCGTGCTCGCCGACAAGGCCGGCGCGGTATTCCGTGCCGACCGTCGTCACGCCGGCGCAATCCGACTGCGCCCGGCGCGCTTGGCTTCATACATGGCCATGTCGGCGCGCCGAAACACCGCCTCCTTGCCGTCCAGCCCATCGAGCAGCACCAGCCCGATACTGGCACTGCAACGATGCTCCACCGGAGCCGCATCCCCCGGACGACACAGCCGATAGCACTCGGTCAGACGCGCCAGCAGCTTTTCGGCCACGCGCTGGGCATCCGCGCGCGCCCTGTCCACATCGACCGACAGATGCTGCAGCAGCACCACGAACTCGTCGCCTCCGTAACGGGCCACGGTATCGACGGCCCGCACCGATTCCACCAGACGTCGAGCCACCTCCACCAGCAGCAGATCGCCCACGTCATGGCCATGCCGGTCGTTGAGCGGCTTGAAGTTGTCCAGATCGATGAACAGCAGCGCCCCGCATTCGCCGTGACGCTGGCCATTCGCCATGGCCTGCTCGACCCGGTCATCCAGCAGACGCCGGTTGGGCAGTCGGGTCAACGGATCGAAGAAGGCCAGTTGCCGGACCTGCTCCTCCAGCCGGCGGCGCTCGGTGATGTCGATGGCCAGCGAGATCACCTCCTGCGGCTCGCCCTCCTGGCGCGGCAGCCAGGCGTTGAACCATTCGCAACTGATGACACGGCCGTCGCGGGTGAGGTTGTCGTTGATGCCGTGCGGCCGGTGTGAGATGTCCTGCACCACCTGGGCGATATCCTCGGCCAGCTGTCGGCGTTCGGCTTCCGGCAGCAGGAAGTCCATGTAGCTGCGACCGAGCACCTCCTCGCGCGACCAGCCGAACAGCGACTCGGCCTGATGGTTCCAGTCGGTGACGATGAACCCCTCGCGCCAGACGATGCCGGCCGAGGCCGAGGACTGGAAGATGACCCGATAGCGTTCCTCGCTGCGCTGTTTCTCGGCCATGGCGCGCGCCAGACGGCGATGGGCGCGATGGATATACAGGGTGATGCCGGCCACCAGCACGAGCACCGCCAGACTGATCGCCAGGGCCGAATACAGCCAGGTCAGGTCGACATCCGGGTCAGGCTGATAGAAAAATCCATCCAGGGGCCGATCCGGCTCGACCAGACCGAAACGGGCGAAGGTGTTGGCGATATGACGCCAGCGCCCTGGGTTGCTGTGGCCCAGCTCGATCACCTCGGGATTGATGAGCCGTCGCAGCGCCTGCGCCTCGTACTGCAACTGCTCGCGGGATTTGCCCTGGGTGTCGTAGTGTTCCAGGATCAGGTCGACGATCTCGTCGGGGTGCTCCAGGGCATACTGCCAGCCGCGCAGTGAGGCGGCACGGAAGGCCGCGACCCGTTGCGGGTGTTGCTCGACGAGCGCCTGGGTCGTGAAGAGCAGATCGCCATAGAAATCCATGCCATAGCTCTGCGGGCGCAGGGTGCTGAAGGGGATGCCGGCCTGCTGCAGGACGAAGGGTTCGTTGGAGACATAGGCATTGAGCGCCTCCACTCGACCGTCGAGAAAGTCGGTCAGATGGTTTTCGTCGGGAACGATCCGCAACCGTTCCAGTGGAATGCCCTCGTTGAGGAACATGACCTTGAGTTCGACGTCCTGGTCGCCGCCCATGAGCGCGATGGGGCCGGCCCCCGGCAGCCCCAGCTCGGAGATGTGGCGGTTCTCGCCCCGGACCAGCAGCACGTTCGGCGAATGCTGGAACACCGGACCCAGCATCACGACCGGCTTGCCCTTGAGATAATCGATCACCAGGCTGGAGATCGAAATGCCGAACTCACTCCGGCCTGAGAGCACGGCGGCCACCGGATCGGCGCCGGGTCCGCCTTCCAGAAGATGGACATCGAGTCCGGCCTCGCGATAGAACCCCTTGTGCAGGGCCGCGTAGTAGCCGGCGAACTGGAATTGGTGCTTCCAGCGCAGTTGGAGCGACACCGGCTCCAGGGCCAGCGCCTCGACGCCGAAGAACACCATGAGCAGGCCGAGCAACAGCCGGGCGGCGCGTCTCGTGAAGCGATCGTTTTGCAGAAGGCGAGACCCGTGAACCATCGAAGCCCTTCCAGCGCAACCCAGCGTCGAGTGTCAATCTGAGATTCGGATCGCCTGGCGACACGGCGGCCGACACGACGAGACCCGGTGCGATCCTATAAGAAAATACGGCGCAGCGGCTCTCAAAACCTCTCACTCGACGAGAGTTTCGGGCGCTCGGCGGTCTGGGGGAGGCACAGCACCATGCAGGCGCCCCGTGGCTGGTTGTCCAATGCGTGCAACTCGCCGCCATGCCGGTGCGCGATCCGCTGGACGATCGTCAACCCCAGACCGCGGGCGAATTCACCCCTGGCGTTGTAGAACGGACTGAACATTCGGGCCTTGTCGCGTTCCGACAACCCCGGCCCGCGATCGGCCACGCGAATCTCCAGCCCGGACTCCGTGCAGACCAGCGCGAGCACGGGGACGCCGGATTCGGGAGGCGTGTGCTCGATGGCATTGTCGATCAGATTCTGAACGGCGATGCGCAGTTGCAGCGGATCGCCCCACAGCGACACCGGCGTCTCGGGCAACTCGGCCGTCGCCGCGATCTCGGGCGGGTAGAGGTCGAGCACCTCCCGCAGCAGGGCGGCCGGATCCAGCTCGACCCAGTGCTCGGGACCAGCCGGACGTTCGAGTCGTTCCAGACTCAGCAGCCCCTCGGACACCCGGATCAGGCGCCGCGTGGAGAGCCGGATATCGTCCAGGCGACGGACGATATCAGGTGCGAGACCGGCCTGCAGAAAACGCAGTGAGTCCAGCGACGCCTTGATCGAGGCCAGGGGCGTGCGGAACTCGTGGGAGACCTCGGCCAGGAACCGGCGGCGATCTTCGTCGGCCTGGGCCAGCTCGCCGAAGGCGTGGAGCAGCGCCCGGTCGTCCTTCTGCTTGGCCAGCAGCAGAAAGCCGAAACCGTTGATCGTCACCGTCAGCAACAGCATCAGATACAGCAACTGCGTCAGCGGATCGGTATCGAAGCGTACCAGTGGGGCCAGCGCCAGACCCTTGAGCACGCGCACCGACATCACCAGGGCCATGAGACCATCGATCGCGCCGATGAGGGTGCGCAGCCAATCGCGCTCATCGGCTCGCAACAACAGCCAGGCCATCAGGCCATACGACAGACCGATCGTCGCCGAGAACACCAGCAGGCGCGGCCCCTGAGTATCGAACGTCAGACTGACGGATGACAGCAGTACGAAGCAGACCGCGATCAGGATAATCAGGGGTCGCAGCCAGCGATAGCGCTCCAGCAAGCGCGCGTAGGCCGCCAGGGTCAGACCCGCGCCCAGCACCTGGAGCAGGTTACCGATGAACGCGGGCATCCGGTCGGGAAAGATCCCGCTGGCCAGATTCAGGAAAAAGCCGACGCCCACGATCAGACATGCCCAACGCCAGAGTTCCAGTGCCGGGTTGTCGGTGCGGGACTGACGCATGTAGAGCGTGGCCAGCAGCGCGAACAGCAGGTTGCTGGCGCCGACCATGAAGGACAGGGTCTTGGGGTCGAGCGCGAATATGGCTTGGGGTTTTCTCCGGCGATGCCCGCTAGAGTACCATCCGGTGTCTCACCCAGACGATGTTCAGGCGGCCATGGAACACACCCTCTTCCCCATTGCGATCGTCGAGGACGAACGGATCTTGCGCGACGAGCTGGCGTTTCAGTTGACCCATCTAGGGTTCGCGGTCGAGACCTTCGAAACCGCCGCGCAGCTCTACCGGCGGCTGGCCGTGTGTCGCTACGCGGTCGTGGTGCTGGACATCGGTCTGGCGGACGAGGATGGTCTGTCGATCTGTCGCTATCTGCGCCGGCACGACAAGCAGCTCGGACTGGTCTTCATCACGGCACGGGCGACGCGCGACGATCGGCTGACCGGTCTAAAGGCCGGCGGCGATGCCTATCTCACCAAGCCGGTGGACATCGACGAGCTGGCCTTGCTGCTCAGACGGCTGGCCGAGCGTGCCGGCGACGCACTCGGCGGCGGTCCGGCGACGCGGCTCGATCCGTCTGGCACGCCCGGCAGCCGGCGGCTGGAGTCGGATGGCTGGCGGCTGGAATCCGGCGGCGACGTACTGCGTGCTCCGGATGGTCAACGGATTCGGCTCAGTCTCAACGAGGCCCGAGTGCTTCAGGTGTTGCTGCACCGTCCCGGCGAGGTGGCGGCGGCGCGGGAGCTGGCCAAGTCCCTCGGGTTGTTGCCGGACGAATACGACAAGCATCGCATCGAGGTGATCATCAGCCGTCTGCGCGACAAGGTGTTGCGCGAGACGGGTCTCGCCCTGCCGCTCTATACAAGGCGCGGCCTGGGTTATCGCTTCGATCCGGCGGACTCGCTATAGATTCCAGTGGCGGCCGAGTCGAATAGAGAGACCTTCGAAGGCCGGATTTAACGCTCCCTTCATCATCGACGGTTACACTTCGCCGCTGAAATTTCCCACGTTAGGCCGTTCGGCCTGATGCACTGCGTCTCATCGTGTTCGGAGTCCGGGAACAGCGGACAGCTCCTGTGCGGATAGGATGACAGGGGACGCGACCTCAATGAAATCCTCTGAACGAGATCGATCCGTATGCGAACATTCAGCCTGCGCCTGAATCAGGGGCTGATCCTCGAACGGCGAACGGATCAGAGTCCAGCGTGATGCGGATGTTGCCATGGCTGCTGTTTTTGGTTCTGCTGACGGTCTCCACGGCGGGAGCGGCCGGCGACGCCGGATCCGACGGCGCTCTCGCGCTGACGGAGGCCGAGCGCGCATCCATTACATACTTTGATTCCTTTCGCACCGCCGGCGGCACGCTCGTGCTGACGGAAGCCGAGCGCGCCTTTCTCCAGGCCCATCCGGTGATCCGTGTCAGCAACGAACTCGACTGGCCGCCTTATGATTATTTCGAGAACGGCAGGCCGCAGGGCTATTCGGTCGATCTGATGCGGCTGCTGGCCGCGCGGATCGGCGTCGAATTCGAGTTCGTGCAGGGCGAGAGCTGGGACGCGCTGGTCGATCTGTTTTGTGCCGGTCGGATCGATCTGCTGCAACCCGCCGACAAACCCCGGAAGCTGCTGGACTGCGCGACCTTCTCGCCGCCCATCGTGCGGGGCGCCAACCAGTTCCTGACCCGCCGCGATCACCCCAGGGTCCGGTCCATCGCCGACCTGTTCGGTTCCGTGGCGGCGTCGCCCAGGGGCTGGGAGCAGACCGAGCTGCTGAAAAAACGCTTCGGCGATAAACTCAGGATCATCGAGACCGCCAACATCAGTGAGGCCATCGCCGCCGTGAGTCGCGGCCAGGCCGACTTCACCACCGACTTCGCCAATGTCCTGAACCACCACATCGCTCACTCGGGCTACGTCGACCTGAAAGTCCAGGGCGTGTGGAGCCGGGAAGACAAGGGCGGTGAGTTCTCCGCGCTCTATATCGCGACCCGCAAGGACTGGCCGGTCCTGCAATCGATCATCGACAAGGCCTTGGCGTCGCTGACACCGGACCAGATCCGGCGCCTGCAGGACAGATGGTTCGGCGAGGTCGGCGGCCCGGCCGGGCGCGTTTCACTCTCACCCCGGCAGCTCGACTATCTTCAGCGCAAGGGCACGCTCAGGATGTGCGTCGATCCCGACTGGATGCCCGTGGAACGTCTCACCGAGGAGGGCGTCCACGAGGGCATCATCGCCGATGTGATCGCGCGGCTCGCCGAGATGCTCGACACCAGGATCGTACCGATACCCACCGCGAGCTGGGAAGAGTCGCTGGCCTTTGCGCGGGAGCGACGCTGCGACTTCCTGTCCGGGGCGATCGCGACGCCCGCCCGGCGCGCCTTCCTGGATTTCACGACGCCCTATCTCTCCTTCCGCTCTGTGATCGCGACCCAGAGCCATCAGGTGTTCATCAACGATATCGAATCCGTTCTGGGCGAGACCTTCGGCATCACGCGGGGCCATGCCATGATCGATACCCTGAGGACGCGCTATCCCGGCATCCGGTTGCGAGAGGTCGCCAATATCACGGAAGGACTCGGGCAGGTCCGGGATGGCCGGTTGTTCGGTTTCATCGATGCGCTACCGACGATCGCCTATCGCATCCAGACCCAGGCCATCCTCGATATGAAGATCGCCGGACAACTGGAAGACAGCGAGCAACTCTCATGGAACCTGTCCATTGCCACCCGCCGCGACGAGCCGCTGCTGGGCGAGATCTTTCAGGCGGCGATCGATGCCTTGCCACAGGCGCAGCGTCAGGCCATCGTCAATCGCTGGCTTTCGATCCGCTACGAACAGGTGTTCGACTATGTCCTGCTGTGGAAGATCGTCGCTGGGGTCGTCGGCATTGCCGGCGTCATCCTCTGGATGGTGCTGGTCTGGAACCGGCGACTGGCGAAGCTCAATCGCGAACTCGGACAGGCACGGGCGCAGATCGCCGCGCAGAACCTCGGGCTGGAGCAGCGCGTGGCCGAGCGCACGCACGATCTGCGCGAGACTCTGGCGAAACTGGAGCGGACGCAGGCCAGCCTGGTACAGTCGGAAAAGCTGGCCGCGCTGGGGGATCTGGTGGCCGGCATCGCCCATGAATTGAACACGCCGATCGGTAACGCCGTAATGCTGGCCAGCACCCTGTACGACCAGGAGCGGGCCTTCCGGCAGCAGATGACGGCGGGGCTGAGCCGTTCGGCCCTGCAGCGCTTCGTCGACGCCGTGCGCGACAGCAGCGACATCCTGCTGCGCAGTCTTCAGCGTGCAGCCGAGCTGATCAGCAGTTTCAAGCAGGTCGCCGTGGATCAGGCCAGCTATCAGCGCCGCGTGTTCAGCCTGGACGAGGTGACGCGGGAGATCGCCCTGACCCTCCAGCCGCGTCTGCGCCGCTCGCCGGCCAGACTGGACGTGGACATCGCTCCCGGAATCCGTTTCGACAGTTTCCCCGGCCCCTTCGGTCAGGTGCTCATCAATCTGGTCCAGAACGCGCTGCTGCATGCCTTCGACGATCGCGAGGCCGGTTGCATCCGCATCGAGAGCCAGCCCGCCGCGCCCGGCTTCATCATCATCCGGGTCAGTGACGATGGCAACGGCATCCCCCCGGACAATCTGGACCGGATCTTCGACCCGTTCTTCACCACCCGTCTAGGGCAGGGCGGCAGCGGCCTAGGACTGCATATCGTCTATAACCTGGTGACGGGACTGCTCGGCGGCGCGATCTCCGTGCGCAGTGCTCCCGGCCAGGGCCAGGGCACGGTTTTCGATCTCGCACTGCCCCTGATCGCGCCCCGCGCGGTCGCCGCCGACGCCAACGCGAGTGCGGCGGATCGCCTCCCAGGGTCGGCGATCGCGTCCACCCCGAACGATCCATCACGTGGAACAACCTATGAATGATGCTCCTTCCCTGGATGACGACGATGTCGTCCGGTTCATCGATGAGCCATCGGATTGGGCGCCTTCCACCCAGATCGACCCCTGGCGCATTCTGATCGTCGACGATGAGGCCGATGTCCATGAGGCGACCCTGCTCGCCTTGCGTGACCTGACGATCGAGGGGCGTCCGCTCGCCTTTCTCCAAGCCTATTCCGCCCAGGAGGCGCGCGCCATCCTCGCTCAGGATCCGTCGGTGGCGGTCGTCCTGCTCGACGTGGTCATGGAGTCGGAGGACGCTGGGCTGCAACTCGTGCGCTGGATTCGCCGCGAACTCGACAACCCGTCGGTCCGCGTCATTCTGCGCACCGGACAGCCCGGTTATGCGCCCGAACTCGAGACCATCCGTTCCTTCGACATCAACGACTATCGCACCAAATCCGAACTGACGCGGGTGCGGCTCTTCACCAGTCTGACCGTGGCCATCCGCTCCTACGCGCAGATCCGCCAGATCGAGATGAGCCGTCGCGGTCTGGAATTGATCGTCGAGGCCAGCACGGGACTGATCCGGCGGCGTGCCCTGCAACAGTTTGCCGAAGGGGTGGTCACTCAGGTCTGCGCCCTGCTGAACATCGCGCCCGAAGGATTGATCTGCGCCTCGTCCTCGGGTCCGTTCGCCCATGCCGCGCCGCTGGTCATCGCCGCCGCCGGACGCTATCGGGAGACGATCCATCGCCCGCTGGCGGAACTGCACGAGACGCCCGTCCGCGAGGCGCTGCGCCAGTGTCTGCTCGAAAAACGTCACAGATTCGACCAGGGGGTCTGTCTGTATTTCGATGTCAGCGAGACGCAGGGCATGGCCGCCTATCTCGCCATGACCGGCGAGCCCAGCCGGATGGATCGCCATCTGCTGGAGGTCTTCTGCGCCAACATTTCGGTGGGCTTCGAAAACGTCCTGCTGCACAACCGGCTCTTTCGGCTCGCCTATTATGATCCGCTCTCGGGTCTGCCCAACCGTAACCGCTTCATCCAGCTCGTCGAGGAAAAGGGCGGCGATCCAAATATGGCGCTGGCGTTGCTGGATCTCGACGACTTCGCCGACATCGCCACCACACTCGATCATCATTTCGGCGACGAGGTGCTGCGGGCCGTGGCCGAGCGGCTGGTACAGACCTTTGGATCTGGAGTCATTCTGGCGCGGGTCGCGGGTGACGCCTTCGGCCTGCTCGGCCCCCGCGACCTGATCACCCCGGAGCGAATCCAGCAGGTGTTCAGCGAACCGCTGAGGGTGCGTGACGAAACCATCCGCCTCTCGGCCACGAGCAGCCTGATCACATTGAACGGTCAACCGGCCAGGGGTGGCGATCTGCTCAAGGATGCCGGCATCGCACTCAAGCAGGGCAAGCGGCTCGGGCGGGGCAAGGCGAACTATTTTTCGGAGGCGCTCGGTCGGGCGGCGCACGAGCGCATGCGAATACTCAGCAGCCTGCGCGCCGCCTTTTCCGCCGAGCAACTCTCGCTCGTCTTCCAGCCGCAGATCGAGTTGGCCAGTGGCCGGGTGATCGGTGCCGAGGCGCTGCTGCGCTGGGAGATCGAGCCTGGACGCTGGGTGCCTCCAGATCAATTCATTCCGCTGGCCGAACAGTCCGGACTGATCGTGCCGCTCGGTGAATGGGTGCTCCGTACCGCCTGCCGTGGACTCTATCGTTTGACTGAGCTGGGTTACGCCGGGTTTCGGATGGCAATCAATGTTTCACACGCGCAGTTTCGCGAACCCGGCTTCGTCTCCATGCTGGAGCGCGTGCTCGCCGACAGCCGGGTCGAGGCCGCTCGGATCGAACTGGAATTGACCGAGTCGGTCGCGATGGACCACATCGATGAGATCAACACCAAGCTGGCCGACATCCGGCGCCTGGGCGTCAGGATCGCCATCGACGATTTCGGCACCGGCTATTCGTCATTGAGCGTGCTCAGACAGCTCCATGTCGACCGTCTGAAGATCGACCGCTCCTTCGTCGGCGAGCTCGACGGCCCGGATACCAAGGCCGGTATCGCGCCACTCATCATCGCCCTGGGGCATCAGTGCAACCTGACCCTGATCGCCGAGGGCGTGGAAACCGAGGTACAGCGCCAGTGCCTGCTGGCCATGGGCTGTCAGGAGGCGCAGGGGTTCCTGTTTGCGCGTCCCATGCCGATCGAACGACTGGAGGACTGGATGGCGGCGCAGCCTGGCTAGACGCTCAAACCACCAGGATCTCTTTCGTTTGCAGTCTTCGGGCGCGTTTCGCCAGCTTCTCATCGAAGGTGGCGAAACGCATCGACTGAGCGCTGCCGGCCAGATGGAGCGCGTCGGCGAAATCCATACCTTGCTCATGCCAATCGAGCGCCGTGACCACGACCCCGATATGCTCGACTTCGACCTGTCGCAGCCCGATCAGCTTTCGCAGCGTCGACACGATGGTTTCACGGGGGATCTGATAGGCAAATCGCAGCACCCACTCCGTCTCCAGCAGTACCGTCTTGCTGAGGAAAATGCTGTGTTGCTCGAACAGGGCGATCGCTCTTGGACTCTGCTCCGGGTCGTCATTGGCGACAACCCGCACCACGACGTTCGTGTCAACCGCCAGCATGGCGTTCCCGTACTCCACGAGCGATGGCGTCTTGCATGTCATCCAGGGACTTGGCCGGGCCTCGATACCCGGTGCAACCCACGACTTCATCGAGTGACGTCGATGCAAGGGGCTTGCGGGGTCGCAGGACGACACCATCCGGCCGTGTTTCGATTTCGAGCTCCGTGCCCGTCGACCAGTGGTAGTGGTCGCGAATGGCCTTGGGCAGTATGACCTGACCCTTGCTGGAAAGGCGCGTGGTTTCCATCGCGATCGAGACACCTGTTGGGCGAATGCGGTAAGAAACGATCTTACTCGGAGCCGATAGTGCGAGCAAGGTCAGGCACGATGTTGCTCCTTGAGCGACCTGTGTCGAGCCTGATTCAGGAATAAAGGGGCAGCCGCCATGGCCCTCGCGTTAGTCAAACCCATACCCGCGCTCTACCCAGTAATGCCAGTCGCCAATGGCCTCGAGTGTCTCTTCATCGGCTGCCATCGCTTCGAGTTGCGCCAAGGGAAATCCCATGACACGTCCATGCCAGGTGGCCAGGGCGAATACGTCGTGCAAGCATTCATCCGCCGGCGCGAGGCGCTCGAGTATCAACTCGTCACCGGCGTGCAGAGGCGATATGGAACGCGGCTGAATGCAGCGTGCTCTGAAGGGAAAGTGCAGCTTGTCCTCGAGGTAGTAGTACCAACCCATAGCTTGTTCTTCCGCGCCATAGGCGTCCACGATGATCTCCATCGCGATCCGCTCTTCTCGAGTTTCGTCTCTTTCACGTTTTGTCATGGGTTGATACCCTGTGTAATGCCTCGACGCTTATGTTGCTCGGAAAATCCCCAAGCCTGTACCTGTTGAGCACCTTGGTGAAAACGTTCGTCGCGTTCCCAAAGCCGCACCCGTGTTTTTGTTCAGGCGGACTCACTCGTCTGGAACCGCCGCCAACAGAAGTGTGTTCAGTAAATTCATCTCGTTCGATGCCATGAAATACCGATCGTCAAAGACGGTATCCAATTTCAAAGGGTTCTCATTGCCCACCGCAGCGGCCCAAGGATATTCGGCATAGCGTGGGATGGGCGGCATCACGGCGCTGGTCGCGGACAGGCTCTGGGCGAGCGCATCCCGCCAACACTCAGGCTCTTTGACATCGAAGGGAGCGTTGCCCTCGAGTCGGCGGTCACGGGCCATGAACTGGATGTATCCGGACGGAACGGCAAGCCAGGTATTCGGCGATTTCAGGCCCTTGAGGGTGTTGAATTCGTTGGCGGCGTCCTCCTTTTCTCGCTGCAGGATACGCAACAGGTTCGCAGCCGGCTGACGCAGGCTCTGCGGAAAGGTCCGTTCCGACTCGATGGCCTGAAGCTGATTGATGAGCCGACGCGCCGTGAGGCTGACTTCCGTGGTATGCCCCTCGAAGCTGAAGATCTCCATCTTGTCGAAGCGCTCCCAGTTTTCGAGAAACACGGGTCCGGAGACGAACAGGTGCTCGGGGATCGAGGTACCTTTGGATGCATACAACAGAAGCGGGCGCAACGCGCCTGATGCCAAGTCCGCCAGTTGCTTCGCTTCCTCGTACCGCGCCATCGTTCTCTGATCCGCCGCCCAGGAGGTGGCCGCCTTCAGTGTGGTGCGCGAGAACAGCTCAATGAGGTTGGATTGCGCGCTCTTGATCAATCGGATCTGCTCGTCGTCCTTGATGCGCCGCCAGGCCACATCGGCCTCTTTGATGAACTGCGTCACGCTCTGCGACATGAGGCTGATGAGTTCTTCCAGACCGATTCGCCCCACGGGAACCAGCGCCAGTGACTGACGCAGACCGGCGTCACCCGTGATGCGGGTGAAAATGGTCGCCCGCAGCATCACCAACAGGGTTAGCAGGTCGATGGAATGTCGCAGCCAGTGCAGCGGGTCCGGCGTCTCCTTGGATTCGACCCTGTAGTCATCGATCAACATCACCAACCGACGAGGCACACGGTCGCCGCAAACTTCGGTTCCTTCCGCATCTTGATAGCGACCACGCCCGCGATAGATCAGTTGCGCCATTTCCATCAGTGCCGCCTCGATATTGAATCTCGGCACGGCGGCGATGATGCAGTCGGTCTTCGGGAAGGAGACGCCGCGCGCCCCCGAGGAAGTCATCAAGAATACCTTCTTCTCGTCACGGATCGCCGGTTTGACCAGATACTGGCGCTGGTGTCCCGGGACGGAAGAGTCCAGGACGGCGACCCTGTCCGGCCCGATTTCATCTTCATCCGCCAGTGCAGCGGCGAGGTCGCCCAGGAAGTTCTTGTCCTGCGCAAAATAGATGACTTGCGCCGACCCCATTCTCAGCGCCTTCAGGATTTCTTGTTTGGCGCCCTCCAGCACGGTCTCGCCCATCACGCGGCGCACCGCCTGACGCACGGTTTCCAGCTCGCCCGTGCTGCGCACTTCCGGCGTCACGGAGGTGAGCCGAACCCGGTATTCCAGGGTGAGCCTGTCGGCTGGAAAGCTGTTGGTCATGACGTGGAGCGTCGATTTGGGGCCGCCCGTTCCAATGGGCAATTGCGAAATGGCCATGTCGAATGCACGCCGGCCGGATGATTGCGACACCAGGATCTTATCGGGCGCGTGCGACTGTCCCGCCTGGAGGTAGCGTGAGAGAACGACCTCATTTGCCAGAGAGGCATCCGATATGACCAGGGTGACGGTAAAGGGGCTGACTTCATCCTCGAAGCAGCCGATGAATTCATCGTGAAGCCATGAGGCGATGGCATGTACGAAGGGTGAGCCGGCACCGTCACCGGCCAGTTCGTCGACCATCACGACGATATTTGAGAGACGATCCGCCAATGCACGACGTTCACGGACGCCGGCGGGGTCTCCGGCCTTGCTCGCGAAGAGGCCGGAGAGCGCGTCCATGGTGGTCTTGCCGTCGGGCTTCTCGCGGAAGCCCTGAAGCGCGGCGGTGATGACGACCCGGTTCAGATCCGGGTTCAACGCCAGCAACTCGCGTGTGGTTTTGGCCAGGCTCGACAGCACGCCCGCCCTGGCACGCTCATCGACGATGTCTTCATGCTCCGAAAGGGTGGTTTTACCGAAACGGGAACCGGTGTGCCCCGCCTCGATACGCCGCTCATCTTCGGGGCTGATGACCAGAATGGCTCCGTTCGGCTTGACCAGCGCGGGCACGCCGTCGACCACCACGGCGCCATCCACATGCTTCTTGGTGGCGCGACCGTCTTTCACCTCAGTGCGGTGCCAGCCTGGAGCCGAAGCAATGAGCGCGGCATTGGTTGTGATGGTCAGGATTCCAGACGGCTCATCGCTCCGGCGCGCCAGGCTCTGCGTCACCTCGCGATTGATGACGACGCGCGGGCTGACGTAGAGGAACAGATAGCCTGCGGACTTGCGTTCGAGGTACTCCCGAACGGCGGTCGTCTTACCGATACCTGGATTGCCCTCCAGCGCAACCACGTTGACGCGCCCCGGTATTGAACGGTCCAGGCCGGCCACGATGGCGGCGGCATGGATGTCGCGCAATGTGACCTGACCGTCTTGTGCGCGCGCCTTGAGGAGCGGCCCCAGCGCCCGAGCGGCGGGCCGACCGAAAAACTGTGTCAGGTCCGGCGAGTCCGGCGCCAGGGTCAATGCTTTGGAGAGTTCGTAGCGGTCTGCCGGGTTGGCGAAATTGTCCAGTGTCTCGACGAACTCAAAGCGATAGTTCTCGCCGGGCGCGGGGGCGTGCTTCAGATCCTTCAGGCCATGTTTCAAGCCTGCGGGAAGTCGCTGTAGCATGTTTCGGAACACGCGGTCGACCTGATCTCGCAGGCCCGCTTCGTCGCCATCCGCCGGCTTGCGAGCCTTTCGATACGCCAGCCCCATCTGTTCCATGAGCCGGCGTCGAGGGTCGCCTGGCTTGTCGGCCAAAAACCGGGCGGAAAGGCTTTCCAGTCCATTCGGCGTGATGGCCAGGGCGCGGACGTTGCATGGCTTGGTCAAGACCCCATCGTTCCGCAACCAGGTCGCTGTGTTCGCGGCATATGAACAGCCTTGGCACAGCTTGTAAAACGGCTTGTTACCGCGCATCAGCGCAACGAGATGCGGCTTGATGTCGTCGGACAGCGCGAACGCTTCGCCGTCCACCTCGGCCGTGATCCGGGCAAAGACACTCCGGCTGTCGATGAGCCGACGATGGCGCGTCAGTTCCTCCAGATGGGCGTTCTGGTCCGTGAAGTCCGCGATCGTCTGCGGCATGTCGAAAGCGTATTCCTGAATCAGCAGGTAGTCTTCGCGATCGGCCGACAACCACAGCACGAAGTCGGCATTGGCCGGCTGCCCCTTGCCGGATAACTGCGGGTCGAGTACGCCCTTGAGCGCAAATTCACGGTGGAACGCCTCACGATCCCGGTGTTGACGTTCTTCCAGTTCTTGCGTGTCGCCGGGAAGCAGTAGCGGGCACCACAGCGCCCGCAGCTTCAACCGCTTCCGGGCCGTTCGAAGATGGCTCAGGTATTCCCGTGTAGCGGTGTAACCTGTGCCATAGCCCGTCAGGGCCAGGTGTTCCACGGCGGCCTTGACGCGGTCGCGGAGGGTTACGTCGATGAGGCCCAGGCAGTGGTTCAGTGCTTTGGTCACGTCGAGCAACTGATGCTGCTTCCAAGGTGCGAGCTGGGGATGCTCGGCATCGACCAGTCCTTGCTCGATCAGACAGGCCAGCACACCGCGCTTGACCAGCACTTCATAGGCCTGACCCCAGAATTCAGCCTGCTTTTGGAACGGTAGCTCACTCATCGTCCAAGTCCTTTTGGTGCAGCACCCGTGTGACATGCGCAAGTAGCGCCGGAATCGACAGCAGGATGCTGCCTCTGCGGCGACGTGACACCACCTCCAACTCGCCGGCGGCGGCTGTCCGGTTCGGCGTGGCCCAGGCGAAGGGGTCGAGTACGGGCAACAGCGGTCGGTTTTTCTCCGATGGCTTCTCACTCTCCATGAAGTGAATGGCGCGTAGCACGCTGATGAGCGAGCGCCGCATCTCCTCGGCCTCGCCGGTGCCCAGGATGTTGGCGCGTGTCGCTTCCTGCAGATTGAAGTCGCTCAGACGATGCTCGGCGTCGAAGAAATAGGTGCAGAAGCCGGATTGCGGCTTACCGGCCTCATCGACGACATGCAGTGTGGCGAAGGTGTAGACTGGAAGCAGACTACGCAGGATCTCGGTCGCGCCGTCCCGGTACATGTTCTGGTGCGCATCGTGGCGCAGTACCTCGAAGGCGCTCTCATGGAGGTTGCGCTTGCGCAGACGGGTCGCCGCGAAGACATCGCGTCGCAGCGGGTAAAGATGCACGTCCGGGAATCGCTTGGCCGCTTCGTCGAGAAACGTCAACCTGGAATGTGGTGAGTGTCGTTCGGCGGCGCGTCCGATGCGGCGGTTGCCGAAGTGATGGGATAGCAGGAGGATGTGAAGGTAGCCGAGCTGTTTCAGGCGGGCGATTTCTTCGAGGATGAGATGCGGGAGGCTGAAATCCTGGCGGCTTTCAACGAACCGCGACAGCATCCGGCCCACTCTGACTGTAGTCTGCTCGTCCCGGCTGTCGGCGAAATAGGTTCGGCTGACGAACAGGTAACCATCCGCATCCGGATAGTTCGGATGAGTGTCACAGGGGCGGGTCACATAGCTGACGACCGCGACCCTGTCCAAAGACCCCTCATGCGGAACGCACAGCGGTTGTCCGGCCTGGAGCGCGGCCAGAGCGCCACGGTTCTTCCAGCGCAATGCATCCTGCGCTTCATGTGGAGCGTTTTCAGTCGTGAGCCCCTGAAGTTTGACGGGAAGCTCGCGGGCCAGCGCCTTCTCCACCGCCTGACTGATGGCATAAATGGCCGTGTTTCCGTCCTGAGCGTCGGCTTCGCGGTCGCCCTTGATCTGGCCGGTTTTCTGCAGGCGCACGAGCGTCATGCTCAGTCGAGGACGTGCGGATTGTGCTTTCCGCACCAGTTCGAAGAGGACGATGTAGATCAGCAGGCTCATCCCCGCCACCGTGGCGGCACGCCACTGCTCGGCCTGCACCTTCTCGCGATCCTGTTTGCTGTTCTTCAGGGTCAGAGCGCGCAGGTCATACTCGATGTCCACGCCGCAGCCGATATCGAGCGTGCCTGGGTTCTGCAGTGCGGGTGTCCAGCACTGGGTGTGCTTGTCCAACCGATAGGGAACAAGGCGTACCGGGAGCACATGCGCTTCCAGATTCTTGCGCATCGCCACCTTCCGCACTTCGCCCGCCGCCGTCAGCGAACGCTCTTGCAGGTTGGTTTCCACCCAAACCGAAGCGACGCTGGACGGCCAGGGATCCGGACTGATCCGAATGCGGCTCAACCACGCCACCGTGTCCGGGCCACTGTCGGATTTCACCAACACCTCTTCCCGCTCCGAGTCGAGACCAAGACCGATCAGAAGTTGCCAATCGAAGATGTCCTTCTGCACGGAGATGAACAGCTTGTCGACCGAGCGATTCAGGTTCGTGACGAAGGACGTGGACCTGGTTTTGAGCAACCGCACCATCTCGTCGGCGATTTGAGCCATGACGTCGCGGCGCGAGACCAGTTCGTGGTGCAGGCGCTCCAGTTCGCGAACCGGATCGGCCTTCAACGCTTGCGCGATAGCGGTGGCTTGAGAACGTACGTCACCGCTGGAGGCCCCATGAAGGGACGGTGGAAGCACGAGCGACAGGAACACTAGCTCCGCTATCGGACGCTTCACGTTTTCGTTTGGTCCGGGGGCAGACAGGAGTCGCTCTTTGATCCCATGCAGTCTGGAGTCGAACGCCGGCAGGCCGGTTTGCGGATTGAGGCCATTGACGCGGAAGCGGTACGACACCTCCCGGACCGTCGGTTGATTCTGTTCCGGAGGGATGCGCCGCTCGAACAGTTGCACCGACCCCTCGCACCAGACCGGCAGACAGCTGTAAAACCCGGCTTTACGTAGCTGCTCGGTGAGGTCGGTGTCGTTGGCAACGCCATAGACGGAACTGACGTTCAGTGCGAGCGGCTCACCATCCTGGCCGGCGAAGGACTCGAACGACTCACGCACACGCCGCACATAGCTCTTGAAGCCGGCTTTGTCACTCTGGGCCGCGACCGCTTCCATGATCCGCAGACACACCTGCAGGCGAACACGGGCCATCGCCTCGTCTTCGAGGAATTCGAGAAACCGGAGAATCTGCGAGCCGGGCTGCTCACTTTGCCGCCGGATGGCGTCCGTGATGAAGCCGATGTCTTCCGGGTCTTCATTGTCCGCACGCAGCTTGCGTTCCACCCCAGCCAACATCAATTCGAGCCAGTCCCGGCCGTCGACGGTCTCGATTCCGGACAGCACACGACCGATATCGCGCTCACGCTCGGCCGACGGGCGACTCGTCTCAGCGAATTCGACCGGCACCATAAGCGCGTTTTGCGGAAGCGGCGTGGTCTTGACGTCGACTGACTGCGCCATGACCTTGAGCACTTCGGTCATTCGGCCAGCCGTCAGTGCTTCAAAGTCAAGGTCGCCCAGGCTGTCATTCAGCTCTTTCGTGATGGCCTCACGCACGGCTTTGACCGCCTTGGCCGTAGCCACCTGTGTGCCATGCAAAAGACGCCCGCCCATCTTGGCTGTCGTACCGAACGGCGGGAGATCCGCGTCGCGCAGGAAACCGGTTTCCTCTCCGGGTGCAAAGGAGGTTTTGAAGTCAGGGTCCGTCAGCAACCGTGACATCACTCCACGGGTATTGACGCGAATGCGCGTTTCTTCCTTGGAGAAGAGCTTGAGTGCTTTGACCTCAGCCGCGCCGGCAACGGCGGGAATGGCGTGCGCAAGCAGCTTCGCCAACCTGGCGAGGTCGATGGACGGGGCACGGTCGCTCACGGAAATACGCGAGCCACCCTGGAGGTGGGATGTCGTCATGGTCAGCTCCTTTCATGGCAGGTGGGCCACTTCACCAGGCGAACGGACCAGGTTCACAAGGCGGATATACGTTTGTGCGCTTTACTATAAGCCTGTCCCGAACACGGGGGAAGCTCATCTCCAGGAAAAGGTGTTCAAACGACGGCCATCATCTCGCGAATCTGTGGGGCCAGCTCCAGTTGACGCCGGCACTGCTGTTCCACGATCGTGCTGATCGCCTCGATGACCGCCTCCACCGCCCCAGCGTCCATCGCAGCCGCGCGCACCGCCGGTAGCTGTCGGCGGATCAGCCGCACACGGCGCTCGATTTCCTTGCGCACCTGCGTCGGATGCGTGTCCGTGGCCGCGCAAAACTGCGCCCATTCATAGGCCGACAGCTCCTCGGTACTGAACGCATCCCCGACCGCCATAGCGAAGGTCTGGCTGACCTGAGCCGGATAGAGCGCGCTACAGGTCAGGTCATAGGCCGGAGCCTGCACCGGACCGGCGGCGGTCATGAAAAAGGACAGATTCTTGGCATGCGCATCGGCATTACCCAACAATACCTGAAACACCTGCCAGCGCAGCAACTGCAACCTGGCCTTCGCCGGCTGCGGGCTGGCCGCGATCGCCGCGAAGAACCGCCCCAGCGAGGCCCCATCGCGGATCTCCCGCACATGGGGATGGTCGCCGTAAGGGCGTTCATATTTGTAACTGCCGGCCAGATTGAGCAGTTGGCAGCCGTCGATGACGTGCCGCCGTCGCACCGCCGTCCCGTCCCGGTCGCGATCGAAGCGGGCCACGCTCAACACCGGCTCCGGCAGGTGATGCAGTTCCACCGGCGCAGTGTCCAGCCCCGTGGCCGCCGCCAGCCGCATGCAGAAGAACTCGTTGGATGTCAGACCGGCTAGGCGTGGATCGACGGGATCAGGCTTGAGGATATGAGTGGACGCCAAGTCCGGGCCTTCGACCAGATACCAGTCCTCGCCCTCCGTCAGAACCGCCAGCTTGTCCTGGAAATCGGCGATGGACAAACGCACCTTGTCATCCCAGACCGTGAAGGGGACGTGCGGACGCTGGCGGAGACGTTGGGTGAGTTCATCCGGCGTCAGGAGGCGTTTGTGAGGCTGGTCCCGACCCGGACTGTCCGGGAGCACCAGACGCAGAGCGCCGGCCGTTTCGCGCCCCAGCGCGATCAGCAGGCCGACCAGATTGCCTTTTGAGACGCGGTTGGCGCGTGCCGCCTCCTCCAGAGCCTGACCCTCGGGCAGCAGGTTCTCAAAGAACCGGCGCACGCGGGCGCTGTGATCGTCGGCGGACGACGCGGCCGGCGCGAGCGGGAGCGCCGGACTCAGCGGATAGGCCGCCGGGCGGGCGCACCAGTCGGCGGTATAGGCAAATGAAAAACGGTGCTGCGTGGCGTCATAGGCCAGCGTGCCGACCCGCTCCCGGTCGAGCCAGACCTCAAGCTGCACCCGCGCCTCCGGGACCGCCAGCGTCCGGCGGCGTCTGCCAGGTCAGATGAATCCCCAACCCGTTCATCACCTTGAACGCCAGTGCCAGCGACACCGTGCCGGTCCCGGTTTCGAGGTTTTGCAGGGTCTGCTTGGCGACCTTGACGCTCAGCGCCGTCTCTTCCAGCGTGAGACCCGAGGCCGTGCGCACCGCGCGCACCAGGGCGCCGAGCTGTTGCGGGTGGGTGATAAGTGGCGCTGGGAGGGGTGTGGCCTTGACGGTGCGCATACATTGATCCTTTTTTCTTAGGATCATAGCCGAGCGAGGGGCCGTGAACAATATAAATCTTTTTATGATAGGATTATTCGGTCCGCATTGCCGAACCGCAGTTGTCCATGGTGGGGCGATGTCGTCTGGCCGTGATTGAGCTAGCTTTGTCGATGCTGATCCAGAAAAAGCGGCCTAGCCGCGTGCTCTCCCGGCTGTTCGACGGGTTGCCAAATACCATGGCCGATACCCGACGGATTTGCAGTAAAATTTGTGCACTGCAAAACTCCCAGCCCTGGTTCAGCCCTCATGTCCGATTCCGCTGCCCGTCTCCGCGAGATCCCCTACAACTACACCTCCTTCTCTGATCGCGAGATCGTCATCCGCTTCCTGGGCGAGCCGATGTGGCGCTTGATCGAGGAACTGCGCGGCACGCGCCGCACCGGGCGCTCGGCGCGGATGCTGTTCGAGGTGCTGGGCGATATGTGGGTCGTGACCCGCAATCCCTATTTGCAGGACGACCTGCTCGACAACCTCAAGCGGCGGCGTCTGCTGCTCCAGGCGCTCGACCATCGGCTCGATCAGTTCGAGCGGCGTCTGAACGACAACCGGCGTGCGGCGGAACTGCTGGCTGCCGCGCGCACAGCGGTGAAGCGTTTCGGCAACTGGTTCGAGCAGGAGAAGCACCAGCGCGCACGGTTGCGTCTGGCGCTCGCCGGGATCACGCGCGCGGACAATCTGGACTTCGGCGGTCTGGCCCGCGTCTCGCACGCGACCGACGCCACCGACTGGCGCGTCGAACTGCCGTTCGTGGTCATCTCGCCCGATACGGAGGCCGAGGTCGCGCCCATCGTGCGTGCCTGCATCGACTGCGGTCTGACGCTCATCCCGCGCGGCGGCGGCACCGGCTATACCGGCTCGGCGGTGCCGCTGCATCCGCTGACCGCCGTCATCAATACCGAGAAGCTCGACCGGCTCTCGGGTGTCGAGCGGGTCGCGTTGCCGGGCGTCGATGGGCTGGTGCCGACGGCACATTGCGGCGCGGGTGTGGTCACGCGCCGGGTCTCGGATCTGGCCGAGGCCAACGGGCTGGCGTTCGCGGTCGATCCGACCTCGCAGGACGCCTCCTGCATCGGCGGCAACATCGCTATGAACGCCGGCGGCAAGAAGGCGGTGCTCTGGGGGACGGCGCTCGACAACCTGGCCTCCTGGCGCATGGTCACACCCGAGGCCGAGTGGCTGGAGATCGAGCGGCTGGATCACAACCTGGGCCGTATCCACGATCAGGAACTGGTGCGCTTCCGGCTCTCGCGCTTCGCCCCGGACGGCACAACGCCGCGCGGCGAACCCGAGATCCTGGAGATGCCGGGATCGAGCTTCCGCAAGGTCGGACTCGGCAAGGACGTGACCGACAAGTTCCTCTCCGGCCTGCCCGGCGTGCAGAAAGAGGGTTGCGACGGGATCATCACCTCGGCGCGCTTCGTGCTGCACCGGATGCCGGAGCAGGTGCGTACCGTCTGTCTGGAGTTCTTCGGCACGGATCTGGATCTGGCGGTGCCGGCGATCGTCGAGATCAAGGAGCTGATCGAGTCGCTGCCGGATGTGCAGATGGCCGGTCTCGAACATCTCGACGAACGCTATGTGCGCGCCGTCGGCTATGCGACCAAGGCCGCACGTCACGAGCTGCCGAAGATGGTGCTGGTCGCCGATCTGGTCAGCGATGATGAGTCATCCGTCAGTGCCGCCGCCGAGCAGATGGTCGCCATCGCCCGTGGGCGCGACGGCGAGGGCTTCATCGCCGTCAGTCCCGAGGCCCGCAAGCGTTTCTGGCTCGACCGCGCGCGCACGGCGGCCATCTCGCGCCATACCAACGCCTTCAAGGTCAACGAAGACGTGGTCATCCCGCTCGACCGGCTCGCCGACTACAGCCGGGGCATCGAGCGCATCAACATCGAGCAGTCGATCCGGAACAAGGATGCCATCCTGGCGGCGATCCTCGACTATCTGGACTCGGAGATGCCCGAGGCGCGCACGGCGGGCGACTATGAAGGCTCGGACGAGGCGCGCGCCATCCTGGAGGCCAAGCGAGCGGCGGCGCATGAGTCGATCCGGCGCGTCCGGACGCGCTGGCAGACCATCCTGGAGCGTCTGGACCAGCCGGCCGCCAACAACCTGGATCTACTCGACGAGGCCGCCCGGTCACGGATGCGCGCGGGCGACACGCTAGCGGCCATGATGCTGCGCCGTGATCTGCGCCAGTCGATCCGCGCCGAGGTCGCCGACCGTCTGAACGAGATCTTCTCCGGCCAGGAACTGGCGCGGGTGCGTGAGCGTCTGCGCGAGATCCATCGTCAGGTGCGCGATTCGCGTCTGTTCGTCGCGCTGCACATGCACGCCGGCGACGGCAACGTCCACACCAACATCCCGGTGCATTCGTCCGATTACGCCATGCTGCACGAGGCCGACCGGGTGGTGGCGCGCATCATGGCGCTGGCGACCGGACTCGGCGGCGTCATCTCGGGCGAGCACGGCATCGGTCTGACCAAGCTCCAGTTCCTCGAACAGGAGAAGCTCGACGCCTTCGTCGCCTACAAACGACGCATCGATCCCAAGGCGGTGTTCAATCGCGGCAAGCTGATGCCCGGCTCGGGTCTGGACGGCGCCTACACGCCCTCGCTGCGGCTGGTGCAGCAGGAAGCCATCATCCTGGAAGAGACCGAACTCGGCGCGCTCAACGACGACGTCAAGCACTGTCTGCGCTGTGGCAAGTGCAAGCCCAAGTGCATGACCCATGTCCCGCGCGCCAATCTGCTCTATTCGCCGCGCAACAAGATCCTCGGCACCGGACTCATCATCGAAGCCTTCCTCTACGAGGAGCAGACCCGGCGCGGACTGTCGCTGCGTCACTTCGAGGAGATGAACGACATCGCCGACCACTGCACCGTCTGTCACAAGTGTCTGACCCCATGCCCGGTCAACATCGACTTCGGCAACGTGACCACGCGCCTGCGCCGCATCCTGGTCGAGCGCGGCCAGAAGCGCTTCAGTCCGGGGGCTTGGGCGGCGATGCAGTTCCTCAATCGCACCGATCCGCGTGCGATTCGTCTGATGCGTCTGGGGCTGGCCGAATGGGGTTTTGCGGCCATGAATCAGGCCCATCGGCTGGCCAGGACGCTGGGGCTGACCAGGAAGCGCATCACTCAGCCCGGCTCGACGACGGGACGCCCGGCACTGGCCGGTCAGATGGTCGAGCTGGTCGGACGCTCGGTGCATGTGCCCCTGCCCAAGCGCACCTTCCGCGATGTGCTGCAACTGGAAGACCGCACCCAGGTGCCGATCCTGCGCGATCCGCGCGTCGCCGACGAAGCCGAGGCCGTCTTCTACTTCCCCGGCTGCGGCTCGGAGCGGCTGTATTCGGACATCGGACTGGCCACGCTCGCCATGCTCTGGGAGCAGGGCGTGCAGACCGTGCTGCCGCCGGGGTATCTGTGCTGTGGTTATCCGCAGAGTGCTTCAGGACTGGAGGAACGCGGACGCCGGATCACCATGGAGAACCGGGTGCTGTTCCACCGTGTGGCCAACACCCTGAACTATCTGGATATCAACACCGTGGTCGTCTCCTGCGGCACCTGCATGGATCAGTTGCTCAAATACGAGTTCGAGCGCATCTTCCCCGGCTGCCGCCTGCTCGACATCCATGAGTGGCTGATGGAGCGGGGCGTCGCCCTGGACGGGACGACGGGCGTGCAGTATCTCTATCACGACCCCTGCCATACGCCGATGAAGACCCATGCGCCGCTCAAGGTCGCCGCTAGTCTGATGGGCCAGCCGGTACGGCTCTCGGATCGTTGCTGCGGCGAGGCCGGAACCCTCGGCGCCTCACGGCCCGACATCGCCAATCAGGTGCGCTTCCGCAAGCAGGAGGAGCTGACCGCCGGCATCCAGGCCCTGACCGGCCGCGACCGGGTCGAAGACGGCGCGGTCAAGCTGCTCACCGCCTGTCCGGCCTGTCAGCAGGGACTCGGCAAATATCAGGACGATACCGGACTCAAGACCGACTATATCGTGGTCGAGCTGGCCGAGCGGCTGTTGGGCGCCGACTGGCGCGAGCGCTTCATCGAGCGGGTCCGGACGGACGGCATCGAGCGGGTGTTGCTGTAGTCCAGACCGGACGCGACACCCGCGTCCGTGGTCCGAGTCTGCAACCGTCCCCGGTCAGCAAGCGCCGCGCGCGCTGGCCGGAGTCCACTGATAGAGCCAGGTCTCCGTCAACGCACCGCCCTCGTCATCGCGCAGATAACAGCGCAGATCCACCGGCTCGTCGCCCTCGCTCAGGAGGTCGAACGAGCAGCGCCAAGCCTTGGTGCCGAGAAGCGGGCGCGCGGCCTGATCGCTGAGCGTCCCGCGCGAGGCGGTGATGACGGGCGTCACCGACGCCTTGGCCGTCAGCCCGTCGAGCCGGCCGCCCTCGAAGTCGATGACGAACTTACGCGAGGGCGGGCGGTTCTTCTGGCCGACGATGCCGCCGGCGCCGATACGTGTGGAGATCACAGCGGCGACCGGATCGGGTATCGGCGTCTGTGAGCCCCAGTGGAGACGATAGCTGAAACGCTGCTCCTGTCCGGGCACGAATCCCTGGGCCGGGTTCCAGAAGGCGACGATGTTGTCGAAGGTCTCGTCGGCCGTGGGGATCTCGACCAGTTGTACCGCACCATCGCCCCAGTCGCCGACCGGCTCGACCCAGACCGAGGGTCGCAGATCGTACCAGGCGCCGTCGTCGAGATAGTGGTCGAAATCGCGATCACGCTGCAGGAGTCCAAAGCCCTTGGGGTTGCGATCCAGGAAGGAATTGACCCGCAGGACCGGCGAGTTGACCAGTGGGCGCCAGATCCATTCACCGGATCCGGTGTGGATCGACAGTCCATCGGAGTCGTGGATCTCACCGCGAAAGTCGTCCGAGACCCGTCGATCGTTCTCGCCGTACTGATACATCGAGGTCAGGGGCGCGATTCCGAGCCGTTCGACGGCTCGACGCGGATAGAGCGCCGCGTCGACGTCCATGAGCGTCATCTCGCCCGGAGTGATCCGGAAACGATAGGCGCCGGCCACACTCGGGCTGTCGAGCAGGGCATGGACCGTGACGCCCGTGGACTCGGGGCCGGGCCGTTCCAGCCAGAACTGGCGGAATTCGGGGAACTCCTCGGGGCGTGCCAGACCTGTGTCGATGGCCAGACCGCGTGCCGACAGCCCGTACTGCTTGGTGCCGCCGACGGCGCGGAAATAACTGGCGCCTAGGAACGAAAACATGTCGCGTTCGAAATCCGGTCCGACATGGACACGAAAACCCGCGAATCCGATGTCTTCGAGTCGCTCGGGCTGCCCGACCCGCTCGCCATAGTCGAACAGACCCGCTGAGTAGTGGATCGGATAGGCCAGGCCGTCGACCACCTCATGGATCTGGACGGCGTGCTTGAAATACAGTCCGAGATGGAAGAGTCGCGCCTGGAAGGGCAGCCCTTCGGCGCGCCAGAGGGCATGCTGCGGGTCGAAGCGGATCGATTGATAGGCGTCCCAGTCGAGCTGCTCGACCCAGGCCGGCACGTTCTCGGATGGTGCGATATAGGGCTTGGCGGCCAGTCGGCGCGCCTCGCTACGCAGCCAGTCGTAACTGAAGGGGGCGGCGGACGTGCCCGTCGGCGCCGCGCGCGAGGTCGATGGAAGAGCGGCCCAGCTTCCGGCCAGGGCCAACAGTGTTTGGAGCAGTTCTCTTCGGGTCAGCATGCCGCAGGTTTCCGGCTGTCGATGGATGATGGGGAGGCGATTGTCGAGCCGGATCCGATCGACCGCAAGTGATCGAACGGTTCGCGTTCGGCGACCGTTAGACCGGATGCTTGGGCGACAGTGCTTTGACCGTGTTCGGCAGATGGTCGCGGACGACGGCGGCAAAGGCGTCCAGTGCCTGGCGACGCGGAAAACTCTTGCGGAAGACCAGTGAGATGCGCCGATAGGCATCGGGCAGGGCGGCCAGCGAGCGGGTGACGATCCCGCTGTCGCTCATCCAGCCGCCGCGTATCGCCAGCGCCGGGATGAGCGTGCAGCCGAAGCCGGCGCGCACCAGTTGCAGCAGCGTCTCCAGACTGGAGGCGCGCAGGTCGGCCATCTCGCCCCGTAGCGGACGCTCGCTCAGATGGCAGACCTCCATCACCTGATGGGTCAGACAGTGACCGTCGGCCAGCAGCAGCAGTTCGATGCGCTCCAGATCCTGGGCGGTGATCTCGGGATGGGCGTCGAGCGGGTGGTTGACCGGATGGGCCAGCCAGAAGGGTTCCTCGAACAGCGGCAGGCTCTCGAATTCGTTCTCGTCGACGGACGTGGCCAGGAGCGCGGCGTCGATCTCGTGGCGCGCGAGCCGACCGAGCAGCAGATCGGTGATCTCCTCGGAGAGCACCAGCCTGAGCTGGGGATAGCTCTGCTTGAGCGGCATCAGGATCAGCGGCATCAGATAGGGGCTGAGCGTCGGGATGGCCCCGATGCGCAGCGGTCCGGCCATGGGATCCTGATGGGCGCGCGCGACCTGCTCGATGGCCTCGGCCTGTTCGAGCGCCAGCCGCGCATGGGCGAGGATGGCCGCGCCGACCGGGGTGATCTCGACCGAGCGGTTGGTGCGCTCGAAGATGACCACGTCGAGTTCGTCCTCCAGCTTCTTGATCTGACCGCTCAGGGTCGGCTGGCTGACGAAACAGCGCTCGGCGGCGCGCCCGAAATGGCGCGTCTCGGCGACGGCGAGGATGTATTTGAGGTCACGTAGGTTCACGCGCGCATGATAGCGGAAATCGGCTTGATTCGGGTGTCGCCGTGCCCCAATTTCCCGAGCAAACGACCGGAAATTTTTATGGAGACCTCATCGTGAGACAGGACAAACTGACCGCCAAATTCCAACTGGCCCTGGCCGACGCCCAGAGTCTGGCCCTGGGTCGCGATCATCAGTTCATCGAACCCATCCATCTGATGGCCGCCCTGCTGGACCAGGAGGGCGGCACCATCCGCCATCTGCTCAACAAGGCCGACGTCAACGCCAACAAGCTGCGCTCAGCGTTGGGCGAGGCGCTCGAACGCCTGCCGACCGTGCAGGGCGTCGGCGGCGACGTGCATGTGAGCAACGATCTCTCGCGTCTGCTCAACCTGACCGACAAGCTCGCCCAGCAGCGCAACGATCAATACATCTCGTCCGAGCTCTTCGTGCTCGCGGCGCTTGAGGACAAGGGCACGCTCGGCAGTGCGCTGCGCGAGGCCGGCGCCAGCAAGAGCGCGATCGAGCAGGCCATCCAGACTGTACGCGGCGGCCAAGCCGTCAACGACCCCAACGCCGAGGAGCAGCGCCAAGCGCTCGAAAAATACACCATCGACCTGACCGAGCGCGCCGAGCAGGGCAAGCTCGACCCGGTGATCGGACGCGACGACGAGATCCGCCGCACCATCCAGGTCTTGCAGCGGCGCACCAAGAACAACCCGGTCCTGATCGGCGAACCTGGCGTTGGTAAGACCGCGATCGTCGAGGGTCTGGCCCAGCGCATCGTCAATGGCGAGGTGCCCGAGGGGCTGAAATCCAAGCGGCTGCTGGCGCTCGACATGGCCGCGCTGATCGCCGGCTCCAAGTTCCGCGGCGAGTTCGAAGAACGGCTCAAGGCGGTCCTGAACGACATCGCCCGTCAGGAGGGCAATGTCATCCTCTTCATCGACGAGCTGCACACCATGGTCGGCGCCGGCAAGGCCGAGGGCTCGATGGACGCGGGCAACATGCTCAAGCCGGCGTTGGCGCGCGGCGAGCTGCACTGCGTCGGCGCGACCACACTCGACGAATATCGCAAATACGTCGAGAAGGACGCCGCGCTCGAACGCCGCTTCCAGAAGGTGCTGGTCGACGAGCCGAACGTCGAGGACACCATCGCCATCCTGCGCGGCTTGAAGGAACGCTACGAGGTCCATCACGCCGTCGAGATCACAGACACGGCGATCGTCGCCGCCGCCACGCTCTCGCATCGCTACATCGCTGACCGACAGTTGCCCGACAAGGCGATCGACCTGATCGACGAGGCCGCCTCGCGCATCCGCATGGAGATCGATTCCATGCCCGAGGAGATGGACCGGCTCGACCGGCGTCTGATCCAGCTCAAGATCGAGCGCGAGGCGCTGAAGAAGGAATCCGACGAGGCTTCGCGCAAACGTTTGGCCGATCTGGAGGGCCAGATCGCACGTCTGGAGCGCGAATTCGCCGATCTCGACGAGATCTGGAAGTCCGAGAAGGCCGCCGTGCAGGGCACAGCGCACATCAAGGAAGCGCTCGACCGGGTGCGGCTGGAGATGGAGACGGCGCGCCGCGCCGGTGACTGGACGCGCATGTCCGAACTCCAATACGGGCGCGTCCCCGAGCTGGAGAAGCAACTGGCCGCGGCCTCCCAGGCCGAGCAGGGCGAGAACCGGCTACTGCGCAACAAGGTCACGGACGAGGAGGTGGCCGAGGTCGTCTCCAAGTGGACCGGCATTCCGATCTCCAAGATGCTGGAAGGCGAGCGCGACAAGCTCTTGCGCATGGAGTCCGAGATCGAACAGCGCGTGGTGGGGCAGGGCGAGGCGGTGCGCGCGGTGAGCGACGCCATCCGCCGCTCGCGTGCCGGGCTGTCCGATCCGGGGCGGCCGATCGGCTCCTTCCTGTTCCTCGGCCCGACCGGCGTCGGCAAGACCGAGCTGTGCAAGGCGCTCGCCGCCTTCCTGTTCGACACCGAGGAAGCCATGGTCCGCATCGATATGTCCGAGTTCATGGAGAAGCACTCGGTCGCCCGGCTCATCGGCGCGCCGCCCGGCTATGTCGGCTATGAAGAAGGCGGCTATCTGACCGAGGCCATCCGCCGCCGCCCCTACAGTCTGATCCTGCTCGATGAGGTCGAGAAGGCGCATCCGGACGTCTTCAACGTGCTGCTCCAGGTGCTCGACGACGGCCGCCTGACCGACGGTCAGGGGCGCACGGTCGATTTCCGTAACTCGGTCATCGTCATGACCTCCAATCTCGGCTCGGACATCATCCAGCAACGCGCGGGCGAAGCACACTATGCCGAGATGAAGGATGCGGTGATGGAGATCGTGCGCCATGCCTTCCGCCCTGAGTTCATCAACCGGCTCGACGAGATCGTGGTCTTCCATCCGTTGCAACAGGCGCAGATCCGGGCGATCGCACGCATCCAGCTCGGCTATCTGCAACAGCGGCTCGCGGAGCGCGACATGAGGCTCGAAGTCAGCGACGCCGCGCTCGATCACCTCGGCGCGGCCGGCTTCGATCCGGTCTATGGCGCGCGGCCGCTCAAGCGCGCCATCCGCGCCCAGTTGGAGAATCCGCTGGCGCAGCAGATCCTGTCGGGCCGGTTCGCTCCAGGGGATCTGATCGAGGTCGGTTTGCAAGACGGACAGCTTGCCTTTGAGCGCGTCTTGAAGGGTGATCTGGTCGATTGATACTGATCGAAGTCGATAGCGCGCTTCAGTTTGCTTGACGCCCCCATGCCCCCTGACTAACCTCTCGACAATCCACCGGGCGCGCCTTGACGGGCGCCCGGTTCCAGCCATCCACGCCCTGCGCCAAAGATCCAAGCCGACCGGCCAATCCGCTTCCGGCGCGCGGGCGCGCATTCTGTTGAGCAGCCAGCGTGTACCCGAAATATTTCGGGCTCAAAGAGCCCAGTTTCTCGATCGCCCCGGACCCGCACTATCTGTTCCTGAGCGACCAGCATCGGGAAGCGCTCGCGCATCTGCTCTATGGCGCCAACGAGAGCGGCGGCTTCGTGCTCCTGACCGGCGAGGTCGGCACCGGCAAGACCACGGTCTGTCGCGCCTTTCTCGAACAGTTGCCCGAGGGCGTCGACGTGGCGCTCGTCCTCAATCCGGTCCAGTCGCCCAACGAACTCCTGACCAATATCTGCGAGGAGTTCGGCATCGAGCTGCCGCGCGGCAAGCGCTCCAACAAGGTGCTGATCGACGCGCTCAACAGCTTTCTGCTGAATGCCTATGCCAATGGCCGCCGACCGCTGCTCATCATCGACGAGGCGCAGAACCTGCCGCGTCAGGCGCTCGAACAGATCCGGTTGCTGACCAATCTGGAGACCACCAAGCACAAGCTGCTCCAGATCTTCCTGATCGGGCAGCCCGAGCTGCGTCGTCTGCTGGAGACCCAGGCGCTGCGCCAGCTCGATCAGCGCATCACGGCGCGCTTCCATCTCACGCCGTTCGATCTGGAGGAGACCGGCGACTACATTCGCCATCGTCTGGCGGTGGCCGGTGTCGACCGTCCGCTGTTCACGGCACGCGCCATTCGGCGTATCCACGCGTATTCGGGCGGCATCCCACGGGTGATCAACATCCTCTGCGATCGCGCCCTGCTCGGCGCCTGTGTGACCCGTGGCTCGCAGGTCGATCCGGGGATCGTCGCCACGGCGGCGCGCGAGGTGCGGGGTGAGGCGCTCGACGGTCCGCCGCCGCGCTCACCCCGACGGCTGATGCTGATCGCGCTGGTCTCGTTCGTCCTGGCGACGCTCGTTGGCTTGCTGGCACAGGCGTTGATCACGCCCGAGCGGCGCGAACTCCTGGCCGGCTGGTGGTCGGGCGAGACCAGATTCATGGCACTCATCGAGTCCGTGGTTCCGTTGGCGTCCAGTCCGGCCCTGGAGGAGACCACGACCGCCGTGGCCGAATCCGTCCAGGTCGAGTCGGCGCCGGAGTCGGAGTCGGAGTCGAGCGAGGGCCAGAGTCCAGCGGACGCGCCCGTCCCGGCTGAGTCGTCCATCGTCGCGGCCCCCGGCGTGCTGGCGGTTCCGGACGGACAGGCGGCGCCGGAGACACCCGCCGTGCCGGATGAGTCCTCAGACGCGACCCCGGTATCGATCGCGTCGCTGGCGCTGTCCGAGTCCGAGGCCATGCGCGTGCTGTTGCGCCGCTGGGGCCTGGACCTCAGGACGATCGGCGCCGGCGATCCCTGTTCGCACATCCGCCCATTCGGTCTCGGGTGCGAGTCCGAGCAGGGGCGCCTGAGTCATGTGCGCTTCTTCAATCTGCCGGCCCTGCTGCGTCTGGTCGATCAGGACGGCACAGCGCGCTATCTGGTGCTGGGCGAACTGGACGCCACAGACGCCACGCTCGATCGGCCCGATGGCCGAACGCGCGTGCCTGTGGCCGAGCTGGAATCGGTCTGGAGCGGCGACTATCGTCTGGTCTGGCAGTTGCCGCCGGGCGGTTCGACCCTGATCCGTCCGGGCGCGGTCGGCGAGGAGGTGCGCTGGCTGCGCGATCTGGTGTCACGGGTGCCTGGGCTGGCCATGCTGCCCGGACCGGCCGATCGCTACGATGTGACGCTGGAGAGCGCACTGCGCGCCTTCCAGACGTCCAAGGGACTGACGGCCGATGGGATCGCCGGCCCGCGGACCTTCATCGCGCTCTATCAGACGGTCGGCCTGGATGGCATTCCCCGGCTCGATGAGACCCTGGCGACCACGGCGTCCATGGAGGTCGTGCCATGAGTTACATCCTGGAGGCGCTCAAGAAATCCCAGCAGGAGCGCGGACTCGGTCAGGTGCCGACCCTGGACGCCAGTGGTCTGTTCGTCGAGGACCGCGAACCCCAGGTGACGCATCATTGGGCGCTGCTCGCCGTCGGTCTGGCCGCCCTGGCGGTGGTGATCGCGCTCTATGCGGCCTTCAGGGGCGCGCGGCCCGTCCCCATGACGGCGCTGGACGCACCCAGGGTCGACCCGGCTCCCATAATCCAGCCGCTGACTGTCCAGCCGCAGCCGGCCGTGATCGAGGCGACTGGTGTCGATCCCATCGCCAGACCCCTGGTCGAACCACCACCGCCCAAGCCGGCGCCGTCACGCTCGAGTGCGCCTGAGTCCGGGGCCGGTCCGGTGGTGCGTGCCGCGCCGCCCAGCCAGAGCCAGATCCCCGACCCGGACGTCGATCCCGAGTGGGAGCGCAACCTGTTGCGTCAACTCGAGGCCGAGCAGGCCGCGATGAACGCTGCGCGCGAGATCCTGGAGGAACCGCCAAGGGCGGCGTCGGTGCCGGACGATCTGGTCCAGGACATCGAGACCTTCAAGCAGCAAGTGCGACGCGAGCAGGGCGTGGCGCCGCCGGCGTCCCGGCGCCCGCCGGTCGAGATCCGCGGCGATCCAACGCGCCTGAAGCTGACGCCCCAACAGCAGTCGGCCGTGCCCGGCTATCTGATGACCGTGCATGTCTATGATCCGGATGTCGCCAAGCGCTTCGTAGTCATCAACGCGCTACGCTACCGCGAGGGCGAGGAGACGCGCGAGGGGCTGCGGGTCGAGCAGATTCTCAAGGAGGGCGCCGTGCTCAGTTATCTTGGCAATCCATTCTACGTGGCCCGTTGAGCGCAGCAATTAAGTGGCCAGTCGCCCGGCTCAGGTTATAGCATCCTGAACGCTGTTTTTTGCACGAAATGTCATCGGTTTTTTGCACACAGGCTGCAAGACCAACCACGCTGCATTCTTGAGGAAAGCAACGATCAAGCTGAATCCAACAGACATCTGGTATGGTCGCCGCCATCCGCTCACCTGGCTCCTGCTGCCGCTGTCCTGGCTCTACGGCGCCATCGCCCGTGTCCGGTGCCGTGCCTACCAAAAGGGCTGGCTGGCCAGCGAACGACTGCCCGTGCCCGTGGCCCTGGTCGGCAACCTCACCGTCGGCGGAACCGGCAAGACACCCTTGGTGTTGCGTCTGGTCGAGCTGTTACGCGCCCAGGGCTGGACACCGGCGATCATCACGCGCGGCTACGGCGGTCGCGCCGAACACTGGCCGCAACAGGTCACACCCGAGTCCGATCCCGACCGGGTCGGCGACGAGCCGGTCCTGCTCGCGCGTCGTTCGGGCTGCGTCGTGGTCGCGGGGCCGGATCGGGTCGCGGCCGGCCGTCTGGCCATCGAGCTGAGCGGCTGTGACATCCTGGTCAGCGACGACGGTCTCCAGCACTATCGGCTGGCGCGCGACCTCGAGATCGTCCTGATCGACGGCACGCGCGGCTTCGGCAATGGCCACTGTCTCCCGGCCGGTCCATTGCGCGAGCCGCCCGCACGACTCAGCAGCGTAGATCTGGTGCTCCACAAGGGCGGCGCGGGACCGGGCCACCACATGCAGCTGCGCCCCGGCGAGCTGGTGAATCTGCGTGATCCGACCCAACGCCGTCCGCTGTCGGACCTGAGCGGACAGCGGGTGAACGCCGTCGCCGGGATCGGTCATCCCGAACCCTTCTTCAGGCAACTGGAGGCGGCGGGTCTGGCGGTCGAACGCCGGCCCTATCCGGATCATCATCGCTACCGCGCAGAAGACGCCGACCACTGGAGCGGCCTGCCCGTCGTCATGACCGAGAAGGACGCCGTCAAGTGCGCGCCCTTCGCCGCCAGCGATCACTGGATGCTGCCGGTCACAGCGATCCTGGACCCGGATTTCGAGTCGCACCTTCTCCGCAAAACCGACCAACTCAGAGCGAGTCGCTGAATGGACAGAGATTTCAAGGTCGTCATCCCCGCCCGCTACGGTTCGACCCGTCTGCCGGGCAAGCCGTTGCTCGACATCGACGGCAAGCCGATGATCCAGCACGTCGTCGAGCGCGCCCAGGCCAGCGGCGCCGGCGAGGTCGTGGTCGCCACCGACGATCAGCGCATCCGCGAGGTCTGCGCCAAGCTCGGGATCGCCGTCGAGATGACGGCGTCGAACCATCGCAGCGGCTCGGACCGGATCGCCGAGGTGATCGAGCGGCGCGGCTGGAGCGATGACACCATCGTCGTCAATCTCCAGGGCGACGAACCCTGCATGCCGCCCGCGCTCATCGATCAGGTCGCGTCCAGTCTGGCCGAGCGCGAGGAGGCCGGCATGGCCACGCTCGCCCATCCGATCACGGACAGTACGACGCTCTTCGATCCGCACGTGGTCAAGGTCGCCATCAGCTCGACCGGCTTTGCGCTCTATTTCTCGCGCGCGCCCATCCCCTGGCATCGCGATGAGTTCCTGGGCAACAAGGCACGCCTGCCCAAATCGGTCGACTTTCTGCGCCACATCGGACTCTATGCCTATCGGGCCGCCTTTCTCGCCCGGTTCGTCAGGCTCGCGCCCGCGCCGCTGGAGATCGCCGAGTCGCTGGAACAACTGCGCGCCCTCTGGCATGGCGCATCCATCCATGTCGGGCTGGCCGCCGAGGCGCCCGGACCTGGGGTGGACACCGCGGACGATCTGGCGCGTGTGACGGAGTTCCTGTCGGCCGGCCGGGCATCGCCAGCGCCGTCGCTCGGCTAGAGCAGCGGCCGCGAGACCGAGCGCCGGACCTGAACCTCCAGAGACCTCGCCCCATCGACCGACTCCAGCCCGCTGGAGTGCATCAAGGCGGCGTGCTCAAGACATTCAGCCCGCTCTTCAGATCGGTCTCGTCGACATAGCCGATCGCCCCGCGCGTCTGGATGACGTATTGGATGACCGCTTCGGCGTCGTCGAACTCGCGCGGCGGCGTGCCCTTGCCGACATAACGGCGCACCGTCCAATAGCCGATGTATCCGTCCTCGTCCTGATCGAGATAGAGCTCCAGAAAACGTCGGCGCAGTGCGCTGCCGGCACGCAGATCGACCGGCGTCACACGCAGGCCGTTCAGCTCGACCATCTTGCCGGTGTAGATGCGTTGCAGGCTGACGCGGTCGAGGGTCTTCAGTTCCGCGTGGCCGATGACGATGGGGTCGGCCCGCAGGGGCGGGACGCAGAGTAGCGACAGCGAAAGGGCGAGTAATGTACGCATGTCGTTCACCCTCAAAACGTGAAGCTGTAGGAGAGTGAGAAGACATTGATCTGGCGCCCGCCACTGTCTTCGTCGGGCGGTGCGTCGACGAAGACCGACAGACGTCCGGTGCGCGTGTGCATCCATTCGGCCTTGATCCGGCTGGTGGGCGAGAGGCTGTAGGAGGCGCCGAGCGCCCAGGAGTGCTGATCGTAGGGGCTCAGCAGATCCGCGCCCGTGCGCTGTGAGGCATTGATCAGGTCCGCCGATGGAATCGTCTGCGGAAGGCGCGTGTCGTTGAGTCCGGTGATGAAATCGAGCGCGGCCTCGCTGGTGCGGATGCCCGACCAGTAGACGTAGGGCGTCCAGCGCCCGACACGCTTGAGCAGGGCCAGATAGCCGGCGCTGGTATCGGCTCCGGTGGTGGCGTTGTCGAAGCGGCGGCGCCCGTATTCGCCCACGAGCCGGAGGTCATGCGGCAGCGCGATCTCGGCGCCGAACGTCAGCACCCAGATGTCGTAGTGGTCGACCATGGGGACGCCCGGGCCGGGAAAGGCGTCCAGGATCTGGTAGTAACCGAGTCCGGGGGCGATCTCGACGAATGGAAAACGCTCGGGTACGGGCCCCTCGTCGCTGGTCGCCTCGGCCCGGTGCAGCGCCAGACGCCAGGTGTTTCGATCGTCGCGCAGCGACAGGACCAGTCCAGCCATGTTCACGTCATAGCCCAGATAGAAGGTTCCGGCCGAGAAGACCGGCTCCAGTCCGTTGCGCAGATAATAGTGCCAGTTGGTGTGGGTCTGACCCAGATAGCCTTCCAGGGTCCATTCGCGATCCGCGTCGAACCAGGTCTTGGCCAGCGAGAGTCCGGTGAAGTCCTGGGTCGGCAGGATCGAGTAGGCTTCGGTCGGCAGGCGCGCGAAGTCGAAGGTGATCCCAACATCGCTGTTGGCCGAGTAGAGCATCAGCGGCAGGCGCTGCTTGCCGAGGCGCCAGAGCAGATCATTGGTCGGACGCCAGGAGAGGAAGGCCCAGGTCAGGGTCGGATCCCAGGCATTGTCGTCGCGTTCCGAGGGCGCGGCCTTGGCCTGGAGTGTCAGCGACCAGGCCGCCGACAGGCGCGCGTCCAACTGGATGGCGGCCAGCGAATCACGGTTGAGCGTGCCGTGATCGTCGATATGGCGCTGATAGATGAAATCCTGATCCGAGACGGCGCCGCCGAGTGTGCCGAAGCCCGACAGCGAGAGGTCGGGCGGGGTCGAGAGTGCTCCGGATGCCGGCAGACAACAGCCGACGAGCCAGAGCAGTGTCCGGAGTGATCGCGAATCTCTTCGATCGCTCGATCCCCGCCCGGTGTCGAGTGAACGCCGATATCGCATGTTCTAGTCCTCCATCTCGTCCATGTCGCGCGCCATTTGCAGGAGCGACAGCGCGGTTTCGAAGTCGAAGTCGTTCAGCGCCCGCTCGACCTGCCGCCGTGTCGTCGCGGTCAGGAACCGAGCGAAGGATTCGACCTGTGCTCGCCAGATGTCCAGCGCCTCGACGTTTCCCTCGTCCAGGCACTCGATGAGCCGTTCCAGTTCGGCCCGTGATCCGGCGCATGAGGCCGGCTCGCCGGCGGTCGGTCGGCCGTCCGTCGTGATCGACGTCCAATCATAGGCTTGCAGATGATCCAGCATGGCGTCCAGTGGCTCGATGAGACGCTGGAGCCGCTCCCGCGAGCCTGGATCGGACTTGTGGGCCATCTGCTCCAGCTCTGCCGCCGCGGTTGCGATGGCGTTCATGCCCAGGGTCGCGGCGAGTCCCTTGAGTGTATGGGCGAAACGGATCGTTTCAGCCCAATCGCCCCGCTCCAGGGCACTGAGCACCGCGCTCGGCTGGCTTCGATACTGGTTCAGGAATTGGTCCAGAAGGCGACGATAGAAACCGAGGTCGCCGCCGACGCGCTGTAATCCCTGCTGGCTGTCGAGACCCGGAACGAGCGGCGCCTCGACCCTGGACGCCGGACAGGCGACCGGGGTCGCTGTGTCGTCGCCCGTGTCCACATGATGATGGGCGGCGAGCAGGGCATAGAGTGTGCTTGGCTCGAAGGGTTTGGTCAGATAGCCCTGCATCCCCAGTGCCAGGGCACGCTCGCGTTCTTCGGACAGGGCGTGCGCGCTCATGGCGATGATCGGCAGTTCGGCATAGCGTTCCTGAGCGCGTATCCGCGCCGTGGCCTCGTAACCGTCGAGCACGGGCATCTGTAGATCCATGAGTACGACCGCGTAATGGTCCGGCGGATGCGCGGCGAGTCGCCCCAGCGCCTCCTGACCGTCGAGCGCGACGTCGATGCGCGCACCCTGTTTGCGCAGGAGTTCGACGGCGAGCTGGCGGTTGAGCGGGTTGTCCTCGACGAGCAGAATGCGCATCCCCTTGAGTGAGCCGACTGGAGCGGCAGGACGTGAACCATCGTCGAAGTGGTCACTGGACGGGATGGGATCGGCTCCGGCCGGCGCGCGTTGGAGTCCGATCTCGAAGGCGAAGGTCGATCCGAGACCGGGCCGGCTCTCGACCTCCAGTCGCCCGCCCATCATCTCGACCAAACGCTTGCAGATGACCAGTCCGAGTCCAGTGCCCCCGTATTCGCGGGTGGTCGATCCATCGGCCTGTGTGAACTCCTGAAACAGCCTGGAGCATTGTTCCGGGGTCATGCCGATGCCGGTGTCCTCGACACGGAACGCGAGGCGCGCCTCCAGCGCGTTCACCGCGAGCAGCTCCAGCGTCAGCCGGACCTGACCTCTGTGCGTGAACTTGACCGCGTTGGAGAGCAGGTTCACCAGGATCTGGCGCAGTCGTAGCGAGTCGCCGATCAGATCCAGCGGCTCGCGCGCCGTCCAGGAGCGGTCCGGCGCGAACGACAGCACGAGTCCCTTTTCCACGGCGCTCTGCCGGACCAAGACCAGGGCCTCCTCGATGACCTGGTCGAGTGACAGGGGTCTGGACTCCAGCTCCAGACGCCCGGCCTCGACCTTGGAGAAATCCAGGATGTCGTTGAGGATGCCGAGCAGTGAGCGGGCGGCGGACTGCGCATTGACCAGATAGTCGCGCTGGCGTGCATCCAGTTGGGTATCGAGCGCCAGATAGAGCATGCCGATGACGGCGTTCATCGGCGTGCGGATCTCGTGGCTCATGTTGGCCAGAAAGCGGCTCTTGGCCAGTGTGGCCGACTCGGCTCGCTGTCGCGCCCGCTCCAGCTCGCGCTGGGCGCCCTTGCGTTGCTCGATGTCGCTCTCGACCGCGCGCGCCATTTCGTCGAGCGTCGAGCCGAGCACCTCCAGCTCCTCCACGCCGTCCAGGGTGCCGACGCGCGCGCCATAGTCGCGCTCGACCAACTGTCCGGCCGTGGCGCGCAGCCGCGCCACCGGACGCAGGACATAGCCATTGAGGACGTGCAAACCGATGGCCACCAACGGGATCATGAGCAGGAACCAGAGTCCTGAAGCCCAGATCCAGGACTGTAGACGGGCACGCGCCTCGGCCAGCTCGATGCCGGTTCGCCGGTCCACGCGCGTCAGCAGGGTTTCGATCGACTGCGAGAGCGCCCAGCGCAGACGCTGATAGTCGCGACTGTCGATGCGCTCCCTGGCATAGGCGCGGTTGGGGGTGCCGTCGGAGACGAATTCGCGCTTGAGCGGATCATAGAGTCCCTGGGTCGCGGCGAAGGCGATCTGTTCGAGCTCCTTCAGCGCCTCACTCGCCGCCAGCGCCTGGTCGAGTACCTCCAATTCGGCGGCCACGAGTCCGAGCGAGCGCATCCGCTCCCGAAGCGATTGGCGCTGTCCCGAATCGAGGGCACGATGCTCGGATTCGCCCGCGATCACCGCTTCCCAGTAGAGCAGGGGGGTTGGATGCGCGAGCCTGGGTTTCTCACCCTCACGGATCGCCAGGATGTCGTAGTAATAGAGCAGGAAACGGGTGTCGCCCGAGTTGACATAGAGACCGACCAGCCGTCCGAGCAGCTCGGATTCCTGCCGCAGTTCATCGACGAGGACCAGGGCGCGCTGGCGATGATCCAGCACCTCGGTCAGACGGGCATGCGCCTTCCAGGCCAGGAGCGTGAAGGAACCGTTCGCGCCCAGCATCAACAGCAGGGCGATGGAGAGCGCGGTGGCGAGATGACTGAGTTTCACGCGAGGGAACCTCCTTGAACCCCGGATGCTCTCTCGCTCAGATCTCCAAAGATCGAACGGTCCGGGTCAGAAAACCGTCGATGGCGGCCAGGAAGGCCTCGGGGCGTTCCTCCTGTGGCAGATGGCCGGCGTCGGCGATGACCTGTAGCTCGGCCCCGGCGATGGCCTTGGCCAAGCGCTCGCTCTCCTCCGGCTTGACGGCGCGATCATGCTCGCCGGTCACGACCAGCGTCGGAAGATTCAGTGCACCGAGACGGGGATCCAGATTCAGGCGCCGGGTGGCGAGAAAGAGCTCCATGAACGCCTTGTTCCAGGGGCCGAGCATGAAATCACGTTTGAACTCAGCGAGCGTCTCATCGCTCAAACGCTCCTGACGGTACCAGAACTTGCGGATCGCCTTCTCATAGAGCCGATCGATCATGAAGCCCATGAGACGGGTGAAGGCCGGCTTCAGCGCACGCATCATCGCCAGCACCGGCGCCGGAACCTCACTGGTGGCATAGCCGCTGTAGACCATGGCATCGACCAGGATCAGTCCCTGGACGCACTCGGGTCGGCGCAGCGCCGTCATGAGTGCGATGGTGCCGCCGGTCGAGCTGCCGACCAGGATGGCGCGTTCGAAGCCCAGCGCCGCGATCAGCTCCGCGACCAGTTCGCCCTGCGCCTCGGCGCTGTAGGGCGATGGCCCCCGGTCCCCGCGTTTGGGCAATGGACGCGAGGTCAGCCCGCACACCGGCCGATCGAAGGCCACAACAGTGGCCCGTTCGGCCAGGGGGGCCATGACGGCGGACCAGGATTTGAGGCTCAGAAAGCTGCCGTGCAGCAACAGGATCAGGGTTTCACCCGATCCCTGGCGTTTGTAGTGCAGCCGGAAGCCGGCGACCTCGATGAACCGGCTGTCGGGGTCGGCGAGCTGGGTTTGATAGGATTCGAGGGTATCCATGGTGCGAGGACCGTCTCCTGTGTTGGCGCGGCGACCCGCGCGCTGTGATCAGGCGCTAGCGATAGGCGCGATAGCGTTCGATGCAGTTGTTGTAGTAGACGTCATAGACCTGCTGGGTGTTTTGCAGGGTACCCTGACTGAGCGCCGCCCCCGTGGCCGCGCCGGCCAGGGCGCCGGCGCCGGCCATGTCATGCGTCTTGGGACGCCCTGGGCCGCCGGGTCCGCCTGGACCGCCCGGTCCCCTGGGGCCACGCGGCGGCGGTCCATGACGACTGGGCGCCTGGATCTGATTGCCGATCACGGCGCCGGCAATGGTGCCGATGGCCGTGAAGGCGACCTCCTTGTTGACGTTGTCCTGTTTGGCCTGCTCGGCGGCCTGATAGGCCTGTTGGCGGCAGAGGCTGTCGGCCTCCATCGAGACGCCGCCCCGACCGCCGACCTGGGCGGGATAGGTCGGCATCATGGGCGTGGGCTGCATACCCGAGCAGCCGGTCAGGATGGCCAGACCCATCGCTGACGCGATCAGGGGACGCGCAAATCCAGTCGTGCTTGTCATGCAGGGCTCCTGAAGGTGTTTTGGAGATAGGAACTCGGTCGAGACAGGCATCCGGCGAAAAAGGTAGCCGGCCATTGGGTTACAAGCAAATCGCGACGTCATCGTCAAAACTCGATACACTACACTGCTTTTCGGCGCCCGAGGCGACAGACCATGTTCGAGAAGACCCAACAGATCAGCGATTACGACCCGGAACTCTGGGCGGCCATCCAGGACGAAGAGCGTCGACAGGAAGAGCATGTCGAGCTCATCGCCTCCGAGAACTATACCAGTCCGCGCGTCATGCAGGCGCAGGGCAGCGTGCTGACCAACAAGTATGCCGAGGGCTATCCGGGCAAACGTTACTACGGCGGCTGTGAGCATGTCGACGTCGCCGAGCAGTTGGCCATCGACCGCGCCAAGCAACTCTTCGGCGCCGACTATGCCAACGTCCAGCCGCACTCCGGCTCCCAGGCCAATGCCGCCGTCTACATGGCCCTGTGCGAGCCGGGCGACACCGTGCTCGGCATGAGTCTGGCCCACGGCGGACATCTGACCCACGGCGCCAAGCCCAACTTCTCGGGCAAGATCTACAACGCGGTGCAATACGGCCTGAATCCCGAGACCGGCGAGATCGATTACGCCGAGGTCGAGCGTCTGGCCCATGAGCACAAGCCACGCATGATCGTCGCCGGCTTTTCCGCCTATTCGCGCGTCGTCGACTGGCAGCGTTTCCGTGACATCGCCGACAGCGTGGGCGCCTATCTGCTGGTCGATATGGCGCACGTGGCCGGTCTGGTCGCTGCCGGCCTCTATCCGAGTCCGGTCCGGATCGCCGATGTCACCACCACCACGACGCACAAAACCCTGCGCGGCCCGCGCGGCGGACTGATCCTGGCCAAGTCCAACCCCGAGATCGAGAAGAAGCTCAACTCGCTGGTCTTCCCCGGCACCCAGGGCGGCCCGTTGATGCACGTCATCTCCGCCAAGGCGGTGGCCTTCAAAGAAGCGCTCGAGCCGAGCTTCAAGACCTATCAGGCCCAGGTGCTCGCCAACGCTCGCACCATGGCCGAGGTCTTCATCGCGCGCGGCTACGACGTCGTCTCCGGCGGCACCGACGATCATCTGTTCCTGGTCAGCTTCATCCACCAGGGACTGACCGGCAAGGACGTCGACGCCTGGCTGGGCGCCGCCAACATCACGGTCAACAAGAACGCCGTCCCCAACGATCCGCAATCGCCTTTCGTCACCAGCGGCATCCGCATCGGTACCCCGGCCATCACCACCCGTGGCTTCGGCACCGAAGAGGCGCGTGAGCTGGCCGGCTGGATGTGCGATCTGATCGACGCACGCGGCGAGCCGGCGGTCATCGAAGCCGTCAAGGCCAGAGTGCTGGATCTCTGCCGGCGTTTCCCGGTCTACAGCCATTGACTCCATCGCTGACGCGATCCCGCCGGATGCAGGTATGACATCAGGTTCGTTGCCATTGCCTTCCCATGCCGTCGTGCCGGCCGGACGCCGGTCGCCGACGGCTGGAGGCTGACCCATGCGCTGTCCCTTCTGTGGCGCACAGGACACCAAGGTCGTCGACTCGCGTCTGGCGGGCGAGGGCGATCAGGTGCGTCGGCGGCGCAAGTGCGAGCTGTGCGGCGAACGCTTCACGACCTATGAGACCGTCGAGCTGAATCTGCCGCGCATCGTCAAGCGCGACGGCAGTCGCGTGCCCTTCGATAGCCATAAGCTGCGCGCCGGCATGATGCGGGCACTCGAGAAGCGTCCCGTGAGCACCGAACAGATCGATCAGGCGGTGGCCCGCATCCAGCGTTCACTGATGTCGAGCGGCGAGAGCGAGCTGCCGGCGCTGCGGGTCGGTGAGCTGGTCATGGACGAGCTGCGCCGGATCGATCAGGTCGCCTATGTCCGCTTCGCCTCGGTGTATCGGCACTTCGAGGACGTAGCCGCCTTCCGCGAAGAGATCGAGCGTCTGGAGCGCCAGCCGGCGCCCGAACTCAGCCGTCAGCAGCTCGATCTGCTCGGTGATCTGGAGCCGGACGACTGATGGCGCTGTCGCGTCCAGTCATGGCGGCTGAAGGAGCTGATCGGTTCCACATGGCGCGCGCCATTCGTTTGGCCGAGCGCGGACGCTACACCACGGATCCCAATCCGCGCGTCGGCTGTGTGCTGGTGCGCGATGGGCAGGTCGTCGGTGAGGGCTGGCATCGTCGCACCGGTGAGCCGCACGCCGAACCACTGGCGCTGGCGCAAGCGGGTGAACGCGCGCGTGACGCCACGGTCTATGTGACCCTGGAACCCTGCTCGCATCACGGACGCACGCCGCCCTGTGCCGAGGCCCTGGTCAGCGCCGGTGTAGCGCGCGTCGTCTGCGCCATGGTCGATCCCAATCCGCGTGTCGCCGGTCGTGGGATCGAGCGCCTGCGTCAAGCGGGGATCGCAGTCGAGGTCGGCTGTCTGGAATCCCAGGCACGCGCGCTCAATCCGGGCTTCATCAAGCGCCATGAACAGGGGCGACCCTATGTGCGCTGCAAGCTGGGCGCCAGTCTCGATGGCCGCACGGCCCTGGCCACGGGCGAGAGCAAATGGATCACGGCCGAGGCCGCGCGGCGCGACGTGCAGCGTTGGCGCGCGCGTAGCTCGGCCATCGTCACTGGACTGGGCACGGTGCTGGGAGACGATCCGAGCCTGAATGTGCGGTTGAGCGCCGCCGAGCTGCCGAGCATGGAGCCGGGCGAGCCGGTCCGTCAACCCTGGCGCGTCGTAGTCGACAGCTATTGGCGCACGCCGCCAGAGTCACGGATGATCGGGCTTCCGGGCCGCACGCTGATCGCCGGTATCGGACCCATGAACGAGGCCGCGAACGCGCTCGAGGCAGCCGGGGCCGAGTTGATCCGTCTGCCGGAGCACGGTGGTCGGGTCGATCTGTCGGCCCTGATGACGGAGCTGGCTCGGCGCGAGATCAACGAAGTTCTGCTGGAGGCCGGATCGACCCTGTCGGGCGCGGCGGTGTGCGCGGGTCTGGTCGACGAGATCCTGCTCTATCAGGCCCCCTGTCTCATGGGGCAGGCGGCCAAGGGGCTGTTCGATCTGCCGGGGATCGATACCATGGCCGATCGCGTCGCGCTGGAGATCCTGGAGGTCCGGCGCATCGGCGTGGATCTGCGTATCCGGGCACGTCCGAACCTATGAAGCCTTTCCAGTGACGATCTCCGTCGACGCCGGTCCACGCGAGATCCCATACCGAGAAGACCCAATCCTTCCATGTTCACAGGCATCATCCAGTCGGTCGGTCTGATTCAGCGTCTGGAGCCGCGCGGCGGTGACGTGCGACTCAGCATCGACACCGGCAAACTGCCGCTCGACGGCGTCGTCCTGGGCGACAGCATTGCGGTCAATGGCGTCTGTCTGACCGCCGTGGCGCTGACCGAGCGCGGCTTTGCCGCCGACGTCTCGCGTGAGACCCTGACTCTGACCACGCTCGGTGCGCTCAAGCCCGGCTCGCGGGTCAATCTCGAAAAAGCACTCACCCTGTCGACGCCGCTCGGCGGACATCTGGTCAGCGGACACGTCGATGGGGTCGGCACACTCCTGGAGCGTCACGAGGACGCGCGCTCCTGGCGGCTTCGAATCCAGGCGCCGGACGAGCTGGCACGCTACATCGCCCACAAGGGTTCGATCTGCATCGACGGCGCCAGTCTGACCGTCAACCGGGTCGAGGGCGCGGTGTTCGAGCTCAACATCGTGCCGCATACCATCCAGGAGACGATCATCGGCGACTATCGTCCCGGCAGCCGGGTCAATTTGGAGGTCGACCTGATCGCCCGCTATCTGGAGCGTCTGCTGCTCGGCGAGCAGGCCGCCAACCCGCAGGCGTCGGGCCTGACGCTCCAATTCCTGGCCGAGCATGGATTCGTCAAATGACGGGTCACTGACTCGCCTACACCGAACAACCGATGAACCAAGACTTATGAGCAGTACAGGCCTGAACACGACCGAGGAGATCATCGACGACCTGCGTGCGGGCAAGATGGTCATCATCATGGATGACGAAGACCGCGAGAACGAGGGCGACCTGCTCATGGCGGCCGATTACGTCACGCCCGAGGCCGTGAACTTCATGGCGAAGTACGGGCGCGGCCTCATCTGTCTGACCCTGACCAAGGAGCGCTGCGAGCAATTGCGCCTGCCGCTCATGGTCAGCGACAACCAGGCCGTCCATTCGACCGCTTTCACTGTCTCCATCGAGGCCGCGCGTGGCGTGACCACCGGCATCTCGGCGGCCGACCGCGCCACCACCATCCGCGCGGCCGTTGCACCCGACGCCGGCCCTCGTGATCTGGTGCAGCCGGGCCACATCTTTCCGCTCATGGCCCAGCCGGGCGGCGTGCTGGTACGTGCCGGACACACCGAGGCCGGCTGTGATCTGGTGCGACTGGCCGGACTGACGCCGGCAGCGGCGATCGTCGAGATCCTCAACGAGGACGGCACCATGGCGCGCCGGCCCGATCTGGAGGTCTTCGCCCAGACGCACGGCATCAAGATCGGCACCATCGCCGATCTCATCCACTACCGGATGCGCAACGAGACGGCCGTGATCCGCGAGTGTGAGTGCGAACTGCCGACGGCGCACGGCACCTTCGATCTGATCGCCTATCGCGACACCATCGACAACGAAATTCATCTGGCCCTGACGCTCGGCAACATCAGTCCCGAGCGTCCGACCCTAGTGCGCGTGCACTTGCAGAATACACTGTGCGATCTGTTCGATACCGCGCACAATGCCTGCGGCTGGCCGTTGCGCGACGTCATGCGTCAGGTGGCCGAGGCGGGCGAGGGCGTGATCGTGGTGCTGCGCAACCGCGATCATTCAGCCGACCTGCTGAGCCGTCTCAAGGATTTTCAGTTCCACGGCAGCGACGATCCGGTGCCCGTGCGCCAGGATCGCGGCGAGCTGCGCACCTATGGCATCGGCGCCCAGATCCTGGCCGATCTCGGGGTACGTAAGATGCGGGTGATGAGCGCGCCCAAGGCGATGCACGCCATTTCCGGTTTCGATCTGGAAGTGGTCGAATACACGGGTGGCCGCTCCGCTTCGTAAAGGTTTGTAGCGATTTTTCAGGAATAGTCGATGAGTATCACAACGATCGAGGGCGCGTTGCGCGCCGACAAAGCCCGCTTCTGTCTGGTGGTGTCCCGCTGGAACAGCTTCGTGGTCGAGAGTCTGGAGAAGGGCGCGATCGATGCGCTATTGCGTCATGGCGCGAGCGAGTCGGATCTGACCATCGTGCGCGTGCCCGGCGCCTTCGAGATGCCGGTGGCCATCGAGCGTATCGCGGCCAAGGGCGGCTATGACGCCATCATCGCGCTCGGTGCCGTCATCCGCGGCGGTACGCCGCATTTCGACTATGTGGCCGGCGAGTGCGTCAAGGGCATGGCTCAGGTCAGCCTCAAGCATGGTCTGCCGGTCGCCTTCGGGGTGCTGACCGTCGACAGCATCGAGCAGGCCATCGAGCGTGCCGGAACCAAGGCCGGCAACAAGGGCGCCGAGGCGGCCATGTCCGCCTTAGAGATGGTGAATCTGCTGAGACAGATCGACTGACATGGCCAAGCCCGAAACCCCACGTCCGATCAGCCCGCGCAGTCAATCACGTCGTTATGCCGCGCTCGCGCTCTATCAATGGCGTCTGACCGGCGATGATCCCATGGCGATCAAGCGCCACCTGCTCGACGATCCCAAATGGCTCGATGCCGTCGCCGCCTCGCTCAATGGCGTGAGCGACGAAGACGAGCTGGCCGCCGAGGACCGTTTCAACTTCAATGTCGAACTGCTCGACGAGCTGCTCAACGGCGTGCCGACCCATATCGATGCCATCGATGCGCAGCTCGATCGATTCCTCGATCGCCCGATCAGCCAGGTCGATCCGGTAGAGCTGGCGATCCTGCGGCTCGGCGCCTATGAGATCCTGTTCTCGGACAACATCCCGGACCGGGTCGCCATCAACGAGGCCGTCGAGTTGACCAAGCTGCTCGGTGCGCACGAGGGGCACAAGTACGTCAATGGCGTGCTCGACAAGATCGCCCGGCGCAAGGCCGGCGACATGGACCGCAAACTCTGAACCGGCCGGCGTGTCCGAGTTTGATCTGATCGGTCGTTATTTCGCCGCGCTCGGCCCCGAGCGCCCGGACGTCGCGCTCGGCGTCGGCGACGACTGCGCACTGCTGGAGATCCCAGCCGGACAGGCGCTGGCGGTGAGCATCGACACGCTCTCGGCTGGCGTGCACTTCTTTCCCGACTGTGATCCCGAGCACATCGGGCACAAATCACTGGCCGTTGGACTCAGCGATCTGGCGGCCATGGGCGCCGAACCGGCCTGGGCGACCCTGGCGCTGACCCTGCCCGCCGCCGACGAGGATTGGATTCGCGCTTTTGCGACTGGCTTCGAGCGGTTGGCGAGCGCGCACGGGATGCGTCTGGTCGGCGGCGACACCACGCGCGGTCCGCTGAGCGTGGCGGTTCAGGTGCATGGTCTGGTTCCGACTGGAACGGCGATCCGGCGCTCGGGCGCGCGTCCGGGTGACGCCGTCTTCGTCAGTGGCACACTCGGCGATGCCGGTCTGGCACTGCGCCGGATGCTGGCCGGCGAGTCGGTCGCGCCCGAACTGCGGCGTCGCCTCGAATGCCCCGAGCCACGGGTCGAACTCGGCCAACGGCTGCGCGGCGTCGCCTCGGCGATGATCGATCTCTCGGACGGTCTGGCGGGCGATCTCGGACATATCCTCCGTGCTTCAGCCGTTGGCGCCGTGCTGGAACTGGATCGCCTGCCTCTGGCACCCCAGCTCGCCGAACTCGTTGCCGCGACGGACGACTGGTCGCTGCCGCTTGCCTCCGGCGATGACTATGAACTCTGTTTCTGCGTCCCGCCCGCGCATATTCCGAACGTCGAGCGGCTGGCCGAAGCGCTTGCATTGCCGCTGACGCGAGTCGGCTGGATTCGCGCGAGCGCTGGACTGGACTTGCGTCGGCCGGATGGTGGTCGTCTGACACGGCCGGCGCGGGGTTATGATCATTTTCCGGTCGCCGACGACCGTGCTGACTAGGAGCCGCCACATGTCCAGCCTCTCTCGTTCCACGGGCTTCGACCGTCGCAAACTCCACCACTGGCTTGCCTTCGGCTTTGGTTCCGGGCTCGCACCCAAAGCGCCCGGAACCTTCGGGACGCTGGCCGCGATTCCGTTCTACCTGCTGATGAGTCCGCTCGCCTGGCCCTATTATCTGGGGCTGGTCGTCGTCTTCACCATCATCGGGATCTGGGCCTGCGACCGAACGGCCCATGAACTTGGCGCCAAGGATCCCTCGGCCATCGTCTGGGACGAGTTCGTTGGCTTCTTCATCACCATGCTGGCCGTTCCATCGGCGCTGTTGACCGAATCTTATGGCTGGGCCTGGATTCTGGCCGGCTTCCTGGCCTTTCGACTGTTCGATATCTGGAAGCCTTGGCCGATCCGAGTCATCGACGAGCGTGTCGAGGGCGGACTCGGCATCATGCTCGACGACATCCTGGCCGGGATCATGGCGGCCCTGACATTGCTGATCTTGCAGCTCCTATTCTGACGTCTTGGCTGAGCACTGCACTCAGGCGCTGAACACGTAATCGATGCGCCGACCTCGTGAGGACATCCCGGCCATTCCTCGTAGACAGTCTCACAAGACGATTCCTTTACTGGTACCCTTGGCAGTCTTCGATCTTTTCGTGTTCGACGAGGTGCCAAGATGGCCGATCACCCGAATGCCGGACTGATCCTGCTACTGTCGTCCGATCCCAGCGAGCAGGCCGATCCATTGCGCCTGGCCCTGGCCGCGCGCGGTGTGCGGCTCGAAACCTGTTCGGATGTCCAGCAGGCGCTCGACCGGATCGAGCTCAGGACGCCGGACCTGCTGGTGCTGTCGCCGGCGTCGGATATCCGTCTGGAAACGGTCAGCGAATCGATCGCTCGACTGCGAGCGGCGGCGTCGAAGCCGCCACGCCTGGTCGTGCTCATCCCGCACGAAGACATCCGTCTCAGACTCGCGGCCATGCGGGCCGGCGCCGACCTCTGTCTGCTTCGCCCCATGAGGATCGAGGAGCTGGCCGATCGTCTGCATCCGCTTCTGGAGACCGGGCCTCAGGAGGCCGATCGCATCCTGGTGGTCGACGATCAGCCGGTCGCCGCACTCTTTGCCTCGCGCATCCTGCAAGGCGCGGGCATGACGACCGAATGTGTCCGCGATCCCTTGCAGGTCATAGGCGTCCTGGAGCGTTTCGAGCCGGATCTGGTACTCATGGATCTGCATATGCCGGGCGTCTCCGGGATCGAGTTGACCGGCATCATGCGCGGACATGAGCGCTTCGCCGATCTGCCCATCATCTTTCTCTCCAGCGAACTGGATCCGGATCTCCAGTTGAAGGCGCTGCGGATCGGCGGCGACGATTTTCTCTCCAAGCCGGTCGCGCCCGATCGTCTGACGGCCTCGGTTCGAGACCGACTCCAGCGCGCCCGCGAGCGGCGGCGACGCCTGCATGTCCCGGAGGCGATCGATCCACTCACCCGGCTCGCCACCCGTGAGCCATTTCTCAAGCGGCTCGACTGGCTCATCGGGCAGGCCTATTCGGTCAAGTTGGCCTTGGTTGATCAGGTTGGTCGGAGCGGTCAGCGTGCCATCGTCTATCTGGAACTCGACGGAGATGAAGAGGCCATGGAGGTTCTGGCGGCCGAGGTCGCCGCACATCACCATGCAGACGACCTGGCGGCTCGTGTGGGTGAGCGGTCGGTGGCCATCCTGATATGGCGCATCAATCATGAATCGATCGCCCACTTCGCCCAGGAGCTGCTCTATCGCGTCTCGCAGGCGCTGATGACGATCGGGGCGTCTCCCCTGGTAGGGGGCGGCTGGTATCCGCTGACGGGCGCCTGTCAGGATGCGGTGACACTGCTGTCGCGAGCCGGCAAGGCTGCGCGGCTATCGCTGATGCGCGCCGGCGAGTCTGTCGGTTCGGCAGCCTCGGTCAGTCCCCAGGACGAATCCTTACGTCGTGAGGCGGCTATTCTGGAGGCCATCGAGGCCGAGCGACTGCAACTGCTCTTCGAGCCCATGTTCACTCTGACCGATTTGAAGGGAGAGCGCTATGAGATGACGCCCCGCGTGCGGATCGGTGACGGCGAACTGCTGCCGCCTGCCGAATTCGTACCGCTCGCGATCCAGGCCGGTCAGGCGGCTCGGCTCGATCGGTGGCTCTTGATGGCGGGTTTGGATGTGCTCGAAGCGCGTCTGCGCCATGATCGACCCGTAATGCTCTTCATCCATCAAACACTCGCCGGTCTGGAGGACGACGCTTGGATCGACTGGGTTCGTGATCAGATCAACGAACGTGATCTGATTCGACTGCGTCCCGTGATCCAGTTCGAGATCGCCGAAGCCGACCAGCATCTCGAACTCGCTGTGCGACGTGCGCGCCAACTGGGCAAGATCGGCATCCGGTTGTGCCTGAACGGCCTGGATCTCAGCGAGCGCGGCCGACGGGTTCTGCACTCCCTGCCCATGGCCTATGTTCGAATCGGTCGTGCCGTCATCCATGGACCTGATGCCGAGTCGCTCCCATGGCTGATCAAGTCGGTCAAGGGATGCGGGGCCAGAGTCATTGCCACCGGCGTCGATGGTCCGGCCACGATCGCGCGGCTGTTTGGGGCCGGAGTGGATTTGATCCAGGGGCCCTATGTCCAACCGCCGGCGCTGGAGATGGACTTCGAGTTTTGCATTCAGGAGGAGGCAGCGCGATTCTGAGGTGGGTCGGTTGGGTAGAGGGCGTTCAAGCAAAAAATTACGTCATAGGGTTGACACAAAATTTGAGGCA